>JAEWZN010000004.1 GCA_023395255.1 Deferribacteres bacterium
TCCGAACACAGAAGTTAAGTCCTCCAGCGCCGATGATACTTAGCTAAGAGAGAGCTTGGGAGAGTAGGTCACTGCCAGAGATTAAAAATATGAAAGCCCGATGTCGAAAGATGTCGGGCTTTCCTGCGTTTAAGGGACAAATACAGTGACCTGCTCTCCCGCATACAGGAAGTGTGTGCTTTAGAAGCGTAGGCACATTCACTGTGCCTTAAGCGTGTGAGTAAACCGTACAGGACGTAGCGGTTTACTCCGTAAAGTCAGACGTAGGTCACTGCCAGAGATTAAAAATATGAAAGCCCGATGTCGAAAGATGTCGGGCTTTCCTGCGTTTAAGGGACATGTTAGGAACAAGATTCTTCACTTCGTTCAGAATGACGCACTCCTGTGTCACTGCGAGGAGCGACGCGACGCGGCAGTCTCTGAATATACTGAGAGATTGCTTCACCCTTGCAGGGTTCGCAATGACGCAATAAGTTCAAGTAAGGAACTGCGCTGTGAGAAGCGAAGGGCGATCCATCCGCCCGCGAGCGTGTACGCAGACCGTACAGGATGTGTCGGTTTGATGTTGTGAAATCTAAGATTCTTCGCTTCGTTCAGAATGACGCACTGCTGTGTCTCTGCGAGGAGCGACGCGGCAGTCTCTAAAATATACTGAGAGATTGCTTCACCCCTGAGGGTTCGCAATGACGCAAAAAGTTCAAGCAAGGAACTGCACCGTGCGTAGAGTTACACCTTTCCCCTCAATCAAGTCTACAGTTAATCTGTCTATTGATGATGCCTGATATTTATTAAGCCAATGATAGTGATAATTATTAATCAGTCATGTCTTGCAATTTGCCACCTTGCAGGTATATCCTAGTATATATGTATGAACAGCACACAAATCACTAGGAGGTAATTATGTCAAAAAAGGCTGACATGACACGCAGAAATTTTTTGAAGGCAACGGGCGTTGCAGCAGGCGCTGCGGCTCTGAGCGGGAGCATACTGAGTGTTACAACTGCTGAAACCCATGCTGCTGAAATGAAGCATTCGGCTCAAGTACCCTCCGAAAACACAAGAATTTCGCCGAAGGGCAAGATGTTTTTCACAAATGAACTGGAATTTGCAACTCTATCCGAAGCTTCCGAAAGGATTTTTCCAAAGGATGAGAACGGACCCGGAGCCAAGGAACTGGGCGTTCCCTTTTTCATTGATAACCAGCTTGCAGGAGCCTACGGATACAACGCCAGGGAATATATGTCGGGACCCTTCTTTAAAGGGGCTCCAACACAGGGATACCAGACACCTCTTCTTAAACGTGATATTTTTTCCAAGGGGCTGGGTGCTCTTAACAGCTATTCGCAGATGACGTTCCAAAAGAATTTCCCCGAACTTAAGGATGCTGACAAGGACGTGATTCTCAAAATGTGCGAATCCGGCGCTATTCCTACAGATGGCTTTAATTCAGCGTACTTTTTTTCTCTCCTGCGCGGGGCAGTGCTGGCTGGCGTGTATGCTGATCCTATCTACGGCGGTAACAGCAATATGAACGGATGGCGAATGAAGCAGTATCCGGGAGCTCAGATGAGTTATTTCGACATCATAAAAAGCAGGAATTTTGAGAAGATTGAACCCGTTTCCCTTGCGGATATGTATTAAGAACGGGAGGATATTGATATGGCAACAGAACTTAAAAAAGTGAATGTGGTTACTGTCGGTGTCGGCTTTACAGGCGGCATAGTCGCTTCCGAATGCGCAAAAGCGGGCTTAAGCGTTGTCGGGCTTGAAAGGGGCGGCTGCAGGACGGTTGAAGACTTCATGGAAATACATGACGAATGGCGATATGCAGTTAATTACGGCATGATGCAGGATCTCTCTAAAGAAACAATAACCTTCAGAAATGACCGTAATATGAAAGCTCTGCCAATGAGAAAACTTGGTTCCTTCCTTCTGGGCGATGGTCTTGGCGGCTCCGGTGTACATTGGAATGGGATGAATTTCAGGTTTTTTCCGTATGACTTCAAAATCAAAACCATGACGAAGGAACGCTACGGCAGCAAACTGTCCGGAGACTATCTTATTCAGGACTGGGGGCTGAGCTATGAGCAGCTTGAACCGTATTACACTAAATTTGAGAACATCATAGGTGTTTCAGGCGAATCAGTCAGTCCGTTTGACGGAAAAAGATCCTCACCCTATCCGCTGCCGCCTCTTGTGAAGACCCCTGTCATGGAGATCTTTGAAAACGGCGCAAAAAAATCCGGCTGTCACCCTTACGTGCTTCCGGCGGGTATAGCCTCGCAGGCTTATACAAACCCTGACGGCGCTGAGCTTAACCCCTGCGAATACTGCGGTCACTGTGAAAGGTTCGGTTGCGAATACAACGCCAAGGCAAGCCCCATAAATACAGTGATCCCCGTTGCTCAGAAGACAGGTAATTTTGAGCTGCGCTGCAACGCTAATGTTGTGGAAGTGCTGAAAAAAGGGAACATGGTCACAGGTGTGCGATACATTAATACTCTTACACTGGAAGAATTTATACAGCCTGCGGATGTGGTTGTTCTCGGCAGCTATGTAATGAACAACGCCAAGCTTCTCATGGTTTCCGGAATCGGTGAAATGTATGATCCTATGACGGGCAAAGGCACTCTCGGCAAAAACTACTGTTACCAAATCACTCCGGGTGCAACCGGATTTTTTGATGAACAGATGAATTTGTTCGCCGGAGCAGGCGCACTGGCCATAGGTGTGGATGATTTCAACGGAGACAACTTCGATCATTCAGGGCTTAACTTCATTCACGGGGGGCTCATATCGATGCTCCAGAGCGGTAAGCGTCCCATAGAAACCAATGCTGTTCCTGCCGGCACTCCTTCATGGGGCGCAGCGTTTAAACAAGCTTCTATCAGCAGTTTTACACGCTCGCTGGGTGTGGGCGCTCAGGGGGCATCTATTCCTCATAAAGAAAATTATCTTTCACTTGATGATACTTATAAGGATGCTTACGGCCTGCCGCTGCTCAGGATGACATACAACTTCACAGAGCAGGACAGGGCAATGTTTGATTTCCTTACAGGGAAGATTGATATGATAGTGAAAAATATGGGCGCCAAATCAGTCGGTCTGAAGTCCAACAGCAAAGATTACAACATTGTGCCCTACCAGACTACTCACAACACAGGCGGCACAATCATGGGCAGTGATCCTAAGGAAAGCGTAGTGAACACATATCTCCAGCATTGGGATGCTGAAAATCTGTTTGTCGTGGGCGCGGGCAACTTCCCTCACAACGGCGGCTGCAACCCGACGGGAACAGTTGGCGCACTCGCCTACAGATGCGCCGACGGCGTACTTAAGTATTCCAAAAAGAGCAGTTCGCTGGTTTAAGATAACAACGGTATTGATGAAAAGAGCCCCGAAATTCTCCGGGGTTCTTTGTTGCTTTTGTGTGCAACTTCACTTGCCGAAGGGGCAGAAGCTTTTACCAGTTACGATAAGAGCAAAAGAAATCCTTATCACAAAAGCGATATGAATGCTTACGACTGGAACCTTGGATATTCCGCAGCTAAAAAGGCTTACAAGGAGGGGATTGCTGCGCATTATGATGGTGACAAAGGCTTTTCTCCTCTCTCTGCTATTACCCAGTGTCCTGAATCATCATCTATTATTGTGCATGTGCAGCCGAGCTTTTCAAAGGATTCAGCCATGGCTGCGGGAGTAAGATTCTGCTTAAATTTCTGGCTGACTTTCTCTTTCCACGCAGGATTTTCCTTGGACATTTCTGCATCTACCTGATCGAATATTTCCTTTGAGCCGAAGCCGCCGCCAATATATATTTTCCCATCAGGAGAAAGAATTCTCAGCAATTCAGCAAATCCTTTTTCATAATCATCCCAGAACCAGACGGAGCCGCGGCTGACTATGAGATCAATCGCTGAGTCATCAACGGGTATATCTTCAGCAGAACAGACAATGCCCCTGACTCGTCCTGAGAGACCTTTTACCGCTGCTCTGTTGATGGCTATCTCTATGGCATCCGGATTAATATCCGCAAAGATCATTTTCATTTCATCTGCCTGTGCCAGCATAGAAAATCCAAGCATTCCGCCTCCGCAACCCACATCCAGGCATGTGCCTTTGGTTATTCTGCATTTTTCTATTATCTGCGCTGCCACAACAGGATAAAGCGGAGCAAAGATTCCGGTGGCTATTTTGTCAAATTCCTGTGCTTTATTCATTATTTACCTCAGAATTATTCATGCGTTATATATATATATATATATATATATATATATAGCGCATTAGGAAAAAGTGCAAATACAAAAACGAATGTGAATTGAATTTTTTAAAAGAATATGACATCCGCCTGACAGCGATAGGATAAAAATCAGTATCATTAACAAATGATTCAGCACCTATCCGCTTAATCTGGAGGAGAGTTTATGAAAAATTTTATGACAAAAATAGTGATGTTTGCTGCTCTGCTGCTTATGTCTTTCTCTGCTGCTGTGGCAGATGACTGCCCCAGAGGGCAGCTGGACAAGAAGTTCTGTGACCGCAATGGTGATATGGTGGCTGATGCTCCGGCAGATAAAAAGGAATGGGTTGATCCTTCCGTAATCATTTTCAGCTATACACCCGTTGAGGACCCTGAGGTTTACAGGGGTGTGTGGGACGATTTTCTTAAACACATGGAAAAAGTTACAGGTAAAAAAGTACAGTTTTTCCCTGTTCAGTCAAACGCAGCCCAGCTTGAGGCTATGCGCTCAGGCAGACTCCATGTTGCAGGCTTTAACACAGGCTCCAACCCCATAGCTGTAAACTGCGCAGGGTTTGTTCCTTTTGCAATGATGGCTTCAGCGGAAGGTGCTTTCGGCTATGAGATGGAGATAATCACACATACTGATTCAAGCATCAAAAAAGTTGAAGACCTGAAAGGCAGAACCCTTGCATTTACCTCACCCACTTCAAACTCCGGTTTTAAGGCTCCTTCCGCACTCCTTAAGAGCGAGTTCGGGCTTGAGGCGGACAAAGACTTCAAAACTGCATTCAGCGGCAAGCACGATAACTCTGTTCTCGGAGTTTATAACAAAGACTATGAAGCGGCGGCAATAGCGAACGAAGTCATGAAGCGGATGATAGAGCGCAAGGTTATTGACGGCAGCAAAATACGCACTATATATCAGTCTCAGACTTTCCCCACCACAGGCTACGGACACGTTTACAATCTTAAACCTGAGCTTGCAGAGAAAATCAAAAAGGCTTTTCTCTCCTATGACTGGACAAATACACCCCTGAAAGCTGAGTTCAAATCAGAAGACAGATTCATACCCATAACCTACAAAAAGGAATGGGAAGTTGTCAGAAAAATAGACGCAGCAATGGGCGTAACATACGATTGCAAATAACACCGACAGGGATAAAAAACGGCGGTTGGGTTTTCCGGCCGCCGTATTTATATTTTTAAGAGAGAATAATGCTTAAACTCGAAAACCTTATAAAAAAATACGGAACAGGCGATCTGGCCTTGAACGGAGTTAACCTGGAGCTGGGGCGCGGAGAGATAATTGCACTTATCGGCCCTTCGGGAGCCGGGAAAAGCACTCTGATACGCTGTGTCAACCGCCTTGTGGAGCCTACATCCGGCCGGATACTTGTTGGCGGCGGTGATATAGCATCTCTCAGGGGAGCTTCCCTGCGCAGGGCAAGACGGAAGATAGGCATGATATTTCAGGAGTACGCCCTTGTGGAGCGTCTGACTGTAATGGAGAATGTGCTTTCCGGCAGGCTGGGCTATACAGGTTTCTGGAAAAGCTGGTTCAGAAAGTTTTCTGCCGAGGATGTTTCAAAGGCTCTCAACCTGCTGGAGCGTGTGGGGCTTTCGGAACATTTTGACAAAAGGGCTGATGCTCTCTCCGGCGGACAGCGCCAGAGGGTGGGTATCGCCCGTGCGCTTCTTCAGGAGCCTGATCTTCTCCTTGTGGATGAACCGACGGCAAGCCTCGATCCCAAGACTGCAAGGCAGATAATGCGCCTTATCAAAGAGCTTTGCCGTGAGAGAGAACTGCTTGCGGTGATCAACCTCCATGATGTGGGGCTGGCGAAAATGTTTGCCGACAGAATAATAGGCCTCCGCAAGGGGAGTATAGTGTTTGACGGCAAGCCTGAAATGCTCACAGACGGCATATTGACTGAGATATACGGCGAAGAGGACTGGAGCGGAGGAGCGGACAGGAACAAGTCTCCTGAGTCTGAACATCAGAATCCATGCGGAAGCATGGAATATGCTCTGGCGAATGATTAGCCTATGCCGCTTATACATGCCTCTGACGGAGTAAACTGGAAGAAGAAGCACCTGATTGCAAATCCGTATATACGGATAGGGCTTGCTTTTGCTGCTGTTGTATACCTCGCCCTTGCCCTGTCCTCCGTTGAAGTGA
The DNA here is from genome assembly GCA_023395255.1 of Deferribacteres bacterium. Lineage (GTDB taxonomy): Bacteria > Chrysiogenota > Deferribacteres > Deferribacterales > Geovibrionaceae > Geovibrio > Geovibrio ferrireducens. Next base: position 6,423 of record JAEWZN010000004.1, read on the forward strand.
ACTGGGTGAGGGTTCAGGAAGGTCTCGGCAGAGGGGCTGCGTTTGTTGGCTCTTTTCTGCACCCTGATTTTAATTCAAGATGGAACGAGATATTTGAAGGTATTCTGGAAAGCCTCACTATGACAATTGTTTCCACAGCTTTAGGTATACTTCTTTCCATTCCGGTGGGTATAGGCGCTGCCGGGAACATAGCCCCTTTTCCGGTTTATTTCCTTTGCCGGAGCATAATAGCCATTTCCAGAACATTCCCGGAAGTGATAATAGCGATATTCTTTGTGGCCATGTTCGGTTTCGGAGCACTGGCGGGGATGCTTACCCTGACTTTTGCCACCATAGGTTTCATGGCGAAACTTCTGGCTGAGGATATTGAAGATATAGATCCCGTTCAGACAGAGGCGATACGCTCAACAGGAGCAGGCTTTTTTCAGATGCTGACATGGAGTGTGCAGCCGCAGGTTATGCCGAGGCTCATAGGCCTGTCCGTTTACAGACTGGACATAAATTTCCGTGAATCTGCGGTAATAGGCATAGTGGGCGCGGGCGGCATAGGTGCAACCCTGAACACATCCATCGACAGATACGAGTATGACACAACTGCGGCCATACTTATTGTTATAATAGTAATTGTTATGTGCACCGAATATGTTTCGGGAATAATAAGGAAGAGGCTCCAGTAAGATGCCGCTGATAAAAAAGAACGGGGCAGTTTTCTGGATACCTAAGGACTCAAAGAAACAGCTTATGGTGTGGTTTGGCTGGTTTATAGGCCTGATGCTGATCTTTTTAAGCTGGCGCAGCATATCCGCAAATACCATATGGGTTTTTGCAGCGGATGCCCCTGAGCAGTTACGGCTTATGATTATGAGGATGTTCCCGCCTAAGCTTGAATATCTGAACAAGCTCTGGAAACCTCTGTGGGATACGCTTAATATAGCCACTCTGGGTACTTTGCTCGGTATAGTTATAGCTGTGCCTGTGGCGTTTCTGGCAGCCTCAAACACAACTCCCAGCAGAAGGCTTGTCCGCCCGTTTGCAATGCTTATCCTTGTTTCAAGCAGGTCGGTAAATTCGCTTATCTGGGCTTTGCTGCTGGTAACTATAGTCGGTCCGGGGATATTTGCCGGTATAATCGCCATTGCCCTGCGCTCCGTGGGGTTTGTCGGCAAGCTGCTTTATGAAGCCATCGAGGAGATAGACAGAACTCAGGTGGAGGCTGTCACAGCGACAGGCGCTGCGCCTTCACAGGTGTTTTCATACGGCATAGTGCCGCAGATAATGCCGGCATTCGCAGGAATAAGCCTTTACAGGTGGGATATAAACATAAGGGAATCCACAATTCTGGGTTATGCCGGGGCAGGGGGAATAGGGCTTAACCTGAGTTCATCCTTAAGCACTCTGGCATGGTCTCAGGTGTCTGTGATTCTGATCTCGGTGCTGGCAACAGTTATTGCCAGTGAATGGATTTCCGCGAGGATAAGGAAGATGCTTATTTAGGCCTCATGGGATTGCGTCTTTCGCATGGAACCCCGGCCTGACAGAGGCCGCAGGCATTGACCTTAAAGCCTGTCATCTTCTCTGTGTATTTCACCGTTATATCGCGGATATATTTCATGCAGACTTCCTTGTTGTGGCCTTCGTCAGTTATTGCTCCCGCCGGGCAGCGCTTCATGCATGCCCTGCATTTACCTGTGGCGTGGAAAAGGCAGTTGCCGAGATGGTGCTCATAAGTCCGTTTGTCAGGCTCAATATCCGCCTGCACAATCACGGAGCCTATGCGGACGGCTATGCCTGCCTCGGTTATAAAGCCGTCTGACAGGCTGAATGTGCCGAGCCCCGCTGCGTATGCGGCGTGCCGTTCTGACCAGTTGGAGCATATCCCTGCCGTATCGGACTGTCTGTAGCCCCATCCTTCCGCAATAGAGGGGGCGATTGCTTTAAGCCCCTGTTCTCTGAGAAATTTCTGGAAATCATCCCTTAGTTGGTTATTGAAGTTTTCACCGTGCAGTCTGGAAAATATCCATCTTCTGGAAGGAAGAAGCGTGGCTTTCCTCTGTTCGGCTATGGTTTCATCTGTCTGAGGCAGAACCCAGCAGATGACTGTGAGTTCCGCCCGGTCAAAGTCGGCATCGGGATAGGCGAGTTTCATGGCATCTGCCGGAGTCCAGTAGAAATCGCCAATCATTTCGCGGTATTTATCAAAGAGGGGATCAGAACCGGACGCAAAGCCCACAAGGGGCTGCGCCCATGCTTTTTCATTTATGGCGTGAAGGTGATTTTCACCCGAAGTGGCAGTGTATTTTTCTATGAATTTAATAATGCTGCTTTTAAGATCCGCTTTATCCATTGTATAGCCCGCCTGCGGATATACTAATACAGCTGTTTGTGTATGTCAAACCGTGTGAGCACCTAAAATTTAGTGAGTTCCACAATAAATTTTGCTCCCTGCTTTTTACTGCCTACGGATATTCTGCCGAAAAATTTGTTTTCAAGTATCAGCCTGCATATATAAAGGCCTATTCCTGTGCCTTCGTCCTTTTTGGTGGTGAAGTAGGGGTTAAAGAGCTTCGGCTTTATCTCCTCAGGTATTCCCGTTCCGTTGTCTTCAACCTGAATCTCGAAAAACTCCCGGCGGTTTATGACGCTGATGCCTATCCTTCCCGCTTTGAAGTCCTTGTCCTGCCGTTTCTTTTCCGCCACAGCGTCAATGGCGTTGCTGATCAGGTTCATTATCACCTGCTGAAAGTCGTTCATGGAGCCTGTGGTGTAAAAATCGGCTATCTTATTAAGGTTCTTGGCGCTTCCGTTAGTAACCTTAGTATAGGCCTTGGATTCCGCTATTTTGTATTTGAAGGTTACTTCCACGAAGTTATTGGAAATTTTTGCATCCAGAATATGGAGAGTCTGTTTCACTGCCTCAAGGATGCTGAAACTTGAGATGGATGATTTGAGCTTGAAGAAATTTTTGAATGTGTTGATGGTGTCATCCATGAAGGAGATTATGCTTCTGCTTTCCCCGGTGACTTCGCGGATAGATTTCACGGCCTCATCCGGTGCTTCTGTGTTCAGCACATTGTCAATGTACTGGAATATCTGGTACAGGGAGTTTAAAGGCTGCTTCCACTGATGGTTTATGGAGGCCACCATTTCGCCGATTGCGGCCAGCTTGCTCTGCTGAATAAGCAGATACTCACGCTGCTTCTGTTCCTCTTCAATACGCTTGATATTTGTAATGTCCGTCACGGAGGTTATTTTATACAGCTTTCCGCCAAGCTCCACCCTGCTTGCGGTGGAGATTATTTTCAGGGTTCTGCCGCTTTTGCTCACAACAGCCCACTCGGCGGGGATTTCAGACAGCTTACCGCTGATAAATTCATTATGCATATGCATGGCGGTTTCACGGAAATTTTCGGGCACTACTATAGTAAACGGGCTTCCCAGAAGCTCATTTTCTGTATAACCGTAAATCTGCATGTATGCCTTGTTGACCTTAACAAAGCAGCCTTTGCTGTCTGTGAGGCAGATTCCCACCTCTGCGGTTTCAAAAATTTTGGTGATGAAAAGTTCGCTCTGGAGTCTTTGGGCAACCTCTTTCTCAACCCTTGCCTCAAGGTTTTTGTTGAGGGCTTTCAGCATATTCTCTGATTCTGTCAGGAGCGTGGTTTTTTCAATAAGCAGTTTTTCCCTGTGCTCTCTTTCCTCGTAGAGGGCTTTCAGCTCATTGTAGGCGATGTTCAGCTCCTCGTTGGTTGCCTGAAGTTCCTCATTGGTGGTTTCAAGCTCTTCGTTGGATGATTGAAGCTCCTCGTTGGAGGAATGCAGTTCCTCATTGAGTGACTGGAGCTCTTCGTTGGATGTTTCAAGCTCTTCTATAACAGTCTGGAGATCCTGTTTGGTGTTGGCGAGCTCCGTCTGTATCTCAGTGATGCGCATGTCGCAGCTGTCATCAATGTATGATACTCCCGGAAGCTCCTTCTCCGGTATGTTTTCAAAGTAAAGCAGTATGAAGCCTGTGTCGTGCCCCTCATCTGTCATTTTACGCAGATTACAGCGCACAAAGAACCCGTCTGATTTTCTGAAAGGTGAAACAGCGTGTGATGCACCGTTTTTGATTTTCTGGATCATCACACGGACATCGGAGCGGAACATTTTGCATATCATAGTGCTGAGGTTCATCTTCGGCTTGCCGGTGGGAAGCTGGATATACTCGGCTATTTTTCCGTGCAGATAGAAGATGTTCATCTGAATATCCGTCACTGCGAAAGCATCGAAAAATTCTTCCAGCCTGCTCTTTCGGATGTATGAGTCAAAATCATTTTCCGACTGGGCTTCCACTGTTTCGTGGTATCTGGACACTGAAATTTTCGGAAAGGATGGTTTTGCAACTTTTTTTCTGTGCATAGGCAGACGGTAGATTTTGTTTTTTTTGTCCACCGTTTCAAAATGTGTGTCGAGATTTCCTGTGGATTCAGATTTGCCGAGCATAAGTATTCCGCCCGGATTAAGGGAATAGTAGAAAGAGTGAAAAACCTTTTTCTGGAGGTCTGAATTAAAGTAGATAAGAAGATTGCGGCAGCTTATGAAGTCAATCCGGATAAAAGGCGGATCAGAGGCGATGTCATGACGGGAGAAGATCACCATCTCCCTCAGAGATTTGATAACTTCGTAAGTGCTTCCGTGCTTGATGAAATATTTTTTCACAAGCGCAGGATCAATCTCGGCAATGGCTGATTCCGGGTAAAACCCTTTGCGGGCTATATTGAGCGCTGCCGTGTCTATATCCGTGGCGAATATCTGTATATCCGCTCCGGGAAACTTATCACCGAGAATTTCCGCTATAAGTATTGTGACTGAGTAAACCTCTTCCCCGGTGCTGCATCCCACTATCCAGAACCTCAGGGAATCCTGAAACCTCTCTGAGCCGATGTATTTTGACAGCTCATTTTTAAGCTCCGTAAAGGCTTCCTGATCCCTGAAAAAAGCTGTGACATTTATCAGTATATCAAAGAAAAGGTGCTCTATCTCATCTGCATTGTTTTTCAGAAACTCAATGTAATCTGTTACTTTGATAAATTTTCTTGCGGCCATCCTCCGCTGTATGCGGCGTTTGATGGTGTTTTCCTTATAATCCCTGAAATCTGTGCCCTTTTTGCGCTTGATGAGGGTCAGAATAGTCTTGAAATAATCTTCCGACTCTTTCTGCTCAGGGATTGTAACCTCCGGTATGGCGCTGTTGAGAAAAATCTCAGCTATTTCCGGGGCAATTTTTTCAGGGGTGAGGGTTATGTCCACATTGCCTGTTTCTATTGCGGAATGGGGCATGCCGTCATATTTGGCGGATTCCGTCTCCTGAGCTATGGTGATGCCGCCTGCGGCTTTAATTGCGCGTATGCCTGTGGAGCCGTCAGAGCCTGTGCCGGAAAGAATGACACCGCAGGGAGATATGGTTTCATCCTCAGACATGGATATGAAAAACTGATCGACGGACGGCTTCGGCCCCACAAAATCCTGCGGGCGGGTGAGGCGGAGCACTCCGTTTTTTACTCTGACATTGAAGTTCGGCGGTGTGATGTAAACAAGGTCGGGCTTAAGTGGGGTGTTGTCTTTTATTTCTGCTATTTCCACCTTGCAGTCTTTTGAAAGAAGTGAGGTCAGCATGCTTTTGTGTGACGGGCTCAGGTGCTGGACAACCACATAGGCTATCCTTCCGTTCGGTTCGATGTTCGGTATAAAAAGCTTAAGCGCCTCAAGCCCGCCGGCGCTTGCTCCTATCCCCACAAGAATAAGTTTTTCATTTTTCATATAATAATCAGCCCGTTGTAATTTTACAGTTTCATGTATTATAACATTTCCGGGCAGAAAAATTCATGGCAATTTGAAATTAAAAGAAAAATAATATTAACTCGGTAAAGCAGAGGTAATACTTTTAATGATATGTCGTTCAAATTTCAGTGACGATGAATAAATGCAAAAAAAACCGCCCCCTTTCGGGAGCGGCTTTTCGGGATTTGTTTTTCTTCAGTCAGGTTTTATTTCCATTCAGGTTTCGGGGTGGCATCCGTTGAAGGAGGAAGCACGGGGTACGCCACTTTGGGCTGAACACCTGTAAGGGTTTTAAGGAAAGCCGTTATAAACTTAGTATCGGAATCCGTAAGTGATATTCCGAGCTGAGCCGAGCTCATTACGGCCACCGCTTCCTGGAGTCCCCATACCTTGCCGGAGTGGAAGTAGGGCGCGGTGTATTCTATGTTTCTGAGGCTGGGTGATTTGAAAACATATTCATCAGCCGCAGTGTTTGTTACTGTAAATCTGCCTTTGTCACCGGAAACTATTTTTGCATCGGGTTTTTCAACAACGCCGAATGTGTAGTAGTCCTCTCCGCCCATGTTAACACCGGCGTGGCAGTCAGCGCAGCCTTTGCTTATAAAAAGCTCAAGCCCTTTCTTCTCGTCTTTGCTGAGGGCGTTAACATCGCCTTTCAGGTAAAGGTCAAATCTGGAATCAGGAGTAAGGAGCGTAGCTTCGAAAGCTTCTATCGCTTTTGCCATGTTGTCGAAGCTGACGGGGTCTTTATCGCCGGGGAATGCTTTTTTGAACAGTGCAACATATTCGGGCATGCTTTTCAGAACAACCACAACTCTGTCGGGTGTGCTGTTCATTTCAACAGAAGCCTGAACGGGGCCCTTGGCCTGCTCTTTAAGGTCTGCCGCTCTGCCGTCCCAGAACTGCGCAAGGTTGAAAACAGAGTTAAGAACTGTGGGTGCATTTCTGGGGCCTTTCTGCCAGCCGTGACCGATGGAAGTTTCCTGATAATCGTCACCGCCGAAGCTGAGGTTATGACAGGTGTTACAGCTCAGAAGGCTGCTTTTTGAAAGTCTGGGTTCGAAGAAGAGCATTTTGCCCAGTTCCACCTTGTCCAGAGTCATGGGATTGTCTTTAAGCGCAGGGGGCGCGTAGGGAATAGGTTTAAAAAGTTTGTTGGCATCTGCCTGAAGCTTTTCAGCAAATGCAGGACCTGATACCACGAGTGCCGCCATTAACACAAGCATTGACAATAGTTTTGTTCTCATAAGAATAAACCTCCATAGTTGATAATGCGGACTATAACACAAAATTTTTTAAATGATAATAATTATTTTACAGTAAAAAATTTCGACTAAAATAGTGTTAATTTTAATTGTTAATAATGAAGAAAGATCCTTTTAAAAAAATTTTAACATTTTTTTGTAACGATTAATGCATATATTTTCAGAAAAACTTAACCTGAACTGATTTTCTCTTTCTCTTTCAGAATCTTAAGATAAAGAAATATTTTTTTAAGATTAACGTGGTTATATAACATATCAGGCTGTATATTGATCAGTCTGTGGTTTGGACTGTGTGTGTCCGGAGGTCAGTTGATGTTCTCAGTGTGTTTCCCTTATGCCGCTTTGCGCAGGCTCCTGCTTGCTGTCTGCCTGATGCTTGCCTTTACCGGCTGCGGGGAGATGAAAAAGCTGTACAGCGGCAATATTCCCATAGCGCATGAAAGATTTATTTTCAAAATCGGCAGCGCGGAGGTTGTGTTGCCCTATGAAGGTGATCTAGGCGCTGAAAATGTCAGCACACTGCTGATTATGATACATGATGACACCCTTAATCCTGTCTCCTACATGAGTAAGGGCATTTTTGCCGCAGATGTGGCGGGAAGAGGCAAAACCTCCGTGATAGCTCCGCAGTTTCTGGAAAGACGCGTGGCGGAAAGAGAGAAGGGGATGCTCTTCTGGGACAGAAGATGGCGCGGCGGCGGCTATTCCCTCAGCAGCGGGCTGAACAAAGGCTACCCCTCTGTAAGTTCGTTTACTGTGCTTGAAAGGATGATAGGAGAGGTGTACCACAGAAACAAGGATACACTCAGAAAAGTGGTAATAGCCGGGCACGGCGGCGGGGCACAGTTTGCCATTCAGTTTGCCGCTATGAACTCCACAGAGAACAGGCTCGCTTCAAAAGGAGTTAAGTTCACATATGTGGCTGCGAACCCTTCGACTTACCTTTATCTGAGCAATGAACGCTTCCGGGATGAGAACGGGCGGATAATCCCTCTGGGACGGTCTCAGATAACGGGCTGTTTCTCATATAACTCATACAAATACGGGTTGGACAGCATATACGGCTACGGCAGCAATATGCAGACGCAGGACATCAGAAACAACCTTCTGAACAGACATATGGTTTTTGTGGTGGGCAAACAGAATCTCGGACGCTCGCTGTCGCTTGACAACTCATGCGGTGCTGATATTCAGGGGAAAAACAGGGTGGAGAGAGCAGCACTTTTCAGACACCACCTTGAAAAGCTCAACGGCGGCTCATGCCCCAGCCACACATGGATCATGCTGGACAGAGTGGGGCATAACCCTGACGCGGTTTTCTCAAACCATGATGTGATTCAGGCTATGTTTGCGGATAATTAGCCGCAGACTGCCTCGGTTATCTTCTGTGCTGTTTCGTGATCCGGCTCAAATGTGAACACCGATATGCATGAAACAGGCTTAGCGCCTATCATGGAATTGAGAAACCAGCAGTTTTCAAACTCCTCCAGATCCCACAGATGAATCTCCCGCTCCTCAACAGGGAATATTTCCCCCGCTATCTCAAGGCTTAAGCTCGGCAGACGGTTTGCGGCGGGAGTTGTGACAAACCTGTCCCCCTGCCTGAACAGAACCGCGCCTGAGGCGGCTTCAAATATCTCATTATCCTCACTTACCAGAAGCGAGTTGTCATAGCCGCCTTTTAGTGCTCTTCTCAGTGCGAGGAACTGGTGCGCCCAGTTCATGGACTTATGCCTGTTCAGGTGGGAAACCTGATGGCGGTCATGTATATTCAGCCTGTATTCACTTATGTTTGTTGTGTATTCATAGGCACTTATGTCCGTTCCGGTGCTGCCGTCAGGTTCTGTTTCAAATGCATAGATGTTGATTTTTGCCCTTTTACCCGTGAGTGAGTTGGCCTCTATCACTTCCGTCATGTGCTTTGCGTAATCCATCAGGTTAAAAACACAGCCGTATTCTTCGAGGGAGTTTCGGAGCCTGCGTAAATGTCTGTCAAGATGCCGGATCTCACTGCCGTTGTACAATATGGATTCAAAAAAGCCGAAGCCGTATCTGAAGGCGGGCAGCCCGAACCTTTCATCAGCATTTGTAAGCACACCGTTTTTCCAGATTATCATCCGAAAACCTCCATGAATTTTTCCGCTTTGCCCATGGTTTCATGATACTCCGCAAGGGGATCGGAATCTGTAACTATACCGCTGCCGGAATAAAAAGTGAATGTTTTTTCACCCGTGTCATACACTCCGGTTCTTATGCAGATTGAGGAGTCCATGCTGTTTTTTCCGTTTATCCTGAATATGCTTCCGCAGTATATTCCCCGCATGAACGGTTCAAGGGTGTCTATTATCTCCATGCTCCGCTTCTTCGGGCAGCCCGTTACGGAACCGCCGGGGAAGGCATCCAGCAGAAGGTCAATGACATCCGCATCCTCCCTCAGTTCTGCCGTAACATTGCCGTACATCTGGAGAAGGCTGTTGATGCGGAAGACGGATTTAAAACCGCTCACATTAACCGAGCCTGAGCGTGAGTTTATACCCACGTCATTGCGTATCATGTCTATAATCATGGCCAGTTCAGCGGATTCCTTCGGGCTCTCCGTGAGCCTGTGAGCGTCTGTCAGTCCGTCCTTGTCCGTGCGGAGTGTGCCTTTGATCGGCTGGCTGAGGATCAGCCCGTTATCCGCTTTTATGAACCGCTCCGGCGAACTGCTGAGTATCTTGTATCTTCCGGCATCAAAATAAGCGGCAAACGAGGCGGGGGAGTCACCCGTCAGCCGGAAGAACTCATTCAGCGGCTCAAAGTGCGGATCACGGAAGGAGTGGGCAACGGCGTAATTAAGCTGATATGTGTTGCCGCTGCGTATCTCTTCCAGTGTGCGTGTGCAGCCTTGTGTGTATTCATCCCTTCCTGCGGATGAGGAAATCCTGCTGCCTTTGCTTATATGCTGAGGTTCCGGCACGGGGGGCAGGTCTTTCAGCAGGTGTACGTCCCCTTCCGTGGCGTTTTGGGTGAAGGTTATTTTGGCGGAGTATTTTTTCAGCATTCCCAAAGGGAAGAAGCGTTTCTTGGATGTTTGTACTCCTCGCAGGAGCATGCCGAAGTCATATGAGAAAAAGCCCGCAGTCTCACCGGAGAAGGCGAAGCTCTTTATCTCATTAATATCCGTGTTTTCCTTTATTTCAAACACTGCGCAGGGCTCAATGAAGCATGTGCATTCATCACCGGAGCAGATTATATCCGTTCTGTATTTTGCCGCCAGACGGCGTATCAGCTCACTTTCCCAGCGCATAGGCTATGAACTCCTCCCCGTTTTCCGTGAGGAATGATTCAGGGTGAAACTGAAACGCTGTGAAAGGTTTTTCTTTATGGCGTATTATCATCGGCAGTCCGTCAGAGTTGACCGATTCGGCGGAAAAGCAGTCCGCCACCCTGCCGCAGTACAGCGAGTGGTATCTGGCAACGCGGTATGAGCCGCTCCGCCATTGTATGACATCCGTTTTGCCGTGAACGGGCACAGGGGCGCGCAGGGTTGAGCCGCCGTGGACTTCGTTCAGTATCTGCATTCCGAGGCATATCCCCGTAACGGGGAGCGAGATGTTTTTTATGAACGAATAAAGCGGGTATTCCGCAGGGCAGCCGGGGCCGGGGGAAATGAACAGATGATCCGCTTCCATGGCTTTTACGGGTGTAAGCTCCGTCCAGTGCATAACGGCAGGCTTGAAGCCCGAAACCCGGAACACCAGATGGGCAAGATTATGTGTAAAGCTGTCGCTGTTGTCGGATATTATTATTCTCATTGCTGAAATAAATGAACGATATTACCGCAAAAATCAATATTTTCCGCACATCGCAGGTTTGTTCTTGATATTTTCCGCCCCCGCTGTAAAATTTCAGTTTCCGGCACAATTCATATTGAGGGTTTTAAAATGAAAAAGATGCTCGTCACACTCCTTGCCGTAATCTGCGCGGCTTCCGCTTATGCGGCTCCCGTTAAGGTGGGTATTTCCCAGATAGTGGAACACCCCGCGCTTGACGCAACAAGAAAAGGTATAATAGATGCTGTAACCGCATGCGGCTACGCTGAGGGCAAAGACATTGTTTACGATGTTCAGATAGCTCAGGGCAATGTTGCAACAGCCAACCAGATCGCGAAAAAGTTTGTGGGCGATAAAAACAACCTCGTAATAGGCATAGCCACACCCAACTCTCAGTCGCTGAAACAGGTTGTGGAGAAATCAGGGCTCAGCATACCCGTTATCTTCTCCGCAGTTACAGACCCCGTGGGCGCCAAGCTTGTTAAATCAATAGAAAAACCCGGCGGGAACATCACCGGCGTTTCCGACCTCACTCCTGTTAAGGCTCAGCTTGAGGTTTTCAAAGAGTTCGGGCTCAAGGTTAAAAATGTCGGCATACTCTACAACCCCGGCGAACAGAACAGCCGCGCTCTTGTTGACCTCGCAAAGGCGGCTTCCAAAGAGCTCGGCATAAACATAATTGATGCCACAGTGACCAACTCCGGCGGTGTCTACATGGCTGCCAAGTCTCTCGTAGGCAGGGCTGACGCTATGTATGTCCCCACTGACAACACTGTTGTTTCCGCACTGGAATCAGCGGTTCAGGTCGCATATGAGGCGAACATTCCGCTCATCATGGGCGATACCGACTCAGTGGTAAGGGGAGCACTCGCCGCGAAAGGTTTCAACTACTACAAGCACGGCGTTCAGACAGGCAAAATTGTCTGCCGTGTGCTTAAAGGCGAAAAGGCGGAAAATATCCCCGTTCAGTTCCAGAACGAGCTTGAGTTCTATGTGAACCTCAAAGCGGCTAAGGAAATGGGTGTCAGTGTCCCCGAAGCAGTAATAAAATCAGCAGACAAGGTTATCGAATGAGTTTATACGCGTTTTTCGGCGCGGTTGAACAGGGACTTCTGTTCTCTATAATGGCTCTGGGGGTGTTCATCACCTTCAGAGCCCTTGACTTTCCGGATCTCTCCGTGGACGGCACGTTCCCCATGGGGGCGGCAATTTCCGCGATCCTGATTTTCAACGGCGTTAACCCATGGATTACAATAGCAATAGCCGTAGCGGGCGGCATGGCGGCGGGAGCAGTCACCGCCATACTCAACACACGGCTTAAAATACTCAATCTCCTTGCGGGGATTCTCACTATGATTGCCCTGTATTCGGTTAACCTGCGCATTATGGGTATGCCGAACGTTCCCCTTCTGGGGTTTGACACTGTGTTCACCTCTCTGGAAAACACAGGTATTCCCGCTTATATGGCAAATGTCATTATTCTGGGTACTGTGGCTGTTCTCACAGGCGCATTTCTCATATGGTTTTTCCATACCGAGGTAGGGCTTGCTCTCCGCGCCACAGGGGACAACATGAAGATGGTGAAGGCTCAGGGAGCCAGCACAAACAGGATGATACTCATAGGTGTTGCCCTCTCTAACGGCCTTGTTGCCCTTGCGGGTGCTCTCGCCGCGCAGGTGCAGGGTTTTGCCGATGTCAGCATGGGGATCGGAACCATAGTGGCGGGGCTTGCATCTGTTATTCTCGGTGAGGCGCTCATAAGCTCTTTGGGTGTTTTCCGCGCTGTTATCGGTGTTATAATCGGCTCCATAGCCTACAGACTGGCGATCGCAGTTGCCCTTACCGTGAATATAGGCGGCGTGAGCCTTTCTCCCAGTGATCTCAACCTCATTACCGCAGTCCTCGTTGTCGTGGCTCTGATGTTCCCCGGACTCAGAAGCAAGATAGGGGCGGTGGGCAAATGATAAAGATAGATAATGTAAAAAAGGTCTTCAACAGAGGCACGGTTAACGAAAACTGGGCTGTGAAGGGCGTTTCGGTTGATATAAAACAGGGAAGCTTCGTCACAGTAATCGGCGGAAACGGTTCCGGCAAATCCACTCTGCTTAACCTTGTTGCGGGCTACCTCAAACCTGATGAAGGCAGAATACTCATTGACGATGAAGACGTTTCAAACGTCACGGACTATAAAAGAGCATCATACATCGGCATAGTTTTTCAGGATCCCCTCAGCGGCACAGCCAAATCGCTGAGCATTGAGGAGAACCTCGCCATAGCCATGAAGCGCGGACAGAAGCGCATGTTCGGCATGGGCGTGAAGAGCCGCGACAGAGAGTTTTACCGTGAACAGCTCCGCATGCTTGACTTGGGTCTGGAAAACAGGCTTAAGGATAAGGCAGGGCTGCTCTCCGGCGGTCAGCGCCAGGCGCTTACGCTGCTTATGGCTACCCTTGTGAAGCCGAAGATCCTTCTTCTGGATGAACACACGGCGGCACTTGACCCTAAAACCGCGGATAAAATACTCAAACTCACTGTTAAGTTGGTGAGCGAGAACAACCTCACCGCCATGATGGTTACGCACAACATGAAGCAGGCTCTCAGTCTCGGTGAGCGTACTGTTATGATGCAGCTTGGGAAAAAGGTGCTTGATGTGGACGGGGAGGAGAGAAGTAAGCTTACCGTTACCGATCTTCTCGAACTCTTCAGCCGCGAACTGGGCGACGAAGCCTACGACGCGGGTATGCTGTAAGGATATAAACTGACAGGCTCCCAAGGATGGGAGCCCGCCGCGCGCAGCGAAGGCAGGTTTACCCTGCCGCGAGCGTGTACATCAATCAGGCAGGAGCTTCCATCATACTCCCTGAAAGCAGTTTTTCTTTTTCTTGGCCTCGTAAAGCGCTTTGTCAGCTTCCAGAAGCAGTTTTTCCTTTGTATCTCCGTTTTCGGGAATCATTGAGCAAAGACCAATGCTCACAGTGAGAATCTTATCCCTGAAAGCTGCCGCATGCGGTACAGCAGCGTCCCGAACCGCATTCAGAATATCTTCGGCTATCTTGCCTGAACCTGTCAAATCTGTATCGGGGAGAAGGATTATGAACTCCTCTCCGCCGTATCTGGCTATTATGTCAGTATTTCTTTTAAGGGCGGATTTTATTATCTCTGCCATACGGGTTATGCATTTGTCCCCGGCGCTGTAGCCGTAGTCATCGTTGTATAGTTTGAAGTCGTCAAGATCAACGATCAAAAGACCGAGGGGGCGTTTAATTCTTTTGGCCAGATTCCATTCGTAAAGGAATATTTCATCAAAGAACCTTCTGTTGGCTATGCCTGTGAGCTTGTCAGTCTTTGAAATTTCCGTGAGGTTCTTCTCCATGGAGTCATTCTTTTCAGCTATTTTTCTTAAAGAGGAGTCTGTGATGCGGAGTTCCACAGGCATATAAAATGACTTCTCTTTTATAATGTTTTTGCCTTCGGCTGCTTTTGAGGAGAATACAGCCAGCCTTTCCGCCGGTTTTATCACCAGCCTCCTCATGGCGTATATGGCGGCAATGAACAGGATAAGGGATATGGCTCCGTAAGCGGCAGCGGAAATCAGCATAATGCGGTTAATGTCCGTATTAACTGTTCTTTTTACATGGAAAAACAGGCTCAGCAGCGGTTTTCCGCTGAGTTCCTTGAGGGTGAGGCTTATTTTTGCGGTGCTCGGTGAAAGCAGTTCGACAGAGCTTATGCTGTTTACTCCTTCTTTAACATACACTGATGATGAGGTAATATTAACTCTGGATGTCCCGCTCTCAAACCCGTAGCCCGAATAAAGCTCTGTGAGAAACTCCTTATCCAGCACATGCCCCATGAATACGAAGCCCATTGCCGGCTGCTCCGGGCTGGCTGTTTTTACCGGACTCACGCTCAGCATAACGGGTCTGCCCGCTGAGGGCATGCTGAGTATCATGAATTTTCTGTTGCTGAACGCCAGTTTTTCTATCTCGCTTTTATTTTTGCGGATAACGCGTACAAGCTCCTCTGCGTACTCCCCGCAGTCCTCTGTGTATGATGAATGATATTCCGAGTAGTCCCTGAGCAGGAAGATGATGAACTGGGTTCCGATCTGGCTGAACACCGTGTCTGAAAATCCGGTGTTTACGAACAGCGGGTTTCTGCCTGTGAGAAACTCATAGGTCTCCTCCCTGCTGCCCCAGTCCGCGGTGAAGGAGTTATAGTAGCTGCCTTTCTGCTCGATTATCCCTGCCAGAAGGCCTGCTGTGTCGGCGTAGCTTCTCAGTTCGGAATCAGCGGAAACCGAGTGAACAAGCCGGAACGGAATAAACAGAAAAAAAACCGGTAAAACCGTAACAAAAACAAGCACTGCCGTAATAATGCTTTTCAGACGCATTGTGTATCTCCGAATTACAGACATACTACATGAAAAAAAACGGTTTTTAAATTCAATTTACTGAATAGGGGAGAAAGAAAACTTTGAAGTTTTTATTCATAAATATTATTCTGAGCAGTTGCCCGCTTCGGACAGTTCCGCGGCAGGCGTTATTTTCTCTTAAGAGGGGCGTATTTCCTTGAAAGGCACTTTCCGTTCACTTCGTGTTTTTAATTATAAAGTCTGGGCATACGGTGCGTTTGTGTCCAATATCGGCACATGGATGCAGCGCGTGGGGCAGGACTGGCTGGTGCTTACCGAGCTTACTGACAACAACGCCACTGCTGTGGGCATTGTTATGGCGCTCCAGTTCAGCCCTCAGCTTCTCCTGCTGCCTGTCAACGGGTTTGCAGTTGACCATTTCGACAGGCGCAGGCTGCTTATTGCCACTCAGGCGGCCATGGCTGCTCTGGCGCTGGGGCTTGGGATTCTTGTGGTAACTGATCTGGTCAGACTTTGGCATGTTTACATATTCGCGTTTCTTCTCGGCTGCGTGACAGCCTTTGACACTCCGGCGCGGCAGACCTTTGTCTCCGAACTGGTGTCAGAGGAGGAACTTTCAAATGCCGTTGCCCTTAACTCCACCTCCTTTAACGCCGCAAGGATGATAGGCCCCGCCGTGGCGGGTTTTCTTATCGCCTCAATAGGTTCCGGGTGGGTGTTTCTCATGAATGCAGCCACATTCTGCGCTGTGCTCTTCTCTTTGAGCATAATCAGGAAAAGTGAGCTCAGGGAAAGCGTCAGGGCGGATTATGTTAAGGGCAGCCTTCTGGGGGGCATATCATACATACGCAACAGGCCTGATCTCAAAACCCTTATGCTGATGTTTTTTCTCATAGGTACATTCGGGCTTAACTTCCCCATCTTCATTTCCTCTATGGCGGTGATGGTGTTTCATTCCGATGCGCATGAATACGGCATACTCACATCTATGATGGCTGTCGGGTCTGTGGCGGGGGCTCTGCTTTCCGCACGGCGGGAGCGGCCTAGGATAAGTTTTCTGATGGCCGGAAGCTTTGTTTTCGGTCTGGGGTTTGTTGTTGCCGCCGTGATGCCGCATTTCCTGCTTTTCGGCGTAGCTCTGGGACTCATAGGCATAGCGGCGCAGACGTTTACCACCACGGCAAACAGCACTGTGCAGCTTACCACCGAGCCAGCCATGCGGGGAAGGGTGATGGCAATAGTTTTTGCCCTTGCCTGGGGCGGAACACCCCTCGGCGCGCCTCTGGTGGGGTGGATTGCAGATAATTTCGGCCCCCGTGCGGCTATGTCGGTGGGAGCGTTTTCCGGTTTTTCAGCCACTGCTGTCTGCTTGTATTATCTTATCAGACACAGAGGCCTCCGTTTCAGTTTTAAATCCGGCAGGTTCGCTTATATTATAAACAAGCCGGAGTATTCGCCTGAGAAAGCTGCCCGGAAAGGGGAAAGCAGAAGGGGAAGTCACTGAACCCTGCTGGTTGCGGTGTTCTATTTTCTGCCGGGATTAAATTTCCTGTTGTACAGGTAAACTGAATTTGGTAAAACTGGACTGAATTTATTGGGTTACCCCCTTTCACAGGAGATTTATAATGTCAACTTTCGAGATGATCACCAAAACATTCGGAGATTTTCTTAATGAAAAAGCCCGTACTCAGCCGGAACATGAGGCTGTTATTTATCCCCTCCGCGGCATAAGGCTAACCTATAAACAGCTGGACGACAAAACTGATCTCCTTGCGAAAGGTCTGATGGCCATGGGCGTGAAGAAGGGTGATCACATTGCAGTATGGTCCACCAACATACCTGAGTGGATAGACATGCTCTTTGCATGCACGAAGATAGGCGCAGTGCTTGTCACCGTTAACACTCTTTACCGCACCAGCGAGCTTGAATATGTACTTAAACAGTCAGACTCCACACACCTTTTCGTGATGGAGGGCTTCAAAAATATCAACTATACCGAAACAGTTTACGAGATAATGCCCGGTCTGAAAGACTGCAATCCTGATAATGAGTTCATGTTTGATAACCTTCCGTTTCTCAAAAGGGTTGTCTACATAGGGGAGGACAGCCGTCAGGGTATGCTGCCGTATGAAAAAATATATGAACTCGGCGCAGGAGTGAGCTTTGAGGCTCTTGAGGCGGTCAAGAAGACGCTGGATATACATGATGTAATCAACATGCAGTATACCTCCGGGACAACAGGCTTCCCCAAGGGCGTGATGCTCTCGCATTTCAACATACTCAATAACGCATACGCCATAGGGCAGGGGATGAACTTCTCCAACGCTGACAGGCTCTGCATTCCTGTTCCTTTCTTCCACTGCTTCGGCGTGGTTCTCGGCATAATGGTCTGTATAAGCCACGGGGCGGCGATGATTCCTGTGGAAACGTTCAACCCTGTCACAGTTCTTGAGTCCATAGAAAAAGAAAGATGCACCGCCGTGCACGGTGTGCCCACTATGTTCATATCCATGCTTCAGCTTCTTGAGGAGCAGAAGTTTGATGTGAGCACTCTCCGTACCGGAATAATGGCCGGGTCTCCGTGCCCGGTTGAGGTGATGCGTCAGGTTATTGACCGAATGAACATGACGGACATCACAATTGTTTACGGACAGACCGAAGCCTCCCCCGGAATGACGCAGACTATGTACTCAGACAATGTGGACAAACGCTGTGAAACAGTCGGCAAGGAGCTTCCCGGCGCTGAGGTGATGGTTGTTGACCCTGAAACAGGGCTTGAATGCCCTGCAAATGTTCAGGGAGAGATATGGGGCAGGGGCTATAACGTTATGAAGGGCTACTACAAGATGGAGGAAGCCACCAGAAACGCCTACAGCCATGACGGATGGCTGAAAACCGGGGATCTCGGAGTGAAGACCGAGGACGGGTACTTCAAAATAACCGGAAGAATAAAGGATATGATAATCAGAGGCGGGGAGAACATTTACCCCAGAGAGATAGAGGAGTTCCTCTACCTTCACCCGGAGGTTGAGGATGTTCAGGTTGTGGGTGTGCCGGACAGAAAGTACGGTGAGGAGACCATGGCGTTCATACGGCCGAAAACTCCCGGCATGCGTCTTTCAAGGGATGAGATTCATGCCTTCTGCAAGGGGCGCATAGCAGACTATAAAATTCCCCGCTACGTGGAGATGATAACCGACTACCCCATGACGGCCAGCGGAAAGATACAGAAATACAAGCTCCGTGAGCTTGCTGTGGAAAAACTGAAACTGGGATAAAATGAAATCCCCCTCCTGTCCTCCTTTATCAAAAGGGGAAGTTATTGCAGGCAAAAGTAAAACACCCTCCTTTTGTAAAGGAGGGCTGGGGAGGATTTATGCAAATACAGACTATTTACTTTAAGGACTTTATCAGCAAGCTGAGCCGCCTCCGGGCGGCTTATTTTATCTCTATAAGCACACTGACAGGCTCTTTTACCCCGACAGATCTGCCGTAGTTGCTCAGGCGGTATATGCTTGCTTCACTGAGCACCTGCCCTTTCTTGATAAGGAGGATGCGGTCTGTGGTTTCTATATCCTCCATAACCACCATGCCTTCCCTGAGATCCCGTATGAACAGTGAACGCTGTACGAAGTTGTCCTTCGGTGAGACAACCTTTTCGAGTATCTCTATAAACTTGATGTCATAGAGTGCGGGCTTCTCCTTGAGCAGACGTATGGCCTCGTAGATGTCCGTGCCCCCCTTGGAGAGTATGTCAAAATCGTTTATAATGCGGATTATTCTTGCGCCTATGGGGATCTTGCTTCTCTCCGCTTCGGTAAATGACTGCTTTTCTATAAGCTCCGCAACAACCTCCATTCTGGGAATGTTTTTAATAAGCTGAGCGCCTACCTTGGGCACTTCGGAGTAGGCAGCCTCCTCATCGGGGGTAAGCTGTTTGCCGGAATAAACCTTTTCCAGCGTTTCCGCAGGGATTGCGGCGCAGCCTAGTTTGGAGAGCATTGCCCCCACCTCTATCTGCCATTTGTTTTCTATGTTGAGGTTTCTGAGCATGAGATGAACCACGCGCTTGATACGCTCGCTCTGACCGAATGCCACAGGGTTTGTGATTGAGAGAACATCCGTAAGAACCTTTATGCTTCCTTGCAGAGTGCCGCGCAGAAGCTCCTTCTCAGCTACAATCAGCTGGTGGTGCTCAAGGCAGGCATCTATATTTTTGGAGAGTACGTCAGGCGGGCAGGGCTTGGTGAGGAAACGGAACACATTTCCATCATTCACCGCGGAGATTGCCGTCTCAACATCCGCATATCCCGTAATCAGCATCCTCACTGTGTTTTTACTGAGCTCATAAGCCTTGGTGAGAAACTGTACACCGTTCATCTCCGGCATTTTGAAGTCAGAAATTATAGCAGCAAAAGGCTTTGAAGCATTTTCCTTAATCATCTGGAGCGCCTCCGCAGGGGAGGAGGCTGTATGAACATCATATTTAAGGCGGAAGGAGCGCTTGTATGAAGACAGAATATTCAGATCATCATCCACAAAGAGAATCCTGTTATTCACCGTAAACCTCCGCACATATCTTTTTACAGGTTTTTTCAAGTTCCGCCATTTTGTCAGTGAGGTTCATTCTGTGTACATATATATCGTCAATAACGCGCATCGCATAGTTTTCATTCAGTTTTACCAGCCTGTGCTCAAAAACATTGCCCAGATAAACAGATGTGAGCACGCTTGAGGATTCGTCAATGGAGAGGTTCGGACAGTGGTGAAGGTGAACCGCCTGAATGACTTCCTCGTCAAATCCCCAGAGGCTGAGGAGGTAAGCCCCGACTTCGGCATGGGATGTGCCGATAATCTCCTTCTCCATCTCCCAGATTGATTTGTTCTGTGCTCTGGCTTCGTCCACAACTACTTTGTATGTCTTGTTAAAGTTTGTAATAAGAACAACCTTGCCTATGTCATGGAGCAGGCCTGCAATTGATGACATCTCCGTATACTGCTTGCTTTGTCCAATCTGCTTTGAAATTGTCTTTGCGAGTCTGGCAACAAGGAGGGTGTGGTTGCGCAGCAGGTCGAGGTTAAAGTATTTTATCTGCCCTGTTTTTATTTCGGTGAATATATGTTCGTTAACTATAAAGCTCCGTATTGTGTCCGCACCGAGAAGGGCTATGGCTTTCTCCGGGCTGGTTATCCTGTTTATCAGCCCGAAGAAGGACGAGTTCACCAGCTTGAGAATATTGGCGCTCATGGAGCTGTCCTCCGCAACTATGCGCGCTATGGCAGCCACGGAGTAATCAGGGTTTGACATCTCCTCGCCTATTCTCTGGAAGGTTATCGGCATGGTGGGGAGCATCGAAATGCGCGATACGATTCTTTTTGCTTCCTCATTGTGCAGAATCTGGCGGAATTTGAGAGCCTGTTCGATTGTCTCCACAACCATGTCCGCGTTGCAGGGCTTGGTGAGGAACTGGTGCGCCAGCTTAGCCGCTTCCACCAGCATAGCATGTTCCGAGTGTCCGGAAAGAACGACCCTGAAAACCTTAGGGTAGGTGCTGCAAACTTCTTTCAGAAGTTCAAGTCCGTTCATACCGGGCATAAGCATATCTGTGATTATTACCTGAATCCTGCTTTTTCCCAGTATTTCAAGAGCCTCTTTTCCGCTTGATGCGAAATGCATGTCCCATTGATCCTTCATTTTAAAGAGCATGCGTTTCAGCCCCTGAAGCACATTCGGCTCATCATCCACAAAAAGCAGCCTGTATTTTTCCATCAATTTATGCCTCAGTAGCTTTTATTTTAATGTAGAAGGTTGTTCCTTCCCCCACTACGGACTCGAAATAGATCTGTCCGCCGTGCTTTTCAGTGATTATGGTGTGGCATATGGACAATCCCTGCCCGGTTCCTTTACCGACCTCTTTTGTGGTGAAGAAGGGGTCAAACACCTTATCCGCGATGGAAGAGGGTATGCCGCAGCCTGTATCTTTCACTCTGATTACAGCAAGCCCGTTTTCTATGGTGGTTGTAATGGTGACTGTTCCTTTCCTGTTCTGCCCCGCGTTTGCTTCTTTAATGGCGTGGGCGGCGTTAACCAGCAGGTTCAGCAGAACCTGATTAAAGTCAACGGGATTTCCGAGAATTTTAGGGTTGGCGGGGGATAGATCCAGCACCACTTCCGCATGGTATTTCCATTCGTTTCTCGCGACGGTCACCGTGTTCTGAACAGAGTTGTTTACATCAATGATAGACTGCTCCTCAGCGCCGGGGTGAGAGAACATTTTCATTGCCCGCACAATGGAGGAAACCCTTTCAATGCCCTCCAGTGTCTGCTCAAGGGCAAGGGGAACCTCCTCTTTGATAAAGTCTATTTCAAGCATCGGCTTGAGTATGTCAAATTTTTGTCTGGTTACCGGGTCAGTCTCTTCCAGCGTTTTTTCAAAGGCGTTATAAAATTTCAGGAAGCTCTCCATAACATCCTTTATGAAGTGGGTATTATCGCCAATGTACTGAATCGGGGTATTGATTTCGTGTGCTATGCCCGCTGCCAGCTGACCGATGGACTCCATCTTCTGGGCTATGGCAAGCTGACGCTCCAGCATTTTTTTCTCGGTGAGATCAAAGAATATAATTGCGTGGTGAAGGCTGCCCTGCCACTTAACCTGAAGCACTGACTTGCTGACTGGGATGAAGGTATTGTCATCGAGTGTGATGATGTAGTCCGTATGTGTGTCCGGAGTATCTTTTGTGCTGCATATGAACTGCTCGCAGTTTTTGCCCATAAGCGGGCCTGTGCTTTTTTTAAGCAGCTTGTCTGCTGTGGCGTTGGAGTAAACTATCGTCTGCTTGTCGGGGTCAACAATCACTATAGCCGCCTGAATACCGGTAAGTATGGAGTCAAGGAAAAGTCTGTTCTCCTCAAGCTCAAGAACTGCCAGTGTGCGGTCGGTTATATCCTGAATAATGCCGTTAAGTTCTGTGAACTTTCCGTTGACAAATACCGGTTCAGCGGAAACATTCACGTACTTAACCTTGCCTTTCACCACAAAACGCACATCTATGGAGTATGGTTGGAAGTCTTCCCTTATCTTGTTTCTTTTGCTCAGGAGTTTTGCTCTGTCATCCTCGTGAACCATTTCAAAGAGTTTTTCAATGCTGATTGAGTTGTACGGTGCTCCGGTGATGTTCATGGCCTCTGCGGACATATGATAAGTATCCGAACCTATTTTATGCACCCAGCTGCCGACTTTTGCAATGTTCTGTGACTTGGTGAGAAGCCTCTCACTTTCCTCAAGCTTTATCTGCATTTTTTTATTGGAAAGGGTGATGCCTATACTTACGCTGATTCGCTCAAAGAACCGGATGATTTCTTCCGTAAAGGTTCCTCTGTCTCTTGAGCAGATCTGCATTGCGCCTATGACTTTATCCTGTGCGGAAAGCGGAATGAGGGCAAGTGAGCGGTATTTGCTGTTGAGATCTATGTTGGTAAGCCCCATGGTTTTAAATACTTCACGGTATTTTTCCACTGTTTCCGGAAGGTCGTTGCTCCAGAAGCTGCCGCCGTAGGTCATGAACGGGTAGTCTTTGAGTTCCTGCCTTTTGTTAAGCACAATCTCGCATATGCATGACGAGCAGCGGCTGTCCGGCGGAGTGCCGTTTTCGTTCTCGCATGCAACTTCGCACCTGCTGCTCAGGGTATCCTCAGGGTTTACCGACTCAAAAAATGAGAACCCTTCATCATCCAGAACCCTGATGGCAACTTCGTCATACCCTGTGTATTCCTTTACGATAAAGAGTATGTCACTGGTAATATTTTTGAATGATTCCTGCTGGTTCAGAAGTTCAAGGATCTGTATGGCTAGCTGGAGCTTATTTTTGTGGCTCTCATGCACTTTCTCTCTGTTTATGGAGTTGAGGGCGAGGTTGAGGTGGATTTTCATCACATCCGCAGCCATAGGGAGACGTATATAGTAGTTGGGATTTATCTCAATTTCACTGGGTTCCGGGTATTTCCCGCTGCTGTCTGCGACTATTACCGGCAGGGAGCGGTGATCGCAAAAGCTGAGAAGTTCGCTGAGATCTTCCCATGAACAGCTTGAAGTATAATGATAGATAATTACAAAGGGAGAGGTTTTCCTATATGCCTGCTCCAGTTCGTGAATGGATGAGAAAATTCTGTCAGGCTCATATCCGGCCTGAACCACAAGAGAAGTAAAATCATTTTTTTCTGCCGCATCTTTATGAAATACGGCCAGTCTGTATTCATTGACCACTGCGCACCGCCTGAAAACGGCAGTCAGCCTTCAGGCTGCTTCTGCATTTGTGTTTTTGGATGTGAATATTCATATTCTACTGAAATACATGGAATTTTCAAGGCGAAATCGGCACGTTGCGTAAACTGTTAAGTTTGTTGTCAGGTGCAAGTTCATGCCTGACAGTAGTTTGGTTGGCTGAACCTTTTTTCGGAACTGTTAATTTAACGCTTGATCACTGAGAGTGCACTTTATCCTGTTATCTTAATTATAAGCATGTTTATAAAATAGCCGCCCGCAGTCAGCCATATAAACATTGCAGCAGCGCAGACAAGGGGCGCAGCGCCTACGTTTTTAATTTTATCCGCTCTTGTCTCTATGCCGAGTGCTGCCATGGCGGCTGCCAGCATGAAGGTATCTGCTGTGTTGACGGCGCTGAGAACAGTCTGCGGCAGAGCAACAACGGTATTGAACGCTGCTGCCGCGACAAACATCAGGGCAAACCAGGGAATCTGTATTTTAGAGCCTTTATTCTCCCTATTGACCATTGCGCTGAGTATCAGAAGAAACGGCGCAAGGAGCATTACTCTGCCAAGTTTTGTTATCACTGCGGTTTCCGGCGCATGAACCGCTTCCCCCGCTGCAACGGCCTGAGCAACCTCATGTATGGTGGAACCAATAAATATGCCGAATTCGTTTGCCGTCATGCCGGAAAAACTGAAAAGAACAGGATAAAGAAACATGGCAAGAGTTCCGAACAGCACAACTGTTCCCACTGCTGCGGCTGTTTTATGCGGTTCGGGTTTAATCACTGCCTCTGCCGCCATGACTGCCGCCGCTCCGCATATGGAGCTTCCCGCGGCACAGAGGATTGCAGTGTCTCTGTCCATTTTCAGGAGCCGGGCAATCAGCAGACCGACGGCAAATGTTGATACAAGCATTGCCGCGTCCGCAGTAATGCCCGCTGCGCCTATTTCTGCTATCTGAGTGAATGTTATGCGAAAACCGAACAGAACAACGGCAAGCCTCAGTATTCTTTTCTGACAGAATGCAAATCCGCTGTTCCATGATGCGGGGATAAATCTGCCACCTGCGTTCCCCGCCGCCATCCCTATGATTATGGCGATAACAACAGGGGAGAGCCCGGCCTCTTTTATGAACCGAACACCTGCCGCCAGATATGCCGCAGCGCTGAGAAGTGCAATAAATCCCACTCCTTTTATCCATCCGCTGTTTATACGTGTTTCTGCCATTGCCCTGCCTCGTTATTAAGATTATGCTTGAAATATAGGCAAAAACTAATATAAGTAAAATATAATGATTTGATTGTTTTAATAAGGAAAAGAGAATGAATATTACACTAAGGCAGATTGAAGTGTTTCTTGCTGTTGCGAATTTCTCCCATGTGGGCAGGGCGGCAGAAGCGCTGAATATTTCACAGTCAGCGGTGAGTATGGCGCTCAGCCAGTTTGAAGATACTGTCAGCGAAAAGCTGTTTGACAGGTCTTCCAGAAAAATTTTTCTTAATGATGCAGGGAAAAAGCTTCTTCCGTTTGCCAGAAAAGCCTTTGAGGCGGCAGCAGAGGTGGAGAATTTCAGGAGCGACGGGAAGATAAAGGGCAGGCTGAAAATCGGAGCCAGCACCACCATCGGAAATTATCTTATGCCCTTTGTCATAGGCGGCTTTGCGGAAAAATTTCCCGATACCGAAGTGGTGATGGAAGTGGCTAACACCGCAGTTATTGCCCGCGGGGTGCTGGAACATGAGCTTGACCTGGGCTTTACCGAGGGTCCTGTAGATGAAGATGAAATTACAGAGTTTTTTTGGCGGAAGGACAGGCTCACTGTTTTTTCTCAGAAAAGTTTTATTGAAGAAAGTTATAAACCCGACAGACCCGTCTGGATAATCCGCGAGAAGGGGTCGGGAACCAGGGAGGTTTTTGAAGCTGCAATGTCAAAAGCCGGAATTGGATTTAAGATCAAGATGGAGCTGGGGCATACCGAAGCTATTAAGAAGGCCGTGGAGGCCGGGCTGGGTATAGGCTGCCTGTCGGAACTCGCTGTAAGCGGGGAGATAAGCCGAGGGGTTTTCCGGCGGCTCTATTTCAAAAATGCAGACTTCTCAAGGAACCTTAATATCATCATAAGAAAAGATAAGCACCTTACAGCCTCAATGAAGGCATTCATAGATTACTGTTTAAAAGAGGACATAAAAACAGCCGGGTACCCCGATTAAGTGCCCGGCTGTTTTGTATGTAAGGGGAGAGAGAACAAGTTGCTAAAGCTTGTCCTTTCTATGTTGATGTTTTTATAATATTTTAGTTCGGATATTTTTTCAATTTTTTTATGTAAAAATGTCCGGAGTATATAATGCCTGTTGACACAAAAGGGTTCCGGGACGTTTTTAGTAAACAGGCGGAGTGAAGCGTTTAATATGGAATTCAACTTAAAAGATTTTATCATAAGCAAATCAGAAATAGTAATGGTGCGGCTTGAAAAATCATTTTTTGAAGCGGGCTATTCTGAGATTGCGTCCGGAAAGCTGTCAGAGCGTCTTAGATATATAAACGAGCTTCTTAGTTATTTTGACTCCCCCGCTGCACCTGAAAATGTGCTTATGGCGGGCAGTTCCTACAGTTCCCCTGTGTTCGAGGGAGTTCTGGGTATTTCTTCATCACTGCGCTCCTCCGGTATGTCTCTGAGCGCCTTCCTCGGTGTACTTAAAATAACTTTTGCATGTTTTGAGTCCGTAGTGGAAGAATCATCTGCGGAATTTAATCAGCACTATGCGGAGCTGATGAGATTTTTCAGGAAAAAGGCGGATGTTCTGGAGCATGCCGTTGTCAGTGAATGGGTGAACGCCGGAAGCAGAAGCACAAACACAGCGCTCATGGAGGCGAACAGAAAGCTCACTGTGGCGCAGAGCAGATATGAAAAAATCATGGAGGCAGACGGCAGCATTATTATATTTTTTGCTGAGAACGGCGTAATAACCGACTCCAATTTCAGGGCTAAGTACGCCTTCGGGGAAGACCCGGCAGGGTACAATATTATGGAGTTTCTGGGTATAAACGAAAATAACCTCCAGTCATTTATAAAGAAATACGGCGAAGCCCGGCACGAGATCCTCATGGACAGCCAGTATTTCTCCGTCCGCCTGATTCCGCTGGGGAGCGTTAATACAGGTGTTATAGAATATATGTTTATATTCCATAATATTACCGGAATGGTGGACGAAAGGAACTACCTTGAGGAAGAGGTAATGAAAAGGATGGAGGAACTGGAGGGCTCCAGAAAGTTTTTCGAATCTGTTTTTTCATCTGCCGGAGACGGCATAATTATCTTCGATTCAGAGAATAATTTAGTGAAAGTTAATAAAAAAGCCTGCGGAATGTTCGGTGTGAAGGACGGCCAAACCTGTATAACCAGCATGAACGAGCTCTTCCTTACCGGAAACCAGAAGCTTCTTTTCAGTATAACCCGCCATCTCAGGGAATCCGAGACATGGGACGGCGAAATGGAGATGACCGGAGTAACCGGAAGGTTTTCCGCCCTTGTCACCCTCAACAGATTCGATGTTGATGAAAAGGTATACTACTCGCTCATAGTGCGTGACATATCATTTCTAAAGGATATGGAGCGTGAGCTGGTTGATGAGAAAAAGCATGTTGAGGAAAAGAATATTGCTCTCAGGAATATTATCCAAAGCATAAGAGGGCAGGATGATGATCTCCGCTCTGAAATGCTTTTTAAAATGGAAAGCCATATACTTCCTCTTATGGAGCGCCTCCGCAGGGAGAAGGATGATAACGAAAAGGGGCTTCTCTACTCTGATATATGTGAAAGCATATCCGGTCTTCTTGATAAGGACAGCACTAAAAACCATGCAGGTGAGGTCTTTGCCAAGCTTTCCCGTACGGAAGAGCGCATATGCAGGATGATTGTCACCGGTTACTCCACAAAACAGATAGCCGATGAGCTTTTTGTTACTCACGATACTGTTCAGACACACCGTAAAAATATCAGAAAGAAGCTTGATATAAACAATAAGGATGTAAACCTCTACACCTATCTCAAGAACCTGTCCAGCTCAACGGAGCAATAATCATTATTAATCACCAGGATCGGGTATGGCTTACCCGATCCCTACCTGTTTTTTACCCGTTTTTTAACAGCACCCTAAAGCCCTGTTAGCCTGTAAAGTAATTCTAAACATTTCGGACAGCTCCTGAATGTTACTTTATTACGGAAAATAGGAGGAAACATGCGCTATCTGTCGGTTATGTGCATGCTCGTCTGTTTCTTATTGTCAAACGTGGCAATGAAAGCGGAAGCATTTGAGAACGGCGCTTCGAACACGCCGGACAGCTGGACGCAGCAGGTCTCTCCCGGACAGTTTAAGGAGAGCCATGAGGGTATAGGTATCACAGATGATACCAAGATATACCTTACGCTGACGTCCCGCTACAGACTGCGTACAAACGACTACGCAGATGATCAGGACTTCTATCAGTATCTTCGTGTCCACACGGACGCAGTGAAGCTCGGAG
>JAEWZN010000011.1 GCA_023395255.1 Deferribacteres bacterium
TTCCCGTTTATAAGTTCAGAGAAAGCTTTTCTGGTTACTCCAAGCCCTTCTGCGGCTTTTGTTACGGACAACCCCAGCGGTTCTAAACATAACTCTTTAATTGTTTCTCCCGGATGAGGAGGATTAAACATTGCCATTTTACACCTCTCAGTGATAATCCAAGTAATCAACATCAAAGACGTTGCCTTCTTCCAGCCTGAAAATGACTCGCCAATTACCGGAAACAGATACAGACATAAACCCTTCAAGGCTACCTGACAGCTTATGTAAAGCAAGGCCCGGCAGGTTCATATCTTCTGCCGATGTTGCAACATCCAGTCTGGCAAGAATAACTCTCAGCCTTTTTTCATGTTGGGGAGTAATCCCGGACTTGCTGCCTGTGCTGTAATATTTTTCTAATCCTTTATGCCTGAAGCTGACTATCATATATAAACGTATACCGCAACGTGTCAGGTGTCAATAGTTTTGATTTAACCCTGCGTTCCGGTTCCGGTTTTCAGGCAAGGTTTCCGATTATGGTATGCTTGTTGTGTTTAAATAAGCCTCTGTCTGATTGCACAATGGTTAATGATGGAGTTGCTTTTTTATTTTTCAAAATGAAAATTGATGTTAAACTATAGAAAAATTATCAAAATCAGGGGGGGAGTACCTTGAATCAAAATATTGCAAGCCGCTTAGTAACAGATACACCATTGATTAAAGATCTCATTAGCGAGATAAAAAAGGGAGAAATTAAAGTTCCACAATTTCAGCGCCCTTTTGTTTGGAAAGAGGAACAGGCTATACGTTTACTTGATAGTATTTCAAGCAGCTATCCAGTAGGGAGTTTGTTACTTTGGAGAACAAAATCAAAACTTGCAACTGAGAGAAATATTGGAGACTTTAAACTACCGGACGCAGATGATATGAGCCCGACTAACTATGTACTTGATGGACAACAACGTTTAACTGTAATTTATGCGTGTTTTGGAGCACCTGACGAAGAAGACGGTTTTAATGTTGTTTTTGATTTAAATAAACAGGAATTTTCAAAAAAAACAGATATAAAAGAAAATTATTTATTTCCATTAAGATGGATTTTTATCACAACAAAATTATTAAATTTTAGGACAGCTTTATCAGAACATCCTGAAGCAACTGTCTTTCAGGAGCGACTTGACAAATTGATTGATATAATAACTAATTATCGAATACCTGTAGTCATTCTCAAAGAGTTAACCGTTGAAGAAGTTTGCCCAATTTTCGAAAGAATTAATAGTTCAGGAACAAGATTGTCAACATACGATTTGATGGTTGCGGCGACATGGACGCAAACTTTCAACTTGAATGATGAGGTTAAAGCTATTTCCGAAGCATTAGAAGCAAAAAGATACGAAGAAATAAGCGGAGATACTATTCTCAAATGCTTATCAGCTATAAAATATACTAGTACAAAAAAAGATACAATACTATCATTAAGAAAGTTGTCACGAGCAGAAATGAATAGCTTAGTCGATACCACAAAAGAAGCATTATTAAAAACGGTAGATTTATTAACAACTGAATTTAAGATCTATAGCTGGGCTTTTTTACCTTATGAAGCAATTTTGGTAATAATTTGCTTTATTTATGCCAGAAAGAATACGCTTGATCAAGAGGCACATATTCGCCTTAAGAGATGGTTTTGGAGTAGTGCTTTCGCTGAACGTTATAGAGGTGCAGCTGATTCCTTGATAACATCTGACTTAACACGTATTGAAGAGTATATAGTAAACTGTAAAGATGTCCCTGGCTTACTTGCTAATATTCCTTCCAAAGATGAGCTAGCTTCTGTCTTATTTCGGAGTAACGTTTCTCGCACCAGAGCATTTATACTGTTACTCGCATCATTAAACCCCCAAAACATTACCAATGGTGCCAAAATTGATGTAACTAATGCACTCTCTGTCTTTAATCAGAAGCAATTTCATCATATATACCCGAAAGCTTACCTTAAAAATCTTAGTATAGATGATCGTCAAATAAATCTTATTTCTAATATATGTATGCTTTCAGCATCAGAAAATAATCTTATCCGCGATAACGATCCAAATAAATATATACCTAATTTAATAGAACAACTAGATGATCGGTATGAAGATATTTTTAAAACAAACTTACTACCAATACTCAAAGCCAATGATTACAGGAAATTAGCATACGATGAATTCCTTGAATTAAGAACCGAGCTCATACATGAACGTATGTCGTTAATGTGCAACGGAAAAATATAATCGACAAATTATAGGACGCTTGATATTTCACATCACATTAAGAAAGGGCACCCTCCCTTCAGGGTGCCCTTTCTTTATAGAGGTCAAAACCGGATGAATAAGCTTCCGGCGTTACGCACTTAATTATTTACCGGTAATAACTTTTGCCCACTCAGGAACAATGCCGAACTCCACGCCGAAGGCGGGAACAACTATCAGGTAAGTTACCGCGACAGTGATAATTATGCCGAGGATATTAAGCCCGAAGCCGCTCTTAACCATCTGCGGAATGGTGACATAGCCCGACCCGAAAACTATGGCGTTCGGGGGTGTAGCCACAGGCAGCATGAAAGCGCACGAAGCCGCAATCGCCGCGGGAACAGTGAGCAGAAGCGGGTTCTGCCCCAAGCCTACCGCAACAGCCGCGAGAATGGGCATAACCATTGCCGCTGTAGCAGTGTTGGAAGTAAGCTCCGTAAGGAATATAATAAGTGTTGTGACTGCGATGATCAATACAAATATCGGTGCGTGTTCAAGAAGTCCGACCTGCATACCTATCCAGTCTGCAAGCTTTGTGGTCTTAAAACCATCGGAAAGCGCAAGACCGCCGCCGAAGAGTATGAGCACTCCCCACGGCATTTTAGCAGCCCAGTGCCAGTCCATGACAAATTCGTTTTTCTTCATATTAATAGGGATAAGGAAGAGAACAAGCCCTCCTACCATTGCGATGGCCGCATCTGTAACCATTTTGGGATCGGGGAAAAGGAAAGCGAGTTTTGCCCTGAATATCCATGCGAATGCTGTAAGGCCGAAAACAAGTGCAGTCCAGCGTTCCCCGGCACTCATGCTGCCCATTTTCTTAAGTTCCGCTTCGATAAGCTCTTTACCTCCGGGAACCTTTTTGAGCTTCATGGGGTTTGCCACCTTGATAAGCCACAGCCAGCAAAGGGGAAGTGTCACAATAACAAGAGGCACGCCGACAGCAAGCCATTTCGCGAAAGTTATTTCATAACCGAATGTTTTTGACATATATCCGGCAAGAACAGTATTGGGCGGAGTTCCTATAAGAGTAGCTATACCGCCGATTGACGCGGCGTAAGCTATACCCAGCATGAGGTTAAGGCCGAAGGCGAACTTTTCGGGCGAGAAATCTATGACCTTGTCAAGCCCTTCTTTTTTTCCTTCCTCAACAACGTGATAAATTATGGCAAGGCCGATGGGCATCATCATAACCGCGGTTGCTGTGTTGGAAACGAAAGCGGAAAGAACGGCGGTAGCCGCCATGAAGCCGAAAATAAGTCTGCTGGGCGAGAAGCCGACAACTTTTACAATATTCATGGCTATTCTGCGGTGAAGGTTCCACCTCTGCATAGCAAGCGCGATTATGAAACCGCCCATGAAGAGATAGATCAGGTCATTGGCATAGGGTGCAGCCGCTTTGCCAGTGGACATGAGACCGAGTACCGGAAAAAGGGGAATAGGAAGAAGACTTGTGGCCGGAATCGGGATAGACTCACACATCCACCAGCATGCCATAAGGAAAGCAACCGCAGCCATTTTCTGCGCGGCGGGCTCCATACCTGCGGGTGTGGGGATTACAAGCATAAGTACAAAAAGAACAGGGCCGAGAATCAGGCCGATGAACTGGCGTCTGGTGTATTCGCGGGGTTCATCCTCTTTCACCCCGTCAGGGCCTGTCTGGAGTCTGCGCACATGCTCAGCGGGCGCCTGCTCCATCTCGTCTGCGAGGTCGATGCTTTTTTCCTCTCTCTCATCAGCGGATGAGAAGTGTTGGTTGTGGAATTTTTTGAGTAATGCTTTGGGACTATAAAGCACGAGTGCCTTTGTCTCGTCGTGCCAGTCCCAAAGCCTGCTCCAAATAGCTGTCATCATAAACCACTCCTGAAACAAAACTTAATGAACTGGCGCTTTAAAAGCAACAAGCGTACCATATCCCTTGATAATCTTATTAATTTTTATCCGAAATAACCCTAAACACCTTATAAAAAAGAGATAGAAAAATTTAAATCCATAACAGACTATAATCTCGTTATAATTTTTGACAATATTGAAAAGCAGATTTGCGGCGGAAATTCGCCAGATAGAATTAATTATAGATATTTAAATATTGATAATAAAGGAGTATCTGCGAAATAAACAAAATGGCGGAAATCCGCCAGATAACACAAATAGAACAGAGCCATGCCGATTCTGCATAAAATATTAACTTAAAAAGCAACAAATGAATATGTAATTAAGGCTTTGACCATTAAAACACGTCTTTTGTTCTATTTTAACCCTCGGTATTTTATAACGAGGTGTCTTTTACGTCTCATTTTTGTCTGTTATTTTACGCATGTGCAGATTTCCGCCACCTGAAACAAGGTTCCCGGAGCCCTGCACGGCTCCGGGATAGGTGATGCGGCATATTATTGCCGTTGATGCCTTATTTTGTTGCTGCTTCTGTCAGAACCGCCCAATCGGGAAGAACGCCTATCTCAACACCGAATAATGGGATGATAAGCGCGTAAGTTATTGCCACTGTGATAACTATGCAGAGAATATTCAGTCCGAAGCCGCTTTTTGCCATCTGCGGAATTGTCACATAGCCTGAACCGAAAACAATTGCGTTAGGCGGTGTGGCAACAGGGAGCATGAAGGCGCATGAGGCCGCTATGGCAGCGGGAATAACCAGCAGAAGCGGGTTCTGGCCGAGGCCTATGGCAACCGCGGAAAGAATAGGCATAACCATAGCCGCAGTTGCGGTATTTGATGTAAGCTCCGTAAGGAATATTATGAGCGTTGTTACGGCTATAATAAGCACAAGGATGGGCGCATGCTCAAGAAGACCGACCTGAAGGCCTATCCAGTCCGCAAGCTGCGTTGTTTTAAAACCGTCAGAAAGGCAGAGACCGCCGCCGAAGAGTATAAGAACACCCCAGGGCATTTTAGCCGCCCAGTGCCAGTCCATAACGAACTCATTTCTTTTAAGATTGATGGGGATAAGGAACAGTATGCATCCGCCTATCATGCCGATTGCCGCGTCCGTAACCATTTTGGGATCGGGGAAAAGGAAGCTGATCTGCGCCCTGAATATCCAGGCAAGGGCTGTGAGCGAGAAGACAAGAAGAGTCCAGCGTTCACCAACACTCATCCTGCCCATTTTTTTAAGCTCAGCCTCTATAAGGTCTTTGCCGCCGGGAACCTTCTTAAGTTTCATAGGGTTAGCAACTTTTATAAGCCACAGCCAGCAGAGAGGAAGACTCACAAGAACGAAGGGAACACCTACGACAAGCCATTTGGCGAAGGTTATTTCATAACCGAATGATTTTGAGAGATAGCCCGCAAGAACAGTGTTGGGAGGTGTGCCTATCAGGGTTGCGATACCGCCTATTGATGCAGCGTAGGCGATACCGAGCATGAGGTTGAGACCGAAGGCGAATTTCTCCGGAGAGAAATCTATTATTTTATCAAGTCCTTCCCTTTTACCTTCCTCAACAACGTGAGCAATGATGGCAAGGCCGATGGGCATCATCATAACTGCGGTTGCGGTGTTTGAAACGAAAGCGGAAATAATACCTGTCGCAACCATGAAGCCGAGTATCAGTCTGCTGGGCGAGAAACCCACGACCTTAACTATATTCATCGCGATTCTGCGGTGGAGGTTCCACTTCTGCATGGAGAGCGCGATTATGAAGCCGCCCATGAAAAGATATATAAGGTCATTTGCATACGGTGCTGTGGCCTTGCCCGTGGACATAAGCCCCATTATGGGGAAAAGGGGTATGGGCAGAAGGCTTGTTACAGGGATGGGAAGAGATTCACACATCCACCATGTAGCCATAAGAAAAGTGATTGCCGCCATTTTCTGAGCTTCGGGGCTCATTCCGGCGGGTGTGGGTATAATAAGCATAAGGAAAAACAGTGCGGGTCCGAGAAACAGGCCGATTTTCTGTCTTAATGAGTATTCCCTCGGTTCCCCCTCTTCGATTCCGCCGGGGCCCGACTTGAGCCTGCGCGCGTGCTCCGCGGGGGCATCGGACATTTCGTCCGCGAGATCAACACTTTTTTCTTCCTTCTCGGTTGCAGACGAGAAGTGCGTGTTGATGAATTTTTTGAGCATTGCTTTGGGGCTGTACAGCACGAGAGCCTTGGTGTCGTCGTGCATGTCCCAGAGTCTGTTCCAGAATGCTGCCATCATAAAAGCCACTCCTAAAATGAAAGTTATAAAACCTGTCATAATTAAAAGCAACTCACATACCAGCTTCTGTATTTTTTCTGACAAAAAATATGAACACCCGCTAAAACCCCTTTGATTACAGGGTTCAATGAATTTTAAAGATACGGCGGGTTATAATTTCGTTATAGAATACGGACATATTATGGACGTGATAAAAGGCGGAAAACTGCCATCGGCTACAGCATCATATGTCATATATATATATCAGCAAAAAGGATTCGGTTTTTCTGCACCCCTGTGGCAAATTTCCGCCTTTTCGGGACAATAGAACACCCGCAGGAGAGTGTTGTAAAATCTGACACATATATATAGGTATAGCCTAACCATAAACATACATATAAATAACTATCTAATGGTCATTATGCTCAATTTTATATTTATCCAGTTTATAACGCAGTGTTCCCCTCGCAGTTCCGAGAAGCTTTGAGGCCTGCGCCACGTTGCCATCGGTCATAGTCAGTGCCTTTCTTATTATGCTTTCCTCATACCGGGAAACAGCATCGTCCAGCACCAGCCCCTCCGCCGGAACCTCCACGCCCGAAGGCGCTTCACGCCGCACCTTGCTCCCTCTTATCTCCTGCGGGAGAACATCCTCGGTTATCACCTCGGCATCTGTCATTATGCAGATCCGCTCCACAACGTTCTTAAGCTCACGCACGTTGCCCGGCCAGGGGTACTCCATAAACAGGTTCAGGGCGGGACGGGCTATGTCCTTAACCTTCTTTTTAAAATCCGTGCTGAATTTCTTTATGAAAAAGTCCAGAAGGTTCGGAATATCCTCCTTACGTTCCCTCAGGGCGGGCAGACGGATAGGGAAGACATTCAGCCTGTAGTAGAGATCTTCCCTGAACTGCTTTTCATCTATGGCTCTTTTAAGGTCTCTGTTGGTGGCTGCGATTATGCGCACGTCTATATCTATGTTTCTGGTGTTGCCCAGTCTGCGGAATTTTCTGTCCTCGATCACACGGAGAAGCTTAACCTGCAGGCTCATGTCCATCTCCCCTATCTCATCCAGAAAAAGGGTTCCGCCGGAAGCTTCTTCCAGAAGGCCTATCTTGCGGGTTTTCGCATCGGTGAAGGCTCCCTTCTCGTAGCCGAAAAGCTCTGACTCTAGCAGGTTGTAGGGGAGAGAACCGCAGTTTATTTCCACAAACGGCTTTGCGCTGCGGGGAGAAAGGTTGTGAATGGCCTTTGCCACAAGCTCCTTGCCTGTGCCCGATTCCCCGGTGATGAGAACCGTTGCGGCCTCATGCTTTGCCACTTCCTGAATCTGGGAGTAGATCCGCTTCATCTCCTCGCTTGCGCCCACAATCTGCATGGCAGAGGCAAGAGCCTCGCTCCCTCTTTTAAGATGGCGCACCTCTCTCCTCAGTTCCTGAGTTTCGAGGGCAAGACGGACAATAAGATGTATCGCATCCGCCTTGAAAGGTTTTTTTATATAGTCATAAGCGCCCATTTTGAGGGATTCCACGGCGCTTTCCACTGTTCCGTATCCGGTTATGATAATTACAAGAAGCTCAGGATCTATATCTTTCAGAGCCTTAAGAACGTCCAGCCCGCTTGTGGAGCCGAGATTGAGATCAAGCAGAACAAGATCTATCTCCTCCTCAACGACTATATCAAGGGCATCCTCGCCGCTGTGCGTGATGAATACTGTGTACCCGTCAGCACTCAGAACTCTCTGGAGGTTTTCGCAGATGAAAACCTCGTCATCCACAATCAGTATCTTTTCCATATATCCATGCCTCTCCCGCCGCCTGCCGGGGCTGCGAAGTGCAGTTATATACAGCAGAGCGGGAAATTACGCCATATATATATTCTTTTACTTAAGATTTCCCTCAAAAGGAAAAAACAGTATGAACCTGCTCCCCGTACCCTGCCTGCTCTCCGCCTCAATCTTGCCGCCGTGCTCTGAGACTATGTTGTGAGTGATAGCAAGTCCCAGACCAGTACCTTCCGCCTTTGTGGTGTAGAAGGGTTCAAAGATATTGGGCAGATCCTCCGGGCTTATACCCATGCCGGTATCGCTGAATATAAGCTCTATGCCGCCTTCGGCGCGCTTGGCAGATATGTGTAGGCTGCCGCCGTTCTTCATAGCATCCAGAGCATTTGTAAGCAGGTTCAGGAATGCCTGTTTAATTTTGTCTGGGTCAAGGCTTATCATGGGCAGTTCAGGCTCCACATCTGTTTCCAGAACAATCCTCTGTCTCTCACACTGCTTTTTAACAAAGAAGAGCGTGTCCGAAAGTATGTCTGCTATGTTTGCCATGCGCAGCTTGGGCGGAACAGCAGATGCAAAATTCAGAAGTCCGTCCACAAGCCCCTCAAGCCTTTCAATCTCTTTCAGTGAACGCTGTATAAGCTGCCTGTCAGCATCGTTTTTCAGGAGCCTGTCATGCAGGTCATCCAGCATGAGGCTTATCCCTGTGAGCGGGTTGCGTATCTCATGCGCCAGCCCGGCGGAAAGCCTGCCCATTGAGGCGAACCTGTCCATTCTGGCCATCTGTTTGCGCAGCCCCACCCTTTCTGTGAGATCCTCCACGGTGATTATGTTTCCGTCCGCATGCTCCATCACCATGGGCAGACCGGCTATCCTCAGGTGCATGTTCCGTCCGCCGTCCTCTGAGTCAATATAGCGGCTCCAGCGTTTTGTGCGCCCCTCTGACTGAAATTCCTTTATTACACTTATTACCTCCGGCTTATGCTCCAGCGCATCTTCCAGAAGCCCCCCCTCAGCCGTCTTTGCCAGCCGGAGAATGTTCATGGCGGGTTTGTTTATGAATGTTATGCGATTATCCTTATCAAGGGTGAGGATGCCTGTTTCTATATTTTCAAACACTGTGGTTTTGAAGTTCTGCTCAAGGATAACAGCCTCTCTGGATGCCTCAAGCTTCTGCATGGACTCCATAAGGCTCACACGCCTGTTCTCAAGCTCACGCGCCATGTCGTTGAATGATCTGGTGAGCTGAGCCACCTCATCGCCGCCGGAAACATCCACATTAGGCACTGCGCCGTCTCTGGTGACGCTTTTTATGGCCAGATTCAGCCTCTCGATTGGGTTGGTTATACTCCACGAAAGCCTGTAAGCCACGGCAAGAACCGCCACCGCCATAATGGAAATAAATATTGCCATGCTGCTGACAAACTTATCAAGCTCGCCCCTTATCACATCGGAAATCTTAACAGCAGGCATATGAAACCGGCTTATCTCAGCGCCTATAGTCACCCCGCCGAACACTCCGTGCGCTGAGTACACCCCGGAGGAATAGCGTATGGGAGCGTAAGCCATAATCTTCCTTGAGCCGCCCACATTGGTTACGTCCACCACCCCTTTGCCCCCTTTCAGGACATCTGCGGCAGCAGCCGGGTAGTTTTCATGTATGAAGCCGGTCTTAAACAGATTAAAAGGAATATCCCCGGCCTGAAGCCTCGCAGCGTTATACTCCCCCCTTGTCCCAGTCAGTGTGCCGTCGGAGTTGTAGCCGCGTATGTCCCACTGCTTGGGATGAGTTATTATCCACCCTTCATCATCAAACATGAAAGAGTAGTCGGCACTTTCATAGGATGCCTTCCTGCTGCTGTCCTTTCCGTCCGGTGAAATATGACGTGTAAACTCCATAAGGTGCATGTGATCCAGAGAAATAACAGCCACGCCCTTTAAGCTGCCGCTTTCATCATAAACTGCTCTGGCAAAACGGATAACTCCCTTATACTGGGTATCGGCTCCGTTTTTTTCAACTTCGTTTTTATGGATAAACCAACCGCTTACCCTCGAAACGTAAACCTCTCCGTCCGGAAGCTCAAGGGTACGGGCAAAATAGTCTTCGGACTTGTATGTGGTTCCTCCGGGTGCGGCAACGTTTCTGCTGTCATGGGCGGGAACACCGTCAATAAGCCTGATCATCTCCGTGCCGTCCGGGCCTATGAATGCAAGCTCGCTGTAAAGAGGGAGATCATGCAGCTTTTCACTGCCGTTGTCCCAGATGCGCACCGTGCCTCTGTGCCTGTCGTAGAAGTCCCTGTACTCGGCTTCTTTCGGTTCCAGCAGCACAAAGCTGTTCAGGTCGTTCTCCACGCTTCTTAAAAAGATTGATACTGTGTCTGCGACTGTCTGCGCGCTGAGAACAAGGGAGCGTGTTGCCTGCGCCTCCAGTGCGGAGGAAGCGCTTTTCCGCAGATACTGCTCAACTGCGCTGAGGTTCCGCGCGGCATAAAAGCCCAGAACCCCCAGAGGAAACAGAGACAGTGCCAGAAAGGCTATAAGAACTTTTTTGTGAAGGCTGTAAAATTTCATGGATAACAGAATATAACTTACAAAAGGGAAAATAAACCCCAAAGAATTTTATTACTATATAAGGTACAAATAAAATGAACATAACTTTATGCCGATAGAATCTCCCCTGACCTTAGTTTATAATACCGCATTTCCCCGGATAAATAAGGATAATGCGGCAAATATCAGATAATAAAAATATTTATTTTTTGTAATAATTCTTACAATTTTCCCGATTTCATGTATAATGAATCATTCAGGAAATTTATTGATTGTTTTCCTAAAAACAAACGTAACGGCTACAGGAGTATTTTAATGACCAGAGTTATGCATGAGAAAATTGAATCAATCTACAAGCAGGTTATTGCGAGAAACCCCGGAGAGTCAGAGTTTCATCAGGCTGTGAAAGAGGTTCTGGACACACTGGGACCTGTGCTTGTGAAACACCCCGAATACGCAGAACAGAAAATCATCGAAAGAATATGCGAACCCGAACGCCAGATTATCTTCCGCGTTCCGTGGGTTGACGACAAAAACGAAGTGCAGATCAACCGCGGCTTCCGTGTTCAGTTCAACAGTGCACTCGGACCCTACAAGGGCGGACTCAGGTTCCACGAATCAGTCTATCTCGGAATCATAAAATTCCTCGGCTTTGAGCAGATATTCAAAAACGCGCTCACAGGCCTGCCCATCGGCGGCGGCAAAGGCGGCTCCGACTTCGACCCCAAAGGCAAGTCAGACCACGAAATAATGCGCTTCTGCCAGAGTTTCATGACTGAGCTTCACCGCCACATCGGCGAATACACTGACGTACCCGCAGGGGATATAGGCGTGGGCGGCCGCGAGATAGGTTATCTCTTCGGTCAGTACAAAAGGCTCACCAACCGCTATGAATCAGGCGTTCTCACCGGAAAAGGGCTCTGCTACGGCGGCTCCAAGGTGCGCACTGAGGCCACAGGCTACGGTGCTGTCTTCTTTGTGGATGAAATGCTGAAAACCAAGAAAGAAAGCTTCGAAGGCAAAACCTGTGTCGTTTCCGGCTCAGGCAATGTTGCCATATACACAGTTGAAAAAATACACGAACTCGGCGGAAAGGTGGTTGCCCTTTCTGACTCAGGCGGCGTGATTTACCATGAAAAAGGCGTGGATCTTGAGCTTGTTCAGCAGCTTAAAGAAGTTGAAAGAAGAAGAATCAAAGACTACTGCACATACCACAAGGATGCGGTTTACCGCGAAAAAGGCAATATATGGGAGATACCCTGCCAGGTTGCCATGCCTTCGGCCACTCAGAATGAGCTCAACGGCAAGGATGCGCAGATACTGGTGAAAAACGGGCTTCTCGCCGTCGGCGAAGGGGCTAACATGCCCACAACTCCCGAAGGTGTGAAAGTGTTCATAGACGCAGGCATACTCTACGGCCCCGGCAAAGCCGCCAACGCAGGCGGAGTTGCCACATCAGCCCTTGAAATGCAGCAGAACGCAAGCCGCGATTCATGGAATTTTGAGTATACGGAAGAGCGTCTCCGCAATATAATGAAGAATATCCACACGGATGTTATGACCGCTGCGGATGAATACGGCTCACCCGGAAACTATGTTACAGGCGCAAACATTGCGGGCTTCAAAAAAGTCGCAAACGCAATGCTCGCAATGGGTATCATATAACACAAAGATCTGCGGGGAGGCCTTCTAAGGGCTTCCCCGAACCTTTTAAAGGGAGCGGATGAACGCAAAGCAGGAAAGGGTTAAGACCGGCCTGAGCGGGCTGGATTCCGTTATAGACTGCCTCCGCATGGGGGACAATGTGGTGTGGAATGTTCCGTCCTTTGCGGAGTATGCGGCATTCGTGCGCCCTTTTGCGCGTCAGGCCGTTGCAGACGGCAGAAAGCTCTGCTATATCCGCTTTGCAGACCACCCTCCACTGGTTGAGGATGATGAGGCGGAGGTTTTCAGCCTTGAGGCGGACACAGGCTTCGGCCAGTTCGCGGAGCATGCCCACCGCATAGTAAAGGATCAGGGCAAGGGTGTTTTTTACATCTTCGACTGCCTGTCTTACCTGCTGTCATCATGGGCTTCTGACAACTCTGTCGCAAACTTCTTCCGCATAATCTGCCCTTTTCTTTACAAGCTTGACACCGTGGCATTCTTTGCTGTCTATAAAAACCATCATTCATCGGAAACCATCAACCGCATACGTGAAACCACGCAGGTTATGATGGAGATCTACAATGACGGAGCAAACCTTTATGCCCACCCGCAGAAGGTGTTTGAGCGCACCAGCCCAACTATGTTCCTGCCGCACAGGTTTGAGAGTGCGGAGAACTTCACTCCGGTAAAAAACAGCCTTGAAGCCACCAGCCTTTTCCGCACACTATGCACCGCGCCCGGAGCGGGAATAAGGCGTGCGATGGATGCATGGGACAGAGTGTTCATAAGGGCTGAGGCAATTCTTGGCACAAACAAGGAAACAGAGAAAAACGCAATGAAGGAGAAGCTGGTCAGCATGCTGATGGGCAGGGATCAGCGGATAATATACCTCGTAAACCGCCATTTCAGCCTCGCTGACATGCTCGAAATAAAAAACCGCATGATAGGCACAGGATTCATAGGGGGCAAGGCGGCAGGCTTCCTGCTGGCCCGCAGGATTCTGGAAAAAAAGCGCGGCAGACCCTTTGAAAAGTATATGGAACCGCATGACTCGTTCTTCATCGGCTCTGATGTCTTCCATTCATTCATAGTGCACAACGGCTGGTGGGATCTCTTCATGGAGCAGAAAACGCCCGAAGGCTATTTCAGAGCCGGAAGAAGGCTCGAAAAGCTTTTCCCTCAGGGGAAACTGCCGCCTGAAATCAAATCAAGAATCAGGGAAATGCTGGACTACTTCGGGCAGTACCCCATTGTTGTCCGTTCAAGCAGCCTTCTTGAGGACGGCTACGGCAACGCCTTTGCAGGCAAATACGAAAGCTTCTTCTGCTCCGTCATGGGCTCGCCGGAGGAAAGGTATGAGGACTTTTTCCGCTGCATGAAGCTGATATACGCCAGCGCCATGAGCAGGGACGCTCTGGAATACAGGCGCAACAGAGGCCTTGAGGATGCGGATGAGCAGATGTCGCTCCTTGTGCAGAGAGTTTCCGGCAGCTATCAGGATCACTATTACTATCCGCATGCGGCAGGCGTGGGTCTCTCCTACAACACCTATGTGTGGAACAGAAACATAGACCCCGAAGCGGGTATGCTCCGTATAGTCATGGGGCTGGGAACAAGGGCTGTGAACCGGGTGGAAGGAGATTACCCCAGAATAGTTTCCCTATCCGACCCGGAGATGATCCCCCTCTCGGACATACACAACAAAATGCGCTACTCACAGAGGGATCTGGACGTTCTGGATGTTCAGAAGGACGGCAAACACTGTGTGTCGCTTATGCAGATAACAAAGGGGGAGCTCAACTTCGACCTGAATGAGTTTGCCCTCCGCGATTTCGAGACGGAACGCAGGCTGGAGGAGCGCGGCAGGCTTAAGCAGCATATATGGATTCTCACCTTCCAGAAGCTTCTGCGCGGCTCATTCCCGGAAGTGATGAAAAAAATGATGAATTGCCTTGAAGCGGAATATAAGAATCCGGTGGAGATAGAATTTACCCTAAACTTCACAGAAAACTCGGAATACGTGATAAACCTTCTCCAGTGCCGTCCTGTTCAGAAAAGCACCCGGAACGGAGCGGCGCACAAGCTCGTCGATACTCAGCACAACAGGATTCTCCTTGAATCAAACGGCCACTTCATGGGCGGAAACGTTCATATATCCGTCCACTGGCTGGTGTTTGTGGATGCTGAGAAATACTCAGCCCTCAGCCTGACCGAAAAATACGATACTGCAAAAGCCATATCGATGATAAACAAAAGCGTCCGCGCTCTGGGCAAAAACGCTGTCCTCTTCGGCCCCGGCAGATGGGGGACAAGCACACCCTCCCTCGGCGTACCCATTGTTTTTGCGGATATAAACAGCTTCGCCGCAATATGCGAAATGGAGTATGATGCCGGCGGGCTTTACCCTGAGCTCTCCTTCGGCTCGCACTTTTTTCAGGATCTCGTGGAAAACGGCACATTTTACATGGCACTTTTCACGGAAAAAAATGAGAGCATGATAAATTTTGCTGAGATCGGACGCTTTAAGGAAATATCCGGCACAATTGTCGAGGCTGAACCGCATATTGCTGATGTTATTAAAATTTACGATACTGACGGAAGAGCCTTCCTCAACTCTGACATAGAAACCCAGAAAGCGGTCATTCTCGCCTGAACCATCTCCCTCCGCTCACTTTGCACTTCTTAACAATCGCCCATAAAGAAATGTGCCATATTATTGTTTAGCAAGCAAAGGGAAGGTGGAACTTATGGAGCGCAAACTGTTTCTGCATCTGTTTTTGAACATTTCAAAGCTTCTGGAAGACCGGATTCGTGAAGACCTTGATCCCATGGGCATATTCCACGGGCAGGGTAAAGTCCTCGCCGAGTTATACAAAAATGACGGCATGACCCAGATAAGCATAGCCAAAACCCTCGGCATATCACCTGCGACCGTCACCAATATGGTGAAAAGAATGGAAGCGGGCGGTCTGGTAAAACGCTACAGTGACAAACACGACGACAGAGTTATCCGCGTTCACCTCACCAAAGAGGGGAACAGGTCTGCGGAGAAAGTTATTGAAGTCTGGGAAAATATAGACGGCTACATCAGAACTCTGATGCCTGAAACAGACCTTGAGCCACTTCACAAGGTGCTGGATAAATTAAGATTCGGTCTCGGCGGAACAGACGAAGGGTGTGAATCGGACTGCAGGGAATCTGTTTTACAGTCCTGATTTAACAGCAAAAATCCGCGTGTCGGATTGATGCACACGCTCACGGGCGGATGAACCGCCCTTCGCTACGCACGGCGCAGTTCCATCCATGGAACTGTTTTGCGTCAATTGCGAACCCTGCAAGGGTGAAGCAATCTCTCAGTATATCAGAGACTGCCGCGTAAGCGGGGTAATGCGGAGAAGCTCATAAATACCATACCCATACAAGCTTCGATAACCATAAAAATATATGATACCTGTCATCACAAATATAACAGAAAAGTGATTGCAGCAAAAATACACTACAGATAAGCATCTGCATCAAAAGCTTTTTCTTCGTTCAGTCTTTCTATGAATGCAACTCTCATGATTATCTCAAATCTTTTCTCTCAGCCTTCTCCACGCTTTGTTATCTGTTGCCTGAAAGCAACAAGTGTGTTAATGTGCGATATACATATAAATAGTGATGCATACTCACTATAAACATGTACATAGTTACATAAAACAAACAAAACAGGCTGATGCCGTAAATTTGAGAAGGGGTAAAATGTTTATTAA
This sequence comes from Deferribacteres bacterium, assembly GCA_023395255.1. GTDB lineage: Bacteria > Chrysiogenota > Deferribacteres > Deferribacterales > Geovibrionaceae > Geovibrio > Geovibrio ferrireducens. Next base: position 16,144 of record JAEWZN010000011.1, read on the forward strand.
AGCTGACCTGAGCAGAGTATTTGACGGAGTTCCGGTTGCTGTTCATTCCATTAATCCCGAAGGTGTGTTTGAATACGCAAATACCAGTTGGCTTAACCTTTTCGGTTATCTCGAATCTGAAGTTCTGGGAAAACACCTGACCGATTTTATTCACCCGGACTACAGAGCAAAGGCGGAAAACAAATTCCGCGAATTTACCGAAAAAGGCGAGCTTGAAATGCTTCACATGAAATTCATAAGGAAAGACGGAAGCGAGATCAAAACTTCCATACACTCCTTCGCCGTGTACGGAAGCAGCGGCACATTCATGCGCTCATACGCTTTTGTTGAGCCTTATAATATCAAGCCTGAATACACAAACTCATGCCCTATGCCCACCCCTGCGGATGTGAAAAATGAGTTTGTAAACGAACTTCTGGCAGCAATATCCCACCACTGGCGCCAGCCGCTCAACGCTCTGGGGCTGAATATACAGAACCTTTCGGAGTCTTTCACCTCCTCAGAGCACGAGGAAATGTTCAAAGAGTTTGAAAACATCAGCATGTCCATTATTCTGGAAATGTCAGAAACCATAGACACATTTAAAGACTTCTTCCGTGTGCAGGAGGACGGCTGGTTCAGCATATCAAAAGCTGTGGGGCAGACTCTGAGCATGTATGACTCGCTCCTGAAAGAATCCGGTGTTGCGGTATGCGTAACCTGCAACTGCGAAGAAGGGCAGACAGTCTTCACACCGGAGCACAGGCCTGTCTGCTCCGGTTTATGCAAGCTGGCATCAGGCAGCGAGATAAACTTTAAACAGGTGATGATGCATCTGCTGAGCAATGCTGTAAACGCTATAAAACGCTCAGGACAGATTCACGGAAAAATACACATCAATATTACAAACTTTAAAGCCGGAAAAACAGTCGAGGTCGTAAACAACGGCGGCGGCATAAGCAAGGAGATAATGGAGCGGATATTCGAGCCTTATTTCACCACCTCGGAGGTGGGACAGAACAAGGGGCTGGGGCTTTACCTCGCCAAGACTCTTGTGGAAAAATCCCTCGGCGGAACACTGAAATGCACTGCCGAAAAAAGCACAACGACCTTCACAGTCGCAATAAAATAGCTACTCCAGCCGCCGTCTGAAAAGCGCACCTGCCAGTGTAAGGTTCAGGGCGGCTATATACACAAGGGGCAGAGCATTTGCAAAAACATTCGCCGCGCTCATATCTTTCAGATAAACCCCTTTAAGCACAATAAGAAAATGCTTAAGGGGATTTATCTGCATTACAGCCTGAAGCCATGAGGGCATGTTTTCGAAAGGAGCGGCAAAGCCAGAAAGAGCCACAGCGGGAACCATGAACACAAATGCGCCGAGTATCGCCTGCTGCTGGGTCTTTGCCAGTGATGATATAAAAAGACCTATCCCCGTAACCGAAAGCGCAAATACAAACAGCGCAGCATAAAGCATCAGCACCGAACCTCTGAAAGGAACTCCGAAAACAAAATACGAAAACAGAAGAATAACGCTCCCCTGAGTCATCCCCACCGCCATAGGGGGAACTGTTTTGCCTATAAGGATCTCCCATGGCATAAGCGGAGAGACCAGAAGCTGATCAAACGTCCCCTGTTCCCTCTCTCTGGCAACTGAAAGAGATGTCAGCACGATCGTTCCCACCATGGTGAGTATTCCCATCAGCGAAGGTACATTAAACCACATATAGATAAGATTTTCATTATAGAAACTCCGCCCGCTCACCACCGCGGGAAGCGGTTTTCCGCCTGCCTTTTGCCGCAGATCATCTGAGTATGCATTGATCACTGCGCTGATATAGCTCATTACAATCTGCGATGCATTGGATCTCCGTCCGTCCAGCAGAATCTGAATCTTCCCCTGTTCCCCGGCCTCTATCCTGCGGGAGAAGTCCTGCGGAATGCTGAGAACCGCAATAACATCCTGCTCATCAATTGCGCTGTCGGTCTGTCCTTGGCTGCTCAGGAAAACCACTCTGCCGAATGTCTCTGAACCTGCAAACCTCTGCACAAGCTCATAGCCGTGCTTTCCGCCGTCCGAATTGTATATTCCCAGCGCAACATTTTTCACCTCCAGAGTGGCGGCGAATGAGAATATAAAAAGCTGAATAGTCAGCGGAGCAATAAGCACTATGCGGCTTTTCGGGTCACGCCATATTGCGTGTATCTCTTTTATCATCAGTGCCTTTATTCTGTTCAGCCTGCCCATGTCCGCCTCAGTCCAGTGTCTTTCGGGTTTTTGCCGCGGTTACAGCAAAAAATACGGCAGCTATAGTGGCAATGGCTGCGGTGTTTACGATGAGCAGGTTTTTAACGTTCCCTGCGAGAAAAAGGGTCTGGAGATCTGTCACAAAATATCTCGCAGCAAAAAGATACGTAAGCCCCCTTATAACCGCGGGCATGGAATCTATTTCAAAAATAAAGCCGGACAGCATAAAAGCCGGCAGAAACGCACTGAGAAGAGCTAACTGCGCCGCCACAAACTGGTTTCTCGCCAGTGTGGAAATAAGCAGCCCCTGCCCCAGTGAAGCCAGCAGAAACAGAGCGGAAACACCGGAGAGAATAAGAAACGAGCCCCTGAATGGCACACCGTAAAAAAATACGGAAACCAACACGCAGACCGTCATGGAGCCCATCCCCAGAACAAAATACGGAACCAGCTTGCCGAGAATTATCTCAGCTACTGTCACAGGCTTTGCCATCATAGCCTCCATTGTCCCCCTTTCCCACTCTCTGGCAACCACAAGGGAGGTGAGCATGGTTCCTATCAGCGTCATGATAATCGCGATGGAACCGGGCAGGAGGAAATTACGGCTTTTAAGCTCAGGGTTGAACAGAAAGCGGGGCTCTGAGGCGATGGGCATCTTCATTTCCGCCCCCTCTTCCTCCGCATGCTGCAACAGCCATGCCTGCCATATACCCGCAGTGTAATTATGCACAAACGAGGCTGTGTTAGGCTCGCTTCCGTCTGCTATCACCTGAATAACCGCACTTTCAGATTCAAGGGCAGCCTTAATGCTGAAATTCTGCGGAATTATCACTATCCCCCTTATTTTCCCTGCCTCAAGTTCAGGCAGAAGCTCCCTTCTGTCATTTGCGGTTCGTACATTCAGAAATTCCGAATTGATAAACGCAGAAGCCAGCCGCCCTGCATCCGCCCCGCGTCCCTCAAGGGCAAGGCCTATGTTTATCTTTGTACTGTCAAGATTTATACCGTAGCCAAATATAAAAAGCAGAATGAGCGGCAAAACAAAAGCGATAAGGATCGAGCTTGGATCCCTGATTATCTGTGAGCTTTCTTTCCGTATGAGAGCGCTTACCCTTCTGAGATTCATGACATGCTCCTTTCATCGAACCGCTTTATCAGCTCTATAAAGGCATCTTCAAGGGACGGTGACGGCAAAACAGAGGAACATACGGATTCCTTAAGCTGATCCAGTGTTCCGGAGGCTATGTTCTCCCCCCTGTATATCAGCCCTATGCGGTCGCAGTACTCGGCTTCGTCCATAAAATGTGTGGTGACCATCACGGTAACGCCCTTTTTCACCATTCCGTTGATATGGTTCCAGAACTCACGCCTTGTCACAGGATCAACGCCTGATGTGGGTTCATCCAGAAACAGGACATCAGGCGAATGCATAACAGAACAGGCAAGCGCCAGCCTCTGTTTGAAGCCGAGGGGCAGAGTATCCGCGTTTGCGGAGCGGTAACGGCCGAGTTCGAATATCTCCGTCATTCTGTCGGCAGCTTTTTCAGCCTCAGCTCCTCCGAGACCGTAAACTCCGGCGAAAAAGCTCAGGTTCTGCCTCACGCTCAGATTACCGTACAGGGAAAACTTCTGTGCCATGTAGCCGATGCGGGATCTGGCCGCGGAAGTGGCAGTTTTCAAATCAAGCCCCATAACCTTCGCACTGCCGGAAGTGGGCTGAAGCAGACCGCACATCATCTTAAAAGTGGTTGACTTGCCCGCTCCGTTCGGGCCGAGGAGGCCGAAGATCTCCCCCCGCTTTATAGTAAAGCTGTTGTCACGCACGGCGGTAAAATCACCGAAACGCTTGGTTAGATCAAGCGCTTCGATCACTGCACCGCTGTTTTCCGGTTTTTCTGTTATTATTTCCGCCAGCGGGGAATGCCCTCCGGGGCCGCCGCCAAGCCTGTCTATGAAGCCGTCCTCAAAACAGGGCTCAGTATTTTCAGCCCCCGTCACCGGAACGGATGCCCCTTCCCTGAGCGTAATCCTTACTCCGCTGCCCTGGATTATTCCGTCTGTCACATCGGCTCTGTTAAGAAGCTCCGTAAGAAGAGCCCGTTTATCCGCATCCGTGCTGCGGACAATGAACACGCGCCCCCTCATGTCCGTTAGCAGTTCCGAAGGCCGCCCGGCAAAAAGCATTCTGCCCCCGTTCAGGAGAACCACATTATCACACTTTTCAGCCTCATCCAGATAAGCCGTGGACCACACAACCCCCATGCCTCTCTCCAGCAGTTCCTGCACCATCTTCCACAGTTCCCGCCTTGAGATGGGATCAACACCCACGCTGGGTTCATCCAGCAAAAGAAGCTCCGGTTCGCCGAGAAGGGCACATGCAAGACCGAGCTTCTGCTTCATACCGCCGGAAAGCCTCCCGGCAAGCCTGCCTGTAAACTCTTTCAGCGCAGTGAACTCAAGGAGTCTGCCGAAGCGCTCCGCCTTTTTTCTTTTGTCCAGCCCGCATAATTCGGCGTACAGATTCAGATTCTCCTGCACGGTAAGATCTTCATAAAGACCGAACTTTTGGGGCATATACCCTGTAATCTCTCTTATGGCGGGTGCATCAGTTACAGAGTTCAGCCCATTCACCGTAACTGTGCCGCTGTCAGCATGCAGAAGGCCGATCAGGTGGCGCATCAGGGTGGTTTTCCCTGCTCCGTCAGGCCCAACCAGCCCCGTCATCCGTCCTCTGAAAATCTGCATGGAGATATTATCAAGCGCCGGAGGAGAACCGCCGGAAAAACGCTTGGTGAGCCCCTTTACCTCCGCAAGAAGGTTTCCCATATCTATTCCGCAAGCCTGACAGTAACAGGCATGCCCTGACGCAGATGCTTATCCGGGTTATCAACCGCAATACGGAGACGGTACACAAGATCTGTCCTGAGTGATGCTGTTTCCACATTTTTGGGAGTAAACTCCGCCTGCGGGGATATGAAACCGACCTGCCCCGTGTAAGGCCTGTCCGGGTTGGTGTCTGTGTATATCACGGCCTTCTGTCCGGGGTGCACAAGCCCAAGCTGCGGTTCGCTCACATATGTACGCACCCATACAGGGTTATCCAAGGCAAGTGTGTAGACAGCCGCTCCGGAAGCTATGACTGAGCCTTTTTCACGTACGCGGGTGAGTATCACACCGTCGGAAGGGGAGATTATCTCCGTATCTGCCAGAGAGGTAACGGCCGATTCCGCTGATGCGGCGGCAGCCTTATACTCCGCCGCTGCCGCTCTTATATCCTCGTCCCTGTACCCTGCCACGGCCAGTTCAAGAGACTTTTTCGCCATGTTCAGTCTGGCTCTCGCCTCATCCCTCGCAGCCAGTGATTCATCATGCGCCTGCGCGGACACAGCGCCAAGCTTAAAGAGCTCAGCCTGTCTTCTGTATGTCTGTTCAAGGTTGGCGAGAGTCGCCTCGCGCTCACTCACCTGAGCCCGCGCCTCATCTATCTCCTGCGGGCGCAAACCCTTCGAGAGTTTTGCAAAGTTGGCCTCTGCCGCCTCAAGGCGCGCCGCTGCCACCGCGAGCTGATCTTCGTAGGGCTTTTTATCCAGAACTGCAAGGAGATCCCCTGCCTTCACCCTGTCCCCTTCCTCAAACATAAGCTCCGCAACGCGGCCGGAGACCCGGAAACCGAGAGTTACATCCCTTATATCCACATTGCCGTAAAGGGTCAGGCTTCCGCTGCTTTCTTCATCCTTTCCTGCATAAAAGAAATACAGCGCAGCGGCGGCTCCGAGCATAAGCACCAGTATTATCAGGAGTTTTTTCATTATTCAGCCTCGCTTATCACAGCATTCAGTGATGAAACAGCCATAGCGGGGAGCAGTCTGTCCAGCAAGTCCATATGCTCCGCCGTGTAATCAGAAGTGCCCAGTCTGCGGACTGCGGTTTCCCTTGCGGATAAAAATGCCAGAACACTTCCCACCACCGCATGCGCCCTGAGATGCGCCTCCGCACTGTCGGGCTTTATCCCCGCACCCGCGGCAATCAGCCTGCTGAAAAGCCCGTGGGCTTCCTTCATCACCGAATCGTAAAGAATATCAAATGCGGGAGTGGGCTTGGCCTGCTCCCGCAGAACTATGAGCGCCCAGCGTTTCGGCCCGTCCGACCTTATGAACATAGCAGCCAGTCCGCGGACAGCGGTTATAATACATTTTACTGCCGCATCGCGTCCTCCGCCTGATTTCTCGAACTCATCCTTTATCCCCGCAGAAAGAGGGGTTATGTATGAGCCGATTCCTTCTGCTATGTGGGAAACCACGGCGCGGTAGAGCCCCTCTTTTCCGCCGAAGTAATACTGAATGGCGGAGATATTCGCTCCGGCCTTATCGGCTATCATCCTTGTGCCTGTGGCGGTGAAGCCATGCTCACCGAAGAGGTCCATGGCTGCTTCTATAAGATTCTGCCTTGCCCTGTCCCCTTTGTTTTTTTCATTAACATTATTGCTTCGCATATCCATAATCAAATTATAAATCAATCGATTGATTTATTCAAGGATACCTGTTTTTTTTCTTGCCTTTTATTTTGTTACTATTAAAATAACAATATGACTTCAAGAAACACTCAGTTCTCGGTGGCTGTACACATAATGACCGGCCTTGGTTTCCACGCGGGGGAATACATATGCTCCTGCAATCTGGCCGAGAGTGTAAATGCCTGCCCCAGCTTTGTCCGCCGCATTATCGCCAAGCTCTCAAGGGCGGGACTTGTCCGCGCCACCAGAGGCAAGAACGGCTCATGCGCTCTGGCAAAAAAACCGGAAGAAATCACTCTTTTTGATATATACAAAGCGGTCGAGGCGCCCAAAGCCTTCGCTGTGCACTCTTATCCCGTTCAGGAATCATGCGCTGTAAGCTGCAACATGAAGCCCGCACTGGAAAAGGTGCTGGACAAGGCGCAGGAATCCTTTGAAAACACACTTAAAACAACCAGACTCTCCGAGCTTGTCACGCAGGTGAGCTGATTTTTTTTGTATATAATTGTTACTTTGAAAGTTACAAATAGAAGGAGGAGAAAATGAAAGTTATAGCATTTAACGGAAGCCCCAGAAAGAATTTCAGTACGGCGGTTCTTCTTGAAAAGGCTCTGGAAGGAGCAAAGGCAGCAGGAGCCGAGACTGAGCTTGTGCATCTGTATGATGTGGATTTCAAAGGCTGTATGAGCTGTTTTGTCTGTAAAGTGAGAAACGGCAAAACCTACGGCAGATGCGCCCACAGGGACGGTATTCTGCCCTATCTCGAAAAAGCCGCAGAAGCGGATGCGCTGATCATCGGCTCACCGATTTATCTCGGCAGAACAAGCGGAGAAGCATCAGCCTTTCTTGAGCGTCTTATTTTCCCGTTCATTTCATACGCCGACTACAGGACTCTCGCCCCCAGAAAATCTGCAACTGCAATGATTTATACCATGAACATCACAGAGCAGGAAAAGAATGACTACGGATATGACTCTCACATTAAGAGAAATGAAAGCTTCATGGAGAGAACATTCGGCTCATGTGAAAGCCTTTGCAGTTTCAACACGCTACAGGGAACAGAGAAAGACTATGAAAAGTTCGAGCTGCGCGGCACTTTCGGCGAAAAAATCAGATACCGCAATGAAAATTTTGATAATGACCTGCAGAAAGCATTTGCTCTCGGCGGAAGACTGGCGGGAAAATAATGTGAAATATGCACCGGACACCCTGAAATGTCCGGTGCGCCGTATTACTGCGCGGTAACCTTGTCATAAAGAGGATAAAGCTGAATCTCCTCTCTGTTGATTCGGAGCCTGAGAGTCGATATAATCCTGCCCAGTTCTTTGGCATATTCAATATTGAGTTCCGCTTTTTCTATGCGGTTCATGAAGCCCAGTATTTCCGCCGTGAGCTTCTGCATCTCCCCCGCAAACTGCTCACTGACGGCTTTTGCCGCAGGATTATTTTTCAGTGAGGGGTAAAGCCTTGTGTCCTCTTTCTGGAGATGCCCGGCAAGAAGCCTTTTTCCTTCAAGGAGTTTTTTGCGTCCGGCCTCATTGCCGAGTCCTGTTATCTGAACTTCCTGAAGAAGTTTAAGAAGCTGAAGATGGTCGTTTTTAAGTTCAGTGATTAATGCGCTCATGTGTTTCCTCCGTCTGTTTTTTATAAAAATAGTACAAAACAGGGAAATTGTTTTGATCCGTGTCAATAAGACCTTTTTTTTCTGAAATTGTCCGCTCTGTTTTTTTAGGATATAGTATCTTCACCATATTATCGGGGGAAATTAATAATGTCATACTGCGATGCTATAAAAACCATGAACGCTGAGAAAGCCGCGCTCCACGGCAATTACCACGATAATCACTACGGGTTTCCGCTGTATGATGATAATGAACTCTTCTGCCGCCTTGTGCTTGAAATAAATCAGGCTGGCTTAAGCTGGGAAACAATACTTAAAAAAGAGCAGGCATTCAGAAAAGCCTACAACGGCTTTGATGTGAAAACCGTTGCCGCATATACCGAAAAGGACAGGGAACGGCTGCTGGCCGATGCGGGGATCATCCGCAACAGGCTGAAAGTTAACGCCGCAGTTGAAAATGCCAAAACTATTCTGATTATTCAGAAAGAGCATGGTTCATTCAAAAACTGGCTTGATAAGCACCATCCCCTCACAAAGGAGGAGTGGACAAAACTCTTCAAAAAGACTTTTAAATTCACCGGCGGAGAGATAGTAAACGAATTTCTTATGAGTACAGGCTACCTGAAAGGCGCCCACGCCGAGCACTGCCCGGTGCAAAAGAAAGTGCTTGAAGCAAAACCAATGTGGGCGGAGAAATAGAAAAAACTGTTCGCGGCAGGGAATAGTTTTTTTGATTCAAAACTATTCTGCCCTTCGACTCTGCCTCCTATAACACACCACCACATAAAATCCTATTTGAAAAATGCTACCAATAGTGTTAGCATTGCGCAAGTCAACCTTACACGTATCGAGATCACGATCATGTTATGTAAACTTATACATGAGGTTAAGTTTTGATAAAGAAGAATATTCTGGTAATATTTTTTTAATTGGTTTTATATCAGGGATTCCTACTAATATCTTAGCTTCTGACGAGATTTTTTCAACATACGAAGAAGCGAAAGAATTTTACCTTTCAAAACCTAAAAATGACGAAGAAAGAACCTTACTGAAAAACAGCTACCCTAAAATATTTAACACTTTCAAAAAATATGCAGATGCCGGCAACGCTGAGGCAATAGGTTATCTTGGCCAGTTGTATGAGTCGGGGAAAGGCACTGAGCGCGATTTTAACAAAGCCGTTGAGCTTTACAAACTTGCAATGAGCAAGGGGGACAACAACGCAAAGTATTATCTGTCATATTTTAATCTGGTAGGAAAGGTATTCCGAAGAATGTTGCCAGAGCTAAAAGAATGCTTGATGAACTGTTTGCTGACGGATATATGGAGTCGTGTATAAATTTAGGACAATATTATCTGTTCGGACTTGCAAACAAAAAAGATTATGAACAGGCTTTGTTTTATTTCCGCAAGGGAGTTGAAGCTGATATTCCGGCTTGTTACTACTTTCTTGGCTACATGTATTTTTTAGGTCATGGGGTTGAAACGGATTATATTAAGGCTGTGCAGCTAATACTTGAGTCAGAAAAAAAAGGATTCATACTTTTAAAACCCTACCTTGCATATGCATACGCTTATGGCAAAGGGGTTGGTACAGACTACGAAAAAGCTTGGAAATATTCTGCTGTTATGCATTTACATTTCCCTATTTTTTCAACAAAGTTTCTCCGAGGATATTTAGTTCAAAGTGGATACTTTTCAGATAATTTTTATAACAAATTCCCTCCCACCGCTTACGGCGCATACGATGCTGCGGCGGCATTTAAGGTTTACTGCGGGTATAACGGCATGGCTATGCTGTTATTGAGTGATGAAGACTATAAGTATAAATTCGGACCGCAATTTAAAGGTAAAAAGAAAGATCCTGAAAAAGCTGTTGAGTTTCTGAAAAAGTCAGCCGGAAGAGAATGTTTAGATGCTGTTATTACATTAGCAGATTTTTATAAAAACGGTACCTATGTTGATTCAAATAAATTTCTGGCATGGTACTATTATTCCAAAGCAAACCGATTATTATTCCTCAACGATTATGAAGGACACACAGATGACGTTTATCTCTCCCCTGAAGAATATTACGGCAGACCGCACATAATAAAATGGCTGAAAAAGGAAGCAGCGGCAGGAAACGAAAAAGCCATAGCAGTCATTAACCTTCTGAAATCACGAAAGAACATTCCCGGAAATTATAACTGGATAGATGTAGATTCCTATTGAAGCGGTAAAGAGGCAGGATGATTGAGTTTCCCGGAATAGCGACATGCCGCTTCAAACAAAGAGAACATCACAATTTGGTGAATCCGGCACGGAATAAAAAAGCCAGTGGTTAACCCACTGGCTTTTCCGGTGATTTTAAATAGGCACGGGCGGTTTCGAACCGCCGACCCTTGCGACGTCAACGCAATGCTCTCCCGCTGAGCTACGCGCCTCTAATTAATAGTAAGAATCCGCACATCCTGTCGGATTCTTACACACGCTCGCGCCGTGGTAAACACGGCTTCGCTGCGCACGGCGGTTTTCCATCAGTGGAAAACCATAGTAAAAATCCGCACAGGCAGACTCTTAACTCTCCCCCACATGCTGCCCTGAGCTTTCAACGGCTCTGCTTTGCATATGTGAGAGAAAACTTATTACATAACCGGAGAAAAAAATCAATCCCTAAAGATCGTTAATTACAAGTCCGGTCTGAAGTTTCGGGTAGAAGTAAGTTGATTTCTGCGGCATAACAAGCCCGCTTTCGGAAATCTCCCTCACCACTTCTATATCCACACCCTTCATCATGAATGCGAGTGTGGGTTTCTTCGCCATGAGAGCCTTTATCTGCTCCATGGTCTGGAGGAAGTATATCCCCTCTTTGCGGAGTATCTGCTCATCGGAAATACCCGTGCCGGGCTTAATGAGAGTCTCCTGCACCACATAGGGGTCTACCTTTCTGTATATCGGGTGAAGGGTTTCAAGCACCTCATCCCTGAGAGTGAGCCCGATGAACTTTTCACCGGTGAACACGGCAAAATTTCTCGCAGGCCCTTTAGTATTGAGGAACTTATCCGCCGCCTCGTAAGAAGCGAGTTCATGAACCTCATAATTTTTCCCAATCTTCTCTATGAACGTCTCAAGGCTGAAATCCTTGGGAATTTCCACCACTCTGTGCGTGGGGAAAATTTTAAGCCCTTCATCATAGAAGTTTACGAACATCATCATAACGAAGTCGTAAGGTTTTATGTTCCCTTCGAGATCGCCGTTCTGCTCTCTTCTGAATTTTTTATAATCCAGAGCGGTTTCATATCTGTGGTGGCCGTCGGCTATGTAAATAGCCTTGTCCTTCATGAAGTTTTCTATCTCTTCGATAACTTTTGAATCTGTTATCTGCCAGATGGTGTTTTTGACCCCTTCGTCATCCACGGCGGAAGCAACGGGCATATTCTTCTTAGCATTGGTAAAAGCAGACGAAAGCTTATTTTCCTTATCCATATACAGACCGAAGATCTGGCTGAAGTTGGTCTGACATGCCTTCATAAGCTCAAAACGGTCTTTCTTGGGACCGGAGAGTGTTTTCTCGTGTGGGAAAACAGAGCCTTTACCCAGTTCCTCAAGCTTGAGGAGACCAACGAACCCAGTTCTCACATATTCCTTGCCGCCGAAGTTGTATATCTGTTCATAAAGGTAATAGCCCTGCTCCTTATCACGAAGGAGAGTGCCGTCCTTTTTCCAGTTTTCATAAAGATGTGCTGCGTTCTGATATTTCGAGTCACCATCGCCGTCCGGAAGGTCAAGCCTTACCACGTTAGCGGCGCATCTGCCTTTCAGCGTCTCTTTCATTTCATCCGATATTACATCGTACGGAGGGGCGACAACCTGTTTGAGAAGCACCTTCTCCAGATTATAGCGCACACCCATGAAAGGTTTTACAATAGCCACCTGAGCCTCCTAGCCTGCTATGATTCTGGCAAATTTTCTTTTGCCGACTTTAAGTATGTGTTCCCCTGCCGAAGGGATCATATCAAGATTTTCGATACGCTCATTGTCGAGGTACACTCCGCCCTGCTTGGCGGTTCTTTTAGCCTCACCGTTGCTGGGGGCGAAATCCAGTTCCCTGATTATATCAAGCAGTGACTTGCTGCCTGATATAAACTCAGGCATATCTTCGGGATTTTCCTTATTCGAGAAAACCTTCTCGAAGTTTTCCCTGGCATCCGCTCCGGCCTGTGCGCCCCAGTATCTGGTCACAATCTCCACTGCGAGGCGTTTTTTAGCCTCCATTGGGTGAAGCACGCCTTCTGCTATATCCTTTTTCATCTGCTCAATTTCAGCAAGGCTGAGGTCTGAGAGAAGCAGGTAATAGCGCATCATGAGTTCATCGGTGATCGACATAAGCTTGCCGAACATCTCCGAAGGCTGTTCGCTGATGCCCACATAGTTGTTGAGGGATTTGGACATTTTATTAACGCCGTCAAGCCCTTCAAGAATCGGAACAGTGATCGCATTCTGCGGTCTCTGCCCGTGGTCTTTCTGGAGCTCTCTGCCCACAAGGAGGTTGAACTTCTGGTCGGTTCCGCCGAGTTCCACGTCTGACCTGAGAGCTACGGAGTCATACCCCTGAACAAGGGGATAGAGAAATTCATGTATGCTGATTGGTCTGTTTTCTTTATATCTTTTGGAAAAGTCGTCCCTTTCAAGCATTCTGGCAACGGTGTATGAAGATGCGAGCTTAATCATGCCCACTGCGCTCATCGCTTCCATCCATGTGCTGTTAAATGCGACTTCCGTCTTTTCCGGATCAAGGATTTTAAACACCTGCTCCTTGTAGGTTTCGGCGTTTTTCAGCACCTCTTCCTTGGTCAGAGCCTTTCTTGTTTCTGATTTGCCGGACGGATCCCCTATCATACCCGTAAAGTCCCCTATGAGGAAAATTACATGATGCCCCAGTTCCTGAAAATGTTTGAGTTTCTGAATAAGAACCGTGTGTCCGAGGTGAAGATCCGGCGCCGTTGGGTCGAACCCTGCTTTGATCCTCAGAGGAACTCCGGTTTTGAGTGATTCTTCGAGTTTTTTCGTCAGTTCCTCTTCGGAGATAATCTCCTCGGTTCCTCTTCTGATAAGCTCCATCTGCTGATGTACGGGTAGCACTTAGCCCTCCAAAGTTACACGGAGAAACCGCCTGTCCTGCGCGGTTTTCCGCCGATCTGCCCTGTTCTGAAACAAGCGCAAATTCGTAGTCAATATATACGATCAATCATCCAAGTTCAAGTAAAGTCTTATTTTACAGCCGTTCCGGGAGCATCAGGTTCATTATCTGCGCTTCAAAGAATATGTAAACAACTGCCGCAACAGCAATGAATAAGCCGAAGGGTATCATGTAGTTTTTGTCTTTTTTCAGAATGACCAGAGGCAGCCCCACCAGTGAACCTATAATCGCGCTGCCGAAAACTATGAAATACACGGGTATGTAGCCGAGGAAAGCGCCGATCATCATCATAAGCTTGATGTCGCCGCCGCCCATCCCCTCCTGTCTGCGGAGCTTTTTATACAGCCACGCGGGAATCCACAGGGAAAGAAAACCGGCAGCAGCCCCGATCAGCGATGAGGTTATGCCCGGATAAGTAACAAACGAAAACAGCACACCGATAACCGCCCCGCCCAGAGTGTACGTATCCGGAATTATACCGCACTCAAACTCAGGATCAGCCGCGGTGAAAACATCCGTCAGCCCCGCTCCGAGGAGCAGAAACACAAACACAAAGTATTTCAGAGTATAGAGGCTTATCCCGAATTTCAGAAACACCAGAAAAAACATAACCCCGGTAAAAAGTTCCACCAGAGGGTATTTTACGGAAATTTTCCTGCCGCAGTCACGGCATCTGCCTTTCAGCAGAATAAAACCAATGAGGGGGATATTATGATAAAACCTTATCCTGTGTCCGCACTGCGGGCAGCTTGAAGGAGGATAAACAACTGACAGATCTCTGGGAAGCCTTGCTATGAGCACGTTCAGGAAACTTCCGAACACAAGGCCTATGATGAAAATGTATAAAGACAAAAGAACAAAGAGGGGCAAGATTAACCCTTTTTCTCCTGGAGCGCTGCTTCGATAACAAAACTGCTGCCGTCCAGGCTGAATTTAACGCAGAGGCTTTTTGTGGTTCTCTGCTTGGCTATTTTATGGTCTTTTCCGAGGATTACGTTTGGAATGGAGATCTTGAACCTAACGCCGAGGCGCGAGAAAATCTGTTTTGCCCCTCCTGCTATCATGTTGAGGATTTCGCCTATGGCATCCGTAACATCTGCGTCTATAGAGGTTTTTTCCTCACCGGCGAAACTTTTGTATATCTTAAGGGCAAGGGATTCCGGCATGCTGATTATAACAAACCCGTTAGCGTCTCCGGCCAGACCGATTACACCTGAGATCTCGTTGACAAACTCCTTCTCATCCCTAATATAGACCTCTTCCTTTCTGGGTTCGGCTCCCACCATGGTTTTGAAAACCTGACTGGTGGAAATAATAAAGGGGTTGATATGCTCCGCTTTCATAAAACCTCGAAAAATCCGCCGGATTTACTTTTGTATAATTCAGATACCAAGAAATGAAATCCCGCTGGAATCTGCAAATTCCTTACAGCCGTCATAATCGACAATAAACGTGCTTCCGGCTTCAACAGCCAGAACAGTTCCTTTATTATCTGCTATTTGTTTTAGGGTGTCAACCCCTACAGTCGGAATATCGAACCTGTCATCCTGAAAGGGGCGTTTGATTTTTATAACAACAGCTTTGCTTTTAGCAAGCTTACAGCCGCGTTCAATTGCCGCATCCGTGCCTTCCAGAGCTTCCACAGCCATAACAGCACGCTTGCGTACGATAATTGTCTGCCCTATGTCAAGCTCGCCGATTTTTTTTGCGATCGCAAACCCGAACTCAATGTCCGCCTGCTCCTCCTTATCCGGCTGACGGGAAGAGATCTGCCCCTTCGGAGCCAGAAAACGGCTGAGAACTTCTGTCTGTTTCATGATATTTATTCCGTTTGCCTCGAACTCCTCCCTGATCGCACCCATTACAGTGTCATCACGGAAGTCTCTGACTTTAAAGATAAGCTTAAACAGAGTGGCATCAACGCGGAGCCTGCCGAGGAGGACATCCTTATCCACCTTTCCGGCAAAAACCACATCCGTCACACCTGCTTTTTTGAGTGTTTTGATGACTTTTCCGACCTGCAAAGGGGAAAAGACCGGGAGAACGCCGCAGTAAGGGCGGAGGAACTCAGCAACGCCGTCCGCAAGGGCAATAACCATGTGCTCTCTTCCGGCGGCTTCAAGCTCCCTCTTCACCAGAAGGGGTATCTCCCCCCTTCCGGCTATCAGCCCTATTTTGCTCAAATCCTGACCTCTTCTGCGCCTATGCCTTTGTTAAGCATATCATCAATCTTGAGGGCAATTTTGAGGGATTTAAGTTCGTGCTCCACAGTAACCACGCGTTTCACGGTTCCGTTTATGCAGTCTATAAAATGCTTTATTTCCTGTTTCAGCGGGTTGTCCTTATAAACGAAAAGCCTCTCCAGAATATACTCGTTTCTGTAGTGAAGCTCCTTGTTCCCGAACACATGCTGGCTTTGCGCGTTGCGGTATATGTTTATGTCCTGACTTGTGTAATCCAGAGTGATGAAGGCATCCTTCTGGCTTATGCTCATTATCCTGTCCTTCTTCTGGGTAACACGGCTCACAACTATCTGCGCTGTGGTGTTCCCATCAAAGCGGATATTCACCGCCGCATAATCCGGCAGTTCGGAATGAACCTTGGAGCCTGCGGCCTGTATCTCCACAACATCTGCGTGCACCATGTTCACAATTATGTCTATGTCGTGGATCATGAGATCAAGGATAATGCTGTCCTTGGCGAAGTTGGGGTTAAAGGGTCCCACACGTCTGGATTCTATGAGGTAAGGGTTATCCGCTATCTTGCGGAGTTCCTGAACAGCGCCGTTGAACCTCTCAACGTGCCCTATATGGAGCACAAGGTTTCTTTCAGCAGCTATTTCAAACAGCTTCTGCGCCTCATCAAGGTTTGTGGTGATAGGTTTTTCCACGAGAACATGCTTACCGGCCTCAAGGCATTCCTTAACTATATCAAAGTGATACTTTGTGGGGGCAGCAACGGTGACAGCGTCAACCTTGGGAAGAAGGTCACGGTAATCTGTGAACGCCTCATATTTGAATCTGGGTTTAAGTTCGTCCAGAACCGCCTGCGAAGCATCGCACATTCCTGTCATTTTAACATTCTGGAGCTCGTCATATATGTTCAGATGGTATTTGCCCATCTTGCCGAGCCCGATAAGGCCAACATTAAGCATGGTTTCTATCTCCGGGAGAAGCCTCTTTTTGAAGGGGCTTCTATGAAATCAATAAACATTTTTACTTCGTCAAACTGGTTGAGCTCCTTCAGCAGTGAAGGCACACTTTCCCAAGGGTTTGAGAGGTTTCCGTATATATGCAGAGCCTTTTTAAGCTCAAGCCTCGCCTCGCTGCTCATTCCTCTGCGGCGCAGCCCGACTATGTTCAGTCCGGGTATTCCGCCGTCAGCAAAAAGGCAGAAGTGAGGCACATCCTTGGTTACGCTGGCTCTGTTGCCCAGCATTACCATTGAGCCGATTCTGGTAAACTGGTGAACGGCTGCATAACCGCCGAACACGGTAAAATCGCCCACGCGCACATGCCCTGCCGTGCAGGAGTAGTTAGTGAAAATCACGTTATTGCCCACAACAGAGTCGTGAGCTATATGAGAGCCTGTCATAAGGTAGCAGTTGTCACCCACAAGGGTTATCCAGTTTTCCTTGGTTGTTGCCCTGTGGATTGTGGCAAACTCCCTGATGACGCAGTTTTTGCCTATTTTAAGCTTAGTGTCTTCGCCTTTGAAGCCGGTATCCTGCGGCGCTCCGCCCACATGGGCGTTGGCGCAGATTACCGTTCCGTCGCCTATCTCAGTGTGTATCTCCACCACGGCATTAACACCGATTTTAACACCCGCGCCTATTTTGCAGCCTTTGCCGACATAGGCTCCGCGCTCTATCTCCGCCGTCTCATGTACTTCACTGCCCGGATCAACATATGCAAGAGGACTTATCATTTCACTTCCCTCATAACCGCAGTAAGAATCGCTTCGCACGCTGTTTCGCCGTTAACACTCGCAACACACTCGGATTTGAGGAGATCCCTCTTCGCCTTGAGCACTTCGCAGTTAAGGGTCAGCGTGTCACCCGGTTCAACAATTCTGCGGAATTTTGCGTTTTCAATGGACATAAATAGAAAGAATTTACCCTTTCCCGTCTCGCCCTGTTTGCTGAGGGCGTATATGCCCGAAGCCTGTGCCAGAGCCTCAACTATCAGCACACCGGGCATAACCGGATAACCGGGGAAATGACCCATGAAGTGCGGCTCGTTGAACGTTACATTTTTAATTGCCGTTATTCCGTTTTCTCTTATCTCAAGAACCTTGTCCACAAGGAGGAATGGGTAACGGTGGGGAAGAATTTCAAGAATCTGTCTCAGATCCATCATTGTCGAGTCTCCTTGAGATTTCGTTAACTTTCTTTCTTATATCAGAAATTTCCAGCAGAGCAGCGTTATTCTTCATCCATTTCATCTTTGGCTGAATGGGATAACCGCCGTATATTCCGCCTTCTTCAATATCTCTGTCTACTCCGCCCTGAGCGGCTATGATAGTTTTTGAGGCGATTTTCACATGATCCTTAGTGCCTGATCTGGCTCCGAAAATCACATAGTCGCCCATTTCGCAGCTTCCGGCTATCCCTGTCTGCCCCACGAAGATGCAGTGCTTGCCTATCTTCGTGTTGTGGCCTATCTGCACCTGATTGTCTATCTTGGTTCCTTCGCCTATGACAGTATCGCCCAGCGCGCCTCTGTCCACACAGGAGTTGGAGCCTATCTCCACATTATCGCCCAGCACAACGCCGCCGACCTGCGGAATTTTGACAGAAACGCCTTTATCCTGATAATAACCGAAGCCGTCAGCACCTATCACGCAGCCGGAGTGGAGAATAACCCCGTTTCCTAGGCGGCAGCCGTGATAAACAGTAACATTCGGGTAGATAACGCAGTTATCGCCGACAACAGTTCCCGTCCCGATGAAAGAGTTGGGGTAAACCACCGTCCCTTCGCCTATTACGGCATCATCTGAGATTGTGGCTCCCGCCTCTATTCTGGCAGAGGAGGCGATTTTTGCGGAAGGGGAGATATTAGCCCTCTCGCTTATACCTGCCGGTTTCACTGCCGGAGGATAGAAAATCTCAATAGCGAGAGCTAATGCCGCGCGCGCTTCCTTCACATAGATTACCGGCCTGTCGGCGGGGAAAGTATGCCCTTCAGGAATGACAAAAGCGGAAGCTGAGCCCCTGAGGGCAGCCTCCGCCAGTTTTTTATCGAACAGAAAGGATATACATCCGCTCTCGGCAGAATCAACAGGGCGGATGCCGTTTATCTCAGCATCCTCTCCCTCAAGCCGTCCGCCGAGTTTTGCGGCGATTTCCGAAAGCTTAAGCTTTCCGCTTATTTTTTTACGTTCCATTCCTTGTTGTACCTTTCGATAACTATGTCAGTTATATCCACTTTGTCGGAGAAATACATAACGCCGGCATGCTGAAACTCAACAATAAGCTCATAGTTAAGCTCTTTTCCGAGTTTTTCAGTAATAGTAAGTACTTCTGACTCTATATCTTTAAGGTAACGCGCCTCTATTCTCTGAAGCTGGTTGGAATAGTCTTTTTTCGCGCCGTTGAACTCTCTGACAAGTCTGTTGATTTCCGCAGATTTCTTGTCTTTCGCCTCAGGAGTGAGCAGGTTTGCCTGCTTCTCGAAATCATTCTGAAGTTTGGTAATCTCTTTGCTGAGTTTTTCAAGCTCTGTGTCAAACTCTGCCGCTTTGGTTTTCAGCCTATTGTAGACGGATTTGCCGGAATCCGAAGTGCTGAGCACTTTCTGAAAGTTGACGACACCAATTTTGGCGAACGCCGTACCGGACATCATAAGAACCGCTGCAACAACTAAAGCCGTAAGTTTACTCATTAAAATAGCCTCCATATTTGATTGTGTAAAATTTTCCTTCCATGGAAATTTTACACACACGCTCGCGCCGAATTCCATTCGGCTCCGCTACGCACGGCGCATTTCCATCCATGGAAATGTATATATATTATATGCCTTTGCTTCTGTCATAAATTTGTAATCACAAATTTCCTTTCCATGGAAAACCGCCGATTAGTTCCGGCGGTTTCTGCACCAAGCCTGCTGACAATTTTACACACACGCTCGCGCCGAATTCCAACCATGGAAATGTATATATCCTATATTTTATTGATCCCCGGTCATTCTGAGGCAGAGCCGAAGAATATCAAACCTTGGGACTGCCGCGTCGCTCTGCTCCTCGCAGTGACGATGAATAGTCATTGCGGGTGTCAGCGAAGCAATCTGAACACTAAGTCCCGGTATCAAGTCCCTTTTACACTCATCCCCCTTTAACAAAGGGGGAAAGAGGGGGATTTTCTATCCTTATTCGAGTTCCTTCACCCTCCTCGCAGTGGCGGTGCATAGTCATTGCGGGTGTCAACGAAGCAATCTGAACACTGCCTCGGTATTTCAAATCCATTTACACCCATCCCCCTTTAACAAAGGGGGAAAGTAGGGGGATTTTCTATCCTTATTCGAGTTCCTTCACCCTCCTCGCAGTGGCGGTGCATAGTCATTGCGAGCGCAAGCGAAGCAATCTGAACACTAAGTCCCGGTATCAAGTCCCCTTTACACTCAGCCCCCTTCAACAAAGGGGGACAGAGGGGGATTTTACATATCCCTCGCTGAGATCCTTCACCCTTCGGGTTCAGGATGACACAACAGCATCACAGTTGACGAAAGGAACTGCGCCATGCGGAACAGTCAGTCGCCACCCTCACAGTTCCACGGAGAGAACTGCGCCGTGCGGAGCGAAGGTTTGCTACGCAAACCGCGAGCGTGTATCACAAATCCCCACGGAAGGGGATTTGTGATTGTCATATCAGAACATACCGCCCATTGAGAATTCCCACCTGCCGCCTTTTTTGCCGTCATCACGGTCAAGGGGAATGCCGTACTCTATTCTGATCGGCCCTATGGGGCTGTACCAGCGGAAGCCGATACCAACACTCTGATAGAATTTGCCGCTGAGATAATCCTCGTCTGTATCGTTAACCTGTCCGGCATCGTAGAAGAAAGCTCCCTTAAAGCCCTGATCAGCCGCTATGGGGAATACAAGCTCCGCATTGAAGACGAACATTTTATTTCCGCCGTAGTCGTAACCCTCGTCATCTTTCGGAGAAATGTAGCCGTATTTGTAGCCTCTTACACTATAGATTCCGCCAAGCCTGAAACGTTCATCAATGGGAAGCCTGCCGTCGCCTGTGGAGTCAAGGTAACCGCCCTCAACATGCAGGGTTCCGACAAATTTCCACCACAGTGGAATAAACTGTGTTGTTTCCGCACCTGTTTTGTAGTAGTCGTTATCGCCGCCGAGGAATCCTCCGGCATATTTATAATATACTCTGGAGATATTCCCTTCAGTGGGGTCAACGGGGTGGTTTGTTGTTCTGAAGTTGAGGATGGGCGTAAAGCTCACAGTGGTGTATTCCCCCTCCTGATCCCAGATGTATTTTGATGCATCATCATCAATATCTGAGATTTCCTCATTCTCGTAAGCAAGCTTGTACGTGGCGTAAAGTCTGCGTCCGATTACGGGGTGACCGAGCCTGAGCGCCACGCCGTCGTTGTATTTGTCATATTCGTAATAGCTTCTTTTAAGCTTGTAAAAATCTATACCCACAGTGATGGGTTTATCAAGAAACCAAGGGTCAGTGAGTGATACTGTGTAGTCTGTCCTTTTGCTGGCGAACTCTGCCTTAAGGTCTGTTGTGTAGCCTGAGCCGAAGAGGTTTTTCTTCTGGAGGCGGAGCATAAACATAAGTTCATCCACGGATGAATAACCCATACCTATGCTGAAAAAGCCGGTTCTTTTATCTTTTACGCCCACATTGAGATCCAGTGATGAATCATCAACCCTTCTCTCGTCAAGGCGCACTTCCTCAAAGTAGTCGGTGAACTCTATATTTTTCTTGGAGCTCTTTATTCTGCGGCTGTCATAGATGTCGCCCTCGGCTATATCCAGCTCGCGTCTGATTACCCTGTCTTTGGTGTCGGCGTTGCCGCGGATGTTTATACGGTTGATTTTAACGAGAACATTCTCCTCAACTCTGTATGTGACGGAAACTGTTTTATTGTCCTGATTTTCGTTTGTGACAGGCTCCACGTTGGCAAAGGCATAGCCTATTTCAGTGAAGCGGTCGGTGAGGCGTTTGATGTCGTTCTGGAATTCTTCCACATTGAACCAGTCGCCGGGTTTCAGAACGGTTACAGTTTCAAGCTCCTTGTCCGTGCGGTGTTTATTGCCGGAGAAGGCGATTGTATTTATCTTGAACCTCTCACCCTCCTCTATGCGGAAAGTAAGGGTTATGCGTTTCTTTTTCTCATCGCTTACATGGACTTCCGGCTCGCCGACTCGGACTTTTATAAAGCCTTTCTTCATGTATTCGCCGCGGATCTTCTCAACATCGACTTCAATAAGCTCCTGCTTGAGTTTTCCGCTTCCGGTGAGCCATGAGAAAAAACCCTTCTCTTTCGTGGAGAGCATTTTCATGAGCTCTTTACGGCTGAAAAAGCTATTTCCGGAGAATACTATATCATAAATTCTCGCTTCGGGTCCCTCCTCAATTCGGAAGAACACATCCACTGCGTTGTTGTTTCGGTCCTCTATATCAGCCTTAACACTGACGGAATAGTATTTCTCATCATGGTAAACACTGATAATCTTGTTTATGTTCTCCTCAATCTTAGCCCTGTCAAGGATCTGACCTTCCATGGAGATCATGTCTTCCCTTATGTAGGTTTCCCTGACATTGATGTTCCCTTCGAGGTAAACCTTGTTTACATAAGGCTTTTCCTTGATCATGTACACGAGAGTGAGCTTGTCGTCATCCACTCGCATATCAACCTGAACATCCACAACAAGATCCGTTGCGAAGATCTCCTTGATGCTGGCGCTGACTTTGTTCATGTCGAACTCTTCGCCCGCCTTGACAGTGTATCTGAGGAATGTTTCGGAAGGAACGCGTCTGTTCCCTTCTATCTTGATGAGGTCTATTACTGCGGCGTAGGAGTTTGCCGCAAAGGTTAAAATGAGTGCACTAAAAAAAAAATTAATAAATAGCTTTTTCAAATTCATATCCCGCCCAGCCGCTTAATTATTTCCTTAACACGCTCGTGTTTGAGTCTCGTCATGCTCTTGTTTCCGATAAGCCTTGCCGTGGATTCAAGCATGGTCTCAATAACCTCAAGCCCGTTTTTTTTCAGAGTCTGCCCCGTGGACACCAGATCAACTATCATATCAGAAAGACCTACAATGGGCGCAAGCTCTATGGAACCGTACAGCTTTATAGTTTCTACAAAAATACCTTTCTTCGCGAAGAAGTCTTTGGTCATTTTAGGGTACTTGGTGGCGACAACCATATCGTGTCTGTATCTGCTGTCGCTGTCTTTAATTCCGGCTACACAGAGTTTACATGCGCCGAAGCCCAAATCCATGAACTCATAAACATCGGCAGCGGTTTCCTTCACTATATCAAGACCCACAATGCCCATATCCGCCGCGCCGTGTTCCACATACGTGGGAACATCCATGTTGCGGACAAGCATATAGCGCATGCCGTGTTTCTCGTCAAGAAAGACAAGCTTCCTGCTCTCCTCGTCAACAACACCTTCCTGAGTGATGCCTTTTGATACGAAAAGTTCAATGGTTTCATCCGCCAGCCTGCCTTTAGGCAGGGCAACGGTTATTATATCTTCACTCATTCCGCCATCCTTGTAATATCCGCACCGAGAAGCGAAAGCTTTTCATCAAAGCGCTCGTAGCCTCTGTCCAGATGGTAAACACGGAGGATTTCGCTTGTCCCCTCCGCCATAAGAGCCGCTATCACAAGGCTTGCGCTCGCCCTGAGATCGGAAGCCATCACGGGTGCTCCGGTGATTTTCTCCACCCCTCTGATAACAGCGGATTTATCCTTAAGCTTAATATCCGCGCCCATACGCTTGAGCTCGGAAACATGCATGAACCTGTTCTCGAAGATTGTCTCCGTAATAACGGAAACACCGCCTGAGGCTGCCATTACGGACATAAACTGAGCCTGCATATCAGTCGGAAAGCCGGGGTAAGGCTGGGTGGAAATATCCGTTCCTTCCAGTCTTCCTGTTTTTTCCACAGTAATGGTGGAGTCATTTATGACCTTTATACCCAGACCTGTCTGGGCTAGTTTATCTATTATAGCAGTCATGGAGGAAACAGGGGCGTTTTCAAGAGTAACTTTTCCGCCCGCGCAGGCAACCGCGCAGAGGAATGTTCCCGCCTCTATCCTGTCGGGCATGACTATGTAGTCGTTGCTGTTGAGTTTTTCCACACCTTTGATGCGGATTATGGTAGAGCCTTCACCCTCTATCTTGGCTCCCATTTTCTTGAGAAAACGGGCAAGATCCACAACCTCAGGCTCCTGAGCGGCGTTATAGAGCACAGTTTCACCTTCTGCCAGAGCCGCCGCCATGAGGATGTTCTCAGTCCCCGTAACAGTAACCACGTCAAAGGTGATTTCAGCGCCTTTCAGCCTTTCGCACTCCGCCTCAATGTAGCCGTGGGCAACGTTAATATCCGCTCCCATAAGCTTGAGGGCTTTTATATGCTGATCCACAGGACGCTCGCCGATGGCGCAGCCGCCGGGGAGTGAAACCTTCGCCTTTTTCTTTCTGGCAAGAAGAGGCCCAAGAGCAAGAACACTGGCTCTCATAGTCTTCACCAGTTCATAGGGAGCTATGACCTTCTCCATATCATCCGTGCAGTTGATGTATATATCGCCGTCTTTTCGTTCGGCGCTGACACCCACTTCACCCAGAAGGGAAAGCATTGTCCTTATATCTCTCAGATCAGGAACATTTGAAATTTTGTAGGAACCTTCCGCGAGAATTGTCGCGGCAAGAATAGGAAGACAGGCATTTTTAGCGCCGCCTATGCGCACATTACCGTTAAGGGGCTTGCCCCCGTTTATGACCAGCTTTTCCAAAAAAGCACCCTTTTTATCCCGCTCAGATCGCAATAAAAGCGGTGTTCAAAATCACCGTATGTTTTCGGTGGTTTATGTCCAGAGCCTGCTGATAAATCACCCTGTTCCGGTGATTTATGTTCATAGTCTGCTGAAAAACCGCTGTAGATCCCGCTGAGAGCTTTGGATTGCCTCGCGCCTATTTCTGCGAGAGCCACCCAGTTTTTATTGCACAAATCAGGCACTATGTCTATCAGTTTTTTATAAAACAGAAGCCCCTCATCCGCGGCAACAAGCGCCTGAACAGGTTCATACATAACGCTTTTTTCCAACGATTCATACTCCTGTTCAGTCACGTAAGGCGGGTTACAGAGCACCATGTCAAACCTGCCCCGAACATTTAAGTTTCCGAGAACATCCCCCTGAACGAACTCAGTCCTGTCTGCCAGACCCAGCCTTCTGCTGTTTTCCTTCGCCACCTCAAGTGCTCCCGGACTGATGTCCACGCCCACGCCGGATGCGCCCTTAATCTCAGCCAGAAGGGAAAGGAGAATACAGCCTGAACCCGTGCACAAATCAAGGATCCGCGGATTTTCACAGGGGGCAAGCTCAATGGCTTTTTCCACAAGAATTTCCGTTTCGTATCTGGGAATCAGCACATTTTCGTTCACAAAAAACTCGCGCCCGTAAAAGTGTCTGCGGTTAGTGATATATGCAGGCGGGCAGCCTTCCCTGAGCCTGTTCAGAATACCCGCTGCCCGCTCATCCTGCTCAATATTTACGGACATGAGCGATGAAAGCTTTTCATACTCCGCCCCCATGATGAACGCAAGAATATCCAGCGCATCAGATCGCACCGGAATAATAGTCTGAATCTCTTTAAGCAGAGCGGCGGCAGTCATCCTGTTCAGCACCTCGTATTTTTTGCTGCGGTTCATGTTTACTATAACAAAACCCTTATGGCAAGCAGTTAGACCGAATAAAGCAAAACCGGTTGACTGCCACCTAAAGATAGCCTAATATAGTTAGAAATATAAAACAACGGTAATTATGCATGATAAATAAAGTTCCGGTTCCGGCAAATGAATCTGTTAGGCATAAGGGCAGCGCCTCCTACCAGAACACATCCCCTTACCTTGAATACGCCGGAGAATATCTTCTTACCCCTGAGATAGGCTACTACGCGATGGATGTTCCCGCAGGGGACGGTCTGCGTACTGAATTTGCAACATCAAACAGCCCGCTGGGCTTCATATTCTGCCTTGAGGGTTCAGCCTTCTTCAGCGTTTCAAAAAACGGGATGAAACATGAATACACCCTGAAACAGGGGGAGTACAGCATAGCGTATATGCCTAATGTTGACGGAGTTTCCATCATAGACGGAAGGCAGAGATACATGGCGGTTAATATGTTCGTTGTGCCCCTGAGGTTCAGAAGCCTAGTGAGCAGCCGCCCGGCAGCGGAAAACAGCCTTGACAGCATCACAGGCATCCCTAAGGACAGCATATTTCTGCACAAAGGGAGCATAACCAAGGAAATAAGCCTCATCCTGCATGACTTCATAAATAAGAAGACATCTGATCTGCCGTGCAGAATAAATGAAATATCCAAACTGTACGAAGCTGTTACCCTCAGCCTTGAGCAGCTTGACACAAGAATACACAACAGACAGAAAAGCGTGCTCCAGCCTGCGGATGTTGAACTTCTGCTGAATGCGGGGCGCATACTGACAGAGAACCTCGCCAGCCCGCCCTCCCTCCTCTATCTCTCAAAGGCATCAGGCTTAAACTCTTTCAAGCTGAAAAACGGGTTCAAAGAGGTCTTCGGAACCACCGTTTACGGCTTTTTAACAGAAAAACGCATGGAAAAAGCAAGGGAGATGCTGGACAGCGGCAAATACAGCGTGAGCGATGCCGCATGGGATCTGGGCTACACAAATGTAAGCCACTTCATTGAGCTTTTCCGAAGGCATTACGGAATTACGCCGGGCAAATTCCTTTCCGAAAGACGCAGCCTGTTCAGATCAGAACTTGTGTCCAAAGCCAGACACGGATGATTTAGGTTTTCGTGTATTTATAATCCCTCTTTAGGTAGTTAATCCCGCATCACCCGATTTATTATCGTCTAACTTAAATCAATATAATTAAGTTAGAGGAAGATTATCAGACTACGCACCTTTAGGCACCGTTTGTTCAGTTGTGTCAGTGCATGTCCTGATAAGATTCATTTTCAGGGAGGTTTATATTTTATGCTCAGCAGAAAACTTTTCGGCACTCTGCTCGCAGCGGCAGTGATACTGCCCGCACATGCGCATGCGGACGACAGCATTTACAAGCTTGATAATGTCACGGTAACAGCGAGAAAAGGCGAGGAATCAGCGAAAGATGTTCCTTTCAGCCTGTCAGTGATTGACGGTAATGAGCTTACAAACAGAGGAGTAAAAAACTTTGAAGATATGCTCAAGCAGACAGTCGGGGTGGAGACCAGCACATACGGAGGGGTGGAAACCAGAATAGTGCGTATGCGCGGCGTGGGCTCTCTCCAGCAGGTCAGCCCAGATGATACATCGGTAATAATCAATATTGACGGTGTGCCGAACAACGCCGGAACAGCCACACTCAGCACTATGGATATTGAACGTGTCGAAATTCTTAAAGGCCCTCAGGGAACCCTCATGGGGCGCAACAGCCAATCTGGCGCGATTAATATTATCAGCAAGAAACCCACCAAGGAGTTTGAAGGCTACATAAGAGGCGAATACGGCGATGACAACACCTTTCTCACCGAAGGCGCAGTCAGCGGCTCTCTCACTGAAAAACTCAGTGCAAGGCTTGCAGCCAGATATTCAGGCTATGATAATCAGGTGAAATACTACCAGACGGACGAGCCGGTCAGCAAACCCCGCGATCTGGCAGTCCGCGGAACGCTCCTCTGGGAACCCTCATCCAAGACAGAAGTAACCTTCATCGCCGGATATGAAGAGGTCAACAACCGTCCCGAATTCCGTGTGCTTATGCCCTATGACGACAAGCAGGAGGTTGACATCCCCAAGGACTCTTCCGATGCGGATAAGGATACAAACAGATACACCCTTGAGGTTAAGCACCGCTTTTCAAAGGCTCTTTTCACATCTGTAACAGGGTATGCTGATGCGGAATCAACAGCAAAGCAGTTTCTTTACGACGGCGTACTGTTCAGAAAACAAAGAGGTGTAACAGGTAATGGAAGCAGAACCGTTATCAACGAAAACACCGCTTTTGATCAGGAGTTCCGCCTTTCATCAAAACCGCAGGATAAAGTTTTCTGGGTTACCGGAGTAAACTACTTCTACTCCGACCGCGACCTTATAAATACAGACGCTTGGAGCACGTTCCAGCCAAGTTACACTTTCAACGCGGAGATGGATGTCAATTTCAAAACAAGGAGTCAGGCTGTTTTCGGAGAAATGACTTACCCGGTAACAGAAAGAATTAAGCTTACAGGCGGCCTCAGATATACTTGGGAAAAAAAGGAGTACGAAGCCAACTGGGCGGCTAATCCCTCTAACCCCAGCACAATCCGCACCGCAAATGACAGCGGCGAAATTGATGATAACTTCATGACAGGACGCGCGGCAATCAGTTATGAGCTTACAAAAGAAGTAAATATCTACGGAGTTTACTCCAGAGGGCATAAAACAGCCGGATTCAATGAATGGGCAACAGGCTTCATCACCGGAACAAGAGAAGACCGCTACTACAGTGAAGCAAAAGTTGACAGCTATGAGCTGGGCTTCAAATACGAATCCGCAGACCGCAGATTTGGGCTGAACGGAGCTGTGTTTTACAACGACAACAAAGATGACCATGTCCTTGTATACAACTACTCAATCAACGCCAGCGATGTGGAAAACTTTGACACTGAATCAAAAGGTGTTGAGCTTGAAGGTTACGCCAAATTGGGCAGATTCCTTATTAACGCTGGTGTAGGCTATACGGATACAAAGATAAAATCCATACCTGAGGGAAGCTCCTCCGGTGCTGAAAAAGGAAACAAAGTGCCCGATACCCCTGAGTGGAGCGGAACCTTGTCAGTATCATATTTCCACAACCTGCCTTCATTCCTCGGCATGAAGGAGCCCGTGTTCTTCTCTAAACTTACAGAGAGGTATGTCGGTTCCCGCTCCGGTGACCCCGCGGACAACTTCCAATTTGACTCATACCACAAACTTGATGCCCGTGTCGGGATAATGAACGGCGGACTGGAACTCTATGTTTGGGGAGACAACCTTCTGGATGAACGCTATGATCTGTTCGGATGGTATTACGGCGTATCTGCCGTGGACGGTTCGGAAGTGGTTATCGGTATGCCCTCAAAAGGACGCACACTGGGCTTAGGCGCAGCATATTACTTTTAACTTCAATAACCTGAAAGGTTTTACTGTAAAGACAATTGGGGGAGTGTATGCTCCCCCTTTAACAACCAAAATCTGCACATCCTGTCAGATTTTGCCACACGCTCGCGCCTTGCAAAGCAAGGCTTCGCTGCGCACGGCGCAGTTCCATCCATGGAACTGTTATAATCCGGCTTCCTTTAATCTCTCTGCCTGAGCTGACTAACAACCAAAATCTGCACATCCTGTCAGATTTTGCCACACGCTCGCGCCTTGCAAAGCAAGGCTTCCCTACGCACGGCGCAGTTCCATCCATGGAACTGTTATAATCCGGCTTCCTTTAATCTCTCAGCCTGATCAAAGGAGAACAGAGCATCCAAGATGTCGTCCATTTCGCCTTCCATGAAACGGTCGAGGCTGTATGAGGTTACGTTGATGCGGTGGTCTGTCACCCTGTTCTGAGGGTAGTTGTATGTTCTTATCCTTTCGCTTCTGTCGCCGGAGCCCACCTGGAGCTTTCTGCTTTCGGCGCGCTCGTCAGCCTGTTTGCGGATCTCTATCTCAAGTATCTTTGATTTAAGGTGCTTAAGCGCCTTCTCACGGTTTTTTATCTGGCTTCTCTCATCCTGACAGGTGACCACAATCCCTGTGGGGATATGGGTCATACGCACGGCTGAGTCAGTGGTGTTTACGTGCTGCCCGCCTGCGCCGCTGGCACGGTACACATCCACCTTGATGTCTGCCGGGTTCACATCGATCTCCACATCCTCCGCCTCAGGCAGAACCGCCACAGTGCACGCTGATGTGTGTATGCGTCCGCCGGACTCGGTTTCGGGAATACGCTGAACCCTGTGACCGCCGGATTCATATTTCAGGCGGCTGTAAGCGCCCTTACCCTTCACCATGAAGACTATTTCCTTGTAACCGCCCACGCCTGTCTCGTTGAAATCGATTATTTCAGTCTTCCAGCGCTGGTTTTCAGCATAGCGGGTGTACATTCTGTAAAGCGCAGCAGAGAAAAGCGAAGCCTCATCCCCGCCCGTTCCGGCACGGACTTCCACATATATGTTTTTATCGTCGTAAGGATCTTTCTTAACAAGCAGAAGCTTGAGCTCCTCACCCAAGGTTTCCAGTTTTTCCCGACCTTCTTCAATCTCCATCTCCGCAAGCTCACGCAGATCAGCATCATTTGAAGTTTCAAGAATGCTCTTAGCCTCAGCTATCGAAGTTTTAACACCCTTGTACTCCTCATACTTTTCCACAACCCCGCGAAGCTCGGAATGCTCCTTGGCAAGCTTCTGAAACGCTTTGGGATCTTTCGCCGCCGCAGGGTCATTTACCTTGCGCGTAAGATCTTCATACCTGATGACTACTTCTTCCAGTTTGTCGAACATTGTTTATTCCTATTATTTAATAATCCGTTGTATCCGAGGGAACTTTTAGGGAAAAAACGTTCTATCGGACTATCTTCCAAAAATCGAATTTCCTGCGGAGCAATCACGCTTTTTTAAGGGGTAAGGGGAAGCTTTTTCCGGAAAAAGTTTCCCCTTATAAATTATTTAAAAAAATTTTTACACTACCTCTATCCCTTCCGGAAGTTCCTGAGCTGACTGACAACCAAAATCTGTACATCCTGTCTGATTTTGCTACACGCTCGCGCCTTGCAAAGCAAGGCTTCGCTACGCACGGCGCAGCCGCTTCCGGCGGCTGTTATACTACCTCTATCCCTTCCGGAAGCTCCTGATCTGACTGACAACCAAAATCTGTACATCCTGTCAGATTTTGCCACACGCTCGCGCCTTGTAAAGCAAGGCTTCGCTACGCACGGCGCAGCCGCTTCCGGCGGCTGTTATACTACCTCTATACCTTCCGGAAGCTCCTGATCCAAGGCTGCTTTCAGGGAGATGATCGCTATTTCGAGTTGTTTGTCGTCCGGTTCTCTGGTGGTTATTTTCTGCACCCAGAGGCCGGGGGTGATGAATATTTTAAGCAGCGGGTTTCCGCAGTGGCGGCCGCTGAATTTCAGTATTTCGTAAGATATGCCTGCAATAAGCGGGATGAACACGACCCTTGCGCCGAGTTTGATTAAAAAGTGCGAATCGTTCGGTATGAGTGAGAACGAGAGTATGCACACCGCCATAACTATTATTATAAAGCTTGTTCCGCATCTGGGGTGGAGTCTGCCCATTTTACGTGCGTTTTCCACCGTAAGTTCCTGCCCGGCCTCAAAGGTGTAGATAACCTTATGCTCAGCGCCGTGGTACTGGAAAACACGCTGAATATCCTTAAAAAAGGATATTATCCACACATACAGCACAAAGAAAATCACCCTGATAACGCCGTCGATAGCATTGTACAGCAGGGATGAGGTTTCAACAGCGGGCAGTATATGTTTGGAGAGATCCGTAAGCAGCAGAGGCAGATATACAAACAGCAACAGACCGAGACCCAGTCCGCCCGCCATGCTGAAAAACATGCCGACCTTGCTAACCTGCTCCTCGCCTTCGCCTGTGGAGTGGTACGCGCTGAAATTAAGCGCCTTTATGCCGAGAACAAGAGCGTCATAGAGGGCAATAAGTCCTCTGAGCACAGGCTTTTTCAGCCATTTGTTCCTGTCCAGACTCACGTCCTGTTTTTTGATTATTATGTTATCGTCCGGTTTTCTCACTGCGATTACGAATCTGCTGGGCGCGCGCATCATTACACCCTCAATAACCGCCTGTCCGCCTACGTCAAATTTTGCCATTAAACATTCCTTATAAAAAATATCATGGGATAATATATACGATTTTTGAGATACTTAAAGGTTTAAAAAATACGCTAGCGCTCTTTTTCTGAAAGGAGGGTTCTGTATTTTTCTCTGACTTCTTTTGCCTTGCCGCAGGTGAAAGCCCCCTCAGGGCATGCGCCTGAAACACAGCCAGGGCCTGAGTCCTTAAATATGGACGGAGCAGTTTTCATACATTCGACAAGCATAAGTTCAGCCATTTTCCGTATTTCCCACTGCGCCCTGTTGCAGCAGCGTATGCGGAAGAAGTGGATGAGCTCGCGGGCATTCATAGTGACTATGATTTTGGTTTCACAGGCATTAGGCAGAACATAGCGTGCGTCCTCAGCGGGAACACCTTTTGAGGCGAGGAGGTCATAAGCCTTTGCCACCTCTCCCATTATGCGTTCAAATTCCTGCTTTGCCTCAGAATCAGCCGCAACGGTTTCGGGAATAATATATTCAAACCCGCCGCCGTGTTTAACATATCTCTGTGATTTCTGGGAGTAGCTTGCTATGCGATGTCTGACAAGCTGATGGGTGAGCGCTCTGGATACACCTTCAATGCCGAAAGTGAATGAGACATGCTCAAGAACGGAATGGTGACCGATGGAAACGATTTTCTCTATGAATTTTGTCTGCTCGGTGGAGGAGACTTTTTCAAAGAGATCATCAATACCTGCATCGGAATAGCAGAGCTTGGCAGCCATAGCTGCCGTAAGTTCACCTTCTGCGGTGCAGTTCAGCAGGCGGACGTTTATTTCCGCCGGCTGGAAATCAGCAGAACCGCTTTTCTGCCCGCACATATGTGAAATTAACCCTGTGCTTTACCGTATTTCTTCATGAATTTCTCAACGCGGCCTGCCGTGTCGAGGAATTTCTGTTTGCCGGTGAAGAAGGGGTGGCACTCAGAGCAGATAGCAACAGCTGCTTTAGCAGGGTTAACTGTGGATTTTGTTTTAATCTCGTTACCGCATGCGCATCTGAAAGACACTTCTTTGTAATCAGGGTGGATACCTTTTTTCATCTTAATGTACCTCTATATTTTATAATGCAAAAACCAGCGTCCTGCGGTTTTTGCATACACGCTCGCGCCGAAACAAGTTCGGCTTCGCTGCGCACGACGCGGTTTCTTCCTGAAACCGTATCTTAACCGCATTATGCACAAAACCGCGCACGGTCTGCATATATTTTCCTTTATCAGCGCAGTCTGTATAAAATAAGACGCACCGAACTATAGGTCAAGGGTAGAGGTTATATCACAACCGCAAACCCTTTTCAAGATCAAACCTGTAATCCCGACACTTTCGGAAATTACAGGTCTGCAGCGCCTATTTACCCATAGATTCAAGGAAGCCGATATTATTCTTAGTGCCCTTCATCTTATCAAGCAGGAATTCCATAGCGTCCACAGCGTTCATGTTGCTGAGGAATCTGCGGAGAATCCATACCTTGTTGAGCTCGTTTTCGCCAAGGAGAAGTTCTTCCCTTCTGGTTCCGGACTTGTTGATGTCGATAGCGGGGAAAGTTCTTTTCTCAACGAGACGTCTGTCAAGGTGAAGCTCCATGTTGCCCGTACCTTTGAACTCCTCGAAGATAACCTCATCCATTCTGGAGCCAGTGTCAACAAGGGCAGTGGCTATGATGGTAAGGCTGCCGCCCTCCTCAATGTTTCTGGCTGCGCCGAAAAATCTCTTGGGCTTATGAAGTGCGTTAGAGTCCACACCGCCTGAAAGAACCTTGCCGCTGGGCGGTTCGATGGAGTTGTAGGCTCTGGCAAGCCTTGTTATGGAGTCCAGCAGGATACATACGTCACGCCCGTGTTCAACAAGCCTTTTAGCTTTATTGAGAACCATTTCGGAAACCTGCACGTGCCTGTATGCCGGTTCGTCGAATGTTGAGCTTACAACCTCAGCGTTAACGGAACGCTGCATGTCCGTAACCTCTTCGGGACGTTCATCTATAAGAAGGATGATCATGTAGACTTCGGGATGATTTTTGGTAATGCTGTTTGCGATGGATTTAAGAAGCATCGTTTTACCCGTTTTCGGGGGGGCAACGATGAGACCCCTCTGTCCTTTACCCACGGGTGCGATGAGGTTCATTATCCTCGTGTCGTAATGAGTGGGGAAGGCCTCAAGCTCCAGCCTTTCCTCAGGGAAAAGGGGCGTAAGGTTCTCAAAGAGGTTCCTCTGTCTGGCGGGTTCCTCAAAGTTGACCTGCTCAACCTTGAGCAGCGCGAAGTATTTCTCATTGTCCTTCGGGGGTCTGATCTCCCCCGCTATTGTGTCGCCGTTGCGAAGACCGAATTTCCTTATCTGAGCGGGAGAAACGTATATATCGTCCGGGCCCGGCAGGTAGTTGTAATCCGTCGATCTGAGAAAGCCGAAGCCGTCGGGAAGAATTTCAAGTACGCCTTGTCCGAAAATGTGTCCGTTCCTTGCGCTGGTGGATTTGAGAATCTCAAAAATAAGCTCCTGTTTCAGCAGGTTAGCCGAGTTCTCTATCTCCACGGAATTCGCAATGGCAACAAGATCCTCGATCGATTTTTTCTTCAAATCGTTCAGGTTCACTTATTCACCTCATAATTTTATACATAATACTCAGGTTGAAATAATTTGATTTGTAAATTAATAACCCGGATTCAGTGTGATTTTTCCGCTAAGTTAAATAGGGTGAGACATGCCATGAAGGCTGTGTACACCAAACTTTATAGACAGCTTTAACCCGTGTCAAGAGTTTTTTAGGGCAAAAAGCGTCTGCGCGGGCGGTTCATACAGCCCTAAAGCTCCATATCCCGCCCGAAGACGGAGTGGATTATCTCCCTTGCCGTTTCTTCGATTGATTTATTTGTCGTGTCAACAATATGCCACCTTCTGTTTTTGCGGATCAGTTCATAAACGAACTCAACCTCCTCGAAGATCTTGCGCATATCGTTATACTTGCTTTGTGTTTTATAATGCTTAAGCCTTGCCGTGCGCACCTTCTGGAGCACTTCCGGATCCATGATGAGGCAGACGACCTTGTTAGGGTCAACCTTAAAAACCTCCTCAGGGATAGGCACTTCCGGCACGAGAGGTATATTGACCACCTTAAACCCCTGCTGAGCAAGGAAGAAGGAGGTAGGTGTCTTTGATGTTCTGGAAAGGCCGAGGACTATTATATCCGCCTCATCCAGCCCGGTGACTATTTTACCGTCATCATGGCTGAGGGTGAACTCCACCGCATCGATACGCTTGAAGTACTTCTCATCCACCTTGCGGAGAACACCGGGGCTCTCCATTGCCTTTCTTCCGAGAAACTCCTCAAGCTTGTCGATGGGAGGCCCCAGAATATCGTAATGGAGAATACCGTTTTCATGACAGAATTTATGGATAGTTTCGCGGAACTCCTTAATAACAGTAGTAAAAGCCACAAAACCGTTATCAACCCGCGCATGTTCCAGAATAGCCTTAAGCTTGTCCAGCTTATCCACCATGGAATATATGGTGAACTTCACCTGCGGATCCTCAAACTGGAGGAGTGCCGCCTTCATTATATTAAGGGCGCTCTGCCCTGTTCCGTCAGACAGTATGTAAATACGCTTCAATATCAGCTCCGTCCGGCCATGTTCATAAACCCGTCTTCGGTGAGTATGGTGATTCCGAGTTTTTCCGCCTTTTCCAGCTTGCTTCCGGCCTTTTCACCCGCAATTAAATATGACAGATTTTTGCTCACTCCGCTTGCTATTTTTCCGCCGAGCGATTTTATAAGCTCTTCAAAATCAGTCCTCGGACGGCTGAGAGTTCCGGTTATCAGGAATGTCTGCCCCTCGAATATTCCGCCTGTGTCTTTCTTTTCCGCCTCGAAGCGGAGTCCGGCATCACGCAGGGAACTGATAAGATTAATATATTTCGGCTGTTTCAGTGCCTCGGTTATATCCTTTGCCACAAGCGCGCCTATGGAGTAAACCGCAGTGAGTTCTTCCTCAGTTGCTGATTTCAGCCTGTCTATGCTGCCGAACTCCTGCGCCAGTATTTCCGCCGTGCGCACACCCACGGAGGGGAGCCCTATGGCAAAAAGCACCTTCTCGAAAGGCTTGTTCCTGCTCTCCTCAACTGCGGCGAGGAGGTTATCCACCGATTTATCCCCAAGACCTTCCATAGTTCTCAGAGAGTTATAATCCATGGTGTAAATATCCGCCGGAGTTTTCAGCATACCCGATTCCATCAGCCTGTCTATGAGAGATTCGCCGAAACCGCGTATATCCATGGCATTGCGGGCGACAAAGTGCTTCAGTGCGCCCCTCGCAGTGCCTGTGCACTCAGGGTTGACGCATCTGAACGCCACATCCTCCCGCACAAGCTCATGGTGACAGACAGGGCATTTTTCAGGGAGCGGTATCTCCGTTTCCGCCCCTGTTCTTCTCTCCGCCAATGCGCCTGTAACCTTCGGGATAACGTCACCCCCTTTTTCAAGGCTGACATAATCGCCGATTCTGATCCCCAGCCTCTCCACCTCGTCCATGTTGTGGAGCGTGGCTCTTCCGACTGTGCTTCCGCTGACCTTCACAGGCTCAAGTATGGCAACCGGAGTCACTGTTCCAGTGCGGCCGACCTGAAACTCAACGCTGAGCAGCCTTGTAACAGCTTTTTCCGCCGGATATTTGTATGCTATTGCCCATTTCGGGGCTTTTATGGTCATTCCAAGCCTGTCACGAAGACGGTAGTTATCCACCTTAATGACCGCTCCGTCTATCTCGTAACTGAGGCTTTCCCTTTTTGATCGGATAAATGCCACGTGCTCTTTAACCTCTTCCGCTGTTTTACAGAGCTTCACCATGTCATTGACGCGGAAACCGAGCTTTTTCAGGCGCATGAGGTCTTCAAAATGTCCGTCCCCCTGCCCCTTGTCCAGCCCGAAGGCAAACATGCTCAGGTTTCTTTTTGCGCACTCTCTTGAATCCAGAAGCTTAAGGCTCCCCGCAGCGGAGTTACGCGGATTTGCAAACAGAGGAAGTCCTTCCTCCTCCCGCTTTTCGTTGAGGTTATTGAAAGATTCCACAGGCATATAGACCTCGCCCCGGACAATAAGCCTTTGCGTATCTTTTATCTTAAGCGGAACCGCCCTTATGGTTCTGACATTGTGGAGAATATCCTCCCCCACTGCGCCGTCCCCCCTTGTGGCAGCGCTTATCAGTCTGCCGCCTTCGTACACAAGGCTGACGGAAGCGCCGTCTATCTTCGGTTCCACAGCAAACTGCGGCTCCTCCAGCGTCTCTTTGTAAACAGTGGCGATAAAGCTGTCCAGCTCCGCATCGCTGTAGGTATTGTTAAGGCTCATCATCCTTACTTCGTGGGTTATGTTCTCAAGCCCCTCCACAGGAGGAGCACCCACACGCTTCGAGGGTGAATCATCCCGCACAAGCTCAGGATGCTCCGCTTCCATATCAAGAAGCCTTCTGTAAAGCTGATCATATTCAAAATCCGTGATCACCGGAGCGTCATTGACATAGTAATTTATGTCGTGCTGTTTTATCTCTTCGACAAGCCTGTCGTATTGTTCTTTTATGCTTTCCATCTTCTCAGAATGCTCCCGTCGGGCAGTTCGTCAGGCAGTTCCATGCTGTAGCGGTAGTTCGGCCTTGTGACCTCAACAGGCGCGCCCTGCTCATCCGTCAGATTAGTCACCTTATAAGGCAGAACCTCCAGAAAAGGTGTCACAAACTCAAGCTCCTCACCCGCCAGAAACTTATTCTTCGCCAGCATCTCCCCGTTCTCCACAGAACCGAGGAACTCACTCTCCTGAATATAGTTTGCGTTGGCATAGTTCATGGAACTGCTGTCAATGTCCCCTTTGTAAAAGCCCGCCGTATAGCTGCGATGGGTAACGCTTTTCAGCATCCGCACCCATTCCTCTCTGGCTTCGTAGCTGTCAGGATCGGCCATGGCCCAGTCCAGCGCCTGTCTGTATGCGCCCGTAACAAGCGCCACATACATAACGCTTTTCATCCTGCCCTCTATCTTAATGCTCTTAACACCGGCCTTCACAAGCTCACCGATGTATTCTATAAGGCATAAGTCCTTGCTGTTGTAGAAATATGTTCCGCGCTCATCCTCAACCACGGGAAAATATTCGCCCGGTCTGGTCTCCTCCACCAGCGAATACTTCCACCTGCACGGGTGTGTGCACATCCCGGCGTTGGCGTCCCTGCCCGTCATGTAATTGCTTATCAGACATCTGCCGGACATGGATATGCACATAGCTCCGTGCACAAAAACCTCGATCTCCGCCTTGGCATTCTTACAGATATACGCTATCTCCTCAGCGGAAAGCTCACGGGCAAGGATAACCCTCTCCGCGCCAAGCTCCGCCCAGAAATCCACAGCGGCAAGGTTCGTCACATTGGACTGCGTACTGATATGCACAGGGGTCTTAAGCTTCATATCCCTGATAACCTTAAACACGCCCGGATCAGACACTATCATAGCATCCGGCCTCACAGACTCAAGGTTGTATAAATACTCCCTCAAACCGTCAAACTCGGCATTACGGAGATAAGCGTTAACAGTGACATAACCCTTCTTACCCTGACTGTGCAGAAAACTCAGAGCCTCACCCAAATCGTCCATGCCGAAATTGCCCGCCTTGGCGCGCAGACCGTAACCCGTCCCGGCGAGATACACCGCATCAGCACCGTAACGGACAGCATATTTTAATTTTTCAAAATTCCCCGCAGGGCTTAAAAGTTCAACTGACATTGTTTTTATTTTTTCCTTTTTTGAGTTTTCAGTTTTTCGGGAGAACTTTTTGGAACAAAGTTCCCCCGTACCCCCTCAAAAACTCAAGTGAAGTTTCTTTGGGAGAGAGTATGAGAGGACACTTTATTTGTATAAAGAAAGGGTTCTCTCATTAAAAAAATAACCACACAAATTCAGAAATTCACCAACAAAACGCCCGAACCCACGGGCAGCAGCGTTGATGATGCAGGCATATCATTTTTTATTTCCTCGATGAAGCTGAGGAGTTCATCGCGGCCTTGGCGGTATTTTCGGGGTACTTCCGCTGTTTCCATTGCGAGCATACCGAAGAGGAGCACATCATCGAAAATGACGAGTCCGCCTTTGTTGACTCTGGTTTTAACAGTCTGCCACATCAGCGGGTAGATCCGTTTTACGGAGTCGATGAACACCATATCGTAGCTATCGTTTGTCCGGTTCAGGTATGTAAATGCGGATTCGTTTATGAATTCCACATTTTCCAGTTCGATGCACAGGGTTTTCGCCACGGCAATGCGGTTTGGGTTATGGTCTATGCCGGTTATTTTCGCCTTCGGGCAGCCCTGTTTGATATAGGTTGTGGATGTGCCTATTCCGCTGCCTATTTCGAGTACGGAGGCTGGTTTCAGCACAGATGCCAGCAGGCGGAGAAGCTCCCCTGTTTCCGGCTCCACGGAGGGTACATCGTGTTTTTTGGCATAGTCGTGCATGTCTTCATTTTTCGCCCTTACGGTAGAGCGTATGTATTCGAGAATACCGGGGATTAGTATATCATTTCTCATTTACTGACCGAGATTTACCTTTTCTGGAGTGAGTTTTTCCGTTATCTGGGATGCTTTTTCAGCGTCAATTTTGCCGAGAGCGGCCATGATTTTGCCTGCGTTCATGGGGGGAATCCTGCGGATAAGCTGAACAGCCTTGTCGGTGTCCATCTTCACAAAAATTTCCGCCGCTGATTTCGGTTTGGTGGAAGAATATATTCTGGCGAGGGCATCTAGGTTTTTATCCTCGCTGGACTGAACCTCGTTCAGCCTTTTGCTTATTGTATCCTTGATGGCGTTGAGCTCGTTCTCTTTTGCAATAAGCTCTTCCTCTAGGGCTTTCAGGCGTTTTTCCTTATCAGCCAGAGCCGTTTCTTTTTTGTTCAGTTCCTGCTCCTTAGCCTCAAGCCTTGCAGCGAGGCTCTGAATATCCACAATGCTCTGTGCCTGTGCGGTGAGCACAGCGGTTAATACCAAAAGCGCCGTGAGTAACGGTTTATTCATTTCTGCCGCTCCTTGAAACTATGAGTTCATCTATCATCTTCATCTCTTCCTTATCCAGATAGGCGGTGTAGTCCTTGACATGCTTTTCCTTGAGTTTCAGCATAATTTTGTGGTTGTTCATGGCCTGCACAGTTTTCTTTTTCTGCCGCTCCACCACTAAACGGGCATCGTGCACCATGCGCTCCATGGTTTTTCTGTGCCCTTCAAGTTTGAGTATGTAAGCATCGTACATGCGCACGAACTGCATCTGTCCGCTCATTTTGGCTTCTTCCTTTTCGGCATGCTTCTGCTTTTCGGTCTCAAGCATATCAGTAAGCTGAGCGGTAAGTGTGCGGAGCCTTGACTCAAACTCCGCCAGCTTGTTCTTCTCCAGTTCAAAGATGCGTTCTCTGTGCTCCAGAACCTTTTCCAGCCTGAATTTGGCGTTCATATCATCCCGCCGTTATTTCATTAAGCTTTGCCCGCGCCTCTTCAAGGGTGAAGTTTTCGTCTATCCCCTGACGGAGGAATTCGTTTATGCGGTTTATCTTCGCTATGGCTTCGTCAATTCTGGGGTTGCTGCCCCTGACATAAGCTCCGATGTTGATTAGGTCTTCCGCCTCGCGGTATGCGCTGAGCAGGTCGCGGAAACGCCCTGCGGAGGCGAAGTCTTCTTTCGTTATTATCTCCTTCATGAGCCTGCTGGCACTCATGAGGATGTCTATAGCGGGGTAATGGTTGCGGGCTGCGAGCAGCCTGTCCAGCACTATGTGACCGTCTATGATTGAGCGCACTGAATCCGCGATGGGGTCGTTCATGTCGTCCCCTTCCACAAGTACTGTGTAAAGCCCGGTGACAGCCCCTTCGCCTCTCTTTGTGCCTGCTCTTTCCAGAAGTTTGGGCAAAAGAGCGAATACTGAGGGCGTGTACCCTTTTGAGGTGGGCGGCTCACCCACTGTGAGGCCTATTTCCCTCTGCGCCATTGCGAACCTTGTCACTGAGTCCATCATGAACATGACATTCTTGCCCTTTGCCCTGAAATACTCCGCAACGGCAGTGGCAACAAATGCGCCCAGCTTACGCACAAGGGCGGACTGGTCACTGGTGGCGACTATTACAACGCTTCTCGCCAGACCCTCAGGCCCCAGATCCCGCTCCACAAACTCGCGTACCTCTCTGCCGCGTTCGCCTATGAGCGCTATAACGTTCACATCCGCCTCGGTATTTCTGGCTATCATGCCGAGAAGAACCGACTTACCAACGCCGGAACCGGCAAATATGCCCACCCTCTGGCCTGAGCCGCAGGTCATGAGAGCGTCTATCGCTTTAACTCCGGTGGAGATTGATTCGCGTATGATTTCCCTTTCCAGCGGCAGCGGCGGAGAGGAGTAGACCTTGACCAGTTCGTAATCCTGTATCGGGCCTTTGCCGTCTATGGGTTCACCGAGGCCGTTAAGAATACGCCCCAGCATATTTTCGGAAACCTTGACGGTGTTTCCCAGTGCAGTGTTGTGCACCCTGCTTCCGGGGGCTATTCCTTCGCTGTCGCCGTAGGGCATCAGAATTATTCTGTTATCATTAAAGCCGATTATTTCAGATAGAACCGTTCTGCCGTCGCTGCCCTCTATGGCGCATCTGGTTCCGATTCCCAGCAGGGGTCCGTCAGCCTCAATGGTGAGGCCGATTATCTTTGTAACCCTGCCGGAGATTACTATCTCTTCTTTAGCGTTTATCTGTCTGAGTCGATTCAAGTTCTTCATAGATCAGCTTCTTAAAATTCTCCAGCATTGTTTCAATAGTGTAGTCCATCTCCCCTATGCTGGTGTCTATCCTCAGCCCGCCCTGAGTTATTGCAGGGTCGGCCACGGAATCATAGTCGGGAAATGTCTGCCTCACCGTATCAAGGTCATCGGGGTTCACCCTGAAAACCACACGGCTGAGTTCATGCAGACTGGCAAGGCTCTTTTTAATGACAGAGACAATAAGCCGCCCGTTCACTTTTCTTTCCGCGCCGATAAGGGTTTCAAGGAAGTGAGTGAGCATTTCGGGCAGCGCGCTGTCCAGTTCCTTCACAGCGGAAGAAAAGACACCCGCGCGGGATATTACCTCTTTATAAGCGCCCTGAAGCATTTCTATATAATCATTTTTCTCTTTATTATACTGCTTTCTGGCGTTTTCCGCCGCCTCAAGCATGCCTTTTTTGTAGCCGTCATTGTATGCCCTTTGGTATTCGGCTTTCAGGAGTTCCTGAAGCTTCTTCTCATCCATAACAGGAGGCTCTTCCTTTATCTCCGCTTCTTTAAAGACGGTTTCGGAAAACTCCTTGGGCTCCTCTTTTTGCGGTTCAGGCTTGACTTCGGGCTCAGGGTCGGGTTTATGATGTTTGTCCAGATAAACAGACGAATCACCGACTATGCGCGCCTTACCGAGGTTGACTGCCGTGTCGAAACTGGCGAAAAGGAAAGGGATCTCGCCGCTGACGGCGTGGGTATCCTTAAGCTTTTCAAGCGT
Source organism: Deferribacteres bacterium (assembly GCA_023395255.1). GTDB lineage: Bacteria > Chrysiogenota > Deferribacteres > Deferribacterales > Geovibrionaceae > Geovibrio > Geovibrio ferrireducens. The sequence goes on from JAEWZN010000011.1 coordinate 58,320, forward strand.
GTAGACCTTTTCTCCGCGCTCCACATCACCGAAACTGGTGATGTCCATTTCCTTGAGCCCTTTCTGTCTGTTTTTGCCGACGATTTTTCTGGACATAATTCAATCCGGTGGGATTTGTTAAACGTACTGCTCTTCCTCTCCGCCGCCGAGGTTGATAACCCCTTCTTCGTCGAGTTCGCGTACAATGGCGACAATCTCGTGCTGAGCCTTTTCCACTTCCTTGAGCTTGACAGGGCCCATGTAGTCCATCTCTTCGCGCATTGTTTCCACGGCGCGTTTGGACATGTTTCTGAAGAAGCGTTCCTTCGTATCATCATCAGCACCCTTGAGGGCAAGGGTAAGAGCCTTTTTATCAGCTTTCTTAAGGATTTCCTGAATGGCAACGTCGTTAAGCTCTCTGATGTCCTCGAATACGAACATCATATCGCGTATGGCCGCAACAAGCTCCGGCGCTTCCTTCTCCAGTTTTTCCAGCGTGGCTTTGCTGGTCACTCTGTCCATACGGTTGAATATTTCGGCAACGGACTTAACACCGCCTACTTCAACATTGTATGAGGACAGGGATTCAAACCTTTCCTCAAGCACTCTGGACAGGGTTTTTACAACCGTGGGTGAAATATCCTGAAGGTTCGCTATCCTCAGCGTTATCTCCGCCTTCAGTTCCTCCGGAAGCTGCGCAAGGGACTCCGCCGCATGGCTGGGGTCAAGGTGGGCAAGGATAAGCGCGATTGTCTGCGGGTGTTCGGTCTGTATGAATTTTGCAAGCTGCTTGGGGTCAATCTTAGTAAGGAATTCAAAGCCGCTGGACTGCTCCATCATTTTGGTGAGGCGGTCAATAATCTTCCTTGCGCGTTCAGGGCCGAGAGACTTGACAAGAACGCTTTTCGCGTATTCAAGACCGCCTTTGGCGATGAACTTTTTGGCAAGCATCATGTTGTAGAATTCTTCTATTGTTTCGTCCATCTCCTCAGGGGGGATGATCTTGGTCATGGCTATCTCTTTTGAGATCTCCTGCACCTCGTCATCATCAAGATGAGCGAAAATAGAGGATGAAATTTCCTCGCCGAGGGCTATAAGCACCGCTGCGGCTTTTCTGATGCCTGTACTGGAAAGACTCATATCAACCTTTCAACATGGATTTTATAATATTTGCCGCGCCTTCGGGATCCTCTTCGCAGAATTCCTCTATCTTCTTAAGCATTACCTTGGACTTAACGGCGTCAGTATTCATTGGTATGCTTTCATCAAGCTCCTGTTCAACCTCACGCTCAAGCTCTTCGAGGGTTTTAGGGAATCCGGCGCTGCCTTTAAGGGTTACATCCACTGAATCAAGCGCTGAGGTAACCGTGATTGTGCCGTCGTCGTTGTAGGTGACAGTTTTGTCCAGTTTTTTGAGTATGCGCCTGACCACGGCAAAGTAGAACAGGAGCAGAATAATGACCGCAAGGGCATATTTGGATGCTATGGTTATGAGTTCCACTGTTTTCTCTCTCTGGAGCAGAAGCTGCTCCTGCTGCTGTGCGGAGGTATCAAACGATATGTTGTTGACCTCTACCTGATCGCCCCTTGCCTGATCAAAGCCGACAGCGGTGGCGACAAGCGCGCGAATCGAGTTCAGTTCCTCCTGCGTTCTGGGAACACTTTCGGTTATCTGCTCCCCTGTTGCTTCGTCTTTGCGGAATACATTCTTGTTGTCCACAACAACCGCAACGGAGATCTTCTTGATTGTTCCGAAAGCCTTGATTTCCTTTGTGACTGTTTTGTCTATTTCAAAGTTTGAGCGCTCTTCCGTATGTTCGTATGATGAGTTGGTGTTTCCGCCCAGCACCTGCGGCTCGGCGAGGTTCGATTCAACCCCCGGCACACCCTGCGGGCCTCCGGGTGCATTTGTGCTTATGGTTTCTATGTTTTCGGATGAGCGGATAACAGGCTCGCGCCCGAACTCCTCTTTGCTGGTTTCCCTTTTGGAGAAGTCGATCTCTGCGGTAACTTTGGCAACCGCTCCGGTTTCGCCGAGTGTTCTGCTGAGAATGCCGTAGAGCTTGGATTCAAGCTCGCGCTCTATCCTTTTCTGATATTCAAGCTGAGTCTGAGTCATCATCACCGGTGAGTTTTCCTCACCGAGAAAATCGCTCAGGAGTCTTCCCGTGGTGTCCACAACCTGCACATTTTCAGGAATAAGCCCCTTCACGGAGCCGGAGACGAGGGAACTTATCGCCTTAACCTGCTCGCGGTTGAGTTCAGCCCCTCTTTTGAGCTTAATAACCACTGCGGCCTTGGCGGATTCCTCTTCGGATATGAAAAGCCTGTTTTTGGGAATGGTAAGATGTACTCTTGCCTCTTCTATTTCGTTAAGGCTACTGATCGTTCTGGCCAGTTCGCCCTGAAGCGCACGCTGATAGTTTACATCCTGCAGGAATTCGGTCATTCCGTAGGATGACTTGTCGAAAAGCTCAAACCCTGCTCCGCCGCCTTTGGGCAGACCTTCACGGGCAAGTTCCAGCCTCGTGTCATAAACCAGCTCCTGCGGAACTTCCACCGTGCCCCCGCCTTCCTTAAGCCTGTACGGAACATTACCCTCTTTCAGTTTCTGGATAACTAAAGGGGCATCGTCAGAATTCATATTGGCATAAAGAGTTTTGTAGACGGGTCTGTTTGCCCAGATTATAAGGACACCCAGAGTAACAAGCACCGCTGTTAATGCGGTACCGATGGAAATTTTCTGAACAAGAGTCAGTTTCTCAAAAATATCTTTAAACTGAGTTACGACGTCTTGAAGTGCCATTTGCCCCTAATACTACACTTGAGTTCTCATTACCTCTTGGTAAGCTTCAACGATTTTATTCTTAACCTCAAGCATGAGTTTGAGGGAAACATCTGCTTTCTGGAGAGCAATCATTGTGGAATGAATGTCCTTCGTTTCGCCGCTGAGTACTTTCTGCACAGCCTCACTGGCCTCAAGCTGAGCGTCATTGACGCTGCTGAGGGCATCCTTGAGCAGGGCGGAAAAGTCCGCACCGGATTCGCTCTGAGTGCCCGCAGGCTTGGAGGATGAGCTGTCATCAAGCTTGTTCGGCAAAAGGAAGTTGATATTATTTATCTCTGCCATTTTCAGTGTCTCCCTAACTGAATATATAGTATATCAGGGGTATTTTACAACCTTTATCTAACTTTATAAGAACAATCCGCGCGTCCTGCCGGATTGTTCAACACGCTCGCGGTTTGCAAAGCAAACCTTCGCTGCACACGGTGCGGTTCCTTCCATGGAACCGTTCGGGGTTCCAGATTCAAAGGGCATAATAATTCTTTAAATCTCTGCCGCAACAACCTCCCCCTTTTGCAAAGGGGGAATGAGGGGGATTTATCCTTCCGGAAACTGCCAAATTCCCCTGACTCCGGCAAGATGCCGTCTAAACCTATGCCCTGCCTATTTCAAGTGCCCTTAAGGCAAGTTGTTTGGCTGTTTCAAAAACTGTTGCGTTCGCCTCATAGCTTTTTGACGCTTCGAGCATATTTACCATCTCCTCGATGGGGTTAACGTTGGGGTATGCCACATAGCCTTCCTCATTCGCATCGGGGTGGTCGGGTTCATATTTCAGCATAGGCGGTTTCTCGTCATCTATAACTCTCTGGACGCGTACGCCGCCTGCGTATTCGCCTTTCATAACCTGTTCGAAAACAACATCTTTGCGCTGATAGGGGCCGCCGTCCGCCGTTCTTGTGGTTTGTGCGTTTGCGAGGTTGGAGGAGATTGCGCCTATTCTTATTCTCTGCGCGGAAAGCCCTGTCGCGGAAACGTCCATCACATGCATAAAGCTCATCTATCTGTTACCTTCCCTGTATAGCTGTTTTAAGTTTGGTGAAAGTGCCCGCGGTTATCTGGGTGAGTTCCTGATAGAGAACCGAATTTGAAGCCATCTCACTCATTTCATAATCGAGATTTACATCGTTGCCGTCGTTGCGGAGAGAGGGGTTGTTCTGAAACCTTACATAATCGGCCGGTATGCCCTTGAATCCGCCTGTTGCGAAGTGCTTTTCATTGGTCTGAACCAGCGGAAGTTTTTTCCCTGTTCCGAGAAAATCCTGCATTACCTCATCAAACTCAAGCTTGCTTGCCTTATATGTAGGCGTGTCAACATTAGCTATGTTTTCCGCGATCACGTTGTTTTTAACGGATGTAGTGTCCATTCCATAGGAAAGCTTATCTACATTGGACATGCTGAAAATATTTCTCATGCAACACCTCTTGCTGATTTAATAACAAAGACTGTGCCAGTTTGAGGGGGAAGTTTTTGCTGATTAAGCGGGAACTCAGATATACTTGCGCGCGCCCATATATGTGCGGACAAAGTAGGAGTCGTTAAGATCGGCTATTGTGACATTGCGACCGCGGCCGGGTGCATGGATGAATTTTCCGGAGCCTATGTAAATGCCTACATGGGAAACTCTTTTTGCTCTGCCTGTGGCAAAAAATACCAAGTCGCCCGGTTTGAGCTCACTCTTTGCGATGTATTTTCCATGGCTGAACTGACTTCTGGAATCACGGGGAAGATTGAGGCCGTTGAGCTTGTAAACAACCATTGTGAGCCCGGAGCAGTCAAACCCGCCCGCAGCGCTCTCTCCGCCCCATCTGTAAGGTACGCCGATGTATTTGTGGGCAGTTTTCACAAGGTTAGTTCTGATCCCTTTTCGCTCAAGGTCTTCCGGGCGGAAGTTATAGTCATAGTCTTCGGGACGGATGATGAAGTAGTCCTCTATCTGGTTTCTGGTGCGCAGGTTTACGGCGTATCTCACCGCCCTGTCATATGAGGGAAAGTCGCCTATGCGGACTTTGTAAAGCCCCGAATCATCAAGGAAGAAGTAAGCATCCACTCCGGCAGCAACCAGCTTGTCGGTATAGTTGGCGGCGTTGGCCACGTTACCGAATGCACCTACCTGAATGGAGTATTTCATCCTCTCAATATCGGAAGGGTCAACGCGGCCTCCGGTATAAGGCGCGGGGCGTCCGCCGAGACACCCCGTTATCACAAATACCAGTAAAACCAGCAGTAAATACTTTTTCCTCATCATCACCTTATATCAGATTCCAAGATAGGCTCTTTTAACATCTTCGTTGGAAAGAAGGTTTGAAGCCTTATCCTCCATTGTCACCCTGCCCGTTTCCATAACATAGCCTCTGTCGGCCACCTTAAGGGCAAGGTTAGCGTTCTGCTCAACAAGGAAGATTGTGGTTCCGCTCTCCTCTTTAATTCTTTTGATAATCTCAAAAATCTGCTGAACTATCAGCGGAGCAAGCCCCAGCGAAGGTTCATCCAGAAGCAGCAGGCGGGGTCTGGCCATAAGAGCGCGGGAGATGGCAAGCATCTGCTGTTCGCCGCCGCTGAGGGTTCCGCCCTGCTGGTGTCTCCTTTCCGCCAGTCTGGGGAAAAGGTCGTATATCTGCTCAAGATCTTTCTTGATTCCGTCTCTGTCTTTCCTGAGGAATGCACCGAGATCAAGGTTCTCTGACACTGTGAGGTAGGGGAAAATATGTCTTCCCTCCGGAACCTGACAGATGCCCATCTGAACTATTTTATCCGGCTTCATCCTGTGTATGGGCTCACCCTTAAAAAGGATTTCGCCCTGCTTGGGCTGAACTATGCCGCTGACGGAGAGCAGAGTGGTGGTCTTGCCCGCTCCGTTCGCACCGATCAGGGTTATTATCTCGCCTTCGTTTATCTTAAGTGAAACCTCGTGGAGAGCCTGAATATTGCCGTAGTAGGTGCTTATGCCGTTAATCTCAAGCATCGGCTTCCTCCCCAAGATAGGCCTTGATAACTTCGGGATTATTTTTTATCTCAACCGGGTTTCCCGTGGCAATTCTCTGCCCGTGATCCATGACATATATCCTGTCGGAAAGGTTCATTACAAGCTTCATGTCATGCTCGATAAGCAGGATGGATATTTTATCCTTGTCTCTGATCTCCCTGATGAGGCCTGTCAGTTCCTCGGTTTCCTGCGGGTTCATACCCGCCGCGGGTTCATCAAGGAGCAGCAGAACAGGCTCAGTGGCAAGGGCGCGGGCGATTTCAAGCCTGCGCTGCGCCCCGTAGGGGAGGTTGCTGGCCATTTCATTCGCAAGGCTTGTGAGGCCGATTTTTTCCAGAATACCATAGCTTACCGCGGCTGCGTCCCTCTCCTCTTTTCTGGTGCGGGGATCACGCAGGAGCGCACCGATGACCTTTGCCTTCGTGCGGCAGTGGCGGCCTATCATAACGTTCTCAAGAACGGTCATGTTCGGGAAAAGCCTGATGTTCTGGAAAGTTCTTGCAAGTCCGAGTTCCGTGACCTGATTGGGCTTCTTTCCGTTTACCCTTTTTTCGCCGAATTTGGTATGGACAACTATATCCCCGTCCGTGGGTGTGTAAATCCCTGTTATGCAGTTGAAGAAGGTGGTTTTCCCGGCTCCGTTGGGGCCTATGAGAGCCACAATCTCACCGTTCTGTATTTCCATGTCAACATGGTCAACGGCTCTCAGACCGCCGAAATCCATGGTAAGTCCCTTCACCTCAAGAACGGGAAGGCTTGTGTCATTTTGCTTCATTTGCTTTCCCCTCCCCGAAATTCATTTTGTCGAATAAGTATTTTCGCCGCACATTGCTTATGAGCCCCTGCGGCCTGAAAACCATCATAAGAACCATGGAGCCGCCGAAAATAAGCATGCGGAGCTCGGAGAACGCCCTGAGATATTCAGGGAGAAGTATGAGGATCAGCGCGGCGAGAATAACGCCGAGAATTGACCCCATACCGCCGAGAACAACTATGGCGAGTATGATCGCTGATTCAAGGAAGGTGAAGCTCGCCGGGTTAACAAAGGTGGTTTTCGCAGCGAATACAACACCCATGAAGCCCGCCCATGTCGCACCCAGTGCAAATGCGGTGAGTTTTGTCCTTGTTTTGTCTATGCCCATTGCCTGACATGCTATTTCATCCTCGCGCAGGGCAAGCCATGCTCTGCCTATGCGTGAGTTCTGCAGCCTGCTGACACAGAAGATAGTAATCACTGCGAGCACAAGCACAAGATAATAAAGCGCTGTCATGGACTGGGAGAGATTAAGTTTCAGCCCGAAAAACGCAGGTCTGTCTATTCCTGCTATACCGCTGGGGCCGAAAGAGAACGCGTTCCAGTTTTCAAGCACCAGACGGATAATCTCACCGAAACCGAGGGTAACAATGGCAAGGTAGTCGCCCCTGAGCCTGAGTACAGGAAAGCCGAGAATTATCCCGAACATCATGGCAAGGGCTCCGCCTATGGGCAGAACAGCCCAAAAGCCGAGGCCGAAGTGGTGGTTCAGCAGAGCGTAGCTGTAAGCGCCGACTGCGTAAAACGCCACATAGCCAAGGTCGAGAAGACCCGCAAGCCCCACAACTATGTTGAGGCCGAGACCGAGAACAATATACATCAGCGCGGTGGTCATAATATTAACCTGATATGCGTTTGACATATGCGGAAAAGCAAATGTGAAGGCAACAGCTATGGCTATCAGGGTGTACAGAACTTTCTTGTTGTCAACAATGGTGTTCTGGAGGCCGTTTTTAAGCCTTTCCCTTATGTTTCTCTCGCTGATATGGGTCTTTTTGTAGTGGAGCCAGCGCCAAAGCATAGAGCCGAAGAAAGCCCCTGCAGCAACATAAAGCAGGTTGTTCCAGCGCCATGTTATAGTGTTGTGGACAGTGTTAACCTTTATAACCAGTATGGGGAATGTAAGAAACATAAACCATACTGCCGCGATTAATGATTTTTTAAGCTCATTCAGCATGCTACACCTTCTGAGCCGTGGATTTGCCGAGGATACCCGCCGGTCTGAAAATAAGGATCAGCACAAGCAGGGCAAAGGCGAAAACGTCTTCATAGTCGCTGGACACATAACCGGTGGCGAAACTTTCCGTCCAGCCGAGGATAAGTGCGCCCAAAACCGCTCCGGGGATACTTCCTATGCCGCCGAGAACCGCCGCAGTAAAGGCCTTGATACCCGCAATGAAGCCGATGTAGAAATTGATCTGCCCTATGTGGGAGGCAATAAGAATGCCGCCGAAGGCCGCCAGAGCGGAACCGATGATGAACGTCATGGAGATGACCTTGTCAACATCTATCCCGACAAGAAGCGCCATTTTCTTATCCTGAGCCGTGGCTCTCATTGCTTTGCCCATTCTGGTGAACTTTATGAAGAGAGTCAGCAGAACCATTATCACCGCACTGCTGAGGATGATAACAAGCTCCGCGGAACTCATTATATGCGATACAGGTTTGATAAACTCAAATTCCGGTATAAGCGCCGGAAAGGGAAGGAAGTCTGATGTCTGTGCAAGAAGTACATAGTTCTGGAGGAATATAGACATTCCTATCGCGCTGATGAGAGGCGAAAGCCTCGGTGCGTTTCTCAGAGGTCTGTAAGCGATCTTTTCCATAGTGAAACCATAGGCGGATGAGTAAACCACCGCCGCTATTCCCGCCAGAATGAGTATGCTGAGGCCGCTGAAGCCTAAAATAGCAAGCACACTGGCGACAATAAGTGCCGTAAACGCGCCTATCATATAAATTTCCCCGTGGGCAAAGTTTATAAGCTGAATGATGCCGTAAACCATGGTGTAGCCCAAAGCGATAAGCGCGTAGATGCTGCCTCTTGTGAGGCCGCTTAAAAATAGCTGAAGAAAATAATCCATTATCCGTGACTGCTCCTGTTATTTGCCCTGAAATGGAAGGAGGGTGCCGAAAGAAGGCACCCCCGGAATTTGTATTTTGGAAATGTTATTTAAGTTCGATGTAAGCGCCGTTCTGAACCTGATACATGGAGAAACCAACGCCGATAGCATCGCCTCTTTCATCAAAGCTGATGCTTCCGAGGGGAGTTTCAACATATTCAGTTCTGAGAGCTTTGCTCACAGCTTCATAATCTGTGGAATCTGCTTTGTCGATGGCGTTAAGGATAGCCATTGCAGCAGAGTAGCCGTTGATGAAGAATGCGCCGGGATCAGCCTGGAAAGCGGCTTTGTGCTCTTCAACAGCTTTTATATTGAGAGGGTTTGTAGAAGTGTCTTTAGGACCTGTGGCATAAACGCCTTCTGCAAATTCGCCCGCAACTTTTATGAATGTGTCATCTTTCACGCCGTCATCAGAAATGAAGGGGATGTTGATCTGTTTTTTGCGCATCTGAGTAACGATTTTGGAAGCTTCGGGGTGGTATCCGCCGAAGATAACCGCTTCAGCGCCTGAACGTGCAATTTTCTGAACCACTGCGGAGTAGTCAACCGCACCGGGAGTAACACCTTCGTAAAGAACAACTTTAACACCTTCAACAGATGAGTTGTCAAGGAAGGATTTTGCAAATTCGGCAAGGCCTTTGCCGTAGTCGCCTTTATCGTGAAGAACTGCGAATTTTTTAACATTAAGAGTGTTGAGAGCGAAGTCAACTTCGAGTCTTGCCTGAGAATCGTCAGGAGCGATTGTGCGGAGGAAGTTGGGGTATTCGCCGCTCTGAGTGAGCGCGGGGTTTGTAGCAGAGGGAGATATAACAAGGATGTTAGCATCTTTGTATATGCCGAGAGCAGCTTTGGTAGCGCCTGAGCATATGTGGCCGATAACTGCTACGACTTTGTCAGAAACAAGTTTGCTTGCTGTGTTTGTGGCAACTTCAGGCTTGCAAACGTCATCTTCGATGTAAAGTTCAACCTGTCTTCCGTCGATACCGCCGTTTTTGTTGACTTCATCAACATAAAGCTTAACAGCGTTGACAGTGGGAAGACCATAGGACGCGAGGTCACCGGAATGTGCGCCGGCAACACCAATTCTGATCGGTTCTGTTGAAGCAGCGGGAGCCGCAGCCTCAGTTGCATTTTCTGCGGGAGCTTCCGCCGCTTTTTCTTCAGCTTTCTGGCTGCAAGCAGTCATAAGGAAGACAGCAGAGACCATGACAAGCAGGAACGTAAGGAACTTCTTCATAAACCCTCTCCGTGTAAAAAATTTTCTTGTTCATTTATCCGGAAAAACAGCGCAGGCCGATTCCCGAATAAATGTAAATACTAACTAAGGACTAGGGCTTAGTCAAGATAAAAGGAAATCATCGGTTAACAGCGATCATGAGACTGAATAAAGTTAAATACCACTAAACATTAAGGGGTTTTAAGAGGATAATTCATTGTCGAAAACCTTACAAAAGTTAACATAGGCAAAAAGAGGATTTCAGGCAAGGTTTTTGTGCGCAAAAAGCTGAAAGACGGAGGAGGCAGAGCCGGAAATGCTCCGCCGGAAATATACAAACACCAAGAATACTAGCAAGTTAATAGACGGCTACCTTGCTGAGACGTACAATATCCCCTTTCATTATCTCCATGCCGGAATTAATGAGATACATTGTGGAATATCTGCCGTTTACAATAATAAGCTGCCCCTCGCCAACTGGCTCGGTCTTAACCACCCCGTTCTCCTCAAGCCTGCGGAATATGCGGAATTTATCCCCTTCCTTAACAGGCTGGGGATGACCTATATTCACAATCACTGAGTACCCCTGAGCGGAAAATCTATGGTTTTCAGCCAGATAGACTACCTCTCCGGCTATATCTGAGTTAACGCTTCTGAAGCCCTTGGGCTTTTTCACGGAGATTTCTTCACTCTTGGCCGCTTTGTAGCCTGTGCTTATGGAACTGAATGACTTGTATATTTCCGCTCTGGAGGTTTCATCCCCTGCTTTTACAACTCTGGCGTAGCCCACGCAGGAATATATTGCTCTGTTCTTTTCCACCCGGCTGCGCTGTTCGTAAAGAACAACCGTATCGCCTGCGGAAAGGCCTTTTGCAGTGCCCGCATCAATCGTTATGAAATCACCTGTGGAAACCATTTCCCTGTTCTGCTCGGTGGAGATTACATTGAACTCAGGCTCCTCATCCAGAGCGGAGTCAAAACCGTTGAGCTTGCCATGGCTGAAACTGTTGAAACTGTCGGCTGTTTCAATACCGGAAGCAGAATGTTTTTCCGCTGCCGCATCCCTGCCGGCTTCTATTCTGAACATGCCGCCGTCGCCCATGCGGATCGATTCTCCGCCGTCAGGCAGACCGGGAATGAAAAGCTTTTCTCTGGGGTATATCAGATCAGGGTCGTTTATAAAAACATTGCCCTTCCAGATGATGGGCCATTTCCAGTTGTCGCCGTAATACTTCTGGGAAATGTCCCAAAGAGTGTCCCCTTTTTTCACTTCATGCGTGTTTTCCGCTCCGGCCGATAAAACCGTCAGCAGCAGAGCGGAAAGGATTATACCCCCGGTACGTTTCAAGCTATTCCCCCATAGAGGCAAGTTTCTTTTTAGCCAGATTATATGCGCGTGTGCCCGGATGCTCGTTCACTATCTTCTTTAATGTAACCACAGATTCCGCTCTTTTGCCTACGTTTCCGTAGGAGTATGCCATTTTAAGGAGACCGTCGGAAACCTTGTTTCCGTCAGGATAATCCGTAACAAGCTTATGGAAAAGCTTAATCGCCCCTTCGTAGTCTTTCAGGGCATACTGTATTTCACCCAGCCAGTAAACTGCGTTGTCCGAGAGTTCATCCGCGGGATATTTAGCAAGAAACTCATTGAACTTAGCCTGACTTTCCGGATATTTGCCGTTTTTGTACAGTTCATAGGCATAGCTGTAAAGGCTGCTTTTGTCGGCAAAGGCATCTTCGATTATTATAAGATTCCCCTCTCCCTGTGCGCCCGGTTCTGAAATCTCTGTCATTCCGGCAGCGGCGGGGGCGGGTGCTTTCTGTTTATCTTTAAGGAGTGTGACCTCGCTGCCTAAAAAGCTCAGTTCAGAGCGTATTTCAGCCAGCGCGTTCGAATTGGCGTTGATGCTCCCTTTGTTGGCTTCGGTTTTACGATCCACATCCTCTATGGAAATCTTCATTTCAGCCATTTCCGACTGCATGCTGACCATTTCGTCTTTTATGTTGTTTATACTCTGTTTAATAACCTGAGTTTCGTCCGAGCATGCGAATGCAAGAAAAGAGAGCGTAATTACCGCCATTGTTTTTTTCATCGTTTCAAGACTCCTTATAACACGTATTCATCAATGCTGTTTATGAGTATGTCCGTATCGGGCTTGCCCACAAACATGTTAGCTCCTATGCTGAGTACCTTTCTTTCGTTCTCCTCGCTGGCGAGTGAGGAGAAAACCAGAATGGGAAGCTTTGCCATTTCCGGTTTGCCGCGGAGAGTGCGCACAACAAACGCTCCGTCTGCCACGGGCATTTCAAGGTCGGTTATGATTATATCCGGCTTTTCAATGGCTGTTGCCGCCAGAAGGAGCTTGCCGTTTTCAAAAGCCTTAACCCTGTAACCTGCGTTCTCCAGGTTAATGGCAAGAAAGCGCCTGATCACAGTCGAATCCTCGGCAAGATAAACTAGCTTCTTGCTGCGGGCGGCGCTTCTTGAATAATCTATCACCATTTCCTTGAGGGCTGTGGCGGGATTAAGTTCTGAAACAATCTTCTCAAAGTCGAGAAGCTGTATAAGGTTTCCGCCTATGTCCACAACACCGAGAACTGTCTCCGCAAGACTGAAATCGGTTATCGCTGAATAATCTTTAATATCGGCCCAGGTAATTCTGTGGATTCTCACCACCTCATCAACCAGAAAGCCGTTGTACTGGTGGTTGAAAAAAGTGACGATGATTTTTTTCGCAGCGTAATCCTGCTCAAATTTAAGATCAAGCCAGCTCCCCAGATCTATAAGGGGCACAAGTTTCTGCCTTATGTTGGCTGTTCCGATAACCGCGGGGTGAGCGTCAGGAACCTTGACAATTTCAGGAAACCTGATTACTTCCCGTACTTTAGCAACGTTAATGCCGAAATGATGCTCCTTTTCGGCGCGGACAATAAATTCGACGATTTCAAATTCGTTTGTTCCTGTCTCAAGCAGGATACCGTGATCAAGGGCCATATTTCCTCCGGTTATCTAAAAACTAACACGCTTTGCAACGCACTTCAAGAGATATTACCTTTGTTAACAGGTGCATGACCTTATATGATAAAATACACAGCACATCACCCCCTAAAAGACGTATAACGTTCCAAAATCGCATTGATATTAGTTTCATGTTAGTCTAAAAGTATTGTAATGAGAAATATCGGCTTTATTGTCTTTGCCCTTTTAATTGCCTTTGCCGCGGGCGCTCAGGATATTTACCTGAAAAAAAACAGGTTTTTCACCGAACTGGTCATAGCCGGAGCAGCGGAAAACATCAAAGACGTTAAAAAAGGGGAAAGAACCATCACTCTGTCGTTCGCCAAAAATCTTTCGGCCGGTTTTTCAGGCAGGCTGGACGACCGCTTCATTTCAAAAATCACCGTAAAGGGCGAGAATCTCATACTGGATTTTGCTCCCGATACGGACTTCACATTCATGACCGAAGGTGTTGATGCCAAGGTTGTGGCCTCCAGAAAGAGAAAAGCAGATGACATCAAACTCGGCTACGGCATAGAGGATGCAATCATCAGAAAAGGGAGCGGCATAGTTGAAAATGCCGAAGCGGACAGACAGCTCGGTATAGCTGATGAACTTGTGGCAAAAGGAGCCCATGAACAGGCCGCAGTTGTGCTCGAAGGCCTCCTTGCATCAGATATAAACGCATATTACAAACAGGAAACGCTCTTCCGCCTCGGAAACGCATACTACGGCATGGGGGGCGGCTCATACAAAAATTATATAACTGCTTCACAGATATATGACGATTTCACAAACCTCTATCCGGATTCATACCTTTTCAGGGACGCGCTTGTCAGATCTGCTGATGCGAAGGAAAAGGCGGACATGTACTATGAGGCTATATTCGCCCACGAAAAGATAATCCGCCTTGTCCAGAACGAGAATACACAGAAAAATTCTTACAAAAAAATAGCCGATATATACCAGACCCTTGGGCAGACCGACCGCGCCATTGAAGCAAGGGAGAACTACCTGAAACGCTTTAAGGACGACAGAGACCCGCAGACGGCTGTAATCGGGCAGCTGTATTACAACAAAGGGGATATTGACACCGCATTCCGCTACTTTCAGGGGCTTACGGGCAGGAAGATAGACTACTCGAAATTCACCGCCGAATCGCTCTATGCAATGGGCGAAGTATTTGACAGACGCGGCAGAACAGAGGAGGCACTGAACGCCTTCCGCAGAGTTTACGGTTATTACCCCTCGTATGAAAAGTCAGACATGGCGATGTACCGCGCAGCACAGATGTATGAAAAGATGGGCAACAAAAAGCAGGCGGATACGCAGCTGCTTGACACCATAAAGAAATACCCCAAGGAGCCGGGCGGGCTGCTGGCCTCCATAAGATACGCCAACTCACACATCGGGGAGAAAAACACTCAGGAATGGGAAAAATTTCTCGCCCCTGCCCTCGCCTCGAAGGACTTCGAAATACTTGAACAGGCAGATATTGTTGTCATAAAGTCGCTTTTTCATGAAAAGGCATATGATAAAACACTGGAAAGGATAGACCGCTTCGGCAGACGGAGCTACAGTTCGCCCCTGATGACGACAGCCTATGAGATAAAACAGAGAATCCGCCTCCAGCAGGCAAAACAGGCCTATGATGAAACCAGATTCGATCAGGCTCAGGAATATGTGAATACACTGCTTAAGGAATTTCCCGATTCACCCTTCAGGCGCGAAGCGAAAACCATAGGTCAGGCTGTTTCATACGGCAGGACAGAAGCCCGGTACAACAACGGTGATTTCAAGGGAGTAATAGACTTCACCGAGCAGTTTCTCACTGATGAAACAGAGGTTATTGAGCCCGCAAAATGGAACAGGCTGCTTGATAACGCTTACTTCGGCATGGTGAAAAAGGATTTCGATGCGGCAAGGGTTCCTCAGGCTCTGGTAAATGCCAAGCAGTATATTGCCCAGTTCGGCAGGGAAGGAGCCCACATAAAGGATATTACAGGCATGGCGGAAAGGCTCACCCTCACAATGATCCGCAGAAGATTTGAAGGGAACAGGTTCCTTGATGTTATTCAGGCCTATTCGGAAAACCAGCAGATAATAGACTCATCAGCGCAGGAACCTTTCAGGGACACCGTAAAGGCTTACGCGGCCTTCTCACTCTATAAAATGTCCATGCCCGATAAGGCAGGGGAGCTGCTTGCCACTGTAGGCAAAACGAAAACCCCCGTTTACTGGCTCACAAGCCTTCTCCTCGGCAACGGCGAAATCAACTTTCAGGTTAACAGCATCGATCCGGAAACACTGATCTTCCTTGCGGATGAGGCGGAAAAGAAAAATACCGATACCGCCGTGAAGCTCCTTGATGAATATTCCAGAGACCCAAAGCTTGCTGCTCAGCAGAAATTTAAAATATCAAAAAATATTTCGGATGATGCCAAAAGGGAGCAGCTTCTCGTCAGGATATATCAGGACGTAAACAGCGACCCTAAAAAGCGCTTTTCAGGTTATGAAGAAGTTTCACTAGACATGGGAATACTTTACTACAAGAAAAACAGCTTCCGCCCCGCTGTGGACGCTCTGGGGGGCTTCCTTAAAAACTACACACCCAGAGACGAGAAAAGAGCAGAAGGGCTCTACTACATGGGCAAATCATATATCAAACTGAAAGATAACGACAACGCGGTTAAAAACTACATGGAGCTTCTGGAAAGTGTGCCGAACTCGGTTTACGCCAGTGCGGCGCGCTCGGAACTGGAGGAGATACAGTGGCGGAAAAGTCTGACGAAATGAAGACGCAGGACAGCAGGATAGATGAACTGAAACTCCTTATGGAGTCCTTTAATCTCGCCACCACCAAGCTTGAGGACTCATACAGCGTGATTCAGGAGGAAGCCCGCAAGCTGCGCGAAGAGGTGGAGGAGAAAAACCGCCGCCTGTCCGCACTCAGCAACCTTTTGGAAGGTGTCCTGATGAACTCCGGCAGCGCCATAATAGCGATCGGGAAAAACGGCTCCATCCTCACTCTGAACAAGGAGGCGGAAAAAATGGCCGCCTTCTTCGGGCAGGAGAAGTTCCTCTCCATGCTGGGCGGCTTTATGGAGCCGGGGCTCTATGAACATGAGCCGGAACGCGGCATGTATCTCAAAATAAGCCTCGGCAAACTCAGTGCGGAGGGGATATCCGGCACAGTGTACGTCATAGACGATATAAGCGACCTGAAAGCCCTTGAGAAAGAGAAGCACAGGGATGAAAAACTGATGCTCATGGGGGAGATGGCGGCAAACATCGCCCATGAAATACGCAACCCACTGGGTAGCATAGAGCTTTTTGCATCGCTTCTGGGACGGGATCTGGAGGATTCCCCCGATAAAAAACGCCTCACCCACTCCATAATCAAGGGTGTGCGCACAATAAACTCCATCATTTCAAACATCCTCCTTTTCACCAAGGAGATACAGCTTGAAATAAAGGAACATTTCCTCTCTGACATAGTGGATGATGTCATACTCTATCTCCAGCACATAATGCGCGACAAGGAAGTCCGCTTCATCAATAATATAGGCGAAAATCAGAAGATAAAATGCGATGCGGAACTGTTTAAGCAGGTGGTGATGAACATTATTCATAACTCTGTGGATGCGGTAAAGAGCGGCGGCGAGATCCTTATTCAGGCCGGCACGGACAAAAACGAAAGCTGGTTTTCCATAACCGACAACGGCAGCGGCATCGAACCTTCCATGACAGGCAAGCTTTTTATGCCGTTTCAGACCACGAAGGCAAAGGGAACGGGACTTGGGCTCGCCATTGTCTATAAAATAGTTAAGGCGCACGGCGGCAGCATTGAGGCCGACAGCGACGGCAAAACCTACACGGCCTTCCGTGTGGCTGTTCCGGTATAGGTGTTGAATGAGCGATAAGAACGAAAGCAGAAAAGTTCTCATAGTTGATGACGATGACAACATGCGCGAAGCACTCAGGGAAACGGTCAGACGCATGGGGCTTTCGGTGGAAACCGCCGAAAACGGGCGCGAAGGATTCGAAAAGGCCTCCTCACGCCCCTATGACCTGATCATAAGCGACATGCGCATGCCTGAGATAGACGGGCTCGCCATGTTCAACATGATGCGCTCCTCCGGCATTGAAACACCCACATGCTTCATAACAGCATTCGGAACCGTTGCAAACGCAGTGGAGGCTCTCAAACTCGGCGCTTCGGACTATATTCTCAAGCCGTTCCCGCCGGAAGTTATTGAAGAGCTCATAAGACGCACATTTGAGATAGAAAGCCTCACCAAAGGGGGCAAACGTAAGAAGAACAAGGCTGTTTTCCGCAGTGCTTTCATGGCGCGTCTGTTCGCGCTGGCTAAGGATGTTGCGGACAGTGAGGCCACTGTGCTTATCACCGGTGAATCAGGCACTGGCAAAGAGGTATTAGCCCGTTATATTCACGACAACAGTTCAAGGGCGGACGGCCCCTTTGTGGCGGTGAACTGCGCCGCCATACCCGAAAACCTAATAGAAAGCGAACTCTTCGGATTTGAAAAGGGAGCCTTCACCGGGGCAATCAACCGCAAGGCTGGCAAATTTGAACTGGCTGACGGCGGAACCATCCTGCTGGATGAGATAGGCGAGGTTCCGATTCATTTACAGGCCAAACTGCTCAGGGTTTTGCAGGAGCGGGAGGTGGAACGCCTCGGCTCCGTTCGCCCGGAAAAGATAAATGTCCGCATACTGGCCACCACTAACAGAGAGCTAAAAAAAGAGGTGGCCTCAGGCAATTTCAGGGAAGACCTGTTCTACAGGCTGAACGTTATCGCAATCGAGCTTCCGCCCCTTCGGGAACGCAGAGAGGATGTGCGGGAACTGGCAGAATTCTTCATGACAAAATACGCCGAAATAAACCGCAAGGGCTCATGCTCACTGGGCGAAAAGGCGCTTCAGGCACTCATAGATTATGACTGGCCGGGAAACGTCCGCGAACTGGAGCACACCATTGAGCGCGCGGTTGTTCTCTGCCGTGATAAGGTGATAAGCGAGCGCGATCTCTTCCTCCACGGCATAACCATAAAGCAGTTCCTTCTGGAGAGCGATTTCCAGAAGGATGTTCCCGCTCAGCAGGCGGAAGTATGCGTTGAAAATGCCTCCGGCACGGAGGTATGCAGACCTGCCCCGGCTGTTCCCTCCGTTGGTGTAACCATTGCAGAGATGGAGAGGGAGCTTATACTGAAAACTCTCGATGAGGTCGGCGGAAACCGCACCAAGGCGGCGGATCTTCTGGGCATAACTGTGCGTACGCTGCGCAACAAACTCAATGAATACAGGGATTCGGGGCATTACAGCGACTGACTTCATAGGGTAAATCAGTACATCCTGTCTGATTTACCCACACGCTCGCGCCGTGATAAACACGAATTGAGACTGCCGCGTCGCGCTGCTCCTCGCAGTGACGCAAACTACTGTCATTGCGAACGTTAGTGAAGCAATCTCTAAGTATTAACAGCACCATCATACCCCCGCAAAGCGGAATGCAAAGCCCAGCCAAAGCGGCATGGAGATGAGCGCCGCTGCCGTGGTGAAAACTATCACAGCGGAAGTCACCCTTGATTCACCCATATAATACTTCACCACGGCAAGGTTCATCATCCCCGCTGGCATGGCGGACTGAGCCGCGAGTATAATCTTGAGCCCCCTGTCGTTCACGGCGTATTTTGCTGTAAGCAGGAACAGAAAAGCCATTCCGACCATACGCAGCAGGATGCCCGCCACACCTATCTTCACGGTTCCGCCGAGGCTTGACCCTCGGAGCCCCTCTCCCAGAGCCAGCCCGCTTATGAACAGACCCAATGGCATAGTGAGAAATGATATGACATCAAGCACACTCCCCGCAGCACCGCTGAACGGTTCGGGTGAGAAAACAGAATTAAACACCACAGACAGAAACAGTGCATAGAACGGCGTACTCGCGGCAAGCCTGATAATCCCCGCTCTGTAAGAGCCGGTGAGGACGACAATCCCCGCTGTCCAGTATATGAAGTCTATGCCGAAGTTGAAAAGCAGAAGCTGCCCCGCCGCGTCCCTGCCGAACAGATGCGCAACAACAGGCAGCGTAAAAAAGCCGTAATTGTAAACCCCTATTGTAAAAGCGAAAGCCCGTCTCTCTTTCGACTCCCTCAGCCCTATGAGCGGAGCCAGAAAGTATGCCGCGGCAAAGCCGGAAACAACGGAGAGCATCCCCCACAGCGGAAGGGAGACGGAGGAAGTTATATCCCTGAGATTTTCATTGCCTGTTATGAAGTTAACCACAAGGCACGGGAAAAAGAAGTGTATGAACAAGCGGAAAAAGAATTTATCAGCCTGAGGGGGCAGAGCGAAACCGCGCTTTAATACGAACCCCCCGGCGAATACACCGAAATACGGCATGACTGTTTTAAAAATGTCTATGTAGTTCAAGCAATTACTCTTTAATATATTTCAGGAAATCTTCCAGAGTTTCCTCACTGAAAAGCTTTACTCCGTTTGCCGCAAGAAGCTCAGCCGTAACCCCCCTTCCGTTGATTTTCACTCCGCTGAATGAACCGTCATAAATGAGGGTTGAGCCGCAGGAAGGGCTTCTGTGCTTAAGCATCGCAGCGGTACAGCCGTGTTCCAAGGCCTTTTGAAGGGTCATATGCGCGCCTTTCACAAAAGGTTCGGTGAGTTTCTGCCCGTCATCACCGTAAACTTCCCCTCTGCCTTCCAGAACAGCTTTTCCGCCGCCCTCTCCTTTAATTTCGCAAGGTCTGCGCGGTGCGGGCAGTCCGGCATCCACCTCAGGACAGACAAAGACAGCAAATCCTTCATCAATAAGCCCTCTGAAAACCTCGTTCTCAATTTTATTATTCCCGCCGTCATAACGGACATTTTCGCCCGCAAGGCAGGAACTGAGCAGAAATTTTTTCAAAGCAGTTCCTCCAGAACCTCGGCAGCGTAGCCGACAAACTCTTCACACTGTTTCAGTTTTCCGGCCTCTCTGGCTTTTGTGCGCTCAGCCGGGTCTGACATATCCACACCCACAAGCTCAGAACAGCTCAGTGAGCCGAACCTGCCACTGAACTTCTCTTTGAATTCCGCCATGAGGGAATAGACAAACTCTTTAGCCTCAGTGTCTTCCAGAGTGCTTCTGCCGTGTATGAGCCCTATAACCATATAAGCACCGGAGACCGCGCCGCAGGTTTCCCCGCAGCCGCCCACGCCGCCGCCGAAAGGGGTGGCAAGCATAAGCGCCGTTTTTTCATCCATACCTGCCTCAGCGGCAAAAGCGGTAAATACTCCCTGAGAACAGTTAAAGCCGCTTCTGAAAATCTCCGCGGCTGCTTCTTTTCTGCCGGACAAATCTGTGCCTCCTTAAGGCTTTTTTTGAAAAAATTGCATTTGGCGATAATTTTTTCTATACTATGGTATTATCAAATACATTTTTTCTCAAAAGGAATATTGATTATGATGAGAATTCTTCTCGCGGAGGACAACCCCGTTAATCAGATGATTACACGGAAGATTGTTGAAAAGCTTGGAACAAAGGTCGATGTGGCGGGCAACGGACGCGAAGCTGTTGATATGGTGCAGAAGGAGAGCTACGCGCTTATACTGATGGATGTCAACATGCCAGTGATGAACGGGGCGGACGCAGCGGCGGAAATACGCAGAATGGGCTACGGCATGCCTATTGTGGCGCTCACTGCGGATTCCGAAACCATGACGGTCGAGCTTGAAAACTGCGGGATGACCGATTTCATATCGAAACCTGTGAATATTGCCAAAATTGAAGCCCTGATAAACAGCTGCAAAAAACCTGCCGAAAACCCGGCACGAAGCATAAGCAGAGACAGCGTGGAAGGATGCATAAACTATGTTTTCACCCAGCTTGGCCTTGAGAGGGAGATAGTTACGGAGCTTCTCGGCGAGTTTGTGGAAGATTCCAAAATCCATCTGGAATACCTGATCGATGCCGTTAGAGCCAGAGACATGGCCAGAGCCGCCTCCGAAGCGCACTACATCAAGGGCGCAGCCAGAAACATGGGGCTGAGAAACATAGCGGCTGCTGCTGAAATCATCGAGAAAAACGCCCGCTCAAACTCCTCAAACGACTATGAGCTGCTTTATAAAGACCTTAAGGAAAAGCTTACTGTTTTCGCCTCGGAGTTCAGCGGGCTTTCCTGAGATTTGCTATCAAGTTTATTGACATTCTGCCGATAATATATTCACGGAGAAAGCTCTATGAATACTGTCGGCATAAAGAATCCTCTGGTGATAACTTATTCCCCATTTAATCCATCCGCAAGAGTCAATACTTCTGCAAGCGGAACCTTCGCAGACAGGGCTGATTTCTCTGAACTGTCAGTTAAGTTACAGAAAGCTATTGAAAATCTCTCCTCCACCGCTCCTGCTGTCACAGAAACAGAGGCAGACAGCGCATCTCTGGAAAAGAAAATTCAGGAATACATAGAAATAGGCAAAAAGGTTAAGCGCCCGGACGGCTTTGAAGATGTTGATGACTTCCGCTGGGGCGTTCTGGTTGCATTAAGCGAGTCAACAAGGCTGTCGTTTGACAAGCTCCGTCAGGCCACAGTGCAGGATATGCAGGACTATGAACACGAATTTCTCTTCAAAACTCAGGAATGGGTCAAGGCTCTTGCACCTGAATCTGTGGATATAACAAGCTTCACAAGCCCGGCAGACTTCTGGAATGCAAAATTTCTCACTGACAGCACAGGCGGCGTGACAAGAAATGAAGATTTCAAAATGCTCAAAATAAGCGCCGCATTTCAGGAAATGCCTGATATATCCATAAACGGCTTAAAAAGCAGACTCCCGGTTTCTTCCTCCTTTTTCAGTAAAACCAAGCTCACAGAAGCAGATACGATTTCCCTTATGTGCATGGCGGAAGGTTTCAGGGAACGGGACGGAAACAAACTCGCCTACTCTTTCAGCAGAGCGGAAAAGGTCTCTGAAAGTGAGCTGAAAAGCGTCTCAAAAATGAATCAGGAGGCCATGACTGATTACTACACTGAAAAAATGGTTGAGCATGACCTTTTCTTCCGCAAAAACTACCCCAATCCGGCGGAAACCAAAAACCAGTTCGGACAGATGAACTACCCTTTTCTGGCGCGCGATATTCTGGAAGCAGCAGGGATCAGCATTTTCAAAACCGGTATAAGCGGCAGCGCAATGATGTATA
Organism: Deferribacteres bacterium; assembly: GCA_023395255.1. GTDB lineage: Bacteria > Chrysiogenota > Deferribacteres > Deferribacterales > Geovibrionaceae > Geovibrio > Geovibrio ferrireducens. Next base: position 80,496 of record JAEWZN010000011.1, read on the forward strand.
ACCCGCAGAACGACTACCGCAAACTTGCGGACATGGTCTACTCCCCGTATTCAGGCAGATAAACGGTAAAGCAGGCTCCCTCCCCTATGTTGCAGGCGGTTATGGTTCCGTCCATCTTCTCTTCTATGATGGTTTTGGCTGTGCTGAGACCTATTCCCGTGCCTTTGTCCCCTTTGGAGGATACGTAAGGCTTGAAGACATCCTCAAGCATATCGCCGCTGATGCCGCCTCCGTTGTCGGATACTGTGAGGGCGATTTTCTCACCATCACGCCTTATATTAAGGCGTATTCTGCCGCTGAAAAAGATTCCGTTTTCCTCTCTGCGGTTCACCACCGCATCCCTTGAATTTGAGATGATGTTCATCACCACCTGCTTAAACTCGTTTCTGAATCCCCGCACCTCGTACTCACCGTCGCAGGTCACTTTTGCCTCAATGTCACTCTGGCGGAGCTGCGGCGTGAGCATGCTCACTATCTCCTCAACCGCCCTTCTGACTTCGAAAATCTCAGGTTCCTTCCCCGGCTTGAAGAAGCTGCGGAAATCGTTCATGGTTTCGTTCATGAACTCCACCTGCTTCATTATTCCTTCTGATATTTCGGGAAGCTCCCTGAGCTTCTCCTCCGTACCCTCTTCTTCAAGCTCGGAAATATACTGAGCAAGGATATAAACCACATTAAGCGGCTGTTTCCACTGATGCGCTATAACGCCTATCATCTCTCCCATTGCGGCCATCTTAGACTGCTGGATAAGCATCTGCTCCTGCACCTCACGGATCTCCTCAAGATGCTTTATGCTTGTTATATCCTGCACACTGCACACAAACATTGTCCTGCCGCCCAGCATAATCCGGGAAACATACACAGAAACGGTTATCTCCCTGCCGGAGGATGTCACCCCTGTGTGTTCGCTGCTGAAATGCTCCGCCCGACCGTATGCAAAATCCTTTATCTCACCGACAACCCTCTCACGGCACTCAGCAGCGAGAAGCATTTCATATTTAACGCCGATCAGTTCATCTGCCCTGTATTCGTGCATACTGGCAAAGGTATCGTTCACCTTGCAGAAAATGCCGCTTTCATCGCAGAGACATATGCCTATACCCGCCGCATTGAATGTGGCCTCCGTGAGCGTGTCACTGTCCTTTTTCTCTTTTTCAAGCCTTATGAGACTGTCTATATCCCTCATGGAGACTATGCACAGAGGTGTGCCGTTTATCTCCACAAAAGAACTGCCCACCTCAACGGTTATGCTGCTTCCGGAAAAGGTTTTAAGCCTGCTTTCATATACAAAATGCTTGCCTTCCGCAACCAGTTCCGCCACATTCAGACCGTGCTTAAACTCCTGAGCCTCGTAAAGCTCATCAGGCCGCATGGTATGGATCTCATGGCGGGAGAAGCCTGTGAGATACAGAAGCCGGTTGTTCGCATCTATTATCCTTCCCGGCGCTCCGTTCTGAGAAACGGGGAAGATTATCATGGCATCGTTAATATTGTTGAACACACCCTTGAGCTTCATCTCGTTACCGAGCCGGACGGCAAGTTCCCGTTCCACAGACTCAGCCAGATATTCGTTTATCCGCCTGAGTTCCTTCTCAAGGTTTTTCTGGTCTGTCATATCCGTTGCTATGCATATCAGCCCGTTGTTAAGGCCGCTCGGACACTTCACACGTACTTTTGTAACACTCAGATAACACGTACGCCCGTCAGACAGACACACCTCATGCTCCTTCACGGAAAACCCCGTATTCAGGAGTGTCTCCATATCATCAGACGTGAGAGATTCAAAACCCGCGGGCATTTTCTCATAATAGCGCCTGAGACCGCAGACATCGTTTTCGCTTATTCCTGTGGCGCGGCAGAATGCATCATTGGCTATTTTCAGGCTTCCGTCATAGGAGACAAACCAAATCCACGCCGGAGCATTTTTCAGCACAGCCCGCAGAAGTTCTGTTCTCTGTTCAAGCTCACGCTCCATCGTCTTTTTATCTGAAATATCCGTAATAATCGAAAACAGGTACTGCCTGCCTTCTATCTGCACAGGGCTTGAAAAAACGCTCACATCCTTGATCTCGCCGTCAGCAAGCCTGTGGCGAAATTCAAAGGAGTTCTGTTCCCCTGAGAGAGCCTGCTGCATTCTGCAATCCGCTGATTCGTCTATATTTATATCGCATACCCTGAGGGTTTTAAGCTTTTCCAGACTATAGCCGTAAAAGTTGACCGCGGCGGAGTTGGCATCGGATAATCTTTTTGTCACAGGATCCACAAGGAGCATTACTGCGCTGTGTCCGTTGAAAAGTACCCTGAACTTGCTTTCGCTCTCTTTCAGCAGAAGCCTGATCCTTTCTATCTCTGTTATATCGGTGAAAGTTATGGCCAGCGTTCCTTCTGACTGGTCAAACTCGCTGTGGCTGATGAGAAGCACCCGCACCTTTCCGGTGGCAGAATCGCGCATCTTGACCTTGCTTTCCGCCCCTTCCCTGTCATTTTCCCGCACCTGTTCAAGCCAGTTGCTCCCTTCCCTGTTAAAGATGTAGCCGGATTCCTCAATGAAAAATTCGCAGATGCATAAGTGGTATTGCAGGAAAGCCTCCACAGAGGCGTAACCCAGAAAATCCATGGTGCGCCTGTTGGCTGTGATCATCCCTTTGCCGTCGGTTACACACACCATTGTGGGCAGCATATCAAGCAGACGGTATTTGAATGTTCTTTCATTCCTCAGTTTTTCCAGAGTCTTGGCGCTGAAGGTATAAAGCCACAGGACGGATATGAAGAACAGGCTGATAAAAAACGAAAAAGCGATCATCAGCCTGTCAGCTTTTGAATGTTCTGACCTGATGTCGGTCATGTAGGAAAGAACGCCTGACCAGTCCGATATTTCCGACTGCTCAATACAGCGTGATGAATATACAGAGAAACGGTTTATTTCTGAGGCAAAATTCTGACTGAGGAGATCAGCCCCGCCGTAGAAACTGCTCAGATACCCCTCAATACCTGCCCTGACAGTGAGCATGCAGCCGTCATAGCCTTCGCCTGTGTCTTTAAGATAATACAGAGCATTGTCAAAGCTCCTCACTGCCTTATCAAGGGCAACGGGGTCTTTCTGGAAATAAGCCTTCTGATACTGGCCGCAACCTTCTGCGATGAGAACAGAAGCCCGGAGAACATTCCTGGAGCGTTCAAACTCATACATATCAGGCTCAATTTTTCTTATACGCAGATAATCCAGCATTATCAGCGTGATAACCACGACTGAAAAAGCAGACACCAGCATAAACAGTCTGTTGCCCGAAATAAAACCCATAAGCGACCCTTGAATGAAAAATTGTGTACAGTGTTTTGTCTTTATCTAGTATTGACGTTAGTCCTTCGGGTTTCAAGTTTTTTTATGCAGGTTGCAGCGTATTAAACATTTTACCGTAATCCCGCTCAGTTATTAAAGCCCACATAGCCCGCCGGAAGAATAATCTGTTAACATCAGGTAAAACATAAATAGTTCCGTGTCTTATTCCGTTGATTTTTATGAACCGCTGATTTAGTATTTACTATTCTTCAGGCAGTGATTTCCTGCACAGGCGGAGCCGTTATTTTATGAGCATAAACTTTGACAGACTTGTGGAAACAGTCCGCAAACTGAGAAGCCCCGAAGGCTGTCCGTGGGACAGGGAGCAAAACCTTTACTCCATAAAAGAGCATTTCATGGAAGAAGCCTATGAGCTGCTTGATGCACTGGATAATAAAGATACAGAAAACATCCGCGAGGAGCTTGGGGACATTATATTCCATGTGGTGTTCCACTCCGTAATGGCGGAGGATGAGGAAGAGTTCAGCCTTGATGATGTGCTGGAAGAGATAAACAGCAAGCTCATAAGGCGCCATCCCCATGTCTTCGGAAACGAAACGGTCAGCGGAACGGAAGATGTCATCGTAAACTGGGACAAAATCAAGGCGGAAGAGAAAAAGAATCTCTCCCGTTCATTCTTTGACGGAATCCCCGCATCCTTTCCGTCACTGCGCAGGGCTGAAAAGCTCCAGAAAAAAGCGCGCAAAGTCGGCTTTGACTGGCCGGGACTTGAGGACTGCATGGGCAAAGTCCGCGAGGAATTCGCCGAGTTTGAAGAGGCTGTCAGCGAAGGCAGCAGAGAGCACATAGAGCATGAGCTTGGGGATGTACTGTTCGCCCTTGTGAATGTGTCCAGATTTCTGGAAACTAACCCTGACGAAGCATTAAGAAAATGCAATAAAAGATTCACAGCACGCTTTGAATACATTGGCAGAAAGCTTGCCGAAAAAGGCCTGACCTATGAGGATGCCTCTCTGGAAGAGATGGACAGACTCTGGGACGAAGCAAAAGCGGCAGAAAACAGCATCTGATTTATCCCCTTAAATTTTCGGCAGGTAGCTTAATGAACAAAGAGATCAGCACATTTCATGCAGGCAGATTCTTATTCACCAACGGCAGCACAGTAAACCCCACTCTCCTTGCGGAGGCGGAAGGCACACTTTTCCTCGCAGGAAAACTGCCTGTTTTCCCGGACACAGCCGGAGAATTATTCCTCAACCTTGAAAAGCGCTCGCTTTATGCCGCGTCCGAGCTTGCGGGAAACACCCTTAACATGTCCGAGACAATGAGTATAACCGGCGGTGATGAGTCTTTTTTCGGCGAGGATTCCCGTGCAGTGCGCATCTTTAACCTCGGAAGAGCCTACGCCGCCCTCGCAGCCCAGAAAGAGTGCGGCAGTTTCCTTATTGATGAAAAGTTTGTATCATCCCTTAATTCCGTTCTGGAAAAAAGGCTGAACCCAGAACCTGCAAACTACCGAAATCACCCTGTGAGCGTTTTTGAGAAACAGTTTTCAAGGCCGTACAGTCCGCCTGAAACAAAACTTGATGTAAACCTTCTTATGAAGTCATTCTTCGAGTGGATAAATTCGCCGGAAATTGTCTCCTGCGGTGTAATCACGAGAGCATCCCTCGCTCACCTTTACCTTGTGAAAATATACCCCTTCGCCGGGTCATCCGAAACATTGGCGAGACTGACAGAAAGCTTTATATACAAAGCGGCCGGGGTGGGCTATCTGCCGCATCTGCTCTGCCTTATTTACAGGGAATCAAAAGAATACTTCCCCATACTGGAAAGATTTACAGAGTCAGGCGACCCTTCGGAATTTATCAATTTTGTCTGCGGGATAATAGGCAGCAGTCTGGGTGAAGTCCAGAAGAGAAGCCTTGAAATAATAACAGAAGAGATGTTCGACAGCTATATCCGCAGGCTGCTGGCAGCAAAGGAGATAAGCGAACGTCTGGCGGGGCTTGTGGGTATCCTTAAGAAACGCGGCTCATTCCGCCAGAGTGAGCTCCAGCTCATGAAGGAGTTCACCGTGCTTTACGGAGGAGTGAGCAGAACCACTGTCCGCAGGGATATTGTAAGGCTTGCTGAACTCAGGCTGATCACAGAGACAGGGGATGAAGAGTACACCCTCAACAGGGGAATACTCTTCGGAAAATAGACTTCTATACCCTGAAAAAGCCGACCGCGTTCACCCTCGTTCCATCAGAGACTGAAAACAGGTGATCCCCGCCCTTCAGCTCGATCTTCACCAGCGCCTCCCCAGTTCCGAGGGGGAGCTCATGGGAATATTCTATGCAGAATTCCGTAAAATCCCTCTTGCCCCCGTTTAACGCAGCAAAAGCCTGAAAGATATAGGCAGAGTAAACTGTGTTGTTCAGGTGCGAATTTATGTCAAAATCGGTGAGCCTCGTCTGAATCCTGTGGGCGGCTGCATTTTCAGAGGGCGATTCCGGCTTCCAGTCCTCAATAACTGTTCCGTTTGTCATCTCCTCCACAGGCTTGTAAGCCTCCGGAATTTCAGGCTCAATCTTTGCAGGGCGTTTTTTCTCAGTATCAATAAACAGCCACACGGAAGACGCGGTGCAGACTGTGCGCCCGTTTCCGGTAAGTTCAAACTCCCTGAACCCTTTGAAACGCTGCATGCCCCTTGACCATGTTTCCGTTTTAAGAACATCATACAGGCGTATGCCGTCATGGAGCTTGTAGGCCAGCCTGTGCAGCATCCACAGCCTGTTCATACCCATGTATCTTCCGTGAGTGAAGCCTATGCTGTCAGAGTGCTTTATCGCCGCTTCCTGAAAAATACGGAAGAGTGCGTCCGGGAGAATGTGTCCGTCTGTTCCTGCATCGTTTATTTTGATCGGGTCGGTTGTGCTGTACTTCATTTTTTCACCTTTGATAAAGCCTATCATATTCCATATGAACATTTTTTCCAAGTTTACAAATTACACCCCGGCGCATTTTTTTTGTTTGCATGCTGATATTTTTTTAGGGTTAACACATGCACTTGACGTAAAAATTACCTGAAAGCCTGATTTGCTGAGGCTTTCAGGCTGGAAAGTTTTTTTAATTTCCCTTGACGCATATATATGCTTCTGCTAAAGTTTGGCATGGATTGGATCGATAAGATCATAAATTGGTTTAATTTGGCATAAGTGAGATGGGCAGCTTCAAAGGAAAATACGAACACAAAATCAGCGAGACGGGCAGAATAAGCGTGCCGTCCAAGTTCCGGGACATCCTCCGCTCCAAGTATGAGAGTGATGATCTCGTTCTGCTCTCAATGGGAAGCCATCTCCGTGTGTACCCCGCTGCTGAGTGGGAAAAGCAGGAAGCACGCTGGGAGCAGGAGCAGTCCGGCAACCCCGAATTAAACGAATTTCTCCGCCGTCTGTACTCGATGATGGATGAATGCTCCATAGACAAAAACGGCCGTATAGTAATAACACAGGACGTAAGGAAATATAACTCCCTCGAAGGGGACTGCATAATAAACGGCTTCCGTAACCGTATGGAAATATGGGACAAGGCGGCCTGGGAATCAGCAACCGGAGGAGAAAAACTCGAAGCACTGTTTGCCAAATTTGCGGACAGCTTCTAAGGAGGGCGGAAAATGCACAAATCCGTTCTGCTTAACGAGGTGCTCTCGTTTCTTCCTGCTAAGGATGACGGGGTTCTTCTGGATCTCACCGGCGGTTTCGGCGGTCACTCCGCCGCAATGAACGAAAGGCTTAAGCCGGAAGCCCGGCACATAATTCTGGACAGAGACCCGGAATCAGTGGCGAGGCTCAGGGAAAGATTTAAATCCTGCCCAAACGTGCAGGTGTTTCATAAAAACTTCGGCAGCTTTGACGAAGTGCTCGATGAACTGGGCATCGAAAAAGTTGACGGAATACTGGCGGACTTCGGGGTTTCCACCATGCAGGTGAGAGACGGCGCGAGGGGATTCTCCTTCCGGGAGGACGGCCCGCTGGATATGAGGATGGACAACTCAGAGGGGATAACCGCTGCTGATGTCGTAAACACATTCTCAAGAGAGGAAATCTCCGGAATCATAGATAAGTTCGGGGAGGACCGCTTCGCATGGCGGATAGCCGGAGCTATAGTCAGCGCAAGGGACATAAAGCCCTTTACCACCACAAAAGAGCTTGCCGACACGGTTTTCAAGGCTGTTCCGGCTAAGTTCCACAAAAAAGGTTTTCACCCCGCCACGCAGACTTTTCAGGCGGTCAGAATATATGTAAACGGCGAGCTGGAAGAGATTGAAACCATGCTCTCCAAACTTGAGGACAGAGTAGAGACGGGCGGAATTGCTGCCTTTATTTCGTTTCACTCTCTGGAAGACAGACTGGTGAAAGAAAAATTCCGCTACTTTGAAAAAGAATGCATCTGCCCTATTGAGCAGATTTTATGCCGCTGCGGAAAGAAGAGAACCTTCCGTCAGCTTACAAGAAAACCTCTGGTTCCGTCCGAGGCTGAAGTGGCTGAAAATCCATTAAGCAGAAGCGCGAAGCTCAGAGCAGCACAAAGGGTGTCATCCTCTTGAATTAGAGGCAGGTTTCTCCGGGCGGGGTACGCCGTCCGGGGAAACTTAATAAATTAAACGCATGGGAAGGAACCTATGAGAGCGAAAACGATCTATTGGGACAAGGTTTATGAATCAAACGGCGAAAACTCCCTCAGCACCGGAAAGGTTCTTTTGTGGGCCCTGCTCATTATTTCGGTCTTTCTCGTAGTATATGTCAGACACCTCTGCGTCCGCGAAGGCTATGCCATAAGCAGGCTGGCCTCGGATCTGAACGAAATGGAGATCCAGTACCAGCTCATGCAGGAAAAACAGTCCGAAATGCGCGACACCGCAAGCCTCTATAAAATGGGGGAGAACATGGGTCTCGTGCTGCCGGACATGAACAGGACATTTAATGTTCAGTGAACGAAGCAGGATAAGATTTTTTATATATCTTTCCATAGTCCTGGGGGTGATAATCTCCGGGCGTCTTTTTTTTCTGCAGGTGGTTAAAGGCGACTTTTTCGCCCAGATCGCAGGCTCACAGGCCGAAAGCGAATACGCCGCCTTCAAAGGAAGAGGCACAATTTACGACCGTAACGGAAAACCCCTTGCGGTGAACAAGAAAGTTGCGTCCCTTTATGTTTTTGCATCAAACCTCAAAAACAGAAAGGATTTTATAAACAGGCTGAACAAAGCGGGCATAAAAACCTCCAAAACCACGCAGACAAGGCTCCTCAAAAACGAAGGCTTCGTCTGGGTGGAGAGGAATGTGAATATAGCGCTTGCCAGAAAGGTTAAGGAGCTTGTGCCTGAGATAGAGTACACCCTCAGCGAAAACAGGTTTTACCCTGAGCGCCACCTCGCCGCTTCAATCATCGGCTTCACAGGGGTCGACAATCAGGGGCTCTGGGGACTGGAAAACAGATATGATGAAGTGCTCAAAGGGGAGAAAATCAACCTTGTGACACTCAAGGACAACAAGGGACACCTTATCCTTTTTGAGGATAACAAAGCAAAAATACACGCGGAAAGCGCCCTGTACGTAACAATAGACACCTACCTTCAGGGTACTGCGGAATACCTTCTCCGCAAAGGAGTGGAGGAATTCAACGCCGAGCGCGGCATAGCGGTGGGCATTGACATAAAAACAGGGGATATAATATTTGCCGCCTCAAGCGACAACTATGACCCCAACAACTACAACCGTTACAGCGACAAGACATGGAAAAACGATGTGACCAGCTTCCTCTTTGAACCCGGTTCAATATACAAGCCAGTCGCATTCTCCTACCTCCTTGAGAAACAGGCCCTTGACCTCACTAAAATGGTCAACTGCGAAAACGGTCAGTTCCGCATCCACGGGCACACAGTAAAGGATGTCAAGCCCATGGGCATGGCCACCGCCAAGGAAGTGCTGATAAAGTCCAGCAACATCGGAATGATAAAGCTCACAGATAAAATTGACCGGAAAGATTTTTACGAATATATGCTCAGCGCCGGTTTCGGACAGAAGACCGGGATAAACGGTGTAAGCGAAGAGGACGGCCTGCTGCGAAGCTACAAGCAATGGTCGGGGCTGTCACGGCCATCCCTTTCCATAGGACAGGAAATACTGGTTACACCTCTTCAGATGGCAAGATTTTACGCCGCCGTGGCTAACGGCGGTTTTCTCGTTACTCCTTCCATAGTTGAGAAGGTGGAAAAAAACGGACGCACGGTATCACCCGAAACGCAGAGAACACCCGTAATGTCCGCGGCAACCTCGGAAACGCTGCGGGTTCTTCTTGCAGATGTGGTTAAGGAAGGAACCGGGCAGAAAGCTAAATCCAACTTTGTGGAAATAGCAGGCAAAACCGGCACGGGGCAGAAGTTTGACAAAGCCTCAGGTGCGTACAGCAGCAGGGAGTACGTGGCGAGCTTCGCCGGGTTTTACCCTGCGCAAAATCCGGGAGTGGCGATGGTTGTTGTTTATGACAGCCCCAAACTCAGCATTTACGGCGGCTCCACCGCCGCAGTGACCTTCAAAAGGCTTGCTGAGCTCACTTCGCTTTATCTCGGTTTACAGAGGAAAGATGTCGATGAAAGCATTTAACCTTTTTGACGGAATACCCATTACCGGATTTGACGCCGATGTCAACTTTGAGGCGGATGTTAAGGCGGTATGCTTCGACAGCAGAGATATAAAGGAAGGCTGTGTGTTCTTCGCCTATTCCGGCTCCGCTTTCGATTCCCACAGCGTGGCAGAGAAGGTTTACGCAGAAGGGAAGGTGCTGTTCATCGCCGCGGAAAGAAAACTTGAGAATATCCCCACTGTCATAGTTGAGGACGGACGCAAGGCACTGGCTCTGGCATGCAGAAACTTCTTCGGCAGACCGGATGAAAAAATGGAAAAGGTCGGCGTAACCGGAACAAACGGCAAAACGACTGTGACCTATCTGCTGGAATCCATTATGGCGGCAGCGGGCAAAAAGCCCCTGAGAATGGGCACTACAGGCCACAGATACGCAGGCAAGGATGTTCCCTCGAACGTTACAACGCCTTCATCATATGACTACTACAAGGTGCTGGCAGATGCAGTTGCCGACGGGTGCGATGCTCTGGCTGTGGAGGTCTCCTCACACGCCCTTGACCAGCAGAGGCTCTACGGCACAAAGTTTGATGTAGCCCTTTTCACAAACCTTTCGGGTGATCATCTGGATTACCACCACACCATGGAAGAGTACTTCGCCGCAAAACGCAGGCTCTTTCAGGATGATTACGCCAACATAGCCGTGGTGAACATGGACAACGACTACGGCATGAGGCTGATAAAAGAAAAAAGCGTAGATACCATAAAATACGGTGTCAGCGAGAGGGCTGAAATCTCAGCAGAGGAGATAGCCTTCACCCTTAACGGCATTACAGCCAGAGTGCGCTATCCGGGCAACACCTTTAACATAAGCACAACCCTTGTGGGGCTGCACAACCTTGAGAATATTCTCGCCGCAGTTTCCGCCGCAATAGCACTCGGCATAAATGACGATGCCATAGCAAAGGGGGTAGAAAGCCTGAAAAATGTTCCCGGAAGGCTGGAGAAGTTCGAAGTGAACGGAGCCTTTGTATTCGTGGACTATGCACACACTGACGATGCTCTCATAAACGTGCTTGAGGCGCTGACCCCCTTTAAGAAGACGAAGATAACCACAATCTTCGGCTGCGGCGGCGACCGTGACAGGACAAAACGCCCCAGAATGGCAAAAGCCGCCGAGAATTACTCGGATGTGATAATAGTTACCAGCGACAACCCCAGAACGGAAAGCCCTCAGCAGATTATTGAGGACATTCTCAAAGGGTTTGAAAATGCAGAAAAGGTCGTAATCTGTCCTGACAGGGGCGAGGCTATAAAAACCGCTCTCTCAAAGGCGGAGCCGGGCGACATAGTCCTCATAGCCGGAAAAGGGCATGAGGACTACATGGTTATAGGAAAAGAGAAAATTCATTTTGATGACAGGGAAGAAGTCAGAAAGTTCCTTAAACAGGATTAAGACAGACCCGGAGGAAATGGATGAAGCTGAAAGAGATTGTAAACGCCCTCGGCGGCGTAATCAAGGCAGACACACCCTTTGATCTGCCCGTGAAAAAACTTGTTATCGACAGCAGAAAGGTCGAGGAAGGCGATATTTTTACGGCTCTTTCCGGTGAAAACACCGACGGGAACCTGTACGCACAGAAGGCTCTGGACGCGGGCGCGTCTCTGGTCATAGTGGATGACGGCAAAATATATGAAACCCTGAACGGAAACAAGGTACTAGTCCGTGACGGGCTGAGCGCCATAAAAGCACTGGGCGCATATAAACTCAAAAACTACAAGGGAACAAAAATAGCCATTACGGGCAGCATGGGCAAAACCAGCACCAAGGAGCTTATAAGCTCTGTTCTGCGCACCCGTAAAAAGGTTTATACAGCTTACGGAAATTACAACAACGAACTGGGTGTTGCCATCTGCGCCGCCAACCTCAATATGAGAACAAGCTGCGCCGTTTTCGAATTCGGCACAAACTCGCCCGGAGAGATAGGACAGCTTTCCATGTACCTCAAGCCGGATGTGGCAGTGCTCACCGGCATAGGCCACGCCCACATAGGCAGGATGGGGAGCATGGAAAAACTCGCTGAGGAAAAGCTCTCCATAATAAACGGCATGAACGGCGGAACCCTCTGGGTGCATGAATCATGCCGCATGTATCTGGATGAGCGGGTTATGGGCGCTGTTGATGTGAAATACTTCGGCAGCGGAATGAACGCGGATGTGATCCTCGCGGACGCAGGGCGTAACAACAGGGAGCAGTTTTACTTCACAGCGGTTTACATGGGTGTGCCCTACTGCTTTATGCTGAACCACCCCTATGACCACTTCATAGCCAACTCCCTCGCAGCCATTGGCATAGGCTTTGAAGCAGGGCTTGACTATCAGGATGTGATGACGGGCATACTCGCCTTCAAACCCGTAACGGGCAGAGGAGCTATGGTAAGTGTCGGCAGCATCAAGGTAATAGATGACACCTACAACGCAGGGTTCGAGTCCATAATGAGCGCGGTTAAAAACCTCGCCGAGATAAACGCTCCCAAAAGATACGCCATAATAGGCGAAATGGGCGAGATAGAAGGCTTCGAGGAGATGCTTTACCTCAAGCTTTATAAGCTGGCAAAAAGCCTGACCGACATAAACTTCATATTCGTGGGGCAGAACTACTGCAAATTCGCCGAAACAGCGAACATAACAATAGCACTCACAAAGGAAAAAGCTAACGAAACCGTGGCTCTCATTGAGGAGGGTCTGGTTCTTATAAAAGCGTCCAGAGCAAGGAAGTTCGAGGACTTTATAAGCTTTCTGGAACAGGAGAGAAAGAAGCGTGCTGTATAACCTGCTGGTTCCGTTATCTGACGTTTGGAGCATATTCAACGTCTTCCGCTACATCACATTCCGCACGGCGTATGCGACCCTTACCGCTCTGGTCATTACGCTTATTATCGCTCCGTTCATCATCAGGAAGCTGAAGGAGATGGCCTTCTCCATGAAGTCAAAGGGCTTTGAGCCCGCCACCCACAAGGTTAAAGAAGGCACTCCCACAATGGGCGGCATAATGATAGTTATAGCGGGCAGCGTGTCCACCCTCCTCTGGGCGGATCTCACTAACCCGTACATATGGATTACGATATTCACCTTCGTCTCCTACGGTGTCATAGGCTTCGTAGATGACTACATAAAAACAGTGAAAAAGAACCCCAAGGGCCTTAAAGCAAGGGCAAAGTTCTGGGGGCAGGTTTTTACCGGAGTAATAGCCATAGCGCTTATCATATATGTGGATAAAGGAAAAACGGCGACGGTTCTCGCCATGCCCTTCCTGAAAACCGCGGTAATAGATCTCTCCATATTCTATTTCGTGTTCGCCCTGTTTGTCATAGTGGGCACATCAAACGCGGTAAACATTACGGACGGGCTGGACGGACTGGCCATAGCGCCTTCGGTTATATCATTCGGCACACTGTGCTTTTTTGTTTATTTCACCGGACACAGCGAGTTTGCGCACTATCTGAACATTATTTATGTAAAAGGTTCGGGGGAGCTTGCGGTATTCTGCGGCGCGATGGTCGGCGCGGGGCTTGGCTTTCTCTGGTACAACGCCTTTCCCGCAAGCGTGTTCATGGGGGATGTGGGAAGCCTTTCCATAGGCGGAGCGATGGGCATAGTGTCCGTTATCTCCAAACATGAGCTTGTGCTTGCCATAGTCGGAGGCGTTTTTGTCATCGAAACGGTAAGCGTTATCCTTCAGGTGGGCTTTTACAAGGCTACTCACGGGAAGCGTCTTTTCAGAATGGCGCCCATACACCACCACTTCGAGCTCAAGGGATGGAGCGAAACGAAAATTACCGTGCGGTTCTGGATTATTTCCTTCGTTCTGGCGCTCATTGCGCTCAGTACGCTTAAACTGAGGTAACGGATTATGAAAGCGGCAGTACTCGGCTACGGCAAAAGCGGCAAGGCGGCTGAAACCCTTCTCAGGCATGCAGGCGCAGTGCAGGTTGATATTTTTGAGGATAAAAACAATGCGTACCCTTCCATATCCGAATTTAAAAACGGGTATGACAGGGTGGCTGTGAGCCCCGGAATAGACATAGTCAGACGCGGGCTGAAAATAGATAACCTTACCAGCGAGATAGAGCTTGCTTACGAAGCACTCGCCGGAAAAGGAAAAATAATGGTGATGACAGGCACAAACGGCAAGTCCACAGTGACCTATCTCACAGCGCAGATACTGGAAAACGCAGGGCTCAGAGCCGTTGCATGCGGCAACATAGGCATCCCCTTCGGCGAAGTGGTGCTGAAAGGCGGATACGATGTGTTTGTTCTGGAGCTTTCCAGCTTCCAAATTGAGCTTCTTCGCAATTTTAAGGCGGACATGACGGCGATTACCAACCTCGCCCCGGATCATCTGGACAGGTATCCGAGCTATGAAGCCTACATAAAAGCTAAAATGGATGTACTCAGGTTCGTGAAAGAGGACGGCTTTGCCGTTCTGCCCGATGAGGCCGAGCTCCTGAAACACGCTGAATACTTCAAAGGCAGAAGAGTGATAATAAACGAAGCCATGAACGGCTTCCCGAAACTCGCAGGGAAAACGATGGATTTCGGAGCATACAGCCTGGACACGGCAAGATTCCCGCTGTTCGGAACCCACAACCTGCTCAATCTCGCCTTTTCCCTTGTCTCGGCGGACAGCCTGCTGAGTTTCAAAGGCGATATAACCCCAGCGGTGGAGAACCTTAAGGGGCTGCCTCACAGGTGCGAGTATTCCGGCACGGTTGACGGAGTCAGTTTCATAAACGACTCAAAGGCAACCAATGTTTACTCCACCCTCGCCTGCCTTAAAGGCGCAAAGGCGGGGAACGTTATAATACTCGGCGGACGCGACAAAAACGGAGACTTCGGTCTTCTGGCTGATGAGCTTAACAGGGCTGCAAGCACCGTAATAGCCTACGGTGAGGCGGCAATAGTAATAAAAGAGAAGCTCAAAGGGCTTCTCACATGCGACTTTGTGACCTCTCCCACCATGGAGCAGGCAATAAAAACAGGACTTAACGTAGCCCCCAAAGGGAGCAACGTAATACTTACACCCGCATGCTCAAGCTATGACAGCTTCAACAACTTTGAAGAGCGCGGCGAGAGATTCATGCAGATAGTAAAGGAACTCGGCGGAAAATAAAGTGTTTCAGATTAAAGACGAACGGCTGCAAATTCTGATAATCGCCTCAGTCCTCATCACAATGGGGCTGATATTCGTGTTCTCTGCGGGCTCCATACAGGCTCTCAGGCTGGAGAAAAGCGAGCTCTACTTCTTCAACAAGCAGCTTTTAGCGGTCTTCATAGGTCTGGGGCTCATGTACGGCGCATACAGCATACCGCTGAAAACATGGCGCAGGTTTGTGCCGACGCTCTATTTTCTGACACTGATACTGCTGATTTCCGTGTTCTTTTTCCCGAAGCTCAACGGTTCGCACAGGTGGATCCTTCTTCCCGGATTCAGCTTGCAGCCTTCGGAACTGGCTAAGTTCACCTGCATACTTTACCTTGCCCATTATCTGGATAAGAAAGAAGGCAGGCTCAACGACTTTACCTCAGGTTTCCTCCCCGCTTCCATAATGCTGGGGATAATCGGCGCGCTCATACTGAGCGAACCGGACTACGGAACAACACTGCTTATAATCTGCGTGTCATTCACGCTGTTTCTCATAGGCGGAGCCCACATGCGCCACATAATAGGCGTTATAGGGTTCATCGCTCCTATTATAACCGCAGGGCTTCTCATGGGTTACAGGAGGGGCAGGATAATGAGCTTCCTTGACCCGTGGGAAGATCGCTACGGAACAGGCTATCAGCTTGTGCAGTCCCTCACTGCGGTGGGCAGCGGCGGCATATTCGGCAAGGGAGTGGGCAACTCCTCCCAGAAGCTTTACTTCCTCCCGGAGGCGCATACGGACTTCATATACGCCATTATTGCAGAGGAAACAGGGCTTGTAGGTTCGCTGGCTGTGCTTGTGATAGTCACCGTGTTTTTTATAATAAGCGTTAAAGTGGCTCTCAAACATAAGGAGCTTTTCTATAAACTGCTCACATTCGGGCTGGCTTTCAGCCTGTTTGTTCAGGCTCTGCTTCATATATCAGTGGTTACCGGCCTCCTCCCCACAAAGGGAATCGGCCTCCCGCTGGTCAGCTACGGCGGCTCGAACATGATGATCTCCCTGCTTATGGTAGGTGTACTCCTGCGCAGTGCAGAGGAGGCGGGCTCATGAGTAAAGAAAAACTCCACGGAGGGAGATTCGCCGTGCGCAGCGAAGGTCAGCTTGCTGACCGCGAGCGTGTACAGTTTTCGGACAGGACGTACCGAAAACTGTTGTCAGGACAGACTGAGGCGGGCTCATGAATGAGAAAAATGTGAGGTTAATCATAGCGGGCGGCGGTACGGGCGGGCACCTCTATCCCGGCATAGCCGTTGCGGATTATCTTAAAAATAAAGATACGGAAGTGTTTTTCATGGTCTCCGACAGGGGGATTGAAAGAAAAATACTCACTGAAAAAGGCTACAGTTTTTACGAACAGCCGCAGACTCCCCTCAAGGGCATCAGCATGGCGGGCAGAGTGCGCTCCGTCATTCTCCTTGTCAGAGAAGTCTGCGGAATGCTTAAAAAAATCAAAAAGACCGACACAGTGCTCCTCACAGGCGGCTTTGCCGCGGCAGCACCCGCCATAGCCGCAGTGCTTAAGGGTGCAAGGCTTTACCTGCATGAGCAGAACAGCGTGATGGGTCTTACCAACAGAATATTCGCCGTATTCAGCAAAAAGGTTTTCCTCTCATTTGAGGGAACGCTGAAAGCCAAAGGAAATACAGTGCATGCGGGCAACCCGGTAAGGGCTGAGTTTGCCACCTGCACACCGAAGGCTGAGCCGACCAAGCGGATTCTGGTTCTCGGCGGCAGTCAGGGGAGCAGGTTTCTCAACAGGCTCATGGCGAAATCCGCAAAAGCACTGGCAGATGCCGGATGGAGCATAACTCATCAGGCAGGTGCGAAGCTTTATGACGAAGCACTTGAGGACTACCGTAATGCAGGTGCAGAGGCTGATGTGCGGAGCTACATAGAAAACGTGGCTGATGAATACGAAAAGGCGGATGTGGTCATAGCCCGCGCAGGCTCAGGCACGGTTTTTGAAACCATGTACGCGCGCCGCCCGGCTGTATTTGTTCCCTTTGCACAGGCAGCAGACGAACACCAGCTTTACAATGCCCTCTTTGCGGAAAAACTCGGCATAGCAAAGGTTATGACAGAGAGCGGGGCAAACCCGGAAAGGCTTAGAGAACTGATTGAGTGGTCACAGAAACAGGAAGTAAAAGACAGGCTGGCGGGTATAAAATATCTGAACAGCCCTGAAATAATAGCAAGAGGTATGGAACTTGACTGAAGTATTCGGGAAAGTGCGTAATATACATTTTGTAGGCATTGGCGGAATAGGCATGAGCGGTCTTGCCGAAATCCTGCACTCCATGGGCTTTAAGATAACAGGCTCAGACATAGCGGACAGCGCTAACTGCAAACGCCTCCGCGCCATGGGGATAAAAGTGTTCGTGGGGCATCTGGCTGAAAACGCCGTCGGTGCGGACGCTGTGGTGTATTCCTCCGCAGTGAGAAGCAGCAATCCGGAACTGATACACGCCAGAGAAAACTTCATCCCCGTCATAAAACGCGGCGAGATGCTGGCTGAACTGATGAGGATGAAATACTCCATAGCAATTGCGGGCAGCCACGGCAAAACAACCACAACCTCAATGGTTGCTGAAATATTCAACAAGGCAGAGCTTGACCCGACTGTGGTTGTGGGCGGCATACTCAACAGAAGGGACTCCAACGCCCTCAAAGGGAACAGTAATATAATGATCGCAGAAGCGGATGAATCAGATAAAAGCTTCCTCATGCTTCAGCCCACAGTGGCGGTGATCACCAACATAGATTTTGAACACACGGACACCTACGCCACAATGGACGAGGTTAAGGACAGTTTCCGCGATTTCGCCTCACGGGTTCCTTTTTACGGGCTGAACGTTCTTTGTCTGGATGATGCGAACACTGCGGAGCTCATAAAACGCATTGACCGCCGCTTCGTGACATACGGCCTCTCCGCTCAGGCGGACGTGCACAGCGCGGATATTGAAAAACACGGCTTTGCCGTTTCCTTCGGCGTGGTGATACACGGCAAAAACATGGGAAGGATAAACCTGAACTTCCCCGGTGAGCACAATGTGCAGAACGCTCTGGCGGCAATCGCCGTGGCGACTGAGTTTGATATACCCTTCCGTGTGTGCAAGAAGGCTCTTGAGGAATTCGAGGGAGTGCAGAGAAGGCTCACCGTACGCTATGACAGCAACTGCTGCACAGTGCTTGACGACTACGGCCACCACCCGACAGAGATAAAGACCACCCTGAAAGCCATCAGGGAGGCATACGGCAGCAGGAGGATTGTTGTTGTCTTCCAGCCGCACAGATATTCCAGAACGCAGACGCTTATGAATGAGTTTTCCACATGCTTCTTTGATGCGGACAGGCTCTTCATAACAGATATATACGCCGCCAGTGAGGAACCCATAGAGGGCATAACCGCACAGGCGCTTGTGAAGGAGATAAAGGAGAGAGGCTTCAAAGACGTGCACTACCTCCCCTCTTTCGATGATATTTACAGATACCTTGAGGAATCAGGCTGCGACAACAGCCTCATACTCACTCAGGGGGCGGGAAGCATAACCAGATTTTCAGGGGAGCTTGCCGCATGGCTGGAGAATAAGCATGAAAAATAAAAAGGTTGCCGTGCTTTACGGCGGTCTGTCCGCGGAGAGGGAAGTCTCCTTAAGAAGCGGAGCGGCAGCGGCAAAGGCATTACAGGAAGCAGGGTTCACTGACGTAACCCTCATAGATGCCGGGCATGACCTGCCCGCACGTCTGCTTGAGCTTAAGCCTGACGTATGCTTCAACAGCCTCCACGGCACATTCGGCGAGGATGGCCGCATTCAGGGAATGCTTGAACTCATGGACATCCCCTGCACCGGTTCTGACAGCCAGTCAAGCACAATCGCCTTTGACAAGCTCTTAAGCAAGGTGATCTTCGCGCTGAACAATGTGCCTACGCCTGAGTATGTGCAGCTTACGAGAGATACAAAAGCGCCCTTTCTCCCCTGCGTGATAAAGCCGTGCAGACAGGGCTCAACCATAGGCATTACAGTTGCTAGAACAGAAGAAGAGTTTGAAAAAGGGAAAAAAGAGGCGTTTGAATATGACGAAAGGGTCATAGCCGAGCGGTTCATAAACGGAAAAGAACTTACAATAGGCATATTGTCTTCTAAAGTATTGCCGATAATATGGATAAGACCAAAATCCGGCTTTTATGACTACCAGTCCAAATACACCAAAGGGGCAACCGAGTATGTATTTGAGACGGAAATGACGGAAGATGAGGACAGACTGATAAAAAGCACGGCACTACAGGCGTTTGAGAGTCTGGGATGCGCTTCTTACGGAAGGGTTGACATAATGTACGACGGCAAAACCCCATGGGTTCTGGAGATTAACACTCTCCCCGGACTCACGGAGACAAGCCTTCTTCCGCAGGCGGCTGCAAAAACGGGAATAAGTTTCCCGGAACTCGTAACGGCTATGATAGGCGATGCACTGAGGTAATACTATGAAAAAGAGCGGTTTTCTTAAGGCAGCCCTTATTGCGGCGGTTTTTGCAATTCTGACAGGCGGCGTTGTCTGGGCAGCGGCGGGAATCGTCAAAATGACGGGCGGAAGCAAATACTTCCTTGTGAAAACCGTAAATGTTCAGGGTGTTATCCGGACTGACAGAGAAAAAGTGGATGCCTTCGCCAAAAGCCTTGCCGGAAAGAATATGTTCGAGCTTGAGGAAAAAAAGCTCCGCCGCATAGATGACATCTGGGTGGAGAAGGTTGAGATAAAAAAGATCTTCCCCGATACGGTGAAGGTTATAATTTTTGAAGAGAGACCGATCGCGTCCGTGAGGATAGGAAAGGAATGCTTCATTGCAGCAGCAAGCGGAACGCTTATTCCTGATAAATGTTCCGGAGGCGAAATGGTCATGCACAAGGGAACGGAGAAAGAGCAGCTTGTCAGTTTCCTTAAAATATACGACAAAACACCGGAAATGCACGGCAGCCGCGCCCTTCTGAAACCCATGCACTTTGAGCTTGTGGTGGAGGGTGTTCTGTACAAATGCGGTTATGACGAAAGCGTCACCGATATGTTCAGAATATACAACAGCAGGATAAGCGGCAGGTACGCCAGGGTGGATTATGTCGACATGAGGCTGCGCGGAAAAATATACGTGAACGGGGTGAAAAATGTCTCAGGATAATAATATTTATGTCGGGCTTGACCTTGGAACGACAAAGGTCTGCATCGTCGTTGCCAGAAAAAACGCTGACAGAAGTATAGACATTCTGGGAATAGGCAGTGTTCCGTCCAAAGGCGTTCGCAAGGGTGTGGTCGTCAATATAGAAGAGACCGTAGCCTGCATTCAGAAAGCCAAGGAAGAGGCTGAGAGAATGTCCGGCGTTGAGATAAAAAGCGTTACCGCCGGGCTTGCCAGCGGGCATATAAAGAGCTTCAACACCAGAGGAACCATAGCGGTTAAGAGCAAGGAAGTTACCCAGCAGGATGTGGACAGGGTTATAGAATCCGCCTCTGCGTACAACATGCAGCTCGGCGAGGAGATACTCGATGTTATCCCCCAGCAGTACATACTGGACGGGCAGACAGAGATAAAATATCCCGTAGGCATGAGCGGCGTAAGGCTGGAAGTGGATGTGCATATCGTGACAGGACAGGTTTCCTCCGCCACCAACATTGTTAAATGCTGCGAGAAGGCAGGGCTGGTGGTTGATGATATAATACTTGAGCAGTTCGCCTCCGCAAAAGCTGTCCTCAACGAGGACGAAATGGAGATAGGCGTATGCCTCATCGACGGCGGCGGCGGAACATGCGATATGGCTGTCTACAAACAGGGTGCGGTTTACCACACCGCAATCCTCCAGATAGGCGGCAACCACTTCACCAAGGATCTCTCCATAGGCTTAAGCACGCCGGAATCTGAGGCTGAAAGGCTTAAGATTAAGCACGGCTGCGTCTGGATGCCTCTGGTTTCCGATGACGAAATGGTAAACGTTACCACAGTGGGCGGAAGGCCGCCGCGCAAAATAAGCAAGCCCGTGCTCACACAGATTCTTCAGGCCAGAGGCGAGGAGATCTTCCAGATGTTCAAGGGTGAGCTCCAGAAGCATAAGCTCCTTGAACTAATGGGTGCAGGAATAGTGGTTACAGGCGGCTTAAGCAATTTTGAAGGAATAGAAGAACTCGCCACAAATGTTTTCAACACGCCGGTAAGGGTCGGCAGACCCACAAATATAGGCGGACTCACCGATCTGGTTTCAGATCCGAGATACGCCACTGCCGTGGGGCTTGCCATATACGCCACCAGAAAAGGAAAGGCGGAGGCCAAGCTCTCCAAAGGTAACGAGGACAAGGTTTTTACAAGTATTTTTCAAAGAATGAAAGGATGGTTAAAAGAGTTCTTTTAAGCATATCAGGGGGTTTGTATGTTTGAATTCGTAGATGTCAAGCAGGGCGCATGCATCAAAGTGATCGGCGTCGGCGGAGCAGGCGGAAACGCAATCAACAACATGATCGAACATGGTATCGAAGGCGTGGAATTTATCGCGGCCAATACTGACCAGCAGGCGCTGCGCAGCAATAAAGCTCCGAACAAAATCCAGCTCGGTACAACGCTGACCAAAGGGCTCGGCGCAGGTGGAATACCCGAACAGGGTAAAAAAGCCGCCATTGAGGATTTAGAGGCTATAGAAGCACAGCTCAGAGGAGCCGACCTCGTGTTTATAGCTGCCGGAATGGGCGGCGGAACAGGCACAGGTGCTGCTCCCGTAATAGCCAGCGTGGCGAAGGAACTCGGCGCGCTCACAGTTGCTGTTGTTTCCAAACCCTTCTCATGGGAAGGAAAAAAGAGAAACAGCAATGCTGAGCAGGGGCTGGAATTCCTGAAAAACCATGTTGATACTTACATTGTGGTTCCCAATGACAGAATCACAGCGGAATGCAAGGACAACACCCTCTTCGAGGATGCGTTCAGAATGGCTGATGATGTTCTCAGGCAGGGCGTTCAGGGTATCAGTGACTCTATCAACGGAAACGGCTACATCAACGTGGACTTCGCTGATATACGCTCAATAATGGAGTCAAAAGGTATGGCTCTCATGGGCATAGGTGAAGCCTCAGGCGAAAACAGGGATATAGAAGCCGCAGAACGCGCGCTTAAGTCTCCCCTTCTCGCTGATATAAGCATAAACGGCGCTGAGGGTCTGCTTGTTAACATTGCATGCGGCAAAGACCTTAAAATGCACGAGGTGCAGAACATCGCCACCAAAATACATGACTGCGCAGGAGACAATGCCAACATTTATGAAGGAGTGGTCATTGACCCCAACTTCACCGGCTCCATCAGAGTTACGGTTGTTGCTACAGGTCTCGGAAAAAGGGAAAAGAAACAGGCTAAAAGCCCTGAGCTTGAAAGCTTCCTGAATAAACAGCCCAAGCATGTTTCCAGCTTTAAGGAGAAAGTTGCGAAAATTACCGAGAGAGATCACTCCCTCAAAACAGTAAGCGATGCCAAGGAAGAGGAATTTGATATTCCGGCGTATCTCAGGTATCAGCAGGATTAAGGAAAGAATCGGCTGATGAGAGTTCTGAATGTCACAAACGTCCGGTGGTATAACGCCACTGCGTGGTATGCACACATGCTTTCTCTGGGACTTGAGGCTCTGGGACACCGGACAGCAGTCCTCGGACTGCCCGGCACACCCCCTGTAATAAAGGCAGGAGAAGCAGGACTTCAGACCTATGAGGCAGAACTGAACAGCCTGAACCCGCTGAAACTCGCACAGTCCGCAGCGGTATTCAAAAAAGCTGTTAAGGAATTCAAGCCCGATGTGGTGGTATGCCACAGAGGCGAATTTTTCTTCTACTTCACTCACGTGCGTTTCTGGGAAAGACCGAAGTGGAAGCTGGTCAGGGTGAGGGGTGACCGCAGACCCCCCAAGGCGAATGCCCTCTCCCGCTGGCTGTACCACAACGCTGTGGACAAGGTTGTTACATCTTCCGAGTCCATGCGCAGGTTTCATCTGGAAAATCTCAAACTCCCCTCTGATAAGGTTGTCACACTCTACGGAGGCGTGGACACCGGACTTTTCAGCCGCAATGAGGAAGGAAGGCAAAGAGTCAGGAATGAATTCGGCTTTGGTGAAAATGACTTTGTTCTTGGCATTCTCGGCAGATACGACACGGTTAAAGGGCACGAATCCCTTTTCCGTGCTGTTGGCGAACTTAGAAATGAGGGCATGAGCAGCCTCCGCCTCATTGTGGCAGGTGTGGATGCCCGGATGAATGAGTCCGACATCAGATTAATGCTGGAAAACAGAGGAATAAGAGACATAACCGCCGTTACGGGCAAAAGAGACGATGTGGCTGATGTCATAAGTGCCATGGATCTGGGCGTTATACCCTCCCTCGGCTCCGAGGCTGTCTGCCGCGTAGGGATGGAGATGTTCTCCTGCGGGGTTCCGGTCATCGGCTCAGACATAGGCGTAATACCTGAGATAATCCCCCCTTCAAATATATTCAAGGCCGGTGATGTGCAGTCCATCAAAAACCGGATAAGAGATTACAAAATTTACAGCAAAAGCTACGATTACATTGACTTTGCTGAGCATTTTGCCGCTTTTTTCAATTGACAATTGTTATGATTAGGCATAACAATTGAAAATATATCATCCCGATAGGGTTATTTTAAACACAATTTATCAAATATTTGTGTTGCCTAAACAAAAGTCGGGAACTATTTTAATTTACCTTTTAGAGGATGTAAGAACAATCTGAACAGACTGGGGTTATTCAGCTTAGCAGATTATTCGGGGGTCTACCTTATGCGCCTTTCCATCAGGACAGTTCTACTTATCATTATGGCCGCTGTACCCGGCATGACGGCAGGTTTCATCGGAATCAAAAACTACTTTTTTTTCAGGCAGATAATGCCCGGCGGCGAAGATAGTACTCATGCACTTGAGCTTGCTTCAACAGGGCTTACAATCTCAGTCATATGCATTCTCACCACACTTGTTCTCGCATTTGTGATCCCTTTTACGGCATTCAGGCGGGTAAGCAGCGGTGTCCGGGAATTCGGCCTCACTCTTAAGGCGGCCCTCGGCGGGGATCTTACCAGGAGAGTGCCCATCAACGAATGCACAGGCGAAATGAAGGAACTGGGCATAGGGCTCAACGAACTTCTGGATAAGCTGGACAGCACTATCTCAGAGTTTTATCACGCCGCAAACAACATAAGAAGCCTCGCTGACAATCTCTCATCTGTAAACGCCGAAGTAAACGGACAGATAAACATCATAAATGACAACGTAAACAACGTCTCCAGCGCCGCAGAAGAGCTCACCTCCACAGGACAGAGCGTTCTTTCCACATGCAAAGTATCCTTTGAGCTTGTGGAGGACTGCAGTGAGAGGGTGAAAACCGGCATCGGCATAATCACCAGCAACCGCAAAAGTATGGAAAACATATCCTCAAGCATCTCCTCAATCTCGGCAGTTGTGGAGGAGTTCCTCAAGCAGTCCGAGAAAATAGAGAATATTGTCGTCTCCATCAAGGAAATAGCAGACCAGACAAACCTTCTTGCCCTCAACGCCGCAATCGAAGCCGCCAGAGCAGGTGAACACGGCAGAGGCTTCGCAGTTGTTGCAGACGAAGTGCGCAAACTTGCCGGTAAAACCACCGACTCCACAGAGCAGATAGGCGCGGTTATCAGAGAGCTCCAGTACAAGATAAACGATGTTTTCGGCAAGGTTCAGGAAGGTGTTGAAAATGTTGAGAAAGGCATAGAGTTTTCCGGAGAATCGGTCAACTCCATCAACATAATAGCAGACAGCATAAACGAACTCACAAGCCAGCTTAACGGCATTGTGCGCGCCATGGAGGAGGAAAACCTCGCCCTCAGCGAAGTTTCAGGCAGTACAGTGGAAATCTCTGATATGTCCGCCAGCATTCTTCATATGGCTAATGAGTCAGTCATAGCAGGCGGCAACCTCCTTGACGTAACCAAAGGCCTTGCAGGCAGCGTATCAGGCTTCAAGACATCCGGCGGGGATGAGTTTATTAAATGGTCAACAGCACTTGAAACAGGTGTACACCAGTTTGATGAGCAGCATAAAAAGCTTGTAGGCATTATAAATAACCTCTACAACGCCATAAGAGAAAACAAAGGCAAACAGATGCTTGAACGCACCCTTAACGAGCTTGTGGAATACACTGTCTACCACTTTGACTCAGAGGAAAAAGCCTTCCGGGCACACGGCTTTCCCCATAGCGCAAACCACATAAAATCCCACGATAAGCTGAAAGATGCTGTCGGGCAGTTCCTTGAGAACTACAAAAAAGGAAAAGAGGTGATAGGCTTCAATCTGATGAGCTTCCTGCAGGACTGGCTGAAAAACCATATTATGCATGAGGATAAGGAATACGGCAAACACCTTGCCTCAAAAATGAACAGAAAATAAGAGCTATGACCCCGCTTTTCAGGCGGGGTTTTTTGTTAAGTCTGTTAATAAAAAAGACGCTTTAAACATTTGAAATTTTTTTTAAATTTTATTGTTGACACGAAAGGATAAAGCTGATAAAAATTCGTTCTCGCTTGAGAGATTATAACTCGCCGAGGTGGTGGAATTGGTAGACACGCAGGACTAAGGATCCTGTGGGAGTTAATCCTGTGGGGGTTCGAGTCCCCCCCCCGGCACTATAAATAAAGGGTTTCAGAGATTTTTTCTTTGAAACCCTTTTTTCATTAAATGACTACATCTGACTACATTGACCACGGCAAAAAACAGACATTCGAAACCCTTCTGAACAGTTCCGAATTATTCCGAACCTTTCCCGAATCTCGCCTTCACTTCCGCCACGTGACTTTCCCATGTTCCGGCATACTGCATATCAAGCTGTTCCTGCCATGAACCATATGCCCCTCTGCGGAGAGCGGCATAATGTCTGATTCGCACTGCCTCAATATCCTCTGCCGAAGGCTCATAAACGATGTTCCCGTCATCGTCATATGCCGTAAGATGCGCCGCAATTGCCCCGTTTATCTCTTCATCCGTCATTGAGGCCGCAAGGCTCTCAAGCCATTTTTCAAAAGCTTCCATCATCCGCCCCCTTAAAGCTTGTTAGTATAAGCGCTCAGCGCCCACCACTGATTACCGTATGCTCCGTATGCGATTCCAAGGATTTTAGAATTGGCGAAAGGCATACAGTATATGTTTCCGTTCGGAGCGAGCACTCCGCCGAGCCATTTATTTGTACCCGTGAAATTTCCGATAAGCTCTATAGTATTGTCAGAAGGTTCTATAGCAAGTATCTGCGATGCACCGAGAGGAACGCAGTATATCTTTCCGTTCGGTGCGAGTAAAGCGCCTGTCCACTTGCTTGATTCAGGGAAATTACCCAGAAGCTCCGTTGTGTTTGTCACCGGGTCTATGACAAGGATTTGGGAGTGAGTATAAGGCGCACAGTATATCTTCCCATTGGGGGCGAGTGCACCGCTCCGCCACCCTATTGCACCATCGTAGCTGCCTATGAATTCCGTTGTGTTACCGGAAGGGTCTATAACTAATATCTGCGATGCACCGAAAGGTACGCAGTATATTTTTCCGTTCGGTGCGAGCACCCCGCCGTACCATTTGTTTGCGGTACTGCCTAGGTCGCCTATGAGTTCCGTAGTATGTGTAGCAGGATCTATGATCAATATCTGTGAAGCAGTCAAAGGAATGCAGTATATCTTCCCGCTTGGTGCGAGTACGGCACCTGCCCATTTGTTTGTGGTTCCTCCAAAGCTGCCTATTAGCTCTGTAGTGTTTGTTGCTGGATCTATAACGAGAATTTGTGCGTGGTTATAAGGAACGCAGTATATTTTTCCGTTCGGAGCAAGCACACCGCCGAGCCACTTGTTTGAACCGGAGAAATTGCCCAGAAGCTCCGTTGTATTATCGGAAGGATCTATGACTAATATCTGCGATGCGTTCATAGGCATACAGTATATCTTCCCATTAGGTGCAAGCACTCCGCCTCCCCATTTTCCTGTTCCGCTCAGATTACCGAACAGCAGTCCGCCGCCCAATGCGCCCGCAGGATCTATTGATGCGTAACCTTCAAGCGGGTTGGAATACGGCGTACTCCCCGCCGCCGCAACACCCTCCAGATTAACCTTCAGTCTGCCCGACTGACTGTCAAAAACGAGATTCAGCACCTCATCCTCTGTTTTATATTTTGCCTTAAGACGCTGATCAGCAGAATCAAAAACGCTGTTCAGTATCTCAGCCGATGTTTTTCTCTTCCCCATGCTGTCCCCCCTTAAAGCTTCTTTTTAACTTCGCCGAGATCCACCATTCCAAGTGAAGCGGCAACCTCATTCACTATGCGGTCATCGATTGTAGTTTTTGTTGAGGCGGCAAGCTCCTTAAGCACCTCGATCACAACCAGAGTAATTATTTTTTCCGTAAGAAAAGCCTTTGCCACACCGAGCATTGCGCCCGAAAACATCTTAACCAGTATTGGAATCATTTTCCCCCTCCCGCGTGTTTATACGCTTTTTCAAAACTCACATATTCCCCGCCTATCCTGCCCCAGCGGGCGGAATAGCCCCTTATATCAAGATGGAAGCCCGGCGTGTTCCAGTCTGGATAAATCCCAAGCCCCACATAAGCCGCACTCACCTGCCCCAGAATCTCTGTCCCGTGCAGTGCTTTGAGAAGGCTGTCCACGGCCTCAGGAAACTTCATCCCTTCGATATGGAAATCCGCGGCATCACCTTTGTAGTGTCTGCTGCCGGAAGCGTGCCCCCCTTCCTCATAGCCGCAGTGGATTACAAACGGCCTGCCCACCTTCTCCCTGAGCCTGTCAAGGAGCAGGAGCAACGCAGGGTTCATCCTCTCTGCTTTTCCCCATTTTTCGTTCTCGGTAAAATACTTAAGATTCTTCCATATCATTACGTCCTCCCCCGTTTTTTGCTTTAATAAGAACAACTTCCACTGCCGCAGCACCCATACCGAGATCTACAGTTCCATCTGAGCACGGAAAAACATGCTTTCTCAGCCCTTCCCTGCCGCAGAGATACACCGCAAATCCGCTGTCCTCCGTCTCTGTTCCGGTTACGCAGGAAGCCAGAAGAAATTCGCCGCCGCTGTTTCTCCCTCCGTAAAATCCGCCGAATGAGCGTATCTTCTCCCCGCTGTAGACCGGGTAAACAAACCAGTCCTCCCGAAAACGGGCGGTTTCGTCATATTCCGAACCGAAACCGAAGCGGTATGAGCGCTCCACAGTCCACCTGTCCCCGTCTATGATTGCCTGAGCTGTGTGCTCATAAAAACAAGCGCTGAATCCGGCGTATGCGGACTGGCTGAAAAGGGTGAACCAGCCTCCCCACGTGTCCAACACGCAGAAATCGTAATATTCGCTGTCTGCTGAAATCAGACCGCCGTTCAGGCTGAATTTGTGCGAGGTTATGCTCAGGCACACATCCTGCTGAACTTTTTCGGATTCGATTCCATAGCCGCCGCTCTCCGCAAGAGGCTCAACTCTTATATAGCTGTCCTCAAACTCAGCCTCCGTGACAAATTCACCGGGAACTATCTCCCCATCATCCGCTATGTACCAGCCCCCCTCAGCCGGGTAAGCCACCCTGTATGTGAAACAGGGCCTTGCCCCTCCTGCAAAGCCGATAACCAGAGGCACACCGCCGATAAAGCAGACGATAACCTCATCCCCGGCTGTGAATACCCCGCCGGAGCCTTTCACTGAGCCGTCCGGAGAAGCCTCCTCGTCCCCTTTGCAGCGGTAAAACAGAGGCACACCCTGATAAACTGCCGAGTCCGCATCCACGTCAGCCTTATCCGTCTCTGTATTAACGGAGAGGATCACCCCTTTCCTGAACTCAGTGCCTGTGACAGCCTCGCCTATGTTCCGCAGAGGATATTTTTCCATCACACCCCTCCGTAAAACCTGAACGGAACGATGATGTCATCCTCATCAAGGGTGTCCCTTGCGGAAGCCTGAGAAGCCTTGCCTGTGGTCTGCGCATTTCCGTCCAGTCCGTTTTTCACAACTGCCGCCCGCTCGCCGATTAAGAAGCGGGTGAAATCCGCCGCTTTCAGAGCATAAGGCTGCCCCCTGAACTCCACAGCCCAGCGGAAATCAGAATGGGCAAACCTTTCCGGCTCAAACTCTGTTCCTTCCCCGCCTTCGTAAAAAGCTCCGTCACGGTAAAGGCCGCATCCGGCAATCACTGCCGATGTCCACACTGATGTCTCGAATACGGACGAACGGTATATGAACTCCTCAGCACTTCCGGCAAGAGTGAACATCACTGACACGGTTTCCCCCGGAGCAACGCCCGTATCACTGAACATCAGCCTGAAATTTTCGGGGCTTGAACCCGTGTACTCCGGCACAGTCCGGTTTATCTCCCCTATTCTCCCCGGAGTAATGTAGCTGACAGAGCCTTCGCCCATACGTATCACGTAACCGCCGAACCCGCTGAACGCCAGTCGGGGAAAGCTGAAAACAAGCTCCCCCTCCTCCGCGGAATAGCTCAGTGCCCCCTTGCGCAGGGGCGACTTGGCGCATGGCGGGTTATGCAGGAGAAACTCCTCACTCTCCGTTCCGTCAGAGAGGAGAACAGTCATAGCATCCGCATGGGCTGTGCCGTCCTGATCCATGTACACATCCATAAACAGGGGAAAAGCCAGCCCCTGAATCCCGTCCGTATCATCAAACTCAATCCCCGTGCTCCGCCCTTTTACGGTGCAGAGTCCCTCCGGCCGCCAGTTTTCCCTGCTGAGATATAGGTTCAGTTCCATTATTCGATCCTG
Organism: Deferribacteres bacterium; assembly: GCA_023395255.1. Lineage (GTDB taxonomy): Bacteria > Chrysiogenota > Deferribacteres > Deferribacterales > Geovibrionaceae > Geovibrio > Geovibrio ferrireducens. Next base: position 110,440 of record JAEWZN010000011.1, read on the forward strand.
AAACTGTCATTTTTAAGATTGTCCTTATCAGTGTCCAGATAGCCGTCCTTGCGCACAAGGAGGCTGTACTGCCCTTTTTTGAGTCTGCCCAGATTCAGCATTCCGCCGCCGTCTGTCACGCCTCTGAAAGTGCCGTTCATGAAAACCTGCGCATGGGGAATAATCTCCCTTGAGGCAGCGTCCCTCGCGGTGAGTATCACCAGACGGGAGGAGAGATCAGTCTCATCCCCTGTGTAGTCGAGTACGCAGTATGCTGCCCCTTTAACGCTGGAAGCTTTCAGAATCACGTACCGTGCGGAAAACCCTGTGATCTCGATGAGATCATAGGATGTTTCATATTCAACGGAAACGGAGTCCAGCCTGTTTTCCCGGAACCTCACTGAACGGCCGCCCACAAAGGGGGAAGAGCCGTCCGCCGCGCGGGAAACATTCAGAACCCGCACCACCGGATATTTCAGCCTGCCTTCGGTCTGATCCGCAAAAGGGATATGCTCCATATGCAGTTCGCTGAGACCGTAAGCTGCATATTTCCACGAACCGCCGGAGACTGTGATCTCCGCATTCAGCCCGGCGGGGTATATCCGCACGTATGACTTTTCTCCGGCTGAGTAGAGGCTTTTGTTTCCGCCCCGTTCGTAATCCTCTGTCAGGAGGAGCTCCCCTTCCCTGCTTTCCGCGCCGAAGCCGACAATGAGTGAACCCATAATCTATTCCTGAAAAACGTAAATAAGCACGGGGTACTCAGGTCTGCTTTTCTTCGGAAGTGTTATGCCGAACCTTTTAAAGCCTGATGAATATGTCAGTTCAAGAAGCCCTACACCGCTCTCACCGGCGGCATCCGGCTCAATTTCGCATGAGACCGAGTACGCGCCGCTTTTCTTAACATTGCCGAGGGATTTCCCAAGCCATACGGAGGAGACTATTTCCCTCACGGGGTATTTCGCCCCTGCCTCGTCTGATTCGGTGAAGGGAATGAACTCGCCGCTCACGGTTTCCGTGCCCAGTCCGTGCTCGGTGATGGTTCCGTCAGATGAGACAGCCCGCACGGAAGCGGGCAAAGGGGAGTAAGCCCTGAAATATGCCGTTTCTCCGTAGCGGAAAAACTTCTTCACACTGCCGGAGGAATCAAGATTCATATCTTCATCCAGCTCTATTACCGTTTTCTCCCCGCCCTTTGCGGGTGTGACAAAACTAACTGTTACCTCAGCCATTTATTCCTCCCTCAGGTAAAGCTTTGTTTTCTGGATTATCTTCAGCGGGGCGGATGTTATCTCAACTGATGAGGCAACACAGTACCCCACGCCCGCGGATGTGCGCATCAGAAGCGCATCCCCCGAAGCCGCAGTCGGACTGAAAAGGTGTGTAACTTCCAGATATGTCCCGCCGCAGAGGCTGAGTTTAAGATTCTGAGCCCTTGCTGCCGCAGCGGGCGGGTCACCTGTCAGCTTCTGCCGGAACTCCTTTACCGCCGTGCCGGAACCTGCGCAAAAGACGGTTTTCACCGCTTCGGCTTGCAGAACCGCATCCTTCTCAGCCCCTTCATACAGCAGGCAGTCATGCCGGATGGTTTCATACCTGACATTCCTGACGAAACTGCCTCCGTCATGCACATAAACACTGCGCCCTTCCGCCGCATCCGCTCCGTTTAAGAGTCTGAGAACAGGGTAGGAAGCCTTGCCCGCGCCGCCGGAGAAGCGGATTTTTTCTTCATATTCAGTGACCCTGTGCACGGCAGACTTAAAAACTGCCGCATCTGTGCTTATATTCACATCCCCGTTCGCATAAACCGATGCGGAGGCAAAATTCCCGTAGGCAGTCTTCTTCGCATCAGGCTCTATCACAGGATCTGCCGAGAAGCCCGACACAACCCTGATTCCGCTGTATTTCGGAGGCTCGCAGGTTCTCACCGCTTCAAAAAATGTGCCCGGACGAAGGCTGTTTTCCGCCGAATACGGATTCACAACTCGGTTAAACCCGTCCGCACCCATGCGCACCGATGCTCCGCACTCATCAGCAAGCGCCCGCAGAAGCTCAGATTCTGAGAAACTGCCCCTTATCAGCGGAACAGAGAAATCCGGCACACTCCAGACAGCGCTCCCTGCCAGAGCCGATGCGGATGAATCAGTCCTGAAAACCGTTCTCCTGCCCGCATAGGGCGGTTCATCCAGAACCCCGGCAGCGCGCCCGCTGATTTTCACCGTGTGTCCGGTTCTCTTTATTTTTTCGATCACAAAAAAATATGAAAAGCCCTCTATGACAAATTCCGCCTCTGAACCCTTTTCTGCGGGCTCTGTGACAACAGCGCTGAATGACTGGAAAGGATCTTTGCCGTAAAAACCAATTGCAGCACTTACGAGTTTGTCTGTAAGCTCCTTTCCGTTCAGCATAAAGCGGAACGAGCACTGAATAATACCTATGTCATCATCTGCTGATGATTTGATAAAAAGCGAACTGCTGAGAGAGTTTAAGGAGATCTCGCCTCTCAGGGACAGAAATCCGCAAAGGCCGGAATCGCCTATGGTGCTTGCGCTCCTCACCTGCCCCGAAAGCCCTCCGGAAATACTCAGACACGCTTTCAGGAAGCTTCCCGCAGAGACGGCATTTGCCGCTTTCAGGTTTCCCCCAGCAGCGTCAGTCATTGCGCCGGAAAAGATGATCCCGCCTTTCAGGTCTGTACTGTATGAACATGATACATAACAGTAATCATCCAGTCCGGCAGACTGCGCTATCACGGACAAACCGCCGGAGGACAAAGCCCCTTTCAGATCTGATGATGACCCGCATCCGGCAGAAAGCCGCAGAGACACCGCGCCGCTTAAGCTCAGGCCGGATGATGAAAAACCGTCTGTTCCGGGAACAAGCGCCCCCGCCACCCTGTACATGGCCTAGTCCGTTATCCAGTCAAGGCGGATGAAGTTATCCGCCTCACGTTCCGTTCCTGCGGGTACAATCTCCTTAAGCCAGAAACCCTTCGCAGCGGCGCGTGTGCTGAACGTGAGCCTGTCCCCCGCCTGCCATGAGCCGCCCCAGCTCTGATGCGGCACGGCGAAATAGAAATCCCCCGCAGCCGTATTCATAGCCTGATAGTTTGCCGTTATGCTTCCGGAAGGCAGACTGCCTGCCTGCGCACCCGAAACACTGAAAGCGGATGATGAAACAAACGTAACTGTCCATTCATCCTCCGCCGCACCGCGGTTGGAAACTATTATCCCGTCCGCACTGAAGGTTCCGCCTGATGACACTGCGCTTACGTTTTCTGCCTTTGCTTCCAGATTTCCAAGCTCAACGCATACCCCCGCATGGGTTTCTGATGCGGCAAAATTGTCCGGTGCCTGAGAGGCAAGACCTATCAGAGCAACATTCCCTGTCCAGTCCGCTCCTGTTATCCTTGCGGTGAACATGCTGCCTGAATCCGCCTTGACCATGAGAAGCGCACCCGCGGGCACAGCGTAGTCGCTGTGTTCAAAAAGCACCTGAACCGACTCATCCCCCGCTGTGATGTCCGCATACAGCCTTCCGCCGCCTGTCCAGCCTTCCGCGGTGAGTTCCCCTTCGGTCTCCGCATGGTTCAATGCTGCCTTTATGTAAAACCTGTCCCCCCCGGCACTGGGCACTGTGAGCGCCACAGCCGCATCAAAAGCGGGTTCCGCCCCTGCTGCCCTGTTGGCGATGTAAGCCTTGCGCAGGCGTGTTTTTCCGTTCGTGCGCTCAAAGGCGGTCACTCTGGGAAAAAGATTGAACTTCACCCCGCTCACAACCTCCCTTGTTATATCCATATGCCCGCCGTTTTCCGCCGTGTCAGTGACGGTTTTTGAGCGGTAGAATTTTATGTCCCCGGTCTGCATATTTCCCCCTAAACTGTTTTCAGCTTTATTTTTCCGTAAAAGCAGTCCTTCTCCCCGCAGCCGCTTGCAGGGCGGACAGGTCTGAGTTCCAGAGCGGGCGCATCCTCATGACGGAAGCGGACTCTGAACTCCCTGCCTCTGTGTGAGAACAGATACACCCCGCCAGCAGCGCAGGCGGCATCCTTAAGCTGCTGCGCCTCATACGGGCTGAGCCATCCGTCATCCTCTGCGGATTCGAGATCTATGCCGAAGCTCACTCCGGCCTCAGTGAAGACTGCCGATGTTCCGTCCGCGCAGGGAACGGAAACGGCGGAGGGAAGCCCCGCCGAAAACTCATTTGTCCACACCATTCCCTCAAGCGGTATGCCGCAAAGATAAACCATCCCTGCCCCCTAAACCGTGTACCAGTCTGTGCCGTTTGAGATTATCTGCACCCTGTCCCACTGGGCGGAAAGCAGAATATCCGCACTCTGGGTATCTATGAGCTCACCGGAACCGGCGGACACACGCACCGCCGCTCCGCCCGCATCTATGCGCTTTATCATAAACACCCGTCCTGCATTTGCTGCCGGCGCGGGCAGGGTTATTTTTATGTCTGCTATTCCGGCGTTAACCATCACAGCCCTTTCCGCACCTGTCATGGCGTAGTTTGCCGCCTTCACGCTCACAGTGCCGATGCGCTCCGTCTGTGCCGCATTTGCCTTGAGATCTATCTCGGCCTCAAGCTCGTTCAGCTTCCCGGCGGTTATCACATGGGCTATCCGGCTGCCCGCTGGCCAGTTCCGCTTCTGTGTCTCCTCTTTTCCGCCGTAGCAGTTAAAGGAGCTTTCATAGCCTTCAAAACCGAAGGGAACCAGTTCAACAATCTCCCGCTCAGGATCATCCAGAGGGGAAGCCGTTCCTCCGCCCCATATCACAGCCCTGAAACTGCCTGACTGGGAAAAGCCCGCATAATCCGTGACTGTGAGCTGCGCAGGCTGCACCGTTTGGTTCAGTTCATATGCCAGAGTGCTCACGGCGAAGTTGGTATTTTTCAGAACAATTGCCATTTTTTTATCCTTTAAGTCTCAGTCTGAAATCTATCCGGCAGAGGTTCGCCCCCTTGCCGGAGGAGAGGCCGGAAACCCGCCAGAAGGCAGGGGAGAGTTCTCTCAATGCACCAAAAACCGCGTCCAGAACTTCACCCGTTGTTTTCACTGAGTTCTCCCCCCTGCCCGGAGCAGAGGTTTTAAGAACCACGGAAAAGACCGGTTCACGCCTGAGCGCACTTCCAGAAGGCTGCCCCTCCTCCCCTGTGTAAACCACGGCGGCTCCCGGTTCCCTCAAAATATCCTCCGCCGCCTTATCAGGCGGCCCGCCGTGGATAAGCACATGCCTGAATATGCCTGTAGCCTCCAGAAGTTCCGCTGTCATCCGTGCCGTTTCATAAACCATAGTTCCCAAACCTCATCTTTTATCAGTCAAAGCCTTTCCAGCTTTCTTTCCCCTGGGCCGAAGCCGCATCGGGATAAACAGCAGGGGCGAGAGGCTTAAGCACAAGGACAGCCTCATCACGGTACTGCTCCGCCGTCACCCAGTCCGCCGAGTAGGAATAAAGCTCGCTCAGTGCTGCCTTCACCACGGCAAGGCGTATAACGGAGTCGGATTCGTCAAAGTCCACACCGTAGCCCTCTGTTATCCCCTTCACTCTCTCCCTTCCGTTTTCCAGAAAGGTTTCGGCCACTGCGTCATCCCCGCCTGTTATCGCGTCAAAGTCCTCCGGCTGAATATGCTGTTTCAGTTCGTCAACCGTCAGTTCCATAGCGCTATTCCGTTACCGTTGCCCAGTTTATTGCCCTTGTGTAAGGCACGGGGAGGGGTTTGCTCTCAGCCACAAGCTCGATTGAGGATGTGCGTTTGTCCTCAACGGGCTTCACGAAAAAGGGCATTGAGACAAGGTTGCTGTCCAGATCGTCCAGAACCGCGTAAATGAGTTCAAAGGGAGCATCCATCGCAACAGCGAGGAGCTTTCCGTCATCCACCACCTTAACAGGGCTGCCGGTTGCGGGGTCGATGTAGGCGGAGTTCATCAGCTCTATCCTGTAACCGCCGATGAGGATCGATTTTTCATCCATGGAGGCGATCACATTTCTGCCCTCGAATGCCTGAACAAGCTTGGAAAGAGCCATAAACGCCTTTTTGCCTGCCCAGAACCTTACTCCCTCGCCGTATCTGCTGGTTTCCTGAATGTCCGCTTCCATTTCGATGAGGGTTTCAAGGATGTCGTCGATCGCAACCTGAGAATGGTCCCAGAGGACTGACGGGGTGTAGGAGAGCGTGGAGCCGAAGTCCACCTCGTATGTTCCGTAGCCGCCGTCCATAACCATCGGGTAGCTTATTTTTCCGGTGAGGCTCTGAGCGGCCAGTGCCTCGGTGGAGGCGCGCACAACTCTTCTGAGTCTGTCGATTTTGTTATTGATGAGAAGCTGAACCCCTGTCCTGTCAAGGAGCTTGAAGTTATTAACCTCAACGCCGTTAAGCCTCTCTGAGGGTCTGAACGGCTGGGGCTCTATGTGGGTTATCTGCCCGGTGTCACCGTAAAGAGGTGTGGGTGCGGAGCCTCTTCTGCTTACCGCTATATTTGTTATGGGCTGCTGGAGGTCACTCACCGCAACCGTGGGCAGGGGGTGATTTCTCCTCTTCTCCGTTCTGTAAACCGAGTCAAGAACGGGAGATTTAAGCTCCGGCATGTCCGTAAGGGTTCTTATCAGCGAATCCCTTGAAAAAAAGCTGCTTATGTCAAACTGAAGCATGTTTCAAACCTCCTTAAAACGCCCAGATCTGCGTATTTGTTTCCAGCGCCTTCACCGCAGCCGTTTCAGCCTTGGCGCCGCCGTTTTTCAGTGCACTCCTGATAACCGTTCCGTGCACAAGAACACTTCCGAGGCTGTCCTTGCCCGTATCAACGGTGAAGATGCTCACCCCCACCGGAACAGAGAGCGTGCCTTCGTCCTGTGCGTCATAAAAGTCCGCTCTGCCGTCAGCATTGAGGGCAAGTATCTCCCCGGCTTCGATTTTTCCGTTGTCCGCCTTAAAAGGCATTACCTTCACCACCGCAGGGTGGCGGCCGTCAATTATTCCGGCGGAACCCATGTCACGCCTGTCGATTACTCCGTCAAACTTTGCCATCTTCTCCCCTCCTTAAATTTTTCCGAAAATTCCCTTCGGCTCTGCCGAAACGCCCCTTTCGGGCAGGCTCATTTTTCCCGCCTTCACAGGCTCCGGCAGGGATGAAAAAACATCCTTCAGCACACTCACCGCGTCCGCCTCGTGACCGTCTGCGAAGTTCACAGTACCTTCAAGGTTTTCCGCAAACTCCATCACAAGCTCCAGCTTGGCGGCGGGGATTTTCCCCTCGCATGCGCATCTGAGATCGCTGAGTTTTTTCTCCCTCTTTTCCCTGCGGAGTGCTTCAAGCTCGCTGAAATAAGCGGGTATGGCTCCTGCAAAGGTCAGGAAATCGCCGCTGTCCCCCATCTCCACAACCTCAAGGCCGCGTATCTTAGGCGGCAGAGCGCCCAGAAACGCAAGGTGGTGCAGGTAAAGCCTGCCGTCTGCGTCCCTCTTTGCGCCTATTGACCAGTTGCGGTATTCCCCCTTTTCATAGGCTTCCATGAGCCAGTCCCCCAGCTCCGCCTCCCCCATGAGAACCCCTTTTTCCGCCCAGATATTTTTCACCCATCCGGCGGCGGGCATATTTCCGGCTATCTCGTGCCCCACAGTTACGGGCACTTTACCGCCGAAGCTTTTCTCCATCTGCTCCAGATCCGCCTCGGTAAGGGTCACCTCGCCGTATCTGCCTGTTTTAGCCATTTCAAGAATCATCACATTCCTCCTTAGCCGATGAGGGAATATAAACATTTAACAAACAATACTTGTTACAGCGTGTAATAATTACAGAAATTAACTGTATAAATTCTTATAAAAAACTTCTGTTATTTGTGAACAAGGGGTAATATTATTAATGAAGCCGAATATGGAGATATTATGAGACTTTATATATTGATCACGGCGGCAGCCCTTGCAGCATGTGCGCCAAAAGCCGCTGTTGAGTTTAAGAAAAACGGACAGGAAGCCCTCGCATCCGGCAATGCCGCTCTGGCTGCGGGGTATTTTGAAAAAGCCGTGCAGGAGCACGATTCCGGCGAAAACAGAACCTTATTGGGAGATGCCTACTTTGCCATGAAGGAATATGACAAAGCCTTTTATGAATACACCAGAGCACTGGGCAGAAATAAAAACACCCCCTACCTGCACTACAGAAGAGGGGAAATCCTTTTCTTACTCGGAAAATACAATGACGCTGTCATGGAACTTGATGAAGCGCTGACTCAGAAACCGAAGACCTATGCACGGGCAAATACCCTGACAGGCCTTGCATATGCCGAACTTGGGAACACCAGACAGGCATTCTTCTACCTGAACAGAGGAATAGAAGCTCAGGGCGAAAGTGCTGAGGCTTACCTCGGCAGGGCAAAAGCATATATGAAATCCGGAAGCCCCGAACAGGCCATAGTGGACGTGACCCGCGCCATACAGATTGACCCTAAAAATGCCGAAAGCTACTTCCTGCGGGCGCAGGTGCTCTTTGCTGTTTCAAAAACCGGTGACGGAATCAGGGATCTGGAAACGGCAATTATTCTGGATCATACTATGGAAAAAGCCTTTTCTCAGGCTGCATGGGTTCTCTCCACCCACCCTGACCCCTATTTCAGGAACGGGGCAAAGGCTGTGCTCTACGGACGCAAGGCCTACGCACTGAAACCGGATAACGAAAACGCAATCAGGCTTGCCGCCGCTTATGCGGAAAATGACGAATTTGACAAAGCTGTCTCAGTCATTGATGAACAAATCTCCGGGGAAAAGGATCTTGTGGAGGTGGACGGACTCAGGGTCTGGAAGGAAATGTACGGCAAGGGAATAAAATACAGACGAGATAAATAGGGTTGCCCGAAACGGCAAGCTGTGTTAATTTTCAGACTGTATTATTTTCTTCCGTAAGATAATCTGCTGATAAGGAAATCTAAGCCGTATGTACGATCTTTTCAAAGAAGATTTTCTGGTTACGGGCGAAAAAGCCGATATGCTCCGGCAGAAGATGTGGGGCAAAAAGGTTTTTTATGTCAATAACCTCCATATAAACTACACTGACATATGCGTGAGTAAGTGCCGCTTCTGCGCCTTTGCCAAGGATGAAGGCGATGAAACAGCCGTGTTCATGGATGTGGATGACATTATAAAATATGTCGCCGCCAAGGCTCCGAGCGCAAGCGAGCTTCATATTGTCGGCGGTCTGCACCCTTCAAAAAAATTCAGCTACTACACAGATATGGTAAAAGGGCTGAAAACCGCTTTCCCCGAAAAAACGATCAAAGGGTTCAGCGCGGTTGAAATAGACTATTTTGCGTCCATATCCGGGCTTTCTTTGCCTGAAGTGCTGAGAAATCTCAAAAACGCAGGGCTTGAAATGATGCCGGGCGGCGGGGCTGAGATATTTGAACCGAGGGTGCGTAAAGAGATATGCCCTGAAAAAATACCTGCGGAAAGATGGCTTGAGGTGCATGAAACAGCCCACAGGGAAGGGATTTTCACCAACGCCACCATGCTCTACGGTCACATTGAAACCGGAGAGGACAAGATGCGCCATCTTGAAAAAATCCGTGAACTTCAGGAGAAAACGGGCGGCTTTCTGGCATTTATACCCCTTTCTTTCCACCCGCAGAACACTTTCCTGAGCCATATAAAACCCTCAACAGGCATGGACGACCTCATGACAGTGGCTGTCAGCCGCCTTGTTCTGGACAATGTGCCCCACATAAAAGCATACTGGGTTATGCTGGGCGAGAAGACAGCACAGGTCGCCCTCCGTTTCGGCGCGGATGACCTTGACGGAACCATAATAAAAGAGAACATTACCCACGCCGCCGGCGCAACAAGCAGCGCAGGGCTCACGGAGGACGAACTGAAAAATATGATAATCTCAGCGGGGCTTGAGCCTGTGAAACGCGATGCTTTCTACAGGACGATAAGCTGACGATGGCCGAGTTCATTTTCCTCAACCCCACCCCTAACCTGCTGAAAGTTGCGGACTATGTGAAGTTCTCCGGAAGAAGCGTGCGGATCGCCTCCAACAACCAGTTTCCGCCCATAACCTCCGCCAATATCCATTTTTTCCACGGCGGAACATACTCCACAGCAAGAAAAAACCCGAACCCGAAGGAAGTGCCTGCGGATTTCTGCATGAAAATGAAGAAAAACATCTTCAACTTCCTCTACGGAAGAAAAATCCGCAGCGAACTTGCCGCACTGGGCGAAAGCTTCGGGCACGGTAATATAACCGACCTCTGTCTGATGAAAACTCAGGGAGTTTATTCCTACGATATAAAAAGCACTCAGGATGAATCCGTCACCCACCAGACTCTCCTGAACGAATACCCTAACTCGTTCATTGTGACCGGCTACATGGAATCACTGAGCGGAACTGAAAAAATGCAGATGTACGATACTGATTTCAGCCTCCGTGAAGCCTTCGGGAATGATTTTTTTGTGGTCTTCACCAAAAATGACAGAATAGAGGTCTGTGCCCACGGAAACAGGCTTATAACAGTGGGAAGGAAAAACACCGAGCATATCAATGCACTGGCGGAAACATTCCCCATGCTGAAACAGTTCTCTTTCAAGAGAGTTAAAGAACTGGTAATATCAAGAAACAGGCAGCCGTGGGCGTACAAGGTGATAGACAAGCGCATAATTCTGCTGAACGATTTCAGCTATTTCAGCCTTTCCCTCAAGCTGCCGGATTTATGGTATGAAAAGGCAGGCAGGCTGTTATGTTCAGAAAAGCTGCGGTAGCAGGACTTTTTTACCCGTCATCCTCAGAGGAAGCAAAAAGGTTCATCTCAGAAAACCTGACAGACGCGCCTCCCGCTGAAGCTCTGGCGGTTATGCTCCCCCATGCGGGCTGGGTGTATTCCGGCAGAACGGCGGTCAAAACTGCGTCAATGGTAAAAATCCCGGACAAGGTAATATTAGTCGGCCCCAATCACACAGGCATGGGCGCGCGCATCTCCGTTTATCCGGAAGGAAGCTGGGAAACCCCCTTCGGCGATGTGCGGATTGATGCCGCAACAGCCTCCAAACTAACATCCTCCAAGCTCTGTACCGCGGACACAGCGGCGCATATCAATGAGCATTCTCTGGAAGTTATTGTCCCCATACTGAAATACTTAAACCCGGATGTGCGGATAACCCCCGTTACAGTAATGGGGCTGAGTATGGAGACATGCGCTGCGCTTGGGGAACTTCTCGCTTCCGTCTGCGATGATGAAACACTTGTTGCGGTAAGCTCTGACATGAACCATTTTGAGAATGCGTCCGTTACGGAAAGGAAGGATGCTGCCGCTCTTCAAGCTGTTCTCGCGCTTGATGAAAAAGCGCTTGCAAGAACTGTGTCCGGGATGAATATTTCTATGTGCGGGGCTGTTCCCGCCGCTGCCGCCATCTGTTACTGCAAACTGAAAGGCTGCACAAAAACTGAGCTCACCGAGCACACCCACAGCGGTTACGTAAGCGGCGACTATGACAGGGTTGTCGGCTACGCCGGTGTTATTTTTCATAAATAAATCAAGGATGATGCAATGAAAGTCAAAAGCGCTGTTTTCCCCGTGGCAGGTTTCGGAACAAGGCTCCTGCCGGCAACAAAGGCGATCCCCAAGGAGATGGTGACGCTGATCGATAAGCCCCTTATCCAGTACGGGGTGGAAGAAGCGCTGAACGGCGGTATTGACCGCATTATCTTTGTCACAGGACGCACAAAGAAATCCATGGAAGACCACTTTGACCGTGACCCGAACCTTGAGGCGGCACTGGCTGAGGCGGGCAAGGAAGAACTGCTCCGGGAAGTGCGCAAGATCTCTGATATGTGCGATGTCGTGTATATCCGCCAGAAGGAGCCCAGAGGTCTGGGGCATGCTGTGCTGTGCGCGAAGGATATTGTGGGGCGTGACCCTTTCGCAGTGATACTGCCGGATGACATTATTCTCTCAAAAAAATCGGTCATAGGAGAAATGACAAAGGAATTTGACAAGGTGAAGGCGCCCGTGATCTCCATAATGCAGGTTCCCCTCACCGATACCCACAAATACGGAATAGTCAAAGTTGAAAAGCAGATAGATGAAAGACTGTACAAACTCGGCTATATGGTTGAAAAACCAAAGACCAACCCGCCGAGCGACCTTGCCATTATAGGCAGATACATACTGACTCCGGAAATAATGGATGAGCTGGAAAACACCGCAGCAGGTGCGGGGAACGAGATCCAGCTTACGGATGCCATACATGCGGTTGCGGAAAAAAGCGGTGTCTACGGCTACCGCTTCGAAGGGCAGAGGTTTGACTGCGGCAATAAGCACGGCCTGATAGAGGCCACAGTCCATTTCGCCCTTTCAAGGGATGACACCAGAGATGCCATGATGGATTTAATGTCGGTTCTTTGCAGAACAAGGTGAAACAATGAGCAGTGAAAACGACTCTATATCAAAGATACGATTCATCCACGGCCTTATGAAAAAGGAGGTGGAGGAGCTTCTTAAGCTTATGGAGCGTACCAAAAGCCCCATAGCGGAAACCGGAACACCGCCTCTGGACACCATGATCAGAGGGGATGACGTTATCATTACCGCGGAATTACCCGGTTTGACATCTAATGACTTTACTGTATATCTTTACGAAAATCTTCTTATAATAGAAGGAATAAGAAAGCGATACTGTACGGACAAACAGATTTTTTTCATCCGCGCGGAGAGAGAGTTCGCACCATTTAAAAGGATAATGCAGCTTCCGTTCCCCGTGGATAAAGACAACACACAGGCTGTGCTGAAGAACGGTGTTCTTACAGTTACGCTGAAAAAAACAGAAAATTAAGATACAGGAGAGGGTAAAGTGGAACAGTTTGAATCGGATGTGAAAATACCGGAACAATTGCCCTTGCTGCCTGTAAGGGACATAGTTGTTTTCCCCTATATGGTTCTGCCGCTGTTTGTGGGCAGGGAAAGCAGCATTGCGGCAGTGAATGATGCGCTCAGCGCAGACAGGCTTATATTCCTCGCCTGCCAGAAGGATGCCTCGCAGGAGGAACCGGCAGAGGACGAGATAAACCGCATAGGCACGGTGGCGGTTATACTCAGAATGCTGAAACTGCCTGATGAGCGCATAAAGATCCTTGTTCAGGGCGTTAAAAGAGCGACAATAGAAGAATACATACAGATGAAGCCCTTCGCCAAGGTGAAGGTGAGCACATTCAATGAGGAACCGGGGGAAGACAACCTCGCATCGGAAGCGCTCATCAGGCACGTTAAGGAACAGCTTCATAACGCAGTAAGCCTCGGAAAGCCCATGCTGCCCGATCTCCTCGCCGTTATCGAGACAATAGACGATGCAGGCAAGCTCGCCGACATCATAGTCTCCAACCTCGGACTCAAAATGGAAGAGGCGCAGGAGGTTCTGGAAGAGGACGACACCATAGAGCGCCTGAAAAAAGTCAGCGAGTTCCTCACCCGCGAGATCTCTATCCTTGAGGTTCAGCAGAAGATAATGAACGAGGCGCGCGGCGAGATAGACAAAAGCCAGAAGGAATATTTCCTCCGCGAACAGCTTAAGGCGATCAAGAAAGAGCTCGGCGAAGAGGACGATTTCCAGATCGAGATAGAAGAATACGAAAAGAAGATCAAAAAAGCCAAAATGCCGAAGGAAATAGCAGAGGAAGCAGACAAGCAGCTTAAGCGTCTCGCCCGTATGCACCCTGATTCGGCAGAATCGACAGTGGCTAGAACCTTCCTCGACTGGCTTGTGGAGCTTCCTTGGAGCAAGGCAAGCAAAGAGAAGCTGGATCTCAAAACCGCCAAAAAAATACTCAATGACGACCATTTCGGACTGGAAGAGGTGAAGGAGCGTATTCTGGACTTCCTCGCTCTGCGCAAGCTGAAAAAAGATATGAAAAGCCCCATACTCTGCTTTGTGGGCCCTCCGGGGGTTGGTAAAACATCTCTCGGAAAATCAATCGCCAGCGCTATGGGCAGGGAATATGTCCGCATGAGCCTCGGCGGGATGAGAGACGAAGCGGAGATCAGAGGCCACAGAAGAACATACATCGGCGCTCTGCCCGGAAAGATAATACAGAGCATGAAAACCGCAGGAACCAACAACCCGCTTATCATGCTGGATGAGATAGATAAGCTCGGCAGCGATTTCAGAGGAGACCCGGCATCAGCCCTCCTTGAAGTCCTTGACCCGGTGCAGAATGTCAACTTTGTGGATCATTTCCTCGGAGTGCCTTTTGATCTCTCCAAGGTGCTGTTCATCACCACTGCGAACTACCTTGACCCGATTCCCCACGCCCTGCGTGACAGGATGGAGATAATCCAGCTTCCCGGCTACACAGAGGAAGAAAAACTGAAAATAACAGAAAAGTACCTCATCCCCAGACAGATAAAAGAGAACGGCCTCACTCCGGAGCAGATAAAGTTCTCAAAAGCCGCTGTGATGCACATAATAAAAAGCTACACCCGCGAATCCGGCCTGAGGAATCTTGAACGCAGCATAGGAACAGTTTGCCGCAAGGTTGGCCGCAAAATTGTGGAAGGAAACGGCAGCAGCTTCCAGATTACGCCGAAGCTTGCCGAAAAATTCCTCGGCACTGTGAAATACCTCGGTGAGGATGAGCTTAAGGATAACGAAGTCGGCACGGCAACAGGCCTTGCATGGACACCCGTAGGCGGTGATGTCCTCTTCATAGAGTGCACCAAATATCAGGGCAAAGGGAACCTGCTTGTGACAGGGCAGCTTGGCGATGTTATGAAGGAATCCTCACGCGCGGCATATACTTATGTACGCACAATCGCCTCCGGATACGGTATTGACCCGGAGGATTTCAACAAGTTTGACATCCACGTGCATGTCCCTGCCGGAGCCATCCCCAAGGACGGCCCCTCCGCGGGGATTACAATGGGAACAGCCCTCCTCTCTGCGCTGACAGGCAGACCTGTAAACAAATCGGTCGCAATGACCGGTGAGATAACGATCACCGGCAAGGTGCTGCCAATAGGCGGGCTTAAGGAAAAGCTTCTCGCCGCTAAAAGGCACGGTATCACCAAGGTAATTATCCCCAAAAAGAACGAGAAGGATATTACCACCATGCCTAAATATGTGAAAAGCTCCCTTGAGATAGTCCCGGTGGAGAAGTTCGAGGAGGTGGCGGAACTTGCCCTGCTTCCCGCTCCGCCTAAACCCGCTGAGGAAACTGCGGCTCCTGCGGAGAAAAAACCGAGAGCTAAAAGAAAGCCTGCGGAAAAACAGGCATAAAATAAGTATGGAGGAGACTGCTTCACTTCGTTCGCAATGACAGCGGTCGTTACTGCGGGAAGCAAAGCTGCGCGGCAGTCTCCGGTTTTTAATCATTTGAGCAGACATCAGAAAGCCCCCGGAAACGGGGGCTTATTTGGTTTACTTAGATTCGATCTGTATTTTCTTTTCTTCGATTACTGATTTCAGAGGAATCCTGACTTCGAGTACGCCGTTTTTAAACACAGCTTTGACATTTTCAGCGTCCGTACCCTTGGGCAGGGCAAACTGTCTGACAAATCTGCCGAAAACTCTTTCACGTCTGTGGAACCCTTTTTCGGTTTCCTCTTTTTCCTCTGTCCTCTCACCCCTGACGGCAAGAATACCATCATTAATGGTGACTTCAATATCCTTCTCTTCCATTCCGGGAAGGTCTGCGGTCACAACCAACTGTCCGTTTTTTTCAACAATGTCAACATCAGGCCTGAACCCGCCGGGCATAGACTCACCGTCACCGAACCTGTCCATAAATCTGCCCATCTCCCTGTTGAGATCCAGAAGGCTTCTGAAGGGAGAAAAGAAAAGTTCATCGCGTTTTTTAAGCATTTTTCCACCTCCATAGGTAAAGTGTTTTAACAATATACAAAATATATCTTAGTCATATCGTGTCAAGTTATTTTATATCAATAAGTCATATATGACTTTTTTTCGAAACAAATAATTATATTCTGGCTAATTTTGCACTTTGCGCTATATTGCTAAACTGAATATATGATATTTACAAATAATAAGTTAGCATGTATCTAACTATCCGATACCAAGCGGAGCATTAATTGAAAAGCAACACGGACGCAACCAGTTCCAGATATTCAGAAAATATGACAGACACTTTTACAGCGACTGTAGCGGATGAATATTTCCGTCTCTTCAGCCCTGCGTTCTGTATTCTGGATAAAAGGGGGCACATCCTCCGTGCAAGCCGCAGCTTCCGCGAAATCTTCGCTCAGGAAGCAGATCCGCTTTCATTCGACAATATCAGCAGTTTCCTCTCACGGAGAAGCGCTGCTGTCCTCAAGGCACTCCTCAAAGAACCTGAAAAAGGCAAAGCAAAGCTGAAAGCCTTTGACACTGAGGGCAGAAAACTGCACCTAAAAGTACGCATTTCAGCGCCGGAGAACAGCACCGGGATATTCTTTCTGTTCTTTGAGGATGTCACCAAAACAAAAGAGCTGAAAAAGAAACAGAAAAAGCAGGAAAAGCTTCTTATACAGCAGTCAAAAATGGCTGCAATGGGTGAAATGCTGGGTGTTATAGCCCACCAGTGGAAGCAGCCGCTGAACAACCTTGCCATCATAGCCCAGACCATAGGCGATGACTTTGACCACGGAGACCTCGATTCGGCAGCCGTTGAGGAACACATAGACTCAATCAACTCACAGATTCTGTTTATGAGCACGACAGTGGATGATTTCAGACGTTTCTTCATCCCGCAGAAGACACCCAGCAGGTTCAGCGTGATGCCCGCTGTTGAAGAGATAGTGTCTCTGATCAATCCTCAGCTCAAAGCCTGCAATATAGATGTCAGGCTCAGTGCGGGAGAAAACTGCGGGGAGATACTGGGCTACAGAAACGAGTTTAAGCAGGTTATCCTCAATCTCGTGGTGAACGCCAAGGATGCAATAATCCACAGGCGGGAAGAAGATGAAAAATTCAGAACCGGACAGGGAATAATCGAAATAAATATTTCATGCACAGATAAAAACTGCACCCTCAGCGTAAAAGACAACGGCATGGGGATAAGCACGGATGCGATGAAAAAACTCTTCAAACCCTATTTCACCACAAAAAATGATAACGGAACAGGCATAGGCCTCTACCTTTCAAAAACCATAATCGAAAACAAAATGCACGGCAGGCTGAGTGCTGAAAACTCGGATTCCGGCGCTTCGTTCACAATCATTCTCCCCTCTGCTTAGAAAACTAAAAAAGCCCTCTTCCCGTGGCGGAAAGAGGGCAATGTAACGGTCAGGTAGTCTGCCCTCAGGCAGACTATTCTATATTATTCTGTTATTTTATAAGTGATTTGGCATATTCGGGGTAAGCATCCACACCGTGTTCGTGCTTATCAAGACCCTCAAGCTCTTCTGTTTCGGAAACTCTGATTTTGATGAAGATATTGATGATTTTGAAAGCGATGAAGGATACGCCGAATGCCCATACGAATGCCGCAACTATACCGATGATCTGAGGCAGTATAACTGGGCTGAGTCCGCCTGCTTCGAAGTCATAGTTAAAGAGACCGGCAGCGAGGGTTCCCCATACACCGCATACGCCGTGAACGGAAATTGCACCCACCGGGTCGTCAACTCTGATTTTATCGAAGAATATTACGCTGAACACAACCAGAAAACCCGCGATAGCGCCGATGAGCACCGCAAAAGCCGGTGTGACGTTTGCGCAGCCTGCGGTAATACCTACAAGACCAGCAAGAGCGCCGTTGAGAGACATGCCCGCATCAAACTTTTTGTAAAGGATTACAGTTGTGAAAAGAGCCACAAGAACGCCTGCCGCCGGAGCAAGTGTGGTGTTGACCGCGATGAGAGGCAGAGCCGTGTCTGCAGCAGTTTCAGAACCGACGTTGAACCCGTACCAGCCGAACCAGAGTATGAAAACGCCTATTGTTGCAAGGGGTATGTTGTGTCCGGGGATGGCTCTGACGGAACCGTCTTTGGCGTATTTACCGAGCCTGGGTCCCACAACTATAGCACCCGCAAGCGCTGCCCAGCCGCCCACTGAGTGAACAACCGTGGAGCCTGCGAAATCTATAAAGCCGAAAGCCTCTATCCAGCCTTCGCCGTGGAAAAGTGAACCCCAGTACCAGCTTCCTGCTATGGGGTAGATAATCGTTGTCATAACAAGGCTGAAAAGAAGATAAGCCTTAAGGTTAGTTCTCTCTGCCATAGCTCCTGAAACTATTGTAGCCGCTGTGGCGCAGAAAACTGTCTGGAAAATCCAGAAAGCCAGTGTCCAGTTGTCCTGCATATCCCAGTTTGAAAGGAAGAAACCTTCCGTACCGAAAAAGCCTGTTGTGGTAGCGCCGAACATAAGACCGAAACCTACAGCCCAGTATCCGATCGCGCCCATCGAAAAGTCCATAAGGTTTTTCATTATTATGTTAACTGCGTTTTTTGCTCTGGTGAAGCCTGTCTCGACCATTGCGAAACCAAGCTGCATAAAAAAGACCATGAATGCTGCAATAAGTGTCCAGAGCCAGTCCGCATTTGCCTGAACGGCATCAACGGAAGCCTGAACCCCTTCAAGAGTCAGGGGTTCGTCATCAGCGAAGCCGGACGCTGCCATAAGCATAAGTCCGAGCATTATAATAATTTTTTTCATATATCCTCCTTGCACCTGTATAGCCGGATTAAAGCGACTCTATTCCTGTTTCGCCTGTTCTGATCCTCACGGATTCCTCAACAGGGATTACGAATATTTTGCCGTCACCGATTTTGCCTGTTTTAGCTGAATCGTTTATGGTTTTTACGACCTTCGCCGCGATGTCGGAGGAAACCACTACTTCCATCATGATTTTGGGAACGAAGTCTATGCGGTATTCCGCGCCTCTGTAAAGTTCGTTGTGCCCTTTCTGTCTGCCGTAGCCTTTAACTTCGTATACGGTCATACCCGTGATTCCAAGCTCAGCGAGAGCTTCCTTAACTTCTTCAAGCATGTGAGGCTTGATGATCGCTTTTATCAGCTTCATAAAAACTCCTCCTTATTCCGGTGATGTTTTTAAGGAAGCAACAGATGTGCCAAGAATGGTTTTACGATTAGCAGGAATGGTTTACTGATTATTGAAAAATAATGACGCAAAACGAGTGATTAAAAAATAACCACTAACTGACTAAAAACAGAACTTAAAAAATTGATTATTCGTTAAGCAAAAAATAAACTGCGCCTGTTTTGCCAAGCTTGCCTGTGTTGGCTATGAACATCGCCGTATCGCTTTCTGAATAGGGGTATTCCCTGTAGGTTACCTTAACTTTTTCCGTGCCCTGAGGAATCACAAGCTTATATGCTCTCTCATCTCCGGGCTCCAGTGCAAGACCCACACTGGCAAAAGAGCCGATGACGGCATCATCCTTTATATATTCAGCACTTACCTGAAGGCGTGAAACCTTCTCGAAATAGGTGTTCCTCACACTGAGAACCTCTTCCTCAAGCTTCAGAGCGAAGCCGGGAATATCATAAACCGCTCCCTTACTTATCATTTCAGGCTCTCTGGGAGCGCACGACAGAAGCATTAAGAATATCGGTAAAAATATAAACTTTCTCATGGGTATAAAAATAATACTCAAGTTGTCTTTTTCAAGGGGTGTTTTGAGATTATACTCTTTAAGAAATATTGCAGTTTCGGATAATGAGGAGTATGCTTCTCAACTTATAATACAACTTAAGGTGCAGGTATGGACAGTACATCACTCAAACCCAGTCTGCTCACCGAACTTAAGAAAGGTTACGGCGCAGAGACACTGAGACGGGATTTCTTCTCCGGTCTCACTGTAGGCATCGTTGCGATCCCCCTTGCCATGGCGTTTGCAATCGCCAGCGGAACCACGCCCGATAAAGGGCTCTTTACCGCAGTTATCGCAGGTTTTTTCATCTCGCTTCTGGGCGGCAGCCGCTATCAGATAGGCGGCCCTACCGGAGCGTTTGTCATTATTATTTATGCCGTGATAGAGAAACACGGCTACGACGGGCTGATACTCGCCACTATAATAGCGGGAATACTCCTTATTATATTGGGGCTTATCAGGGTGGGGTCATACATCAAGTTTATCCCTTACCCGGTCACAACAGGCTTCACCGCAGGCATAGCACTGGTGATTTTCTCCACTCAGGTCAAGGACTTCTTCGGACTCTCCATTGAAAAGCTGCCGCCTGAGTTCCATGAAAAATGGATGGAATATTTCATCAATTTCAACACATTCAGCCCAGCGGCAACGGCAGTGGGCATTGCGACAGTGGCAATCATTGTTTCTGTCCGCAGGTTTGCCCCGAAAATTCCCGCCCATGTTGCAGCAATTTTCACACTCACCGCCGCAGCATGGATATTCGGCATTCCCGCCGAAACCGTAGGCGACCGCTTCGGCACACTCCCCTCCGGCTTCCCTATGCCGCAGCTGCCCGCATGGAGCCTTGAAAAAGTCCGTGCGGTGTTCCCCGATGCCATAACCATAGCTCTTCTGGCAGGGATTGAGTCACTCCTTTCCGCAGTGGTTGCAGACGGTATGACAGGGAGCAGACACAGGTCAAACACTGAGCTTGTGGCGCAGGGAACCGCGAACATAATGTCCGCATTCTTCGGCGGAATGCCCGCCACGGGCGCAATAGCCAGAACGGCCACAAACATCAAAACCGGAGCCAGAACTCCTGTTTCCGGTTTAATCCACGCTCTTACGGTGCTTATTTTTATCCTGTTTCTATCCGGCGTTGCGGAAAGAATCCCCCTTGCCGCTCTCTCCGGAGTTCTGTTTGTTGTGGCGTGGGATATGAGCGAGCTTAAGAGCTTCCGCAGGCTGCTCAACGCACCGAAAAGCGACAGCGGCGTGCTTGTGCTGACATTTCTTCTCACTGTTCTCGTGGATCTCACCGTTGCCGTGCAGGTCGGCGTTGTTCTGGCTGCTCTCCTTTTTATGAAGCGCATGAGCGACGTAACCCATGTTGACTATCTCACCGGAGAAGATGCGGCGGAAAATAAAAACGATCCGGACAGAATATCTCTCTACAACGTTCCTAAGGGTGTTGAGATATACGAAATAGACGGCCCGTTTTTCTTCGGTGTGGCGGACAGACTGGCGGGGATGCTCGCCTATCTCCAGAAGTCGCCCAAGGTATTCATACTGAGGATGCGTAAGGTTCCGGCCATTGATGCCACAGGAATACATGCCCTTGAGGAGTTTCATCATAAATGCATGAATAACAATGTCCCCCTCGTTCTCTCCGGCGTTCAGGAGCAACCTTACAAGGCTCTGAGAAAGTTCGGCTTTCTTGATGAAATAGGTGCTGAAAACGTAACAGATCACATCTCCAAGGCGCTCATCAGAGCCGAGGCGATCATAAATAAAGAGTAAACCCGCCGCTTAACCGCAAATGCCGCTCTGAAAAGGGCGGCATAAAAAGCGGTTGACAGACACGCCCCTTTCACATATAAATTTTAGTTCCCGCATACACACGGGGAAGGTGCGTATTTTTACGCCCTTAAGCATCAGGAAGGTAAAAACGGACAATGTTCAACACTTTGAATGAAAAACTCAACGCGGTATTCAAGGGTATGCGCAAGCAGATCCGTATATCTGAGGAGAACATACAGGAAGCTCTGAAGCAGGTGCGTATCGCCCTTCTGGAAGCTGATGTTAACTTCAAGGTCGTTAAGAGATTCATAGAAAATGTCCGTGAAAAAGCCCTTGGTGAAAAGGTTCTGAAAAGCCTCACCCCCGATCAGGTTTTCATAAAGATAGTCCACGACGAGCTGGTTAATGTTCTGGGCGGCGATGACCCTGCCGCTAAAATAAACCTTAACTCTAAACCGCCCACAATAATAATGATGGCAGGTTTGCAGGGTGCGGGTAAAACAACAACCTCCGGCAAGCTGGCACGTTTCTTTATGAAAAGCGGCAAGTCGGTTCTTCTTGTTGCGGCGGATGTTTACAGACCCGCAGCCATAGACCAGCTTGAAGTTCTGGGCAGGCAGATCAAGGCTGATGTTTATACTGACAGAAGCACTAAAGACGTGGTGAAGATAGCTTCGGATGCCCTCGCCTACGCAAAAAAGACAGCAAAAGATCTTATGATCATAGACACCGCAGGCCGTCTTCATATTGATGAAACCCTCATGGACGAGCTTGTGAGAACAAAAGACGCGGTTAATCCGGACGAAATCCTTTTCGTTGCAGATGCCATGACCGGTCAGGACGCTGTGACAGTTGCCAAGACATTCAACGACAAACTTGACGCGACAGGCATAATCCTCACCAAAATGGACGGTGACGCAAGAGGCGGCGCCGCGCTCTCTATCAAGGAAGTTACGGGCAAGCCCCTTAAATTCATAGCCATTGGCGAAAAGCTGGAAGACTTTGAACAGTTCTATCCGGACAGAATGGCATCCAGAATACTCGGCATGGGCGATGTTATCTCCCTTGTTGAAAGAGCTCAGGATGCCATAGACCCTGACGAGGCGGATGATCTCGCAAGCAAGATCCAGAAAAAAGGGATGGATTTTGAAGATATGCTGAAGCAGTTTAAGATGATAAAACGTATGGGCTCCCTCGAAAGCATTATGCGGCTCATACCCGGACTCTCGGCTGCGGGTCCGATGAATGTGGACGAAAAACAGATTAAGCGTATCGAAGCCATCATCCAGTCTATGACACCACTGGAACGCAAAAACGCAAAAATCCTCAATTCCAGCAGGAAAAAGCGTATTGCAAGGGGAAGCGGTTCATCTGTCAACGAAATCAACAAACTCTGCACCCAGCTTGAGCAGATGAATAAAATGATGAAGCGCATGAAGCAAAAATTAGGCTCCGGCAAAGACCTGAGCAAAATGAATATGAAAGATATTTTTAAAAATATGTAAATCACGGAGGTACATCTAGTGGCAACAAAGATCAGACTCATGAGAATGGGTCGCAAAAAAAGACCTTTCTACAGAATAGTAGTGGCAGACAGCAGAGAAAGAAGAGACGGAAACTTCATCGAAATTCTTGGGTACTACAACCCTATCACAGAACCCGCAGAAGTGAAAATTGATGAAGAAAAAGCCATAAAATGGCTTAAAGTCGGCGCAGTGCCCACTGACACAGCTAAAAATCTTCTTTCAAAAGAAGGCATTATAAAAAAATTCCACGAAACCGGTGCCTGAGTAAATTTATATCAGAAGAGGTGAAGCCGTGAAGGAACTCGTAGAATTCATCGTCAAATCGCTCGTGGACAAACCGGACGCCGTCAGAATCGAAGAAGTTGAAGGGGAAAAAGCTTCTATCATTGAACTTCGCGTGGATAACGGCGACCTCGGCAAGGTAATCGGAAAGCAGGGCAGAACCGCAAAAGCCATAAGAACAATCCTTAACGCCTCTGGTGTTAAGGCAGGCAAAAAAGTGGTTCTTGAAATCCTCGAAGATTAACACCGAATTTCTCTTTCATCCGGACTGTCGGCGGGACATACGGAAAAAAGAGATTACAGCATTTGAAGAAAACCGGTAATTCAGCCGGAGAAACCTCCGGCTGAATTTTTTTCCTTAAGTTAAGCGGCTTCCTCTTTTGAGAAACTAAAGTCTTTTATATTTCCAAGGTTAATAATGAATTTTGTAAGAGTCGGGTTCATAACCGGTTCGCATGGACTGGACGGAACAGTTAAGATAGCACCCAACACAGACAACCCGCAGGTTTACGCGGACATGGAATATCTCATAACCGCGAAAAACGGAGCCATAAAAGGCTCATACGAAATAGAATATCTGCAGGAGCACGGCAACGCCATACTCGTGCAGCTCAAAAATATCGATACAAAGGAAAAGGCTCATGCTCTCAAAGGGCTGGAGGTCGTAATTCCTGAGGATGTTCTGCCTGAGGAGGACGAGGGCAACATCTACTGGCATAAAATCGAAAACGCCGAAGTGGTTGACGAGAACGGAAACTACATAGGCAGGCTCACAGATTATCTTGAAACAGGCAGCAATGATGTTTTCATTATCACCGAAGGTGAGAAAAGCTGGATGATCTCCAACAACGAACATCACGTGCTTAAGATAGACACGGCAAACAGACGGATCACCGTCGACAGAGCAGGACTTGTAAGTGAAGAGATATAACATCCTCACAATCTTCCCGAAAATGTTTGAATCCGCCCTCGCTTTCGGAGTTGTCTCCAAGGCGGCAGACAAAGGGATTCTTGAAATAAACCCCGTTGACATAAGAGAATGCGCATACGATAAGCACCGCTCCACTGACGACTGTCAGTACGGAGGCGGTCACGGCCTTGTTATGAAGGCTGAGCCTGTTGTGGAGTCTGTCAGGGCGGTTAAGGCGAAAGACCCTTCCACACGGGTTATAATGCTTGATCCAAGAGGCAGAACCTTCGACCAGAAAGAGGCCGAAAGGCTCCTTGAATATGACAGCCTCACTTTCATCTGCGGCAGGTACGAAGGCGTGGATGAAAGGATATATGATCTCGTTGCGGATGAATCACTCTCTCTGGGTGACTTCATTCTCACCGGAGGCGAACTTGCCGCCATCACAATAATTGATGCTGTGGCAAGGCTTATCCCCGGTGTGCTTGGGGATGAGAACTCACCTGTTGAGGACTCCTACTCCACAGGGCTGCTGGAATATCCGCACTATACAAGACCCGCAGAATACGAAGGACTTAGCGTACCGGAAGTTTTAATGAACGGCAACCACGCTGAGATAGATCGCTGGAGAAGGGAGCAGTCGCTTAAGCTCACCTTTGACAGAAGACCGGAACTTCTGCGAAAAGCCCCGCTGAATGATCATGACAGAGCATTTTTACGCAAACTAACACTTGACAAAATAAAATCCAGAAGGTTATATGTAGCTCTTCTTCATTATCCGATGAAAGATAAGGAGAAGGATGTCGTTGCCACTTCCATAACAAATATGGATCTGCATGACATCTCCAGAAGCTGCACCACCTACGGTGTCAGAAAATACTTTGTAGTCACCCCCCTCTCAGCCCAGCGTGAAATCGCATCCAGGGTCATAGACCACTGGCTGGAAGGCTACGGCGCGACTTACAACGCAAACCGGAAACAGGCGTTCATGGGCACAGCCCTGAAAGAAAGCCTTATGGAAGTTTTCGAAGAAATCGAACGCGCGGAGGGTCAGCGACCCCGCATCGTAGCCACTACCGCGCGCACCGATAGAGCCAATATAAGCTATCCGCAGTTGGCGCAAGCCTCCCTTGATGAACCATGCCTTCTCATGTTCGGAACGGGTTGGGGCTTTACGGAAGATGTTTTTCGTCTCGCTGACAACATCCTCCAGCCGATTGACGGTACAGGTGAGTTTAATCACCTTTCCGTGCGGAGCGCTGTGGCAATTATACTGGACAGATTGAACAGGAACTCAGGAGGTCTGTTGTGAAGAACAAACTGATCGCGTCAATCGAAGCTGAACAGATTAAAAAGGAACTCCCTTCGTTCCGCCCCGGCGATACTGTTAAGGTAAACTTCAGAATCGTGGAAGGCAACAAGGAACGTGTTCAGCCTTACGAAGGACTTGTAATAAGAATTCACAGAAACGGCGCTTCATCCACTTTCACAGTCAGAAAGATGGTAGGCGACATCGGCGTGGAAAGGATTTTCCCCTTCTACTCACCCAGAATCGAAAGCGTTGAGGTTACCCGCACAGGTAAAGTAAGACAGGCTCGTCTGTACTACATGAGAAACCTCAAAGGCAAAGCTGCGAGAATCAAAGAACGCAGGAAAGGCTTCTAAGCTCAGGCTTGGAAAAATTAACGAATTTCCGCAAATGCCTGTCTTTTTAAAACACAGGCGGCTGTAATAAAGAGGATGTTAAAATGAAGAGCTATTGGGCAAAACCTGATGACCTCGAAAAAAAATGGTTCCTTGTAAATGCTGACGGACTCGTTCTCGGCAGACTCGCAAGCAATATAGCCATGATCCTTATGGGGAAAAACAAACCCCAGTACACTCCCACTATTGACACGGGAGACTTTGTTGTTGTTGTAAACGCCGAAAAATTCGCTGTTACAGGCAACAAAATGGTCGACAAAAAATACTACAGACACTCAGGCTACATCGGCGGTCTTAAAGAAAGAAGACTCGAAGAAATGCTTGATAAAAAACCTGAAGAAGTTATCAGACTTGCCGTTAAACGTATGCTTCCTAAAACAAAACTTGGCAGCGCCATGCTTAAGAAGCTTAAAATTTACAGCGGCGAAGCTCACCCCCATGAGGCTCAAACGCCTGAAAAATTAGAGCTTTAGGAGGCAGTTCATGGCTGGATACAACTACGGAACCGGTAGAAGAAAAACCTCTATTGCAAGAGTTTTCATAAAACCCGGAAATGGCACTGTTACTATCAACGGAAAAGAGCCTGCGGCTTACTTCCAGAGGGATTCACTGATTCAGATCAGCCTTCAGCCCCTTGCAAAACTTAATGTTGAAAAGAAATTCGACGTACTTGTTACTGTAAAAGGCGGCGGCAAAGGCGGTCAGGCCGGAGCAATCAGACACGGACTCGCAAGAGCCCTTACTGAGTTCGACGGTGAGTTCAGAGCTCCCCTCAAAAAAGAAGGCTTCCTCACAAGGGATGCAAGAGCTGTGGAAAGAAAGAAACCCGGCCTTCCCAAAGCAAGGAAAAGCCCTCAGTTCTCCAAACGTTAATCAATTATCGCAAGATACTCAAGGAGCCGGAAACGGCTCCTTTTTTTTGCTAACGCAGAGAAAACATCAGATGTACATAACAAGCTTCCCGTTGACGCAGCTTCCTGTAAACTTCTTAATCCATGCCGGCCGCGCCATCACTCTATAAACATTTTTCCGTTTACTTTCATGCAGTTCTTCCCGCAGCTCTCTCAGCATAATTTCCAAGAAACACTACATTCTATGTAACAAGCCCGGTGTAATGGTCTTAAGTTGAGGTAAGCGTTCCGTTATTTATTCACCAGTTTTCAACAGACAAAAATGCTCGGTTTTATGATTACGTTTATCAATAGATAAAGAAAAGGCTCTCCGGACAGTTCTATAAAAAATGTGACTTTTACCGCATTTTAAAGGCAAAAAATACGCAACAAATTTTGTCGAGTTTTCAACAATCAGGATGTGGAAAGAGTGTGGATAAAAAAATCTCAAATCAACAATGAGTTCTGCTTAACATAACTTAACACGGGATTTTTCCACATGTTATCCGTAACTTATAACATTTTCAATATTGACTTGGGTTTTCCGCTGTCAAGCATTTTTTTCTCCACAGATTTGTGGAATCTGTATTGAAATTTATGTCAGACCTATGTGAAAACCCTTTTTAATATGGGTTTGAGCTAAAGTGTTTAATTTTTAGACATCATAGAACCGGCAAAAAAATAATTTCTGCCTCACCTTAATAATAAACATATTCGGATTATCGAATATTATTGCTTTTTCTAATGATAGATTTTTTCATTAGATCGCATTTTTTTAATACGAAATTTACAGGTTAATGATGTTGAAAGTATGTGGAAAAATTTCTGTCTCTGATGCCCTGTATACAGTAATTACAGAATATAACATAATATATCCTTTTATATCAAAGGCATAGCGGAAGACCTGATTCTGAGAGGGTTTAGTGTGTCAAGCATTTTTTTCTCCACAGATTTGTGGAATAGTTGTGTAGATCACTCTCATTCGTTTTGCGGATTTGCTCAGGAAAAGGCTTCCCGCTGATCGGTTATTTTTTAGACACCTGAACCCTTATTAAAAAAAATTTAAGCTTAAAACATCTTAACCACAAACAAACAAATGTAAGTGATCTTGTCCGCTTAAAGTGCCTGTCTGCAATCCTCTGCGGCAATACAATACGCGTACCAGTCAGTCGCCGGGACATGCCTCTTAGTCTCCGGGCATAAAAAAAGCCGCGGAACAGTCTCCCGCGGCTTCGTATTCTCTTTTCTTATGTTATCTGTCAGCTGAGTCCGAACTCAGCCAGCAGCATGTCTATATCGTCCTGTGAGGCTCCGCTTATGCTTTCCCCTGTTTCATCTTTTTTGGCTTTGATAATGCCCAGTATGGCGCCGATGCGCGCTCCGACTTCTTCCACAGACTTTATGACCTTTCTTAATTTCTGCTCAGTTATATCCTGAAATTCAAGGGCGTGGAGTATTCCGAAGCCAAGGCTTTCAGCCAGTTCTATATCGGACTCAATTCTGTCTATCTTTTTAAGCAGGCTTTTCGCATCCTTTTTATAAACAAGATCTTCATAATCTTCTATGTCACTGAGGAACTGAGAGTAGAAAGCGGTCATTTTATCGGCAGCTTCCATAAGGTTCATGGTAGCTTCCTCTGTTTTCTCATTAACCTGCTCAAGGGACTGCACAACAACGGGCATGCTGTCTTTGGACATTAAGATTGTCGGGTCGACTTCATCCACTTTTGTTTTGGTATCAAGAATTAATCTGAGAAGTTCGCCGATCTCGCCTTTAATGTCAATACCGAGATCAATTGCGTCCCCATTGATTATTTTGCGGGAGAGATCTTTCAGTTCTTCAAGGGAATCAGCCTCAATGAACAGCCCCTTCCCCCTGGAAGGAGTCTGCGCAGGTTCAGGTTCCGCTTTGAGAGTGACTGTTGCAGGTTCAAATGATGCCTCAGGCTCAGGTTCTGCCTGCACATCGAAGGATTCCGCCTCGCGGAGAATATCGTCTATATCTTCTGTCAGGATGGCTTCGGGATCATCAAGAGCAACTGTGGTGCTCTGAGCGGTGAGGAGCTCCTCCATTGAGGGGCCATAAAGTTCATCTTCAACAGGCTCATCTGCGGCTTCAAACTCCGTATCTACGGTTTCAGCAGCCTGATCAGCGAAGAATGAGGAGACATTGAACTCCTCATCCTCTAATTTTTCATTTTTTTTTTCCTGCTCTTTCTTCTGTCTGTTGAGTTCTTCTGTTTCTTTTTCTCTCTTAGCGAGTTCCATTGCTATGAGAGCATCAAGCTCGTCCTGCACCACATGACCTTCGTCACCGTTGATCACGTGGTCGCTCTGGCTGAGTGCATCTTTAAGTATATCTTCTACGTCCGCATCCCCCTCAGCTTCATGGAATTCGGGCGTCACCTTTTTTTTGTTGAGTTCATCCGTTTCCTGTTCTCTTTTAGCAAGTTCCCTCGCGATGAGCTCGTCGATATTGTCAAGATCATCACCGGCAGAGGATTCATCGGAGGCTGAAATATCCTCTGATTCAGAGTCTTCATCATCTTCTGTCTCGTTCTCAACCGTTTCGGCCACATCGTCATAGTTTATCATGGGCTTAGCCTCAATAGCAGCCTGACCCATGAAGCGTCTTCTCAGGTCACTCTCAACTGCGGCTTTGCCCTCAACTATAACTGTGTCTATATCAAGGAGGATTATCAGTCTGTCATCGTACTTGCAGATTCCCAGGATGTACTCCTGGCCTATGGAACCGACAAGCGGGGGTGTGGGATCTACCATGTTTTTGCTGATGCGGATAACTTCCGTAACCTCATCCACAACGAAGCCTATGTGCTCGCTCTCAAAACGGACAACGATAATTCTCGTTTCCTTGTCAAAATCCATTTTGTCGAGATTGAATCTCACCCTGAGATCCACAACGGGAATAACCTTGCCCCTGAGATTCATAACTCCGAGTACAAAGGAATCCGTCCGAGGAACGGATGTGATCTCAACAGTGCGGATGATCTCCTGAATTTTGAGAACATCTATGGCATATTCTTCGTCTCCGAGTTTGAGCCCGACAAGCTGGACTATTTCTCCTTCTTCAAGTGAATCAAACTCTTCATCCAATCCCGCTGGATTTACCGGCTTAAGATTGCTCATTGAACACCCCTTTACAGCTTTGAAACGAGCTGCTGTCTTACGTCATCAATGCAGGAATTAAGTTCCCTGCTGACGAGGCTTGTGTAGAAAGGTTTTAAGAGCTTAATGCTCTCGCTTACTTTAACATCATAAGGTATGAACCCTATTTTTTCAATATCTATGCTGAGGTATTTTTTCGCAACTGTTTCAAAACCATAAAAAACGTTAAGCTCTTTTTTGGTTTTCAGCATATTCAGAATGATGCCGACCCTGTATGAGGAGGCCACTTCTTCTGTTTTTGCAACATATGCAGGGTCAATCTCCCTTACTGCTTCCCTTATGGATGCGAGGCTGGGGAAGTTCATACTCTTGCTTCGTATTTTTTTGCATATATCGGCGAATCGGTAATCTTTTCTCAAAAGCTGCTCAACCTTTCTGTACAGAGCTATCTTAAGAAAGCCGTACGAGTTTTCCAGAGAGGTGGGCTCGCTGTTCATT
This sequence comes from Deferribacteres bacterium, assembly GCA_023395255.1. Classification (GTDB taxonomy): domain Bacteria; phylum Chrysiogenota; class Deferribacteres; order Deferribacterales; family Geovibrionaceae; genus Geovibrio; species Geovibrio ferrireducens. The sequence continues at coordinate 140,730 of JAEWZN010000011.1, forward strand.
ATCATGACTTTTTTATCGGCAGAGTTGAAAAAATCTATCATGTTATAGCTTGTTCCTGCGCCAAGATCCATAACAACATATTCGTAATCAAGGGTTTTGAGCCTGTTGAGTATTTTCAGCTTCTCATAGTTGGTTATATGAGCCATACCGAGCACATCGCCCGTACCGCCGATAAAATCAACTCCGGCAGGGCTCTTCTGTATTATGTCCCCTATGCGGAAGCTTTCCTTGAGAAAGTTGTACAGCCCTGTGCCCGGAAGCTTAAGCCCTACAAAATCATGAAGATTTGCACCGCCTAAATCCGCATCAACAAGAAGAACCTTTTTCCCCGCAGCAGTGAGCGACATAGCCACATTCGCGGAAAAAAAACTCTTACCTACCCCGCCTTTACCGCTGGCAACGGAAATTATTTCAGCCATAACTCCCCGCAACAAATGTATTTCAGGTGTTTTGTCTGTATTTCACAGCAATGTAATATATCACAAAATATGTTATAACAGCAAATATTAATCCTATCAGATGAGTGCCCACGAAAAAAGGGAGAAGTACTGACCTTGCCGCTTCAATAATTTCTGTAAGCGAAATGTTTGCCCAGTCAATGTCTATGGGGGTATGGTCGTGCAGAACCCATTTGCCGAACCTGTAACAGAGCGCGTATATGAAAACAATGGTCAGAGGGTTGGTTATGTAAGCTCCCAGAAGCAACGGGTACATCGGCAGGCTGAATATAAAGGATATGCCTATGGCCAGCGCGGTGTGAAACCCCACATACGGGGAAAAACCTATGAAAACCCCCACTGCTGATGAAATGGCAAGAACCTGAGGGGAACAGTCAAGCTGAAACAGCTTCCTGAGCTTCTTGCGAATCATATTGAACGCCATATAATTTAACCGCCGCTGTTACCTATAAGAAAACTGCGCCCAGACGCAGTTCTTGAAGATTATAGATGAGCGAAGCAGATTTTAAAACTATATTTTCTGTGGCAGCAATGACTTTTTGCTGAATACCTCAGTAACTGTACCCACGTGCTTTATATCCGGCGTATTTATACTGATCGTCTCATAGGCATTATTTTCAGGAACAAGAAGGCCTTCGCCGTTTTTCTCCGTGTATTTGCGGATAAACGGCCGCCCTTCTGTACCTATAAGAAGAACATAGCTCCCGTTTCTGAGCTTTCCGCCGTCTTTGATCCATAAAGCTATATCCCCTTCCGATATAATAGGGTGCATGGCATCGCAGACCACTATGTGGGCATATCTGTCCGGATTGTTCAGAGTAAACGGAGTTTTAATGATTTCCGCTGCGGGAAGGAAAATGTCATACTCAGATTTCTGAAAGAGAGGCTGAAACATTTCGCCCGTACCGTGATAAATCCAGTCCGCAGATACACCGTACTCATCCATAAGAAGCCGCAGATTGCTCTCGCTTATAAACCTGTCGCCGGATTCCCAGTTCTGGACGGATCTGTAAGATGAGTAAATCCTCTCTGCAAATTCCCTCTGGGTAAGCCCCAGAAAAGTCCTTAGCTGCTTAATTCTTTTTCCGATTTCCTTGTTTTTTCGACACATTTATTCGTTTTATTCCTTGACACCCTACACTCATGGGTGTACCTTATACACATTAACACCATAGCAAAAATATATATTATTGCAAAATGAAAACTTTTACAAGAGAATAGCTTGCGGTATGAGAAAAGGCAATAGTCTGTTCACATTTCAGGAATCGTAAGGCAGAAAAAACCGGAAAACGGTTGTGTTAATTTTTGAGACGGTAAGTTTTTCAGCAGCAGCAAAATTGGATAAATCGGGATGGGGGGATTTGAACCCCCGACCCCTGGTTCCCGAAACCAGTACGCTACCAAGCTGCGCTACATCCCGTGTGAGTGATAACTTAGCACATTTTCTCTTTCTTTTGCAAGAATATATACGAAGAAAAGACCATGTGTAAATATATATTTGATGTCGGCAGTACAAACAGAAAACTTTTTTTGTTTATCTGATGTCTTCATCCCGGTTCCTATTGCGTGATTTACACTATGTGGATGCAATTGGCTGCCCATAACAACTAGTATATTTACACAAAAAATATTATAAGGTAATGTTAGGCTATGATCGGAGAAAAACTTAGAAGACTAATTAAACGTAAAGGAATCAAGCAGGTTGAGGTATGCAGAGCCGTGGGGCTTTCACCCTCCAGACTTTCCAACTACCTCAGCGGCAGCAGAGAGCCCGACCTTGAAACTCTTTCAAAAATTGCGCGCTTTCTCGAAGTTAAGCTTGATTATTTCGCCTTTGGCGACTCCATCAAGAACACCAAGGAAATTGGCGAGCGAATCAAGAAAATCCGTGAAATGAGAGGACTTACCAAAAAAGATCTCTCTGATTCCACGGGGTATGACCTCACCTTCTTTGCCGCTCTTGAATTAGGGCACGGTGAATTTGAAAGAGAAACTATCGAAACCATAGCACAGATACTTAAGTACGGTGCTGATGAACTCATAGGAAGCTGCGAACAGAACACGGAAGCCCTTTCCGCTGTTATGGAGAATGAGGTTGTGGATTACTTCCCCGCTTCTCCGGAAACACAGTACCACCTGGACGACATAGCGTCTGCCAGAACAGAGGCGCTTAAAACACCTTTCTGGACAGTGGTTACAGACGGCAGGTTTGCCCCGAAAATCAACGAGAATGAGCTTGTTTTCGTTGAAAAGATAACTGGCTTTCCCGCTGACAGGGAATCGGTTCTTTTTGCTTCGGAAGGCACACTGCGGCTTATGCGCTGTTTCGAGTACCCTGACTCGGTACTCCTTGCTCCTGAGTCAAAGGCCGGTGAACCCATAAGCCTTAATAAAAATGAGGAAATGAAACCCGGCAGCCGCTGCTACAAAATTCACTGGATTGCCAAAAAACCCGACTGACAATAAGGAGCCTTTCACGGCTCCTTTTTTTTGCATACAATTCATTCACGCTAAGAGAATCTTTATTGACAAAAAGTCTATCCTGAGCCATAATTCCAGCATGATTGGGAAAAGACTGAGACAACTGTTAGCCTCACACAACATGACGCAAGCCGAGCTTTGCAGGAAACTGGGCATCTCTCCGGGAAATATGTCCAACTTTATAAACGACCAGAGGAATCCCAGCCTTGAGACGCTCTCGCGCATTGCCGGATATTTTTCTGTTAACATTGATTCTTTTGTTTCCGAAACACCTTTCGTCCGTTCCGGACCAAGACTTTTATCATCTCTGACCGAAAATACCCTGAACACTGCAGGCAGATTCTGGGTAAAGATTGATACTGATGCTTTTTCCTCCGCATTCCGCAGAGAAACGCTTATATTCATTGATAAAGAAGCTGAAATAAATCACAGAGACTGCATACTGGTCATAAACGGCGACAGACCGGAGCTTTACAGATTTCTGGTGAAAAACAGAGGGGCGATACTCATACCGTTCAGAAAAACCGAAATGCCCCTTGAAATAAAAAAACACAGCAAAACAAGGCTGTACAAGATACTTTTCTCGGCAGTATCTCCCTAGACTACTTCTGTCCCGCTTCCCATGAGGAACCCGGCGAGAAACTTGGTGAACACCCTGCGCTCACCTTCTTCAAAACTCACAAACTCCAGTGCTGCGAATCTTGATATGTCGTTGTTTCGTTCTGTATCAGGCTCAATGCGCCAGACCTTAGCCTTTGCGGTTATACCGCCGTTATCCGCGCACCCCTGAAAGCAGATCCTGAGTTCGTAAAAGTCATATATATTTACAGCTTCATCTGTGCGGATCTTAATTCCGCCTATGCTTATATCTTTTATTTCGGCATCAATAAACGAGAAGCTGTCCTCTTTTCTCAGCCGTACACTGACGGGAACATCTTCAAATCTGTGGAATCTTCTTCTTTCTATCATACAGCACCCGATAACTGCTTAAAATATTACCCTGATAAAGCACAGACTTCAAGAACACAACCCTACTTAACCTCACAGAAGCAGCTTGAGCTGCTCCCTTTCGCGAAGTCGACTATAAGGCTTTTACCGTCAGGAACGGAGAACCATTCACAGCAGTTAATCTCATAGCTGCCTGTTATTAGCTGCGCACTGATACTAAGCCCCCCGCCTGTGCCCTTCATGTTCACGGACTGCTTAGGCTTAACCAGTACGTAATCCTCATTTCTGTTAAACTGAGTCTGTACTCTCACTCCGAGTAGCACCTCAGACTTGTTTTCAAATTTAACATCAGCAAATGCCGCCGCGGAAAACAGCAAAACACACACCGCGCAAAAAATAATCATTCTCTTCATAATCCCCCAAAATTAGCATGCCGGGAGCATATTGTGAAGGAAAAAAGTCTGTTTGTCCGTTTATTTCAGCGGTATTCCGAATCTCCTTGCCGCTTCTGCGAAATCCACATCCATTCCGGTCTGCGCCGCTTCCCTTATTGTTGCCCAGTCGGCATATTCCTTTTCTTCAAAAATAAATGAAGGAAGCTTGCACCTGCTGCCGAAATTAAGTTCCGCAATCCATCTGACAAGGGTTGAACTGACTGTATCAGCCAGTGATACGGCTGTTTTTGCCGCTTTTATGCCGAATGTTTTTGAATGTTCCCTGGCGAGGGCATACGAAGCTCCGGAGCCTGTATCGCTCGTGAGTATCTCCCCTGTTACTGCCTTGGAGATTTCGGCATTGCAGACCTCAATCAGCTTCGCGAAGTCATCAGAGCTCCCCCTGCTCTCAAGCACCTGAACACTGTCCACATTGGCAAGCGCCACTGCCGCATCATTCTGGATTCCGCTCAGGGAATCAGCCAGAATCTGAGCCCTGCGCCGCGTTTCCTCTCCTCCGTCCGAGCTGAACATGGCAAGAACCGTGGGAACGCCGAATTTCTCAGCCACTGTGAGCCAGAAACGGAAACCCGCTTTCTTGAACATCCACGGCCAGTAGCATTTTGACAGAACCGGACTGCCGTAAGGATTTTCATTTCTCGGCATGTGCCTGTGGATAATGAACTTGTAATGCTCATCCAATGACACGCTCCTGCCGCCGTCCGTCATAAAAAGATTTCCTTCGGAATCAAAGGCGAACCTTGCCGGATTCCTGTTCAGAAGCCTGTCCGCCAACCAGTGCGCTCCGTCCTTTTTCCACACTATTTCAGTGACGGAGAAACCGTACTCCACTGCGGAAAGCATCTCCTCAAGTTCCTGAATAAAATTCGGCATGGCTTTGAGATTTTTCCTCACGAACTCCGCCGCTCTGACGGCTTCTTTAGTGGAATCCGCCGGAATTATGCTCCATTCATATGCCAGAACACCGTGCCTCAGCTGCTCCAGCTTCGCAGAGATATGTGCATCTGTGAGCATTTCATCAAAAACCGACAGTCTCAGACCGTTCTTTGATAAAATTATGTCCGGATTCGGCATAAAATTCAAAAATGCTGAAAACTCCGCTGCCGCAGAAATGCTTTTTGTAAGATTATTCATATGTTTCCCCCTTTAATATCCTCTGAATATTGAACCTGCCTGTCTGACTGTGCCGGAGTGCGCCCCTTCGGGCATAGCCCTTGCCCCCCCTTCGCTCAATGCCTGAGTCATAGCATCAACCATATCGTCATGCCTGCCGAAGGGGAAGGACGCTGCCTCCTCAACCAGCTCCGCAGAGAAAGCCTTATCCTCTGGCAGATAAACATTGCCCGCCTCAAGCAGAGGCTGAACTGCGTAAGCCCTCGAAATTTTAGAACCCTTCGGCTCCACAGCTATCATCCCCTGAACCTCTCTTCTCAGTGCGGAGAGAACTGCCGAACCGTTCGCCTTGTCCTCAACATACTTTGCCTTAGCCTGCGGCCAACGGGCGGTGAGGTTTTTTACCGCACGGACAGTGGCGGAAAAATCCATCCTGTCCCGCACCATATCAGCAAGATACCTGCATGAGCCTTTCACAGCCCAGACCTGCCCCACCACATAGTCCGCACCTTCGCCCCCTTTGAAGCTCATGTCCCATGACTGAAACCAGATGTCCGGATCTGCCGGAAGAGTTCTGTAGTAACGCCACCACTCACGCCGGAGCACCGTTCCCGAATCCGGTGACGGTTCCTGCATGTAAAGGGCATTCCACACTCTTGAGCCCACGGATTGCTTTATGCGCTCCAAAGCATGCTCCCCGTATTTTTCAGGCCACAGCGGTTCCCCTGCCTTGCGGAACGGTTCATCCGACTCAGCAACCGCAGGCAGCTTAAGTATCTTCCATTCTCCCGGATATTCAGACAGAAGTCTGCCCGCCAGATCATCCTCGTGCCATCTGGTCTGAACAAGAATTATCCTTCCGTTTTTCTCAAGCCGCGTGAACAGGGTTGATCTGTACCAATCCCAGAGTTTGTCCCTGTATACCGCGGAGGAAGCCTGCTCTGCATTTTTCACAGGGTCATCAATGATAATCAGATGCCCCCCCTGACCTGTGATCGAACCCCCGGCTCCTGCGGCAAGGTAACGTCCGCCATCTGCCAGTTCCCACCTTGAGGCGGAACGTACACCCGGCTTTACCCCTCTGCCGCCGAAAACATTCACAAACAGCCCGGATGCAGCCAGATCCCGCACTCTTCTGCCGAAACTTTCCGCCAGATCAGCGCTGTATGAGCAGGCTATGACATTAAGTCCGGGGTTGCGCCCCATGAACCATGCGGGAAAACGGACTGAGGTTATTTCGCTCTTGCCGTGCCGGGGCGGCATCATTACCACCAGCCTGTCCGTTTCGCCTTTTTCCACAAGCTCAAGCTCACGGGCCAGCAGCCTGTGATGCCAGTTCGGCATAAAATCCCTGAAACTCAGCATGCAGTAGGAAATCAGTGAGCCTTTCGCTTTTTTGCAGGCCTCACTTCTCAAATCCGTCCGCATCATCCCCCATTACCCTTTCAGCGTCTTCTTCTGTGCATTCGTACATATCCTCAAGGGCACTGTTGACCTGCACCTTGCCTATTATGTCGTCCGGTTTTGTGAGCCCCACATCCCTGTAGACCTTAAGCATTTTGGAGTGTGTCTCCAGATCCCGGACGTTTTTGCACTCTTCAAGCATGCTGTCCGCCTTTTCCACACCCTTAAGGGCAACATCCTGAACGGCCTTAAGGATTCTGATACGCTTTTTGCGCCCTGCCTCCAGGCTGTTTTCCCATTTTTCTTTCTTTATGCGTTTTCTGATTTCATCCGCACTGCATCCGAACAGACCTGCGAGGCTGTCCGGCTCAGTGTTTCCGGTTTCATATTCTTCTCTGATTTTTACCCAGTCGTACCCCATCTCCCCACCGAAACAAGCATTTTGTTACGGACAGAAATATAGCGTATAAAAGATGATGCGTTGTTACGCCGTGTGACTGATAAGGATTTTTAAGGAATGATTATTCTGAAACGGGTTCCCTTGGCCGAAGGAACAGCCTCCACCCTGCCGTTGAAATTTTTCTCGATCAGTTTGCTGGAAATATAAAGCCCCATCCCCTTTTTAAGATTCGGAGTGCTCAGCGGATCTTCCAGGGCAGAAACGCATGCCTCGCGGAATTTGCCCGTGCTGTCCTCAATTGTTATAACGCAGCCGCCATTCTCCTCACCCATGCCGAGGGTGATTGTACCCACGCCTACGCCGTTTGTTTCAACCAGTTCGCGGGAAACCATGAGAATATTAAGCAGCACCTGCTTTAGCACCGAGGCTGAGCCTGTGACCTGTCTTTTTGATGTATCACTGTAGAAAACGAAGCCCACACCGTCTTTTTCATAATAAGTCGAAACAAAAGAGTGCACCTCATCAAGCAGAGGCATTACCTCGAATGAATCCTCCCCGCTTTTATCAGTGGCTACAAAGCTCAGAAACCTGTCCACGGATTCCATCATAAGCTTTATCTGGTTTCTGCATGTGTTTATGCATTCTGCGAGGTATTTTTCATCCTCTATGCCGGATGAAATTTCTTCCCTGATGTTCTGCATATTGATATGCACAAGGCTCAGAGGCTCGCGCCAGTGGTGGGAGACAGAGGCCACCATCTCCCCTATAGAGTACAGCTTCATCTGCTGGATCATAAACTCCTTCTGGGTTTCAAGCCTTTCAGCCTCCTCCTCTGATCTCCTTTTCAGGTCTTCCTTGCAGCTTTCAAGCCTGTGAAGCACACCATCAGTTTCCTCAAGGTGTCTGTTATACTCAAGTATAAGCTCCTTAAGCTCTGCCACATAGCCGCTGTTTTCCCTGAGGCTGATCTTTTTGGATTCCCCGAAGAGGCGCATAACCTCAGAATAGGGGATCTCAAACCTTCGCCGGAAAATTCCGAATACGTAGTACATGAACAGACCGGAGAAAAGGAGTGTCATAGCCGCAAGCATCATTGAGCCCTGCTTCATTCTGTTTATACCTTCCGGATTGAGAACGGCCTTGATCCCTATCTTCTCCCACGGGAAAAGCTGCTCCGCATCGCACCTGAATGTTTTATAGACCGAATCTCCCATAAATAAAGTCTGCTCCTCGTGCACGTCAGCGAACACGGCAAAATCATCCGGGCTGAGCTCTGACCCGTAAACCGCCGCGGAATCCCCCGTTGATGTTCCCAGAGAGTACACGCCTATGTCTGTAAAGAGGCTGCTTTCTCCGTGTATATTCTTCATACGGGAGGCTATTTCATCACCGAAGGAATACTCTGTCATAACTGCGGCGTATTTTCCCTGCTCAGGCGACCACTCAAAGCTCATTATCTCCGAAGCTTTTTTGGAGTATGAGTATTTTATCCGTGTCACTCCGCCGGGGTTCTCCCTTGCCGTGTCAAAATCCTTTGCAGTCGGAGTAAGAACCCAGTCTTCGGAAATTTCGCTGCTTGTTCCCTTGTAGAGTATCCGGCCTTGCGCATCAAAGATCATGATGGAGTAAGGCCTCTTTGTTGAGGCTGAGTAGCCGTCCGCCAGTATGGATGCCTCTCTGCTGTCCGCAGGAAAGCTGTGAAGCACATCGCGCACATGGTGTCTGGTTACATCTGAAACAGCGTTAAGCCTTATGCTGAAAGTGTCTGCGGCTGATTTGACCGTTTCTTCCAGAAGCCCCGCCAGCCCTTTGTAAGTGTCCTCAGCTTTGGCTACTGCAAGGCGGACACTCAGATAATGATCCGCAATGACAAGGCAGACAAGGAAAAAGAAAAGAAAAATAAAGCTGTGAACCAGAAGTTTTTTCAGCGGTATCTTCATTTCGGCACACTCTTCTCAAGCCCGCAGGCAGAAGTGTTTTTATCCAGATAAATATCTATATTCAGCCCTTCGGAGGAGCTTGTGATTTCTGTTCTGCCCTTCATGACAGTGTTAAAAAGCTCAACAGCCATGTAGAGATTAAAATACTCCATGCTGCCTTTTGAATCTGGCAGATAGGGGTCATTGACCGCCCTGATCTCATCTGAGCACATGCCGCCGCTGTTGTCGCTCACATTGATGCGCACAGCCTCACCCTCATCGTACATAACAACCGAGATGAACGGCATGAATGCGGGATCCCCCGCTTTCTTTTCATCAAGCAGCCTCTTGCTGTTGTGGAAAACGCTCAGCACAGCAAGCTTAAACTCGGCCGGGTAGCCGCATATGGTAAAACCGAAGCTGGCACAATCCGGCACACACTCCGGATAACCCGCACCGCAGCATCTGTCCAGATTTTTCATCACATCCACCTTCACCGGCTCATCATATCCCTGAAGGCGGCATGTGAAGCTTAAATGGATGTCCCCCGAAAGCATATGCGGGGCGACCATACGCATGGTGTCTTCCAGAGTCTGGCGGAGATCGAAAAGCTTTTTTTCCAGCGAAGGCCTGAAAAAGTCACGCAAACCCTCTATAGTTGAAGACATATAAAGCACCTGCTCCATGCACTCCGAAGCTATTTTCTCCAGCTTTTCCCTGTTCTCCTCGAAATTTCCGGTCATGGCGGATATATTTTCCACATACTGCCCCAGAACCTTAAGGGGAAGCTGCCAGAGATAAGCCACTGAGTGGGTCATTTCGCCCATTGTGGCGAGCATTGACTGACGGATGATAAGCTGTTCGTTCGCCTTTCTTGTGAAAACCTCAGCCTTAATTCTCTGCTCCAGTTCCTCATTAAATTTCTCAGCATAGGACAGAAGCTCCTGCTGCCTGTCCAGATGACCGTTGTAGAGCTCAGCCAGACGCGCCAGATCCTTTTCTCCGGACAGAATGCTTTTCTCCGTTATTTTCTCTGAGTTTTTCACCTTGGCTATCATATTGCCGAAGGGAATTACAAAGCGGGAGTTCAGCCGCCTGTAAAAAAGAACAAGAGCCGCAACTGCCACAACCACGGAGAAAAGCTTAATGAAAAAGCTTAAAAGCCCGTAGCGGCGTTCATCAGTGGTGTCAAAAATTATCCGGTAGACTATCCGGTGATCCAGATCCTTCAGTTCTGCCGCGGAATCGGGGACACGGGCGACCACATAGTAGCTTTTGCTTGTTCCGGTGAGCAGACTGCCCGACGTTTTTTCTGTCATCTGACCGTTCTTTATGGTTTCAAGAACAATGTCCGGGTCAGTGTCCTTCTCCGGGTTGTCTGAGCTTATATTAAAAATCAGGTTGCTGCCCCCTTCCCTGTTGTAAAAAACCAGAATGGCATCAACTGACTTTATGTACTCGGACAGGCCTACTATCTTCTCCAGCCTTTCCTGCACCACCTTGAGATCCGCCAGAAAAAGCGCAGTCTGGAGATATATATCCCGCTCTTTTATATAAGACATGGTGTAGGCGCGCAGCACCCTGCCGGAGCGTTCGTACACGGGATAGTCCAGCAGAACGCCCCCTTTCTCCTTAGCCCTGCGCAGGGTTTCCTTGGCGTTTGGGAACTTGCTTATATCAAGCCCCAGTTCGGTGGGATACGTGGTGGTGAAAATAACCCCCTCACCTGTGAGCATGGCTATCTCTATCTCGGTGTTAAGTTCTTCCTCGTGCTCCTGTTTACGGTTCATAAGATATTCGTAGGAGGGTATGCCGTATTCGGCTATGAAATCGTGCAGTTTCTGATGATCCTGCACCATATGAAGACGCACATGGATATTTGCAGGGGACTGGAACTCCTTATAGTAGCCGATATTTTCATCGACCATCCGCACAGCCTCCGCCGTTATGCTGCGGACGTTCAGCTCAAAGTTCCTGTAGTTTAAAAAATAATTAATGAGAATCAGAGATACTGCCGCAAGCACAAGAATCAGGCAGTTTGCAGTCAAAAGCTTGCGGAGGCTTATCCCCTTCTGTTTACCAGCAGACATATTTCTCCGAAATAATAAACTTAACTAAAAACGATAATAAATATTAGCAGATTTAGATTTATTTTCTAACTATATTTACAAAAGTATCATAGTAGGCTATTCCGTTTCCGCTGTCAGTGAGAATGAAAGGAGTTGCATTATTGATATAACCCTTTGTCATTCTGCGGTTTTTATAAGCAAAAACAACATTGTCCGGTATGTCTCCGCTTATGGCCGCAACCCCTGTGAAACAGCCGGGCAGGCCGGAAATTTCAACACGGTCACCCTCTGCAAGCTGTTCTTTTGCCGCAGTTTCGAGGGATATGAACACGCGGGAATCATTCTCTCCCAGAGACGGAGGAATCTGTGAATTGAGGTAAGCAGTATGGGAGCCTGTGATCAGTCTGTAGCCGCTTTGCTCATACGGAACTGCGCTCTCAAGAGGTTTTACCGAATATTTCCGCACCGGAGGAGTTTTTCGTTCCACCCTGTCAGGTTCTGTGACATCCATTTTCACGCCGAGAAGCCCCGCCAGTTCCGCCGCAAGCTCACTGTCGGACGGAAGACCGACGAATTTGCCCCGCACTGACGGTCTGTCATTAAAAAAGTAGCTGCCCATAATATCCTTCTGGGCGAACATGCCTCCGGCGCGGATAAACACATCCGCATGCTTTGAGGTCTCGGTTATGTTGGTGTCTATGCTGATCAGCTTCACTTTTTCCAGAGCCCTGTGCCATTTTTCAGCCTCAGGGAAGGTCACGGCAGGGTTTGCGCCCACTATCACCATCACCGGGAACTGCTCAAGAGCATCCGGCAGGAGAGAGATATTCACCTTGCGCACGGGCTCCTTAGGAACCCCTGCAAGCTCCATTTTGGAGCCTCTGCCATAAAAAAGCAGGTGCTCGTTTCCTGTCTCCGCCGCCAGCCTGTTTATCCAGCGCACCACAGCCATTCCGTTTTTGTAGCGCTGGAGCCCGAAGCCTGTTATGAATGCCGTTCTGCCTCTTTTTATATAGCCCGCGAAGAGCTCAAACTCCTCATCCGTGAGCCCTGTTTCTCTGACCAGTTTACTGCGTCTGTCAGAATCTCCGGCGAGGTACGCCTCACACAGAAGTCCGTCACAGGCAGGCTTAATCCGTATGAAATCAGTTGCGGAGGGTGCGGTCTCAGTCCGTATGGGATCTATATAGAGAATCCGTTTCCCGGCTTTTTTAAGCTTGAGCAGATAAGAGAAAAAGTGCTGGCTGACCGCCTTTGCGTTTCTGCCGAAAATGACGATATTGTCCGCATCCTCAAGATTCCGGACGGGAGGGTTTTCGCACACGCCGAAGTCAAGCTCGTGGGCGCTTTCCCCGGTTATGTCGCAGGGGCTGCCGTCGATGAAGACTGCTCCCTTTATGTTTGAAAAAAGAACATCCCACCAGCCCATGGCGTAGCCGAGGCTGCCTGAACCGCGCATATACAGAAACTCCCTCCCGCTGAGGGATTTTATGAGCTCCGCCGCTTTTTTCAGTGATTCGGGCTCAAACTCCGCCCCGTGGGTTATCTCCCTTTCGTAAAAGCCTTTCAGCTTGGAACAGACAAAGCCGTTGCGTCCGTCTTTTTCTTCGGCGGGCTTAATAACAGGCACTCCGTCCTTTTCCTCAATATAAAAATCACAGAGATCGGGGCAGTCCTTGGAGCAGAATGTTCTCATAAATCGTCTACCTTATATCAATCACGTATTTTTCGGTTATGTTGTCCTCATTCATACCCATACCAGGCAGAACCTGCGCCCCTCTTATGGCAGCGTCAAGGGGTATGCAGAGCTCCCCGCCGTCCTCCTCGAAATGCAGCGCCGCGGAAAGTGATGCTGATTTAACCGCCTTGAATGTGAGGACAGAGGCCTTGAAGGTTCTCACGCCTATCACGTTCCCCTGCTCGATATAGCATGTGAGGGTTCCGCCCCTGCTGTTCTCTGCGGAGCAGGCTTCGTAATATTTATAATCCATATTCTTTGTCATCTTTTCAAACTCTTTCCTGTCAGGAAAAAGGTAAAGGTTCAGAGGTTCAGCCGCGGAAAACTCCACAGTGTATTCGCTCCGGCCGCTCCCCCCTTCAAATGAGGCAGCCCATGCGGTGTTTGCGGGCAGAAATGTCCTTGTGTCAGAAACGGTGAGGCTGCTTCCATACTCCTCCGCCACGGTGTTTTCAAACCTTACACGGTCTATTCCGCATACTCTGGAGTACATATGGGTGTCGGTCGCCACAAGCTGGCTCTCCACACCTATGTTCCACAGCAGGGATGAAACAAGGATAGCCAGATCCTCACAGTCACCCGCCATCAGTGCGAGAGTTTCCTCCGGTTTCTGAATAAGCTCAAATCCTGCCGGGTCGCTCAGATAGCTGACCTTCTGCTGAACAAAGGCGTAAATCCTCGCCGCTCTGCACTCGGTGTCAGAGCATCCGGCAGTGAGCTCCGCGGCAATAGCCCTTAGCTGCGGGCTGTTTTTATCAACTGCTTTTACATAAGGCTGAAACCCTTTCCGCGTATATCTTTCAGGCATTTCACCCTTATACACCGGAATTTCTTTCCTGCCGCCGAAATAAAGTACGGCAAATGCTGCAAAAAAAAGCACCAGCGAGAGACCAAGCATTTTGGGACGCATTAAAGCTCCATATCCACAGTCATTTCGCTGCCGTCACGCCTGATTTTCAGGGTAACAGTATTCCCCGGCTTCATATAAAACAGGGCTATTTTCAGATCCTCAAGGGAGTTTACCTCAAAGAAGTCTATGCCGATTATCACATCCCCTGTTCTGAGCCCTGCCTTTTTCGCAGGGGTATCATCGCCTATGTCGGTAACCTCCGGCGCTGTTTCGGGGTTTTTCACAGCTACACCCAGCTTGGGAGCAGCCGCGCCGTCCAGCCTGCCGGGATAAAGCACAAAATCTGCTATGCCTTTTTCAGCGGGCTCGTCCTGAACTATGGAAATATATTTCAGCCCTGTACGCCTTTTAACCCTTTCAGGCACACCGTAGCCCTTTCTTATGTGGCCGTTTCCGGCGAGGACAACAACTATGCCCTCATTATTTTTCACGTAATCCGCCACTGTCTCGGCCATTGTTTCATCCCAGAGAAGCTGCGCCTCAAGGAAATTCCCGAAGACCTGCCTTGAGGGGTGCATATCGAATATCCACTTAAGATCCTCCCTGTAGCGCGGGTCTGTGTAGTCCAATTCAGATGCCGTATGCTCCCGTTCATCGGCGGAGAGTGTGAAGAGACCGTCAGAGGCGGTCTTCTTGGTCGCCTCCATAGGAGCATTCAGCGCAATTATCCTTATACCGTGCTCTCTGGCATAGGTAAGGATCGGTTTATACAGGTGATAGTCGTACCGCCAGCGGGTGAAATATTCCGTCTGTTTCAGCATCATCCGTTCGTCTGTAAGCCCCTCTGTGTAATCATCCAGAGCCTTCTGGAAAGGACGCTGGAACATCTCCATCCCGATTGTGATTCTGCCGTATTTCTCATGCAGCAGTTTTATCATGGCAATCTGGTTTGCGTGGTGGGAGTGCTCGTCATGCTTCTCGCCGATGAAGACAAGCCTTGTCCCCTCAGCTTCCGCCGCTATCTCCTCAAGGCTCATAGCTGCGGAGACTCTGAAAGCGAACTCCCTGTTCTTTATCTCATAGATAACGCCGTCCTCAGTGCGTTCCGTCTCTTTTTTCACATTGCGCCCCTTAACAAAAACAAGCTCGCTGTATTTTCCGTAATGCGGCAGCCTGCGGCATACGCCTTCAAGCCCGTCCTTATCACCGCTGACAGAAATCACCGAGTTATCCGCGCTGAAAGGGTTTTTATAAGCCTTTATCAGCAGCCCTGCACCCTTTTCAGGCGCACGGCCGAAGTATTTTCCGTAAAAACTGTCCGGCACTCCGGCAAGCATGACGGAATGGTCCTTATAATCCTCAAGCCTGAACCCGTCATAGGGAACGCGCTTTACCTCGCCCTGCTCACTCACATCCGCAAGGCAGTCAAACCCGTCCGCACCTGTGACAAACACTTTTTTTGACGCACCCAGATATGCGGCAAGCACAGGCGGTATCTCAGAGGCATAGAGAACACGGGGCACATCATAGTAAGGGTCCAGCGCAAAGCTCAGCGGTTCCGTATCTGTGGCAAGCTCAAACAGTTTGCTAGCGTTGTCGCTGCGGAGAATGAAATCCTTCTGCCCTGTGACTGTTTTGATGCTCACTGGCACATCGGCTATGAAGCCGTCCCCATTCCTCACGAGGTTAAAGGAGGTGATGTAGCGCCCGTTTTCCGATTTTATATCAATTTTCTCCGCCGAATATTCCGGCAGACCTTTTGAGCTTATCCATGTATCAAAAAGAATATCCGCCTCTTCCCCTGCGGTTTTCACAAATGCGCTCTTCCAGTCTTCCCATGAGGCTCTCTTTCCTGTATTTTCCTTCACAAACAGCCTGACTGCCTCAAGGAACCTGTCGTTTCCGTAAGTGCGCTTAAGCATATGGAAAAACATCATCGACTTATTATAGCCCACAGCGGAACCGACCTTTCCGTGGCGGGAACGGAACTCGGTGAGCGGAAAATCCGTCTCATTATCAGTGTATGCAGCGTAAGAGATCAGTGCATTTTTGCGGTATTCCTTCCCTTTCCACTTAAGCTCGTCATAGTAGTAATCAGCCATGTATGTGGTTATACCCTCAGCCCAGTTGCCCTTATCGTAATCAATGCCCACTGAGCCCCCGAACCACTGGTGGAGTATTTCATGCCCCAGAGAGGTTTCTGTTATGAAAGGCAGGGGTATTACAGCGGAACCCAAAGTTGTGAACCCTTCAAACGCGTATCCCACCGGATAGGGAACCTCAACCGCGGTAAAGGCCTCGTAAGGGTATTTCCCGATAAGTTCCGTGTACATTTTAATGTATTCAGCGCTTTTACGCAGATATTCCTCCGCAAAAGCGGCGTTATTCACTGAAAATACTGTCCTGACAGTCACGCCTTCTGACTTGATGCTCCGCACGGCTGCATCCTTTACTATCACAAGTGCCGGCTGTTCTGCCGCGCCCCTGCTTCTGAAAGTGAATACCCCGTTCAGCGCTGACAGCTCCTCTCCTTCAAAAACAGGGTATGAGCCTTTTGGAAGGGTGAGTTTAAGCATATAATAGGCCTCGTCTTTCGGTGCGGGGAACCATGAACCGAAGGCACTGCGCGGTGTACCCTCAAAACTTATCTCAGTTCTGCCCGCAGGGAGGGTGAAAGCTCCGTCCGTCACCTCAGCGCCTTTGATGCTGAGGCCTGCTGCATCAAATCCGGCAGGTTTATCCGACTTCCAAGCCGCTCTGCCTTTCACCTCTGTTCCGGAGTATGTCAGCTCAAGGCTGTATATGTTTGCCGCAAAAGCATTAAGAGATACAAAAACAACCATAAGAGCAAGAATATGTTTCATTTTCCACCTTTTGACCGAACAGTATCTGTTAGTTTCACATATTTAAATGTCAGATCAAAGACAATTTTCATCATATTAATTCTTTGATTTTTTTTATTTTTGTTTTGCAGAAAGTTATAAAATTAAGCGGGCTAAATTCAGCTTGCAAAGAATCGGTTTTGAGTAAAAAATAAGTAAAGATATATTCAATCTTATTTCAGGGGTCGTAAATGCAGTTTTTCAGAGATGTTTCTCTCAGGGTTAAGCTTCTGGGCATTTATTTTTTCGGGCTGATTCTGCTCGGAGTGGTGGGTTACGGGTTGTTTATTTATACCGAAGTGCAGAACTATTACACGGACAAATCCGTTTTCAGCTCGCAGGGCAGGTATTTTCAGGAAAAATCGTTCCGCCATATGAAATACACCATGGATCTGCACGGCATACTCACCCGCCTGTATTCCGCTGCGGGGGATCCGGCGAACAACAAGGAGAACATAGTCAAGGAGTTCATCAGCAATGTGCTCATACTCAGTGACGACAGCTACTCTTTTGCCATATTCGACTTCAACGGCAGCCTTGTAGCGGCGAACGGAAGCGATTTTAAAAAGCTCATGGAATCAAACAGCGAAAACAGAACCAAGCTGAACGGGCTCATAAAAAGAGCCTTTGAATCCCGCATGCACGGAGCATTCGCAGACTTTACCTCGGAAAGCGGAACCATAAGCTATTTCATAAACACCATGTACTTTGAGCCGCTGGACTACTACATTCTTTCTCTGGATAAAACCCAGAGAACGGAAGAAAATATTGACGACATACTCCGTGAAAAGCGGATGCGCATCATAAAATCCGTGGTGATATGCCTTATACTCGGCCTTGCCGCCACAACGGTTGTGGTTGGAATACTCTATACCTATCTCAAAGGGATGACCAAAAATATCAACAGGATAACCCGCAGCATACAGGATCTGGGCTCGGCCGGAATAATAGAAACCAAGCTGGAAGCTGTGAACAGGGACGAAATAGGACGCATGATAGCCGCATTCAACGACTATCTCCAGAAGCGGCTCAACATGGAACAGTTTAAGCAGCTTATAGAAGAGGATAAAAACATACATGACGTTTATGTCAGGGTTTTCGGCCTTTTAAACAGCTTCGGGTTTCATGATTTTGCCATATACGAAGTGGACGAGGCCAAGAACAAGATAAACTATCTCAATCACGAGGTCTGCGGCGATGTCTGTACCCTTGAACCCATGCCCTGCTCGGATGACATACTGATCAGCCCGGAGGAGTGCAGGTGCAAAAGACTGGCGCAGACTGTTTTCGGTTCAGCCGATTTCAGAGCCTGTCCCAAGTTTCTCGGTTATGAAAAGGGGAGAAAGCACATGTGCATGCCCATTATCATAGCGGGTTCGGTGGGCGAGGTTGTGCATGTAACCGTGAAGCCGGAAAATGAAGAGATGCTGAAAAATGCCCTGCCCCTGCTTCAGGATTACCTTAAAAACGCATCCCCAGTCATAGAAAGCAAGAAACTGCTGAAAAACCTCCGTGAAACCACGCTGAAAGATCCGCTGACGGGGCTCAACAACCGCAGGTTCCTTGAGGAATACACGGAAATTCTCACTGCAGACACCAAACGCAGGCAGAAAAACATGGGCATACTTATGTGTGACCTCGACTACTTCAAAAAGGTGAATGACGACCTCGGACACGAAACAGGAGACAGGGTGCTCCAGATCCTTGCGACTATCATGAAGGGTTCAGTCCGCTCATCCGACATAATAATCCGCTACGGCGGCGAGGAGTTCCTGATAATCATAAAAGATGCTGAGGATGACGAAAGCGTTATGAGCGTGGCTGAGAAAATCAGGCAGAATATGGAAGCCCACGAAATGCGCATAAGCCCGCATGTGACACTGAAGAAGACTCTGAGCATTGGTGTTTCCATTTTCCCCAAGGATACGGAAAACTTCTGGCAGGCTATAAAATTTGCGGATATTTCACTCTACAAGGCGAAAGAGGCGGGCAGAAACAGGGTAATGCGCTTCACCAAGGATATGTGGACGCACGAAACGGAATATTAACCCTGAACCATGCACAGGGCGGCGGCTCCCAAAAGCCCTGCCCTGTTCTTTGCGGCGGCGGTTTCTATCACAACCTTGTCTTTAAGCGCGGGGAAGACTATCTTTGAAAACACCTTCACAGCGGTGTGCAGGTAAGCATCCGACATTTCCGAAAGCCCGCCCCCTATCTTTATCTTAAGCGGGGCAAACAGATTGGCAATGCTCGCCATCCCGTGGGCGAGGCTGTTTGCATATTTCTCAAAGGCCAGCTCCGCCACCTTGTCACCCATCTTAAACTGCTTATAGACATCCGCCGCCTTGAGGAACTTCACATCCGCGCTGAGCTCGTTGTAGCTGCGCACAAGACCGCTCATGCTGCAGTAATATTCAAAGCAGCCGCGCTTGCCGCAGCCGCATTTCTCGCCGTTGAAATTGAGAGTGATGTGACCCACCTCAAATGCTGCAGACTCTGATGTAACAAGGGTTCCGTCCAGTATCAGCCCGCCGCCGACACCAGTTCCCAGCGTGAGCAGTATCATGTTTCCGGTGCTTTCGGTCTCAAAGAAGATATATTCGCCCAGAGCGGCAAGATTCGCATCGTTTTCTATGCTCACCGGAAGCTCGGTGAGGGCGGCTATATCCGCCTCAAGGGGATGCCCGTTCAGAACCGGGAGATTAGGGCAGTATGCGCTGCCGTCACTGACATTGCCGGGAATGCCGATGCCCACAGCGGAGCAGGAGTTGCCGAGGGAAAAATCCCGGATAGCTTTTATGAGCTCTTCATAGGTCTGGGGTGTTTTTTCGGACTCATATTCAAGGAAGATTCCGTTCTCGTCCACCACGCCCATTTTCAGGTTTGTGGCACCTATATCAAAGCAAGCGTATTTCATTATTTCATCCTGATAAACGGAAAGAGGGATTCAAGCTCTTCCCTTTCGCCGGGGTCAAAGCCCATGAGTTTTTCCCAGAGAGATGAATGCTCCATGCAGAAGTATATGAAAACATTTTTCCATCTCTTCCTTAAAGATCCTACCACACTTTCAAGCATATGTGCCCTAAGAGGTTTGAAATAGCGCATCTTGCCGTCCAGCCCCTTTGTGTAGTCCCCTTTGAGCAGCATGCTGCCGCCGAACTTATCCCGCACTGTCGGGAGGAGTTCCGGCATGAAGCGGAATGTGGAAACGCTTATGAACTGCACGGCAGACTCATCAACATATCCGGCAAGCTGTTCCGCGAGCGCATCATAGTCCCTTTCAAACCCTTCGTAATATATCACCGGGTCAAAATGAAAGGAAACCCTGTAGCCGTATGCGGAAAGCTCCCTTGCCGCACTGAGCCGCGCTTTCAGAGGCGCTGCCCCGTGTTCCTCACGCTTTATCACATGCTCAGGGTTCAGGCTCCAGCTTACCACAATATTCTTCGGGTTTAAGTTAAAGAGTTTTGAAACATTTGCAGACTTGGTCTTAAGCTCAAACTGTATGTTGTCATACTCATTCACCACGGGCACAAGAATTTCGCTCAGACCGAGCACATTGTCCAGCGCGAGACTGTCCGAAAGCTCACCCGTGCCGAGGCGCACCCGCTCACCCTTCGCGCCGAGATCTCTTATTTCAGACACTATGGCATCAGTGTCCCCGTAAACCTTTATGTATGAGTGATTAAGATATGACTGGAGTATACAGTATGAACAGTCGAACGGGCAGCCCTCCGCCGCATCCGTGACGTAGTAATTGCAGCATCGGTATATCTTTGTGGCGGGGCATCTGTGCACGTAATTATTGCGGGAAGAAGATATGAGGATATTCTTCTTGCTGTCCTCCGGGATGAAGCCGTCCTCAACTGAAACCACTTCGTTTTCCCGCGCGATTTTACGGGCAAGTGGCAGGTTTTCTGCTGATTTCTCAATATATATCATTATCTTTCAGGAACTTAAAAAGCTCAGAGGCCTTTGTTCTGTTTTCAAAGAGCCTTTCGCATTTCTCCGCATACTCACCGAAGGAGGAGGCAGTGAAGGTGAAGGTTATTTCCGGTGTTTCAAAGCCGCAGCGGCTTGAGGCATTCGCGCCTAAACCAGAAACCAGCCCGCGGAACTTTTCCTCAAAGCCTGTTCTCAGGCTTCTGCGTTCTGTTTCCAGCTTGTTTATCAGTGACATATCAGAAGGGTCAATATCTCTGTCCGCATAGTCGGTCAGGATCTCCGCCGCTGTCCTGAATGCGGATACGGAAGGCTGGGACTTGGAAAAAATATGAAGGAACTCTTTATGGGATTCAGGGAGCGAGGCATACATTCCGGCTGTTTTCATGGACGGCTCCTTCACTCTTACATACTCAAGGAAGCTCTCCGGCGCGCTGCATAATATTTTCAGGGATGAGGCATTTTTAGCGCCCTTTACCCGGTCTGACACTGCTTTGATTTTATCAGGCTGACAGAAACCCTCGGCAAGAATAATCATGCGCCCCAGATCAACAATATCAGGCTCGCCGTGGAGTCTGATGGAGAGATCGAAGGCTTCGTTGGTATTCAGCAATCCCGCATGAAAAAACGCATCAGCCTCTCTGCCGAATCCGCTCAGCCTGTACATCTCGCCGTTTATCTCAGCCGTGACAGGGGGAAACGGGCTTTCCCGCTCTTTGTCTTTCCAGCGGAAATCGGCCGTTTTATAATCAGCCTTTATCAGCTTCATCACTGTCCGTGCGGAAGAGTGCTTCCACAAAGCTTTCGGCATCAAACGGGCGCAAGTCGTCCATACCTTCGCCGAAGCCGATGAATTTGACGGGAATCCTGAGTTCATCCACAATGCCTATAATCGCCCCGCCCTTGGCTGTTCCGTCCAGCTTGGTGAGGATTATGCCGGTAATCCCGACCTCCTCGTGGAACTTCTTGGCCTGTGCAAGAGCGTTCTGACCGCTTGTGGCATCCAGCACCAGAAGCACCTCGTGGGGTGCGGAGGGCATCTCCTTTCTGATTACTCTGAATATTTTCTCAAGCTCCTTCATAAGGTTGAACTTATTATGGAGTCTGCCTGCCGTGTCCGCTATGAGCACATCAAAACCCTTCGCCTTTGCCGACTGCACAGCATCGTATATAACTGCCGCCGGGTCAGAACCCTCTGCCTGACGGATTATGGGCACACCTGCCCTCTCCGCCCAGACAGCAAGCTGATCCACCGCCGCCGCACGGAATGTGTCACCGGCTGCAAGGACAGTCTTAAGGCCTGAGTCCTTAAACATTTTCGCAAGCTTGGCTATGCTGGTTGTTTTCCCGGTTCCGTTCACGCCAACAACTATGACCATGTAAGGCTTTTCTTCCACCTGATTCAGGCTGTTGTCCATGCTGATGATTTCGAGAATCTTCCTTTTCAGGCTGTTTCTCAGTTCCGCCGGGTCTTTCAGTGTTTTTCTGGAGACCTCTTCGCGGACACTCTCTATTATCTTCATGGAAGTCTGAACACCCATATCAGACGTTATGAGGAGCTCTTCAAGCTCCTCCAGCAGATCTTCACCTATTGTTTTACGGCCAAGAAAGATGTTCTCAAGTCCGCCTGTGAATTTATCGGATGTTTTGGAAAGCCCGGCCTTAAGCTTGCCCAGAAAGCTTTTGGACGATTCCGCCTCGTTCACCGGGGCTGCTTCCGGCACAGATGGAGTTTCCGCTTCCGGTGTGTTGTTTTTTTTCTTCCTGAATATATCAAAAAATGCCATTAATTAATGCTCCGCAGACTTTTTTTCAAGCCACACAAGTAAAAACTGTTGCCAGTTTTTTGTCAATATGATTTATTGGTTTGATAGTCAGTTGAAAAATGATGTTTTCTTAAATATTAATTGTTTATAAATGAGACCGACCGGGGTATAATATGCCCGATTTCTGTTGCCTGAACTGAAATATCATTCATAATTATACATAACACAGCCGATGGAGTGTGCATATGAAACTTACCATAAAATACAAGATAATCGTTGCGTTCAGCCTTCTTTCGCTCATCACCATTCTTTTTCTGGCCATGACAACCTACAGCAACGCAAAAAAAATGTCATACTCCATGATTGAAAACGACCTCACGCACACCACAGACACTTTCGCCTCCATTGTTCTGGCATCCATAAACTCATCTGCAAAGGGCTACCTCGAAGGTGCTGTGGACTCCGGACTGAACACCATAAACCTTACCTACATGAACTCACTCAGGGGCGGCTACAGTGAAAAAGTGGCTATGTATGACGCTTCGCAGGCTCTTCTGGAACAGGATATACTTGAACACGGCTACTTCATAATCCTCAACAGCGAAGGCGAAATCATTTACGACAGAAAAAGAGATGAAATCGGCAAAAACCTTTCAAACGCGGAAGGATTTGCAGAACTGATAAAAGAGCGCAGCGGGTACGCCCACGTAAAACTGAACGGTGTCCCCTCACTGGCAGCAGCAGGTTACTTTGAAGAGTGGGGTTGGACAATATTGGGCACAGTACCCGTTTCAGACTTTAAAACAATGCTTAATCCCAAAGATTTCAGAGACTATATCCTCTCAGTAAAAATAGGTGACACAGGCTACGGTTACGTGCTTGACGCAGAAGGAACCCTGATGGTGCACCCTGCTCTTGAAGGCAAAAACCTCATAGACAGCAGGGACTCAGACGGCAGACTGTTTATAAAAGAGATAGTGGCCAATAAAAGCGGCAAAATAATTTACCCATGGAAAAACCCGAACGATACCAACGCAAGAGATAAAATAGTTATTTACAAATACATACCCGAAGTTGACTGGATAATCGCCGCCGGAAGCTACATAGAGGAGCTTGAGGCTCCCCTTATCCGCATGAGAAATATGATAATGATAGAAACGCCCATCATTCTGGCGCTTTTCATACTTACCAGCTACTTCGCCGCCTCCACAATAACCCGGCCGCTGCTCGGCTTCGTCACGGTTTTCAGAGAGATAGCCGAAGGGGATCTCACTAAGAAAATCATGGTGAAATCCACCGATGAGATAGGCACTGTTGCCCGTGAATTCAACATCTTCGTGGACAATATACGTGAAACCATGCTCAGCGTCAAAGACGCAACGAACACCGTTGCCTCGGCCACTAATGAGCTTTCCAGCACAGCGGAGGAACTCTCCGCCACAGCAGACTCCCAGTCGGCACAGGTGGGCGATATAGCAAACGGCATGAGGGATGTCACTCATTCCGCGGAGGAAGTGGTTTTCCATGTCGAAACCACCGGAAAGAAGGTTGAGGAAGCACTTGTTGTCACTGAAAAAGGAAAAGAATTTGTTCAGCAGACAGTGCGCAGAATATCAGGCATAAAAACAACAACAGCGGGACTCTCCGAAACAATATCCAAACTCGGCAAATCATCCGAGGAGATTGGAAATATTATCAGTGTGATAAATGATATAGCAGACCAAACCAACCTGCTGGCCCTTAATGCCGCAATAGAGGCAGCAAGAGCAGGCGAAGCGGGAAGAGGCTTTGCCGTTGTTGCGGACGAAGTGCGCAAACTCGCTGAACGCACCCAGAACGCCACAAAGGAAGTGGGTGATATAATAACCTCGCTCCAGAAAGAAACCGAAATGGCGGAAGCGGGTATGCAGCAGGCTGAGAAAAGCGTTGATCAGGGAATCGGCGCGGCGGAGGAGACAAGGCACGTGTTTGATGAAATAGTCACCGCGGCGGAGCAGATTCACCATGAAACTTCATCAGTCATGGAGCTTGTTCAGCGTCAGACCGGCTCCACAATGAACGTAAATGAGAGCCTTCAGGGCGTTGCAACTGCGGTGGAGCAGAGTTCAGCAGCCTTTGCAGAAGTCACCCAGACGGTGAATAACCTTCAGATTCAGACTGAGAACCTCACAATGCTTATAGCAAGGTTTAAGGTTTAGCAGAGCACCGGACTCCAAGTGTGAAAACAGTTTGAATTTAACGCAATATACTCTACAATCTCTCTATGCGCTTTAAATCCATCACACTCCAAGGTTTTAAATCACTACGCTCCCCAAAAGGGTGCGTACAGGCACACGGATGTGTCCGCGGAGCGCGTACCGCAGCGAATGCGAGGAACGCACAGCGGAGCCAGAGCAGCAAGCGGTTTTACCGCGCAGACTGCGAGTGAGCAGAAACTGCAGGACGCAGGTTTCTGCGAACTATAGAAATTTAAGATATGAATTTAGCATAATATAATTTAAAATCTCTCTATGCGCTTTAAATCCATCACACTCCAAGGTTTTAAATCATTTGTCGACAAGACCGCCGTGGATTTCCCCGACGGCATTACCTGCGTTGTTGGGCCGAACGGCTCCGGCAAAAGCAACATAATGGATGCCATACGCTGGGTTTTCGGCGAGCAGAGCCCCAAGGAGCTCCGCGGGAATGACATGGAAGATGTTATCTTCGGCGGCTCCGCCAAGCGCAAGGCATCCGGCTTCGCGGAAGTGTCCCTGACAGTGAGCGACCTGCCGGAGAGTGTGACTGCAAAATGGGGAACCCTCTCCGAAGTTACTGTCACCAGAAAGTTTTACCGTACAGGCGAGCGTGAATACAAAATCAACAACCGCAAGTGCCGCCTTAAAGACATCCGCGAAATTTTTTACGATACAGGCATGGGAGCCAGAAGCATATCCATAATAGAACAGGGGAAAGTGGAGAAAATTATTCAGGCCACCCCGGAGGAACTCCGCCTCTTTCTGGAAGAAACCGCGGGTGTGGTGCGGTTCAAGGAACGCAAGAAGGAAGCCGAACGCAGACTTCATCAGACAAAGGATAACCTCGGACGCGTAAACGACATAATCAGCGAAATCCGCAGCCATATAGACACACTCACCAGACAGGTGGAAACCGTTAAGAAGTTCCGTGAGTTTGCAGGGCGGAAGACTGAACTTGACAAAAACATCATCCTTTACAAATACATAAAGCTTAAAGAAGATTCATCCGCCCTCACAGAAGAGATAAACCGCGAAAAGGTGGGCATGGCGGGCATAATCGCCGAATTTGAAAACCTTGTAAAAACCGAAACCGAAAAGGAAAGAAAGCTCAACTCCCTCCGCGGCAGTTTCAGGGAAACAAATGAAAAAATGCTCTTCCTCGGTGATTCCATAGCGAATATCTCAGGCGATGTGCGGCTTCTGGAAAGTGAAATAGCCGGGGCTGAAAGCACAAAAGAGCGCCTTCACAGGGAGATAGAGGACTTTGAGCGCAAGTTCAGGGAGCTTACCTCCTCCCGCGTGAGAATACTTTCATCAAAGGAAGAAACAGAGAAAAATAAAGCAAAACTCAGAGAGAGCCTTGAGGAACTCGAAGAAAAAATAGAAGAATATACCCGCATGCGGGACGATCTCAAATACGATATTGACGGGCTTGAGGACGAATACCTTGAGCTTACGCAGAAGCTTACATCCATCAATAACTCCGTATTCGAAAAAGAGACAACCATCAACCGCCTTGAAGCCGACAGGAAGCGTTTTACCCTTGAAAAGGATGACCTTGAGGCTGAGATAGCCAAAGCCGTTCAGAGAGCCGAAGACGCTCAAAGGGAGTTCGAGGAAACGAGAGATGCGCTTAAGCACCTGACAGACGAGATAAAATCAATCAGAGCGGAACTCAGTGAAATAAAGACCCTTGAAGCGGATGCCAAGGCTGAGACTGACGGCCTGCGCCTTGAAAAAAACTCCCTTGAAAGCAGAACCGCTGTCCTGAAAGAGCAGATAGAAAACGCCGCTGTGGGGGACAGCGGGGAATACCTCAAGAGATTTGAATCATCACTTCTTATTGATATGATTGATGAATCCGCCGAACCGCCCATGCACGCAGCAGACATACTTGTTTTCCGGGCGGAGCAGAAATCCATGGTTCTGGCGACTGTCAGGGAGATGACCGGCTCACTCCGCTTCACCTTTTCAGACAGTGCGGATGAACTGATTAACGAGCTCACAGAACAGGAAAAAATAACAGAAAACATCATAAAGACAGGCAGCCTCTACCGGAAGATAGGTGACGATGACAAAGGCGTGGTGATCCTTAAGCTCAAGACCGAGCTTAAAACAGCCGAGGATAAGCTGGAAACTGTCACGGCGGATTTTGAGGATGCGGAAGCCAGATACGAAGGTCTCGCCGCCAAAACTGCCGAGACCGCTGAGATTCTTTCAGAAAAAGAGACCCGCAAGTCCACCCTTGAAACCGAGGCGAAAAACACATCACGCATGCTTGACGAGGCTGTGGCGGTGAAGGAAAAGCTCTCCCGCCGGGGCGAGATAATCGATAAGGAGACAGAGTTCGTTGCCCGTGAGCTTGAGCGCATGGAAAAAGACCTCACTGCCCTCAGAGAACAGCGTGAGAAAACCGCGGAGGAGCAGAGAGAGAAAGAGGATGAGAAACAGCTTCTGGATGAACGTCTTGAAGATGTGAACACCCTCTATGAAGATGCAAAGGATGAGCTTAACGCTCTCAAAATAGAAGAAAGGGGCTTCACCGAACAGATCAGCGCCCTCACCCGCGAGCTTCACTTCACTGACAGGGAAATAAGCGAAACCACACAGAAAACAGGCGATGCCAAGCAGCGCCTCAGCAAGCTGCTCACTGTTGATATAATCAACTTCCGCGAGCGGCTGGAGGCTAAAAAGAGCGAGTACGCCTCACTTATGAAACAGCAGCAGGAGCTCCGCTCAAGCGCATTAAACACTGACAGGGAAGTGGCTGAGCAGGAAAAGGAGCTTGAAACTCTCAAGAAAGAGATAGAGAAAGCCAACCGCGAGGTTGAGAAGCTCCGCAGCGTGGTCACCGATTCCGAAATTAAGCGTGAGCGCGTTTTAGCTGAGATGCAGAGCCTGTCCGAAAATTTCACCGAGAAGTTTGAGACGGATATAAACACCGAAAAGTCTGATCTTGCCTCATTTCAGCCGAACAAGGCAAAAGCCGAACTGGACGCTGTTACTAAGCTCATAGATGAGCTGGGGCCGCTGAACATGGCCGCTGAACAGGAGTATGATGAAGTATGCAAGCGAAACGAATTTCTCACCCAGCAGAGAACAGACCTTGAGGATGCCATAGCCAGCATACATGAACTTATAAGCGAAATAGACGACAGCACGGCAGCCCTTTTCAGGGATACATTTGAAGGAGTGCGCGACAACTTCAAGAAGGTTTTCGACATTCTCTTCGGCGACGGCAGGGCGGAACTCCGCCTCAGCGAGCCGGACAACTTCCTCACCAGCGGTGTGGAGATCTTTGTTCAGCCGCCGGGCAAAAAACTTGTGAATATGAACCTTCTTTCAGGGGGAGAAAAGGCGATGAGCGCGTGTACGCTGCTTTTTGCGCTGTTCCTTTACAAACCCACGCCTTTCTGCTTCCTGGATGAGATAGATGCGCCTCTGGACGAGGCTAACATAGATAAATTCATGAAGGTGGTCAAAACCCTTTCGGGGGACACCCAGTTTGTCATAATCACCCACAGTCAGAAGACAATGGCCGAGGCGGACAGCCTCTACGGAGTGACGATGCAGGAACCGGGTGTCTCAAAAATGCTCTCAGTGCGCCTCAGCGACCTTAAGCTTTAGCCTCTCCCGCGTTTTTTCTGCGGGGTTTTCTTCCGCCGGGCTTAGTGGGTTTGTTCCCTGCTCTGCCGGAAGTTTTTATGACGGGTCTTTCTTTTTTCTCCGGTTTTCTTACCTGCGCAGGCAGTTCCGCCAGAAGTTCCTCATCCGGGTAGATGTAATTCATTTTAACACCCGTATGCTCTTCCAGAGCGGGAATAAGCATTGCTTCCTCTTCACAGGCGAATATAACGGATATGCCGGATGCTCCAGCCCTTGCTGTACGGCCTATTCTG
The DNA here is from genome assembly GCA_023395255.1 of Deferribacteres bacterium. Lineage (GTDB taxonomy): Bacteria > Chrysiogenota > Deferribacteres > Deferribacterales > Geovibrionaceae > Geovibrio > Geovibrio ferrireducens. The sequence goes on from JAEWZN010000011.1 coordinate 169,291, forward strand.
TGCACATAGCTGTCAGGGTCCTCAGGCAGGTTGTAGTTAAAGACATGGGTAACGCCTTCGACATGGATTCCCCTCGCAGCAACATCAGTCGCCACCAGAACCTGTATTTTCCCGGTTCTGAATTCTTCAAGGGTGTTGATCCTCTTTGTCTGGCTGACATCACCGGAAAGCATTCTACACTCAAGCCCAAGAGAATAAAGCTTGTCTGTGAGGTTGCGGGTCTGATCCCTTCTGTTGCAGAAGATGATAACGCTTTGGAGGTCGTGGTGTCTGATATAGTTGTAAAGCACCTTGAACTTGTCATCGCTTTCGATTATGTAGGCAAGCTGCTCTATCCTGATGTTGGTCACGTTTTCAGGCTCTATCTCCACTGTGAAAGGTTCCTTGGTCCATCTGGAAGCAAGTTCCGCCACCACGGGGGTAAGAGTTGCGCTGAAAAGCATTGTCTGCCTGCTCTCTTTCTGGGGAAGGTAGTTGATTATCCTGCGGATGTCGGGAATAAAGCCCATATCCAGCATTCTGTCCGCCTCATCAATGATAAGTATCTCCACCTTGGAGAGATTAACTTTGCTGTTCTGGCGGAAATCAAGGAGCCTGCCGGGTGTGGCCACAACTATATCCACAAGCTTTTCCTCAAGGGCTCTTTTCTGTTTTTCATACCCCATACCGCCGAATACAGCCAGAACCTCAATGTCGGTATATTTGGAAAGGCCGAGAGCATCCTTCTCTATCTGCAGCACAAGCTCCCTTGTGGGTGCGAGCACAAGCACTCTGGGGTTTCCGGGTTTGCGGTTTTCGATGGGGGTTTTCTGGATGTGCCTGAGAGCCGAAAGGAGGAATGCGGCTGTTTTGCCTGTTCCTGTCTGTGCTTTTCCGCTTACGTCCCTGCCTTCGAAAGCCTGCGGGAGTATTTCCGCCTGAATGTCCGTGCAGTACTTGAAGCCCTGATCATAAATAGCTCTTAAAAGCTGCTCGGAAATGTCCAGATCATGAAAACGGACTTTCCCCTCAGCAGGTTCAACTGTGAAAGACGATGAATCCCACGGTTCGAACACTACGGGCTCTTTTTTGGGTTTAGGCTGAGCCTGTACAACCCTGATTTTTTCCTTAGGAGGCGCAGTTCTCACCTTCTCCCTTGTCGGTTTTACAGCAGGTTTATGATACTGCTGCACTTCTTTTTTCGCATCCGGCATGATTTCTCTCACGCGGATCGCCGCTGCCTTCTTTCTTCCGAAAAGGGAGCGGATTTTTTGTTTTAAACGTCTTAGCAAATGCCACCTCGTATTGATGATAGTTCGAAAAAACCTACGTCCTGTAGTTTTTTCTCACTCACAGCCTGCGCGGCAAAGCCGCTTGCTGCTCTCGCTTCGCTATGCGTTCCTCGCATACGCTGCGGTACGCACTCCGCGTGTGCCTCCATGCACATCAGGCAAGTTCCAGCTTCGCACGGCGGACTTCCTTCCATGGAAGTTTGTGAGCTTATATATAATCGTATTCTGTTCTCTGTTACGCTTGCTGCTCCCGCATACGCTGCGGTACGCACTCCGCGTGTGCCTCCATGCACATCAGGCAAGTTCCGGCTTCGCACGGCGGACTTCCTTCCATGGAAGTTTGTGAGCTTATATATAATTATATTCCAGATCCCGGTTATGCCGCAGCCCGCCGTCAGGAGACCGCAGGCTGCAAATCACACAATAATCCAGCAGGAGTGTAAAACTATATGAAGAAAAAGCAAAGGATTTTATATGATCAGCAACACGATAAGTTTTACAAATATACCCTTTAAAAAAATAAATAACTTCCTAAACTAATAGTTCTGAACTATATCTATCAAAAAAATAACCAATTTCTGCGATGTTGAATGGCTAATTTAAATGAACTTATAAACACAGACAAGCTGAAAAAACAGCTGGAACAGTTTTCAGAATTTTCAGGTTTTCCGGCCAGCGTACACGGGACGGACGGGGGAATCCTAGTGAAAGCTGACGGAAATACATTTGCCGATATGCTTCCGGCAGTTTTTGCAAATGCCGGAGCGGAAAACATCTTAAAAGGTATTTTACGGACAAAAAACGGCGGGATGTTTGCCATAAATTCCACAGAAATTGATAATTTTCCGAAAATATTCTCTGCTGTTTACTCCGAAAGTGATACTGAACCCGGAAAACTTAAATCCGCAGCCGCTTATGTCTCCACCCTCACTCAGGGATGCCTTGCCGACAATCTGCTCAGCGCTGCCCACTCCGACCTGTACTGCGATAATGTCCGTATGCTCCGTACATTTTACGCCACTGTTGAACAGAGCCCTATATCAATTGCAGTTACAGACAGAAACGGAACCATAGAATATGTCAACCCGTTTTTCAAAGAACTCACCGGATTTTCACGGGAGGAGATAACAGGACTCGGATTTGATGCCCTCAAATCCGGCGAGCATGACAGAGAGTTTTACAAGGATCTCTGGCAGACAATCAGAAGCGGCGGGGTGTGGACAGGCAAGTTCATAAATAAAAAGAAAGACGGCTCCAAATATATAGAAGATGCTAAAATCGCCCCCATAATTGAAAACGGTGAAATAGTACGCTACATCGGCATTAAAACAGACATAACCGAACAGGAACGTCTGCGTGAGCTTCTGGAGGAATCCAACCAGATGCTTGAGGCCACGGTGCGCAAACGTACGGAAAAGCTCCGCACAGCCTACATCCGCCTCAAAGAAAACCGAGACCTGCTTAAAAAAACACAGAAAGTTGCCAGAATGGGCGGCTGGATGCGTGATATGCGAACCAGACGCGGCTACTGGACTGATGAGGCGTTTGCCATCTTCGGAATAGAGCGCAGACCGGAAGCACCGACTGTAAAGGAAATTCTCACCGCCACCCATCCGGAAGACCGCGATAAGGTGAGAGAATGGCTTGAAGCCCTGTTCGGATATACCCCGGAAAGGGAATTCAGTTTCAGGATAATACAGCCCGGAGGTGAGGAACGGATCATCACCTCCATATATTCATACGATTTTGACTCAAACGGAAAACCATACAGAATAAACGGCATACACCACGACCAGACGGAAAAGATCCGCACGGCAGAGCGCATAGAAAAGCATGAAAAACTTCTCAGTTCTATACTGCTTTCGGCAAATGCCGGTATCTGCGTTCTGGACGGCGGCGGCCGGGTTGAGATGGTGAACCCTGAGTTCGAGAAAATATTCGGACGCAGGACAACAGGCGCAGGCAGTCTTTTTGCGGATGCCTATCCTGAGATTTTAAACAGCAGCGATGCCGAAACCCTCTGTGAAGCTTTAAGAACAAAAACACCTACGACAAGAATGGAATACAGATTTACACTCCCCTCCGGCAGTGAAAAAATACTCACCATCAGTGTTGCCGTGCCCAGGACAGACCATGATCCGGTAACACTTATCACCGCATCTGATATTACTGAGCTCAGTGAACTCCACAACAAACAGATGGAGCAGGAGGCGATGCTCATTCAGCAGTCAAAAATGGCTGCTCTCGGTGAAATGATAGGGGTAATAACTCACCAGTGGCAGCAGCCGCTGAACGCTGTTGGGATGTTCAGCCAGCTTATCGAATCGGAATTTAAAAGCAGTGATCTGAACGCTGAAAACCTGCGTGAGTACACAGCGGCCATAATGACCCAGCTTGATTTCATGTCTCAGACAGTGAAGGACTTCCGGAACTTTTTCAAACCCGGCCGCGCTGATGACAGATTTGAGCCTGTCTCCGCTCTGGAGGAGATAATAGACCTCGTCGCGGTGCATTACGCCAACAGCAGAATCGAAATAGGCCATCAACTCACCTGCGCCGCAGACACCCTCGTCCACGGTTCCAGAAATGAGTTTAAGCAGGTTATACTGAATCTTCTTGCCAATGCAAAGGACGCCATTACTGCCCATTCAGGAGGAGCTTCCGGCGGCTTAATTCATGTAAGCTGCGCAGAAACCGCTCAGGAAGTGATCATCAGAATAAAAGACAACGGCGGCGGCATACCGGAAAATATTAAGGACAGTATTTTCAAATCATACTTCACCACAAAAGGAAACAGCGGAACAGGGATAGGGCTTTACATATCGAAATTAATCACAGAAACCCACATGCACGGCAGCATACACGCTGATAATGAGGACAGCGGCGCAGTTTTCACCCTTCGTCTGAAAAAAGCTTCGCAGGAAGTTTAGTTTTTTCTGTTATAATTAGAGACTTGTACTCATTTACACGGGGGGCAGATGATAAGGCAGATAATAAACGAACGGTTTGAGCGTATAACTTTCAGCGGGAAATATGATGAGAAGGCCGCAGCGCCCCTGCTGAAAGAGGCTGACGCGCGCTTTGCCGTTCTCAGTGGACTGCCTGTCACTCCATATGCATACCCTTTTCTGGACGATCTTTGCGGCAGATGCATTTACTCATCCCTCACTGTACAGAAGAATAACATCAAAAGCGAGGATGCACTCCACCTTCTGCGCATCCTTCAGGACAGCTACCACCGCCCCGCAGCGGAAAAAGCACTTGCCAACCTGCGGATAGTCTACGGTCTGATTGACTCAATTGTCCCCTCCCCTGAGCCTTTTATACTCACCCCGGACTTCATAAAGCGTCTGCACATGCACATCACATTTGATGTGCGCACCGAAGGGAATATTCCGGGCAGTTTCAGAACCAAGGCAGCGGACATCAAGTACTTTGCTCCGCCGGAAAGGGATATTACCCGACTGGTAAAGGAGTTCTGCGACTGGTTCAATACAGAGCTGAAATCAGTTCACCCGCTCATACGCGCATGTCTGGCGCACTACCACCTCAGCCTTATTCACCCGTTCGGTGACGGAAATGGCCGCACTGCGCGCAGCGTTGAGGCTGCGATTCTCAAAAAAGCCGGCTACAGATACCTTTACCGCTCCATAGGCATTTACTACAAAGAGAACAGAACCGAATATTACCGCAGCTTCCGCAAAAGCGAAAAGACAGGCGGCTTTGACCTTACGCCATTTATATGCTTTTTTCTGGAAGGGGTTTGCAGATCATTTGTGACAGTGACCGATATTCTGCTTGCCGGATTAAGAATAAGCGCTGTGAAAGACTTCTTTGAATGGCTTAAATCAGAAAATAAAATTACAGAGCGTCAGTACCGGCTGCTTCACGCACTTCTGGAAGCGGACAGAACTGTCTCTGAAGAGGAGCTTTTCAGAAACAGGATTTTCTCCGGACTGTATGAAATCGACTCCGCTGAGGAAAGAGAGACCGACTTAAGAAATCTCGCTGATACAGGAATAATTTTCAGGTTAGAAGGCGGCTTTGAGCTTAACAGGAACCTGCCGCAGAGATAGGCCTTGCGTGTCTGTCCAGTATGATACTGAAAACAGCACCTGACTCTCCGTTACGCACACAGACTCTTCCCCCCATGCTGTTCTCCACAATTGCCCGCACCATGTACAGCCCGATTCCTGAGCCGTGTTCGGAGCTTTTCGTGGTGAAGTAAGGATCAAATATTTTATTGAGAAGATGCTCAGGGATTCCGCCGCCGTTGTCTTCTATATCTATGGAGATACGCCCGTTGCTGTCGCCTATGTGTACGCATATTCTGCCGCTTTCAGTGAGTCTGCCCTGCTTTTTTGATGATTCTATGGCATCCTTTGCATTGTTGAATATATTCAGCAGAACCTGCATAAATTCATTTCTGTAACCCTCTATGTGCACATCGCTGCGTCCGCAGTTCTCACAATCTATAAGTATGTTAGGACTACCGATATTCTTCACTTGCTTCACATCTGAGCCGTTTTTCCCTTTTTTCCAGTCGCACTTCATCTCTATACGGAGGTCATGGGAAATAGCCTGATGCGAGAAAATTTTCAATGTCGGCCAGAGGGCATCCTCAATGGTAAACAGGCTCCTCTCCTTCGACGGGCGGAGAAAATCCATAAAATCTTTAACAGTTTCCGTCATATAGGAGATTTGCTCAGTGGAAGTATTATGCACCCAGTCGATATATTCCTTATCCAGCCCTCCGGCATCGTATGTACGCACCAGATCCTGCAAAAGCATGCTGACAGCACTGAGAGGCTGTTTCCACTGGTGGGCGATGGAACGGAGCATAGCGCCCATCTCCGCCAGTTTTGACTGCTGAACAAGAAGCTGTTCCTGCTCGTAACGTTTGATGGTCTCTTCCCTTACCTTTTCCTCAAGGCTGTTCTGGAGCTCTTTCAGGTCTGATATGTCTATTGTGCTGCCTATCCCCGCGAACTCGCCGTCAATCATCACGGTGTTGGTAGCTACGCGGACAGTGCGGATTTCACCTGATTTTGTAATTATTTTGCGTTCGTGGTATTTCTGATCAAAAACCTCTCCGGCCAGTCTGCGGAGAACATTTTCCTTAACGAACCGTCTGTCGTCCTCATGCACAATCTCCCACGGGGTCATCTGCTTGAGTTCTTCCATTGTGTAGCCTGTCTTGGAGAGGTATTCAGGGTTGGCGTAGATATACTTATCTTTATAAATGTAGATTCCGGCGAATGAATTTTCGGTCAGAATGCGGAAAAGCTGCTCAGTTTCAGCAAGTTTTTTAACCTGCCTGTCCAGAGAAGTATTAGGGTCGAATATCACCATACAGGCATTCTTTCCTTCGAAATCTATGCTTTTGATCTCACCTTTAAGAGCAATAAGAGCGCCGGAAGCTGTCTGAAAATTGAACTCGCCTGCCATTTCACAGTCATATATTTCCTCGAAAAGGCATGAACTCAAAAGTTTTGAATCTACAGGGAAAATTTCACTTGGGTCTTTACCCTCAAGACTTCCGGCCGGATAACCCAGAGAAGTTTCGGCAATGGAGTTGCAGTAAATAACCCTGCCGTTAAAAACAAGGATACCCTTACCTATTGAATCAAGTATAGAAATGAGCAGAGCAGCATTACTGCCCGAAGAACAATTTTCACCAATCATTAAAAATGATCCTTCCCGAAAGCTGATTTCACATTATTATAACAATATTATACCTGATGTACAGGTTTTTTAATTGTGTATAATGAATTTTTTGTACTTCATAAAAACATTTTATGACCGGGCATGCTTCCTCTCTCAAATCAAAACAGAAATGAAAAGAACGTATGCTGGTTATAAAATAAGAGATGAGTCCGGAATTTCAAGAAAAAAAAGGGGTGTCCGAAGACACCCCTTTTAAGGCACAGAGCCTGTGTAATTTTACATTGCCGCTTTGGCGAGTTCTGCGCCCGCAGCGAGTGCTTTTCTGTTAAGCTCTTCTGTTCCTTTGGGAACACGGCTGAGAACCGCTTTCTCAAGGGTGGCAGGGTCAACAAGGTTGCAGAAAGTGTTAAGCGCGCCGAGGGTTACAACGTTTGCAACCATAGCTTTGCCCACTTTCTCAGCAGCAGTCACGATTATATCGAGGCCGACAACTTTGAACTTCCCTGCGGGAGCCTTTTTAACCATAAGGTTGTCTACTATGAGAAGACCCGTGTCTTTCAGGTCTTTGCAGTATTTATCAGCAGCTTCCTGAGTCAGAGCCACAACAACATCAGGGTACATTACTTTGGGGTAGTATATCGCATCATCACTGATGATGACCTCTGCCTTGCTTGCTCCGCCTCTTGCTTCAGGTCCGTATGACTGGGACTGAATGGCTTTTTTGCCTTCGTAAACGGAAGCAGCCATGGCAAGGATAATACCGGCAGTAATCATACCCTGTCCGCCGGAACCGCTAAGTCTTATCTCACTTCTAGCCATTTTCAATCACTCCTTACTTCAAACCGACCTGAGCGTCGTAAGCTTCGACGTACTCAGGTTTCTGAACTTCATGCAGAACGCCGATGGCGAATTTGCCTTCCATCTCTTCCGCGCTCATTTCCTTGGCTTTGTTAGCGGGAACCGCGTTCTCTTTCTGCCAGAGGATCATGTTTGCGGGTGAGCCCTGTTTGTTTTTACGTCCGTAGCCTGTGGGGCAGCCGGCCATGATTTCCACAACGCTGAAGCCTTTGTGGTCAAGAGCCTGTTTGATAAGCTTTTCCATAGGAACAGCGTGGTAAGTAGTCGTTCTTGCAACGAAGGTTGCGCCTGCGCCTATTGCGAGCTGTGCTATATCAAACTGGTTGTCCGCGTTGCCGTAAGGCGCGGTTGTGGCTCTGGAGTTTTTAGGCGTGGTAGGTGAGTACTGACCGCCTGTCATTCCGTATATATAGTTGTTGAAAACAAAGCATGTTATGTCAATGTTTCTTCTGCACGCATGGATAAAGTGGTTTCCGCCTATGGCTGTCATATCGCCGTCACCGCCGAGAGCGATAACTTTCAGCTTGGGGTTTGCCACTTTCACGCCTGTGGCGAAAGCCAGTGAGCGTCCGTGTGTGGTGTGCAGGGTGTTGAAGTCCATGTAGCCGGGGAGACGGCTTGCGCAGCCTATGCCTGAGGTAAGGACTATTTCATCCTTGTTGAGACCTGTGGCATCTATCGCCCTGATGAGGGACTTCATAATTATGCCGTAGCCGCAGCCGGGGCACCATATATGGGGGATTTTACCTGATCTGAGGTATTTGCTGTAATCGTAAGCCATTACTTAGCCCTCCTGATTTCATCGATGATCTCAACGGGCGTAATCGGGTCGGAGTCAATTTTATTGATTCCCACAACATTCGCCTGTCCTTTCACGACTCTGTCGACCTCAAACTTCATCATACCGAGGTTGAGCTCAGGAACGATGAACTTTTTGGCTTTGCCGACATATTTCTCAAGATGTTTCTCAGGGAAAGGCCACAGGGTAAGGGGTCTGAAAAGACCGGCTTTTATGCCTTCGGCTCTTGCCTTGATAACGGCTTCTTTAGCGGAACGGGCTGAGCTGCCGTATGCGAAAATGATGATTTCCGCATCTGCGCACTCAAACTCTTCTACCTTCACTATGTCGTCATAGTGGTGCATTACTTTGTTTTCCTGACGGATTTCATCGGCCTGAGCCATTTTACCGTTGTTGGAGGGGAAACCGTCTTCAGCGTGGTTAAGACCGGTGATGTGGTATCTGTAGCCTGAGCCGAAATCAGCCATCGGGGGTACGAGGTCTGCGTCGGGTTTGTAGGGTTTATAGTCTTTCGGATCGCATGTGGGTCTCTTGCGGTCAATGACCTCAAGCTCGCCGGGTTCGGGAATTTCGATGGCTTCCCTCATGTGACCGATAATTTCATCAGTGAGAATGATTACGGGCATTCTGTACTTTTCTGAGAGGTTGAATGCGCGCACTGTTTCGTTAAGCTGCTCCTGTACTGTTGAAGGAGTGAGGACTATTGCGGGGTGGTCTCCGTGAGTTCCCCATTTAGCCTGCATAACGTCGGACTGACCGGGTCCTGTGGGAAGACCTGTTGAAGGACCGCCTCTCATAACGTTAACGATAACACAGGGCACCTCTGTAAGATACGCATAGCCGAGGTTTTCCATTTTAAGGGACATACCGGGGCCTGATGTTGCCGTCAGTGATTTTTTACCTGCGATTGAGCCGCCTATTGTCGCTGCCATAGCAGCAAGTTCGTCTTCCATCTGGATGAAGCGTCCGCCTACCTTGGGCAGTGAAGCCGAAAGACCTTCTGCAATTTCGGTTGAAGGCGTAATAGGGTAGCCTGCATAAAATCTGCAGCCCGCATAAAGGGCGCCTTCACATACTGCTTCGTTTCCTTGAAGGAATCTAATTTCTCTAGCCACAAATTCCTCCTGTTAGCCTTTTTTATAAACTTCGATTGCAAAGTCGGGACACCTAAGCTCGCACTGCATGCAAGCTATGCACTTGTCAAGGTCGGCGACATGCGCTTTAAAGTCCTTCATATCAAGGACTTTGGTAGGACAGAGTTCCACGCAGATTTCGCAACCTTTGCAGTACTCTACAATAATGTTAATGCTTTCTGCCTTACCCATTAACTTCTCCTTTTGTAATTGCAGCAACTTATCAATCTGCCGCATTCAGAATACGCAGCCGTCCCTGAGCCGCTGAGATCGGGTTCCGGTACGTATCCTCTACTTTTATATTTAGGCCGTCCGCATACCCCATACGGACGGCCTTTTATTTCTAAATTTTCCCAAGAACCTCAGCAACTTTTTTACCGATGTCCGAAGGTAACTCCACAACATGAACACCGCACTCGGCAAGCCTTTTCATTTTGGAGGCCGCCGTGTCGTCTCCGCCGGAGATTATTGCTCCCGCGTGTCCCATTCTTTTACCTTTGGGCGCGGTCTGTCCGGCTATGAAGCTGACTACGGGCTTCGAAAAGTTGTTTTTAATCCATTCCCCTGCCTTAACCTCTGCCTGGCCGCCGATTTCGCCGATCAGAACCACAAGCTCCGTCTGCGCGTCGTACTCAAACATTTCCAGCAGGTCGATATATTTAAGACCTATTACAGGGTCTCCGCCTATTCCCACACAAGTTGACTGACCGAGACCGTATGCGCTTACCTGCTTAACGGCTTCGTAAGTCAGTGTGCCTGATTTTGAAATAATTCCCACTGTTCCGGGAGTATGTATTTCACCGGGCATAATCCCCATCTTGCATTCGCCGGGTGTGATTACACCGGGGCAGTTGGGGCCTATGAGCATTGTCCTTGAACCTGTGGTTTTTATCATTCTCTTAACCGCAAGCATGTCCCTCACGGGTATGCCTTCGGTAATGCACACACAAACATCAAGGTTCGCATCCACCGCTTCCATAATGGAGTCAGCAGCATATGCGGGCGGAACATAGATGATAGACGCATTGGCTCCTGTTGCTCTCACCGCTTCTTCTATGGTGTCAAACACCGGAGTGCCGTCTACGCTTTCTCCGCCTTTGCCCGGAACGACACCGGCTACGATGTTGGTTCCGTATTCTTTCATTTTGGCTGCGTGGAATCTTCCCTGACTGCCTGTAAGGCCCTGTACAATCACCTTGGTTCTGTTATTTATAAGTATGCTCATTTGTTCCCCCCTTTCTTCCTTGCAGGAGCATCGGGTGCGGGTTCGTTCGCAAGTTTGACGGCAAGCTGGGCGGCGTCTGCCATCGTGTCTGCGGCGTAGATATTCAGTCCTGATGCTTTGGCTTCTTCGTTGATGATTTTTTTGCCTTCAGCAACGTTTGTGCCGTCAAGTCTGAGTACCACGTGCTTATCGCCCGGAACCTCGTTTGCTGCCTTAAGAACGCCTTTGGCTATTAAGTCGCAGCGGACAATACCACCGAAAATATTCACGAAGATAACCTTCACATTCGGGTCGGTAAGGATGATTCTGAAAGCCTCCCTTACCTTGTTTTCGTCCGCTCCGCCGCCAACGTCCAGGAAGTTTGCGGGTTGTCCGCCGAAGGACTTGATGATGTCCATAGTGGCCATAGCAAGGCCGGCTCCGTTTACCATGCAGCCGATATTGCCTTCCATGCTCACGTATGACAGGTCGTAAATGGATGCCCTTACTTCCTGAGGCTCCATTTCGCCGTAGTCCTTCATCTCTTCTATCTTGGAGTGACGGAAGAGTGCGTTGTCGTCCACAGTGATTTTTGCGTCAAGGCAGACGATTTCATTGTCACTGTTTACAACAAGGGGGTTTATCTCAAGCAGCATGCAGTCATAATCCATGAAGACCTGATGCAGCTTAACCACAACCGCGGAAAACTTATTGAGAAGATTGCCTTTAAGCCCAAGTTTTTTGGCAATTTTCCTTCCCTGATAGAAGCCCATGGCTTTTATAGCGGAGAGTTTCTCCTTTATAATAGCGTCCGGTCTGCTTTCAGCGAGAGTTTCAATCTCTGTTCCGCCTTCTGCGCTTGCTATTAAGATGTGCTGCTCGTTATCTCTGTCGACCATGAAGCTCAGGTAGATTTCCTGTCTGATGTTAGTCGCCTTCTCAACGAGAATCCTGCGGACGATTTTACCCTCTTCCCCGGTCTGGTGTGTAACCAGCTTCATACCGAGCATGTGGGTTGCCTCATCATAGACATCCGAGAATGACTGAACAATCTTAACACCGCCGGCTTTTCCCCTTCCGCCTGCGTGTACCTGAGCCTTAATGACCCATTTTTCTCCTTTCAACTCTTTTGCAACGCGAAGCGCGTCGCTGGCTGTGGATGCTACTCCTCCGTCCGGTACGGGAAGACCGTACTCGCGGAGAAGACCCTTAGCCTGAAATTCGTGTAAATACATGGCTCACCTTCCAGCTGTTTTGTTTTACTTCGGGCTTAAAACACGAAAATAGTATTCCAAACCAATGCTAACTTCAAGCCTTAATTGGTGAGCCATGTTAATATAGCCTTAAAATATAACAGTTATTCTAAAGGAAACCGAGGCGTGTCATAGCCTCAACAAGATCTTTTACTGCATTGACAGAATTATCCATCAGAGCCTGCTCTTCAGCATCAAGATCGAGTTCGATAATTTTTTCAACGCCGTTTTTGCCGAGAACAACAGGCACACCTACATAGAGGTTATCAACACTGTATTCGCCTTTGAGAAGTGCGCATACGGGCAGAACTCTTTTCTCATCTTTCAGAATGGCTTCTGCCATCTGGATTGCAGAGGAAGCGGGAGAATAGAACGCCGAACCTGTTTTAAGAAGTTTCACGACTTCGCCGCCAGCCTGTTTGGTTCTTTCAACCATTGCAACCATAACTTCTTTGGCTTTGGCTTTGTCGTTGTATTTTTTCTCAAGGAGCTCCATAACGGGGCAACCGTTTACGTTTGCATAGCGAACGAGGGGAACCATTGTGTCGCCGTGACCGCCGAGAACCATAGCGTTTACGTCTTTAACGGATACGCCGAGTTCCCATGCGATGAAGGAAGCAAACCTTGAGGAGTCAAGAACACCGGCCTGGCCGATAACTCTTTCAGCGGGGAAACCTGTCACTTTCTGCATAAGGGTAACCATAGCGTCAAGCGGGTTGGAGATAACTATTACATATGAATCGGGAGCATATTTTTTGATGTTTTCGGCAACGCTTTTGATGATGTTAGCGTTTGTTGTAAGCAGGTCGTCTCTGCTCATTCCGGGTTTTCTGGGGAGGCCTGCGGTAACGATAACTATGTTTGCGCCTGCTATGTCTTTGTAGTCGTTTGTTCCCATGAGGCATGCATCAAAGCCATCCACTCTGGAAGCTTCAGCTATATCAAGGGTTTTGCCCTGAGGCATGTCCTCAACTATATCGAAGAGAACAACATCGCCGAGCTCTTTAAGAGCGCTGAGCTGAGCGAGAACGCCGCCGATCTGGCCGCCGCCTATGAGGGCTATTTTAGGTCTAGTAAAGCACATATCAAACTCCTGTTTAAGTTATAATTTCAGAGCACCGAAGCTCCAATCTCTTCATAGTACACGCTTTTAAGACTATAATCAGCAGTTTTTCTGAACCTGCCCTATAAAAGTCCGTTTTCGTTACCGCGCACTCACACCGGAAAAGTGTTTTTAGAACCCCTTTCTGATGTATACTGTATACAGTTATAATTATACACGGATTTTTGTCAAGTATTATTGGCAACGCCGATAATAAAACATTTTTTAAATTTGATAAAGCTAAAAATAGATTTTTTTGCATATAATAAGAGACAAAAAAAATAGCTCATGGTTCACGACATTTCAGAACCCTTGAAAATACGCTTTTTCAGAACAAATAGCACAGGAGTGCCTTTTAGCTTATTTTTCGATATATCGGTTTAAAAATTTCCGAATGACCGCTGCCGCATTCTATTAGCGGGCTTAGGATCACTTTCATCGATCTGCTGATTGATTATACAAATACGCATATCACTTTTATCTATCGAATTTATCAAACACTATTTTATGAACATAAATGCATTTGAAGCATAACGAAATAACAAAACGATTCCCCCTGCCGTCATTCTGAACGCAGTGGAGAATCTATCATTAAACAGAACATCGAGACTCTTCGCTCTGCTCAGAGTGACGCATCACTGTTTTATGCCATAAAAAAAGGGGGCTCCAAAGAGCCCCCGTATCAAAATCCTTTTAGAATGCCACTCTTTCGATATATGAGAGTTCGAAATCCCCCATTTTGTCGAATTCGAGGTATTTGTACACCTCAGCCTGCTTCGGCTCAATTTTGCTTTTATACAGCATGAAGTATTCCGCGGGAGAAGGCAGTTCGCCCATAAGAGCGGTCACAGCCGTGAGTTCCGCGGAGCCGAGGTAAACCTGAGACTCATCCCCTATACGGTTGGGGAAGTTCCTTGTTGATGTTGAAAGAACGTGAGCCTTGGGCTGTACGCGCCCCTGATTACCCATGCAGAGTGAGCAGCCGGGGATCTCAGTTCTCGCGCCGACGCTGGCGTAGATTGAGTAGTAGCCCTCTTCCATAAGCTGCATCTGATCCATGAGTGTCGGAGGAGTGAGCCATATTTTTGTCTTGGGATAAGCTGCGCCTTCCCAGATTTTGCCCGCGGCACGGAAATGACCTATGTTGGTCATGCATGAGCCGATGAATATTTCATCAATTTTATTGCCAGCAACTTCGCTGAGGAGTTTAACATCATCAGGGTCATTGGGGCATGCAAGGATAGGCTCAGTGATTTCCGCAAGGTCTATCTCTATGACCGCTGCGTATTCTGCGTTTTCATCTCTGTTCAGGAGAACAGGGTTGGCAAGCCATTTTTCAGCATCCTCGATACGTTTTTTCAGGGTTTCAGCGTGCTGGTAGCCCGCTGCTATCATCTTCTTCATAAGGGCAATATTGCTCTTAAGGAAGTCTGATACTGATTTTTCGCTGAGTTTTATTGTGCCGCCAGCGGCTGATCTTTCCGCTGTGGCATCAGTAAGCTCGAATGCCTGCTCAACAGTGAGGTCGGGCAGACCTTCCATTTCAAGGATGCGGCCGTTGAAGATATTCTTTTTATTCTGCTTGGGAACAGTGAGGAGTCCCTGCTTGATAGCCCAGTAGGGGATTGCGTTTACTGCGTCCCTGAGAGTTATGCCGGGATTGAACTTGCCCTTGAACTTAACAAGCACTGATTCGGGCACGTCAAGGGGCATGAAGCCCAGTGCGCCCGCGAAGGCAACAAGACCTGAACCGGCAGGGAGTGAAAGCCCTATGGGGAAACGGGTGTGCGAGTCGCCGCCTGTTCCCAGTGTGTCGGGCAGAAGAAGCCTGTTCAGCCATGAGTGGATAACGCCGTCGCCGGGGCGAAGGGAAACACCTTTTCTGGATGTGACAAAATCGGGAAGAGATTTATGCATCGCCACGTCAGCTTTTTTAGGGTAAGCCGCTGTATGGCAGAATGACTGCATGAACATATCCGCCTGAAACTCAAGGCAGGCAAGCTCTGTGATTTCGTCTCTGGTCATGGGACCCGTGGTGTCCTGAGAGCCCACAGTGGTCATCTTGGGCTCGCATGCTGTTCCGGGAAGAACTCCGTCGACTCCGCATGCTTTGCCGATGATTTTCTGAGCGAGAGTGAAGCCCTGACCTTTTTTGGGAACGGGGTTAACTGTGGCCGTGAAAACAGTGCTTTCGGGAAGACCGAGAGCCTTGCGGGCTTTTGCGGTAAGCTGGCGGCCGATTATAAGGTTAAGACGTCCGCCCGCCCTGTACTCGTCTTTTATAGTGGAGGGGGTAAGCTTAAAGGTGGAGATAACCTTGCCCGCCTCGTCCCTGACTTCGCATTTTTCTGTATCAACAGTTATAAGGTCGCCTGTTTTGATGCTGTTCACATCGCAGGTGATGGGCAGACCGCCGGAATCCTCAGTGGTGTTGAAGAAAATGGGGGCTATTACGCCGCCGAGTATTACGCCGCCGCGCCTTTTATTAGGAACAAAGGGTATATCCTGACCGATTTTCCACATAACAGAGTTGCATGCGGATTTTCTGGATGAACCAGTACCCACAACATCGCCCACGAAGCCGACTTCAAAGCCTTCCGCACGGAACTTGTCGATTGTGGCGTTACCCTGAGGCCATGAGGTTTCGCCCATGGCAAGGGCATGAAGGGGGATGTCGGGTCTGCTCCACGCATGTTTCGCGGGGGAGAAGTCATCGGTATTTGTTTCGCCGTCAGCCTTGAAAACCTTAAATTTGAAGGATTTGGGGAATTCAGGTTTGGATGTGAACCATTCGGCATCCGCCCATGACTGGATAACAGCCTTGGCGTTTGCATTTGTTTTGGAGAGAGCGAGAACATCATCAAAAGAACCGTAAACAAGTATCGTCTGCTTAAGGGCTTCCGCGGCATCAGCACCGAGCTCCGCATCCTTGAGGAATTCCACAAGGGGTTTTACGTTATATCCGCCGAGCATTGTTCCGAGGAAGAACACTGCCTCTTTTTTGGTGATAACAGGGCATTTAACCGCACCCTTGGCAACTTTTTCAAGCCACGCCGCCTTAACCTCCGCAGCGGGGTCAACACCGGGGGAAACACGGTTAACTATAAGGTCTTTAAGAAAATCTGCCTGATCTTTCGCAGGGTTTTCAAGCATTTTACACACTTCTGCTGTGAACTGAGGTGAAAGAGGCAGAGGCGGAATGCCCTGAGCCTTTCTTTCTTCCACGTGCTTAAGGTAGTCTTGCATCATAAAAAAATCTCCTTGGTAAAGGTATTCATACAGAGCGCAGGCTCCGCCAATTTTCAAATCACCGATTCCGCACCTGCGGGCTTTCAGGTCTGAACCGTTCATAACTCAAGATTGTATTCTGTATACAATTTTGAATGCTTTTTGTCAAAATATTTTAGAACATATTTTCGTATCGGGCATATATAAAACTGAGCATAAGTCAAAACAAATTCGCACGATGACACAAGGCTCTGGATTATAAAGCTTTTTCTGCGGAAATAAAACAAAAAGCCATGCCGCATAAAAATATAAATATATTTTATACCGCAATCTTCAATATGGAGAATCCTGTAATCAGTACCGCAAAGACTTATTTGGCTGTAAGTCAGTCGTAAAAATCTATATTCATGGAATTTCTCTTCTGCACAAATTCCGCTATGCTCTCCTTCGCTATACGCCAGTGCCCCTTGCCATCTGTCCGGGTGTTCCACGCGGGCAGCTCCACTCGCCAGATCCACCGCTTCACAGTAAGCGGATTGACCTGAAGAATCTCCGCCGCCTGTGATACAGATAAAAAACCGTGGGGAATCTTCCCCAGTTCTTCTTTTATGCTTTTTTCCTCCCACTCCAGCTCCCTGTACACCATATGCCTCCATAATCACAAACAATACTTGTTATTACACAAATCGTGCGTATAAATCAACAATAATTTTTTGTTATAATTTTACTCAAATTTCATGTATCTTATTTTTCATGGATTTAGCAGAAAGATTAAAAACACTCAGAAAGCATTTCAGAATCTCTCAGGCAGACATAGGGGACATACTGTCAGTGCGTCAGCAGGCTGTGTCCCATTACGAGAAATCCGGCAATATTGATGCAGCTAAGCTTGAGGTTCTGGCAGACCATTTCGGGCTGGACATAAAATTCTTTTATGAAAAGGCTCCGCTTGAAAACTACCTCAGCACGAACAGACAGGCAATCCGCCAGCTTTCAGCCTCCGGCGGCCCTGTTGTACCCGCAGGCTGGGACGGTCTTCTGGAGCGGATAAGCCGCCTGAGCTACGCCAATATAAAAAACATAGAAAAAGTTATAGTACCTTTGGTGGAAGTCTTTGAGGGTTCAAAAGAATAAAACCCGGCCGCTTTGAAGCCGCATTTTTGCCGGAGTCCGAATAATGGGGAACATCTTCAAAAACCCCATACTATTCATGGAGTTTTCTGAAAACTTTGTAAAAACACGTCCTGCCTCCGGTGTTCCGGTTAAACCGAGAACATCCGGGCATCCGCCCCTGAGCAGGGGAACCATAGTCCGCATGATGGAGGAAGGGTTCGGTTTTTACAGAAATTTTGAGTACAACAGGGGTCTGCCTGTTGTGGAAAAGTTTGTGCTGCGGGAAAACTCGCTGGCAAAATCCCTTCGCTACAGTTTTCTGGAAACAGCAAAAATCTCTCTCATAGGCTCAGTCGGGCAGTCAGGCTTCCTTTTTCCTGTTGCGGATGATTCCGAACTTTCGAGAATATGCACTGTGCTCCGTTTCAGCAGGAGCAAATCCCTTGAAGCGTCCCTTACCCATATTGAAAGCATCGGCGGATTTTACCCTAACGAAAAGCTGGAACTTTCCCGCAGCTTTGTTCAGAAGGCTGTGTTTGATAAATCTCCCGGCAGGCTTATACGCCTGCGCTGCTTCCCTTTCCATGACACAGCGGAAAAAGTCGCCCGTTTCCTCAATAATCTCGGCGCTTCCTCTGTGAGTGTGCTCCCCTTTGTAACCGATTCGATCTTCATAGAGGCCTACCTCAGCGACTACAAGCCCAAGCTCACCGCCATACTGAACCACAGCTATATAAGCGAGGTTTCTGAACCGGAAACTGTCGAAATAACAGAGCATTACCTGCGCCATGAAGATCTTTTTGCAGACTGCGTAATGGAAAAATCCGCTGACACGGCATATCCGTCTGTGGGGATAATAGATTCCGGCGTGGCGGAAAATTCCTTTCTGCGCAGGTGGGAAACCGGACGTGAGCTTTTTGTGGAGCCTGAGTTTCTGGACACAGCCCACGGAACCTTCGTAACCGGACGCGCCCTTGCCAGCGGAGAATGTTTCGGCGGCACGGAATTTCTTGATGTAACTGTTATGCCGGGACGGGCGGGTACTCCGCCGGATCTGGCACGGCTTGCAGAAATACTGCGCATAGTGATCCCCAAATACAGGGAAAAGATAAAAATATGGAACCTCTCTCTGGGAACAAACATACATGCAGGAGAGAACATCAGCCTGTTTGCCTATCTGCTGGACTGTATCCAGCGGGAGCAGGATGTGCTGTTTGTGCTGCCCGTCGGCAACTGCTTCCCTCTGCGCACATGGAGTACGGATGAACTGCAGACGGATGATTTAATCACCGTCCCTGCGGAGAGCCTGCTGGCACTCACGATAGGCTCCGTAAGCCATATGGACACCAACCTCACACCGCTTCACGCCCCTTCCCTTTTCACACGCAGGGGCAGGGGAGCCTTCTCCTCCGTGAAGCCTGAGCTTGTGTATTACGGAGGAACCCATGAACAGAAATTCGGACGCAGCATACCCAAAGGCGTTTTCTCAATAGGGAAGAATAATGAAATTGCGGAAGATACGGGAACAAGCCATGCAGCCCCCGTTATAGCCGGGATTGCGGCAAAGCTTTATCAGCTTTTGGGAAGGGCGGCCAGTGTGGATGCGGTAAAAGCGCTGATTATACACAAGGCATACGGCGGTTTCGGCGACGGCATATACACAGGCTGGGGGCTGCCGGAAACACCGGAAGAGATGATGAGAACTGACGACGGCACAATTACCATAATACACACAGGAACATACGAAAAAGGCAGCCACATTGAGACCCCGCCTGTCCCAGTACCCCCGGAGATGATGCGGAACGGCCGCCTTACCGGAACAGTGCGAATCACCCTTTCCTACCGCCCTCCTGTAAGCATAAGCTACTCAGGCTATTATACATGCATGAATCTGCGGGCGTCCCTCGGCTTCTACAAAAACGGCAGATGGACAGGCCTCATAACAGACAAGGATATGAAATTCGCACCTGATGAGCCGAAAAGCAGGGCTGATTTTCTCTGGCTGCCGCTGAAGGACTATCAGGCCGAGCTGAGCACAGCCTGTGCTTCTGACAAACTGTTCCTGAGAATATCAGCATCAAAGCGCGATTTCTGGAAAGAGACCTCAGCCGTTCCTTATGCCGCTGTGATCTCTTTCATATGCGGCAGCAAGCAGAATTACCCCAAGTTTAAAAAAATCATGGAAGAGAACACTGACGATTTTTCATTTTTAGGGATATAATAGTATTAATATAAAAGACAGGGCTCTGTTGCAATATCGTTGATATATTCGTATTTCCATATTACAATTGTGAAACATATCACTTGGAGTGATGGATGGTAAAAGACTTATCAAACCTGAGCATACTTTATGTCGAAGATGAATCCGTCACAAGGATGGCGGTTACCCGTGTCCTGCAAAAGCGTGTGGGGAGTATCTACCCCGCCAAGGACGGAAAAGAGGGGCTCTCCATGTTTCTGGAGCACAAGCCGGATATGGTGCTGACAGATCTCCAGATGCCCGTTATGGACGGCTGGGAAATGATTTCGGAGATACGCAAGGTTGCTCCGTCCGTGCCCATTATTGTCATATCCGCCTATGAGTACGACAACAGTGACTGCACCGTGAGCGATTCCATAGTCAAACCTGTTATTAAAGACACTCTCTTCGAAAAAATCGAGCACTGTTCAAAATAAAACCAGGGGGGCTTTCCCCCCTGCTGTGTTTATTCCTTAGGTGTAACCATTTCTTCCGGTATCACGTACTTATCAAACTCCTCTGCGGTCAGAAGACCAAGCTTAACTGCTGTTTCTTTCAGAGTTGAGTTCTCCTTGTAGGCTGTTTTAGCTATTTTTGCCGCGTTCTCATACCCTATATAAGGGTTGAGTGCAGTCACCAGCATCAGGGAGTTTTTCAGATAGCTGTCTATAACCCCTTTATTAGCCTCTATTCCCACAGCGCAATGCTCGTTGAAGGAGTCCATGCTGTCCGCAAGCAGTCTCACAGACTGGAGGAAGTTGTAAATTATCACAGGCTTGAACACATTAAGCTCAAAGTTGCCCTGACTTGCGCCGAAGGCTATGGCAGCATCATTACCGAACACCTGGCACGCAACCATAGTCACGGCTTCCGACTGAGTGGGGTTCACCTTGCCGGGCATTATTGAGCTTCCCGGCTCGTTTTCGGGTATTGTCAGTTCTCCGATTCCGCATCTGGGGCCGGAGGCAAGCCAGCGGATGTCATTTGCTATCTTCATGAGGTTTGCAGCCAGAGACTTTGCCGCACCGCTGGCATAAACAAGGGCATCGTGGGATGTGAGCGCCTGAAACTTGTTCGGCGCGGAGACGAAGCGCCTTCCCGTGAATGAGCTTATCTCCTCTGCTGCCATCACGCCGAGCTTCGGGTGAGCATTTATCCCTGTTCCCACCGCTGTTCCGCCTATCGCAAGCTCACGGACATATTCCAGCGAACGTTCAATCTGCGTGTAGTTGGTTTCAAGCATAGCCACATAACCGCTGAACTCCTGCCCAAGGGTGAGAGGTGTTGCGTCCTGAAGGTGGGTACGGCCGATTTTCACAATCCCTGCGAACTCATCCCTCTTCTTCGCCAGAGTCTCTGTCAGGCGTCTGACAGCAGGAAGAAGCAGATCCTCAACCTCAGCAACCGCAGCAATATGCATGGCTGTGGGGAAGGTATCATTGGAACTCTGGGACATGTTTACATGGTCATTGGGGTGGATCAGCCTTTTAGTGCGGAAGTCGCCGCCGAGGATCTCCGTTGCCCTGCTGGCTATGACTTCGTTAAGATTCATATTCGTCTGTGTTCCGCTGCCTGTCTGCCATACAGCAAGTGGGAACTGGTCTGCGAGCTTTCCTTCCAGTATTTCATCGCAGGTTTTAACAATCGCCATTGTTTTTTCATCATCCAGCTTGCCCAGCTTGTTGTTCACCACTGCCAGAGATCTTTTCAGAACAGCGAAAGCCTTTATAAGTTCCGCGGGCATCTTTTCCGTGCCGATACGGAAATTCTGAAGGCTTCTCTGAGTCTGCGCTGCCCAATAATTTTCATTGGCAACTTTGATTTCGCCCATTGTATCTTTTTCGATTCTGAAGCTCATTGTTTTCCTCCGATGTTTTATTATAAAAAATCTGATACCTGTTTCCGCATAAAACAATACTTATCTGCCATACATGAATTTTATCACACTTAGTCATATCTAACACCATAAAAAGCATTGTTTTAAAAGCTTGTATGCGCTTTATGAGCACTATGTTTATAATATAAATTAATACCTGATTAAAGCCGTTCTTGAAATATAACATTTTTTGGGTTACATATGAGTATAAGCGCAAAATAATGCTATTAATTTTTTCAATAGCTAAATAATGAGGTGGCTATGGAACTTAAAAACGCTATGCTGGAACTGCTCCGCAGAGCCTCCACTGACCTTGCACCGGATGTGGAGAAAGCGATCAGGCAGGCCTACAAAAATGAGGACGAGGGAACATCCGCGAAAAACGTTTTCGGCACTATTGTCGAAAACATCGAACTGGCAAGGGAAGCATCCACGCCCCTCTGTCAGGACACGGGTTCGATAATCTGTTATGTTGACTTTCCCATTGGCGAAAGCGAAAAGAAATACCGCGAGGCTCTTGAGTGGGCAGCAATTGAGGCTACCAAACTTCAGTACCTCCGCCCCAATGCCGTTGATCCCATCACAGGCAAAAACACAGGCAACAACATCGGCATAAACGCCCCCTACATGCACTTTCACCAGTGGGACAAACCCGAAGTCAGAGTGAGAGTAATGCTCAAAGGCGGCGGCTCCGAAAACGTGGGCGCTCAGTACAGGCTGCCGGATGCTGCGCTTAAAGCAGGCCGCGACCTTAAAGGCGTTCGCAAAGTAATCATCGACGCAGTGCACAAAGCACAAGGCTACGGCTGCGCACCCGGAATAATCGGTGTCGGAATCGGCGGCGACAGGGTGACAAGCTATGCCCTCTCAAAAGAACAGTTTTTCCGCACACTCGGCGAAAAGAGCGATAATCCCGAACTCGCCAAGCTTGAGGAAAGCCTCCTTGAGGATCTGAATAAGCTGAAAATCGGCCCCATGGGCTTCGGCGGCAAAACAACGGTTCTCGGAGTAAACATAGGCCTTCAGCACAGACACCCCGCCACCTACTACGTTGCAATATCATACACCTGTTGGGCTTACCGCAGGAAAACCATGATTATCAAAGGAAGCGAGGTGAGCTATGATTAAGCTGAAAACTCCTATTTCTGAGGAAACGGCAAGAAGCCTCAAAGTCGGCGATGAGGTTCTTCTCACCGGAACAATAGTTACAGCAAGAGACGCCGCACACAAACTCATGGTTGAGGAAAGACCCGATTTCATAAGAGAGCATCTTTTCGGCTCCGTTATCTATCACTGCGGCCCTGTTGTGAAAAAAGATGAGAAAGGCAGCTACTCATTCGTAGCGGCAGGTCCCACCACCTCTTCAAGAGAAGAACCTTATCAGGCTGATGTTATAGAGGAATACAAAGTCCGCGCCGTAATAGGCAAGGGCGGTATGGGTCCCAAAACAGCAGATGGTCTGAAAAAAACTGGCGCTGTTTACCTCCACGCAGTGGGCGGCGCGGGCTCTCTTATCGCTAAGAAAGTCACCAGCGTTGACACTGTTTACAAACTTGAGGAATTCGGAACACCTGAGGCCTTCTGGGTTATTCAGGTTGAGGACTTCCCCTGCGTTGTGACTATGGACTCCCACGGCGGCAGCCTCCACAAAGACATTATGGAAATGTCCGGCAGCATAGCCAAAGAACTCATGGAAAAATAAAAATCAGCGGAAGATATACTGCAAAGCCCTGCTTAGATTAGAGCAGGGCTTTTTTTTACGGAAAAAACGGGTTCTTCATAATGAAAGAACCCGCCAATCCTTTGTCTGGTTATACCTATAACCGTATGATAACTGACGGCTTATGATGAAAAACGCACCGTCACTATGGTTATGGGGATAACCACTGCAATAACATAAGCAAAATGAACCGCAAAAATTGTCAGTCCCTTGCTGAAGCCGATGGGAGATGAAGTCTCGTCACGGCTGAATACCCTGCCGTATATCCATCCCCCGACCGGAATAAGCAGGCAGAAAGTCAAAAACATCACCCCTTTCACTGCGTATTCCGAAATTTCCTCACCTGCAAAATGCTTTTTGAAATAGTGCGCGGCGGTGGCTCCGGCCACGTATATTCCGCCCGCTGTAAGGGTTATCTTTCTGAAAGCTGCGTATTTGTCCGGCTCAAAGCTGCAAAGCTTCCTGCAAAGTTTGCAGATAAGCAGAACATTGCTGTACAAATACACAAAAATAAAACCCATTACCACTATCATCAAGAGCATTCCGCCAATACTTGTCAGCAAACCCAATGTCCACCTCCTGACATCCTTTACTCCGGGTTCTGCCGATTTTACGGGTTTTCAAACATCGTCCCGTAAGCGTGCAGACTTGCGGGTATCTGATTATAGCAGGCAGTGGGCGGATGTCAAAAGAAACCGGATAAGCAATTTATAATCAAGATAAAATATAGAAAAAGGCCAAAAGAACAGATTTACAGATAAAAAAAACCCCCGCCTCGGCAGAGACGGGGGGTTTCCATATATAAAAGGGGTTTAGCACCCCTCTGGGTTAACAAATGAATGTTAACTTACTTTACTACGGATTTGATAAGGGTCAGCACATAATCGGGATGTGCAAATGAACCGTGCATATCGGGGAAATTTTTGTAAAGCATGCCGTCGAAAACTTCCTGCTCGCCTTCAAAAACCTTAATCTTCACAGCGGGGTTGTTCTCTTCGCCGGATCTTGTTGTGTACGTGCCGTCCGCGTCAATGACGAATTCGGGCATGTAATGCTCAACAAGGATGGTAAAGGGAGTTCCCTGAATTTCGGATTTCTGACCGATGAGGACTTCCGTCTGCACATCTATACCTTGTTTCTCGTTCTTTACGCCGATAATGACGCTTTTGAACTTGTCAGCAATTTCTTTAGGAATAGATACTTTCTTATCCTTGGAAACTTTTATGCCGTGATCTGCGTCAGCCGGCATGCCTGTGCTGCCGTTTTCAGACTGCTGTTCCTGCGCCATAGGAGCGCCGGTTTCTTTTTTCTCATCAACAACACCCTGTGAGCAAGCGAAGATGACAAAAGAAACGAGTACCAGATAGAGTGCTTTTAACATAGTTTTTCCCTCTTATGCTAATTCAAGAATTAGTTAGCAGAAGCGTTATCAGCGGGTGTAGCGTTGTCTGCCATACCAGCTTCTGAAGCGTTGTCTGCCATAGCAGGTTCCTCAGCGGTAAGGTTGTCAACTGCAGTGTAGTTATCTGCAACCTGTTCCTGAGTTACTGCGGGAGCTGCCGGCTCCTCAGTTTTTGTTTCTTCGGCTTTCTGTGAGCAAGCGAAGATAACAGCCGAAATGAGTAGTACATAGACTGCTTTCAACATAGTTTCTCTCTCCTTTATTAAAGTAACGGAGGGGGAGGGATTTGAACCCTCGGTACGGTATAAACACCGTACACTCGCTTAGCAGGCGAGCGCCTTCGACCTAACTCGGCCACCACTCCTTTCCTTACGTACAAAACGGAGGAGGTAGGATTCGAACCCACGGATGGCTCACACCATCAACGGTTTTCAAGACCGCCTCCTTAAGCCAGACTCGGACACTCCTCCAAAGAACAAGCTTTATAAGACAACTTCCCTTATTTTGCAAGCGGTATCTTTATCGATCCCGAATTTTTTTAAGGTATCTGTCATAAATCGGCTAAGTTCGGCGTATAGGATAACACGAGTGCCGTCTATGTCAATAAAATTCATATATTTTGCAAAAAGAGTTATCCGTCTGTCGTCCGACCTGTCTCCGTAGAGCCAGTCAGATACCAGAGGATGCCCATGAGCCCTGAGGTGCACCCTGATCTGGTGGGTTCTCCCGGTGTGAAGCTGAGCAGCGACAAGCGAGGCTCCGCCGCCATTCCCCAGAGGGAAGAAGGAAGTTCTGGCGCTGCGGCCGCTTTTAAAGTTGATGCGGTAGCGCCCCTTCTGATTTTTGGCAGCGATGGGCAGCATCAGTGAGACAGGATGCGGGAATATTCCTTTGGTAATGGCTAAATACGCTTTATCTACCCTGCCCTCTTCCATTTGAATGTTAAGATAACGGTGGGAGGCTGCATTCTTTGCAAGAAGCAGAATCCCGCCTGTGCCGGAATCGATCCTGTGGACAGTGTAGAGCTTTCCGCAGCGCTCACGGAGAATATCGTGAACTGTCGGAATTGAACTGTCATACCTGTCAGGAAGAACGTGGAGGCCGTGTGGTTTGCTCACCGCCACCCAGTTTTCCGTTTCAGCTATGATGTCCGTACTGAAATCAATCATCTATATTTTTTCTCTGACAAACTTTTCGATTATCAAGGCTATCTCATCAGTTCCGGAAGCCGCCGGAGCACCGGGCACTATGTCCGCTATATCACGGAAGCGCGCCACAGTTTTCTGGAGAAGTGCTATCAGCGCATCCTTAACATCCTGATTCCGCTTGAGTTCTATATGGGTTTTCACCCTGGCGAGAAGCTCTTCTGAGTTGAAGGGCTTTGAAATATAGTCAACCGCTCCGGTCTGGAAACCCTTTTTTATATCCTCTGCGGCTGCGCGGCCGGTAAGGAAAATAATAGGAATCCCTTCTGTCACCGGGTTGGCTTTAATCTTTTCGCACACCTCAAAGCCGTCCATGCCGGGCATAACTATATCGAGGAGTATGAGCTCCGGGCTTATGCTCTCAAGCATTTCAAGGGCCTGTTCACCGCTGACCGCGAAGGCTATTTCGTAATTCTTCCGCGAAAGAATCAGGCTGAGAAGCTGAATGTTTTTCGGAACATCATCCACAATAAGCACAAGGGGCTTGCGCTCGTTCATTTCTTCCAGAAGGTCGCTCACTTCGTACATTCTTCACCGCTTTTCTGAGTTATCCATAAAATAGTCTATGGATATTAAAATTACAAATATAACTTAAGGCAGTGAGCAGCTTTTTCTCACTTGTCACATCATTTCACAGTTAATTTTTTATAACCTGATGTAAAATTGTTAATAGATAAACGATTCTGTTCTGTGCACAGTTTTTGCTTTTAATATGCTACAGAAATTTTTAAGGAGAATATTCTCATGTTTAAAAAAGTACTGCGGAAAACGGTTTCATTAACAGCTTTGTTCTCATTCATTATTGTGGCATTCAGCGGAACAGTGATTATGCTAACCCCTCCGGGGCGTCTGGCGGAGTGGGCAGTCTGGCGGGTTCTGGGTCTCACAAAGGAGCAGCACACTAATATGCATCTTGCTGCTGCCTGTCTCTTTATTATCACCATGATTCTGCACATCTGGCTTAACTGGAAGTCCATATGGGCATATATCAAAGGCAGAAGCGCCGTAAAAGCCAGCGGGGAGCTTCTGTTCTCCCTTGTTCTCACGGCATTTGTCATATGGGGAACACTTGCCTACCTGCCGCCTTTCAGAACAGGTTTTCAGGCACTTGAAAATTATAAGGATCACTATGAGGACACTATAGAAAATCCTCCGTTCGGTCACGCGGAGCTTGCCCCCCTTGACGGACTGATCAGCAAAATGGGCTTTGATCAGGAGCAGTCACTCATACTTCTTGAAAAGGAAGGGATAAAAGTTGAAAGCCCTTCATCGACTCTCAAAAAGATTGCAGAACAAAACAGGGTCAGCCCTGCAAAAATTTACGGAATAATCAAAACAACAAAGAAAGAGCAAAACAGCACCGAACCTCAGCCTGCGCAGGAGGAACCTCTGTCGGGACTCGGCAGAATGGGGCTGGGCACTCTGGCAGACAAGATAGGCATGTCCCCGGAAAAGGCTGTGGAACTTCTTAAAGTAAGAGGTATTGAGGCCTCCCCTGATGAAAAGGTTAAGGATATAGCCGAAAAAGCGGGCATACTGCCTATGGATGTTTATGATTATCTGAAAGAAAATATGTAAGGGCCGCCGCCCTCCGGGGCGGCTATCCCGCCTTGGTATGGTATATCTGTTTCATAAGCAGGGTTGACTTATACAGCTTGCCTTTATCCGCCAGAGAAGGACTTATGAAAGGAGTGTAGCCTCTGGATTTGATATGTGCATCAAGCGCCGCTAAGGATGCGAGAAGCTCCTCTTCACACTTTACGTCAATACCGGGCGAAACCAGAGATTCCATATACTTAAGAGCCTTGTCTGTGTAGTCGTTCACCAGAGAATCAAGCCCGGCATCATCCCCGCAGTTCGCAATGAGTTTCCTAAAAAGCCTGAGAGTTTCTGTTCTGCGCCTCCTGCTTCTCAATAAAAAGAAAACGAAAAACCACGCCGCCATTAAAACCGTAAGAGCCTGAATAATAAAAAAGCCCAGTGTAAACTGTGTAACTTCCGCTCCCTGCATTTATCCCCCGTTAAACCGTTTTCCAAACAGTTTTTATTATATCTTCAATATCAGTATATTCCGGCTGCCAGCCTAAAACATGTCTGGCCTTGGAGCTGTCCGCTACCAGCGAAGCCGGATCGCCCGCTCTTCTGCCTTCGGTTTTTACTTCAAAATCCTTACCGCTGACAAGCTTAACTTTATCTATAATCTCTCTGACAGAAAACCCCATGCCGTTTCCCAGATTAAAATCAGTCGGTTCCCCGTCGTTCTCAAGATATTTTATCCCTGCCAGATGGGCTGCGCAGAGGTCGTTTACGTGTATATAGTCGCGCACACAGGTTCCGTCCGGCGTATCGTAATCACCACCGTAAAGAGCTATATGGCTTCTCTCACCCTTGGCAGCCTGAACCACAAGAGGTATCAGGTGGGTTTCCGGGCTGTGCCGTTCCTTAAGATCGCCTGATTCATCATGTCCGGCGGCGTTAAAGTATCTGAATATCACATACCTGAGCCCGTAAGCCTCAGCATAGTCACCCAGAGCCTGCTCTGTCATCAGCTTGGTTCTGCCGTATGGGTTGACAGGGGTTTTCGTGTGCAGTTCGTCTATGGGCAGGTATTCGGGGTTTCCGAAAACTGCCGCTGTGGAGCTGAATATAAATCTGTCACAGGCGTGTCTGCGCATTGTATCCAGAAGGCTCAGAGTGCCGGATACATTATTCCTGTAATATTTATCAGGCTTGTTTACAGATTCACCCACAAGGGAAAATGCGGCAAAATGCATCACGGCGGCCGGGTTGTATTTCTCCAATATCCTGCCCATCCGCACCGAATCGGCTATATCGCATTCCTCAAAATCGCCGTACAGAACCGAATCACGGTGTCCGGTGGAAAGATTATCCACGGTAACAGGATTAAACCCTGCGCTGCTGAGCATCTTCACCATGTGAGAGCCTATGTAGCCTGCTCCTCCGGCAACAATTATATTCTGCATAGGATTACCTCAGCCTGTCACGTCCGAAGGGGAAAAAGCTTCTTGTTTCGGCTGCTGCTGCAAAGTCAATATCGGTGCTGAATACCCCTTCGGCATTTCCGCATTCAAGCACAGCTTCACCCAGAGGACTGTAAACGGCAGAATCGCCTGAATAAGACGCTTTCGGATCACTGCCCGTTCTGTTCACACCTATGACAAAGGCCTGATTTTCTATGGCTCTGGCGCGCAGAAGGCTTTTCCAGTGGAGGCTTCTTGAAGCTGGCCAGCTTGCATTTACCAGAAATATATCTGTTTCCGCTGCCTTATCCCAAAACAGGTAAGCAAAGCGGAGATCATAACATATGAACGGTGTTATCCTTGCTCCGTTAAGCTCAAACGTCAGGGTTTCGCCCCCTTTTGAGTAAAACTTATCCTCACCGGCAAAGCTGAAAAGATGGATTTTTCTGTAGCAGGCAATGTCATTGCCGTTTTTGTCCAAGGTGCGCTGGCAGTTAAAGCCGTTTTCAACTGAGCCATATGTCACGGCGCAGGAAAAGCGGTTTGCGATGGCGGCAAAAAAGTCTCTGTCCGCTTCGTCACAGCATGTTTTCAAACTGTCCATGGAAAATCCGGTAAGAGTCATTTCGGGAAATATCATCAGATCCGCATCAATATCGGCGGCGTTCAGAAGGGCTTCTATCCGTTTTTTTGTTGCAGATTTATCTTCCCAGCACATATCCGGCTGGACGAGGGAGATTTTCATATTAAGTTTCTTCCGCGGCAGTCTTTTTATTTTGCTGCGCTGTCTTTTAACAGAAGCCAGGCACAGGTCTGTTAAGGTAGTTCAGACAAGGTTAGCTTTTTCCTGACTAATAGTAAACAGCTTTTCCTCGGAAGTTACTAAAACGTTAAATAAAAGCGGGCAAGGCCGTCACATCCGGATGACTATTTTGTGTTTCTCAGCGAGAACCCGAACCTGACCAGCTTTATATATGAAAAGTGATAGCCTATGATAAAAGCAATAATGAAGAGCACAAGCACCGGTGATGACTTATAAAAGTGAACTGTGAGAAGCTGGTATGCGATATAAATAAGCAGAAGTATGCCGGAAGCAACAGAGTTTGAAAATCTTGTTCTTTTATAAAGCAGAGAATGCAGATGAAGCCTGTCCGCGCTTAACGCATCCCCTTTTCTTATTACTTTACGCCGGAAAATCGAAAAAATGACTTCCCATATCGGGAAAATGAGTACTGCTAGGGGAAACCAGACTGAAACTTCCTCGTTTCTGTTAACAAGCAGAGTGGAAAAAACAGCGAGCATAAAACCCAGAAAATACGCACCGCCGTCACCGAGAAATATTTTGCCCCACGGGTAAACCCAGACAAAAAAGCCGCAGACACCTATAATTATTACGGCAATAAGTCTGCTCAGCTGAACATCGCCGACGTTGTAGGCAACTGTAAAAAGAGCAAACAGCGCGACTATGGAAGCACCGGATGCCAGCCCGTGCAGCCCGTCGATAATATTGATTGAATTTGTAACCCCGACAAGGGAAAACAGTGTGAACAACATCGCTATATAATAAGGAAATTTCAGAAAATCTATCTGGCTTATCAGTACGTCAAGAGTCATCACAGCGATGACAGAGCCTATTGTCATAAAAAGCAGCCGGATTTTAGGGGAAACAGCACCAGAAATATCCTCAAACAGTCCTATGAGAAATATAGGTGATGAAGCGAGCAGAATCATTCTTCCCAGCGGATCGGAAAGCATAAAAAGAGCGGCAGCCATAATGCTCACACCGCCTACTCTGGGTGTAGCGGCAAAATGGAACTTCTGCGGCTTAGTGCTGTTTTCACAATCCATCATAAAATTATATTTTCTGGCCAGCACAATAATAACCATATTTACTGCCAGTGAAATTAAAAAGACCATAAAATATTTCATACGTTACCCGTAATTGTGCGCATTAATGAAAACCCGTTTTCTGCATGAGGTTTTTACGCTTTTAAGTGACATGTCCGGTATGTTCTTTTCAAAAAACAACTTTGTTGTCACAAGCATCCAGTTGTCTATACTCACTATATACAACTATTTAGTGAGCACAGAAAGTAATTATTACCATCCGGACTTGAAAAAAGAAAAAAATACACCGTAAGTTTTCTGAACATAAGTCAGCAGATATAAGTTTACCTAAGCTAATAATCACCGATTAAAATATATATTTTAAATCAAATCCCGCAATATAGTTTTTAACGGAACTACCTGAAAAATCATAATAAAATAGTCTGTCATCCTTATCTTCCTTATCCTGTTTGATATAGCGGACAAAAGCATTAAGTTCATAATCACTGCCGATGAAGACCTCAGCCCCTGCGGAGTACTGCTGCTCCTTCTGTTTGACAGTGCTGTTCCTTGTCCCTTTCTTAACATAAGATGCCTTAAAATAAGGATGAACCTTATCGTTCAGTTCTGTATAAATTTCAAAATAATAACCTTCGTTGTCTATACCAAGCTGGTGACCTATTATATAGTCCTCAACACTGTAGCCTTCCGGCCTGTAGTTTCCGTGAAGGTAGGTTTCCCTTGATATTCTTGCTGTTTCAAACCGGAAATCAGTCTTTCCTGTTGTGAGAAACAGCCCGTAAATGTATGATTCACCAAGGAGTTTGAGGCTTTTGCCCTTATCCTCCGTCTGCCACGGCGCAACAATATCATTCCAGTTGTACTCCACATACAGCTTCCCGCCTTTGAGTATCCCTGTCTTTTTTAATAACGGCAGGTAAACAGACATCTCAGCACCCAGAAACTGGTCGGTGTCGTGCTCTGTTCCGCTGTTTTCATCCTTCGCTGTGAGCATATCCCAGTAATCGGACAGGCCATATGAGGGCATCTCACTGCCCCCGTAAAAGCTTGCCCTGCTGACTGCCAGTTCAAGCCAGTCCGCAGGTTTTAATGAAAATCTGATTCCGATAAGCTGCGGATCTTTATTTTTGCGGTCATCATCGTCAAACCAGAAATTGAATATGTAATACCTGAACTGTCCCAAAAAGCCCCAGTTATAGGGTAATTCGGTTTTTATCATAGCAAATTTCTGCGGGCGGATGTTGTCGCTCATGATTAGCTGACCAAAATAGCCGGGACCTATCTGGAGGTTATCTATCGCACCTACATAGGCGTTATGCTTTCCGGCGAGCTTAAACTTTGCCCTCTCGATCTCCACCTCAGTTTCATCCGAGTTTCTGTAAACTCCCAGAGTATAATCAGCTGAGAGAAAGTTGGTCAGATACACGCTGCCGCTGAGGCTGGCACGGTTAAACACATCGTCCCCTATATCCTCGCCGAAATCGCCTGTAACCTGCATTCCCTCATCGGAAACATACCTGTTTTTGAGGGTTATCTCCCTCACAGGTATGAATCTGAACCCGCTCTTGCCGAATTCGTCTGTTCCGTAATATTTTCCTGCCTTCTCAGCAAATTCCTCTGTCGCGGCATCATCTCCGAAAAGATCCTTAAGCTCCTTGCTGTTGCTGAAAATAACCTCGGCCTCCCGCACTGAAACAGGCTTAAAGTTATCCGTGTAATGTATGCTGGGATTTACTGCCATGCTTCTTTCCGCAAGGCGGTAGAAATACCTGTTTGTCAGCGGTATGTCTGATGTTGCGTAGCGCCCTGCTCCGAATGCGGGCAGGGAAAACAGAACAAGCACAAAGGCAAGGAGCAGAGCGGATCTCTTCATGGCAGTTTCCTAAAACATCAGTTTTGTGACGGCGAACGTTGTCGCTATCTGGTACAGGATCTGCGTCACATCTTTTATATCACGCATATAACTGGGGAATTTCAGCCTTCTCGGAACAACCACAACATCCCCGGCGTTCAGTTTTACATCATGAATGTCCTTCCACCAGAAATTACTTTTTACAAACTGGTTTGAGACCACGCTGCCGTTTGCCCTGACAACGTAAATATTATTCTTATCAGCAGACTCTGTCATGCCGCCGGAGCGGTTGAGATAGTCCGCCACTTTATTTTTATCTTTGTCATAAGCGAAGCTGGTGGCGCGGAATACTTCTCCGACAACTGTGATTGTTGACTTTCTGGCAGGGATAAACAGTTCATCGCCGTTTTCGAGCTCAAAGTCATAGTTGCTCTTTTTCAGTTCATCAATATTTACCGCATCGATGACCACTCTTCCCTCAGGCTCAAGCTCATCGAGCTTTTTGATGGTATTCTCAAGGTTCTTACTGAGGCTCTCGTTAGCTGCTATATCCTGAGCAGAGAGAGATGAAGCTATCTCCTGCGAGGACATGGCTGTAATCATGCTTTCCAGCCTCATTTTCATTTCTTTGAGGTTCTCTTCCTCAATCTGTCTGGTGGATTCGCGAAGAAACTTCATCCCGTTCAGGTAAGCGTAATCTGTTGTTCCGCCCGCCCTTCTCAGGAGGTTTGAGAGCCTTTCGCCTTTGGTAATCGCATACTCTCCGGGGAAAAGCACCTCACCGGTAACTTTAACAAGCATGTTTTCCCTGAACCCGGCTACTTCCTTGATATAAACCTGATCATACGGCTGCAGCTTAACGCTGTAGCGATCCTTCATCACTTCATTGAGATTGACATCAATAACGCTGTATCTGGTTACCCCGTCTACGATTTCCATGCGGACTATCTCGGCGGAATCATAGTATGCGTTGTCCTTGAGGTTTCCGGAGGAGATTATCAGGTCTTTTATGTTCATGTCTGTTGCGTATATGTATTTTCCGGGCACGTTGACCGCACCGTTTATGCTGATTGTCTTTTTAGGATTAAACTCAAAAACAGAGTGCACAAAAAGCTTATCACCGTCTCTGAGTATCAGGTTGCTTTCAGGATTTCCGTTCATGGCATCAGAAAGGGAGATTCTCGTGAGCGCATAATTAAAGCTTTCGTCTTTAATGCGGAAGAGGTGTGCAATGTCTCTGTATGCTTCTTTTTTCAGTCCGCCTGCTTTCTTTATGAGTTCGTTCACCGTGAGGTTTTCGCTCAGGAGGTAGGAGCCTGAGTTGTTGACCTCGCCGTCCACCTCTATATAGCCTTTGGGCGAATCGGCGTATTTGGAATGAACAACCACGCTGTCATCAGCATTGAGTTCAAGCTTTCTTGCTGCTTCCGCATCTATGAACCTTGTGTAGAACTTGCCGCCTATTTTACGGACAACCTCGATATTTTCCATTGATGCATCTACCGCAAAACCCCCGGCCTTCATTATAGCATCCATAACATTTGCTATTTCAGGCATTTTGTATTTTCCGGCCGCATTTACCTCACCGCTGACACTGACAAAATTCTGCGCCTTAACCTGCTCTGCCGTGAGAATGTTTATTACGTCCATAGGCTGAACTTCCGCGTTGTTTCCGTGGTTCTGCGGGTTTTTAAGCACTTCGCCGAGGTTGAAACCTATTATCTGTTTTGTCTTTCCTTCGCCTGTGTAGCGCTCTATATATCCGTATTCAAGGGCTGTATTGCGTTTAAGCATATCTCTGTTGCTGAGGATGTCTGACAGTCTCATCCCTTTTTCTATGGAGTACATTCCGGTGAAGTAAACATTCCCTTTAAGCTCAACGGAGTTCGAATCAGGAATGTCTGATTCCATAACAAAAACCTTGTCGCCGTCCCTCAGTTTTGCATTTTTGAGACCTGTTCCGTAAACGTATGATTTTGTGATGACCTTTCCGTCATCAGCGAAGCTTCTTAAAAATATATTCTTTTTATAACCGCTGGCCTCTATTCCGCCTGCAAAGCGAATCAGATCAGACAGGCTTTCCCCGCTTTTCATGTCGAAAAATGCAGGAGTGCGCACCTTGCCCTCAAGGGTGACACGCATTGCTGTGCGCGGCACGAAGACCGTATCACCGGGACGGAGCAGAAAATCACCAGAACTGTCGCCGTGTATTATAAGGTTGTAGAAATCTATATTCCCCACAGTGTTTCCGCCGTTTTTAACCTGAACATTCCTGATGCTGGCACGCTCGGTAAGCCCCCCGGCCATAACTATGGCGCTGGAAATATTATTAAAACTGCTGACGGTGTAATATCCCGGACGGGCAACCTCGCCCAGAACAAGCACCCTGATGCTGCGGACGTTTTCAACAAGCACTTCGGCGTAAACGCCTTCCATGCTTTCGAGTATGCCTTTTATTATGTACTGAACCTCTTCAAACCTTTTGCCGGAGACCTGCACTCTTCCTGTTTCCTGCGAAATGACAGAGCCGTCGGCATTAACAGGCAAACTCAGAGTTTTAGTTAACCTTCCCCAAATGTATACCTGCAGCCTGTCGCCCGGCCCCAGAACATATTCCGAGAAGTTTATAGCATTCTGATCGGGGATGAAGTTTTCCGTGCTATTGAATATGTTATGCCCGAAGTTTTCAAGGGGCTTAATCTCTTCTGTTTTATTATCAGTCAGGTCTTCGTATCTGCCTTCAAGGATTACCGTGTCATTATCAAGAAGCTGATACTGTGACATGCGGTAGGTGTTCTTGGGGGTATAGGTGAAGTCGGCAACCTCAGCGCCTCTGCGGTAAACTGAGATCTTCTGGAGCTTTTCAAGCTCAAGGGGACCGCCGGCTTCCGCCACTGAATCAAGGATATTAAAGTTTTTATCCACCTTATATTTATTAGGGTACTTAACAAAACCGAACACCCCTATTGTTTTTGTCTCATTGTCACTCATGTATCTGAGCTGTTTTTTGACAAAAGGATCGGAAACCGGAGGCTTAGGCGGAAAGATTGATGTTGCATTATCCTGCAAAGGGAAGATAGTTCCGTTGTCATATCTCGGAAGATTGCGGAGGTGCGGATTACGCCTGTAGTCCTCTTCGGTCAGGTTGTCCATGTTCTTCGGAAGCTGGCTGTTCTTTATCTGGTTATTTCTGTCGGAAGCGTTTGTTTTGCCGCTTTTGTTATCAGTCTGAGTTTTGCCGCTGTTTAACTGCTCCTGATATTTCTCCAGCAAGCTGGGGTTATTGCGCATAATTTCGAGGGTTTCGGGGCTGACATCCGCCATGTCCAACGCATAAACTTTAGAGAAGCAAACAATTGCTACACAAATAAGAACAAATGATTTTAAAAGTCTGGCTGTCATGGTTCCTCCGAAAATAAGCAATACTTAATTTTTAGCCCATAAACTATCTTAATACAACTGAAAATGGTGATAAACAGTGATGTAAAAAGAAAGATTAATTTAATTCAGGAGGATGGTAACAGGATTATAACTCTCGTACTGCAAATGAAGTGATGCAAAAGCAAAGTCACTCTGAGCGGAAGCGAAGAGTCTCAAGATAAAGCAATGTTCAGACCGGACTTTTCCCACGGCTCCACGGAAGGAGCCGCGCCGTGCGAAGCGAAGGTTTGCTTTGCAAGCCGCGAGCGTGTATCTAAAATTCCCATGGATGGAGGATTTTAGATTGTTAAGACAAGATGCCGCACCGTGCGAAGCGAAGGCTTGCTTTGCAAGCCGCGAGCGTGTGCCTCAAACTGACAGGATGTACGGTTTGAGGCTGGCAAACGAAAAAAGCCCGCCGGATTTCTTCGGCGGGCTTGGGTAATTTTTAAGCTTTTCTCAGTTCAGAGTAGATTAGAAAGCTACGCTGAGTGTGTGAGAAGCATAGTATACGGGGTCTGCATCGTACTGAGCAGCGCCTGAACCGATTTCGTTAACCTGAAGGTAAGCTGCTTTAACTGTGTAGTTAAGAGCTTTGTTGATCTGGTATGAAGCATACACATCAAGTTCATACAGGTTAATGTCAGCAAAGTTAGGCTGTTTGTCGTCATCGTAGTTAGAGAACGCATAAGCAAGAGCAGCACCAAGAGTAAGAGCATCGCTGTGAGCGTAGTCAGCATACAGTTTGAAAGTTGTGAAGCCCTGAAGGTCATCGCTGCCAGTCACGCCGCCAAGTTCGTCAACTATGAAAGTTGTGTCGAAATCATCAGCATACTGATAAGCATTGCCTGTGTCTTTGTCAACAGAACCGTAAACGAAAGCAAGTCCTGCAGTTGTTTTGCCAAGTTTAGCAAAACCGTTCACATATGCGCCGAAAAGATTGTAATCTTTAGCGTTTGCAACGTCAGTAGATACGTCAGCATAAGCAAATTCAGACTCGAAGCCGAACATGCCAAGGTCGCCTTTAAGCATAAGTTCAAGTTTAGTTGTCTGAGTACCATCGCTGTCGCCTTTAGTGCTTGTGCTACCGCCAACACCGGGGCGAACAGTTGAAGAGTTGTTACCGTAAGTAAGGTTAGCACCGTAAGTGAAAGCGCCAGATTTGCCTACGAAGTCAACGCCGTAACCGTCGTTATCATCTTTTTCAGAATCTTCGTACTGTTTTGCATATTCAGCGTTTTTAGTTGTCTGGAAAGTAAGTTTACCAGTAGCAACGGGAACGGCAAGTTTAACTCTGTAGTTACCTTCTACGTTGTTACCGAAAGCTGTACCCCAGCCGCCTGTAGCCATAAGACCAGCGGAAAGGAGACCTGCTTTACCGAAGTCGTGCTCAAGGAAAGCTCTCTGGATAGTGAAGCCCTGCTCATCATCAGTTGTACCAGTAGCAATCGAACTTTTTGCAACCATTCCGGGTGTTCCCCAAGTACCGTCACGGAAGTCGCCTCTTACTGTGAAGGCTGTTCCTTTGTCAACGATGAACTTAGCCTGAACGTTACCGTCCTGTTCCCACCATGCGTCATTGCCGAGAGATTTCTTATCAACTCCGGCATTTTCAAGGTAGATACCCTTTACTTCCATGTAGCCGCTGAGTTTAACATCAGCTGCGAATGCTGTTGCAGCGAAAGCTACAACCATGAGAACTACTAAAAGTTTTCTCATCCTTTTTCCTCCTGTAGGTTTTTACTGTTTAAAAGGTTACCCTTTTTACTTCCACACCATTAACTCAAACCCAAATACTGTTAAAAACTAGCACAGCATTTGAGTAATGTCAACATTAACAAGAACTACCACATACGGCATTTATAAGTCAACGTTTTTTTTAACCTAAGCATGTATACGAAAGAGTGTATCTCAAAGCCGGCCAGCCCGCAATTCAAATTAATGTAAAACCGCAGTATGTATATTGTTAAACCCGGTATTAAACGACTTTAATACAGTTCGGCACTTTTATTTAATACTTTAGGGGAATTATTTATGAGATTCTTCACTGCGTTCAGAATGAAACTGTCACGGCTCCACGGAAGGAGCCCCGCCGTGCGGAGCGAAGGCAGGTTAACCCTGCCGCGAGCGTGTGCCTCAAACTGACAGGATGTGCGGTTTGAGGCTGGCAAAAAAGAGATTCCACTGTGTTCAGAATGACGTGGCGGTACGAGAAGTGTAGCGACGAAGCAATCTCAAGAGAGACTGCCGCGTCAAGCTCACGCTCTCCTCGCAGTTGACGTAAAACATAGTCACTCTGAGCGGACAGTGAAGAGTCTCGAACAGCCCATCCCCCGCCCTCCTTACATAACCATGAGGAGGGATTTTGCCTTATTATCAACAGTTTCACCCTTTAAAAAGGGGGACTGAGGGGGATTTACTGAAATATGTTATTTCGTTTCGATATACTCTATCTGGCTTGTGGCCTTCCGGAAAATACCGCCTGATATGTTGCGCAGCATAAAGAGATATGTTCTTCCGTACTCCTCATACATATAATAGTCCACAATAACAGGCTCTTTCAGGTCTGATTCCCACACCTTTGACATGGTTTTGCCTTCCCAGCCGTAAACAGCGAAGGCTGAGCCTTTGTAAGAGAAGGTATTGGGCAGCATGGACGACATGGACTGGTTTTTGATCAGATACAGTCTTCCGTCCGTATTGACAAATATGCGTCCTTTAATATATTGCCTCTGTTCCATAATCTCAAAGGCATCTATATCCTTGACCTTCTGCGTGGCTTTCCTTATAGCCTGTTCCTGATGGAGGTTTATAAATTTAGGTGTCTGGCTGAACTGCTCAACACTTTCGAAGGTCTGTTTGCCGTCTTTCTCCACAATAATTTTGTTATCATCATTTATATATACCGGGCTCATGCTGCCATCGCCGTTTACATCAGCATATCCGAAGCCGAAAAGCTTTTTATTGGCCGAACCGGGGATTGCTTCGCCCCTTACGTAGCTGCCTTTGTACTCAAGTTTCTGTATCTGCCCCACGAAGCTGCCGTCTGTTGCAAGCCTCTGGGTGAGCACCACCTTTTTGCCTTTGTCGTAGCTGACTCTGGAAAAAAAGGGGAGCTTCTCTGCTTTCAGAACAAACCTTGCGCCGTCATACTCATAAACGTTTGTTTTCGCAAACTTGTCATACTCAAGCCATGAAACCAGCACTTCCTCTATGCCGTTGCCGTCCAGATCAGCACTGTCCACAGAAACAATGAAAGTTATCCCTGCGGGCTTGAGTTCTGCCTTTTTCTCAAAGGCTTTTCCGGTGAATTTATAGAAATCCACCTGAGTCTTACTCGAAACTGCGGCGAATATCTCTTCCTTGTTAATCATATGGCCGACTGTCATGGTGTCATATTCCGCTTCCAGAAACTCGCTCTGGAAGGAGTCTCTGGTGAGTCTGCCGGAATCAGCCGCCTCAATATCCGAATAATAGGCGCTTGCGATCAGGGTTCCGGATTTCGTGTCCCTCGCTTCAAGGGATATGCCGCCTTTTTCATCCTGAGTGAAAACAAGAGCTATTGCTGCGGAATCCTTAAGGGTTATATTAGGAACCTTCGCCACATCCTCCTTAAGCAGGAGCTCTATACGGGTGGGAACATTCACGGTTTTTACAGCAACCTCAACCGGAGGATTAAGCACTGCGGCATCACCGACCTTTACCACTGCTTTTTTATCGGAAAGCTCCAGCTCGGAGTAGCCTTCGAACACGTTTTTCACAACCGCATCGCTGATCAGGACTTTTTTTCTGCCCAGAACCTGCTTGGTTATAGGGTGCGTTATCTCCTCGCCTTCTCTGTAAACTTTCAGGACAAGCCCCGGATAAACGTTTGAGGCAGAGCCCAGATCCGAATAGATCACGCTGCCGTCAACACTGACCACATATCCGCCCATCCTGCTGAAAAGCGAATTTACATCCGAGGCGACTTTCTCAAACCTTGCCTGAGCGGCTAAGGGTAAGAGAATAAGAATAAGTACCAGTAATTTTCTCATGAGTTATCCTATAAAACGTATTTGCTGAGATCCCTGTCCTCGACTATACCCCTGAGGTGATTCTCAACATATGTGTCGTCTATCATTATATCTTTTTCCGATGTGTCCGGAGCTTCGAAGGAGATCTCCTCCAGAAGCTTTTCAAGTATGGTGTGGAGCCTTCTGGCACCGATGTTCTCCAGTGAGCGGTTAACCTCAGTGGCTATCTCAGCTATTTTCATTATGCCGGAATCCGCAAACTCAACACTCACTCCGTCCGCCCTGAGCAGCGCCTCATACTGCCTTGTGAGGGCATTTTCCGGTTCTTTCAGTATGCGGATGAAGTCCTCCGTTTCCAGTGAATCCATCTCAACCCTTATGGGAAAGCGCCCCTGAAGCTCAGGGATAAGGTCGGAAGGTTTCGCCATGTGGAAAGCTCCCGCTGCGATGAAAAGTATGTGAGAGGTGTTGACCATGCCGTGTTTGGTGTTCACTGTGGAGCCCTCGACAATGGGGAGCAGATCCCTCTGCACACCCTCGCGGGAGACATCGCCACCTTTGTGTGCAGCCCCTTCGCGGGCACAGATCTTGTCTATTTCATCAAGGAAGATAATGCCCGTCTGCTCCACACGGCGCAGGGCATCCTTTTTCACATCTTCCATATCTATAAGCCTGGCCGCCTCTTCCATTTCGATAACGGTTCTGGCTTCCTTAACCTTCATTTTGCGTTTTTTCTTCCTGTTCGGGAACATGTTTTTCATCATGTCCCCTATATTCATCCCAAGCTCGTCCATGCCCATGTTGGTGAGCACTTCCACCTGCGGGCCCTGCTCCTCCACATCAGTTTCGATCTCGCGTTCCTCAAGCTCGCCCGCTGCCAGCATTCTGCGGAATTTCTCGCGGGTGGATGAATCGGAGCTTTCCTCCGAGAAGCCGGGTTTTTTGGGCAGGAGAATGTCAAGGAGCCGCTCCTCCGCATTGCGCCTGGCCTTTTCCAGAACTGCGTCCTTTTTCTCAGCCTTTACCATGGCTATGGCTATCTCAACCAGATCGCGCACCATGCTCTCAACATCACGCCCCACATAGCCCACCTCGGTGAACTTGCTGGCCTCTATCTTCATAAACGGTGCTCCGGCAAGCTTGGCAAGCCTTCTGGCGACCTCGGTCTTACCCACACCGGTGGGGCCGATGAGGATTATATTTTTCGGTGAAATCTCCTCCTGAAGCTTATCAGGAAGCTGAAGTCTGCGCCATCTGTTGCGCAGGGCAACAGCCACGGCCTTTTTGGCGTTTTTCTGGCCGACTACGTATTTATCAAGCTCTTCCACAATCTGTTTCGGCGTAAGCGCACCCTGCGCTGCCATCAGACTCTGATCGGTTTTCATATCTATAATTCCTCAACTATTATGTTCCTGTTGGTGTAGATGCAGATGTCGCCCGCTATCTCCAATGACTTCCTGACTATTTCCGCGGCGGAAAGTTCCGTGTTTTCCGTGAGCGCAACGGCTGCGGACTGTGCAAAAGGCCCGCCGGAACCGATGGCAGCCACACCGTTATTCGGTTCCACAACATCGCCGTTGCCGGTGATTATGTACACTGCGTCCCCTCCGGCGACAACCATCATCGCCTCCAGTCTGCGGAGGTATCTGTCCGTGCGCCAGTCCTTGGCGAGTTCCACGGCTGCGCGCAGAAGCTGGCCTCCGAATGTCTCAAGCTTAGCCTCGAAACGCTCCATAAGAGTGAAAGCGTCCGCCGTGGAGCCTGCGAAGCCGCACAGCACTTTATCGTTATAGACTCTTCTTACCTTCTTTGCATTGTGCTTCATCACGGTGTTTCCGAAAGTGACCTGTCCGTCCGCACCTATGGCTGTTCTGCCGTTTTTTCTGACCGCTATGACCGTTGTTCCTCTAATTTCCATAATCCGTTCCCTGCTGAGTTAAAAGCTGTTCCTGAGATTTTGACAAGCCCTAATAAGGTACAAAAAACCGCATCTT
Organism: Deferribacteres bacterium; assembly: GCA_023395255.1. GTDB lineage: Bacteria > Chrysiogenota > Deferribacteres > Deferribacterales > Geovibrionaceae > Geovibrio > Geovibrio ferrireducens. The sequence continues at coordinate 211,469 of JAEWZN010000011.1, forward strand.
ATGACAAGCCGTTATATACAATATAGGAAATTTGGGCAGCATTTATGTTCAGAATCCGTCTGAAATCAGCGGTTTACTTTCAACATGAATAAAAGTATAGTTGGGGTTTGAGGAGATGCGGTATAAATGCGCGCTTTTACGGTCGGATAATGAAAAAAAGACTTTTCCCCTTTGCCCTGTGGCTCTTCGGTAAATTTATGATGCTGTACGGAAACACTTTCCGCTACCGCGTAACCGGGAAAGAAAAACTTGATGAACTTTTCAACAGCGGCAGAAGTGTCGTGTTTTTCACATGGCACAATCAGATTTTCCCCATACTCCACTTTCACAAAGGGGTTAACCTCGCCATAATAATTTCCAGCAGTAAGGACGGGGACATTATGGCGCATGTGGCGGAATCTTTCGGCTACAGAGCCGTGAGAGGCTCATCCAGCCGCAACGGCTCCAAGGCTCTCCTTGAGATAAAAAAACTGATGAACGGCACATGGCACGCCGCCATTGCCGTGGACGGCCCCAAAGGGCCTAAATATAAAATGAAGCCCGGTGCGCTTTTCCTTGCGAAAAACACCCACGGCGTTATGATGCCTGTCATATTTGACTGCAAAAGCTTTAAACGCTTCGCAAGCTGGGACGGATTCATCCTTCCGTACCCCTTTGCGAGGATAGATGTCCATTACTGTGACCCTGTTTATGTTTCGGAAGACACATCACCGGAAACCATGAAAGCAGAAATGGCCGAAATAGAGAAATCCACAATGGAGCAGACGCTTGTTTATTCTCCGAATATTGTATAACCTGTTTATAATTACACTTATTCCCTTTGCCGTGCCTATTGGGTTTCTCATTGCGCTCAGAAAAAAGGAGGATGCGGACTATTTTCAGCGGTTCGGCTTCATAACCTTCCCTGAGCCGCCCGCGAAAACCGTATGGTTTCACTGCGCAAGCGTGGGAGAAGTACGCAGCCTTAAGCAGCTTATAAACGCCTTCCGCAGGCGCTATCCCAATGCGGAGTTCATGATAAGCACTACCACAGCCACAGGAAAAGCCATCGCGGAAAAGGAGCTCAAGCCCTATTTCGCTTTTCTGCTCCCCATAGAAAACCCCATTGCCATTTCATACATTCTGTACTGCATGAATGTGAAAGCAACAGTGATTATAGACACGGAGCTCTGGCCGAACTTCATAACAAGCACCTCAAAGCATGCTCCGCTTTTCCTTGTAAACGCAAGAATATCAGACCGCAGCCTGGGCGGGTACATGAAGATACGCAGGGTTATATCCCCGCTTCTCCATAAATTTGAGCATATCTTTACCAAAAGCGAAGAGGACACCGCACGATTTGCCGCACTCAAGGGCAGTTCGGAGGGAATATCCACCCTCGGAAATATAAAATTCAGCGAATTTGACGGTGAGCCGGATCTTTCAGTAATAAAACCGCTCAATGACAGACCCTTCATCGCCGCTGCCAGCACTCACAAAAGCGAAGAGGAAGCAGCGGTAAAGGCTTTCAGAAAAAGCGGCTTTGCAGGAAGGCTTGCCATAGCACCCAGACACCTTAACCGCACTGACGAATGCCTCGCGCTCCTGAAAAGCTCCGGCCTGAGGGCATGCACCCTGACAGAGTTTAATCCGGACTGTGATGCTGTTGTTGTAAATGTTTTCGGCCAGCTCGAAGCGCTCTACAGAACCGCAGACAGAATCTTCATCGGCGGTTCAATCGCAAATGTCGGCGGACACAACATTTTTGAGGCTCTGCGCTTCGGACGCCATGTTGCGGTTGGACCCAATATGCAGAATTTCAGAGAAATTTATGAACTTGCCATTAAATACAACCTCGTAACAACAGTGAAAGGCGAAGAAGAGCTTGCCGCATTTTTTGCCGCACCTGAACCGGAGGGCAGCTTCGGAGATTTCAGGACGGAGGTGCAGGCTTCCGCCGATGAGAGACTGTCTAAGTTCCTGGAGGCAATAAAAGTTGCACTTGCTGATTAAGTTTTTTTATTTTCTTTTCGGAAAGCGGAGCCTGAAATTCCTCAGACGTATCGGCTGGCTGCTGGGCTCGGTTTTCTGGTATATTCTGCCCTCCAGACGGAAAACGGCAATCGTAAACGCGGAAATTATCGGGGCAAAAGACCCTGTGAAATGCGCCCGCGAATCATTCCGCCATACATTCATGAGCTACATGGAAGCATTCTGCATCGGCAGAGTGGATCAGGCGTTTATGGATAAGCATATTGAGATAGTCTGTCAATGCAAAAAACCCGATCCCGTAACCGGAGAGATAATAGTATCCGCCCATTTCGGGAGCTGGGAACTGGCAGCGCCTGCCTTTGCGCACATCAGCCCTCTGAAAATAGGGCTTCTGGCAAGAAAAATGAAAGACCCCAAGATCGATGATTTTGTTAAAAAAAGACGCGGCTTTTCCGACAAGCTCATATACCTTCACCACAGGGACTGTGCAGAGGAAATAGGCAGACTAATAAGCTCCAACGTCCACATAGCAGCGCTCCTTGATCATGCATCCACAGAAAAGGATTCGATCTTCATCCCTTTCTTCGGCATAAAAACCACTTTTAACAAGGGGCTCCCCCTGATAGCAGTCCGAAGGAATATTCCCATCCGCCCCGCATTCATGAAGCGAACGGAAGACGGAGCAGAGCTTATTATTCTGGAACCCATACTGCCGGATCACAGCCTGAGCCCGAAGGAACGCATATACGACCTTGCGCGGAGAATCAACAGCGCCTTTGAAGAAGTGATAAAACAGAACCCCGAACAGTGGTATCTGCTCCATAAACGGTTTAAAAAGACAGAGGATGAGAATGGAAAAGTTTCCCGCAGTTTTTATTGACCGGGACGGCACAATGAACATCGAGGCCGGATATATTGACCACCCGGACAACTTCAATCTGTACCCGTTTGTTCCGCAGGCCGTGCGCCTTCTCAACACTCACGGATTCCTTGTCATTGTCCTCACTAATCAGGCAGGAGTGGGCAGAGGCTATTTCGGGGAGGATAATGTGGAAACCCTCCACTCAAAAATGCGCTCCGAACTCAGTAAAGGCGGAGCAAGGCTTGATGCCGTATACTACTGCCCCCACCACACCTCATCCAAAGACCCGAAATATGCAGTGGACTGCAACTGCCGGAAGCCCCGGACAGGGATGATTGACAAAGCATTAAGCGAACTGCCCGTGGACACCGGAAGGATGTTCATCATCGGTGACAAAATGAGCGATATTAAGCTCGGCAGGAAAACAGGCTGCCGCACATACCTTGTAAAAACGGGTTACGGCCTCAGAGAGGCTGAGAAAAACCCCGACGGTGCGGATGTCATAACCGATAATATCCTTTCCGCCGTTCTGGATATTCTGAAAATCAGTCAGCAAGCACAGCCGGATCAAACCCCAGCCTGAAAGCACCCCAATGCTTCCCGTTGACATATACGGGGAGCGAGAGGTCGTTCACCACCTCGCCCGTATCACGCACATAGGCCTGAAGCAGGAACTTCTTGGTGTTTTTCGCCGCTCTTATGCCTGTGTGATCATTAAAAATCCTTTTATCCCTGCTGGTGAGCATGTCAGCATCATGGTTTCCCGTGAGAGGTCTGGCAAACTTGCTGTTGTGAGTGGGCGCATAGCCGTTGGCATCAACACACAGGGCAAAAATACACCCTTTCACAGTTTTCAGGGCTTCGTCATACATTTTCTGAAACTCACCCTCCACCCTCTTGTCATAATCGGTTGAATATTTCTGAGGATCTGTTCCTTTAACGGGGCGGTAGTTCCTGTCAAAAACATTAACACCCTGAGCGGCGTAAGCGGTCAGCTTTGACTCAAAGGCACTTTTATAATCATCTGCTTTCAAAATGATCTGCTCAAAAGTACCCTTCCCTATTTTGAAACGGGAAACAAGCTCCTGAATTATCTCGATTTTGCCGTTGAGATCATCCGTTGAGTACTTGGAATCACCCATCCGGTGTGTTACTTCGTTAGCGATGCGGTGTATGTCAGAAACATTCTCATTGATCCGGTCATTGACTTTAGTGAGATCATCAAGGGAGCTTGTGATATTCTGGAGCCCGGCTGATGTCTGTTCAAAATCAGTCACCATGGACATGAACTTGACCGATGTACGCTCAACAACATCCTTGGTGAGCCCCATATGCTGGTTTATGGTTTCGGTCTGAGTTGCGGTGTTCTGCACCTGACCGACTATGCTGTCTATGTTTTTGGATATTTCCTCCGTCGCCGTCTTCACCCTTTCCGCCAGCTTGCGCACCTCGTCCGCCACCACGGCGAAGCCTCTTCCGGCTTCACCCGCTCTGGCTGCTTCAATAGCCGCATTCAGCGCAAGCAGGTTTGTCTGGTCGGAAATATCCTCTATGAGCGACACAACGGTTCTGATGTGTCTGGAGTTTTCCGCGAGCCCGTTCACGGTGGTGAGGAATGAGCCTATCATCAGGCTAACTTCCTGTATTTTCTCCGTAACATTTTCAAGCTCTCTGTAGGAATCACGCGCGTGGGAAAGGTTGTTCACAGTTGTGGTGCTTATCTGCACTGAGTTTGCAGCCACTGTCTCTATGGCATCCGTAACCCGTTCACTGGCCTCGAAGACCGTATTGGCGAGCACATCCTGAGTTTTGGCATCTTTAGAGGCGGCATCCACATTTTTCACAACCTTTGCTGATTCCACCCCTATATTCACACCAAGAACCCGAACCTGCCTTATAATGTCCCGGAGCTTTTCCATGAATCTGTTAAAGTTTCCGGCTAGATCACTCATTTCATCATATGTAAGCTGGGGCATATCCAGAGAGAGATCCCCCTCCCCTTCGCTTACCTCCTCAAGAAGAAGCGAGAGCCTTTTCACCGGCCTGACAATAAGCATGCGCATAAAAATAGCTGTCAGCACAGCCGCAGTGACTGAAAATACTGCAAAGAAAACAATATTCCAGAGACTCTGGCTCATTATTGCGCCGCCGATACTCTCTGCCAGTGCAGGGTCCTTTGCTGAGATAAGGCCGCTTATACTCCTGCGCTGATAAAAAGAGAACGCCGTCATAAGCAGAATCTGAAAACAGACAATGCCAAGTATATTACCGAAGATTTTTTTGGTCAGGCTGTTGAAAATATTCTTTTCCAGCCACTTGTATATGTTGTAGAAAATAGCCATAGCTCACCATAACACTTTTATAAAATAACCATTGTGTAAAATAAAATTTTTTGAATTTTTTTGCAAGTCAATAAAAATATTTATAAATTGCGGTAAAACAGAAAATTTTTCAACTAAGAGCATGTATCAATAATAAAACATAGGATATTTTTTGTCCGCAAACCGTTATTTTGGTTTCCCAGAAACAGCATCTTTCAGTAAACAAGTAAATTAAATACTGGACAAATAGCTGATACTTCCCATAATTACCCGAAATAGCATGAGGTTCATCAATGACATTATTTCAGAAATCCAATATCAAGTCACTCGTACTCAAAAACAAAGCTGTGAGATCCGCAACATGGGAAGGCGGCGCGGATGCGGACGGAATCCCCTCTAATAAGCAGATAAATTTATATAAAGAACTGGCGGAGGGCGGAACAGGCCTGATAATAACCGGGTACATAGTTCCCTGCACTGACGGAAGGCAGACCCCAGGACAGATGATGCTGAAAGATGAGGCCGCTGTGGAAGTCTACAGAAAGCTCACTGACGCAGTGCATGCTTCCGGAGCAAAGATTGCTGGGCAGCTTGTACACTGCGGCGGGCAGTCTTCTGAGCGCATGGCGGGCAGAAAACCCCTTGCCCCCTCAGCAGTGGAGGCTCCGCAGTACTCAGCAGTACCGGAGGAACTGAGCATTGAGGAGATAATCAGGATAAAATCCGCTTTCGCAGAAACCGCAAGGCTCTGTAAAGAAGCAGGGTTTGACGCTGTGCAGCTTCACGCCGCCCACGGGTATCTGATGAATCAGTTTCTCTCCCCTGCACTGAACAAACGCACGGATCAATACGGCGGAACCCTTGAAAACAGGGCACGTTTCATGCTTGAGGTTCTTGCGGAAGTGAAAAACTCCGCAGGGGATGATTTCCCCGTTATGGTAAAACTGAACGGCTCTGATAATCTGGAAGGCGGGCTTGATATTGAGGATGCGGTTCAGGCGGCAGTCCTCCTTGAGAAAGCGGGTGCAGACGCAATCGAAATAAGCGCAGGAACCCCTGCCTCCGGCAAAGAGGGCGCACCTGTGCGCACTGGAGTTAAGGCAGGAGAAGGAGAGGTTTATAATCTTGAATACGCTAAAAGAATACGCGCTGCCGTCTCTCTGCCCCTGATGACAGTGGGCGGGTACAGAAGCTATGGGGAATGCCTCAGGGCGCTTGAAGCGGGCATGGATTTTGTCTCACTCTCAAGGCCGCTTATAAAGGAGCCCTCAATCATAAAAAGATGGGAAAGCGGGAACACAGCACCTTCGGACTGCATTTCATGCAACGGATGTTTCAAGCCCGGACTGAAAGACGGGCTGATCAGGTGCGTTATCAATAAATAGGCAGATGCCCCGCCGGATGCGGGGCGCACTTTTTTCTAAAGATGGTACTTAAGCCCGTCTATGCGGCTTATCATTTCGTAAAAGCTTCTCAGTTCATTGTAGTTTTCCACATCCACAGTAATGGAGATCGAAACATACTTTCCGCTGCTGCTCCTTCTTTCCTGAATGTCAATGACCTCTTTCAGTACAAAAACAGCCTTCACACTGTCTCTGAAAGAGTCCGTATCGTCCCCCATCATCTTGTATGTGAATCTGGCGGGGTATATCATTTCCGTAAAACTATTCTGCTCGCTCAATTTTTATCACCATCCCCTTAATTTCCGTGACTTTGACCTTATCGTCCTTTTCAAATGCCGAGCCGGATTCAGCGCTCCATATTTCCCCGTGGACAAATACCTTGCCCGCTGAACCGTTCCATGACATGACAGTGCCTGTTTCGCCTATCATTCCCTCCGCTCCTGTGGCAGGTTTTGCGAGAAAATCCCTTACAAGCAGCCTGCCTATGAGCCCGACAACGAGGATAACCACAGCCAGAACACCGATTATCATTCCCCATGAAACGCTTATGCCCACGTTCCCCTCCCTGCTGAAAAGCAGATACATTCCAAAGCCCAATGCCACAACCGCGCCAAGGGTCAAAAGGCCGAAGCTTGGAATAAAGACCTCGGCAAACATAAGCGCAAAGCCCGCTATGATCAGCAGCAGACCGAGCCAGTTTACAGGTATTATATTAATACCCATGAGGAAAAGCAGAATGGCACATATGCCGATTCCGGCAAAAACAAATGTGCCGGGCATTTTAAATTCGAGGAAAATGGCGCCTATCCCGATAAAAAGCATCAGCATCAGCACATTGGGATCGCTTAAGAAAAATGCCACCCTCTGCAGAACCGTGGGTTCGAGATAAGTCCTTCCCGTCTGTTCACCGTACTTCTCAGCCAGCAGGGCAACAAGACCGTCATCACTGTTCACAACAGAGTCTATCAGGTTTGCCTCAAGGGCTTCCTGCGCGGTAAGGCTCAGCGAGTTTGTGACCATCTGCACTGATATATCAAGGTTTCTGCCCCTTTTCTCAGCTATGGAGCGGATGAAGGCCACGGTATCGTTCTCTATCTTTTTACCCATCTCGCCCTCTATGTTCTGCCCGGTAATATTGACCGGGTGGGCGGCACCTATGTTGCTCCCCTCTGCCATTGCTGCGTAATGGGAGGCGAGGGTGATGAATGTGCCCGCGGAACCAGCTCTGGCTCCCTGCGGGGAAACGAAGGTGACTACCGGGGTTTCGCTTTCGAGTATAAGCTGGACTATCTTCCTTGTGGAATCAAGCACACCGCCCGGAGTATCAAGCTTAATAACCAGCACACCGTCCGCACCGGAAGCTTTTTCAAGGGACTGTTCTATATATTTCTCAGTATAGCCGCTGATTACGCCGTCTATCTCAACGAAAAAATACTCCTTTGCATCTGCGGCAACGGAAGCAAACAGCATCAGAAAAGCAAGCAAAAACCTCATCAGTACCTCCGTCAGGCTACTGTTTAATCATCCTGAAAAAGTAAACGCCCAGCTCAGGCGAAAACTTGCGGTAATATTTTGTTTCGTGGTAATCCACCAGTTCGTTTATAAATACAGTATCGTACGCGCTCTTCAAATTTTCCACAGGTTTCAGGTTAAGGACAATCTCTTCGGCGTAGTCGACCTGATCTGTCGCCATGTACAGACTGCCCCCCTTCTTAAGCTTGGAGGTGAGAATTTCGATAAAGGATGTTTTAAGCAGCCTGCGCTTATTGTGCTTTTTCTTCGGCCATGGATCAGGGAAATTCACATAAAAGTTGTCCACACTGCCGTCCTTAAACAGGCTTATGAAAAAAGTGGCATCGAAATGGATTATCTTTGCGTTTTTCACCTCAGCGGTGCGCACTTTTCTTATCGCCCTGTCGAAAATACGCTTCATTACCTCAAAGCCCAGATAATTCTGCTCCGGATGTTTTGTGGCGAAAGCGCTTATAAACTCGCCGTTGCCTATGCCTATCTCCACATTAAACGGAGCGGTCTTCTCAAAAAAGTCCGATGGGGTGAGCCTTTCATACCCCTCAAACCCGCCTCCGTGGGAAAATTTCTGAAATCTTTCGACCTGCGGACGCAGGTCTTTGGCATATATGTATATATCTTCCTGAAAATTAAGCTCTAACTTTTTAATAAGAAGCCTCCCTGACAAAAATAATGCGCATTCAGCGCAAACACCCCCGGTTAAGGGGGTGCGCATCTGCTCTGTCTATAACTGTAAAATACTGTATTTATTAAGCTTTACTGCCGGCAACAAACTTCCTTAGCTCCGCCAGAACCTCTTCGGGATCAAGTCCGTGCATGCGTGAACCCTTTTCAATGCTTTCATTGGCAACGCCCATGCAGCTCATGCAGCCCATGTTGAATTTATCAAAAACTTCCACCGAAGCCGGACAGGCCTTCAAAACATCCGCTATTATTGTTTTTGCTGTTATTTCCATAATATTTAACCTCATTGCTGATTTAAAATAAATACTGTTGTTCACTTGCAGCAGGAAGAGCCTGCCTTCAATTTTTACTATCCAAAATTTTTCGTACGGGGGAACTGCCAGGTTATATACCCGTCATGCTGAACAAAGTGAAGCATCCCGCACATCGTTCAGAAATCCCCCTCTGTCCCCCTTTACTAAAGGGGGAGGTCAATTCACCCTCCTTTGACAAAGGAGGGTTGGGGAGGATTTGCCTGAGGCTCAGAATAACGTAAGCCAGTACATTTCCCACGAAAAAAGAGAGCCTGAGCAAAAAAACTCTTGAGCCGATTTACCAAGTGAAAAACCACATCCTGTGTTTTTCACTTACACGCTCACGCCGCAATGAATGCGGCTACGCTGCGCACGGCGCGTTCCCATCCATGGGAACATATACATTTCCCACGAAAAAAGAGAGCCTGAGCAAAAAAACTCTTGATCAGGTATATGGGTTATGTTAGCATTTCAAGCTCTTTAGATCAAGACTATTGAACATTGTAAAGGTTTAGAATTATCATACATTCGGAGGATTAACATGGCCAGAAGATGTGAGGTTTGCGGTAAAGGACCGATGTTCGGTCACAACATAAGCCACGCTCACAACGTTACAAGAAGGGTTTTCCTTCCTAACGTGCACAAGATGAGAGTTATTGAAGACGGACAGGTTGTCAGAAAAAAAGTCTGCACAAAATGCCTTAAAGCAGGCAAAGTTCAGAAAGCCTAATCAACAGACATTGAACCCTGCCTGCGGCTTTTTTAGTCCGCAGGCGGTTTTGTCCCTTTCTTCATCCTAAAACTCCGGACTTTCAAAAGATTTTTTCTCAAAAAATTTTTCAGCGGATATTTTTGCGCCTATGCGTTCAGAGATTCTTGAGTCACTGCGAGGAGATGAAGCGACGAAGCAGTCTCTGAATATACTGAAAGATTGCTTCACTCTTTCAGAGTTCGCAATGACTCAGACAACACAACTCCATGGACGTAAGTTGCGCCGTGCGAAGCGAAGGCGGGTTTATCCCGCCGCGAGCGTGTGAGGAAACGGACAGGATGTGCCGTTTCCGAACTATCATAGAACGAAAGATTGCTTCACTCTTTCAGAGTTCGCAATGACGCAGACAACTGCTGCGCCGACTGATCTTATCAAATCAGTTGCTGCGTACTTCCTGAACACCGTCTATATTAAGAAGCTTGTTGATGACAGTCTTAAGCTCTTTTTTATCCTGAACCTCGATGGTAAAATCCTGCTTGGACAGTCCGTCCGGTGCCTTGCCGGATGAAAGGTTTGAGATATTTATGCCCATCTCCTTCATGATATTGGCAATATCAAAAAGAACACCGGGACGGTCGATAACCACTGTTTTTATGGCAACAGGCATTCTGAACACCTTTTTATCGCTCCACTGAACAGGGGTGAGTCTCTCCTCGTTTATGCTGCCGTTCAGGATGTTTTCACAGTCCTTTTTATGGATGACAATACCCCTGCCCCTTGAGATATAACCGATAATATCGTCTCCGGGAAGCGGCATGCAGCATTTGGCGACTTTCACCAGCACATCATCTATACCATCGATTACAAAGGGCTCCTCGCTCTTCTTCGGAGCCGGAGCCTCCATGCTTTCGACAGCATCCTTCTTCTTGTCCTTAATTTCTGTAAAGTTATGAACTATCTGTCTCGGCGATACCCTGCCGAACCCCACGGCGACATATATATCCTCAAGATCCTTAAGCTTATACTGGGAAGCGATCTTCCGGACATTGGCCTCCTTATTGAAGACCTCCCGGTAGTCCATAAAATACTGCTTGAACTCCCTGTCCAGAAAGTCTATACCCTGCGCCAGTGCGCGGTCACGCTCTTCCTTCCTGATGAAGTTGCGTATTCTGACCTTTGCCCTGCTTGTTTTTACAAAGCCGAGCCAGTCACGGCTGGGCTTGTGGTTGGGCGAGGTGAGAACCGTTACCCTGTCACCGTTGCGCAGGCGGTATTTCAGCGGAACCATGCGGCCGTCAACCTTCGCTCCGGTGCACATATTCCCTATGTCAGTGTGGATGGAGTAAGCAAAATCTATGGGCGTGGAACCGACCGGAAGCTCCACCACATCCCCCTTCGGGGTGAAAACATAGATCTGTGTGGGGAGGATGTCCTCCTTCAGCGCCTCAACAAGGTCTATGGGACGTTTGAGATCATGCTGTTCAAGAAGCCCCCTGAGCCAGCGGAAGGTTTTATCCTCCTGCGGGTCGAAGACCTTGCCCTCTTTATATTTCCAGTGGGCGGCGATCCCTTCCTCTGCCACTTTGTGCATTTCGTGGGTTCTGATCTGGAACTCCACAGCCATACCCTTCGGCCCCACAACTGTTGTGTGGAGCGACTGGTAAAGGTTGGACTTCTGCATTGCGATATAGTCCTTAAACCTTGACTGTATGGGCATCCACAAGTTATGGATTATGCCCATAACAGCGTAGCACTGGGGAACGTTATCCACCATAATGCGCAGGGCGAGAAGGTCATATATCTCCTCAAAGCTTGCGCCCTTTTTCACCATTTTATTGTAAATGCTGTAAAAATGCTTCGGTCTGCCCTGAATCTCGGCTCTTATGCCGTTTACCTCAAGCTCCTTCATCACTTTCTGCATTACTTCGAGGAGATACTGCTCACGCTCACCGCGTTTATACTTAACCTTCTCGTAGATCTCGTAATACATCTTGGGGTTAAGGATGCGGAAGCAACGATCCTCAAGCTCCCACTTGATCCATGCTATACCCAGCCTGTGAGCAAGGGGCGCATAAATATCCATGGTTTCCTGAGCTATGCGTTCCTGTTTTTCCTGTCTAAGGGAGTCGATTGTGCTTATATTGTGGAGCCTGTCGGCCAGTTTGATGAGTATTACGCGGACATCTTTTGACATGGAGACCAGCATCTTGCGGAAGTTTTCCGCCTGCTTTTCCTCTTTGGATTTAAACTCGATCTGCCCTATCTTAGAGACACCGTTGACGATAAACGCCACATCCTCCCCGAACAGCGAGGCCACCTCTTCATAGGTCGCGTCCGTATCTTCAAGAGTATCATGGAGAAGGCCGCCTATCACTGTGTCCACATCCATGTTCATCTCTGCGAGGATGTAGGCAACGTTCAGCGGGTGGGAAAGGTAGGGTTCGCCGCTGTGGCGTAACTGCCCCCTGTGCTTCTGCGCGGCATAGACATATGCCTTGTGCACTTTTTCAAGCCCGGTGGTGACACCGTTTTTTATCATTTTGTCCTGAATATCCATCAGGCGAATAATTTTCTTGTGTGTCATATATTTTCATCCGCGGGGCGAATATCCTTGAGATTAAGCTGAATGAACTTGCCGCCGTACCACCCGTTGAGAACGGGGGTGAAAACTATATCAAATGAACTGGAGGAACTTAGCATCTCCTCAAAATCCTTCATGTTATAGCCTATGCAGTCAAATACTCTGCCGTTTTTCTCAAGATATATCTTAAGATGCGTTTTCTCCTTGCCCACGTAGGAGAAGGGCTGGGATTTCCTCAGATTCCTCATACAGAACACGGGCTCCTTATTGCCCGCTCCGAAAGGCTGCATCCTGTCCAGCCAGTCGAGGAGTTCCTTATTAACGTCCTCCGGTTCCAGAAAAGCGTCAATAACCAGCTCCGGTATATAATCATTCTCAGAAAGCAAAGTGTCAACAGCTTCGTTGAATTTTTCTCTCAATTCGGAAATATTATCCATCTGAACCTTGAGCCCGGCGGCGTATTTATGCCCGCCGAAGGTTATGAGCAGGCTCTCGACCTTTTTGAGCCCTTCATAAAGATGAAATGCGGGAATACTGCGGGCGGAGCCTTTGCCCACACCGTTTTCGGAAGTGATTATGATTGTGGGTTTATGAAACTTTTCCACCACCCTTGAGGCGACTATCCCTATCACGCCCTGATGCCAGCTTTCGGAGTAGAGCACAAGTCCTTTGTATCTCTCGTTAAGCTGCTCAGTTTCTATCATGTGGTATGACTCAAGAATGATTTCGCGCTCTATGGTCTGGCGGTATCTGTTCTCCTGATCAAGCTCGCGGGCGAGGTAACGTGCTTCATCCCTGTTATCTGTTATGAGAAGACGGAGCCCTTTGTCGCTGCTGCCCATTCTGCCCACGGCATTTATGCGCGGCGCAAGGGCAAAACCCACCTGTGACGTACCCACGCGGGAGCCGTCCAGTCCGGTGATTTTTTTAAGCTCGCTGACACCCGGCCTTGTGGATTTCTGAGAGAGAAGCTCAAGCCCGTGGCGTACAAAAATTCTGTTTTCCCCCACAATGGGCACAACATCCGCCACAGTGCCGAGGGTTACAAGATCAAGGTATTTTTTTATGTTAGGAGCGCCCTTGCCGAAGCACCCCTGTTCCCGCAGATAGTAGCGCAGACCCATTACAAGCTTGAAAGCGACACCTACCCCGGCAAGCTCCTTAAACTCATAATTATCTCCGGGCTGGAGAGGGTTGATTATACACAAGGCTTTTTCAGGCATGACCTCAGCGGGCTGGTGGTGGTCAGTTACTATGACATCCATTCCGAGAGAGGCGGCATAGGCCACCTCAGCCACGGCGTTTATGCCGCAGTCCACTGTTATTATGAGTTTGGTTCCCCTTGAGGCTATCTCATCCATGGCTTCGCAGTTGAGGCCGTAGCCCTCCTCAAGCCTGTTGGGAATATAGTAATCCGCATTAGCCCCTATTTCGGTCAGGAAAAGAAACATCAGCGAAACAGAGGTAACGCCGTCCACATCATAATCACCGTAAATGCATATCCGCTCACCCTTTGCCAGGGCAATGCGTATACGCTCCACAGCGATTTTCATTCCCTTAAGGTTAAAAGGGCTGTTGAGCTCCCGAAGGGGTGTTTCCAGAAAGCATTCTATGGTTGAGTCATCAGTAAGATGTTTTTTGACAAAGACTTCGCAGAGACAGTCCGGAACCCCGATTCTTCGCAGAACCTCAAGGTGCGGAAGAGTATCCGCCCTTTTGTAGATCCACTTATACTTAGAACTCATGTAGGTTTCAAAACTGTTCGGGTTCAAAAGCATCTCCGTGCTCAGACGTTTAATCAACTCGCCTGCGACCCCTGCATATCACTGCAGGGAAAAACACTTTCCGAACAGAAGAACGTGCCTAAAGGAAGCTCACCGGCTTTATCGGCTTGTATGACTTGGTAACAGGAAGGCTTTCAGGTGTCTGAAGTCTGTATTTGTCAACTATTTTGGTTTCGATAACCTTTCCCTCGCTGTCATACAGAGTCAGTTCATACTGACTGACAGCAGCGCTGTTCACAAGGGATGCCACAAGCCATGCCATACTGATTATAAATGCGACGTACCAGTACTTCATGCTGGCTCCGCCGAAAATATCCCTTAATTCAGGCATTATTCCACCGCCGAAATTTAATACTTTATTTATACTTCAATGAAAGTAAAAATACAAGTAGGGTTAGGGTGCTTAATTTAAAATGAACCGAGGTTTACCGTTTATATATTAATTATTTCACCGTTAAACCATCATTGTGTTTAATACAGGAATCGGGTTATATATTCTTATGGGTGAAATTTTCTTTCTCGTGCTTCCGGTTTTCATAGTGCTTGCGACCGGAAACCTGCTTAAAAGAATGAAGATAGTCGATGACAGGTTCATTGCCTCGTCCAATACGCTTATCTTCAAAGTCACCCTGCCCGCCCTTCTTTTTCTCAGCATCTCCCGCTCAAACCTCAAGGCGGTTTTTGACTGGCGGCTTGTGGCGATAATTTTCGCATCAGTTTTTCTGGTCGCAGTGCTCAGTTTCATCACGGCAAAAATACTCCGCCTCAGTCCGGATATAACAGGCACATTCGCCATGAACAACTTCCGCGGAAATTACGCGAACATGGGGCTGCCCGTGTTCTTTTATGTCTTTGGGCAGGAAGGACTTATGTACGCCAGCGTCCTTATGGCGTTCATTGTGCCTTATGTAAGCATGCTGGCGATAATCGGCCTCAGCCTCACCTCCGGCGACAGAACCAAGATAGCCCCCATGATGAAAAACGCTGTGCTGAACCCCCTCGCCATTGCCTGTATGGGCGGACTGCTCTATTCATACATCGGCATACCCATGCCCGCATTCATCAACAAGTCCATCTCCATTATCAGTGATGTTACGCTCCCCCTCGCGCTGTTCTGCGTGGGCTCCACAATCACGCTGGAATCAATGAAGAATGACTTTTTCCTCAGTTCCCTGAGCTCGTTCTTCAAAATGCTCGTCGGGCCCGCCATAGCCTTCTTCATGCTGAAAGCATGGGGAATTGAGATGACCATCGGTGCTAAAGCACTCGTGGTTCTGCTCTCATCCCCTTCCGGAACGGTAAACTACGTGTTCGCCGCGGCAATGGGGGGCAACACACGCCTCACCGCAAGCACCATAGTCACCACACACAGCTTCTCTATCCTCACTTTCATCATGTGGATCATGATAGTCGGCGTATAGCCTCCAGAACATCCCCGTCAGTCAGATCAGCATCTATCTCAATGGTTTTATGCCGTGAAAGTCCGCCCGCACATATCCTCACCGAGGACTTGGGCAGTTTCAGCGCCTTAGCGAAAAACTGAACCACAGCCTCATTCGCCGCACCCTCAACAGGCGGTGCTGCGACCTTTATCTTCGCCTTTCCGGCAAACTCCCCGGCATACCCGCTCTTCTTCGCGCCGGGCTGGATATAAACATGAAATTTCATACAAATATAATACATCATCACCCCTTGCGGATAAAACAGGTATCTTTACATTTAATATAACGGGTGCTAATATCCTGCACTGACAAGCCTTCGGAGGTCTATTTTGAAAATCGGAATTATCGGAGCCACCGGGTACACCGGATTTGAACTGGTAAAAATTCTTGCGAAACACCCTGAATTTGAAATAGCGGCACTTACCAGCACCACCCTTGCAGGTACGCCCTATTCCTCAGTTTATCCCCAGCTCCGAGGCATTGTCGACAACATCATAGAAACCGATGACTATGAAAAATGCGCTCAGAAAATCGATGCGGTATTCCTCTGCCTGCCCCACACGGCAAGTCAGGAAGCGGCTGCCTTCTTCCTCTCCAAAGGGAAAAAAGTAGCTGACCTCAGCGCCGATTTCAGATTGGGCAGCAAAGACCTGTACGAGTTTGTGTACAAAGTGCCCCATAAAAAGGAGGAACTCTTCGCACAAGCCGTCTACGGTATGCCCGAAATATTCGGCGAACAGCTTAAAACCGCAAAACTGGCAGCCATACCCGGCTGCTATCCCACCTCAGTGATTATGCCCCTGTTTCCCCTTCTGAAAGAAGGACTTATAGACGGAGAGTTCATAGTTGCGGACAGTAAATCCGGCATAACCGGCGCAGGAAAGACACCATCAGAGAAAACACACTTCTGCAATGTGCAGGAAAACTTTCAGGCATACGGAGTACTCAGCCACAGGCACAACCCCGAAATAAACTTCATTCTCGGCAAGGCCGGCAAACCAGTGGACGTAACCTTCACACCCCACCTCGCACCGATAAATAAAGGTATCGAAAGCACCATATACACACGGTCACACACAGATATATTCCAGCTCGCGGAATGCCTGAAAACATTCTACAAAGGCAGGAGATTCGTCCGAATACTCGACTTCGGGAACGTCGCCGCCACAGCAAACGTCCGCGATACCAACTTCATAGACATCGCACTGTTTAAAAAAGCGGATAAACTCGTCATCACCTCCGCAATTGATAACCTCGTGAAAGGCGCAAGCGGAGCCGCTGTGCAGACCATGAACGTAATGTGCGGACTGGATGAAACAACAGGACTGATATAGAGTATAGATTTATCTAGGAAAACTTTTTGAAAAAAGCTTTTCCTAGAACCTTTCAAAAACTTTTACCTGCTTCGCAAAGATATGGTTTCTTTGGGAAGGAGCATGAGGAAACACTTTCTTTCCCATTAAAGAAAGGGTTTCTTCATTTAAAGCTTAATAAATACAGGAGATAAATATCATGGAACATATAAAAGGCGCAGGCGTATGCGCACCTTTGGGATTTTCGGCATCGAGTGCGGTTGCGGATATTAAGGGGAACGGCAGGGGGAAGAAGGACATGGCTCTTCTTTATTCCGAGGTTCCGTTTAATGCGGCGGCTGTTTTCACATCCAACAAATTTTGTGCTGCCCCGGTTATTCATGGGCGGGAGCTTATCGGAAAGAAGGGTAAATTCAGCGCGATAGTTGTAAACAGCGGCAACGCCAATGCCTGTACAGGTGAGAAGGGGCTTGCGGTCTGCGGTGAGATAACGAAGTCTTTTGCCTCGGAGCTTGGTGTTGATGACAAGGCTGTGCTTATTTCCTCAACGGGTGTAATCGGCGTTCAGCTTCCTGTGGAAAAGATGACGGCTAAGGCGGGTGAGCTGATAGACGAGCTTGATTCATCGAACTCGAATGAGTTTGCGGAAGCGATCATGACTACTGATGCGGTGAAGAAGGAATATGCTGTATTGGTGGAGACGAAGAACGGCGCTTATGTTGTTGCTGGCGCGGCGAAGGGTGCGGGGATGATTGCCCCGTCCATGGCCACTATGCTCGGCTTTATCACAACAGATGCGGCGGTGAAGACAGACGCATTGCAGGAAGCGCTGAATTACGCAGTGGCTGACAGCTTCAACAGCATCACAGTTGACGGGGACATGAGCACCAATGATACGGTATTCCTCTTCGCGAACGGAATGAGCGGCATCATCCCTAACAGGGAGGAGTTCTTCGAGGCGGTGAAGACCGTGTGTGTTGAACTTGCAAAAATGATCGTGAGGGACGGCGAAGGCGCTACCAAGTTCTGCACGTTTAAGGTCGTAAACGCAGCAACGGAAGAGGATGCGAAGAAGTGTGCCTTTGCCCTTGCCAATTCGCCTCTGGTGAAAACCATGCTCCACGGGGAAGACCCGAACTGGGGAAGAATTTTCGCAACGGTGGGCGCATGCGGCATAGTGTGCAGACAGGACAATGTTGATCTGTATTTTGAAGACCTGAAATATGCCGAAAACGGCGTGATAGTGGACTATGCCCTTGAACCGAAGGCTGCTGCGATCATGAAAAAGAAGGATATAGAGATCACTGTGGATCTGAAAGAGGGCTCGGCTTCGAAAACGGTTTACACCTGCGACTTCACGAAGGAGTACATATCCATCAACGCGGATTACAGAAGCTAGGAGATTGTTGAGAGTCTTTATCCCGTGATGGTTCAGACAGTTTTCAATATCCGTTCAGATAAAAAAAGGCGGTGGTTAAACCACCGCCTTTTTGTTTTATGATTGTACGTTTCCTTAACCGAGAAGTGAAAGAGCCATCTGCGGAAGGCTGTTTGCCTGAGCAAGCATACCGATGTTTGACTGCATAAGAATCTGGTTCTTAGTGAACTTAGCCATCTCGTCTGCTATGTCAAGGTCACGTATCCTTGATTCTGCTGCTGTCAGGTTTTCTCTTGTAGTGTCGAGGCCTGTCATGGTGTATTCAAGCCTGTTGATCTGAGCACCTATTGTGGCTCTCACGCCGGACACTGTTTCCAGAGCTTTGTCAAGCTTGGTGATTGAGCTCTGGGCAAGATCCTGATCAACCATCAGAACATCGTCTATACCGAGGGCAGCAGTGTTAACCTGCGGTATGTTCGCAAGGATAGTCTGGCCTTCGTTAGCGCCTATCTGCATTTTCATGGCGTTGTCAACAAGGTGAAGCTTGATGTCTTTGCTTTCGCCTGTTGCGGAGAACTCCATTGTTTTCTTAGTGGAGTTCCAGCTTATGCTTACGCCGACATCGCTGTCTATCTTAACGTCAACACCCTGAATTACTCCTCTGAGGGTTGAGTCGTTAACGGAGTCGGAACCTATGAACTTGCCTGTGTGAGCGTCAGTAACTTTAATTGTTGTCTCACTGTTCTCTCCTTTCTGTATAGTGGCAAGAGAGAGGGCGTTTATAAGGTTCTGGTCGCCGATGAAGGACAGTTTGCTGTCGTCGCCAAGACGTGCGGTCTGGATTACGAAAGTACCTGCAAGCGCTTCGTTTGAATTGTCGGTCACGTCACCTGTTGAAACATAGTTCACGAGGTTGTTGTTTACAGTTGCGGACTCATCACTGGTTCCGGCTGTAGCACCCATGCCGAGTTCAAGTATAGCACTGGTAAGTTTTTTCTCAAATTCGGAGACTGTATCATCCCCTTCAAGGTAGATGGTAGCTGAGCTTCCGTTACCGAAGATAGTCAGTTCCTGAGGACCGGCTGCAAAAATGTTTACGCCGTCGTCAGTTGTGAATCTTGCGATGTCTTTGAGTTTCGTTGTACTGGTTGCAGCTTCGCCGCCGCCCGCAACAAGAAGGTCAAAAGAACCATACTTTGTTGCTCCTATTGTAGCGCCGCTTGTTGCTGTGTTCTCTCTGAAGTTGAGTGTCATGTTACCAACGTCAAGGTTGCCTGTTTCAACATTAAGAGCAGCATGGTAAACAGTTACGCTGTTGTAATCGATAGTGGTATCGCCGTTGTCGGCTTTGGTCAGTTCGTTGTTGCCGTAAGACAGAGTGGGCCCGGTTGTGCCTGCTGTCCCGCCGGAGATAGCAATTGTACCGCCGCCGGAAGTAGCTGAAGTATCAACGGCTTCAGTTGTACTGAGCAGTATTTTGTCTCCGGACTGCATGTTGGCATCTGTTCCGATAGCGATGGAAACTTCGCCTGAGAAACCTGCACCGGTCATGCCCGCAAGGTCAAAAACAAGGTTACCTGCACCGTCATCACCACCCTGAATTGTATAAGTTGACTTCTCGCCTGTTTTGGCATCAACAAAGGTTGCTTTGAAAGTGTAGTTCGCTGTAGTACCTGCTGACACGGTGAAATTTTCCTGTGCTTCAAGCAGAAGGTAACCGGACTCAGCCACAGTACCGCCTGTTGTCCATGTTGCAACAGAACCGAAGTTAGAACCGGCCTGCCTGTACACGCTCATTGTAGTAACTGCGGAGTCCGTATCTGCACCTGCGCCTACTGTTACGGTGTAGTAAGCTGTGCCTGTGGAGGCAAGTGTGTTGGGGTCTGTTACGAAACCAACGTTAGTGTTGTTGACGTTTCCGCCAGCGGAAACAATTTCGGCTCCGATAGCATCTTCGTTAAGGGTCATAACGTCTGATTTGTAGACATAGTTTTTACCGGGGTCTACAGTAACGTTAAGATTGTAGTTGCCTTCGGCGACTGCACTCTTAACAATAACGCTGAGGTCTGAACTGTCGGAAGACCACAGAGCGGTTGCATTTCCGTTAAGAAGCTTCTTGGTGTTGAACTCTGTTGAGGAAGCTATTCTGTTGATCTCTTCCTTGAGCTGGTCAACCTCTTTCTGGATCTCAGCCCTGTCGTTCGTGGTGTAAACACCGTTACCCGCCTGAACAGCAAGCTCTCTCATTCTCTGAAGCATGTCCTGAATGTTCTGCAGGCCGCCTTCAGCAGTCTGAAGAAGTGATATACCGTCCTGGGCGTTGAGTGAAGCTCTTTTGAGACCGCTTATCTGGCCTCTTAATTTCTCGGAAATTGCAAGACCGGATGCGTCGTCCGATGCCGAGTTGATTCTAAGACCGCTTGAGAGTCTTTCAAGTGACTTAGATACCGCATTGTTTGTCTGTCCCAGGTATCTCTGAGCCGTCAGAGAAGGGACGTTCGTGTTGATATACATTGCCATTGTAATACCTCCGTGTTTTCATGGCCGGCATCCTTGCCGTTTTTACTCTTGTTTTTTACCGAAAGCTCCAACGGCTCCCTGACGGGAGTTTTGTTGTCAACTTTTAAGAAGAGGGCTGAAATTTTCGAAAAAAAAAGGCCGATGACAGGATTAAACCTGACATCGGCCTGAGTATTTCAGTACCAATTCCTATTAAGTTTTAACTTCGGCATTTATGGGAAGATGAGGCTCATTTTCTATGTCGCCTTTGGTGTCTTCCTCTGCATGAATGTAGTATCGAAAATACAAAAGAGATCTTTAGAAAAAAAATAAAAAAAGATCAAAAGAAGGCACTAGTTCATTGAGGGAAAAGGAGTAATTTCATCCTCTTCCTTAAGAAACCCGCTCCGGATGAAGGAGGGCGAACTCAGCCGCCCTCCGGAAATATACTGAACTCTGATATAATTTACTTACTGAATCTTTCAGAACTTTTCATCCAGCATAAGCCCCACCATCTCTTTGATGTTCCGGGAAAGCCTGACGGCCTCCTCAGACGGGATCTGCTTGATTACACTGCCCTTTTCTCTGTCTATGAGTTTCACTATCACAGCATTAAGCTGTTTCTCAACACTGAACTCACGCTTAACGTCCATACTTTTGAGACTTTCGTTAAGCTTTTCGACAGCAGACTCAACTTCCTCTTGTTTTACCTGTTTCTTTTCCTTCTCAGTGTCCACCTTTTCGGCAGCGTTGCCGAAGAGTTTTTCATTAACCAGTTTTATTGACTGCGAAACACTCTGAGTAGCCTGTACTTTTGCTCCGCTGCCCGCATCGGGTGTACCAGTTTGAACGTTCTTTACAAATTCAATCATGACTACACCTTAAATAGCATCCCAAGAGACGGTTTTCACCGCCTCTTAGGAAATTGATTTATTACCCTATAAGCGAAAGAGCCATCTGCGGAAGAGCATTAGCCTGCGAAAGCATGGCAATGTTCGACTGAGCCAGAATCTGGTTTTTAGTGAACCTGGCCATCTCATCAGCTATGTCAAGGTCGCGTATCCTTGATTCAGCTGCAGTCAGGTTTTCTCTTGTTGTGTCAAGGCCTGTCATAGTGTATTCAAGCCTGTTGATCTGAGCACCGATCGTCGCCCTTACACCGGAAACATTGCCGAGAGCCTTGTCCAGCTTAGTGATAGCTTTCTGAGCAAGATCCTGATCAACCATGAGAATGTCATCTATACCGAGAGAGGTAGTATTTATCTGCGGTATGTTCGCAAGGATAGTCTGCCCTTCGTTAGCACCGATTTGCATTTTCATGGCGTTATCAACAAGATGGAGCTTCATATCTTCGCTTTCGCCTGTTGCCGTAAAGCTAAGTGCTTTTTTGGTTGAATCCCAGCTTATATCAACACCTACATTGCTGTCCACTTTGACATCAACACCCTGAATAACTCCTCTGAGAGTTCCGTCATTAACCTTATCGGAGCCGATGAACTTGCCTGTGTGTGCATCAGTGACTTTAATTGTCATTTCGCTGTTTTCGCCTTTCTGGATTGTGGCAAGCGAAAGGGCATTGATGAAGTTCTGATCGCCGATGAAGGAAAGCTTGCTCTCTTCACCCAGACGTGCAGTCTGAATAACGAAAGTTCCTTCAAGAGCTTCATTGGTGTTGGCAGTGTCATCCCCGGTTGAAACATAGTTCACGAGGTTGTTGTTTACGGTTGTGGCTTCATCGCTGGTGTCTGATGTTGCACCCATGCCGAGACCGTTCACTATCGCTTCTGAAAGCTTTGTTTCAAAATCGGAGATTGTGTCATCACCTTCGATATAAATGGTAGCTGATTTGCCGTTACCGTAGATTGTCAGTTCCTGAGGACCGGCTGCAAAGATATTAACACCGTCATCAGTTGTGAATCTGGCTATATCTTTCAGCTTTGTGGTGCTCGCAGCAGCCTCTCCGCCTCCGAGAATCTGAAGGTCAAAAGTTCCGGCATCGGTTGAACCGTAAGCTGTCAGTGTTCCTGTGTTCTCTCTGAAGTTGAGAGTCAGGTTGCCCACATCAAGATTGCCTGTGGTCTCGTTGAGAACGGCGTGATAAATTGTTACGCTGTTGTAGTCTATTGTGGTGTCGCCGTTGTCGGCCTTAGTCAGTTCATTATTGCCGTAGGACAGGGTCGGTCCTGTTGTCCCCGCAGCGCCGCCGGAAAGCTGGATAGTACCGCCGCCGGAAGTAGTTGAAGTATCAACTGCCTCTGTTGTGCTGAGGAGTATTTTGTCCCCGGACTGGAACTTGGCGTCTGTTCCTATTGCGAAGGAAACTTCGCCTGAGAAACCTGCACCTGTGATGTCGGCGAGATCAAAAACAAGGTTGCCCGCACCGTCATCTCCGCCCTGAATTTCAACCGAAGTTTCAGCACCTGTCTTCGCATTGATAAAGGTGGCTTTAAAGGTGTAGTTCGCTGTTGTACCGGCTGACACGGTAAAGTTTGTTTTGGCTTCAAGCAGAAGGTAACCGGAATCACCCACTGTACCGCCAGTTGTCCATGTCGCGGCGGAGCCAAAGTTAGAACCGGCCTGTCTGTACGCGCTGAGTGTTGTGACTGCAGAATCTGTATCTGCACCTGCGCCCACTGTTATTGTGTAGTAAGCTGTACCTGTGGATGCAAGGGTTTTAGGATCTGTTACGAAACCGACGTTGGTTCCGTTGGCGTTTCCGCCTGCAGTTACAATTTCCGCTCCTATAGCGTCTTCGTTAAGGGTCATAACATCTGACTTGTAGACATAGTTTTTACCGGGGTCTACTGTAACGTTAAGATTGTAGTTGCCTTCGGCGACTGCACCCTTAACAATGGCATTCAGTGAAGAGCTGTCTGAAGACCAGAGAGCAGTTGAGTTTCCGTTAAGAAGCTTTTTGGTGTTGAACTCCGTGGAAGAGGATATTCTGTTGATCTCTTCCTTGAGCTGGTCAACCTCTTTCTGGATCTCAGCTCTGTCGTTCGTGGTGTAAACACCGTTGCCCGCCTGAACAGCGAGCTCTCTCATTCTCTGAAGCATGTCCTGAATGTTCTGCAAACCGCCTTCTGCGGTCTGAAGAAGTGAAATACCGTCCTGGGCGTTCAGCGAGGCTCTTTTGAGGCCGCTTATCTGTCCCCTTAATTTCTCAGAAATGGCAAGACCGGATGCGTCGTCCGATGCCGAGTTGATTCTAAGACCGCTTGAGAGTCTTTCAAGAGATTTTGAGATGTCGTTGTTTGTCTGTCCCAGATATCTCTGCGCGGTGAGAGACGGAACATTAGTATTGATATACATTGCCATACTGTCCTCCTTGTTGGCATACCCCAGGCTTCCCTGCCTGCGGGCTGGTTCCTGAAAGCCTTTTTCCTGCGTCGAAAGGGGCTTTCATTTCTGCGTCGAAAGTGTTTTGTTATCTTCCTTTTGCGTCGAAAGATTTTAAAAATTGTTCAAAACAGCCTCTCTGCCACCTCCTCAAAACAAAAAGGCCGACGGTATCATTTTCTGATTCCGCCGGCCCGATTATTTCAGTACCGATTCATTTATTTCTATTCTAATTATCCGTCTTCCGGATTCTGATTAGAATCCACTGATGTCTTTATCGGAAAAAATTTGCCGCACTTTAATTATTTTAAGATCTTTTTTTAAAAATTTATTCCCTGCCGCATATGCCAAAAAATTTATTGTTATTTGACAATACTATTCAGCCATAAACCCAGACAAATAAAAAAGCTGTACGCCCGTGTTATGCTTCATTTATTTTGTGATCAGCATCAGACAGTTACGGAAAGTTACGGAAAAAGCATATTTTTTTTATCATACGCAGGCGGTTGAGAGCCCCCATGCTCCGTTGACTCACGGGTTCTTTTTAGGTAGAATCGTTTAACATTGACGGGGGTAAACTTAATGATAAAACAAAAAAATATGCAGGCACTCAAAGAACGCCGCCCCGAACTTTACAACCTTGTGATGAACACTTCCCAGTCATCTAAATACAAACTGATACATTCCGAGCACCAGAAACGCTATCCCAACCTTATATTCAGTGAAAAAGGGATGATTTTCTATGACAACAAGGACCCTCTGGCAGGCTCCAGAAAACTCATAGCCGACAAAAGGATAAATGTGCCTAACCTTGCTGTTTTTCTCGGCATGGGGCTTTTGTACAACCTGATGAACTATATGGACATGTTCGCAGCGCAGCCGGACTCCTGCTTAATTGTGATAGAGAAAGACCCGGAGCTTTTTGCGCTTGTTATAGAGTACATTGACTTTGAAAAATACATCCGCGATGAGCGCGTCTATCTTGTTATAGGAAAGAGGCCGGAGGAGCTTTACCCTATAATGAACTCGCTGATGAACATCGGCAGCAACAAGTTTTTCGCAAAAGCAATAAACTATATAGAAGAGCCTGTGGCATTTGTTTCCGCAAAGGACTACTACCTCGGCGCAGTACGCACAATGAATGATGCGGTTAAAGAAGTAATGCTTTTTTACGGAAACGACCCTCTCGATTCACTCATAGGTATTGACCACACCTTCGTAAATATCAAAGAAATAATAGAATATCCTGGCATTGACGACCTTGCGGGAAAATTCAGCGGAAGGCCGGGCATTGTAGTCGCCACGGGGCCGTCGCTTAACAAAAATATTCATCTTCTGGACGGACTTTATGACAAGGCAGTCATCTGCGCGGTGGATGCATCTGTCCGGGTAATGAAAAAACACGGATTCAAACCCCATCTCACCACATCACTGGAAAGGGTTGAGGCTACCAGCAGGCTGTTTGAAGGCCTCAGCGAAGAGGATGTGAAGGATGTGTTCCTTGCCGCCTGCCCGGTAATTCACCCGCTGACCTATGAAAACTTCAAAGGGGACCGGATAGTTGTTTACAGGAACTTCTCCACATTTGAATGGCTTAATATACCGAAGGGAACGCTGAATATTGGCCCATCATCCGCAAATATGGCATTTAAAGTTCTGGAGCACCTCGGCTGTAACCCGATTATTCTCATCGGGCAGGATCTCGCCTTCGGCGAGGACGATATAACCCATGCCACGGGCAGCACATATGGAGAGAAGGAGCAGCAGTACCTCACCCAGAGAAAGAATCTTATGGTGGAAGGAAACTATATTCCCCAGATAAAGACCACAAATGTGTGGGATGCTTTCCGTAAGTTCTACATGAAGGACATAGCCGGATTCAAAGGCAAGGTCATAAACGCCACAGAGGGCGGAGCCAAAATTCACGGCGCTGAGCTTATGACCTTTGCAGAGGCCATAGACAGGCATATAAAGGATGTTCAGCCTGCCGATATACCATCACTGATCAGAGGATTTCTCCACAAGCCCGATAAGGCTGAGGCTACGGGCTACTATGAAAAAACACTCGCCAAGGTTCAGGAAAGTATAGACTACTGTGAAAGCGCCATGAAGAGATTCTACGACGGCTATTTATTATGTGTGGAATATAAGGAAAAAATCGCCGAACCCTATAAAGAGAGCGGAGTCTACGACAGCGAGAAGGGATTTCCCCTCATCAAACAGACGGAATCGCTGAACTCAATATTCTCCGAAAAACAGTTCTTTTACATACTCATGCACTATGTGCAGGCATATTACATCAGGGCTATGGTGGAGATTCAGGGCATTCGGGCGAACCATGACAAGGCGGAGGATAAAAACAACGCAATCATGATTATTATGAAGGATATGCTGGCTGTTATGGTGGAGCTGATCAAAAAGATGCTGAGCATGCTTTATGTTCTTAAGGCTCTCCTTGAATCCAACCTGAAAAAGATGAAGGAAGAAAACGGGGAGGCATAAACCTCCCTCTATCAGTCCACTATGCCTATTTTCGCAGTCCACTCACTGAGTTCCTCAACGGAGAGGAAATGCACATTGGTGTCTGACTTGTAGAAAAACTCAGACTGAACTCTCTTTCCGCCTTCGGTGAAGTGCCTTTCCAGCGACCACCATGAATAGTTGGGATATATAATGTAGTAGTTTCCGTATTCGTAAGTCATGGGAGCGTCCTCAACGGTTATCATCTCCTCATGCATCTTCTCCCCTTCGCGTATGCCGATCTCCTTAAGCTGAGCGCCGGGCAGCATAGCCTTCGCCAGATCAGTGACATTGAAAGAGGGGATCTTAGCCACATAAACCTCGCCCCCCTTCGCCTCTTCTATTCCGCGCATAACCATCTGCACCCCTTCTTCAAGGGTGATCCAGAAGCGGGTCATACGGAAGTCAGTTATGGGAAGGGTCTTTTCGCCGCTCTCTATGAGCTTTTTGAAAAAGGGGATAACCGAGCCGCGGCTGCCAGCTACATTTCCGTAGCGCACAACGCTGAACTTGGTTTTTTTTGAGCCCGCATAAGCGTTGGCTGATGTAAACAGTTTGTCAGACACAAGCTTGGTCGCTCCGTAAAGGTTGACCGGGTGGACAGCCTTGTCCGTGGAAAGAGCAATAACTTTCTCCACGCCTCTGTCTATGGCGGCATCAATAACGTTTTCTGCTCCGGTTATATTGGTTTTTATTGCTTCCATGGGGTTATATTCGGCAGCGGGAACCTGTTTCAGTGCGGCAGCATGAACAACAATATCCACACCGTCAAAGGCACGGTACATCCTTTCCCTGTCCCGCACATCGCCTATGAAAAAGCGCATTTTGGACAGATGCGCGGCAAAATCCCCCTGCATGACATACTGTTTATACTCGTCTCTGGAATATACAATAACCTTTCTGGGACTATGGTTTTCGAGAATATACCTTATAAACTTTTTGCCGAAGGAACCTGTTCCTCCGGTTACAAGAACCGTTTTGCCGTCAATATTCATAATCTCTCCGGTGAGAAAAATTTACCTTACGCCTGTAATTTAGCAAATAATATTCCACGCCTACCCGGTAAAAAGGTCAAATGATGCGGGAGTGCCTTTTTTGATGTCCTTTGCAGCTTTTTTCCCCAAAAGCTCTTTGTAGTGCTTAGTGTGCAGCCCGTTTGAAGGTCTGACGGAACGGAGGTTCCGTGGGGTGATCTCCTCACCCTTTTTCACATCCTCCGCGATAAAGAGTGAGCGGGAGAAAATACGGTTTTTTTCCGCCTTCTCCGTAAGCACGTAATCCGCCCTGCCAAGGGAGGCCTCAGCGGTGCGCACATCCTTCACCATCTTCTTAAACTCTTGAGGCTCCATGGAAAAAGCCGCGTCAGGCCCTCCGAGTTTTCTGTCCAGTATGAAGTGCTTCTCTATCACCTTAGCGCCGAGGCTCACTGATACCACAGGCACAAGGGAACCCTCCGAGTGGTCGCTGACACCTGCTATGACACCAAAACGGGAAGCCATATCCGGCATGGTGAGCAGGTTGGCCTCTTCAGGCTTTGCGGGGTATGCGCTGGTGCATTTCAGCAGTATTATCTGCTCATTGCCCGCATTGCGCACCGTATTGACAGCAAGCTCTATGTCATCCAGATGGGCTATCCCCGTGGAGATTAAGACAGGCTTGCCTTTTGAAGCCACATATTCCAGAAGAGGTATATCATTTATTTCAAAAGAGGCGATTTTATACGCCGGAACATCCATCTTCTCCAGAAAATCCACCGCGGTAAAGTCAAACGGGCTGGAGAAGCACACCATCCCCAGTTCATCCGCAAGCTTTTTCAGCTTCGGCTGCCATTCCCAAGGGGTGTAAGCCTCCCCGTAGAGTTCGTAGAAGGTTTTCGAGTCCCACAGTGTTCCGTGGGATATGCGGAAAATATCATCAGAGCACTTAAGGGTTATGGTATCCGGCGTGTAGGTTTGGAGCTTAACCGCATCCGCACCGGCTTCCCTGATCGCTATGATTGTTTTTTCCGCAAGAGCATAGTTCTGGAGGTGGTTGCAGGAGAGCTCCGCTATGATAAAAGCCGGGCTGTCCTCCGATATTGTGTGTCCGCCTATGTTTACAGCCTTGTTCATTTTATCTCCGCACAGAGTCTCTTAAACTCTTTCACAGGGATTGTGTACCCATGCTCAGCTATTATATGCCTGTATTTATCAAGGTCTGCTGATTTATGGCAGGAGCCGCCCTTTTTCTGTCTGGCGGGGATGATCCTTTTTTCCCGCAGGTATTTCCAGTTTGCTCTGAACATATCCAGCATGGCCTCATGCAGCTTTTCGTATGAGCTGGCAAGGGTCTCCTCCGCCTCGTTGAACACCAGCTCCTCCTGAACAAGGATTTCGCCCGTGTCCAGCCCTGCGTCTATTTTATGTATGGTCACACCCTTCGGGGTGTTTTCCAGAAAGCTCCATATATTGGGGTCTGCCCCCTTGTTCCACGGCAGGTAAGAGATATGCAGGTTTATGATCCCGCCGTTCATGGCGCTGATCACATCCTCCCCGATTATGTATCTGTAGCTGTAGCTCACTATGAGATCAGGCTGTACCCTTTCCAGCATGTGGAGATCGATCTTTTCGCTGATCACCTCCACATCCTCGCCTGTTTCCCTGAGCCAGTCTATAAGCGGTCTTGAAACCTCATTATTTGTAAGAACGGCAACCTTCACTGCGTCACCTCCGCAATCATACTGACCACCCTGCGCACCCCCTGCCCGTCTACATAAAGAGGACCGAGGCCCGACATAGCGCGGTTTTTGTCCGTATTTTGTATATCCGTGAGTGCCCGTTTCATAATTTTATCAAAATTTTTATTAGCGTAAAAGCCCGCTGATAAAGCGAAGCCTGTTTTCTCCCAGTTTTCCAGATTGACCTTCTGGTTTTCGGCAAACCCGAACAGGACAGAAGGAACCGCAGTGCGCGCCAGCTCGTATGAGGTCTGCCCTGCTGCTGAAACAGCAAACAGCCGCGCGGACATCAAGTCCGCCATTTCTGCGGCGCTGAGACCGAAAAATGCATGGACGCGGAGTGAATCCACAGGCTTACTTCCGCTTATAATAAATATATCCCCGTCTGTATTATCAAGGAGTAATCTGCATATATGAGCGGAAATTTCCTCTGCTCCGGAGCCGCCCGCGCTTAAGAATATTCCGCTTCTGTTCTCACCGTAGTCGTCAAAATCCCAGAATGGCCTGCGGAGCATGGCGTATCTGCTTCCTGCAAGGATCATCTGGGACGGCTTGCCCACATACGGAAGCTTTTCCGCATAAACAGAGCCGTTGAGCACTATCCCTTCCGGGTAATCAAGCCGCATGCAGTCGTCAATAAATACGCACAATGCACCGTATGAGGCGATTTTATTAAGCTGCTCCTCCGTAGTGAGGTATGAATCCACAATGCAGACATCATAGCCCTTGCAAAGGCTTACATCCTTTATCCAGTCGGTTATGACGGAATCTTCACCCGCTATGCCTCTGTCGCATTCACCCTGAATGAACAGATCCGCATCGATGCCATTTTCCGCGAAGCCTTCTTTCAGCGCGCGGCATCTGCCGTAGTGGCCGTAGCCTATCCCTTTTCCTGCGGAGGTAAAGATTCCTGTTTTCAATTTATCTCTCTTTTAATGACAGCCGCCGCCCTGAACATATCCTGCTTTTCAAGGAGCCTGACCGCGGCTTCCAGTTCTTCCTTCTCACCTGAGAAAACCGCCTTCTGCACAACAGGCTTTGTGATATATGAGAGCCACGGCTTCTCAGCAAAGAGCTCCTCAAGCTCCCGGAGCCCGAAATCATCCCCAAGAAACTCGAAAACCGCTGTCAGAAGGGCGTAGTCCTCCGGTGTGTCCAGAGTTACCCTTATGTCTGATGTATTTTTATCCTGAACAAGCTGTACAGTCTTAAATATGCCTGATTTATACAGATAGGGTGTCACATGCTCACGGTACTGTTTAAGTTCCGCCTCTTTATACGCCTTTTCAAGAGCCTCAAAGGTGAACACCTCCGCATCCAGCCCGTGGGGGTAAGAGCGGGTTACGGTGTTTGAAACATAATCCGCCCGGCTTCCGATGAACTTCCTTACCATATCGCCCAACACTTCGGGGTCATGGCACGGGCAGTCTGAGGTTATGCGCATAACAGCCTCCAGCCCTGCCGCCTTTGCCGCGAGATAGTAGCGTTCCAGAACATCATCCTCACTCCCGCGGAAGGAGCGGACTCCAAGCCTTGCAGCTTCGTTCACCACCATGAGGTCAGCCTCTTCGGTGGTGGTTGCCACTATTACTTCCGATGCTTCTTTAACCATAAGGCAGCGGCGCACAACATGCTCAAGGGCTGTTCTGCCGCCTTTTTCGGGCAGCTTTTTAAGTATTTTGCCGGGCAGCCTGCTTGAGCCCATGCGCGCCTGAATTATTATCCCAAGACGCATTTCAGCGCCTCCCTGACAGATTCTGTTACATAGTCCTGCTCTTCATCCGTGAGTGACGGAAACATGGGGATGCTGAGTTCTGATTTATAGAATTTTTCCGCCTCCGGCAGAGTGAAATTGTCAAATCCGTTCGCCCTGTAGTACGGATGCATATACACCGGCAGATAATGTACCTGAGCATGTACCCCCTTTTCCCGGAGCAGGTCGTAAACCTCTTTACGCCCATGCTCTATACGGAGCGGATAAAGGTGGTACGCGTTCTGTCTGCCTTCCCTGTGAGGAGGGGTTTTCACCCCTTTAACATCACTGAAAACGGCATCGTATTTTGCTGCCATGAGTCTGCGTTTCCCCAAAGAGCTTTCGGCTCTTGAAAGCTGGCTTATTCCCAGTGCGCACTGAATATCCGTCATGCGGTAGTTGTAGCCCAGTTCCTGCATCTCGTGATACCAGCCGCCGTGGGGTTCGTTTATCAGATTATCCCTTGTGATTCCGTGGCTGCGGAAGCGAAGGAGCGTGTCACGCAGGTTTTTATTATTAGTGAGAACGGCTCCCCCCTCACCGGTTGCAACATGCTTTACCGGGTGGAAGCTGAAAACCGCCATATCCGAATAAGCGCAGTTTCCTATTCTTTCACCTTTGTACACCGCGCCAAGAGCATGGCATGCGTCCTCAATCACCATGAGTTTTTTTTCATCTGCTATGGCGCGTATCTCAGCCATATCAGCAGGCATGCCGGAGTAATGGACAGGGGCGATGAGTTTAACTGATTTATTGATAAGAGCGGGGATTCGGTCTGAATCGATATTGCCTGTGTCAGGCTCTATATCGCAGAATACAGGGGAAGCGCCGAGGTAAAGCCCTGCGTTTGCTGTTGCTGCGAATGTCATGGGGGAGGTGATGAAGCTGTCGCCTTTTCTCAGCCCTGCGGCGTAATACGCGCCGTGAAGAGCGGCTGTTCCGTTGGCAAAAGCCACAGCGAACTTTGCACCGCAGTATGATGCAAGCTTTTCCTCAAACTCGGCAACTTTCGGCCCCTGAGTGAGGTAGTCCGAGCGGAGGGTTTCCGCCACGGCTTTTATATCTTCTTCCGTGATTTCCTGTCTTCCGTAGGGGATGATTCTTTTTAGGGACACTGTATTCACCTGAATCTGCTTATATGATCTGTATAGCTTCAAGAAAGGGAAATGTCCAGAGATGTAATAATTCAGAAAAAAGCAGAAACGCATAGACTGAAGAACCAAGGCTCCCCTGCGGCTACACCTCCGGAGGGGAGCTTGGTGTGTTTATGAAGGAGTATTACTCCGGAGAGAGCATCAGTGTTTTTCTGTAGTGTCTTCCCTGTGGTAACCGTCTATCATGCCTTTGAGAAGCTGTGTCATATACCCGCCGCATGTGCAGAGGTAGAGGTGCGCTATGATGAATATCAGCGAAATTACGCCGAAAGCAAGGTGCACCCTGACCACTATCCCTTTCATTCCGGCAAGCCCCATGAACTCAGGATAAAGGGCAAGAAGGCCACTTACAGCGAGTATGGGCATAAGCAAATACACCACACCCACGTAGGCAACCTGCTGGAGCGGGTTGAACTTGCAGGTCTCAGAGGAATGAAACGGATGCGCCTCACCTTTCATTATTCCGAAAAGATAAAACATACCCTGCCTGATGATTCTGCCTGTGAAGCCGCTGAGCTGTATCAGATAGTGCTTTCCGTTGCCTGTAACTATGTTTATGACTATGAAGTATATCCATACCGCAACAAAGACCTGTCCTGCTATGTGGTGTATTTTAACCAACATGGGCGAAGGGTCGAAATGGTTTGTAAGCCCTGTGGCAAGAAGCACCGCAAACAGCAGAGCGTTAAGCCAGTGCCACACACGGACGGGAAGGCTGTAGAGATAAAGCTTATGCTCTCCCGCTGCCTCACGCTTCGGCGCTAATACCTTTCTCAGCATAAAATGCCCCGCAACACCTGCAAGCGTGAGAGCTGCAAGCACTGCAAGGATAACAAGCCACAGAGGCCAGTAATCCGGTGTGTAATTTATATCGGAACCCCAAATATTGATCATGCCTGAACTCCTTAGTGTATTTCTTTACGGCGGTAAACGCTGGCAAGCCCTGCCCCGCCTTTTGATTCCCTGTATGCTTCTGGGTGTTTCTCAATCCATTCTGCGGCTTCCCCGGAATCCGCCTTCACCAGAGAAAGCGCATCAGTGGGGCATACTGTCACACAAACGGGCAGTTCCCCTTTGGCGAGCCTTGATTCCGCGCAGAAGTCGCACTTATCGGGGCAGCGGGTGTCCGGATCCATATAGCGCACACTGTAAGGACAGGCGGACTGACAGTATGAACAGGCGATGCACCTTGAATTATTGACCTTAACTATTCCCTCAGCGTCAACATACGAAGCTCCGGTGGGGCATACGCCCACGCAGGGGGCTTTTTCGCAGTGCTGGCATGAAACTCTGTAAAACTGATACCTGTCCTTGTCCTGTTTGATCTGCACCTGAACACGTCCGAACCCTGCGGGGACATCGTTCACATTGGCGCATCCCACTGTACAGGCCTGACATCCTATGCATTTTTTTTCATCGTGAAACATCACGTAGTTAGATTTCATAATCAAAACCCCTTAAGCCTTGGAAATTTTTACTGCGCTGGTATGAACCGCCATGCCTGTAACATCATTAACCGCATGAGGGAGCAGGTTTGAGCACATTATTCCGCTTGAGGCCGCTGCTGTCTGCCTGTAGCCGTTTTTCACGCCGAAGCCCGCCATGTAAGTGAACACAGTGTCCGGGCGGATACCGTCCGTAACATGGGCTGTTCCTGTCTCTTTTCCTGTGGCGTTTTCGAGAGATATTCTGTCTCCGTTCTTTATCCCGTGGGTTTTGGCTGTCTCTGTGTTGATCCACACGGGGTTCTCGGACATAAGAGCAGAAAGCGAGGGAACAAAAGCTGTGGCAGCATTGGTGTGGACAGCCGCTTTTGCCTGAATAAACAGGAGCTCATTTGAACCTGCTATTTTGATATTTCTGAATCTGGGTACGCCGTAGCCCGGCCAGAGCTGCTCAACATCCTCGGAGAAGAACTCAATTTTGCCGCTTTTTGTCTTAAACTTCATATGGCTGGCAAAGGTTCCGTCCGGATCAAGGTTGGCTGAGGCTTCGGGGTATTTTTCAACAAATTTTTCGATCATGGAGGGCTCTCTCAGCAGGAAGGACACTCCGTATGAAACAAAGCCTTTTTCCTTGATCTCCTTAAGAAATTCAGGATTCCCCGCTGTCTGCATTTCGATATATTTCTCCATGCTCCCGCCCCAGGGATAATACTCCGCAAGACCGAGTTTCTCAGCAAGACCGTACCATATTTCGGCACTGGATTTCGCACCACCGATTGTTTTGACAGTCGGCTGACGGAGTGAATACGCAGGGGATTGTCCGGATCTGTTTTCGATGGGCTCGAACCTTTCCAGATATGTGACTTCCGGCAGGAAATAATCTGCAAAAGCGGCAGTGTCAGTCATGTACACATCACAGACAACGACTAATTCCATGGCCTTCATGGCCTCTGCCATTTTCGGATAGTCCGCCAGAGTCTGCATGGGGTTTGTTCTTGTCATTACCCAGCCTTTCACAGGGTACGGCTTTTCGGTGAGGGCGGTATCAAGGATTCTCTGGTAGATTCCGCCTCTTTTTATGCTGTATTTAAATCTTTCGCCGTCCAGAGCATCCAGTCTGGGAGCAGCTTTGGGGTATTCGACCTTGATCTTTTTCAGCTCAGGAGCAACCTGAACACCGGCGAGCTTGTTATAAGCTTCCGGGCTCCTTTTGCTGTAAAGTCCGCCTTTGCGCTCAAAGTTCCCCACAAGCGCATTGAGTGCGAAAAGAGCTCTGCGTGTGTCAAACTCCTCAAATGAGTAAGTCGTTCTGTGGCCGGGAGAAACAACCGCAGCAGGAGCAGCGGCGGCAAATTCCCTTGTTATACGCCTTATTGCCCCGGCGCTCACACCGGAATGCATCTCCGCAAATTCAGGGGTTATGTTCTCTATGCTTCTTGCGAACTCATCGAAGCCTATGGCGTATTGCGTTATAAACTCTTTGTCATACAACTCATTTTTTATGAGCTCATTACACATCGCAAGAGCAACAACAATATCCGTTCCGGGCTTTATGTAGAAATATTCATCAGCCTTGCTGGACACCACGGACATACGCGGGTCAAAGCTTACCAGCTTGCCGCCTTTACTCTGGAGATCCGCAGTTCTGTAAGTATCGCCCACCTCAACACCTTCAAACAGGTTGTGGCCGAATACTATCAGATATTTAGTATTCTTGAGATCCCACACCATGTCATCTCCGAGCATAATGTCCGCAGTGACGTATCTGCCCCCCGGACACATTGTGGAGTGAGAAAAGGTGTTAGGAGAGCCGAAGGCCTTCGCAAAATGAGTGAACTGGCTGTAAAGAGAGCCTGACTTGGCAGAAAAAGCCACTGTCTCAGGGCCGAACTTGCTTTTAAGCTCATTCATTTTTGCGGCTATTTCGCTGTAGGCCTGCTCCCAGCTTATAACTTCCCATTCGCCCGCACCTCTTTCGCCATTCCTTTTCATAGGTTTAACAATACGGTTCGGGTCATTCAGGAGGCTGTAGCCGCTGCTGCCTCTGGCACAGATTCTTGTTTTCTGATGCCCGGCATTTTTATTCCCTTCGATAAAGATTTTACCGCCTCCCAGATCATGCACCCTGACAGGACACCTGTAAGAACACATCTCACAGGTTGTATTAGTTTCAGGCGTTACACCCTCAACCCTGATATTATCCTGAAAGGCAACAGCCCCAAGCGGTAATGTGCCGGCTGCACAAGCGGCAGCAGCACCCTGCATAAAACGTCTACGAGTTACTTTCATAGATTCCCTCGTTTTAGATATTTACTCTTTGTTAATGAACATAGTCTCATGACTATTTAATAAACCGATAATCTTTATTGGAAAGGCTATATTGACATGGTTTATCATGTCAATGGTATTTGTAAAATTTAGGTAACGCTTACAATGCCTTATAGACTTAATTTACAGGCTTATTTTTCAGGATTTGAGGGAGGGAATATGTGAGTTATCTTTCATATCAACGTCTTCTCTAATTCATAGCCATTTAATATGTTTTATCTGTAGTGAACAAAAGTTATATATTTTATCTGTAAAATAATGTGGCACTATCTATACGCCGGACACATTGCGTTAAATTAGTCAAAATATAACGCTTTTGACTGTTTACAGCATAAAAATGAGCATATGAAAATAACCCCTTGTCAGAGAGGGTTCTAAGACACTTAAATTTAAAAATAAAACAAAAGACTGAATACTATGTTCAATTTTATTGATTAATAGTTCGGTAAAGATGAATAAACAAAAATAAAGCAGGGGGAGCACAACGCATCCCCCTGCTGTTAATTTACTATATTTTCAATGACTGAGTCTTTTTAACTATAGTGACTTTTCCGCCTTCAAACTTCACTTCTACCGATCCGTAGAAGTTACTCTGGAACATCTCTCTCAAGAGTTCCTGAAGCTGATTAAGCTGAGAATTTTCACCCTTTGTTTTCTGCACACTCACTGCAGCCATAGCACACCTCCATGTTTTAAGAAACTACATCCATGTTTTCAATGACTAACCCTGAAGAAGCTGAAGAGCCATCTGGGGTATCTGGTTAGCCTGTGCAAGCATTGCTGTGCCTGACTGGCTGAGGATCTGATACCTTGTGAATGTCGCCATTTCATCCGCAACGTCAAGGTCGCGTATGCGTGATTCGGCGGCAGTCATGTTCTCTCTTGCCGTATCAAGGTTCGTGATGGTGTATTCAAGTCTGTTGATCTGCGCACCGATTGTAGCCCTTACAGTAACCACTTTGTTAAGAGCGGCATCTATATCGGGTATAGCTCTCTGCGCAAGCGACTGGGAAACAAGGGTAATATTCTCAATTCCAAGCCCCACTACATCAAGCTGGGGAATGGAAACAGAGAGAGCCTGTCCCTGGTTCGCTCCGATCTGGAGATCGGTGGAGTTATCAACAACATGGAGGAAATGTTCCTTCGCGGCGGCACTGGTGTCGGTCGCAAATTCGATTTTCTGTGTAACGGGGTTCCATACTTCTGTTACGCCGGCACGGGAATCTATAACGATTTCCACTCCGTCGATTATACCGTAAACCCTGTCATCACTGGTTTCATCAACACCTATGAGCTTTCCTGTGTGAGCATCTTTCACTGTCACAGTTGTTGTGTTGTTTTTGGATTCCTGAATCTGAGCGAGAGAAAAAGCGTCTATAAGAGCCTGATCGCCGCTGAAAGCCAGTTCACCCTGCTCGCCCGTGAGAGCGGTCTGGATTATGAATGTACCCTTAACACTTCTGGGGCCGCTGTTTGAGGGCATGGAAACATAATCCACGAGGTGGCTGTTTACACTGGCGGAATCGGAACCCATTCCGAGTTTAACAATAGCTTCCTCAAGTTTCTTTTCAAGGTCGGCTATTGTATCATCGCCCTGGAGGTATATAGTGGTGCTTTTGCCATTGCCCCACAGGGTAAGTTCCTGCTTGTTGCTGAAAATATTATTGCCGTCGGCATCAGTGAAGACGCTTATGTCTTTCAGCTTGGTAGTGGTTGTGGCTGCTTCGCCCGCACCTGTGACATCAAGGTCAAAGGCATCCGTCATGGTGCGCCCGTTCGGGGTCGCCTGATCGTTTGAGAGCTCTTTGAAGTTCAGCGTGATATTACCGAGGTCAAGGTTGCCAGTCTGCGTGTTAAGCTGAGCATAATAAACCTTAACCTGATTATAGTCGGTAATGGTATCGCCGTTATCGGGAGGCGTAAGCGAGTTTTGGGCTGTGAAGTAGATAGTCGGGCCGTTCTGTTTTGAAGGTCCGCCGGTTATCTGGATGGAGCCTCCGCCTGAGCCCGCATAGTTGCCGTCTGCCGCGACACCGCCGGAGAGGGAGAAAAGAACCTTATCTCCAGTCTGCACTGAGCCGCTGGCTGAAAGAGTGAAGCTGAAGTCTATGTCTATGGTGTTGCCGGCTGAGTTCTGGAGACCCGCTGCGGCTGTGTCCACAGTATATGTTGATGATGTGAGCGCCGTGTAGGCTGCGGTTACTTTGACCCACTGACCCACTGTGCCTGTGAGGGCATCAATGAATCTTACATTAAGGGTTACACTCGCTGTATCACCCGCTTCTGCGCCGGAGGTGAATTCAACTTCGATATAACCGCTTCTGCCGCCTGTAGAGGCTGCCGTTACGTTGCTCACAAGGAAGGAAGAGCCGGGTTGTCCGTAGTATGCCAGAGTCTGGACTGTGCTTGATGATGTTGCTACAACTCCGTTGCCGCTGATTACAACACTGAAGTACGCAGTGCCTGTAGTGGGCATAGTTTCGGGATCGCTGACAAAAGATACGTTTGTCAGGTTTCCGCCGGATGCGCCTGAGGTTACTATTTCAGCGCCGATTATCCCGTCTTTCAGGGTCATAATATCGGTTTTGAAAACCTGGTTCTGTCCGGCCTGAGTGTTAAGCTCGATTTTGTAGTTCCCTTCGGCTACGTTGTCTCTGATGATAGCTTTGATCTTGTCGCTGCTTGAGGACCAGAGAGCGGTTCCGTCACCGTTGAGAAGTTTCTTGGTGTTGAATTCGGTTGATGTGGAGATCCTGTCGATCTCGTCTTTAAGCTGATCAACCTCTTTCTGGATTTCAATCCTGTCGTTTGAAGTGTAAGTGCCGTTCGCGGCCTGAACAGCGAGTTCTCTCATACGCTGAAGCATGGAGCTTACTTCGCCGAGGGCGCCTTCTGCGGTCTGGAGCATTGATATACCGTCCTGAGCGTTCATTGACGCTCTTTTGAGACCGGTAATCTGTCCTCTGAGTTTTTCGGATATCGCCAGGCCGGAAGCATCGTCCGCTGCGTGGTTGATTCGCAGACCTGATGAGAGTCTCTCAAGAGACTTACTGAGTTGGTTCTGAGTTTGTCCGAGGTATCTCTGCGTATTCAGAGACATCACGTTCTGATAAATTGTGAGTGCCATGTCATCCTCCTTGATTCTTTCAATAGAGGCATCTCGCGCTTCCTTGCGCATATTCACAATCGTACAGAGTTGATCAGATCTTTAGAAAAAAAACTAATAAAAAATAATATTTTTTGTAACTGACTGAACCGCAATCGTTTTTTTATACAAAAAAAGGCGAAGGAAAACCCCCGCCCTTTAAAATATATTTACCGCTCTGCGGTTCTGTCAGCTTTTTATTATGCGGACTATGTCATTATAGAAGGCGAAGAACATCAGCCCGAATATCAGCATCATCCCCGCCATATTGGCATATTCCCTGATTTTTATGCTCACGGGTCTTCTGGTGACAGCCTCAACTGCGTAGAAAAGAAGATGGCCTCCGTCCAGCACAGGTATAGGCAGCAGGTTCAGTATGGCAAGGTTGACGCTTATGGCGGCCATAAGCCCCAGAAGCATAAGCACCCCTTCATCCGCTGACGTTTTTGCCATCTGGAGGATCATAATAGGCCCTCCTATGGAATCAGCCGGAACGGATTTCTGGAATATCTTAACAACACCTGTGACAATCAGCCCTGTGACTTCCGCTGTTTTCTCCACACCCATCTTAAGTGAGGGGAAGAAGCCGTAGTTGACCCTTATATAATCGCCGGATACCCTGACACCGACCAGCCCGACCTTCACATCTTCACCGAAAACATTTTTCTGCATGCTCTCTTTCGGGGTAACGACGATTTCCATACGCTCCCCGTTCCTCTGGATTTCGAAAACTATCTTCCTTCCGGGACGCTCCACAACGTAAGAGCTCATTTCATCCCAGAAAACCACAGGGTTTCCGTCCACTGAGACAACCTTGTCCCCTTCCAGCAGCCCGGCCTCAGCCGCGGGCATATCAGGCATTATTTCGCCTATAACAGCGGTGGAGCGGGGAACACCCGCCATAAAGATCAGCGCATAAACCACGGCAGCCAGAAGAAAGTTGGCAAGGGGCCCGGCAAAAACAATCAGAGCACGTGCATAAAGCGGCTTGTTGTTAAACGCCCTCTCCTTCATTTCAGGTGCGCCTTCCGTGTCGCCTTCTGAATTATAGTCCGGCCCGTCGCCGTACATTTTAACGTAACCGCCCAGCGGGATAGCCGAAAGCATGTATTCGGTCTCGCCCCTTTTCCATGAGAAAAGCTTGGGGCCGAAACCTATGGAAAACTTCTCAACATATACCTTAAAGTATTTTGCAACCAGAAAGTGGCCAAGCTCATGAAAGAATATGAGCAGTCCCAGAAGTATTATAGCCTGAATCATTTCGCAATTATCTCCGAGCCGTTATTAAATCACTGCACCTGCGTCTGGCGGCTCCGTCCAGATCCAGTATTTCATCCATTCCTTCCGCTGTGCATTCGCCGAAGGAGTCCAGCACATTTTCTATCACCGGAGCTATATCTATGAAACTGATTGATTTGCGCAGAAAATGTTCAACGGCAATTTCATTTGCCGCATTCATTACAATCATAGGACCGTTCATATCCTCTTTCAATACCTGAAACGCAATTCTGAGACATCCGTATTTATTAAGATCCGGCTTGAAGAAATCGAGCCGGGATATTTCACACAGATCAAGCTGTCTGACACCGCTCTCTATCCTCTCCGGCAGACCCAGAGCAAAGGAGATGGGGGTGCGCATATCCGGATAGCCCATCTGCGCCAGCATACTGCCGTCGGTGTAGCTCACTGCGGAGTGGACAATGCTCTGAGGGTGTATCACCACATCCAGCCTGTCCGGCTCTATATCAAAAAGGTAGCGGGCTTCGATAAGCTCAAGCCCTTTGTTCATCATTGTCGCGGAATCCACAGTGATCTTGCTGCCCATGCTCCAGTTGGGGTGTCTGAGCGCTTCCTCAACCCCCATAAACTCAAGGGCATCATTGGGAGTCTTGCGGAAAGCACCGCCGGAAGCAGTAAGAATAATCTTTGCCACATGCTCCTTCTTCTGCCCCATGAGGCACTGGTAAATGGCTGAATGCTCGCTGTCCACGGGGATGACCCTTGCACCGCTTTTTTTGGCAGCGTTCAGAATCAGTCTGCCCGCGGCGACTATGGACTCTTTATTTGCGAGGGCTATATCAGTCCCCTTCTTCACTGTTTCATATGCTGGCAATATCCCCGCAGCGCCCACAGCGGCGATGAGAACAAGATCCGCCTCCGTTTCGTTCAGCATAGCGACAAGCCCTTCGCTGTTTCCCTGTGTGAGGCATGATTTCTTAGCCCCGAATTCAGCACACTGGGAATCAAGAAGCTCTTTGTTGGAGTTTGCCGAAAGCAGAACCACATCAAAAAGCTCCCTGTTGCGGCGGACAACATCCAGAGTCTGTCTGCCAACAGACCCTGTGGAACCTATTACCGCAATCCTTTTCACACTACACCGCCAGTATCACATAAAAATAAAGGATCGGGGCTGCGAAAGCTATGGAATCCGTCCTGTCCAGTATTCCGCCGTGACCGGGGAAAACAGTGCCGCTGTCTTTGATTCCGCTTTTGCGTTTGAACATGGACTCCACCAGGTCACCAACCACACCGGCCCCTGTGAGGAGAACCGAGGATACCAGCACATGGATAAAAGGAACTTCCATAAAGAAGCGGGTGTAAAGAAACGCACCGGCTATGCCCCCGGCAAATCCCCCGGCAAGCCCTTCCATGCTTTTTTTGGGGCTGATCAGTTCGTACATCTTCCTTTTGCCGAACATAACGCCGACAAAGTAGGCGAAGGAATCACTGAACCAGATTATTGCACAGAGATAAAAAAGCCAGTGGAAATCTATTTCCCTGAGAGGGATGAAGAAAGACATAAAAAACGGATAATACATTATTGCGATCATGGAGACTGAAAGGTGCTCGTATGTGTCGTCAAGGGGAGCCCTGCCGAACAGCTTGATAACGAACACCATGGCAGAGGCGAGGTAAAGCCCGAAGAGCGCGCCTGATGTCTCGCCGAGGAAGAACCCCGCGGGGATAAACACCGCTCCGGTCATCACAGGAAAGGCGAGAAGCGGCTTTCCGTCTGCCGTGAGCAGCTTGT
Organism: Deferribacteres bacterium; assembly: GCA_023395255.1. Classification (GTDB taxonomy): domain Bacteria; phylum Chrysiogenota; class Deferribacteres; order Deferribacterales; family Geovibrionaceae; genus Geovibrio; species Geovibrio ferrireducens. The sequence goes on from JAEWZN010000011.1 coordinate 253,673, forward strand.
AGAACTCCCATGTTCCGCCCATAATAAGCAGAAGGAGTATGAAAAAAAACATTATATCATTAAGCCATATTATGCCCGCTATCACAGGGGGCATAACGGCAAGTGCCGTTAAAATACGAGTCAGCCTGTTACTCACTAAAACCTGCCTTTGTTTAAAAAATAAAACCTGATAGCGTTAATCAGTATATCCAGTAGGATTAACGCACACGCCCGCGGGCGGATAAACCGCCCTTCGCTGCGTACGGCACGGAAGCCGTTAAATATCTACCTGATCGTCAGTTTTGCCGAAACGGCGGGTACGTCCGGCGAAGTCCTCTATGGCTTCGTCTATGTCCTCTTCCGTGATGTCCGGCCAGAGCTTGCCTGTGAAGTACAGCTCGCTGTAGGCTATGCGCCAGAGCATAAAGTTGCTTATGCGCAGTTCGCCGCTGGTGCGGATCAGCAGATCCACATCGGGTATTTCCGGATGATACATAAACTGGAGGAAGTTATCCTCGTTTATGTCATCCGGCCTGAGCTTTCCTGCCGCTGCAAGTCTGGCTATCTGCCGTGCAGCATCTGCTATCTCAGCCCTGCCGCCGTAACTGAGGGCAAGGTTCAGTGTCATGCCTGTATTAGCCGCAGATCTGTCCGCGGCATTCATAAGCTTGTTCCGGGTTCCTTCGGGTATCATCTCCATGTTCCCTGTTACGGTGAAACGGATATTCTCCCTGAGTATGGTATTGAGCTCTTTTTCGATATATTCATCAAGAAGGCGCATAAGAAAGCTGACCTCATCGCCGGGGCGCTGCCAGTTTTCCATGCTGAAGGCAAACAGGGAGAGGTATTTTATACCGAGTTTTGAGGCGTGGCGCACTACCTTGTTGACAACATCCACCCCTTTTTTATGCCCCATTATGCGGGGCATTTTCCGCTGCTTGGCCCATCTGCCGTTTCCGTCCATGATTATCGCAAGATGAACGGGCAGTATGTCGGGCATCAGATCTCCATTATCTCTTTTTCTTTGTGTTCAAGAGCGGCATCAATTTTCTTAACGAAATCGTTTGTGATTTCCTGAACCTTATCCTGCCCTTTTTTGCAGTCGTCCTCGGAGATTGCTTTATCTTTTTCCAGCTTTTTCAGTTCGTCATTGGCATCGCGGCGGATGTTGCGCACTGCAACCTTGGTGTCCTCCCCCATTTTTTTGACCAGCTTTACAAATTCCTTTCTGCGTTCTTCCGTAAGCTGGGGGATGGGGATGCGCACTACCTTACCGTCGTTCTGGGGGTTGTAGCCGAGGTTGCTGGCCATAATCGCTTTCTCTATAGCAGGGATAAGGCTTGCGTCCCAAGGCTGGATGAGGATAAGTCTGGGTTCGGGCGCACTTAAGGTAGCTACACCGCTTAAGGGTGTGGGTGTTCCGTAGTAGTCAACCTTTACGTTGTCAAAAACGGAAACGGAGGCCCTGCCTGTTCTCACCGCCTTAAACTCATCCTTAAGATGGTTAAGAGCCTTCTCCATTTTAGATGATGCTTCGTTAAGCGCTTTGTTAAGCATTATCAACCTCCACTATTGTTCCTATCTTTTCGCCTGTTATTATCTTTTTCATGTTTCCTTTGCCGTATATGTCAAAAACTATTATGGGCATAGCGTTATCCATGCACATGGAAATAGCTGTGGAATCCATTACCTTGAGCCCTTCGTTGAGCACCTGAAGGTAGTTTATGCTTTCGTATTTCACAGCGCACGGGTTTTTCTTCGGGTCGCTGTCATATATGCCGTCAACCTTGGTGGCCTTAAGCACGACTTCCGCATTGATCTCCGAAGAGCGCAGGGTTGCCGCCGTATCAGTCGTGAAATACGGGTTGCCGGTTCCCGCAGCGAAAATCACCACTCTGTCTTTTTCCAGATGGCGCATAGCTCTGCGGCGGATGAAGGGTTCGGCTATCTGTCTCATTTCTATTGAGGTCTGCACACGGGTTGCGCAGCCGTGGTTTTCAAGGGCATCCTGCAATGCAAGGGCATTGATCACCGTGGCGAGCATTCCCATATAGTCGGCAGTGACTCTGTCCATTGATTTTGAAGCCTCTGAAACGCCTCTGAAAATGTTGCCGCCGCCGACAACTATGCCTACCTTTACACCGAGTTCCTGAACCTCTTTTACCTCACGGGCGATAAAATTCACCGTATCGACATCTATTCCGTATTCGCCTTCGCCCATGAGGGCTTCGCCGCTCAGTTTAAGCAGCACCCGTTTGTATTTAAGCTCCATTATTCAGCCTCGATATTTTTATAGCCTTCTACAGTATATGTAAACCTAAGTGTTTTAAACGGAAGCTCCGCCTCAGCCTCATAGGTTACGGAATACTTGCGCTTATCAACATATTCTTCAATGATGACATCATCCTGAGTGATAGGTATGCCTGCGTCCTCGGCAGCTTTTAAAATGTTTACCGGAATATTCCCCGGCTGTGAGGAATCCACGGCGTTTTTAAACGCGTTTTCAAACATTTTATATTTGACCCAGGGCAAGGCCGCCGCTGCTCCCACGTAAAGCACGATGATAAAAATAATAACCCTTATAAAAGTTCCCATACTTTCACCGCCTCATGCGCATTTCGGGCGTAAAGTACCGCTGTGCGGGCGCTTTCCATCCTAATGATTATTGCATGAAACATACTCAAATTCAATGAATGAGTTTAAAGACCCTGTCGAAGCGGTCATACTTGGGGTTGAGAAATCTCAGCGCCTTTAGAGGCATTTTAGACCAAGGGGAACCGTACTCCGGAGTTTCGAGGGACCAGTAGATCAAAAGCGCCTTGCCCTTGATCATATCCTTCGATATAAAGCCCCAGAAGCGGCCGTCATAACTGGCATCCCTGTTGTCACCCATCATGAAGTATTTGCCTTCGGGCACTGTAAATTCATCTATATTGTCCCTGCTGGTGAGCTCGGAGGGGAAGTAGGCATCGTCCTTAATCTGCTTGTAGTCCTCGTTATAGGGTTCACCGTTAATGAACACCTGTTTGTCCCTGATCGTCACTCTGTCACCGGGGACACCTATAACCCTTTTTATGAAGCTTTTTGCAGGTTCAAGGGGGTACTCGAAAACCATGACATCCCCTCTTTCGGGATCGCCGAACTTATAGGCTAGCCTGTTCACTATTATGTAGTCGCCTATGAGAAGAGTGTCCAGCATTGAGCCTGACGGGATTGTATATGTCTGTATAAGAAAAGTTTTTATGAACAGAGCAATGACCACCGCCACAACAAGGGAGTCAAAAAAACCGTCCTTTTTCTTCTTAGGTTTTTCTTCTTCGGTAGTTTCCGGCGCGTTTTTTATTTCTTCTTTTTCTGCCATCTTAATCCTGTCCTATCTTAAGAACTGCGAGGAAGGCCTCCTGCGGAATCTCCACATTGCCAACCTGCTTCATACGTTTTTTACCTGCCTTCTGTTTTTCAAGAAGCTTGCGTTTACGGCTTATATCGCCGCCGTAGCATTTTGCGATAACGTTTTTCCTGAACGCCTTGACTGTTGAGCGGGCAAGAATTTTATTCCCTATCGCAGCCTGAATAGCTATGTCGAACATCTGCCTGTGGATGACCTCTTTCAGCTTCTCCACAAGATCACGCCCCTTGTAGAAAGAATGATCCCTGTGGACGATGATGCTCAGTGCGTCCACGGCTTCGCCGTTTATAAGTATATCAAGCTTAACGAGGTTCGCCTGTCTGTAACCTGCAAACTCGTAATCGAAGGAGGCGTAGCCTCTGGAAATCGACTTAAGCTTATCGTAAAAGTCCATGACAACTTCGCCGAGGGGGAGTTCATACTCCAGAATTACCCTGCCCTGCGTGAGGTAGCGCATATTCTTCTGAGTGCCGCGTTTTGAAACCATAAGCTGGATTATCCCGCCCACATACGTCTCAGGCAGAATAACGGTCGCCGCGATTATAGGCTCCTCAATGAAATCTATCTCAGAAGGTTCGGGCAGATCCGCGGGGTTGTCCACCTCGATCATCTCGCCGTTTGTTTTAGTAACCTTGAAAACAACCGTGGGGGCTGTGGTAACCAGATCAAGGTTGAACTCTCGCTCAAGCCTTTCCTGAATGATCTCCATATGAAGCAGGCCGAGGAAGCCGCAGCGGAAACCGAAGCCCAGAGCAACAGAGCTCTCCGCTTCATAGGTGATTGAGCTGTCGTTCAGCCTCAGCTTATCCAGAGCGTCACGCACATCCTCAAAATCTGCCGAATCCACAGGGTAAAGGCCGCAGAACACCACCGGTTTTACAGTTTTGAAGCCGGGAAAGGGCTCCTTAGTTGGGTTGTGTGCCAGAGTTACTGTGTCCCCGATGTTTACATCATTTATATCCTTTATGGCTGCGGTGAAGAAACCCACCTCACCCACTGAAAGGTCGTTAACCATAAGTGGTTTCGGAGTGAATACCCCTACCTTGTCTATAAGGTAGTGCTGGTTTGTGGACATAAACTTTATTTTATCGCCCGCTTTCACTGTGCCGTCAATTATCCTGATAAGTACCACGACACCCTGATAGCTGTCGTACCATGAGTCGAATATCATGGCCTTAAGCGGGGCGTTTTCATCCCCTTTGGGGATGGGAATACGCCTGACCACAGCCTCAAGGATCTCCTTGATTCCTATGCCGTCCTTAGCGCTGGACAGCACAGCATCACTGGCATCTATCCCCACTATATCCTCAACCTCTTTTTTAACCCTTTCAGGGTCAGCGCTGGGGAGGTCTATCTTGTTCAGAACGGGGATAAGCTCAAGATCCTGATCTATCGCCATATAGGCGTTAGCGATGGTCTGCGCCTCCACTCCCTGTGCCGCATCCACCACAAGCAGGCCGCCGTCGCATGCGGCGAGGCTTCTGGATACCTCATATGTGAAATCCACATGCCCCGGAGTGTCGATCAGGTTAAGCTGGTATGTGATGCCGTCATCGGCTTTATAAAAGAGACGCACGGTCTGCGCCTTGATTGTAATTCCGCGCTCACGCTCAATGTCCATGCTGTCCAGAACCTGTTCCTTCATGTTCCTCTTGTCAAGACCGCCGGTGAACTCAATGAGACGGTCGGCAATAGTGGACTTGCCGTGGTCAATGTGCGCTACAATGCTGAAATTGCGTATAAGCTCTTTTTTCATCTAAACCTTTTATATGGGTATTTTTAATTTCTTATTCAAAGTCGGAAAAATTTCCCGTCCGAGCAGGCAGGGTCTGTTCCGCCGGGGCTGCATCTTTAAATGAGAGCAGAACACACCTTCATTCAAACGAATATGTTCATACTACAAAACTGTGCAAATGTAAAAAATTATCTGACGAGGGTGTTAAGCGAAAACAGCGGATCCATTATCGAAATCACGATGAATCCGATTATCACACCTATGAACATTATAAACAGAGGCTCGATAATTGATACGAACCTTGATGTGAGTTCCTCTGACTTTTTGCCGAAGAACGAACTTACCCTTTCGAGGAGCTCGGCGACATTTCCGGACTGCTCACCTGTTGTGGCAGCCGCTTCAAAAAGCTCGGTAAACCCGCCGACCCTTTTGACCGCATCCGAGAACCTGTCCCCCGAACGCACTTTGTCAGCCACCGCATCCACCTTGGCAGTGAAAGCCCTGTTCCACGAAACCTTGGCAGCGTTATCCAGAGCCTCGGTAAGCGGAAGCCCCTCGCTGACCTGAAACGCCACTACATGGGCGAAGCGGGCTATGAGCACATGGTTTATAAACTGGATTTCAAGCAGCCTTGAATCCACCTTCATTCTGAATTTAATATTGTTGCGGTAATACCAGCGCGCGCCGACGGCTGCGGCCAGTATCAGTATGAATATAAAAATACCGTACGACTGGAGCACGGAGGAGATGGCTATCAGCGCCTTGGTGCTTCCCGGAATGTCCGACCCTGCGGCAGCGAAGATACCCTCAAGCTTGGGGACGACATAACTGAGCAGGAAGCCCACAACACCCAGACCCATTATGAGAACCGCCATAGGATACATGAGCGCGCTGGTGAGCTTGCCTTTCACCTTTTTCTTTTCCTCTTCAAAGCGGGCAATATCCATGAGGACTTCGGGCAGCCTGCCCACCTCTTCCGCCGTTCTGATGAGGTTTATGTACATTTCCTCAAAAGTGTCCGGATATTTTGCGAGGGCATCGGAAAATCGTCTGCCTTCCGAAACTGTTCCCGCAACATCCATAACCACATTGCGCATGCGCCCCCTTGCGGAGGAGCCTGCCATAACCTTGAGAGCATGAACAAGGGCAATACCGCTTTTAAGCAGCAGGGAAAGCTGGAAGAAAATATCAGGCACGGCGCCTTTGCCGCTGAAAAGCTGGAATGACGAGAGAAAGCCTTTTTTATCGCGCACTGAACGGATTTCCGAAACAAGAACCCCTTCCGCCATGAGCCTCGCCACGGCGGAGTTTTTCGTGTCCCCTTCCAGAACGCCTTTGACCTTCTTTCCGCTTTTGTTTACGCCCGTGTATGTAAAAGTAGGCATTAATCAATCCTTGTTACAGCGATAAGCTCCCACGGAGTGGTGACGCCTTCCTTAACCAGACTGTAGCCGTAGTCAAACATGCGCTGGTAGCCGTGCTTCTTGGCCTCCTTCATCAAGTCGGTGGATGAGGCGCGGTCATTGATCATTTTGCGGAGCGGGTCATTCACGGTCATAATTTCAAATATACCTGTACGGCCTTTATAGCCTGTGTTGAAGCACTGGTCACAGCCTTTGCCCATATAGTGCTTAGGCAGTTTGAAGCCCTCTGCCGCGAAGTAGTTTTTAACATAGTCGTCAGACTCAATCTCGGTTTTGCAGTTGGGGCATATTTTACGCACAAGCCTCTGTCCCATGGTGCAGAGGAGTGATGATGAAATAAGGAACGGCTCAACATTCATGTCTATGAGCCTGGCAACAGCCGTAGGCGCATCGTTAGTGTGGAGAGTTGAGAGCACAAGGTGTCCCGTGAGAGAGGCCTGAACAGCGGCCTGCGCCGTTTCTTCATCCCTGATCTCGCCCACGAGTATAATATCCGGATCCTGACGGAGGAAGGAGCGGATAGCATTGGCGAACGTTATATTAACCGCCGGGTTCACCTGAACCTGTGTTATCTTCTCCATCTGGTACTCCACCGGGTCTTCTATTGTAACTATGTTGGTGTCATCTGAAACAAGCTCAAGGAGCGAGGCGTAAAGCGTTGTGGTTTTACCGGAACCGGTAGGGCCTGTAACAAGTATAATCCCGTTGGGGCGCTTGAGGGCTGACCTGTAAATTTCCAGATTATGCCCGCTCATGCCGACTTTTTCAAGGGTGGCCATGCTTTTTGAACGCTCAAGAATACGGAGAACGGCCTTCTCGCCGGTAACGGAGGGAACAGTGGAAACGCGCACGTCAATGGTGCGGTTGCCTATTTTCATGTTTATCCTGCCGTCCTGCGGTTTCCTTGTTTCTGCAACGTCAAGGGATGAAATAACCTTTATACGTGCAATAACGGAATCCTGCATTTTTTTAGGGAACTGACGGATTGTGCTGAGTTTGCCGTCCACCCTGAAACGCACCGCAAAGGCGTTGTCCTTGCCTTCGAAGTGAATATCGCTGGCTCCGTTCTTAACAGCCTGAATCATAAGCTGGTTCACCAGCTTAATGATGGGCGCATCGTCATATGACGCGGAGAGAATGTTCCCCTCAGCATCCTCCAGAATTTCTTCCGCACTGCCGTATTCCTCGCCGCTGACATCACCGCCGAGGGTTTCCAGAATCTCGAATATCTTCTCTTTCTCGGAAGATACCAGCTTTGCGTTTACGCCGAGGTGAAATGTAAGGAAGCGGGCTTTTGCAAGTCCGGAGCTTCCGCTGTATAAAAGAGACACTTCGCCTTCGCCGCCCGCAACGGGCACAAAGTCGCTTCTGTCTGGAAATTTAAGGTAATGCTCAAGTACCTTTTCGTAGGCTGTCATTTAAAGCTCTTGTCTATTGTTTTCTTCGATTCGTTTTTAAAGTCTACGGATTCCTGCCTTTTCTTTTCGGTAAGCTCTTCCGCATCGTCATCCGTGCCGACTATCTGAACATTTATAAACACCATGAGGTTGGTCTTTTCATAAGACTTGCTGGTGTTTTTAAACAGCCATCCGATAAGCGGAATCTTTGAGAGTCCGGGAACTGCGGAGCGCTCCTCTGAGGAGTCGTCCTTCATAAGACCGCTGATAACTACCATTGAGCCGTTTTTCAGCTTAACTTTCGTTTTGGTGTTACGTGTGAGTGTAACAGGCTGAGTGGAGTCGAATGTGCTGGCGCTGACCTTTTTAACTTCCTGTTCCACGGCGAGTGTCACATAGTCGTTAGCGGAGATCTGGGGCTGAATTTTCAGTTTAACACCCACGTCGCGGTAGTCATAGGACTGAACAGGGTTATTGTTTGAGTCGTACTTGGTGCTTGTGAGGAACGGTCTGTTTTCACCCGCGAACACCTCTGCCTCCTGATTATCAAGAGTCATGAGCTGAGGATTGGAGAGTATGTTAACGCCGGATGCTGATTTGATGGCATTCACAAGGAGGCTGAGAGAGGGAAATTTAACGCCGTCATACTCTATGATGTCGCCGAGGATGCCGAGGTTGAAACCTCCGGCCATAGCCGGGATGGAACCGTCACCGAGTACAGCACCCTGAAAGCTGTTAAGCCCGCCGTTGTCGTTTATAAAGCCCACAGTGCCCACGCCGTTCTTGCCGCCGGCCGCTGTCTGCCATTCCACACCGAACTTGTTGCCGCTGTCCAGAGTGGTTTCTATAATAAGCGCTTCCACATAGACCTGTCTTCTGGGTATGTCGAGCTTTTCTATCAGTCCTTCCACCTTCTGGTAAAGCTCCTGATCGCCCACAACTATTATGGAGTTAGTAGCCTTGTCCGCCGCAACCTGAGACTTAACCACAGCCTGTGTTTTGGGGTCAGTAACAGAGGAGAGGAGCTTGTTCATCACTTTTTCCACATCCTCCGCGTTGGCATTGTTGAGATAAAAAACTTTGGGCTGGCTATGGGCTGACGAAGCTGAACTGTCAACCTGATTTATGATGTAGTTTATTCTTTCAAAGTCGCCTTCTTTGGCCGCGATTACAAGCACGTTGGAATAGTCATCCGCGACTATTACCGGGTCGGCGGCGGTCATGAAGTTTTTCTGGAGCTCCGCATAAAGTTTGGAGACGATTTTCTCCACATTTGAGGCAAGGCCGTTTTTGATCACTATGCTTTTTACAGTGTATCCGGCGGCCTCTCTCTCAAGGGTGTCGAGAATGCTCATTATCTTCTGGATGCGGTCTGCCGAATCACGGATAACTATGGCGTTCATCCCCACCAGTATATCTGCGTTGCCGCTTCTGGAACTGAGGTTCTTGAGCACTGAAACAAGCATGCGCACATTGAAGTTTTTCGGGGAAACAACGGTGGTGAGAAACCCGTTCTCCTTGCCTGTCATGTTGTTTATGTAACTGTCGCCGTAGAACTTCACATCACCGCTTTTTACAATCTGGATGTAGCGCTGTTTGTCAACAGCAGTAAGCCCGTTGAGTTCCAGTGTGGCGTAGAAGATGTCCATAACGTCCTTGGAGTTCATCTTCATTCCGGTCTGAACCGTAACCTGTCCCCTCAGATCGTTTTCATCGTAGACAAAGTTTTTCCCGGTAAATTCTGCCGTGAATTTAACAAAGTCCTTCATGGACATATTATTGAAGTTCACATCGTACTGCGCATACGAATTAAAGGAGACTAATAATAAAACTATAACTATAAAACGCTTCATCTCACACCTAATTTATTTCCACGAATATTGTTTTTTTCTGTCCTGCTCTTTCCAGATCCAGAGTCACCGCTGAAACATTTTCAACTGAGCTCAGCATGCTGAAAAGAACTTCGGGGCTTTTCAGTTCCTCCCCGTTTATACGCATAATAGCATCGCCGTTCTTAAGTCCCAGATTGCGCAGCACCGAATCCTTCGTCATACGGGAGAGACGAAAGCCCACTATCTGCCCTTCTTTTTCATAGGGGCGCATAAGAACCGACTTTATTATGTTGTTTATATCACCAAGGTTGCTGACGAAATCAGCGCGGGTCATGCTGACTTTTTCTGTGGGGGTCATGTCACCCGGTTCGGCATCGTCCCCTGATTCATCCCCTGCGGGAGCAGCGCCCGGCTGGGAGGACTGGAGAACGGAGCCTGCGCTGTAAAGCTCAAGCTTTGTCTTACCCGTGGCGGTAACAACTGTCCCGCTGGTTTTATCAAGGCTCTCAAGCTTCACACCGGAGAAGGTTTCACCGACGGCAAGGAGCACCTTTTCGCCGTCCAGATCAAAAAAAGCGTAGGACTTATGACGGTGACCTAAAAGTATGCCGATAAGTTTTATATTTCTTGGAGGAGGGGCGGTTATGATTTCTCCGCTCTCCGTGACGAGTGTTTCAGAGGAAGGTGCGGCTGATGCGGTTTTGAGGGAAAAGATGTTCTTTTCAGTAATAATTGCAATATCCGCAGTTTTCACTGCCGCGGATTTTTTGCCGCCAAGCTTAATCCCCTCCATCACAGTCGGGGTGTGTTTGTATGAGATAAACCCCGTAATCAGCCATGCAAAGGAAAAAGCCGCAAGAACCGGATAAATAAACCATGGAATCTTTATAGTATTCATGAGAATAGAAATAGCATGAATAAAGGAAAAATCAAATTAAAATCAGGGACAGCGGAGGTAATATTTACACTATCATCACATTGAGATTGTAAAAGGAATGGCAGAGCACACAGGGCAGCACTGACCTGTATTCCGTGTAGAGACACCCGAACACCACGGAAGGAAAAAACACCAGGAAAGCGTGTGCCGGTTCGCTCCCCCAGAGGTGAAAAACGGCAAACAGCACGGAAACTGCGATATTCGCCGCGGAAACAGAATAAAAAGACGGCCATTTACGCCTTTCAAGCCACTCCTGAACCACTCCCCTGAAAAAGAGCTCCTCCGCCAGCGGCGCAAGGATCAGATACCTGAACACCAGCGAAGAGTCAAAAACTATGCTCCTTCCGAAAAACAGTATTCTCAGCGAGAAATAAAGACTGCCCAGAACAAAAGCGGCAAGAAGAATGAGATGTTTTCTGTCCATACCTGAAAAAATACCATGCAAGGGAGAAAAAAACAAACCTTTGCATCCGCCGGATGTCGTCAGATTAAGAGAAATATATATGATTTGATGATTTCATGTATTAACTGTTGTGCAGGCGGGTCATGTTGTCTTATAATCCCTGCAAAATTTATTTCATGGAGCAGATATGATGAACAGCAAAGGTTTCACTATCATCGAAGTGCTGGTGGTTATCGTTATCCTCGGCCTTCTTGCCACTTTCATGGTCCCTAAAATAATGGGCAAGCCTGATGAGGCGAGGGTAGCCAAGGCAAAGAACGATATACTTGCCATTGAATCCGCTCTTAAGATGTACAAGCTTGACAACGGCTACTACCCCACCACAGAGCAGGGGCTTGAATCCCTTATTCAGGCACCCACAATTGAGCCCATCCCCAAAAACTACCGCAAAGGCGGCTACCTGGACACTTCCAAAAAGCCCCTTGACCCGTGGGATCGCGACTTCATCTACAGAAGCCCCGGCGAAAACGACAGAGACTATGAAATAATCTCCCTCGGAGCCGACGGTGTGGAAGGCGGGGAAGACTTCAACTCAGACATCAAGAGCTATGAAATAAGATAATGTCTGCCAGAGGCTTTACTCTTGTAGAACTTATTATTGTTCTCCTTATCATCGGCATAGGCTTTATGACTGTAGCCCCTGTCATGATTGAAAAAGCCACGGGAGAACCGGAAGAAACAGCCTTTTTGAACGATCTGCTCAGGAAAACCGCGGATGAGGCGGCGGAACTGGGCAGAGCCCTCCCCATACGGGGAGTGAAAGGTTCAAACTCTCTTTTTCTCCATGGCGGTGAAACAGTTAAAATCCCCGGCATATCAGGTGTTCTTTCAGCCAGAATCAATGACGAGGAACAGTCCGGACTTGACTATGTGATCATGGTTTACCCCAAGGGAATCTGCGATCATTTTCTTTTACGAGTATCAGACACGGAAATCATAGAATCAATCCCACTCCTGATGCAGACGAGGCTTAAATGAAAAAAGGCTTCACCCTCCTTGAGCTTCTTATAGCAATGGTTGTTCTTTCCATCGGCATGATGGGCATTTTCACCCTTGTCAGGCAGTCGTTGGATATGAACGACTACGCCAAGAGGAAGCTTGATCTGCTGGGCAGAGGATACGAAAGAGTGATACTCACACTGGCGGAGCGCAAAACCCTTGAAGAGATAATAAGCGACAACGGTACAACATACACCTATAAGCTGGAAAAGAAGGACACCGGACTGGCAGGCATCAAAGCCTGCGAGCTGAGAGTGTCTGACGGAACAGCGGAGATGACTCTGTTTTATTATGAAAGATAACAAAGGCTTTACACTGGCAGAATTAATAATTGCGGTTGCCTTGGCCGGGATAGTGCTCACCGGGGCATACGCAATGTTCAATACAATAATCACCTCGCGGGATGTCTCCGTCAGGGCTGGGGACGCAGTGACTGTAAATGCGAAGCTTGCCTCCCTGCTCTCAGCCGATTTCAGACAGGCGGTGAGAAACACCGCGGAAATACAGTCCCTGAGCGACAGGGTGGCTCTCAGGCTGGTTACCCACAACTCCCTCTATTTTCAGGGGGCAATGCCTGTGGAGGTTCTTTACTATATTGAAGACAAATATCTGTTCAGGGAGGAGAAGCTGCCGCTCATGGACTTTGAGCAAAGGATGCAGATCCTTCCCGATGCGGACAATTTCACCGTGCTTTTCTATGAAGCAGGCGAATACCACGACAGAACTATCCTCGGAACAAACATGATAAAAGTTAAGCTCAATACATCAGGCATACAGGTTGAGGCAATTGCAGGAAGCTACCACCAGAACGCAATGTTCAACTCACTGGGGATAGGCGAATGAACAATAAGGGAAGCGTTCTTGTTTTCGTGCTTATATTTGTCGCCTTCACCATCGGCATAGTGACCTTTATGCATCAGCGGGCGGGCAACTCTCTGGCGGACAGCGCAGGGCTCCAGTTCGAATACCAGTCCTCTATTTATGCCATGTCAGCCATAGAAGCAATAAGGGAAGTGCTTGAGGATGATGACAACAATTACGACTATGACGGGGAATCATGGGCGATTATCCCCCCTTTTCCCGTTCCCATGGGGTTCATATCCATCACAGTAACCCCCACCAACGGCCGCATACCGCTGAACATGATGGACGGGGACAACAAATCCGCCGCCTACGTAACCGGATGCAGAAACACGCTGAAAGAGCTTGAGCTTCAGGAATCGATCTGCTCCGTCATAAAAGACTGGATAGACACCGACGGCGAGGTTTCAGATCTGGGTGAAGAAAATATAGACTATAATATTGACGGAAAAACCTACTCCACCAAAAACGGCTCGCTGGAAACCCTCAGGGAACTCAGCTTCATAAACGGAGCCAAGGATCACTATGATGTGCTTGCCCAGCACTTCACCAACCAGGGGGACGGCAAGCTGAACCTGAACTTCGTGACCAAGGAAGCGCTCATCGGGCTGGTTCCGGGAATTGCCTCATACGCGGACAGCATAATAGAATACAGAACAAAAAACATATATAAAGACGTGTCAAATATAATGAACGCAGCAAGCATTCCGCAGGATATATACAATACGTCGCTGGACTATCTCACGGTAAAAAGTTCTTTATTTTATGTAAAGACTGAAGTAAGTTTGAATGACAAGTCCCGTTTTTACCATGTACTTCTGGAAAGAAACGGTTCGCGCACATCCGTAGTGAAATATATAGAAGGGAACGATGGCATCTTCTTCTGACAAAAATTTATTTATTAAAAACAACAGGCTTTACAATGTTGAAAACGGGCGGGCGGATTTCCCTGCCAGCACCGAACAGACCGGAGCTTACACGCTTTTTCTGGATGATTCGATGTTCTTTTATCTGTCCATGGATCTCCCCTCATCAAACAGGAAAAAGGCCAAAGGGTTCATAAACAACTATCTGAGCACACTTTTTCCCGAATACATGACGGAAAATTTCGGATTTGTTCTCCATGGCGGCTCGGCGCTTATCTACCTCCCCACGGGAGAATTTGCATCATTTGTTGCGGAAAACCTTCCGCTGCTTAAGAAAGCTTCGAAGGTAACAACCCCTTTCATAGAAATGTTCGTGAGGGAAGCCTCATTTGACTACTCTGACGGAAACAAGTGCTACTCTGTTTCCGGCGGCGAGATACACCAGCTTTTTGATGAACCGGAAGACGCATACACGGCGGAAAAGGTTCTGAACAGGGTAATCCCTGCAAAAATTTCCATGAGCATTAAAGGGGTGGAGAAGGAATCCTTCATCCCCTCAGCGTTTAAGGTTCCGGCGATTGTTCTTGCAGTGTGTTACCTTGTTTTCATAGGCGGGGAACACCTGCGGCTCAAAGGATATGCTTCCGCACTCAAACTCAGGGAAAACAAGCTGCAGGAGCTTTACACCCTCGGAGGGGTCAGCGGCTCTAACGACCCTTACGGCACACTGCTTTTCAAAGCCAGAGGCGGCAGGGAAACATCTCAGGGAATAAGCATTCTCAATGTTTTTGAAACACTGAGCAAAGCTGCGGACAAAGGCAAAATAAAGCTGGAAGACGTAACAGTCAGGGATACTACGATAAACTGTACCGGAACCTCAACAGATTTTCAGGCTGTTGAGGAGTTCAAACAGAAGCTTCAGGAAGCCGGAGCCCAGAGGGTTAATATAGAAGACACAAACAAACAGGGTGAAATAATCAAATTTTCAGTGAGGTTCGGCTTATGAACATAAAAGTGGATCAGGCACTGAAAGAAAAAATACTCATATGGTTCGTTGCGTTCTTCGCCGTCTTTTTTCTCTTTTACTGGACACATATGCTGTTCGCTTCCAGAGCAAATTCATATACCCAGCGCCAGAAATCATACACTGAGCAGATAGCCAAAACAGCCGAACTCATATCGGAAGTATCAAGCGGAGCCAACTCCACCAAAAGGGTTGAGAGCGGGCTTCTCTCATTCATACAGAACACTGCGGCAAGAACAGGTATCGCAGGACGCATTCTCGACCTTAAGCCCGTTTCCAATGCATCCGGCGCTGAGGTTGTTTCACTGCGTATTCAGGCGCTTAATCTTAACGAGCTCAACTCTTTTCTTGGTCTTGTGGAGGGCTACCAGAACCTGACAATCAAAAACTTCTCACTTAAAAAGAGATTTGATGACCCCACACTGGCAGATATAACACTGGAGCTTGTGAAAAACAGATGATAAGAAATATTTTAATAAATGCGGCAATATTCGTTGGATGCTCTGTTCTTTTCCTGTTTGTATTCTTTCCCTATGCAAAAGTGCTTGAATTTTATGCGGAAAAGGCGGCGGCAAAAGCAAATGTGACCCTTTCAATCGGTTCTGCGGACGCAGGGCCTTTCGGAGCAGAGCTCACCTCCATAAAACTCAGCGAATTCACCGCTGACAAGCTGGTACTCGGCTATACTCCCCTCTCCGTCTTAACGCATTCAGTCTCCGCCAAAATCAACTCAGAGATAATCACAGGCGAAGCAAGCCACAGCGGCGGCGAAGTTAAGGCAAAGGCAATGATTGAGCTTGATAAAATACCGCAGATAACGGAAAGCGGCATGGGGGGCGAAGTGGCATTTGATCTGGCTGTCAAGGACTGGAAGGGAGCCGGGAAAATCTCCGCACCCAAACTTATTATCCCTTCGGAACTGGGGCCCATTACCTTTAACGATGTAACAGGTGACCTGCTGATTGAAAAACAGATGATAGGAATAAGCAACCTTACATCACAGGGCGCAGCAAAAATAAACCTCAACGGAAATATCAGAATAAATCAGGTGAACGCAGGCAAAAGCGTAATCGCACTCACGGGAACTGTGGGCGTGGCCGGAATGAATAAGCGGATAACAATAACCGGAACTATTCTGGAACCCAGAATAACTGTCAATTAGCAGCCGGGGCGGGCTCTGGCTCAGTTTCTTCCTGTGTATTGGGCATAAAGAAATAATACACCCCGCCTTCATGCTCTCTTTTCAGCATAATGTGATTTGCCGAGGAATTAACCTCTTCTGCAAAATCCAGAAGAACGTTTTCTTCACTGTCAACAATCTTACCGTGTATGAGATCTTTCGGGACGCAGTTATCAGGAAATCCTTTCATCTCCAGAGTTACGTTGTTCTCGGTGCAGTATTTCCTGCCGTCAAAATCCGTATAGCATACTCTTCTGCCGACAGAGCAGAATTTCAACTCATCGCGGTTTATGAAAATCTCCTTGTTAAACGAATCCTCAGTTGAGAGCGCCGTCAATGCGCCGTCTTCAAGGTGCAGCGTAAAGCCGTCCGCCACGGCTGCTTTTTCCGAAGGCAGACCGCTGTATATTCCGGCTCTCACGAACCTGCCGCCGCAGTAAGCATCAGCACTGCCGGAAACCGTCACACAGTCAGTCATATTATCCGCAGGAAAGTCCAGTATCTCAGGAGCACCGCCCCTGTTGACCTCCTGATAGTTTATGCTGTAAAACCTGTCCCTTCCGTAGCCGTTGAGCCTTCCTCCCGCTATATACGGCGATGAGAAGTCCACAGGAAGCGGGCTGAGCCCGGTGAAGCGTCTCTGAGCAAAATCAAGGGTTACTAGCTTCTCATCAAGGATAAATACTGCAAATCCGTCATCCAGAAAAACATCACGTATGGTTTCCTTAAGCTGGCCGGATATTACCTCGTCATTGGAATCTATGCGGTACACCCTGAACGATCTGCCTTCTGCAAAGGCAAAATACGGAGGATAAAAAGCAGGCTTGCCGGGTTTATTGTTTGTACCCGTCACCTCAGCGCAGGAGGACAGGCTGAAAATGCTTATGCCCTTCTCATTCTCAGCAAGCAGGAAGCCGCCTTTAAGTTTTATTGATGTGTAATTATCGGAAATAAGCGAGGGGCACTCAGAGGAGGATATATTGATAAAAGTATCTGTAAGGACAGCAATAAGCCCGTCTTCATAGACAAAGTCCCTTACATTCTGCGCGATTACCCCTGATGTTTTTTTTTATCAAAGCTCACAAGCGCACCGAGAAGCAGTCCGCTCTCTGGCATTGCCGCTTCAAACTCCGCCGTGCTGTCGGATGCGTGAAGCTCCGCCTTAAGCTCCTGAATGTAGCTGCTGCCTGTGAAGAGATTTTTCTGGGTTACAACAGTCTGTTGAACAGGTGCGGCGGTTGTGCAGGAGATGACAAGAGCAAGTGAGGGGATGACAAGTTTCAGGAATCTGATTATCCAGCCGGGGCAGCATAGTTTCGAAAATACTTCCGTTTCCAGTGCCTTACGTTCATCAAAAGTGAGTTCGCAGTCTCTTCTTTCCACCTAAATTCCCCCGGACGCACATTAACGCCGTCAGAAGCCGAGGTATTTCACCTCTTCCTCAAGCTGAACGCCCGTTTCTTTCAAAACAATTAACTTAACTTCTTCAATCAGGTTCTTAATATCTGAACCGGTAGCGCCGCCGACATTAACAATAAAATTGGCGTGCTTCGCAGAAACCATAGCACCGCCGATGCGTTTTCCCTTTAACCCGCACCGCTCTATGAGTTCTCCGGCGTAGTGGCCTTCAGGCCGTTTGAAAACAGAACCGCAGGAGGGGTATTCCAAAGGCTGCTTCTGCACCCTTTTACGGAGAATCTCCTTCCTTATACGCTCGCTTTCCGTCCTGTCCCCTTCTTCAAGGAGGAATTTTCCGCCGAGAACTATGCTGCCGCTCACTGCCGCGGTTCTGCGGTATGAGAAACCGGCCTCAGCACCCTTCACTGTGAAAACCGAACCGTCAGAACCGAGGAGATCTATCTCGTCAGTTAACATCCCGATTTCAGTTCCAAATGCACCTGCGTTCATAGCAAGAGCACCGCCCACAGTGCCTGGAATGCCGCTCATATTCTCGGCTCCGGTCATGTAAGATCTTATCGTATAAACGATCATTGAGTCAAGAAGAACTCCTGCCCCTGCATAAATTTTCTTATGTTTCTTTAAAATGTGCCGATTAAGATTACTGAGAACTATTACAAGATGATCCAAAATTTGATCTGAGATCAACAGGTTACAGCCGCCGCCCATTATAAAATGTTCAACCGATTTTTTTTTCGCCCAATCGAGACATTCAACTAATTCTTCAGTTGTGGACGGTTCGGCAAGAAATTTTGCCGTCCCTCCGGTGCGGTAGCTTGTGTAATTTTTAAGTGATACGTTTTCACGGATTCTCATTTGCTGATCTTTGTTCCTTCAAGGGCATCTTTGCAGAAGCATTTTCTGTTCACTGTGTATGAATCAGGCAGAGCACTGACGATCGCCTTGATCCTCTCTGTCGCCCCCTTCATGGTATCCACCACTTCCAGCGTTGTTAACTTGGCATCTGATGTGCCTGCGGCGTAATTGGTGATAATGCTCACATTGGCGTAGCATATCTCCTTCTCACGCGCCAGAGGAGCCTCCGGAAAGAGCGTCATCCCCACCGTGTCCCCGCCTATGGAAGCAAAGTATTTTATCTCCGCTGCCGTTTCAAGTCTGGGGCCGTTAGTGCAGACATACACGCCGCTGTCTTTCACCTCAACCCCTGCTCTCCGCGCACTTTCGGCAAGCAGCGCCCTGAGCTCAGGGCAGAAGGGCTCTGTGAAATCTATGTGGTGAATAAGTCCGCCGTCATAAAACGTGTGCGCCCGACCGGATGTCATGTCTATGGCATTTGAGGATATTACTATATCGCCGGGCTTCACGCCCTTTATTCCGCCGACCGCAGTGAAGGAGACAATGCGCTCAACACCCAGCTTCTCAAATCCGGCTATGTTTGCCCTGTAGTTTACGCTGTGCGGCGGAATGCCGTGACTTCGGCCGTGTCTGTTGAGGAAATAAAAGTCAACGCCCTTATAGCTGAAATGCCTGTAAGCATCTGAAGGAGCGCCCCACTCAGTTTCCACGGATTTTTCACCTATGAACTCGAATCCGTCTATGTCGTAAAGTCCGCTGCCGCCTATTATGCCAAGTTTCATACAGTACCTACTGATCTGATAATCTGAATCCGATGCATGGATTCGTACACAAAAAACTGATACTCAGCTTTTTTCTATTCTGATAATCCTGTCGCAGGAGTTTGCTATGCCGTCTTCGTGGGTGACAATGAGGATAGTCACACCTTCATCGCGCATGAGGCGGATCATGCCCAGAACCTCATCACTGTTTTTCTTGTCGAGGCTTCCCGTGGGTTCGTCAGCGAGGAGGATCTTCGGGCTGTTCATCATAGCCCTTGCAATTGCCGTTCTCTGCTGTTCGCCTCCGGAGAGCTCAGCGGGAAAGTGCGTGGTTCTGTTTTCCAGCCCGACCTTGGTGAGCAGTTCTTTTGCCCTTTTGGCAGCGTCCTGTATGTTCATTCCGCCTATAAGGGCGGGCATCATTACATTTTCCAGTGCGGTAAAATCTTCCAGCAGATAATGAAACTGGAACACAAAGCCGACATCCTTATTCCTGAACTGGTCAACCGCCTTCCCTTTAAGTTTGAGGATGTCCTCTCCCTGAAACATTATGGAGCCTGAGTCAGGCTTATCCAGACCGCCGATTATGTGCAGAAGGGTCGATTTGCCTGCTCCTGATGGGCCGACTATGGCGAGCATTTCGCCTTTGCCCACGCTCATGTTGAAGCCGCTGAGAACGTTCAGCCTGTAGTCCCCTTTCAGGAAGCTTTTGTTAAGATCTATTATTTCGAGCAGACTCATCTAATCACGCCTCAATGCTTCTATGGGGTCGAGCTTGGCCGACTGTCTGGCGGGAAACAGACCCGCAACATATGTGATAACCAGTGCGCAGACCGTAACCACTATGAACACCGAGGGCTCTATCTTCACGGGGATTCTGTCCATGAAGTAAACATCCTCCGGCAGGCTTATGAGCTTATAGTTTTTCAGCACGAAGCAGATAGTGTAGCCGATAACGTTGCCGAGCGCTGTTCCCACAAACCCCACCACGAGACCCTGACGGATGAAGATCCGGTATATGCTTTTTTCGGGTGCACCCATGGCTCTGAGTATGGCTATGTCTCGCTTTTTGTCCTTGACCGATACGGTGATCATGCTCACCACATTGAACGAAGCGACTATGATTATCAGCGTGAGTATGATGAACATGGCTATTTTTTCCAGCTTGAGGGCGGAAAAAAGGCTGCCGTTCATGCTTATCCAGTCCCTTGACCAGTAAGGAAAACCCAGTTCCTCTTCTATCTTTTTTGCGAGGGGGATTGCGTTTGAAAAATTATCCGCCTTTACGCTGAAACCGGAGACAACATCACTCATGCCGAAAAATTCCTGCGCCGCCTCAAGGGATATGTAGCCGAGGGAAGAGTTGTACTCATACATCCCCATGTCAAACCATCCGGCGACTTCAAAGTGCTTCATCTTGGGAACCATGCCGAACGGCCCCTTGCGCCCGAAGGGAGAGACCATAACCACATCATCACCGGCGCTGACAGACAGCGAATGGGCGAGTTCCTTTCCGAGAACAATCTTAGGTTTCTCGCCCTTGTCAGCTATGTCCATAAATTCGCCGTCCTTCATAAATTTCTCTATGGAGGTAACGCCGAGCTCTTTTTCAGGGATAACACCTCGGATGATAACGCCGCTGACATTGTTCTGGCTGGTGACCAGAACCTGACTGAGGACAAACGGCGAGACCCCCGCCACCTTGTCCGTCACGCGGATTTTTGCGTCAACAAGCTGCCAGTCGCTGATGGGAGCGGCATCCAGACGGTTTACGATTATGTGCGCGTTTGCGCCGAGGATCTTGTTCTGCAAATTGTCGGAGAAACCGATCATCACGTTCAGAACTATTATAAGTGTCGCCACCCCCACCATTATGCCGATTACGGAAATGGTGGAGATGAACGAAAATATACGGTTTTTCCTGCGGGAGCGCAGATAGCGCGTGGCTATCAGATTCTCCGTTTTCATATTACTCCCACTCAATTGTCGCGGGCGGTTTGGAGCTTATGTCATAGACGACACGGTTAATGCCCCTTACCTCGTTTATTATGCGGTTGGAAATTTTGCCCAGCACATCATAGGGGATGTGCGCCCAGTCCGCCGTCATGCCGTCTGAGCTGTAGACAGCCCTGATTGCGCAGGCGTTTTCATATGTTCTGCCGTCGCCCATTACGCCCACAGTGTTTACAGGGAGCAGAACGGCGAAGGCCTGCCATATGGTGTTATAAAGGTTGGCGTTGTGAAGCTCCTCAATAAATATAGCGTCCGCCTGACGGAGAACATCGCACCTTTTCTTGGTAATCTCGCCCAGAACCCTTACTCCCAGACCGGGGCCGGGGAAAGGGTGACGGCCGACCATCACTTCCGGAAGACCGAGCTTGCGCCCGACATCCCTGACCTCATCCTTGAAGAGCTCACGGAGGGGTTCCACAAGCTGAAACTTCATATCATCCGGCAGACCGCCCACATTGTGGTGAGACTTGATTGTGGCGGAGGGGCCTTTGAAAGACACGGACTCTATAACATCAGGGTACAGAGTGCCCTGCGCGAGGAAATCGAAATCGCCTATTTTTCTCGCCTCTTCCTCAAAAATGCGGATGAAGAGGTTGCCTATTGTCTTTCTTTTCTGCTCAGGGTCGGTCACGCCCGCAAGAGCAGTGAGGAAGCGTTCCTCAGCATCAGCCACCACGAGGTTAATTTTATAGTTTTCCCTGAATGTTTTTTCCACATACTCACGCTCGTTCAGCCTGAGCAGACCGTTGTCAACAAAAACGCAGACGAGGTTATCGCCTATTGCCTCATGGAGAAGCACGGCAACAACTGATGAGTCAACACCGCCGGAAAGACCGCAGAGAACTTTTCTGTTCCCCACTTTTTCCCGGATGCGTTCAATCTCCGCCTGGATGAAGTTTTCCGTAGTCCAGATCTGTCTGCATCCGCAGATGCCCACAACGAAGTTCTCAAGGATAGTTTTGCCCTGCTCAGTGTGGGTGACTTCAGGGTGAAACTGGATTGCGTATATCTCGCGGCTGTGATGCTTCATGGCGGCGGCGGGTGCGTTATCCGTCTTCGCCACTATGTCAAAGTTTTCGGGCATTTTATCAAGCCTGTCGCCGTGGCTCATCCATACGGTAAGCGTCCCACTTCCTTCAAGCCCTTTGAAGAGGCTGCATGAAGGCTCATAGCTGAGAACAGCCCTGCCGTATTCCCTGTGGTTTGAGGGAGCAACAACGCCGCCGAAATGCTGTCCGGCAAGCTGCATTCCGTAGCAGATGCCCAGAACGGGAAGCCCCATCTCAAAAACACGCTCATCAACCCTCGGCGCGTCCTCTTCATAAACGCTGGAAGGACCGCCGGAAAGGATTATCCCTTTCGCCTCGAAGGCCTTTATTTTCTCAAAATCCGCGTTGCAGGGAAAAATTTCGCAGTAAACATGAGCCTCGCGCACCCTGCGTGCGATAAGCTGGGTATATTGTGAGCCGAAGTCTAGTATCAGTACCTTTTCCGAGTGAATGTCCATCGGTTACAAAACTCCTTTTTATAATATTCAGTGAGTTTAAGTGCTTAGCTGCACACCGGAAACGTCATCCTGAACGCAGTGAAGGATCTCAGGTACTCAAGGATTCTTCAGTTTTGCCTCAGAATGACGCATCACAGCTTATTTAAGTATTCACCCAGTAATTGGGTGCTTCCTTCGTGAGCTGACTGTCAATCACAAACCGGACATCCTGTCGGTTTGTGATACACGCTCGCGGGCGGATAAACCGCCCTTCGCTGCGCACGGCGGGCTCCCATCATGGGAGCCTTTATAATTTAAATATTCACCCAGTAGTTGGGTGCTTCCTTCGTGATCATAACGTCGTGAACGTGGCTTTCACGCAGGCCTGCGCCTGTGATCCTTACGAATCTGGCTTTAGCGTGCATATCCTCTATGGTTTTGCAGCCTGCGTAACCCATGCCGGAGCGTATGCCGCCCGTAAGCTGGTAGACAGTTTCGTTGAGCTCGCCCTTATAGTGAACCCTGCCTTCTATCCCTTCGGGAACAAACTTCTTCTCGCTCTCAGTTCCTTCCTGAAAATAGCGATCCTTGCTGCCCGCCTTCATTGCGCCCACTGAGCCCATGCCTCTGTAAACCTTGAAGCTTCTGCCCTGATACAGCTCTATATCGCCGGGAGATTCCTTTGTTCCCGCAAACAGTGAGCCTATCATCACAGTGGATGCGCCCGCGGCGAGGGCTTTTACTATATCGCCGGAATATTTTATACCACCGTCGGCTATTATCGGAATACCGAGCTCCTTTGCCTTGGCAGCACATGTCATAATCGCTGTTATCTGCGGAACGCCGACACCCGCAACCACCCTTGTGGTGCAGATTGAGCCGGGGCCGATGCCCACCTTAACGCAGTCCGCCCCGCAGTTGTAGAGCGCTTCCACAGCTTCGGGAGTTGCAACGTTTCCGGCTACAAGCTGAACATGGGTATAGGTTGATTTCACCCATTTCACCATATCCAGAACCATCTGAGAGTGTCCGTGTGCAGTGTCAACCACTATCACGTCCGCCTTCGCTTCCACAAGAGCCGAAACCCTGTCTTTGCTGTCTCCGGCGACTCCCACCGCTGCACCCACAAGCAGCCTACCCATATCATCCTTGGCGGCATTGGGGTATTTGAGCTTTTTATTGATGTCCTTGATGGTGATCAGCCCTTTAAGCTGATACTGATCATTAACCACGAGGAGCTTTTCGATCCTGTGTTCCTGAAGAATATCCTGAGCGGATTCAAGGTTTGCATCCTTTTCAAGCACGGTGACAAGATCCTTGCCCGTCATATACTCTGTAACCTTCGCGCTGAGATTTTTAACAAAGCGCAGGTCTCTGTTGGTGAGGATTCCCACCAGCCTGCCGCCTGCCGTCACGGGCACGCCGCTTATTTTGTACTTGGACATAATAGCAAGCGCGTCCTCAACCGTTTTATCCGGCGAAATTGTAATGGGGTCTACTATCATTCCGCTTTCGGAACGTTTCACCTTGTCCACTTCATCCGCCTGCATTTCGATTGTCATGTTCTTGTGGATGAAGCCTATTCCGCCTTCCTGAGCCATAGCTATAGCCAGCTTTGCCTCGGTAACAGTGTCCATCGCCGCACTTACCAGCGGGATGTTGAGGGTAATTTTGTTTGTAAGCTTTGAGCTCATGTCAATGTCCTTGGGGAGAACCTCGCTGTGAGCGGGGATCACAAGAACATCATCAAATGTCAGAGCTTCCATCGCGATTTTATCGCCGTACATTTTGTTCACCGCCTGCTTTTATGTTTTGTTTTTCAATTTTTCAGTTCAGTTATATTCAGGGAAACTTTTTGGAACAAAGTTTCCCTAAGACCCTTCAAAAACTCACCGGTCAAAAAACGAAATTCGGTTTTTTAGGAAGAGCAAAGGGTTTCTCTGTTTATATTTCTCAGTAGCCCCAGTCACGGCTGTAGCGGAAGTCGCGGCCTATTGTTCTCTGGCTCACTTTCGCTATGACGGGAATCTTGCGCTTGAACTGGTATCTCATTATCCTTTCTGAGATTTTCTGCACAAACTCCTCATCGAAGCCCATTTTGATCAACTCCGCTTTTCTGCGCCTGTTGTCTATCATTTCGTAAAGGAGCCTGTCCACATCTTTGTATGTGAATCCCAGTTCCCCTTCGTCGGTCTGATCCGGCCAGAGATCAGCAGTAGGCTGTTTTTTTATAACCTTATCGGGAATCCCCAGATACTCTGACAGTTCCCATACCTGCGTCTTGTAAAGATCCCCTATGGGGTTAATGGCACTGGCCAGATCTCCGTACCATGTGCCGTAGCCGAGGAGAAGCTCCGTCTTGTTGCTTGTTCCGAGAACTATTCCGTCGTGCTTTGCCGAGCGGTCAAATATAGTCACCATGCGCATGCGCGCGAGAACGTTTCCTATACGGAGCTTGCTCATATCCTTCTCGCTCTCGATGAAGGGTTCCGCAAAAGGGGTTATGTCGGCTATTTCAAGGTTAATACCAAGAGCGTCAGCAACCAGTTCCGCGTCCGCCATGCTCTCCTTGCTGGAAAGCTTGTATGGAAGCCCGACCCCAAATACCCTGTCCTTCCCCAGTGCTTCAACTGCGATGGCGGCGGAAAGGGCGGAATCTATACCGCCGGAGAGTCCGAGAACAACATTCCGGAGACCGATTTTCTCTGTTTCCTCTTTTACGAATGTGGTTAATATCTGCTTTGTGAGTTTAAGATCAAGCTTCATTTTCCGTCCCCTTTGAGATAGTCAAGGAGTATGTGGGATTTTTCGTCACGGAAGAAGGGGGAGTGTATTCTGGCAAGGCGTATATCTTCCTGTTCAAGCTCCACTATTCCCATGGTTTCCTCAAACTGCGGGAGTCTGGCTTTTCTGGAACCGAGAGCCGAATAAGCCTCCGAACCGCCCCAGAATGCCACGCCGTCCTCAACGCCTACACGGTTGACATACACAAGATTAACGGTGAGCAGGCTGGCGGTGTATTTGTTTGATGTCTGCCATATTGAGGCGGCTTCCAGCCCGTCCCCCACAACTCCTCTTGCCGGGCTGTTGGAGGGGATGAAGAGTGTCTGCACTCCCATGCGGCTCAGGATATAGATGGAGCTTGTATGGAGCGCATCCTCGCAGATGAGGATTCCGCACTTGCCGAGTGCGGTGTCAAACACGGAGAACTGTTTGCCGGCGGCGAAGTATCTCGCCTCCTCAAACATGGTGTAATCGGGCAGGTAGACCTTTTTATGGAGGTGAACCAGCCTGCCCTTTTCGGCATATGCGCTTACATTATAAAAAAGATTGTCCTCGCCTTCGTAAACGAAGCCGAAGACAATTGATATGTCTTTGGAAAGGGCGATGATTTTTTTAATCACCCTGTCGTCTGTCTTCATGGCTACATCACTGACATAGTCCAGCAGATAATACCCCGTGAGCGAAAGCTCAGGAAACACAATGCAATCGCATTTTTCCGCAACGGCCTTTTCTATATACTCCTCATGGAGCTTAAGGTTCTTGGCCGTGTCGCCCAGAAAGGGCTTTATCTGCGCCAGACAGATCCGCATTTATTCACCGTCCCTCACGAAGGTTCCGCTTTTTCCGCCGGATTTTTTCACAAGGCGCACATCGCTTATAACCATGCCTTTATCCACTGCCTTACACATATCATAGATAGTGAGCGCGGCAACGGAAACGCCTGTGAGGGCTTCCATCTCTATGCCCGTCTTTCCGGTGAGTTTTGCGGTAACTTCTATTTCTATTTCACTCTTTTCGGTATCGGGATAGAAATAAACATCAACAGCCGTTACATTGAGCGGGTGGCACATGGGGATCAGATCCCCTGTTTTTTTCACAGCCATTATTCCCGCCACGCGGGCAACCTCAAAAACATTACCCTTTTCCATTCTGCTTTCCAGAACAAGTTTAAGGGTTTCGGGCTTCATGATTATGCGCCCTTTTGCGGTTGCTTCTCTCACTGTGTCCGTCTTGGCGGTAACGTCCACCATGCGGCTTCTTCCTTCCTCGTCAAAATGGGTAAAAGACATTGTATTTATACCTCTAATGGGGATATTGCTTAAAAAATTCGTCCACAGGTCTGCTGGACACTATATAGTCCCATATTCTGCCGCTTCCGCTGCGGATGTCGTGCAGGTCGGTTTCAGTTCTTTCGACTGTATACTCCGCACTGTCTTTATAGTCCACAACTTTGCCGTTCTCAAACACAGGGACACGGAAAACAATCTTGTATGAATCGGCATCGTAGAGCAGCATCTTCATCATAACAATCTCTATGAATTTTGCCATAGTCTCGCTTAAAGGGTTTTCCCTCATGGAGGGGACAGGCTTTCCGGTTCCGTCCACCGCACAGTAAAGCACGTTAACTATGGCTGTGCCGTCTTTTTTTCTTCCTTCGAGAATTTTAAGGTTGGGAACTATGTTCTGCCTTCTGGAAAAGATCGATTCCCTGATCATCTGATTAAACTGGCTGGCCATGTTCATGATGTCCACCATGAACTTCTTCTCTATATCGCTTTTGGTGATATGCTCATCCTTAAGCTCATAGCGGAACTCCACCAGTTCGGAGCGGACATAGGCTTCCCTGCGGTTATAGAGGCGCACCTTGTACCAGTTCCCTTTTTTGGAAAGCACAATTATTTTGCTCCCTTTGGGAAGTTTGGTAATGGCCGGGCTGTTGGTATCCGGCCTTTCACGAGCCATGACTCCTTCACCGGCGATGTGCCCCAGCGCTTCGAGGATTCCCTCGCGTTCGCCTATGTGCACCGGCTCAGCCGCATAAAGTCCGGCTGAGCAAAGCGTCAGAAGAAGAGTCAGGGCGAAAGCCCTAAACATTAAACCTGAAATAGATGATGTCGCCGTCCTGAACAATATACTCCTTTCCTTCCAGCCTCATCTTACCGAGTTCCTTGGCCTTTGCCATGGAGCCTGCGGTTTCAAAGTCGCTGAATGAGGTAACTTCCGCACGGATGAATCCACGCTCTATATCAGAGTGGATTTTCCCCGCAGCCTTCTGCGCGGTGGTTCCTCCGGTTACTGTCCACGCGCGTACTTCCTTTTCGCCCGCGGTAAAAAAGGTTATAAGATCAAGCAGTTTGTATCCCTGCGCTATCATAGACTGCAAACCTGAACGGTCAAGCCCCATGCTGGCAAGAAACTCCTTAGCTTCTTCCTCGTCAAGTTCCGCTATCTCGGATTCAATAGCGCCGCATATTTTAACGACAACGGCATTCTCCTTCGCCGCTATCTCACGCACTTTTCTCACATGCTCATTATCTTCCGCCAGAACCGCCTCATCAACATTGGCAACATACATTACAGGCTTTGAGGTAATGAGAGGGTATTCTTTAAGGGATTCGGTAAGCTCCTCAAACCCATCTATACTTCTGATCATTCTGCCTTTCTGTATTTCAGCAAGGAGCATTTCAAGCTGCTCGGCGCGTCTTTTAGTTTCCTTGTCGCCGCCTTTAGCCGCTTTTTTATTTCTGTCCACCGCGCGCTCAACAAGCTCCATATCGCTGAGAAGAAGCTCGGTGTTGATTATCTCAATATCGCGCACAGGATCAACGCCGCCTTCCACATGCACAACATTAGGATCGTCAAAACAGCGCACAACATGCGCCACTGCATCCACCTGACGGATATGCGTGAGGAATTTGTTGCCGAGGCCTTCACCCTGACTTGCGCCTTTCACAAGACCTGCTATATCTATAAACTCGATAGTGGTAGCCACTGTTGACTGCGGCTTTATTTTTTCCACCAGAAAATCCATTCTTTCATCAGGAACCGGAACTATACCCCTGTTGGGGTCAATTGTGCAGAAAGGGTAGTTTGCGCTTTCCGCTCCGGCTTTAGTAAGTGCGTTGAATATAGTGGACTTGCCGACGTTGGGCAGGCCGACTATTCCGCAGTTGAAACCCATAATAACCTCATATTGTCTGCTTGCTTAAAGAACAATTATATTGCTACAAGTTTGAAAAAAAAGCAAAGAAGAGTTTAATTTTCGGCATACGCCTTATAAAAAAAGGGCAGGCCTTTTCAGCCTGCCCCTCGTTACCGTAATATTCTGTCAGCTTATCAGCCCAGAAGAAGGGGGGCGATGATAAGAGAGACAATGCTCATAAGTTTTACAAGGATGTTCATAGCGGGGCCGCTTGTATCTTTAAAGGGGTCGCCCACTGTATCACCCACAACCGCGGCTTTGTGCTGGTCAGAGCCTTTGCCCGCGCTGTCCCACTCGCCTTTTTCGATTGCTTTTTTCGCGTTATCCCATGCGCCGCCGGCGTTAGACATAAGCAGAGCGAGAAGAACGCCTGTAACCGTAGCGCCTGCGAGCATGCCGCCGAGAGCCTCTTTACCGAGAAGGAAGCCCACAACAACGGGTGCAAGAACCGCAACAACACCGGGGAGGATCATCTCTTTAAGTGCGGCAGCAGTTGATATGTCAACGCATGTTTTGGGGTCCGGCTTAACGCCTTCTTTTCCTTCAAGCAGACCGGGGATTTCCCTGAACTGACGGCGGATTTCATCAACCATCTGTCCTGCGGCCTTACCAACTGAAGTCATTGTCATAGCCGCAACAAGGAAAGGCAGGAAGCCGCCCACGAAAAGACCTATAACAACTATGGGTTTTGTTATGTCTATGCTGGTGATTCCGGCGCTGCTTGCATATGCGGCGAAAAGCGCAAGTGCGGTGAGAGCGGCGGAGCCTATAGCGAAGCCTTTACCGACGGCAGCAGTAGTGTTGCCGATAGCGTCAAGGCTGTCAGTGATTTTTCTTACTTCGGGTCCGAGTTCAGCCATTTCGGAGATACCGCCCGCGTTGTCCGCGATGGGGCCGTATGCGTCAACTGTCATAGTAACGCCCACTGTGGCAAGCATGCCCACTGCTGCGATACCTATTCCGTAAAGACCTGCAGTGGCATTTGCAACGAAGATGGCAACGCAGATGAGGATTACGGGAATAACAACTGATTCAAGACCTACGGCGAAACCGTGGATAATGTTTGTTGCGGAGCCGGTTTCAGAAGCGTGAACGATTCTTTTAACAGGGCCTGCCGCTGTGTAGTACTCTGTAACAAGGCCGATTGCGATACCTGCAAGCGTACCGGAAAGAAGAGCCCAGAACACGCCCGCTTTGATTCCGTACATAGCGATTACGAAGTAAGCAGCTATAAGGAAAAGACCTGCGCCGATGAATGTGGAATATCTGAGCGCAGATGCGGGGGGAGTGTTTTTAAGGAGTTTCATGGAGAAAACGCCCACAAGGGAAGCTATGAGGCCGATTACCGCAAGACCTATGGGGAGTGACATCATGTTTATTTTGAAGAGGTCTGAAGCAACGTCTGTCTGGCTGATAAGGTTTATAAGCTCAGGAGAGGCTGTTGCGGCGATTGCGATTGTTGCAATTATTGACCCTACATAGGACTCGAAAATATCCGCGCCCATACCTGCGATGTCGCCCACGTTGTCGCCCACGTTATCAGCGATAACGCCGGGGTTCCTGTGGTCATCCTCAGGGATGTTTGCTTCAACTTTACCAACAAGGTCAGCACCCACGTCCGCAGCTTTGGTGTATATACCGCCGCCCACACGTGCGAAAAGAGCGATTGAAGAAGCGCCCATTGCAAAACCATTGATGTATTTTGATGTTTCGGGGTCGCCGAAAATCATGAACAGAATACCCACGCCTATGAGACCAAGGCTCGCAACTGAAAGTCCCATAACAGCACCGCCGTTGTATGAAACGGAGAGTGCAGCAGCCATTCCGCCGCTTCTTGCGGCTTCACTTGTTCTGACGTTGGCGCGTGTTGCGGATTTCATTCCGAAGAAGCCCGCTGCCACAGAGCAGAGCGCTCCGGCAAGGAAAGCAACTGCGGTGTAGATTCCGAGGCTGGAAGAGAACAGCATAAGTACAAAAACTATTGCGACAAAGAAAGAAAGAACTTTGTATTCTCTGCCAAGAAACGCCATGGCTCCATCATGGATCATGTCTGAAATTTCTTTCATTTTCTCATTGCCGGCGGATTTGCTCTTAACAGAGCTGTAAATCACATACGCAACAATAAGACCCACCACACCCAAAACCGGTGCGAGGTACATCATCATTGACATTTGGTCCTCCTTATTAATTAAATATGTTTCGGCATGAGCCGATTAACGGCTGTCACCGTTTAACTTCCGATACGCTTTATCAGTGTATAAATCCGCACATCCTGTCGGATTTATACACACGCTCGCGCCGTGATAAACACGGCTTCGCTTCGCACGGCGCAACTCCCTCCGTGGAGTTGGGGTTACGTCACATGCTCCTCAATGATAAAATATATTTAACAAGAGAATAAGTTAATGTATTCTCCCTGTTCAAAACCTGCATCGTTTTCTCAGTTCGGTGCAAGGCACAGCTCCCTCCTTTATTAAAGGAGGGCGGGGGAGGATTTGAAGCGGGCTAAACCTGCTGAGCCTTATCCTGTCCTTCTTCCCCGTCGAAGACCGATTTGTTGTTATATGAATTCATGGCTGATTTCAGCCCGTTTCTCACGAGTGCTTCCGCTGCGTCCGTGCCCAGTTCAATAAACTTATCCAGCTCGGCATCGCTCTCAAACTTTCCGAGAACATGCCCCACGGTTTCGCCGCGTCTGCTTTTGCCTATTCCCATTTTCAGCCTGACGAACTTATCAGTGCCTATGAGTTCGATAATAGACTTTATCCCGTTGTGACCGCCGCTTGAGCCGTCCTTCCGGAATTTTATGCGCCCGAACTCCATATCAAGATCGTCCTGAATGACAATGAGGCTTTCGGCTTCAATCTTATAAAAACTCATAAACGGTGCAACGGACTGGCCGCTGAGGTTCATGTATGTCATGGGTTTGAGGATGAAGTGTTTTTCATCCGTGCGAAACTCGCCCCAAAGCCCCTTGAATCCATCCTTAAAGCCTGTTCCGAAACGTTCGGCGAGTCTGTCAGCCACCATAAAGCCCAGATTATGTCTGGTTTTGGCGTACTGGCTCCCCGGATTGCCGAGACCTACTATAAGCAGATTACTCATGCCCCATTTCAAACAGTGAGCTTATGCTCTCTTTATGCTGTATTCTGTTTATAGCTTTTGCAAAGATGCCTGCTACGCTGAGAACGGTTATCTTGGAGTTCTGTTTTTCCTTAACCAGTTCCACAGTGTCGGAGATAATTACCTTCTCCAGCACGCTGTTGGTTATTCTCTCCATGGCGGGGCCTGAGAGAACTCCGTGTGCAGCAGAAGCAATAACTGATTTTGCACCGTGCTTCATGACTGCGTTAGCGGCCTGAGTGAGCGTACCTGCCGTGTCTATCATGTCATCAATTATGATTACGTTTTTCCCTTCAACATTACCGATAACGTGCATAGCCTCCGCAGCGTTGGGAGCGCTTCTTCTTTTATCGATTATCGCAAGTGAGGTTCCGAGGAGCTTGGCGTATATTCTGGCTCTGGCCACTCCGCCCGCATCGGGGGAAACAACCACATAGTCCTCACCTTTCATTCCGTTGTCTATCATATATTTGACGATAACAGGCGAGGAATAGAGGTTGTCCACGGGTATATCAAAAAAGCCCTGAATCTGCCCGGCGTGAAGGTTCATGGTCATTACCCTGTTTATGCCGGAAGTTTCGAGAAGATTTGCTACGAGTTTTGCTGTGATGGGTACTCTGGGTTCTGATGTTCTGTCCTGACGTGCATAGCCGAAATAAGGAATAACGGCTGTTATGGTTCCGGCTGAGGCTCTTTTAAGTGCATCTGTCATTATCATAAGTTCCATCAGGTGTTTATCAGTAGGGGCGCTGGTTGGCTGAACAACGAAAACGTCTCTTCCTCTTACGCTCTCATTAATTTTTACTCTTATCTCTCCGTCGCTGAAAGAGCCTACAGTGGCATCCCCCAGCCTTACGCCGAGTTCCGTGGCTATGCCTTGCGCCAGTGTTCTGTTCGCATTGCCCGAAAACAGAAGAAAATTCATCAACCTGCTCCTTTTATCCTTGATTTGAATACCGTGTAACCGGCAAATTTTTCTTTGATTACGGAATATGCGGACTCAAGCTGTTCATCCGTTCTGTAGACACCGAAAACAGTGGAACCGCTGCCGCTCATTAGGGCGCCTTCCGCGCCGGAATCAAGCAGGGATGTTTTAAGTACCTTCAAAACGGGGTGTTTGGCGAAAACCGCCGCCTCAAGCCCGTTCTCAAGCATGGCAGTAAGCTCCGCATAGCCCGCGACGAGGGGCATTCTAGACAGATCTGCCTTAGCCGTCAACTTCAAATTTCCGCCCCGGAATATTTCGCCGGTGGGAACATGTATGCCGGGATTAACCAGAAGAACTGGCGCACATGGCAGCTCCGCTTCACTGACTATCACCTCTCCCCGCCCTTCGGCGTAGCATGGTTTGTCATGGAGAAAATACACTGTATCCGAGCCTATGGAGCTCAGAATATCCGCCATATCCATGTATGAAAGCCCAAGACCGGACAGGCTGTTGACTGCCTTAAGAAAGCATGCAGCATTGGAGCTTCCGCCGCCGAGTCCGCCGCCTGCGGGGATATTCTTGTTAAGGGTTATGCTGTATTCGTTCCGGAAGCCGTATTTTTCTGCGAGGATATTTTTCACTTTTATTATCAGATTGGATGAGTCAGCAGGGACAGAAGCCTCACTGCACCTGAGCTCAGTTTTTTCAGCTTCCTCAATCGTGATAGTGTCGTGCAGTTCCGTCTGGGCGAACAGGGTCTGGAGGTCGTGATAACCGTCAGCCCTTCTGCCGTTTATATGGAGAAAAATATTAATTTTCGCGAAGCTTTTCACGCTTATCAAGGCTGGAGCCCTATTTCCAGAGTTTTTGCGCCGTTTTTTACTTTGATGAATGATACCGAAGCTCCGCTGTAGCCGTATTCATAAACAACTTCACCAAGGCTGATGCTTCTGATCATCATATCGCTCCACGCCTCTATCTCCGCATACGGCTTGCGGAAAATGTAGCCGTTTTCCGTCAGAGTCATATCATACGATTCGTCAGGTAAAGCGTAGGGGAACCGGAGTCCGAGGATCAGACCATCCAGTCCGCGGTTTTTCATGAAAAGCCTTATCTTCTCGCTGCTTTCCACGCCCTTTTCATATGCCTTTACATCGCCGAACCTGTATGTGATGTCGTAGATCACCCTTGAAAAAGCGCCGAGTATTTTCATATCGAACTCATCGGTGCATTTTTTGTCCAGAAGCGCGCGGAAGCGCACATCCTCATCCGTTGCAGTGTCGATATATATCACGGATATACGCCCTTTGTAAGCGCAGGTCTGCCTGTTTTTTGAGGCGATTTCAGTGAGAACGGTATTTTTGTCCTGAATAAGAAAGTAATGCTTCGGCGCGCATGACACGCCGGACGCAATTATAAGAACAATAGCGGAGAACAGCCTTACTGACCGGAGAAAAAGGGGGTTTCTATTTACCTTTGAGAATATCATCAACCGATTTGTTAATCTCCAGCCTGTCCAGAATAGCCTTCATATGGTCGCGGATCTCTTTTTCGTCAGGCGCTTTTCTGAGGGCACGTATCTGGTAGCCGTAAGCTTCCTCATACTTTTCAAACCTGTAGAGCACCCACGCCATGCTGTCAAGATAAGCGGGATTTTCGGGGTCCTTCGCCAGTGCGCTTTCTATAAGCGTGTAGGCTTCGTCAAGCTTTATGCTCAGATCGGCGTAGGTGTAACCAAGAAAGTTCATCAGGGACGGATTGCCGGGATTAAGCTCAAGAGCATCCTTAAGCACTTCGAAACATTCGTCATATTTCTTCTGCTTCTCAAGCACAAGGGCAAAATCTATCACCAGTTCAACGGAGGAGGGGTTCTCCTCATAACCTTTTCTCAGCACTTCATATGCCTTTGAGAGGGTTCCCTTCTCTTTATAAAGCGCCCCTGTGATGCGGTAATAGTCAACATCGCGCAGGTCGGCGGGAATTTTTGTTATAACCTTAATGCCTTCATCGTACTTCTTATCCTTGAGGCTGATAAAGCCGATGCGCTTTCTTGCCTCAACATAATCAGGGCGTACTGCTATAGCCTTGCGGTAATACTTCTCCGCATCGGCAAACTTGTTCTCCATCTCGCTTATCACGCCCATGGAGTAAAAAACCTGAACATCGTTCGGAGCAAGTTCCGCAACCTGTTTGAAGTACACAAGGGCGTTTTTATAGTCGTCCGTGGAGTAGTAGATTCCGGCTATCTGCCTGAGAACATAGATTTTCTCACGTCCTTCAACCTTAGAGAGAATACGTTTAAAGATCTCAAGCGCCTTTGTGCTGTTGTCGGCGCGTTTGTAGATCTCAGCCAGTTTCAGGTCGGAGAGAACGAAATCAGGACGTTTTTCAGAGAGGATGGAAAGGTATTTCACTGCCTTTTCATAGTCTTCCCTTTCTATATGTATCTCGGCGAGCCTTGCTGCCGCACCGAGGTCTTCATCAAGTTCATATGCTTTCAGATAGTCCCTTTCGGCTTCTGCCAGCATTCCTTTGTTTCTGTACAGGTTTCCCCTTTCCACAAGAACCCTTGCAGAAGGTTCCTTAATAATAAGCTCATCAAGGATCCGCATGAGGTTTGCCTCATCGTTCAGGATCTTGTAGAGATCAGCCATGAGATAGAGATATTTTATATCCCTTTCCTCTTTCAGAGCATCGGCAGCAAAAATTTCAGCCATGCCTGCGTCCCTGTAGTGGAAAAGGTAAAGCTGCGCCATGGAGAAGTTAAGTTCAGCATCACCCGGAAAAACTCCCAGACCTTCGCTGAGCCTGTGTCGGGCGGTTTCGTACATTTGAAGTTTTATGTAAAGCTCAGAGAGTTTTATATAGATGTATGGGTCGTTTGCAGGTTTCTTGATTGTTTCAAGGAGAGAGGTCGCAGTGTCCAGATCGCCGTCATCAGCGGCATACAGCGCCTCAATGTAAACAGAGTCAACCTCTGCCTGTTCAAGGGCAGAGGCTGACTGATTTGCAAATGTTAATGTGAGTAAGAGAGTCAGCGGAATGAGAAAGCTTCTCATCCGAAATACTTCTCTATGAAGGCGGTTGTTATATCGCCTTTGATGAATGCGTGGTGCTCCAGTATGCGCTCATGCAGGGGGATTGTGCTCTTTATGCCGTCTATGACGTACTCGCCGAGAGCCCTTCTCATCCTTGCTATGGCCATATCCCTTGTTTTACCGAAGGTTATGAGCTTCGCTATCATTGAATCGTAATAGGGAAGAACAGTGTAGCCCTGATAGCAGTTTGAATCCACCCTCACTCCGAAACCGCCGGGGACAATATATCCGTCGATCTTTCCGGGGCAGGGGCGGAAAGTTTCGGGGTCTTCCGCATTAATCCTACACTCTATGGCATGACCTATGATTTTGATGTCTTCCTGCTTTATGGTGAGCGGTTCACCCGCAGCTATCCTCAGCTGAAGCACAACGAGATCATAGCCGGTGATCATCTCTGTCACGGGGTGCTCAACCTGAATTCTGGTGTTCATCTCCATAAAGTAGAAGTTTTCATTATCATCCACAAGGTATTCAATGGTTCCTGCATTCTCATAGCCGAGCGATTCAATGGCGGCTACTGAAATCTCACCCATTTTGTTCCTTGTGGCTTCGCTGATGGCTGAGCTGGGAGCTTCCTCCAGAAGTTTCTGGTGGCGTCTCTGGATGGAGCATTCGCGCTCAAAAAAGTGAAGACCTTTGCCCTTGCCGTCACCGAAGACCTGAATCTCGATGTGGCGGGGGTTTTCTATAAATTTCTCGATGTAAATTTCATCCGAATTGAAAGCGTTAAGGCTCTCTGAGCGGGCAAGCTGAAAGCTGTTGAGGAAGCTCATTTCATTGAGCGCAACCCTCATCCCCTTTCCTCCGCCGCCTGCGGAAGCCTTGATCATCACGGGGAAGCCGATGGCTTTTGCTATCTTAAGCGCCTCATCAGCGGAAGCCACGGGGCCGTCGCTGCCGGGAACAGTGGGAACGCCGAAGCCTTTCATAACGTCCTTGGCACGGGATTTATTGCCCATAAGGTCAATATGCTCCGCTTTAGGGCCAATGAACTTGAACCCGCATTCCTCACAGATTTTTGCAAAGCTGGCATTTTCCGCCATGAAGCCGTAGCCGGGGTGAATTGCGTCCACATTGGCTATTTCGGCGGCGGCTATGATGCTTTTGATGTCGAGATAGCTTTTTGACGACTGGTACGGCCCTATGCAGACCGCCTCATCGGCAAAAGCGACATGAAGGGATTCCTTATCCGCCTCGGAGTAAACGGCAACAGTCTTGATGCCAAGCTCCTTGCAGGCGCGCAGAACCCTCAGCGCGATTTCACCTCTGTTAGCTACTAAAACCTTTTCAAACATTGCCTTATCCTAAAGTGGCTCTGCGATGAAGATTACTTCGCCGTATTCAACAGGTTTAGCGTTCTGTCCGACTTTACGCACTATTTTGCAGTCGAACTCAGCTTCAATCTCGTTCATGATTTTCATAGCTTCAACTATGCAGAGAGTCTGACCCTTTTTAACAGTGTCCCCCTCTCTTACAAAAGCCTCTGCTCCGGGTGAGGGAGCTTCGTAGAATGTGCCCACTATGGGTGTTTTTATCTCAACCTGGTTGCCTTTCAGTCCGGAATCCTTGCCTTCCGCTGCGGGTGCGGGAGCAGCAGGTGCTGCTGCCACTGCGGCGGGAGCAGGTGCATATGCGGCTGCGGGAGCGGCTGCAAATACAGGTGTATCGTCTTTTTTAGAGATGTAAATTCTTTCCCCGTTTTCTGTTTCGTATTCAAATTCTTTAATTTCCGACTTGTCAATGAAGCGTATCAGTTCCCTGATGTCTTTAAGTTCCAAAGTCTTCCTCCTATCTGGCAGACCTTACTCTTTCCATGTAAGTGCCTGTCCTTGTATCAATTTTAAGAACGTCCCCTTCATTAATAAAAAGAGGAACCTGCACAACGCCGCCTGTGGAAACAGTGGCAGGTTTGGAGCCGCCGCTCACAGTGTCCCCTTTGAGGCCGGGGTCAGTCTGTGCAACAGGAAGTTCCACGAAGTTGGGAAGCTGCACTCCCATAGGTTTCTGGTTGAAAAGGAGCACATAAACATTGAGGTTTTCGGGCATGAAGTCCGCAAGCTCACCCACATCACCTTCGGGTACAAACACCTGTTCGTATGTTTCGTTATCCATAAAGACGTAAGATTCGCCGTCTTTATAGAGGTACTGCATCTCTTTTTCCTCGAAGTCCGGCTGTTTTATTTTTTCGTCAGACTTGTAGGTTCTTTCTATAACGTTGCCTGAAAGAAGGCTTTTGATCTTGGTACGGACGTTGGCTCCGCCTCTGCCCATTTTTATATGAAGATATTCGACGATAGTGTAAGGTTCACCGTCAACTTCTATTTTTGCGCCTTTCTTAAACTGGTTCGGGGTAATCATCGGGCTTCACCTCTAAAGGATTTTATAAACGTAGTCTTCTAGCACAGCGGTAAGATTTTCACAACTGTTTTCACTTACAGCCATTGTGTCTTCAAGCCTTACACCGAAGCGGCCGGGAAGGTAAATACCCGGTTCAACGGTGAGCACCATGCCCTGCACGAGGACTGTCTCATCACGGAAATTGAACGAGGGCGCTTCATGTACATTTATGCCCACACCATGTCCGAGACCGTGGTTAAAATACTCTCCGTAGCCCTTTTTCTCAATGTAATCCCTTGCGGCTTTATCAACGTCCGCGCACTTTATTCCGGGGCGTATCACAGCCTTTGCGGCATCCATTGCCCCTTTGACAATGTCGATTATCTCAAAGACAAATGGGTCGCTTCCGTCATAAACCACTCTTGTTATATCACTGCAGTAGTGAAATCTGCATCCGTAGTCCACGGTAACCGGATCCCCTGAGTTTATGACCCGCGTGTCGGCAGTGCCGTGGGGCAGCGCGCTTCTCTCGCCGGAGGCTATTATCGTCTCGAAGCTTCTGTCCTTCGCGCCGCGTTTACGCATGTTATATTCTAAAACTGCCGCCCATTCGGTTTCGGTCATGCCGTAGCGCCACTGCGAAAGGGATTCCCTGAACGACTCCCCGGCGACCAGAAATGAACGGCTGATAAGCTCGATCTCCTGCGGTTCCTTCACGCTGCGCATGAGGCTCACAAGGTCTTTGCCGTCTATAAGCATCTCCTCCGCGCTCTCATCCATCATGCTGTAAAGGTTCAGCGGGCACTTGGGGCTTACGGTAAGCTGACCCGTCTGTCTGGCCAGTTCGGAGAGTGATGTTCCGTAGGTTTTGACTATGACTGCTTTTATATCGCGGCTGATTTCGGTTTTGAGCTGTTCGGCGTATCTGCCGTCGGTAAAGAAAACTGTTTTCTCCGGCGAAACAAACAGGTAGGCAGTGCTGCCCGTGAACCCGGTGAGGTAAAAAATATCCGCGGGATCTGTAAGCAGAAGATTTTTCACATCTGACTGCTTCATCAGTCCGAGAAGACGCTCTATGCGTTTCATTTCGGCTCCGACATGAAAAACTCAAGGGCAAGAGCATAGGACATCCAGCCGAAACCGGCTATCACCCCTTTTGCTATGTCACTGAGGTATGACTTATGCCTGAACTCCTCTCTGGCGTACACATTTGAGAGGTGAACCTCCACAAAAGGAACCTTCACCGCAAGGAGCGCGTCTCTTATTGCTATGCTGGTGTGGGTGTAGGCTCCGGCATTTATTATGATTCCGTCAAAGCCGGATGCCTGATGTATGCGGTCGATGATGGCTCCTTCATGGTTTGACTGAAAAAATTCCAGTTCAGCCCTTCCGTCCGCTCTTTCTATGAGCTTGGTGTTTATATCTGTCAGCGTCAGCGTTCCGTAAAGCGCGCTTTCCCTTCTGCCCAGCATGTTAAGGTTAGGTCCGTTTATTATAAGCAGCTTCATTTTTCCTCCTTCGAGGGCTGTTTTCTTTTTCTGGCCTTGTTCAGGACACAGGCAAGAGTGTTCTCCAGTGTTTCCACCTGCGCCTCAATCAGCATCCTTTTGGCTTCCGCCAGCTTTTCCTGCGGCGTAAGCTGTTTAGGTTCCGGCTGAACAGGTTCAGGCTCTTCGGTTTCTTCTGGCTCAGGGGCAGGTTCCTCTTCCGGTTCAGAAACGGGTTCAGGCATCAACTGAATTTCCGGTTCCTGTTCAGGTTCCGGCTCCGATTCCGGAAGCTCTGCTGCTAACGGTTCCTCCGGTTCTGGCTCATAAACCTCGCTGAACTCTTCCTCCGGCTCCGCCGGAGTCTCCTGAGGTTCGGCAAAAGTCCCTTCCTCCATTTCTGGAAGGAAATGTTCCTCCGCTTCACTGTCCTCTATTATATCCTTTTTATAATCAGAAACTATCTCATCGCCGTAGGAAGATGACCCGAAGGACGAAAGGGCATCCCCTATGAATGACATAACTGCGTCATCCTCCGCCTTTGCTATCTCCGCGGCAAAGTCATCAAGCCCAATGGGTGCGTCAACATCCGCCTCTTTCCTGTCGGGCGTTTGCTCACCGATGAAATCAGAGAGAATATCGTCATCATCAAGGTTGACTATATCGCCCTGAACCTCTTTTCTCTTTATCTCCTCATCCACACTGGCGAGAAGGTTTTCCCTGATCTCCTCTTCAAAGTCCTCCCTGCCGAAATCATCCATATCAAAGCCCTCTTCATCCTCAGTGCTTTTCTCGGAGATTTCCTGAAAGGTCTTCTCTATTTCATCCTCAGCTATTTCCTTGTCTTCGTAGGTATCGTGCGCGAGCTCAGTTCGCACCTCATCCGCAAGCTCACTCGCCATATTCTCCACAAAATCGCCGTCCCCGTCAGGCAGGTCAATGTCTCCGGCTTCCTGAAATCCGTTTTCCAGAAGGTTTTCAAGCTCTATAATGTCCTCTTCGAGCCTTCTGTCCTCCGGCGAAATCTTATATGCCTTGCGGTAATACTCAAGTGCGCGGGGGATGTCGCTCTCGGCGCGGTATATATCGCCCATGAGCTTGTTTGCCTTGTAGTTGAAGCGGTTTACCAGAATAACCTGCTTCAGAAGCCCTTTCGCATCCTCCACTTTCCCTTTGCCCATGTAGGCCTGAGCCATGACTGTTTTCGCTCCTAGAAACTCAGGAAAATGCTCCAACCCGTGGGCACAGTAGTATATAACATCATCATATTTATTGAGTTTCAGGAGGGCAACGGAAAGAGGCATAAACAGCTTTGAGGCCGGATCCTCCTCCAGCTTGCGGGAGAAATATTCTATGTCATTAAGATATTTGGAACGGTTTATTTCGTCCATATCAGCCGAAAAAGTCCTTTACCGTGTCTGTTTTTATTCCGCTCACCCATTCGCCTTTGCCTATCTCCGGTGCAAAAACCACCGTGAGCCCCTTCTTATCTGCCTTTTTATCGGCTGACAGAGCGGAGAAAAAGACCTCCGGGTCGTTTATTTTATATTCCTTTTCAAATCCATAAGCATCCAGAATCTCACCCAGACGGCTTAAAGATGCCTCAGAGCAGTAACCCTCCCTGAGCCCGAAAAGGTTTTCCAGATACATGCCCGCAGCCACAGCGAAACCGTGCTTAACGGTGAAACCCGAATCAGTTTCGATTGCGTGGCCGAAGGTGTGGCCGAAGTTGAGGAGCTTGCGCACACCCTGCTCCTTCTCATCCTCCTTAACCACTTCCGCCTTCATCCGGCAGCACTCGGCTATTACATCAAGGAGCACATCGGCATTACGCTCAAGCAGTGCATCCCTCTTTTCCAGCAGCATATCAAAGAAATCACCGCTGAAAATAGCCCCGTACTTTATCACCTCGGCAATACCGTTCAGGTATTCGTCATCATCAAGGGTTCTGAGAAAATCAGTATCTATATAAACCGCCCCCGGCTGATGGAAGGCGCCTATGTTGTTTTTTGATGTGAGAAAGTTTATCCCCGTTTTTCCGCCGACTGATGAGTCCACCATGGAAAGAAGAGTGGTGGGAACCTGAACATAACTTATTCCGCGCATATACGCAGATGCGGCAAATCCGCCGAGATCCCCAGTTATTCCGCCGCCGACAGCAACAAGCCTGCCGTCTCTTCTGCATCCGTTATCGTGGAGAAATCCCAGCACCCTGATAAAAGATTCCATGCTTTTGTTTTTTTCTGAGGCATCCAGAACAAGAGTCCTGCGCCCCTGAAAAAGCTCCTCATAAAACGCGTAAACAGTGGAATCCGCAAGGAAGAACGCATCCTCGTAACCTGTCAGCACATCCTCTATAAAGTCTGATGACAGTTGTATATCGTATGAGTCATCCACCTGTTTTTCGAGTTCCACACGTATCTTACGCATTTTCCACAAACCTTATTATCTCTTCCGCCGCATCCTCCGGGCTGAGCTCGGTGGTCTCGACTATATAATCCGTATTTATGTAAAACGGAGCTCTGTCATAAATAAGCCTTTTTATCTCATCCAGCGGGCTGTCCACATTAAGAAGCGGTCTGCCGCGGTCATCCTTTATTCTTTCGAAAATCTGCTCAGGGGAGGCCATAAGCGTAATCAGTTTTCCGGCAGAGCGCATTATCTCCATATTTCCTTTGGTGACAACTATTCCGCCTCCGGTGGAAACAACAAGATTCCCCTTTCCGGTTATCTCTTTAAGGATTTCAGTCTCCATACCGCGGAAAGCATCCTCATCCAGATCATCGAAGATCTCTGCGATTGTCTTTCCCGCTCTCTTTTCCACCATAGCGTCCGTATCGCAGAACTCCATGCCCAGTCTGTCAGCAAGAAGTCTACCCACTGTGCTTTTCCCTGTTCCCATGAAACCGATTAAATATATATTTTTTTTCATAAAGACCGCCCTCAGTTTACTTTGTACTTTATATCATTT
This sequence comes from Deferribacteres bacterium, assembly GCA_023395255.1. Lineage (GTDB taxonomy): Bacteria > Chrysiogenota > Deferribacteres > Deferribacterales > Geovibrionaceae > Geovibrio > Geovibrio ferrireducens. The sequence continues at coordinate 296,243 of JAEWZN010000011.1, forward strand.
TGAATTATTTAGCTATATTTGACTTACCTGACGCATTCCTCAGGCAGATTGTCCGCTGCCAGAGCTTCGGTGTAGCCCCTTTTCGATGCACATCTGTCTGTTATCAGTCTGCCGTCCGCTGAGGAAACCTTGTAGAAACCCACTCCGTCCGGCACGGGAAAGACCACTTCGTGCCCTTCCTCAAAGAGCTTCTTCTGCACAGCCGCCACCAGAGGCGCGGCCTTTGTTCCCCCTGTTCCCTTCTCCCCCATGCTTCTGTTGCTGTCATAACCCACCCAGACCACAGCCACATATGGCGGGAAAACTGCGGCCATCCATGCATCGCGGTATTCATCAGTGGTTCCTGTCTTTGCTGCGGTTCCCTTCATGAGTCCTTTGCCCTTGGCAGTGCCTATCCTCGGCACATCCTGCATTATGTACAGGGTCTGAAACACTGCCTTCTCATCCAGCACTCTGGTTTTTTCAGCGCCGGGAGTTATGACTCTGCCGTCCGGAAACTGCACCCTCTCTATCAGCCCCCGTTCACTGTAGATACCGTAGCCGGCCATGGTTCCGTACACCTGCGCCAGATTGGCAGGAGTAACTGCGAATATGCCCAGCGGCATCGCCAGATAAGGGCGCACATCTGCCTTCATACCCATTTTAACGGCATTCTCCGCCACACGCTCAAGCCCTGTTTTCACGGCAAGCTGGATTGTGGCATTGTTAAGGGAGTAAACCAGCCCTTTGCGTGCGGGGATGTTGCCCATGTAGAGTTCTTCAAAGTTTCTGGGGGAATAGCTGCCCCGCCCAAGCTTGTACACATGCCTTCTGTCGTTTACAAAATCAGTGGGGCGCAGTCCGCTGTCAAAAGCGGCGGCATAAACTATGGGTTTGAAGGTGGAACCGGTCTGCCTTTTGGTGTAATACGCCCTTTTCAGGCTTTTCCCTTCACGGGCGCCGGTCATCGCCACTATCCCGCCCTTCTCAGCATCCAGCAGAACAAAGGCGGACTGCAGCCCGGCCTCCTGTGTTTTCATATATTCAGCAACAGTGCTGCGGAGCATCTCTGTCTTTTCAGGGTCAAAGAATGTATGAACCTCGCATGGCTCGCCCGCCTCCACACCCAGTGCCCTGAGCTCTTCCGCCACTGCACGGAGGTACTCTATCTCCTGCGGTTCCGGGTCTTTAGCCATGTTGAGGGCAAGCCTGTAGTCTCTGGCATGCAGATACTCCTCCCGCTCCAGTATGCCGCGCTGGTAAAGCAGGTGGAGATATATATTAGCCCTGCGTTCCGCAGCGGCAAAGTTTTCTATCGGGTCATACAGGGTGTAGTCCTTCAGCATGGTGAAGAGAAATGCCTTCTCTTTCTGATTTGCCCTGTGGATGTTTCGGTTGAAGAATGTCTGGGATGCGGCCTTTATGCCGTAGGTATCGCCGCCTATGACTATGCTGTCCGCATATGCAGCGTAAAGAGCGGGAAATCCGGTGCTTTTCAGGAGCCTGTCCGCAGTGAGATAGCGCAGAAACCTCAGCCTTATCCCCGTAACGGGGGTTCCTTCCAGCAGCCTGTCGGTATAATGGCTGACTATGTAGCTTTTTACTGCCTCGGTCTCTATCTTCATGTAATCCATAAAGTAGAGGTCTGCCGTCTCTTTCGGAAGCGGATACCCGTCAAGCTCAAGATCCAGCACCCTGAACCACTCGCCGAAAAGCTCCGTCTCCTCCGGGGTGAACGGTTCACTGCGCAGAAATGTCCTCTGCTCCAGCAGGTTTCCTGCGGAATCATACACTGTGAAGGACTGTCCGTGCCTGTTCAGGCTGGGGATGGAATAATCAGCAGGGAGAAAATGCTCAAAGAACATCTTCTCACCCTTATAAAAAGTGAGGACTCCGTAACAGAGCATGGCAACAAGAACTATAAGCCCGCTGAAGAACCTTAACAGTCTCACCTTAACTCACCTTCTCAATAAAAGCGGCTATTTCTCCGCCAGATATTTTCTTAAAAGCTCCAGTGCGCGGAACCTGTGGCTTATCCTGTTCTTCTCTTCCGGCGAATACTCTGCCAGAGAACGCCCATCGGGCATTACAAGGAGAGGGTCATAGCCGAAGCCGTTAGCCCCTTTCTCCGCCCTGCCGAGCATCCCTTCGCATTCACCGCGGAAAATCTTCTCCGTGATTCCGTTTTTTGAAAGCGCAACGGCGCAGACAAACCTCGCGGTGCGATCCTCATCGGCGGTATTTTCCGTATTTTTCAGCAGAAGAGCGTTGTTCTCCGCGTCCGAAGCTTTGACACCAGCATACCGCGCGGAATATATCCCCGGATTTCCGCCGAGTGCATCCACACACAGGCCGGAATCATCCGCTATCACATATCCGTCTATCAGTGCGGAAAGCGCATCAGCCTTGATAGCTGCGTTCTCCTCGAAAGTGGAGCCTGTCTCTTCCACGTCAAAGTCATTTTCTGTAAACTCGTAAGCCGAACGCACATCAACGTTCAGCCCGCTTAAAATCTCTTTTATCTCTTTCAGTTTATGGGCATTTTTTGTCGCAACGCAGAGTCTCACAGATCTATCACCTTCTTCTGAGCGGCAAACAGGGCATTAAGTCCGTGAAAACCGAGGTCAAGCAGTTCGTTAAGCTTGTCACGCCCGAAGGCAAGCTTCTCCGCCGCGCCCTGAATCTCCACTATTTTGCCGTCCGCTCCCGCAACAAGGTTGAGGTCAACCTCCGCTGAGGAATCCTCATCATAATCAAGATCAAGCATAGCAACACCGTCTACGATCCCTACACTGACCGCTGCCACAGCCTGAATAACCGGATCTTCTGCCAGAACACCCTGAGCAAGCATTTTATTCACCGCAAGCCTGAGCGCCGCGAAACCGCCGGTTATGGAAGCGGTTCTGGTTCCGCCGTCCGCCTGAATCACATCGCAGTCAATTATGATCGTATTCTCGCCAAGCTTTGTCATATCAACAGAAGCCCTCAGCGCCCTGCCAAGAAGACGGGAAATCTCCTGAGAACGCCCGTCGACTTTGCCCTTGCGCGCCTCACGCTGGTTGCGGGTGTGGGTGGAGGCGGGGAGCATTCCGTACTCACCAGTAACCCAGCCCGTGCCCGAACCCTTAAGAAACGGGGGAACTCCCTCGCTGAACGAAGCCGTGCATATCACCTTTGTATCGCCGAACTCTATTAAAACGGAACCCGCAGGATGCTTTATGTAATCCCCTGCGATCCTTATCTCTCTCATGCTGTCATTTGCCCTGTTATGTCTGCGCATTAACTTATTCCTTATTTAATTTATTTATACGGGGAAACTTTTAAAAAAGCTTTCCGCTGCCGTTCTGCCGTCATTCCGAACGCAGTGAAGAATCTTTTATTCAGCATAATGCGGGGACTCTTCGCTTTGCTCAGAGTGACTCAGTGCAGGTGAAAAAAAGACCTAAACAAAACGCGGTATATTTCTTCAAACTACTTCTAAAAAACCGACCAAGCTGACACAAAAGAAAATTCTATTCCGTCACCACAAATGCTTTCGGGTATCTTGAGGTCATTTTTGATTTATGCGCCTCCGCTGCTTCCCTGCTCTCGAACCCGCCGACCTTTACTCTGTAGTAGGTTGTACCTTTGACATTGGCGCGCTCCACTTTCCCTTTATCAAATGTATTCGCCAGTGCGTCTGCCTGTTCCTTATCGGTGAAAGAGGCTATCTGCACTGCAAAAAGCGCCTGAACTGTTCCGGCGTATGCGATATTGGGTGAATCCGGCGCGAAATCGTCATCACTTTTCTCTCCGGCGGGGGAAAGGAGCCTGATTCTGACTTTTCCGAGTCCTTTATCCTTTATGCCTATCTCATTTGCTGCCTTTTTGGAGAGATCGATTATTCTTCCTTCCACATGAGGTCCGCGGTCATTGACCCTGACGGTTACTTTGCGCCCGTTTGAGATATTTTCCACCTCAACTATGCTGCCCATCGGGAGGTTTTTGTGGGCTGCTGTCATGGCGTACATGTTGTATATTTCTCCGTTTGACGTATCCCGTCCGTGGTCGGGGCCGCCGTACCAGCTTGCTATACCTTCCTGCTCGAAGGTTTCAACATATTTAAGCCTGTGGTAGGTTTCGCCGCGCACTACATAAGGCTTGTCATAGACTGCGCCTGTCATTCTGGCATCAGGCGGAATCCTGTGATCCTTTTCTATGGGTTCACCAGATACCGGAGCGGCAGCGGGCTCCTCCGCGGGCGCTGCGAATACAGTGTCGGGAAACCTGAGCACAGGCGGTTCCTCCGCAGGAGCAGCTTTTTTAACCTCCGGCATGACGGGGGAATCCACAAACGGTCTTATGTCATCATCAGGAACATTAATCGCCGAAAGCGGCTCAGGCTGCACCGAAGCGCAGGAAACGCAGGTGAGTGTAAGAAAAATGCCAAGACTGTGTTTAAGTCTCATAACCAAATCCCCCGAAGAGTAAATATACGGTTTTTATACTACCCTGCACCGACTCATTTTGTACAGGGAAGTTTGCACATTAATAGTAATGACGGTTTAGCGGGCGGGAAGTTTGGGGAAAGAAGAAAAAAGGCGGCCTGTTAAGCCGCCTCTGAGAAGATTTTTTTATTCGCGCGCGTGTTTAAGAAGAGTGTCGATGAAGTGCTTCATCAGCTTCTTGTTAGTGCGTTTTTTGCTGTAAACCACATAGATCTCTTTCTCAACAACAAGATCCGTTATGGGAATAGCCTTTATTCCGCCGCCGCACTCATCCTCTGAGAGCGCCATCTGGCTCATGAATGCTATGCCTAGCTGGCGTTTTACTGCGTGTTTTATGGAATATGTGGAACTGAGCATGGCCACAGCATCCAGCGATTCGAAATCGTACCCTTTCTGTTTAAAGGCGTGTTCCACAGCCGCCCTTGTTCCGGAGCCCATCTCTCTTATGATGAAGCTTTCCTGAAGGATCTCCTCAAGGAAGACGCTGGCGCGGTCGTAGAATTTATGGTTTTTGTGAACGATGAGAACTATTTTGTCCCGCAGGAGCACCTTGTACTCAAGATCCTTCTTAGGGATTTTCCTTGCCACTATGGCAAGGTCAAGTATGCCGTCAGAGAGCCTCTGGACAACATTCTGGGTTCCGTTTATGTCGAGGGTGAAGAAGGTTTTGGGGTACTCCTCCTTAAACTTCCTGATGACTTCGGGAAGTATGAACTCAGCGGGAACAGTACTGTAGCCTATGTGGAGGTGGCCGCTGATTTCGTTGAGGAATTCTTTTATAGCTTCCTGAGAACGCTCACGCAGGTCGAGTATATCCACTGCGTAGGGGTAGAAAACCTGCCCTGCCTCAGTGAGGATAACCTCTTTTGAAAGCCTGTCAAAAAGCTTTACTCCGAGCTGCTCTTCAAGGGTGCTTATATGCGTGGAGATAGTGGGCTGGCTGAGAAGAAGCTTTTCAGCAGCGCGGGAAAAGGATTTGTATTTCGCAACATATACGAACGCTTCTATCTGTTTAAAATCCATGGGGGGACTCCTTGAAGTGGTAGTGCTGATAGGTATATTATCAGCACTATATAGATAAAATCAATAGTTCTTTTGAGTTTTATGTCATTTTAACAACAAATTCTTTACATTCAGCGTCCGTTAACCGTAAAAGCCCGCATAAAAGGCACAGCATTAAAAATTTCGGTAAACTTCGAGCTATCAACATTGCCGATAACAAACATCTGTACCATATTTGATCTGAACGCGCTGTCATCAAGAACCATAAAATCAGTGAAGCCGGATTCCCATCTGCTTTCAATGAGATGCACTCCCTGACTGTACGGAAATGCGCGGGAGTTGAACTCTTTTCCGTTGATGGTGACAGTGTGGCTTTTAAGCGGAAGAGTGTTATTCACCAGCCCTGTAGCGAGATTAACCCTGTCCTGACCGCATATCAGCACATCCCCCTCTTTCTGTGTGCAGCGCATGTTGATGATCGTAAACGGAGTATACTGCCCGGTTTCAAAATCCCATGTGCCTAGCTGGCTTATAGCACCGATCTTAAAGAGCATGTCCTTTGTGAAAAGCACCACGTATTTATCACTGTCAACAGGCAGGGAGTTGTCTGCGGCCACAGCGGAAATATCCTGCGGGGTTTTCCCTTCGGAGAGCATTCTGTCTATGCCGCTTTTCCCTTCGGACGCAAGAAAGGCTATGGTGTTGTACAGCTCATCCTGACTGTCGGAAGAGAGTGATTTCGCAACATAGTATGTCTTGGGTGTTCTCTGCGTCATGCCGTCGTGAAAAGTGGTAAACCCGGCATATTCATAAGCAAGGCCGTAGTCCCACCATGAATATATGACGGAATCCGCCGGAGCGGCCTTTTTAAGCTCCTTAATCTGTTTATATATCCCCACCTCTATGGACGGTACAGGGTTGAAATCGAACGAGGATTTGTAAACAAGGAACATGAAACCCGCCGTCACGCAGGCAAGAACAGCGGTTTTTATCTGTGCGCTGAATTTCACCCTGTCCTCAATAGCCCTGCCGAGGAGATAAATTCCGTAACCGAGGCCGATTCCCACAAAAGGGGCAAGGAACATCCCGAACCTGTTTGAGCTTTTGAAAACCATAAGGCCGAGTATAAACACAGGCGCGAGGGGTAGCATTCTCCGGAAATTGAATATTCCGCATACCGCAAACAAAAAGAGCCCGGCGACTGATAAAGCCTCAACAGGCGCGAGGGTCGCCAGAACCCTGTCTATCTCCGTCCTTTTTGCCTCCGTTATAGTGGCATAAACATCAGGAAAGCCCGCAATAATACTGCCGGTGGGAGTTATATAGGTTTTTGCAAAGTCAAAGAGATGGTGCAGTCCGGAATATATATGCAGCGGATTTGAGAAGAGCACAAACAGGAGCACTGCCAGCGCCGCTTTTTTGAGCTCCGCCCGTGAAACCAAAAGGGCAAGCACAAAGACACCGAGATAGGCTATGGTTATTCCCGGATGCTCATACCACCAGTGAAAAAGCCACATGGAAAGTCCGGCCAAAGCTGAGTGGATGAACAGCTTTTTTGAGTTCTTCCCCTCCAGAGCCAGAAGCATGAAAAGTGAGCAGAGAAACGGGAAAAAAAGGTTCATTGCATCCGTGTCCACCCTGCCGATGGATGAGCGGACAAGATAAATTATCCCCAGAGATCCGGCTATGCCCCCGGCTATCCCTGCGGGAATCATCCCTGTGAAATAGAAGTACAGCCCCAGAGGGATTATAAAAAGTGAAGCCAGAAAAGGCAGGAGATAAACTGCCGTGCGGTAGGTATTGCCGTCGGAGAAAACGGAAAGCTTAGCAATGAGCCAGCTTAGCATGGGGATTTTTCCATGCTTCGCCTTAACATCAGGATAAAACATCAGAGGATCGTCATTTGACGGATAATAGCTCCCCTCTTTATACTCATCCGCATACCTGAGCCACTTATATGAGTCGAGGGTGGTCATCTGCGGCATTTTATCAACAAAGTAATAGTCCCTGTGTTCGCGCCATCTCTCAAGCTGGATATAGCGAAGCCCCGCCGAAACAATAAACACAAGGGCAAGGGCGATGGCTGTTATTCCCAGCCCCTTCGCCGCGCTGCCCCTGAAAATATCAATATCAATCTTCATTTCTGCAATAATACCTTTCTATAAATTCAAGGAGAAGCCTTATGCCGAAACCGGAAGCATGCTTCCCGAAAACGGGGTGCTCCTCTTCGAGATAAGCGGGTCCCGCAATGTCAAGGTGTATCCACGGCCAGTTGTCCACAAACTCGCGCAGAAAGAGCGCCGCAATGGTTGAGCCGGCCTCTGTTCTCTGTCTGGCTATGTTTCTTAGATCGGCTATATCGCTCTTAATTCTTTTCTCATAGGTCTTAAGCAGCGGAAGCTCCCATATGTCCTCACCGACATCGCCGGAAAGGTCGCTTATGTTTTTAGCAAGGAACTTCCTGTTGCTGAAAAGCCCAGCGCAATGACTTCCCAGAGCAACCACGCAGGCTCCGGTGAGGGTCGCCACGTCCACTATAACCTCCGGGTCTGTCTTTGTGGCTGTGTACAGAGCATCCGCAAGTATAAGCCTGCCTTCCGCATCCGTATTAAGAACCTCAACGGTTTTTCCGGAGGCGGAGGTTATTATATCCCCCGGTCTGTAAGCGCCGCCGCCGATCATATTTTCCACGAGGGGTATATATGTTTTGATGTTTACAGGGAGTTTCAGTTCACGGGCAAGTTTGGTAACCGCAAAAACAGTTGCCGCGCCTGCCATATCACACTTCATGGTTTCCATGCTTCCGGTGGGCTTGAGGTTGCTTCCGCCGGAGTCAAATGTAACGCCTTTGCCCACAAGAGCCACATGCTTTTCGTTTCCGGGATCGCCTTTGTAGTCGATCATAACGAATCTGGGCTTGTTCACGCTGCCCATACCAACCACATCTATGAGGTTCAGCCCCTCTTCCCTGATTTTTGCCTCATCGTAAACAGTGACACTGAAATCCGCGCCCTCTTCCGCCTGAACGGTTTCTGCAAAAATCGCAGGAGTCATATCCATAGGGGGAGTATTAATAAGATCCCTTGCCAGATAAACGTTCTGGAAGATAGTCGCCCATCTCTCCGCACCGGTGTCTATGAATTTTTTCAGTTTGGTGAAGGTTGTGATAACCTCAACCTCTTCAAAATCGAAGCTTTCCTTTTTGCTTTTATATTTTTCAAATGAATACAGGCCGAAGCACAGCCCCTCAAGGAAGCTCTTGGTGTAGCTCCCCTCTTTCTTCTCGGCGTAGACATCCTCAAAGGAGACAAGGGAAAATGAAAAAAGCTTATCTTTTCTGATAATTTTTGAAAACTGTGCGCCAAGTTCGAGATAGTATCTGTAATCCTCCGGATCTTTCGGAACATTCACAAGAAAAATCCTTTTCAGCTTCTTCTTCATATCAATGTAGAAGCTTTTTATCTCCTTATCTTCAAAGTTGAAGTAGTCAGAGTTGACTATATTGGCGATCTCGTCGTCTATCCTTTTTCCTGTAAGCAGCTTAAGTGAACCCATATTTTTATATACGGGAATAATCACCGCTTCTTTTCTTGAGTTGAAAGCAGTCTTTTTCCTGCATGATATTTTCATCAACAAACCTCGTTTAAACACAAAAGCATTTATATAAACGTATAAATTGCCTTTATACGGATTTCACCACCCTTGAATTATATTAAAAATTCAAACGTTTTCAACATATTTGAAAAATTTCTCATCTTTACACGGTAAAAGCATATGTTTCGCATGTTAAAGGATCAAAAACACCAGTATTTTCAGGGTCTGAGCTTATTTAACAGGTTCAGGTGATTGATCTTGATTTTTGTACAGGTATTATCTAATGTATGAGTTCTATGGGAAAAATAATCGCAATCGCCAACCAGAAGGGCGGAGTTGGAAAAACAACTACCGCCATTAACTTAGGCTCGTCACTCGCCTTTGCGGAGGCCAAGGTTCTCCTTGTGGACATGGACCCGCAGGGGAATGCCTCAAGCGGAATAGGCTTTGAGACAAAGGGCGAATACGCCAGCATTTATGACGTGCTTATCGGAAATGCCGATATAGAGGAAGCAATTGTGCCGAGCAAGGTGGACAATCTCGATCTGCTCCCCAGCCATATAAACCTTACCGCGGCGGAGGTTGAGCTTGTAACTGCCCTTTCCAGAGAAACAAGGCTGAAAAAGAATCTGGAAAAAGTAAAGGACAAATACAAGGTTATCCTCATTGACTGCCCTCCCTCCCTTGGGCTTCTCACCGTGAACGCACTCACTGCGGCGGATTCGGTGCTTATCCCGCTCCAGTGCGAATACTACGCCATGGAAGGACTGGGGCAGCTTCTCAACACCATCCGCCTCATCAGGGAAAGCCTTAACGAAGAACTAGCTCTGGAAGGCATACTCCTCACCATGTACGATCCGCGCAACAACCTCTCCAAAGAGGTTATGACGCAGATTGAGGAGTTTTTCAGCGAAAGCATGTTCCGCACCATAGTCCCCAGAAACGTCAGACTCTCCGAAGCGCCCAGTTTCGGCATGTCCATAATAGAATATGACATAAAATCTAAAGGAGCGGCCAGCTACATCGATCTGGCTAAAGAGATACTTCCCAGATTATGAAAAAGAACTCTCTAGGAAGGGGGCTTGAATCCCTTATACCCAAAAATGAAACAAAAGCTCCCGTGGGCGAAATAGACCTTGCCCTCATATACGCAAACGTAAACCAGCCCCGCACACGCTTTGATCAGGAGCCTCTGGATGAGCTTGTGGCCTCCGTCAGGGAGAAAGGGGTTATTCAGCCCATAGTTCTCACCAAAACAGACGAAGGCTACATGATAATCGCCGGGGAACGCCGCTTCCGCGCGGCAGGGCTCGCCGGGCTCAAGAAAATCCCCGCAATTGTAAGAAATGTGGACAGCGAGGCGGAAAGGCTTGAACTTGCCCTCATTGAAAATGTCCAGAGACAGGATTTAGGCGCATACGAACTGGCAGCGGCATATAAAAACCTCATGGAGCAGCACGGCTATACCCAGGAAGAGGTCGCAAAGGTCATAGGCAAAAGCAGAAGCGCGGTCGCAAACACCCTTAGGCTTCTGAACCTTCCTGCCAAGGCTCTGGAAGCGATGAAGGAAGACCTTATAACAGAAGGGCACGCAAGGGCGCTTCTGGGACTTGATGACGATAAGAAGATAATAAGCGCGCTGAAAAAAGTCATCGAAGGCGCTTTGTCCGTCCGCGAAACGGAACGTCTGGTTGCCAAGCTCAAAAAAGAGCCCGCGCAGAAAACGGAAAAGTCTGCTGAGGCGGATGTTTTTCTCATGGGTCTCAAGGATGAGCTTGAGGAGTTCTTCAAAACCAGAATAACCCTTAAAACGGCTAAAAACGGCGGAACCATTGAGATCAAATACAGCTCGGACGATGAGCTTGACCGGATCATAAAAAGAATCAGAGGCGAAGAATGATCAAAGGAAAAGAAGACAACGGCGGCATCGACGCTTTTCTCGGCAAGAACACAACCTTCAAGGGAACACTCATCTTTGACGGGCTTGTGCGCATGGACGGTAATTTTGAAGGAAACATAAAGACCAACGACACCCTTGTTATAGCCAACTCCGGCAATGTCAAAGCCGAGATAGAAGCCGGACAGGTGAAAATTTCCGGCAAATTTGACGGAACAATAACCGCTAAAAACAAAGTGGAACTTTATAAGCCCGCAAATGTCACAGGTACTATACGCTCCGCTGCTGTGCAGATGGAGGAAGGGGTTATATTCAACGGAAGCCTTGAAATGGGCGGCTCCCTGAAAACCGCTGTCCCCAAGAAAGGTGATGCGGAATGATGAAGCCATACATAGTCGGCAACTGGAAAATGAACCTTGACGCTGCGGAAGGAACAGAACTCACTGGCAAGCTCCTTCACGCAAGCATAGACTACGACAGCGTGGATGTAGGCGTTGCTCCGGCTTTCCCCGTTCTTTACCCCGTTAAGCAGACCATAGCCAGCAGCAAAGGCAGGCTTACCGTAGCGGCACAGAACGTATCCGCAGAGGAGAAGGGAGCCTTTACCGGGGAATCTTCCATATCCATGCTCAAATCCGTCGGCGTAACAACGGTTATCATAGGTCACTCCGAACGCAGACAGATTTTCGGTGAGACCGATGAGATCATAAACAAAAAAGTGCGCCTTACCCTCAGTCACGGGCTGAATGCCATTCTCTGTGTGGGTGAAACCCTATTTGAGAGAGAGGCGGACGCTCATTTCGAAACCGTCACGGCTCAGGTCGCAAAGGGGCTTAAGGATGTACCGGTTGACAAAATAGAGCAGGTTACTGTAGCCTATGAACCCGTTTGGGCTATAGGAACAGGCGTAAACGCAAGCCCCGCAGACGCGCAGGCTATGCACGCCAAAATCCGTGAGATGCTGAAAAGCCTCTACGGACCCGTTATGGCAAACAAACTGAGAATTATTTACGGCGGCAGCGTTAAACCCGACAATGCCAAAGGCCTTATGAACCAGCCCGATATTAACGGGGCTCTGGTGGGCGGCGCAAGCCTCAAGGCCGAAGATTTTCTCGGTATTATAAATTCAAGCAAATAAAAGAGGTCAGTTTAAATGTACACTTATCTTCTCGTTTTCCACATTTTTGTTTGTATGCTCCTTATCATTGCCGTTCTGCTCCAGTCAGGCAAGGGCTCTGAGCTTTCAGCGGCTCTCGGCGGCGGTTCAGGCAGCCTTTTCGGCCCCGGCGCACCTGCAAACATTATGAACAAAATCACATCTGTAATCGCCATAACCTTTATGATAACTTCTCTTGGTCTCGCTGTTATGTCAAAAGAGAGATCATCAGGCAGCATCACAGACAGGATTCCTCAGCCCCTTCAGCAGACAGCCCCTGCGGCTCCTTCCGATGCGGCGCCCCAAGTACCGATGGAATCAAAGTAAAATGAAAAAGTTAGTTTTTCTGCTGCTTGCAGTTTTATGTGTGTCCGTAATTTCCGGATGCGGGGACAAGAACAAGGAAGGCGGCAAATCCGCGGAAAAACGTAAAGCGAGAGAGGGTGTCGCAGGCGATGCCCTCGTAACCTCCAGCCTTGGGGATGCCTCCGGGCTGATCTATAACATCACATCAGACAGCGCCTCCCACGATGTGGCTAAATACATCTACAACGGTCTGGTGAAGCTGGACAAAAACCTTAATATAACAGGCGATCTGGCAGAGTCATGGGAAATCTCGGATGACAGCAGAAGCATAACCTTCAAGCTGCGGGATAACGTAAAATGGCATGACGGCGCACCCTTCACCGCCAGTGATGTCGAATTTATGTACAACTTCATGATCGACAACAATACCCCCACCTCTTACGATGCGGATTTCCGCCTTGTTACAAAGTTTGAGGTCATAGACCCCCTCACTGTGAAGGTCAGTTATGCTGAACCCTTCGCGCCTGCTCTTTTAAGCTGGAGCATGGCGGTTCTGCCCAAACACCTGCTGGAAGGGAAGGAAGCAGCAAAATCATCCCTTATGCGTTCACCTGTCGGAACAGGCCCTTACAGGTTTAAGGAGTGGAAATCAGGCGAATCGATCACCCTTGAAGCAAATGAGGAATACTTCGAAGGCCGTCCCAACCTTGACAGAATAATTTTCCGTATTATCCCCGATCTCAACACAACCTTCATGGAACTGCTTAACGGCAGCCTTGACATAATGGCACTTACGCCCACCCAGTGGGTCAAACAGACAGATACGGCTCTCTTTGCAAACAGCTACGACAAATACACATATCTGGCTTCCAGCTATGCATACATTGGCTATAACATGAAGAATCCTATGTTTGAGGACAAAAGGGTTCGCCAGGCACTCACATACGCTACCCCTAAACAGGAAATCATTGACGGAATACTCTTCGGAGAAGGCGTTCCCGCGGAAGGCCCTTACAAACCGGGCACTATGTGGCAGAACACCAACGTTAAAAAATATGAGTACAGCCCCGAAAAGGCAAAGGAACTCCTCGCCGAAGCGGGCTGGAAAGACACCAACGGTGACGGCATCCTCGACAAAGACGGCAAACCCTTCACCTTTACACTGCTCACCAATCAGGGGAACAGTGTGAGAACAAAAATAGCCGAAACTGTTCAGCAAAGCTGGCAGAAGGTCGGAATCAAAATTGAGATAAGAGTTCTTGAGTGGGCATCCTTCATAAACGAATACATTGATAAAGGCAAATTTGATGCGGTTGTTATGGGCTGGAACATAGTTGTTGATCCTGACCCCTTTGATGTATGGCACTCATCCAAATGCGGCCCCAAAATGCTGAACTTCATATGCTTCTCAAACGCAGAGGTTGATCAGCTTATTGAAGGCGGCAGACACGCCCTTGACCCTGCCAAGCGCAAGGAATATTACGACAGGTTTCAGGAGATCCTCGCTGAGGAGCAGCCCTACACCTTCCTTTATGTTCCCAACGCTCTGATTGCACTGAGCAAAAGGTTTAAGGAAGTTTCTCCGGCTCCCGCAGGGGTGACATACAACATTGAAGACTGGTATGTCCCCTCCAAGGATCAGAAATACCGCTTTGAGAAATAAATCCTGAATCGGTGGATATGCTCCGATACATAGCAAAACGCCTCGCGGGGATGATACCTCTTCTCCTGGGGATCACATTAATAAGCTTCGTAGTGATACATCTCGCGCCGGGCGATCCGGCGCAGTTTATTGCGTCTATGAACCCCAAACTCTCTGAAACAGCCTACGAAAAATTTGTCAAAATGTACGATCTGGACAAGCCTGTTCTGGAGCGCTACATCAACTGGCTGGGGAAGTTTGCCCGCTTTGACTTCGGCGATTCGTTCAGTCAGGACGGCAAAACAGTCATGGAGAAGATAAAGGAACGTCTGCCCGTAACCATCTGGCTGAATGTGGCCGGAATGGTGCTTATATTCCTTTTCGCCCTGCCTCTTGGGGTGCTCTCCGCCTATTATAAGGACAGCATATTTGACAAAGGAGTCACCGTTTTCGTATTTGCAGGATTCGCCATGCCCACTTTCTGGCTGGCTCTGCTCTGCATGTATTACTTCGGCGTGGTCAAGGGCTGGTTCCCCATCTCAGGACTGCGCTCCTTCAACTATGACTATCTCACAACCTTCGGAAAAATAGCAGACATCTTCAAACATACATTCATGCCCGTTGTGATCTCCGTTTTCGGCGGACTGGCGGGCATAAGCCGTTTCGCCCGCAACAGCATGCTGGATGTCCTCAAGGAGGAATACATCACCGCCGCGAGGGCAAGGGGTCTGAGTGAGGGGAAAGTTGTTTTCACCCATGCGCTGAAAAACGCCCTGCTCCCTGTTGTCACAATAATCGGCCTCTCTGTGCCCGGCCTCATTGGCGGCAGCGTAATTTTTGAATCGATTTTCAGCATTCCGGGCATGGGGCAGCTTTTTTATCAGGCAGTAATGATGAGGGATTACCCGGTGGTGATGGGCGTACTTGTGATAGGCGCAATGCTCACTCTCGCCGGCAATCTCATTGCGGACATAGCATATGCCGCGGTGGATCCGAGGATTAGGTATGGCTCGAAGAAGAGTAGCTGACAAGGCAAAGGGGAACATACTGTTCCTCACCGGGGCTTCCGTGGTTGCATTCTTCGTTCTTGTGGCGATGTTTGCGCCGTTCATAGCCACTCATGACCCTGCGTATATTGACTTCAAATCAGTCCTGCTCCCTCCGTCATCTGAATATTACTTCGGCACAGATGAGCTTGGGCGCGATATTTTCAGCAGAGTTGTCTACGGAACACGCATATCCCTTTTTGTCGGTTTTGTGGCTGTGGGAATCTCCGTCATTATCGGCACTGTACTGGGGCTTATTTCCGGCTATTTCGGCGGATTTATTGACACTGTGCTCATGCGCTTTGTGGATATAATGCTCTGCTTTCCGTCATTTTTCCTTATACTTGCCGTTATCGCCTTTTTAAATCCGTCCGTGTTCAATGTTATGGCTGTAATCGGTCTTACAAGCTGGATGGGCGTAACGAGGCTTGTGCGGGCAGAGGTGATGAGCGTCCGCACCAGAGACTACATCACAGCGGCGCGGGTTCAGGGGGTCAGCACTGCAAAAATTCTCTTCAAGCATATATTCCCTAATGTTTTCACACCTATCTTCATAACCGCCACACTGGGCATAGCAGGGGCTATTCTCACTGAATCGGCTCTGAGCTTCCTTGGTCTGGGTGTTCAGCCTCCGGTTCCTTCGTGGGGCAATATCCTCACCGCAGGGAAGGACAACATAATTTTTGCGTGGTGGCTTTCCTTCTTCCCCGGTATGGCGATTTTTATCACTGTCCTCGGCTACAACCTTCTGGGAGAAGGCCTGCGGGACGTTCTCGACCCTAAAGAATAACACCTTAAGCCACCGGGTACTCAAGGCACAGGATGTGCCGTGCGGAAGGAAACCGGATCAGGGAGGTTTCCTCTTGATTATACGACTACACAAAGGTATATTTAAAATATGAAAATACTGAATTTTTCTCAAAAAGACATTAATAACGCTGTAAAAAACAGCCAGCGCATAGAAGGATACTCTATGTCCAAAGGGAAAACCAAGGCTTCAGCGCTTGCAATAATACGCAAGTACAATGTCAAAGTATCATCATAGCCTCAGCCATATTTATCTGGAAAATACAGATATACCTAAAAATAAACTCAACATATCCGATTCCGCACAGCTTCACGCCGTTGAAGAATATCTCCTTACAAAAGCTTATGAAATTTTTACGACAGAACTATCAGATAATTCAGTGTTTGATGAAAGTTACTTTAAATCCCTGCACAGAAGAACATTCTCAGGCCTTTATGATTGGGCAGGAGAATACAGAATAATTACTATACACAAAGGTGATTCGACCTTTTGCTTAGGTCAGTTTGTTGAAGAGCAATCAAAAAGAATATTTTCAGAGCTCGAAAATGAGAATTATCTGCAGGATATTGAAGATAACAAATTTTTATAGAGAAACTTACATATTTCAAGTGTGAAATCATTGCCTTGCACCCGTTTTACGAGTTAAACGGCAGAACAACCCGTCTTTTCTTTGACCTTCTCTGTGCTTTTAACGGGTATAAGTTTATTGATTACTCCTTGACCACTTCTGAGGAATACATACAGGCTTCGATAGAAACCGTCTGCTCCGCAGATAATAGCCGCATGAAATCAATAATCGCTAAAGGCTTGAAATAATAACGGCAACCGCACACACACAGCCCTTCTATAAAATCAATATTTCCTCGCAGCAGGCAAATACGCAGTTATCTGCCTATGTTCATATGACGCTGAAATAATTCTGAGGTATAATCTTTTAGGATTAGGTACGGCAGCCCGCCGTCATAATGAAAGCCTGATTCCCTGTTTTCAAAAGCTGTGTATCAGCTTTTCTTTTTCATCTGAATCATCATGAAAGTTGAAGGGGACTTCTCAGCCCCCCATGGCATCCCTATGCCGTCAGATAGTATCCAGCTACTGTTAAACGCTTGTTCTGCAAGCCTTTATCCGTTTAACTGAATTTAATTACCGTATATAAGAATATGATTCAGTTGTCCAGTCAAAATAACTTTTATTATGGCATATAGTAATCAGAGGCATAGATGATTAAGGAAATTTTCGGTTATAACTTGAAAAAGTACAGAAACAGCAAGGAATTGACGCAAGAGCACCTTGCGGAGCTTTTGGATGTGTCCACAACTCAGATTTATAAGATGGAATCAGGAAAAAGTTTTGCATCTGCCGAAATGATAGAGAAAATCGCTTCCTTATTCGATATTCCGCCTTATAAGTTTTTCATGACAGAATCTGACATTGATACCTGTTCAGACGATTTTAAGGAGTGTGCAAGATACATTAAGTCCAGAATTGATCTGCTGTTTGCTAAAGACATTATGAAATAAAGCAACTATAATTCGACATCTCAAACTTTTGACGAGGTAGCGAATTATGCGTATTGCTGTTGCTGTTTTTTTACTTACCGTTCTCTTCTCTGTGCAGTCACAGGCAGCGGAGGATGCAGTTCTCACACTCCCGACCGGGAGGCTTTACGGAACCGTTGAAGTTCCGGCAGGTGTCCGAAAACCGCCAGTCGCCCTCATAATAGCAGGTTCAGGCCCCACTGACAGAAACGGAAACAACCGTTTTGCAGGCAGAAACGACAGCCTGAAACAACTGGCGGAAGCATTGGCAAAAGACGGCATAGCCTCTCTCCGTTATGACAAGCGCGGAATCGGTGCAAGCAGGGAACTCGCCACACCCGAAAAGGATCTGCGGATTGAGCATTACATAGACGATGCTGTTTTCTGGGGAGAACACCTCCGGTTGAGCGGACGCTTCGGGAAACTGATAGTCATCGGTCACAGCGAGGGAGCTCTGATAGGGTCAGCCGCAGCGGAGAAGCTCAGCGCGGACGGCTTTGTCTCCATCGCAGGCGCGGGCAGACCCGCATACACCGTTATTGAGGAGCAGTTTGAAAAATTCCCTGCATTTAAGAACGAGGTCAAGAGAATAAATGAACACCTGAAAAAAGGGGAAACAGTGGAGAGCATTTCTCCTGAACTTATACCTGCTTTCAGGCCGGATATTCAGCCTTATGTCATTTCATGGTACAGGTATAACCCGGCTGAAATTACCGCCAGACTGAGAATGCCCGTTCTCATTGTTCAGGGAACCACAGACATTCAGGTCAGTGTGAGCGATGCGGAGCTTCTGGCAAAATCAAATAAGAAAGCCCGCCTTGCCATCCTGAAAGATGTCAACCATGTGATGAAGGAAGCAGGAGCGGATATGAAACAGCAGCAGGAGAGCTACACTAACCCCGCCTACCCTGTTTCGCCGAAGGTGACGGAAGCCGTGGCAGGTTTTATCAAAGGGCTGAACTAGGGCGTTTTACCTTGCCGTTTCCGCTATGCTGATTCCGCGCCGCAGGTTTGCTATGTCACTTACGGGGGGAGCGCCGAACATGCGCGAATATTCCCTGCTGAACTGGGAAGGGCTTTCGTAACCGACACGGAACGCGGTGCTCGCCGCATCGGCAGATTCCGAAAGCATAATCCTGCGCGCCTCGGTGAGGCGAAGCCTCTTCTGGAACTGGAGGGGGCTCATCGCCGTAACCTCTTTGAAATGGTGATGAAACGATGACTGGCTCATGTTGGCTATTTCCGCCATTTCCTCTATCCGAATATTTTTTGAGAAATCGGTTTTCAGAACCTTTATCACCTTTGCTATCCTCTGCATGCTGCTTCCCGCGACAGCTATCTGCGCTAGGTTTGCCCCGTGCGGGCTTTTAAGCAGACGGTAATAGAGCTCTTTAAGTATCAGCGGCGACATAAAACCCGCATCCTCAGGAGTTTCCAGAAGCCTTACCAGCCGGAGAATACAGTCTGCCATCCCCTCATCTGTCCTGCCTACGAAAAGCCCTCTGGAAGTGCTGCCCCCTTCCGGTGCGTGCATAAGCATCTCATTTATCACCAGAGGGTCTATGGCTACCGTAAGCCCAAGATACGGCTTCTCTCTGGAAGCTTCCGTCAACTGCCCCACGACAGGAAGTTCCACCGAAACCGCCAGATACTCCGAAGGAGAATAGCTGTAGAGCTCATTCTCAAGCATTACTTCCTTTTTCCCCTGTACAATGACACACAAGGAAGGCACATAAACCACTGATGACTTAATCCTCCGGCTCTCGGATTTCATCACGCTGAGTTCCGGAATCACTGTCCGGCTGACAAGGTCCGGCTCGGAGTATTTATCAATCAGAAAAGCAAGTTCCTGACGCTGAAGCTCGTTCATAAACCCTCACATCTGCTGCTTAGCATTTTTTGAGTATAGTTTTTTTGCTTGAAACAAAAAAGAAATATCTGCTCCTGCCGGAGGATCGGGCAAGACTTGAGCAGTTATGTGTATTTAAAAACGGCAGAACGGGGTTATCATTATGTATAAAGATTCCAGCGGAGGGTATAAATGAAAACAGCAATCATAACCGGAGGCAGCAGAGGGCTGGGTAAAAGCATGGCACTGGCACTGGCCGACAAAGGAACAGACGTGATAATAACTTACCAGAGCAAAAAAACGGAAGCGGAAGATACGGTCAGTCTGGTAGCGGCAAAGGGGCAGAAAGCCGCAGCTCTTCAGCTTAATGTTTCAGACAGCAAAACCTTTCCCGCCTTCGCCGATGAAGTAAAAAAAGTTCTGGCAGACTTCGGCAAAACAGGCTTTGATATGCTGGTGAACAACGCAGGCATGGGGATAAACACTCCTTTTGCCGAAACCACAGAGGAACAGTTTGACCTCCTGATGAATACGCACTTCAAGGGAACCTTCTTCCTCACCCAAAAGCTGCTGCCGCTGATGAACGACAACGGCAGAATAATGAATATCTCCAGCGGACTTACCAGATTCAGCATGCCCGGTTATTCGGCTTATGCATCCATGAAGGGCGCTGTAGAGGTTCTCACACGCTATCTGGCAAAAGAGCTCGGTCACAGGGGAATAAGTGCGGTATCTTTTGCCCCCGGAGCAATTGAGACCGACTTCGGCGGCGGACGCGTGAGGGATAACAGCGAAATCAACAGACATATCGCCTCGATCACCGCACTGGGCAGAGTCGGCCTTCCTGATGACATAGGCGGTGCTGTTGCGGCGCTTCTTTCTGATGAATGCAGATGGATAAACGGTCAGAGAATAGAGGCTTCCGGCGGAATGCTGCTGTAAACAAGAAGGCGGGGCTTATACCCCGCCTTAATATTTCAGAAGTTTTCGTCACCAGCATCTTCCCAGTAGGGCTCATCAATCAGCACAATAAATGAGTTGTCGATCTTTCTGACTGTGGCCTCAGCATAATAAATATCATCCTCTATGCTTGTGCATGAAAAGCTTATTTCCGCTGTATAATCTCCTGTTACCGCAAAGACTGGATCTTCACATGAAATCCATGAGACAGTATCTTCTGAATCAATATAATAATATACAGAAGTGGAATCGTATCCGCACTGATACTTCGCTAACGCCCGACCCGGTAAATAGCTGAGCTCCGCTTTAAAAGGATCACAATTTCCAGAATCCAGAGTTCCGCTATAAGCAGTTGTGGTAGAAATCAAAGATTCAATCTCGTACGTTCCTGTGTACGGAGCAGAAATAGGTTCAACGTTTTCCCCGCTTCCTCCGGAACTCCCTCCGCAGGCTGTCAAAATCGCCGTAGAAAGCAGTAAAAACAAAATTTTCAGATAATTCATAACACACCTCCGTTCAATATTTCAATATCTGTCCAAACATAGAAAAGTTTCATATAGATATATATGCAACCAACATATTATATACCATCATATTTAATATATGAACAAAAAGCGGGATTATTGACAATTTCATTAACAAAAAAAGGCGGGGTTAAAGCCCCGCCTCATTTACCTGCAATATGATTTCTTTATCTTATCTTAAAAGCGCCCATCATATCCCTGAGCCTTAAGGAAATATTCTCAAGGCCGGAGGCACTCTCCGCCAGATGGTCAGAGGTAGACTTAACCTCTATGGAGACAGTGGCCACTGAGTCTATATCCTGCTGTATCTGTCCGCTGGTTGCGGCCATCTGCTGGGTTGCTGTTGATATGTTCTCCACCATGGACTGAAGCTGGGATACGCCCTCTTCAATATCCTTGAGAACAACGGCTATCTGTTTGGAGGATTCAAGCCCGGTATTGACCTGACCAGTCACCCCTTCCATGGACTTGGTTACATTGTCCATCTCCGACTGAGTGCCCATAACGAGATCGGAAATTTCAGAGGTCGCCTTCTGTGTACGCTCAGCAAGCTTGCGCACCTCATCAGCAACAACTGCAAAGCCTCTGCCCGCTTCCCCTGCCCTTGCCGCCTCAATGGCTGCGTTGAGAGCCAGAAGGTTCGTCTGGTCTGCAATATCACTGATCACGCTGACAATATCCTTAATCTCCTGAGACTTTTCACCGAGAGAGTGAACAAGCACGGATGATTTATCCACCGTGTCTTTTATTTTGACAACGCCTTTGAGCGATTCGTCCACTACCTTGCGGCCGTTTACCGCCTTATCGGCTGTTTTATGTGCAAATGTGGATATATCAGAAAGGTTGCGGGCTATCTCGCCTGTTGTGGCAGACATCTCATTTGCCGCGGCGGAGATAAGCTCGGAGCGTTCCGACTGCTCACTCATTCCCGCGGAAAGCTCCTGTGCCCCTGCTGAGAGATCGGAACTTGAGCTTTTCAGGTCGTCCGCAACAATGGTGAGATTATTTATCATGCTGCTGAGTCTCCCCACCATATCATGAACAGAATGGGTAAGGCTCGTTGTGTCGCCATGAGCAACTTTGAGATCCGCCGTGAAGTCGCCGTCGGCAATTTTCTGCATGGTTACCACAACCTGCTCAGGCTCGCCGCCAAGCTGCCTGACAAGTCTTTGCGCTATGAGAAATATGAGCCCGCCCACAAGCAGAACGGCGACAAAAGCCGCCATGGCAATTGCTGATTTTATATGACTGAGAGCACCGTATATTTCTTCAAGAGGGACGCTGAGTCCGAAAATAAACCTGTAGTCTGTTCCGTTTATGGGGATAGGGGTATAGAGAGTGTAAGCCATTTTGCCGGTTGTGGCGTTTGCTTTCTCAACAAAATGCTCCTTGCCTTCACTGAGGTAAGGGGCTATCTGCTGAACAACCTCTGAGGGTTTGCCCACACGGTCTTTAACAGGGTGGGCTATCATTGTGAATTTATCCGAAAGGAGGAAAGTGTAGCCTGTGTCATAGACCTTGATGTCTTTCATCATGTCGGTGAGGCTGTCCAGAAGTATATCGCCCCCTGCAACGCCTGCTATCCGTCCGTTTATTTCAAAGGGAACACTGATTGTAACCGTTGTAAGCTGTTTCCCTTCAAAATCGTAAGTGGCCGGTTCTGCAATGTGGAGCTTACCATCTTTGAGCGGTAGCTGATACCAGTCGCTCACTGCTCCGGCATCGTACATCGAAGTGGTGTGAGATCTGCTGACTCCGCTTCCGGTTCTGTAGGGCATGGGGCAGAACTGACCCTGTTCGTTTGTACCTGCCGCACCTGAGCCCGCAAGCTCCTCATCGCGTCCGTCAAACTGGTTCGGTTCCCACACTATCCACACATCAAAAAGATGCGGGTTATCATCCAGAACCTTTACCAGGTGCTCCATGACCTGCTCACGGCTTACTCCGGCTGCGGTAAAAGTTTCGGCGGCAGAAGCAAGGGAGCGGGAAACCGCCATGGTTTTTTCGATGTCGCCCTTGAAGAGATTGCCGTAACTTCGGGAAAGGTTCCGCACGTCGTTTTTGGCAATGTACTCCGTTTCTGAGTAAACCACTCTGTAGATGATTACTCCTGTGACAAGAAATGAACCGATAATGGCCGCAATGACAGGGATAAGAATTTTCATTCTGAAAGAGACATTCATTGTTGTTCCCCTTTTAACGCTTAAAAATGCAGTAAAAACATGTGAATTGTATATTGTATTCAGATATACAATACGGATAAACTATACCCGCATTCCGAAAATGCAATAGAATATTCGGAGACTGGTTGACAAAAAAAGGGAGCCTTTAAGGGCTCCCGATGTAATTATTATCTGACTGACCTGACTGTTTCAGCCGCCACAGTCTCTTCGTCAAGCCCCAGCAGTTTGAGTATGCCGTCGGGGTTGCCGGAGTAGGCGTATGAACGCACACCGAAAGTCTTCACTTTGAGTCCGAGCCCTTCCTCAGCCGCCTTAGCGCCGATTATTGAACCCAGACCCGTGTTTGCGTTATGATCCTCATAAACGAAAACCGTTTTTGAGGCATATTTTTTCAGGAGCTCCATGTCCGGTTCGAGGGGGCAGCTCATGTTGATTACCGCGAGTTTAACTCCCTTTTCTGCGGCAAGTTTAGCAACTTTCAGCGCTCTGGGGAGCATAGCTCCGTAGGTTACGAAGGCGGCATCCCCTTCTGTCAGCACATCCGCTTTGCCGTACTCGAATTTATAATCTCCGGCGAAGAAGGGTGTTCCATCCGCTTTTGCCACTGTGGGTATTTTTGAGCGCCCCATGGCTATGAGAAAGTTCCCCTGAGTTGCGGCTGCATATCTCACAGCGCGGTCTGTCTGGTTGGGGTCTCCCGGAACTATTACCTTAAAGCCGTATATGTTGCGCATAGCGCCCACATAATCGAGGCACTGGTGGGTTTTGCCGTCTTCACCCACATCAAGCCCGACGTGGGTTGTGGCAACTTTGAGATTGCTGCCGTTTATATCGTTCAGCCTCTGCTGGTTGTATGCCTCATCAACGCCGAAAACACCGAAATCAGCAAAGAAGCTCACAACACCGTTAACACTGGCCGCGCCTGCGCATGTGGCTGTGTGGTGTTCCTGAATACCTGCCTGAACAAAATTTTCGGGGCAGTGCTTCTCAACTCCGTCAGTCTTCACTGAGCCTGCAAGGTCGCAGTCGAAAACCGCAACAGGTGTGCCTCCGTTAGCCTTGGTCTCCTTCACCACATCAAGAAGAGCATCGCCGAAGGCGGAGCGGTTGTCTGTTTTATCGGTAACGGCGTATGTTCTGGGGGTTCCAGCGAAAATTTTGGCAGGTTCCTGAACAAGCTCATGCTCAGCGTGGCTGAACTTGAATGCCGCACGTTTAATCTTAAGCTCTTCCAGATCGTTCTCAATGCCGAGTTCGGCAAGAGCATCGGCAAGCTGGGCTTCCGTAAGAGGTTTGCCGTGGTAGCCCGCTATGTTCTCCATGAAGCTCACACCGAAACTCATTATGGTGTTGGCGAGTATGAGAACAGGCTTCTCTATCTTTTTGGATGCGGCAACGGCGTTGAATATCTGCGCGTAGCTGTGTCCGTCTATCTCGATAACGTGCCAGCCGTCCGCCTCGAACTCGCCTCTGATGTTCTGAGGCATGACAGAGGCTATATTGCCGCTTATCTGGAGCTTGTTGTAATCGATGAACGCTGTTATGTTGTTGTAGCCGTATTTGGCGGCGAACCTTCTCGCTTCGGGGATCTGGCCTTTCTGCTGCTCGCCGTCACCCATGAAAACGTATATGTCGAACTCCTCGCCGCGCATCCTGCCCGCAACTGCCGCTCCGCATGCGGCGGAAAGCCCCTGACCGAGGTTGCCCGTTGACCATTCAACTCCGGGAACCATGCGCTCAATGTGCCCTTCGTATATGGAGCCCGCGAGGCGGAAGTAGGCTATGGCATCCTGCACGGGGAAAAAACCGTTTCTGGCAAGGGTGCTGTAAACACCGGGGGAAGTGTGCCCGTGGGAAACGAAGATCCTGTCCCTTGTGGAGGATTTGCAGTTGTCCTTACTGATGTTGGCGTATTTGTACACAGTGAGGTACATGTCAATGGAGGACATGGAGCCGCCGGGATGGCCGCTGGCGGCGATTGTGGTCATTTTCAGTATGTCGCCCCTGCAATGGGTCGCTACGGTTTTGAGTTCATTGATTTCCGCTTCGCTCAGTGAGCCTGTGAAGCCTTTCTCGGACATTTATACACCCCTGAAATTTATAAAAACTATGTTCATTATATTTTGAGAAAAAGAATATACCAATGAGCGCGGTCAATGTCAACGAAAGCAGGCTCAGAGCAGTTTTAAAACATCGTCAGTGCTTATATCGCGCATGCAGCGGAAATGCCCCAGAGGACATTTTTCCTGTCCGTGGACATGGCACGGGCGGCAGTCCAGTCCATTGACCTCAGCAACGGAACATCCCTCAAACTCCGGTGCGAAGCCGAAGTCCGCAGTTGTGGAGCCGAATACGGCGATAACCTTTTTATTCAGCGCGGCTCCAGCGTGCATGGGCCCGCTGTCGGTGGTTATCAGCACGGAGGCGGAAGCGATAACGTCAATCATTTCCCGTAAAGAGGTTTTGCCCGTGAGGTCATTTACACCGTCAATCTGCGGGAAATCCCCCTGACCAATGACCGTAACCCTCTGTCCCATGCCCGCAAGCCTTTCCGCCAGTTCAGGAAACTTGTCCCACTGCTTGGTGGGTTTGCTGGCAAAGGGGTTCAGGACTATACCACCCTCCTCCCTTTTACCGGAATGCAGAACGGGGCGGAGCTCCTCCACTGAGTAATCCTTCATTCCCAGCGGCTTAAGTGCCTCGGCATACTTTTTCACCACGTGCATTCCTAATCTTTCTGTTCTTTTCCTGCTTTTCACAAAAGCCCTGCGCGCGGCGGAATCCTTCTGATATTTAAGAAATTTTGCGTCCACCATGAACCTGAGCAGAAATGAGCGCAGATTTGCGTGGAGATCTATAACATAATCATAATCGTTAAGCTCTTCCTGAACGGTTTTTGCGAACCCCCTGAATCCGCCTTTTTTATCGAAGGCTATGACACGGTTCACAAAATCCAGACCGTCAAAAACCGGGGCAAAAGCAGAAGAAGTGAACACATCGCACAGATAGTCAGGAAACTGCTCTTTGAAGCGCTTAATCACTCCGGTGATGAGTATAACATCGCCAAGGGAGCTCAAACGCACGAAGAGGATTCTTGTTCTGCGGTCTTTGGAGGGAGCATGTATTATTTTTCTGTTATCATCTTTTGAGTTATTCATTACCGAGCACCTTTTTAACAGCCTGAAACACATCACCTTCGCTGATTTCGCCCATGCAGCGGAAATGCCCCTCCGGACATTCGTTGCCTCCGTGGAGCCCGCAGGGGCGGCAGTAAAGCTCCTTTTCCACCACAGCGCTTTTATCATCATACGGAAAAAAGCCCAGTTCCTTAACCGTGGGGCCGAATATCCCCACAGCGGGAGTGCCCACGGCGGAGGCTATGTGCATCGGCCCGCTGTCATTGGTGACAAGCGCCTCCATAGCCTTTATGTATGAAGGAAGCTGCCCCAGGGGAAGCTTGCCGCAGAGATTCATCAAAGGATACCGGGCGTGAGCCTTAACCCTTTCGCAGTCACCGGAATCACCGGGACCGCCGAACAGAACGCAGAAAAATCCCTCTTCATACAGCATATCGTTTACTTCGGAGAACTTTTCCGCCTGCCACTTCTTCGTGGCCCATACACTGCCCGCGTTCATGCCGATGAGCCTGCGCCCGCCGGATGCGGATTTTATGTATTTTGCGGCGTTGGTGCTTATCCTCTCATCAACAAAAACCTCTGCGCGTCCCGCAGCCGCTTTCACCTCATCCTGCCTGAAACCGTCAACTAGCGGTTCAAGAAGCATAAGATTGCGTTCAACCTCGTGGAGGCTCATGTCTCTGTTCACCGTCTCGGTGTAAAGAAATGAAAAAGCCGCCTGCCTGAACCCCACACGGCGCAGAACGCCTGTCAGAGCCATTGTCAGTGTGCTGCGGAAGGACTTATGGCAGGAGATTATTATATCGTAATCACGCTTTTTCAGTTCGCGGGCAAAACGGAAAATACCGCCAAGTCCTCCTGCTGATTTGCGTTTGTCAAAGACTATTACTTCGTTTATCAGCTTCATCCCCTGAAAAAGCGGCGCATTCTCCGGCCGCACGCAGAAATCCACGGCACTGTCCGGAAAATAATGCCTCACAGCCTTTATAAGAGGTGTTGTGAGCACCGAATCGCCAAGGAATGAAGGGTTGAACACAAGTATCTTCAAAATATTTCCTTTGATTTTATTTCAGGGAAAAAGGTTCCTTTCAGTTTATCCCAAAACAGCCCATACCCGTCAAGCTCATATTGTTGTTAAAGCCCCGCTGAACAGTTCTTTAGCCTTGCTTAAACAAGAGGGTTCTGGTAGATTTGTCGGATGGATGAACTTGATAAACACCGACAGGAAATTGACAGGCTGGACGCCGAGATACTCAGACTTCTGAACGCACGCGCAAAAGAAGCCATGAAGATCGGCGAAATCAAGAAGGAGCTGGGCAAGCCCCTTTATGTTCCCTCGCGGGAGAAGCAGATTTATGAGCGTCTTTCAAAGATAAATGACGGACCTCTGCCGTTTGAAGCCGTCCGCAGGGTTTACAGGGAGATTATCTCCGCCTCGCTCTCGCTGGAAAAGCTACAGCGAATCGGCTATCTGGGGCCGGAGGGAACCTTCACCAACCTCGCCGCCATAAAGCAGTTCGGCTTATCCGCCGAGCTTATCCCCATGCGCAGCATACCGGACGTTTTTGACGCTGTGGAAAGGGGCAGGCTGGACTACGGCATTATCCCCGTGGAAAACTCCCTCGAAGGGGTGGTGAACCATACTCTGGACATGTTCGCCGGTTCATCCATCAAAATCTGCGGCGAAGTGTATCTGGAGATCAACCAGAACCTGATGAACCAGTCCGGCAGGCTTGAGGATGTGCAGAGGATTTACTCGCACCCCCACGCCATACCCCAGTGCAGGAAATGGCTGTCGGAGCATGCGGCGGATATTCCCCTTTATGATGTGGAATCCACAGCAAAAGCCGCCGAAATAGCCTCCAAGGATGCCGGGGCGGCTGCCATCGCCTCCGAAATGGCTGAGATATGCTATAACCTGAAAATAATTGAGCGCAGCATAGAGGACATGCCGAACAACTACACGAGATTCATCATCATAGGCGGCTTTGAGCCCCTGCCCACGGGCAATGACAAAACCTCGATGGTTTTCAGCATAACCCACAAATCAGGCTCGCTTTACAAAGCTCTTGAAGTATTTGCCTCCAAGGGTATAAACATGACTAAGATCGAATCCCGCCCTTCAAAGAAACAGGCGTGGGAATATGTTTTCTACGTGGACACTGACGGCCACAGGGACAAAGAACCCCTGAAAGCCGTGATAGACGAATTTGCAGAAAACGTAACCCACTTCAAAGTGCTGGGTTCATATCCCAAGGGGGAAAAATGATAGATTACGCGAAACTCGCAGGTAAAGAGATTCAGGGTTTAAGCCCTTATGTGCCCGGAAAGCCGATTAAGGAACTGGAAAGAGAGCTGGGCATAGAAAAGGCGGTGAAGCTCGCCTCCAACGAAAACCCGCTGGGGCCTTCACCTAAAGTCATCAAGGCTGTGGCAGATTTTCTGCCGGAGATGTCCCGCTATCCTTACGGCGATGTGTTCTATCTCCGCACCAGACTTGCCGCTAAACTGGGCATCAGCGCTGACAGACTTATCTTCGGTACAGGCTCAAACGAAATAATAGAGCTTGCCATGAGAACCTTCCTCGCCCGTGACGAACATGTCATGAGCCCTTCGCCCTCTTTCTCCGTTTACGGAATAATAGCTCAGGCGATGAGAGCCTCATGCAGATGGATTCCCGTAAGGAGCGACTTCTCCTTCGATTTTGATGCCCTTGCGGCTAATATAGATGACAAAACGAGAATCATATTCCTCGGCAACCCTAACAACCCCACGGGAACATATTTCAGCCAGGAAGCCCTTGAGGCTTTCATGAAGAAGGTTCCCGCGGAGACCATAGTTGTTCTGGATGAGGCGTACTGCGAATATGTCGATGCGCCGGACTTCCCCGACACGCTTAAAATGCAGAAAAGCTACCCTAACCTCATGATTATGCGCACCTTCTCCAAGGCATACGGACTGGCGGCGCTCCGCGTCGGCTACTGCATAGCTGATCCCATCGCCATAGACATGATGAACCGTGTCCGCCAGCCATTCAACACCAACATGGCAGCGCAGATTGCAGCGGAAGCCGCACTGGAGGACACCGACCACCTCAAAAAAGTCATCCGTGAAAACCGCATGGGTAAAGCTTACCTTTACGGCGAGTTTGAAAAACTCGGTTTTGAATATATACCCACTCAGGCAAACTTCATCCTCGTCAAAACCGGCGAAGGGGAGAGAATCTTTAAAGAACTGCTGAAAAAAGGGGTGATAGTGCGCTATCTCGGCCCCGGACTGAAAGACTACATAAGGGTTTCCATCGGCACGGAAGAAGAAAACAAAGTATTCATCGAACAGCTTAAAGCTGTCCTTTAAGGGAGCATAAAGATGATAATTGTACTGAAAAAAGGCGCAACAGACGAACAGGTAAATCACGTAGCAACCAAGCTTACGGAATACGGTTTTCAGACCCATATATCAAAAGGCACGGAAAGAACAATCATCGGCGCAATCGGCGATGAGAGAACCCTCCGCGACAAGCCCCTCTCCTCCATCCCCGGAGTTGAAAAGGTTCTACCCATCGTAAAGCCCTTCAAGCTTGTGAGCAAGGATTTCAAGGCAGAGCCCACAGTAATCGACATTAAGGGAATAAAAATCGGCGGCGAAAATGTGGCTGTAATGGCAGGCCCCTGCTCCGTGGAGAACAGGGACATGCTCTTTGCAATAGGCAAAAGGGTCAGCGAAGCCGGAGCCAAAATCCTCAGAGGGGGAGCATTCAAACCCCGCTCCTCGCCATATGCTTTTCAGGGTCTCGGCGTTGAGGGGCTTAAATATCTCCGTGAAGTGGCTGATGAGTACGGCATGCTTGTAATCACCGAGATGATGGACCCCAGAGACATGGACGACATCCTCAAATACACCGACATAATCCAGATCGGCGCGCGCAACATGCAGAACTTCCGCCTCCTGCGCGAGCTCGGAACAATAAAAACCCCCGTTATGCTTAAACGCGGCCTCTGCGCAACTATAAAAGAGTTCCTCATGGCGGCGGAATACATAGCAGCCGGCGGCAACCACCAGGTTATCCTCTGCGAAAGAGGGATCAGGACATACGAAACGGAAACAAGGAACACCCTTGATCTCTCCGCTGTACCCGTTGTTCAGGCAAACACCCACCTGCCCATCATAGTTGACCCCAGCCACGGAACAGGCAGGAGAGACTGCATTCTTCCCATGGCTCAGGCCGCTGTGGCCGCAGGAGCGGACGGTGTTATGATCGAGGTTCACAACTGCCCTGAGGATGCAATGAGCGACGGCGACCAGTCCATAGTTCCCGATGATTTCGACATCCTTATGAAAAGGATGAAAATAATCGCCGAAGCCATAGGCAAGAAAATAAGCTGACGATGGCTTTAAAATCCATAGGTATCATAGGCCTCGGTCTGATAGGCGGCTCCTTCGCAAGAGCCTTCTTCGATCGGGGTCTTTGTGTATACGGGCTTGACGGCTCTTCCACCGCACTGGCGGAAGCCGCAGGGGCTGACATATTCACCGCCCTGACGGACGAAACTGATCAGTTTCTGGCTTTTCAGCCGGAGCTCATATACATCTGCGTTCCGGTGGAAGCCACAAAGTCCGTGCTGCGAACCCTCGCTGAAAAAGGGGTGACAACCCCCGTAACAGACGGCGCGAGTACCAAAACATCGGTCTGCTCCCTTGCGGGCGAACTGGGTCTGAACTTCTGCGGCGGTCATCCCATCGCAGGGCGTGAGGTTTCGGGTTTTTCAGCATCACAAAACGGACTGTTCGAAGGCGCTGTGCATGTCCTCACCCCCGTTGCGGAAGGCTTTCCCGAAGGCGACCTGAAAGCTCTCCATGAAGAAATCGGCATGCGGGTAACTGTGATGACCGCTGAAAGGCATGACCTTGTATTCGGCGCCATAAGCCACCTGCCCCACGTTACCGCCTTTTCCCTTGTGGAGGCGGTGAACCTGGTATGCCCCGAAGCTTTCGCATATACAGGCGGCGGGTTTAAGGACTTCACCAGAATAGCCGCCAGCAACCCACGCATGTGGACTGACATATTTCTGGATAATGACAAAAAAATCATAGGACTCATCGATGCCTACATAGACTTCCTCAGAACATGGCGGGAGGATATAGAGGCTAAAGATGAGGACAAAATATATAAACGCATAGAAGAAGCCAGCAGCATCAGGAGAGGCATAAAATGATCACTTTCGGACAGATCAAATCAGTCAAAGGGGAAATCACGGTTCCGGCGGACAAATCCATAACTCACCGCTCCTTCATGCTCGGCGCTATGGCAGAAGGGAGCACAAGGGTGACAAACCCGCTCATGTCCCGCGATACCATAGCCACAATGAACGCAATGAAAGCCCTCGGCGCGGAATTTCTCACTGCCGAAAACGGTTTCATTGTTGTTTCCAAAGGCTACAGATTTTTTCAGGAACCGAGTGACGTAATCAACTGTGACAACTCCGGCACAACAGCAAGGCTCATCAGCGGGCTCATTGCTCCCGCAGGGGTTTACGCTGTCCTCACCGGAGATGACAGCCTCCGCAAGAGACCGATGAAAAGGGTGATCAAACCCCTCTCCATCATGGGGGCAAGGATGGAAGCCGCCTCCAACGGAACACTGCTTCCCCTCTCCATCCTCCCCGCTAAAATGCACCCGGCGGACATCAAAGGCGAAACCAAGAGCGCGCAGGTTAAGAGCTCCGTCCTTCTGGCGGCAGCCCAGATTGAGGGGCGGACGACATATACCGAACCCGCGCCCACAAGGAACCATTCTGAAATAATGCTGAAAAGCTTCGGTGCGGATATTTCCGTAAACGGAGGCACAGTTATAATAAACGGCGGCAGACCGCTCACCGGAACCGATGCGGCAGTGCCCGGAGATTTTTCTTCTGCTGCTTTCTTCATCGGTGCGGCGCTCATTTTTGAAGGTTCGGACATAACCATCAGAAATGTCGGCCTCAATGAAACCAGAACAGGGCTCCTCACCGCCCTTGCCTCATTCGGCGTAAAGTTTGAGCTCAATTATTATGAAAATACAGTGGAGCCCATGGGCGACATCCACATAAAACATCAGTCATTCAGCGGCGGCAGAGTGGACGGGGATCTGGTGGCGAACCTGATCGATGAGCTTCCGCTTCTGGCGTTTCTCGGCATGTTTGCCAATTCACCCGTTGAAATAAGGGATGCCCACGAGCTGCGGGTAAAGGAATCCGACCGCATAGCCTCAACACTCTACAACCTCCGCCAGCTTGGCGCAGAAACCGAGGAGTTTGAGGACGGGATGAAGATATATCCGCTGAAAAAAGAACCTGTTCAGGCGCATCTCCGCTCCTTCTTCGATCACCGTATAGCTATGCTCTCCATCCTTATGTGCAAGCGTTTCGGGGAGAAGGTTTCTGTTGACGAGACAGAAAGCGTTGATGTATCTTTTCCCAACTTCGCAAGCATTCTGGAGCAAACAGAAGTTAAGTGAGTTTCCGCTGAAGCAGGATACAGGCGGCTTGCATAAAATACTTTTAAAAATAACAATGTATATATTTGCATAAATCCTCCCCCACCCTCCTTTACAAAAGGAGGGGGTTTTACTTTTAGCGTCAACAGCTTCCCCCTTTATAAAAGGGGGATTGAGGGGGGGGGTTGATAAAGATGAATAAGCCGGTTACTGTGTTTGTAACTCCACGAACGTAATTGCGCTGCGCGAAGCGAAAGAGTGCGCAGCACAGCGAATGCGGGCAGCGCAAACGCAACCAAAGCAGCAAACAGCTTTGCTGTGCAGGCTGCGTGTGAGGCAAAACAACACGATGTTGGTTTTGCCGAACTATCATAAGACAGAGATTGCTTCACCCCGTCGGGGTTCGCAATGACATAAACAACTCCATGGACGGAGTTGCGCCGTGCGAAGCGAAGCCTTGCTTTGCAAGGCGCGAGCGTGTGAAGAAACGGACAGGATGTGCCGTTTCTGAACTATCATAAGCCAGGCACATGGATGTGCCCGTGGAGTGCGCAGCACAGCGAATGCGAGCAGCGCAAACGCAACCAAAGCAGCAAACAGCTTTGCTGTGCAGGCTGCGCGTGAGGCAAAACAACACGATGTTGGTTTTGCCGAACTATTATAAGACAGAGATTGCTTCACCCCGTCGGGGTTCGCAATGACATAAACAACTCCATGGACGGAGTTGCGCCGTGCGAAGCGAAGTCTTGCTTTGCAAGGCGCGAGCGTGTGAAGAAACGGACAGGATGTGCCGTTTCTGAACTATCACAGTAAGGGCAGAGGTTTAATGAGTTTTCAGGTTGCCGTTGACGGCCCCGCAGGCAGCGGGAAAAGCAGTGTTTCAAAACTTATAGCGAAAAAATACGGTTTCACATACCTTGACACCGGCGCAATGTACAGAGCATGCGCATATATCAGAACGGCATTCGCCGATGATGACACTTCCTTCATAAAAATCCTTGAAAATACAGATATGCGTTTTGAACCTTCCCCTTCGGGACAACGTATGTTCATAAATATCGCCGGAAAGGAGACGGAAGTCACAGACATAATCCGCACACCTGAGATAACGGCAAAAGTCGGCG
Source organism: Deferribacteres bacterium (assembly GCA_023395255.1). Classification (GTDB taxonomy): domain Bacteria; phylum Chrysiogenota; class Deferribacteres; order Deferribacterales; family Geovibrionaceae; genus Geovibrio; species Geovibrio ferrireducens. The sequence continues at coordinate 329,950 of JAEWZN010000011.1, forward strand.
AAATTTCCGCAATGCCGGATGTGCGCCGCCTCATGACAGCCAAGCAGCAGGAACTTGCCGAACGCGGAGAGGTCATAATGGAAGGGCGCGACATAGGCACGGTGGTTATGCCGGAGGCGGATGTTAAGTTTTTCTTCACCGCCTCACCCACTGAGCGAGCAAGGCGCAGACAGGCCGAATGGCAGACAAAAGGCGTGGAAGTGCCTCTGGAACAGCTTGAAAACGATATTCTCAAAAGAGACGAAATGGATTCGTCCAGAACCGAAGCCCCCCTGAAAAAAGCCGATGACGCACTGGAATTGGACACAACTGGCTTGACAATAGATGAAGTTATATCAATAATGTCTGCTGAGATTGAAAGGAAACGAAAGGCCTGAGGTTTTAGTGAAAGTTTTTCTTGCCGAACATGCAGGGTTCTGCTTCGGCGTTGAACGCGCCGTGAGTCTTGTGGAAGAGACATCCGGCCTCAAATCAAACGTCTGCACTCTGGGACCGATTATACACAACCCGCAGGTTGTAAGACGCTTCAGCGAAAAGGGCGTCAGCGTCTGCAAATCACCGGATGACCTCAGCAGGGAAAGCACAGTCATTATACGTTCTCACGGCGTAACCAGAGAGACCTACCGAAATCTTGATGAAAAAGGCATAGATACGGTGGATGCCACTTGCCCCTTTGTCAAGAAAGCCCAGAAATCCGCTGGAGAATTCAGCAAAGACGGTTTTTCTGTCGTTGTATTCGGAGAGAGAGAACACCCTGAGGTTGAAGGAATAGTAAGCTTCATCGAGGGTGATTTTTATATAATATCAAGCGAGGCCGAGGCGGAAGCGCTTCGCGGCTTCGATAAATGCGCCCTCGTGGCGCAGACCACGCAGAACAAAGATACTTTTTCAAGAATTACAGAAATTCTTAAAACTAAATGCCGCGTGCTGGAAACGGCGCATACCATATGCAGCGCCACGGAAAAACGCCAGTCTGCGGCCATTGAGCTTGCCCGCAGGGTGGACGCGATGATTGTTATAGGCGGTAAAAACAGCGCCAACACAACACGCCTGTTCACCATTTGCAGCGAGATATGCCCCAGAACCTACCACATAGAAACTGCGGAGGAGCTTGAGGGCGTTAAGTTTATGCCAGAGGATACCATAGGGATTACCGCAGGCGCCAGCACGCCGGGAGATCTCATAAATGAGGTAATAGAACACTTTGGAAGGGGTCAGGAAATGAATGTGAATAACTCTAACAGCAATGACGAAATGAGAATGGAGGACTTTGAAACGCTTCTTGAAGAATCGTTCCAGCTCCCTGAGAAGGGCTCCGTTGTTAAGGGAGTCGTTGCGCAAATCAACGAAAGCGAAATCCTCGTCAACATCGGTTACAAAACCGAGGGGATTATCTCCAAAACCGAATTCGGCGGTAAAGGAGAGGTTGACGTAAAAGTAGGCGATGAAATCGAAGTAATGTATCAGGGGATGACCGGCGGCGGCGGGTACATCAAACTTTCCAGAAAAGCCATCGAAAAAGAAACAGACTGGCTGGCTGTGGAATCCGCACTTGAAACGGGCAAACCCGTTAAAGTTAAGGTTACAAGCAGCGTGGATAAGGGCTTCCTCGGCAAGTTCAACGACATCGACTGCTTTATCCCCGAAAACCACATAGATTTCAAAAACAGAATGCAGGACCCCAAGTCCTACATCGGTAAGGAAATCGAGTGCAAAGTACTTAAAACTAACAAAAAACAGCGTTCATTCCTCGCTTCAAGAAGAATCAATATGTCTGAGTCCATGGACAAAAACAAAAAAGAATTCTTCGACGGCATCAAAGAAGGGGAAGCACTGAAAGGAACAGTTAAAACTGTTAAAAACTACGGTGCTTTCATGAACTTCGGCGCAGTGGACGGCTTCCTTCATAAAAACAACATAGGCTGGGGAGTGGTTAAACACCCTTCACAGTACCTGAAAGAAGGCGAAGAGATTGAGGTTCTTGTTCTTACCATAGACAGAGAGAACGAGAAACTCGAAGTCGGCCTGAAACAGATGCACAACGACCCCTGGAGTGCTGTTGACGATAAATACCCCGACAACCAGATAGTTAAAGGAACTGTGATCACCAGAAAGAGCAAAGGCTTTGTCCTTGAGCTTGAACCCGGTGTGGACGGTTTTGTTCCTCAGGAAGAGCTTTCATGGCTTAAAAACGCGAAAGTGAAGCTTGAGCCGAAAGACGTGGTTGAAGGCGTAGTTGTGGGCGTGGACAACGCAAACAGAAAAGTCATCGTATCACTCAGACTCCTTAACGAAAACCCATGGGATACGCTTAAAGATAAACACCCCGAAGGCTCCACAGTCAAAGGAGTGATCAAAAGCGTTACTGAGTTCGGTCTCTTTGTTGATTTCGGTGAGTTCCTTGACGGCCTTATCCGCAAGAAAGACATTTCATGGACCGAAGAGCCCGAAGATCTCTCAAACTTCAAAGAAGGCGCGGAAATTGAGGCGAAAGTCCTTAAAATCGACCCCGAAAGAGAGAGAATCAGCCTCGGACTTAAACAGCTTGAGCCCAACCCCTGGAGAGAAGTCGGCAAGCTTCTTCCCCTCGGTAAAATGACAGAGGTTGAAATCACTGCTGTTACAAAAGACGGCGTAACTGTTTCTCTCCCCAGAGACCTCAGCGGCTTCATCCCCGTTTCTGAGCTTGATGTGGACAAAATTGAGCCGGACAGCAAGTTCAAAGTCGGTCAGACAATCAAGGCTGTTGTAATCAAAAACGACCAGAGAGAAAGAAGCATCATCCTCTCTGTCAAAAGACATCAGCAGGATTCCGAAAGAAAAGAAGTTAAGGAATTCCTCAAGAAGATGGATGACGGAAATTCAAGCTTCAGCCTCGGCAGCATGCTGAAAGACAAGCTTGATGCTCTGGAAAACAACGAAGAGTAATTTTTTAAAATATAAAACTGGCCCCTATAAAAAAAGCCGCCTCACAAGGGCGGCTTTTTTGTTTATATGCCAGTTGAACCAAGAAAAATACTAGCAATAAGCCCCATTGATATAACTATAGTAATACAAATAGCTAACAGGAATCGAAATATTAAGCTTGTTTTCATTAAAGATTGAATGAATTTGTTATTATCTTTAGGTTCAACTAAATAACTAAAATACAAGAGTACCCCATTTAAAAATATAAAATAAGCCAATGAGACGATGTAGAAGGTGATATTCATCCAAGTTTTACATGTGTACACATCTGTTTTAATAAAACCAAGAATAAAATACCCAAGAAAATAGCCACAAGCTAAAGCTCCCGCATAAAAAGCTGAACTAAAAAAGTTATGCGAAATCCACCTTACCCAAATCGCTCTTGGAAAAATAATTACAAGAGGAAGAGTTATTATACCAACTGTCCCTATTAAGTTCCATATATCTGCTCCAACGCTCTGCTTTGCAGAATTTTGAAGAAACTTAATCTCTGTTTTGTCAGCTATAATAACCAAGATTATTATCCACACAGCCCAAAATATATAATTAGTAATTGGACTTAATATATACGAATAGTTAATCTTTAGTGCTAATATATCGTAATTTCTTTTTATATACGCCCCTATTAACTTTCTCATTACCAACCTAAAAAAAATCCCTGCCTTGAGACAGGGATTTAAAATAATCTATTTCATCAATATATCCATAATGCCGTGGTAGATTTCGGAGGTTTTCTGAGCCACGTCATCGGGAAGTTTGGGGCCGGGGGCTTTTTTGTCCCAGTCGAGGGTTTCCAGATAGTTGCGGACATACTGTTTGTCCATGCTGTCCTGCGGTTTGCCCGCCTGATAGTTTGCTTTTTTCCAGAATCTGGATGAATCCGGCGTAAGAACCTCATCTATGAGGATTATTTTTCCATCGTATATGCCGAACTCAAGCTTGGTATCTGCTATTATAATCCCTTTGGCATCCGCTATGTCCCTTGCTCTCTCATAAACGGCAACCGTAAGGCGTTTGAGATCTTCCGCATCCTTTTTACCGAGGTCTGAGGCCATTCTTTCAAAGGAAACATTTTCGTCATGCTCGCCCACTTCCGCCTTAGTAGCAGGAGTAAAAAGAGGCGTTTCGAATTTCTGTGATTCAAGAAGCCCCGCGGGGAGCTTAATGCCGCAGATTTCGCCTGTGGCTTTGTAGTCCTTCCAGCCGGAACCTGTTATATAGCCTCTCACAACGCACTCAAAAGGAAAGGGTTTTGCCTTTTTAACCAGCATTGAGCGTCCCTCAAGCTGGCTTCTGTATTCACGGCAGATTTCAGGCATTTCATCCACTTCGGTGGTAATGAGGTGGTTCTCCACTATGTCTTTTGTGTTTTCGAACCAGAATTTGCTAAGTTTAGTAAGAACTTTCCCTTTTCCGGGTATTCCGTTGGGGAGAACGACATCGAAAGCGGATATTCTGTCTGTGGTGACGATAAGCATCTGCTCGCCCAAATCATAAATATCCCTTACCTTTCCGCTGCCGATAAATTTAAGCTTCGGCATATCCGTTCTGAGAATAGTATCCATCCTGAAATCTCCTTAAATTAAATGATCCCTGCTTCCTTGAAGGCGGCGATACCGCCGTCTATATTATAAACCTCGAAGCCGAGGTCCCTTAACACCATAACGGCTATGGAGCCCTTGGAGCCGTTAGCGCAATATACATAAACAGGGCGGCTTTTGTCTATCTTATCCGCCTCATTCACTATGTCATGGAGAAAAATGTTTACCGCGCCCTTGAGACCGTCTTTAGCGAAATCAGTTTTTGTGCGTATATCTATTACCTGAATGCTTTCAGGAGCGAGTTTCATGAAGTTTTCGGCGGAAATACCGGAAGAGCTTCTTGTTCCCCCGCTTCCGTCGGCGTTGATCACCTGTCCCGGTTCGCAAGCCATAGTTCCCCCTCTGTATGTGTCCGGTAAATTATAATATCTCACTGCGGCGGCAATAATGCAACCGCAGGAAAAGATTTTTACACTATTTTTTGCAGTCTTGTTATAGTTTCCATCCCGCCCGAAACATTATAAGCCTCAAAGCCGGAATTGCGGAGCATTTTAACAGCGAGATAGCCCCTAAACCCCACTGCGCAGTAAACATACACGGGTGTATTTTTATCCAGACTGTCCAGCCTGCCGCGAAGCTCATTAACGGGAATATTAACAGAGCCCTCAACACATGCCTCCTGATGTTCCCTTGCAGTACGCACATCGAGAATCTGCACCCTGCTCTTTTTACGAGCCTCCGCAAACTCTTCCGGAGTAACGGCATAGCCTGTGCCGCGAACCTTATTGGAAGCAACGAAGCCTGCGATGTTCAGGTTATCCTTGGCTTTTGCAAACTGAGGCGCATATGCAAACTCCAGATGTTCAAGGTCGAACACGCTCAAGCCCGCATAAAGGGCGACAGAAGCAGCATCAAGCCGTTTGTCCACACCCTTCTCCCCGGACGCGGCGCAACCCAGAAGTCTGCCTGTCTTTTTCTCAAAAACGGTCATCATGAATATATATGTATGACCGGGGTAATATTCCGCTATGTCCGCATCCTCTGTGTAAACATAATCAGCGTCCAGCCCCGCCTGAACTGCCTGTTCGTATGTGAGCCCTGCCTGTCCCGCACAATATCCGTCGAAACCCACTATGGAAGTGCCCACAATGCCCGGAAACTTCATATCCCCGTCCGTGGCGGCGTTATAGCCCGCAGTGCGCCCTTCCCTGTTGGCAGGGCCTGCCAGAGGCAGAAGAACCTTTTTTCCGGTGATGCGGTTGAGCTTTTCCACCACATCCCCGGCGGCGAATATATCCCTGTCACTTGTGCGCATGGTGTCATCCACGGCTATGCCGCCTGTCTGCCCTATTTCAAGGCCGCATTCCCTGGCCAGCGCAGTGTCCGGCGTAACCCCGGCGCAGAGAAACAGCATGTCCGTTTTAAGGAGAGTTCCGTCTGAAAGGCTTATATCTATCTTATTTTTAACTGTTTTTTCAACACGCTGGGCAAATACGCCGAGCTTGAAGCCTATCCCCTTTTTCTCCATATGCTCGCGGAGGTTCAGGGCAACTATTCCCGGCATATTGGGCATTATCTCCGGCTTTGCCTCAACCACGGTTGTCTTTATTCCGCAGTGCATCATAGCCTCTGCGGTCTCCACGCCTATGAACCCGCCGCCTATGACAGCAGCGGATTTCGGCTTGTTTTTTTCTATGTATTTCCGTACAGCGTCCGCATCATCCACGGTGCGCATGGTAAAATAAGGCGTTTTATCTATGCCCCTGATGGGCGGAATAACCGTTTTGCCGCCCACGGCTATTATCAACTTATCATAGGGAATATCCCTTTCGCCGTTTTTGTCTCTTACTGTAACTGTGCGGGCACTGCGGTTTATGGAGGTTGCTTCCGTGCTCACCAGAACATCAGCGTTAAAGCGTGTTCCGTACGTGTCGGGGGTGTGGAGGAGGATCTTTTTACGGGGCTTGATAATTCCGCCAGTGTAGTACGGCAGCCCGCAGTTTGCATATGAAATGTATTTCCCTTTTTCAAGGACGGTTATCTCAGAGCTTTCGTCTGTTCTTCTTGCTTTTGCGGCCGCAGTCGCTCCGGCGGCCACGCCGCCTATCACCACAATTTTTCTTCCCATTTATTTCTCTCCGTACAGAACGCAGTCCTCCCCTCGCCCTGTAATATTGATAGTGTAAAAACGGTTCGGTTCGCACCCGGCAGGCATACTGACCTCAAAATAATTGTCGGTAATGCCTTCTCCGTTTTTCTGGGCAAGCACCCTGAAAGACTTTCCGATGCATCTGTCCGCGGCTTCGGCCTTAAGCCTGTCACCGAGGATTCGCAGACGTTCGGCACGCTCCTTTTTCACAGCGCCCTTTATTTTGTCCTTCATGCTGCTTGCCGCCGTTCCTTCTCTGTCAGAATATTGAAATACATGGAGAAAATCAACTCCTGATGAACATATGGTATTTATACATTCATCAAAATGAGCCTCTGTTTCCCCCGGAAAGCCTGTTATGACATCAGCACCCACAGTGAGGCCGTTTATCTTTTGTTTAAAAGCGGAGACCTTAGCTATGTATTCCTCCGCGGTGTAATGCCTGTTCATATTTTTCAGAATCTCCGTTGAGCCGCTTTGAAGAGGTATGTGGAGATGTCTGCATATTTTATCACTGTGAAAAATCTCCTCAAGCCTGCCGTCCAGCTCATTGAGTTCCACTGAGGTGAGGCGAATGCGGAAATCACCTTCAACGGCGATAAGCTTTTCCAGAAGCGCAGCAAGGCTTGAGCCCGTGTCCTGTCCGTATTTGCCGATATGTATTCCCACAGGAACAATCTCCCTGTGCCCTTCTGCTATCAGCCTTGTCACCTCGTTCACCACATCATCTTCCGGCTTGCTCACAGGCTTGCCGCGAAGCATGGGGATGATACAGTACGAGCAGAAGGAATCGCACCCGTCCTGAATTTTCACAAACGCCCTTGTGCGGCTTTTCATGGGCGTGTAGCCTATGTCAAGCACGGTTCTTGTCTCTATGGAGTTATAGAAGTCACGCTTTTCGAGAAGGTACTCAACAGCGTCTTTCTTTCCGGCGTTGGTGACGACAACGTCAGTGCCGCTCTCTTTCAGTTTTTCCGTCAGCAGGTCGGCTGCGCAGCCTGTCACCAGAGCGAAAACATCGGGCCTGTCCTTTTTTATTTTACGTAAAAGCGAGAGCATCTTATTGACCGCACGTTCAGTTACCGCGCAGGAGTTTATGATAACGGCATCAGCCAAAGAGGCTTCATTAACAACAATTAAACCGTTCTCACCTGCTCTGCCGATGAGATGTTCACTTTCCACTTGATTAACTTTGCATCCGAAGGTATAAATATAAATATTCATTGATCGTGGAGATCCGTCTGTTTTTTAAATTATAGAACCCTGTAGGTTTCCTATTATAAACCTGGAAGGCATCCGTTCCGCAGAGGAGCGGATGCCTTTTGCATTTACAATCCGCGTTCCATATGGAATATGGTGCAACCATATATCCTTTGCCTTCAAAAAGGAAGGCTTTTCTATTTTCTCATTTCTCTTAATCTGCTAAAATAGGGAATATGAAGAAATACTTTCTCCGCACACTCTTTATAATCCTTGCCGTTCTGCTGATGATGTATATCTTTCAGTTCAGGCAGAGCTTCGTTCCTATGTTTGAAAACATAATAGACAACAATAAAAGCATCTTTCAGTCATACTCCGCTAAGGTTGTGAAAACTGGAGATGAGTACAATGTTCAGCTTAAGGACGTGATAGGAACCACCTCCGAAGGGAGCAGAAGCGTCTATGTGCGTCTTGATGTCACAATCAGCGCAGGCAGCAAAAAAGCAGCGGAGGAGATGGGCGGCAAAGCAGGCAACACTGTTGCAGCCGTAACGGAAGCCATCAGCATGACAGCCCCATCCATTCTGGACACTCCCGAAGGCAAAAACATACTGAAAAGAAATATAGAGCGAACCCTGACCGAGGCATACGGTCCGGAAGCGGCAAAAGACATATATTTTGAAAATTTTGTTTACCAATAGGATGACATGATTGACGCAAACAACATAAAAAAAAGCTACAAAGAACAATGGAACCGCATAAAAGAGGACAGCAGAACAAAAGGACGCACCGCGAAGGAAGTTCTTGAAAACATAACCGCGCTTGTGGATCAGCTTGTTATGACCCTTGTTCAGAAGCATTCATGGTATGCGGGCGGGTTTTCCTTCCTTGCGCTTGGCGGATACGCGCGCAAACAGATGGCTCCCCACTCAGACATTGACCTCCTGATACTTCATGAGGGTGAGCTCACTGAAAAACAGAAGGAATTTCTCAGTCTCTTCACCACGGACATGTGGGACATAGGCACTAACCCCGGAATCCAGATCAAGGAGATAGGCGAAGTGGCGGATGCCGCCCTTGAGGATGATGTAGTGCGCACATCCTTCATAGACAACCGTTTTCTCATCGGTGACACACGTGTTTACGATCTGTTTCGCTCTGTCATGAATGACCGTCTGGCGGAAAAAGGGGTGAGCGCTTTTCTTCTCAGCAAAATTCAGTCGGTCAGAAAACGTTCAAGCAAGTTCCGCGACTCCATCTACCGCCTCGAACCTAACATAAAGGAAGGAAGCGGCGGTGTAAGGGATATAAACACAATCTGCTGGATATGCAAGATCCAATACAAGACCAGCTCTCTCAAGGCACTGATAGAAAACAGCATGCTGCTTCCGGATGAACTGACATCCCTCGAAAGGGCTTCCGAGTTCCTTTTCAGAATCCGCAATGAACTGCACTACTACCATAACAGAAAATACGACATAATGAGCCTTGACGCGCAGAAGGATCTGGCAGAAGTGCTGGGCTACCGCTCCACATCAACTATTATGAGCGTTGAAAGCTTCATGCGCGACTACTACAGAACAGCAAAAACCATTGCCGAAATAACAGAGAGAGTAATCAACCGCACCATGGCCGAGCTTACTCTCAAGATGCTTCACCGCAAATCGGTTAAGATGTCAGAACTTGGCGAAGGCTTCATAAAATACGGCAATCAGCTTACCCTCAAAAGCAAGAATGTGTTCGCAGAAAAACCCAAAAGGCTGCTGACTGTCTTTATGTTCGCCTCTGTTCAGGGGCTGAAAATCTCCGACAGCACATACGATACCATACGCGCCAGCCTCTATATGATAGACGGGAAATATATCCGCCAGCACGGCGAGTTTTTTCTCAAGATTCTTGCCCGCTTCCCGGATTCCTCCGAAATATGCTCCCGTATGGCAAAGGCCGGGGTGCTGCAGGCCATGATCCCCGAATTTGAAGAGATTGACTGCAAGCCCCAGTTCGACTACTACCATCACTACACTGTGGATGAGCATACTTTCCTCGCCCTCGGCTATATTGACAGGCTTCTGCTGGATAATCCGCCGCACCTCTCAATTTATCTTGAAGTGCTTAACCAGATTGAAAGAAAGGATCTTCTGGCTCTTTCCATCATCCTCCATGACATAGGCAAGGGGCAGGGGAAAAACCATTCGGAAGTCGGCGCGCGCATGAGCAAAATAATCTGCCGCCGCTTCGGCATGAGCATGGACGATACAGACACAGTCTCAAACCTCGTGCTGCACCATCTTCTCATGAGCAAAATCGCCCAGAGAAGGGACATACACGATGTTGAGGTAATCAGGCATTTCCTCAACTATATAAGCTCAAAGGAGGAGCTCAGGCTTCTCTTCCTCCTCACCTATGCAGATATGAACGCAGTGGGGGGCAAGGTGTTCAACGAATGGCGGCATACTCTTCTCAGTGAGCTTTATCAGAAGGCGCTGAACAGCCTTGATACGGAAAACCTTGAGCATGAGCAGGTGAAGGTGATCTCCAGAAAACGTGAAAAACTCCTTGAACGCACAGCCGACAGTGAGGAGCTTAACGAGCTCGCAAAAAGCATTGATGAGGAACTCCTATACACCAGTTCAGTCGGGCACATCATCCGTCTGCTCCATCTGGCTGTAAAAGTGAAAAACAGCCATGATGTTATAATAGAAACCGAGCTCCGCGAAGATCTGGGCGGCATTGAGATCAGCGTCTGCACGCAGGACTATGCAGGTGTTCTGCGCCGTATGGCAGGAGCCCTCTCCTCTCTGGGGCTCAACATCATGTGGGCGCAGATAAATACCCTCGCCAACAACATCACAATCGACAAACTTATTGTGCAGAACCCGTGGGATCAGCGCGACAGCATTGAAGAAAAATGTGATAATATGGTTAAGAGGGTCAGAGAAGCCGTCCTCGGCAATTTTGACATTGACCGTGCGCTTGAAAACAAACAGGCTGTATTCGGCAGAAAACAGTCATCCGTTGCCTACAAAAAGGACAAAGTTGTCTTCGATAACGAAATATCCGGCCAATATACCATACTGGATATTTTTACGGAGGACAGGCTGGGTCTGCTTTATAACATACTGGGAATATTTAAAAAGCTTGGCCTCAACCTCATAAAGGCAAAAATCTCCACAGACGTGGACAAGGTAGTGGACTCGTTTTACCTGACGGATCTCAACGGAGAAAAAATAACCGATGAGCAAACACTCGAATCAATCAGACAGGAACTCATATTCGAGCTTGGAAGCCCGAATATTTAAGAGCCTCAGGCTTTACCCTGAGCTTGACTCCGGTCTGAACAGACAGTTTTCCTTTACTCCGAGCTCCGATCTGGCTGACATTCTTATTGTGGACAGCTATGAGAATACCGCACGGGATAAGGTCAACATCCTTATCACCAACGAAAAATACCATGACGTGCTTTGTATTTCGCCTTCTGAGTCCACGGAGTTTATCATAAACTCCCTCAGGCTGCTGATAAAGGGCTATTCCACTTCCCCGCGCATAAACAAGCTCAAAGCGCTGGAGGAGCAGAACGCACTGCTTTCCGAGGCAAACAAGGGACTGGTGGAGCTTTATAATCTGATAGAAAGCAAGAATAACCAAATCCAGTTTCTTAAGAATAAGCTGGAAAATATTATAAACTCTGCCGGGGAAAGTATAGTTGAAATTAACGAAGGCGGGGAAATTATCTTCGCCAACAACAAGTTTTCATCTACCACAGGTTACACCAAAGAGCAGACAGAGAGGATGAACTTTGTCCTCCTCCTTGAATCAGGCAAACGCGCGGAATTTATTGAGGGGCTCACAACACTGGTAGGAGACACTATCGGCGACATAAACGCCCGTCTGAAAAAACGTGACGGGGAATACATTGATATTCAGGGGTACATGACCCTGATAAAAGGGAAAGACATACACTATGAGCTTATTTTTCAGGACATCAGCCGCAAGCTCCAGCTTGAGAAGCAGATGAAGTATCTTGAGGAAAAGGCCATAGTATCCGGTCTTTCCAGACACCTTTCTCATAATATTCTCAATGCCCTCACTGTTGCAGGAGGTTTTCTGAAAAAAATAAAGGAATCCGGCGACCAGACGGATATGATGAAGCATCGCTGGCAGATTGTGGATGACAAATTTAAGCTGATTGAGGAAATAGTTACCGGATATAATGACTACACGAACGTAATCAATCTTAAATATACGGACAATCTGGATATTGCCGATTTCTTCCACGGACTCATACGCGCAATAGCCCTGAAAAAGTTTGATAAAACCTTCTCAGCCTTCCTTTATAACTTCCTTGATCATTATGAGATAGACTACACTTTCAGGTTCACACGCTCATGCCGTATGGAAGCCAACAAAAACTTCCTGAAGCTGGGATTCTGCTACATCATCAAAGACACCATCCGCTACTTCGGCGATGAGCCGCCCATGAACTTCAAGATTACAACAGAAGTTCTCAACGGCAGGTTCGCTATCAGCATCTACGTTGATGATCTGGACGTTCCGCAGCCTGTGCTGGAGACAATGTGCCAGCCATGGAACCACAACATGCTCTCACAGAGCTTTGACTACTGGGGAATAGTAATCGCCAGCGTTATAATGGAAAAGCACGGCGGCAATCTTTCCATCGAAAAATGTAACGGCGGCATGAAAATAATCATGCTGTTCTGAGCCTGGCACATCAAACCGATAAATCTATCCGTTCTCCGTTACGCACGGTGCAGTTTCTTGCTTGAACTTTTTGCGTCATTGCGAACCTCAAAGGGTGAAGCAATCTCTCAGTATATTTTGGAGACTGCCGCGTCGCACCGCTCCTCGCAGTGACACAAGAGATTCTTCGGGCTTTGCCTCAGAATGACTTAAAGTGTCCCTAAAATGCAGGAAAGCCCGACATCTTTCGACATCGGGCTTTCATATTTTTAATCTCTGGCAGTGACCTACTCTCCCAAGCTCTCTCTTAGCTAAGTATCATCGGCGCTGGAGGACTTAACTTCTGTGTTCGGA
>JAEWZN010000003.1 GCA_023395255.1 Deferribacteres bacterium
ATAAGGAGATAATTATGAGCCTTAAAGATAAACTTAACCAGGTAACCCGCCGTGACTTCCTTAAGGGAGTGAGTGCAGTAGGTGCCACTGCTGCTGTTTACGGCTGCGGCGGTTCAGGCGACGGCGGCAAAACTTATATGGAAGAGGATGAGGAAAACCGTCCGACACCTCCTTCCATTACTGAAACCACAATCATGGGCGCAACTCCCCACAACTGCGGCGGCCGCTGTGTGAGCAAATACTACGTTAAAGACGGCGTGATCAAAAGAATCACCACTGATGAAAGAGGCGACAAAGGCATCAGCAACGGTGACGACCCTGAATACCGTTCATGCGTACGCTGCCGTTCACGTAAGCAGTGGTTCTACCGTAATGACCGTATCCTTTACCCTCTGAAACAGACAGGTAACAGGGGCGACATCAACGGCTTCGTGAGAATCTCATGGGAACAGGCCTTCACTGAGATCGCAGCTAAAATGCAGCAGATCAAAGCACAGTACGGAAACCATGCTTTCCACTCGATCTACTCATCAGGCGACTCAAGCGGCTGGGCAAGAAACTCTCTGAACAGAATGCTCATGCTCAACGGAGGCTACACATCGTATTACACCAACTACAGCTTCCCGTCACTTGAGCACATGGCGAAATTCATGGAAGGCGCCAGCGAAGGTACTCCCCTCGGCAACGGCCGTCAGGATGCCAAATACGCCGACAAGCTTGTTCTTTGGAGCTACAACCCCAACGAAACAGTTTTCGGAACAAACACCGGCTGGTATCTGCAGCAGATCAAAGAGCTGGGCATTGAGGTTATCTCTGTTGACTCAAGATACTCAAAAGCTACTGCAACTTCCGCTGACACTTTTGTAAACCTTCTTCCCGGAACGGATGCTGCGCTTCTTTCAGGCATGATCTATCACCTGCTTACAGCACGTATTGGCGATCTTGACATACCCTGGATAAATGCCCGTATGTACGGTCTGTTCGACAACGGACAGAGTGTGCTCCGCACTGATGTTGACGCTGCAAAATATGAAATCTCTGACGGTGCTTCACTTTCAGCATTCATACTCGGTAACGAAAACTCACTTGTGACAGCTGGTCATAACAACGGTATTTCAATCTACCCTGACACTATCGGTTATGAAGTTAACCCTGAAGACGAACTTTACGGTAAAACTGTACATATCTGGGGACAGAGAGCTAAAACTCCCGAATGGGCAGAAAAAATATGCGGTGTTCCTGCTGCTACAATCCGTAAGCTTGCTGACATGTACCTTGACAACAAGGTTACAACATGGATCGGCGGCGGCTACCAGAGACATACAGAAGGCGAGCAGGCTATATGGCTTAACCGCGTTCTCTCTGTAATGACTAAAAACATCGGTGCAAGAGGCCGCAGTTCAGGCAGAAACGCCAACAACAAATCAGCCACTCTGCCTAACGTACAGATGTCCAGAAATACAAGCAACGCTGTAAGCCAGACTTATCTGTACAATTCAGCAAGGGTTACTTCACCTCTGACTTACGTTCACGCTGTACAGAGAACCAACCTCCCTGTTTTCGTGATTCCCGATGCTGTTGAAAACGGCGGTTACGCAGGCCTTAAATCAAGATGGAATGATGGTCAGGTAAATGCTCTTACCACTCCGTTCAAGGCTGTATTCACTGCCGGCGGTAACATCATGGTCAACCAATCCGGTGATGTTAACTACAACATGGATATTTGGAAAAACAAAAACAAAGCAGAGCTTATAGTTAACTGTGACCATTTCCTTACAACCACAGCAGCCATAGCTGACTATGTTCTTCCCTCTGCTATGGTCGGTGAAAAACCCGGTACTGCAAACGCATGGGGTACTGGTGAAGTTGCAATTAAAATGAACAAAATTGTTGATGCTCCCGGTGAAGTTCTCAGCGAATATGAAATATTCGAAGGCATATCAAAAGCTCTCGGACTTCAGGCTGAGTATCTTGACGGATACCCTTCCGGTCAGGAAGGTATGGAAGCGCGTATCAGAGAAGGCTGGACACCTGCCCTTGAAACTGCATACGGCATGACATACGACGAATGGTGTGAAAAAGGCGTAGCTTCACTTCATACCACTTACACTGATCAGCAGTACTTCATCAAACACAAAGCGTTCATAGAGAACCCCACTCTCGCTAACGCACTTCTTACCCCCACAGGTAAAATAGAAGCGTACAGCATGAACCTTGTGGAAGACTACGAAGCCCGCTTCCATACGAACCTTGACCTTGTGACAGGCGACGCAGGAGCAGGTCCCGAAGTTCTTCCTAACGGCGGAGAGATTTACACCAGACAGCACGGACTCTCTACTGCAAGAAAATTCGTTTACCCCATCGGTATGTACATACCCACAGTTGAGGGAAGACACGCTATTGACGCTATAAACCCCAATGATGAGCTTGCCCATGATGACCCGCTGGGAATAAGGAACACATACCCCTACACCCTGCACACATGGCACCTTATGTACAGATCACACTCAACACTTAACAACATCGCATACCTTAACGAACATTACAAACAGGACAAAGACGGCAATGCTGCCTTCCTTGACCCTGCACGTGACTGGACAGACGGCGTATGGGATGACAACGTGTATGAGACAGTTGTAATCAACCCTGCTCACGCTGCCGAACTCGGCCTTCAGGCAGGCGACAGAGTGCTTATAAGCAACGACAGAGGCAAAATGTATGCTTCTGCGCGCTTCTCACAGACAGTTCCCAAGTACACTATCTGCATCGGCCAGGGCGGCTGGTTCCAGAAGAATGCACAGGGAGTGGATGTCGGCGGATGCGCAAACACAGTTGTTACAGCAAGACCTTCCAGAATCTGCAAAGGTATGACCTCTGCTACAGATTCAAGGGTCAAAATCGAGAAGGCGTAGGGAGGATTGAACCATGGCTAAACAGATGGCATTTTACTTTGACCAGAACAGATGCATGGGCTGCCACGCTTGCGTTGTAGCATGCAAAGACTGGAATGACGTTAAACCCGGCAAGGCAAGCTGGAGAAAACTGAGCGTTAAAGAAAGCGGCGCTTTCCCTGATGTTAAGGTTTTCAACCTTGTACTTTCCTGCAACCACTGCGCAAACCCCGCATGCACTGCGGCTTGCCCCGTGGGAGCGATTTATAAAAGAAAAGAGGACGGCATAGTAATAGTTGACCGTGACAAGTGCCAGAACATCCGTTCCTGCGCAGTTGCATGCCCCTATGGCGCTCCTCAGTTCGGCGATGATAAATCTGAGCCTGTTAAGAAGGCAAGCTGGGCTGTTAAACACCCTGTACAGAAATGTACCTTCTGCTGGGACAGGC
The DNA here is from genome assembly GCA_023395255.1 of Deferribacteres bacterium. Classification (GTDB taxonomy): domain Bacteria; phylum Chrysiogenota; class Deferribacteres; order Deferribacterales; family Geovibrionaceae; genus Geovibrio; species Geovibrio ferrireducens. The sequence goes on from JAEWZN010000003.1 coordinate 3,341, forward strand.
TTGAAGACGGCCTTGCACCCGCGTGCGTGGCTTCCTGCCCTCAGAGAGCCCTTGACTTCGGCACAGTGGAAGAGATCAGCGCGAAATACCCCACAGCACAGAGAACTGCTGTAGGTATGCCCGATTCATCAAAGGACTCCAACGGTAATACCCTTACCTCAGGAGATACAGTACCCTCCATTTTCTTTAAACCGAAAAACTAGGAGCTGTAACAACCAAAAATACCGCCCTCTTACGGGGGCGGTATTTCTTTTTTTAAACCCTTGTGAAATGGGGGAGTAAGTTATATTTTGTCTGCTGAGTAAAGACATTAAAAAGGAAATTCAATGATAACAGACATAAATGCAAAGACCTTAGACTTGATTAAGAACAGAACTTTCAGGGAGGATGCTGAAAGATATGTGCTGCAGTACGCTGATTTCATGAAATTTGCTGAAGATTCGGGAATCGGTGCAGTCGAGGGAGCCTCCTCTAACAGCATAGCCGCTGAGAGGCTCTTAAAAAACAGTCGGATTAAGGGCTATAACGCAAAAAGTCTTTCATACGGTTATCTCTCCCCCGCCTGCACTGATTGCCGAACCGGAGAAAATTCCAAAACCGTTTTTCATACCCTGACATGCAACCGCGATTGCTATTTCTGCGCTAATATGAATCAGGAAGAGTATGATTTTTACACCAAAAACATCAATAACGCAGAAGAAGAGCTTGATGCTTCAATGGCGGGAAAGAAGGTTTCGTCAGTGGCCCTTACGGGCGGTGAGCCTCTCCTTCTGCCTGAACGCGCTGTCAGCTTTTTTAAGCATGCCGCGGAGAAATATCCCGAAGCGCACAGACGCCTTTATACCAACGGTGATCTGCTCACTGATGACCTTGCGGAACAGCTTGCCGCTGCCGGTCTTAATGAGATACGCATAAGCGTGAAAATGGATAAGGACGGCTACCCCGCGGAAACTCTGGACAAGCTCAGAACCGCCAGAAAATTTATCCCCGCCGTAATGGTGGAGATGCCCGTAATTCCCGGAACTTTTGAGCATATGAAGGATCTTCTGTTAAAAATGGATGAGATAGAGTGCGACGGGATCAACATACTTGAGTTCCTTTATCCGTGGACAGATGCGGAAGAATATAAAAAACTGGGCTTTAAAATAAAAAGCCGCCCCTACCACGTACTTTATTCTTACAATTATTCCGGCGGTCTGCCCGTTGCAGGCAGCGAGGAGGAATGCCTGCGGCTGCTTGAGTTTGCTCTTGAAAAGAGTCTCAAGCTGGGTGTGCATTACTGTTCTCTGGAAAATAAACTGACATCGCAGGTTTATTCCCAGAACTCCTCGACAAAGCTTATGCCTTTTGAAGTTATGTCCGAAAAGGACTTCTTTATAAAAATAGCCCGTGTCTACGGCGGAAACGCAGGAAAGGTGCAGAAGTTCCTCGGTAAAAAAGGCGTTCCCTTTCAGCGTATAGCCGGTTCTGATGCCCTTGAGTTTCACCCTAAATACATTCCCGAACTCAGAGGGGTTGAGGAAGTGGCGCTGACGTACAATATTGTGGAAACAGAGGGAAAATCCTCCCACATGCGCGAGGTTAAGATAGATTTGGTTAATCCGGCTTTATTTGACTACGATGAAGATATATGAGGTGGCGTTATGAACGTTAATGAAATATGTGAGACACACAAGGGAAGAGACGTAACATTCAATATTTTTTCAAGAATATTCATGGATGTGCCGGACGATTTCTCCGACAGGCTTACCGCTGACACATGTGCTTACCTGCTTGCTGTTGCGGAGCTTTCCGAGAACGGCGATCTTAAAAAAGGCGCGCAGATTCTCAACACTTTTCTGCCTGCCGATAAATCAAATCTGGAAGGCTGGCTTGCCGAAAACAGGCTGGACAGGGCAAAGGACTTCACATTCCTTTTCATTCTCGGTCAGGGTTCCGTTTCTACTTATGAATCTGTGTACCGTTCGCCCGAAAAGCTCATTAAACAGGAGCCATGGAGCGAAGTTAAAACAGCCTATGCCGTCAACGGCTTTAAAAAAGCGGAAGGCAACAAAACAATCGAGGACCATGTATCGCTTGAGCTGCAGTTCATGGGACTCTTAAGCAAAAAAACGGCAGAGCTCATTCAGGAAGAGGACTTTGACGGAGCCGAAGCCAGACTCAAAACTCAGAAAGAGTTCTACGACAACCACATAATAAAATGGATTCCCGATTTCTGTGACAAAGTAATATCAAAAAGCGAAAGGCTCCATACTCAGTTCTACGTTGCCTACGCATACCTTCTGAAAGGTTTTCTTACGGAAGATATGCTGCTTCTGGAAGACCTTGTCTGAGAATAGATTCCATGGGTGTTGTGGAAGGTGTATTTGAAAAACTTTCCGAATATTTCGTCATAAACAGTGCGCTGTGTGTGCGGGTTCGCCATAAGAACGCAGCCTGCACCGCATGCACGGATGTATGTCCCGCTGAGGCGGTGAGAATTACCCGTGCGGGCGGCAAGGTGCTTGTGGACTGGTCTGTCTGCACTGACTGCGGCAAGTGCGTGAATGCATGCATGAATAATGTATTCACGCTCCGCAGGGCGGATGATGCGCGTGTTTCTGCCTCTGCGGCAGAGCAGATAAAGACTGACGGCAGCGTTAAATACTCCTGCGCCCGCTCAAAATCCGCCGAAAATACGGCAAAGGTTTCCGCACTCGCCTATATAAACCGCAAACAGATAATAAAAGCCGCATCCGAAGGGGCTAAAAGGCAGGAGTTTATTCACGGCGACTGTTCAGCGTGCCCCGCGGGGGGCTGTCTGGATATGCTGACTGCTGAGCTTGAGGCATCGTCAAAGGTGCTGGAACTCTGCGGAAAAGAAGCTGCATTCCTCATCAGAAAGCCGGATGAGGCTCCGCTCCCCAAGAAAAAGAGCAGGCTGGCAGAGCGCCTTGGCGGAAATCAGGATGTTAAGCTCAGCCGCCGTGAGTTTTTCAGTTTCCTCAGAACAGGGGCAGAAAAATCCGTGGGGAAAACTCTCCATTATCTCGGAGAAAACGATTCCAACCGCCAGAAAACAGTACTTGAGGTTAAGGAAACTGCTGCTCCCCACAGGGAATATCTTAATTCTCTGGAAGTTTTAGGAGGAGATATTCTCATCCGTAATATGCAGAAGGAAGGGCTTCTGAAACGCGCGGAAATTAATACTGAAAAGTGCGCGAAATGCTGCATATGCGCCCGCATGTGCCCGTTCCAGATATTTGAGCCAGTCACGGAAATCATAAAAGGGAACGAAGTCACCCTGTCTGTAAATGTTAAGTCTGTGGGCTGCACAGGCTGCAACCTCTGCACCATATCCTGTCCGTACGGCGCTGTAAGCGTTCGCTGACATTCTTAGAATTATCTCTTAACTTTAAAGAAATCAGGTTTTATGCTAGGTTTTTCCATGGAGGCCCACCATGAGAAAAACCGCTGTTTTCAAGTCAGTTCTTTCGGATGACGATTCTCTGGACAGAGCATGTAAAAGCATACCGGAAGAGGCATGCAGGCATTCCGCGCGCAATTACAAGGCAAACCTGATGAACGGAGCCGCATCCAAGCTTGCTGAACAGACAGCGGGGCCTAATCTGGTTATTCCGTGGCTGCTCCAGGCAATAGGGGCTCCTGTGTGGATTCTGGGCTTCGTGATGCCCCTCAAACAGACCTTCTCCCTTCTGCCTCAGATGATTACCGCAGGTTACATCCGCACACTCAGCATACGTAAAACAGTCTGGACTGTTTCCGGCTTTTTACAGGCTTTGTGTCTGCTGCTCATGATTCCGTCTGCTATATATTTAACTCCTGCTCAGGCGGGTTTTTCGGTTCTTTTTCTCCTTATTGTTTTCAGCACGGCAAGCGGAGCAGCCTCTGTGGCTTTTCAGGATGTTCTGGGCAAAACAGTGGACAAAGGGCAGAGGGGCAGGCTCCTCTCCGCCAGAGCATTCGCAGGGGGCATACTCACAATTGCAGCGGGGCTTGTAATAAGCAGGCTGAAAGGCGGCTCACTGACAACTCTCTATATACTGCTTGTTTTCGGCGCAGTGCTGTGGGTTATCTCCTCACTGTTCTTTCAGAGCATAAAGGAGTATCCGGGTTCTGTTAAAGGCGGCAGAAATGCTGTTAAGGAAACAGCGGCAGGGTTTGCCCTGTTCAGGAAGTACAAAGGGTTCAGACAATATATGTACGCAAGAATAATGCTGAATATCATAGAGATAGCCGTGCCTTTCTATGCTTTTTATGCTTCGGAGCTTCTGGGAACATCCAAGGCAGGACTGGGGCTCTTCATGACAGCCATAGGGGTTTCACAGGTGATCAGCAGCCCTTTCTGGGGACGTGCGGCAGATGAAACCAGCCGGACAGTGATGATCCAGAGCGCGGTTATATCCGTTGCGGCTGCTGTGGTTGCTGTTGTCTGTTATTTTCTCACATCCCAACTGGCTGTATATGCAGGACTTCTGGCCTCATTTGTGCTGATCGGACTTGCAGAGGCAGGAGTGAGGCTCGGCCGCAAGACATACCTCGTGGATGCAACACCTGCGGAGAATAAGGCTACTTTTACCGCTTTCAGCAACAGCATGGTTGGTGTTATCACGCTGTTTGCCGGGCTTCTCGGTTTTCTTGCCGAAAAAACAGGTGCAGCCGGGATAATAGCGGTAATAGGCGCAATCTCCATTCTGGCTGTGTTTGCCGCCGCTCTCATGCCCGAAGCTGACGATATGCTGAAAGAGTGAACCCTCCGGATTTTACAAAAAAACTGCTTGACTTTCTGCGGTTCAAAAGTTAGAGAAGATGAACTAATGTATTTTGATCTAAAAATTATAGCCAATGAAATCCAGGAGGAGCCAATGAGTAAAGTAGGCATTTTTTACGGCAGCAGCACAGGCGTAACGAAAAGCGCGGCAGACGCAATAGCAAAAGAGCTTAAGAAAAACAGCATAGACGCAGACGTTCAGAGCGCAGGCGATACAGATATTTCAACAATTACTTCATACAGCGGAATAATCCTCGGCACATCCACATGGGGAATGGGCGACCTTCAGGACGACTGGGAGGGGCTCAGGAAGCCTCTTGCAAACTCTGACCTCAGCGGCAAGACAGTTGCTCTCTTCGGTTCAGGGGATCAGGACGGCTACCCCGACACCTTTGTTGACGGAATAGGCATACTCTATGATGCTGTCTCCTCCGCAGGAGCAAATGTTGTGGGCTCTGTTTCCACAGACGGCTACAACTATGATGCTTCCCTCGCAGAGAGAGACGGCGAGTTTGTGGGGCTTCCCATAGACGAGGACAATCAGGCGGATATGACCGATGAACGCATAAAAGCGTGGGTAGCTTCAATCTGCGAATCATTCGCAGGCTAATATGCAGGTTTTCAGCCATCACCTGTATGAATACAAAAAGGGGCTGCGCAGCCTTATACTCCACACTGCAAAGGCGGAGCTCAGACCTCTTTTTGAAAAAAAGCTGGAAAGGAACGAAATAGCCTATTTCATACAGGACATTGACGACACGAGGTTCAATATTTTTTTCGGAGACGAAAACTGCGTGAATGTTGTCAGGCAGTTCGGTGTTTCCCTGAATAAGCTTACGGATGAACAGGACTTTATTCTGGGTGTTATGCTCGGTTACGACAGAATACTCCAGTGCAAAAGATACCTTTCCCGTAAAAGTGCCGCCAAAAAATGCGGCAGACTGGCAGTGTAAATCCCTGCGGCGCGGATTCTGCCCCGCGCCGATGCTGATACTGTTATTCAAACCCCTGAGGCGGACATTCCCTGTGTCCGCCGTTTTTTTATCACTTCCGCAAGCAAACATTCTTTTAAGTAAAGCCATGGTCAAACAAGGCTTACAGAGTGCTTATCAGTCAGAAATAACTTGACAATAGATGTTGCTTATTATACTAGGGATGTATTATTTAGTTAGGTCATTCTAAAATTGTTCCGAGGATCTCCGAATCCCGCATAGTTTATGCTTCTCATTATTTTTTGGAGGTTTTCTGAATGAGAAAATTGATAACACTTTTATCAGCTCTTTTTCTGCTTCTCGCAGCAGGCTGCGGCGGCGGAAGTTCCGGCGGCGGAAGCGATGATCCCGGCGGAAGCAACACTCAGACCATTTCAGGCATCGTTACCGACCCCGCTATAACAGGGGCACAGGTTGAGATAAGAAAGATTTCCGATGACACAATCGTTAACACATGCGGGGTTGCGGGGAACCTTCTCTGCCGAAGGTTTACCAATGATGCGGGTGTATTTTCGTTCGTTGTGCCTTCCTCTTTCGATTTTTCTCTTTATTATATTGAAACACACGGCGGAGTTGACACTGAAACAGGTATCAGCTTTGAATCAATAAGCCTGAGAGCACCGCTTAACGCATTCAGCGGAAATGCTGACGGAATAGTTGTTTCTCCCCTTACTTCTCTCATAACTTCTAACCTTTCCTCTGTGACTTCACGGATGAGCCAGAGTGAGATTCAGTCTGCTGTAAACGCAGTCAGGGCAGCTTTCGGCTTAGCGGCAGATGTTGATATACTTTCCGACCCTTCACTGGAGCCTGAGCTTCTCCACGCTTCTTATCTTCTTGTTAAAATCGCTGTACAGTACCGTGATTTCAGCAGCACTTACGGCGGCGGGGAGGAAAACCCTTTTGATGCCATATCAAGAGCAATAGAGAACGGTGATTTTGTATCTTCGGGCGGGGTGTTTGCTGCGGGTGCTCTGGATGCTGTTTTTGCTGAGTTCACCTCCGCATCGTCTTATGCTGAGCTCAAACAGGAACTTGAGGAAACACTGGCAATTCTGGCGGGACTCAGCGGTGAGGGCGATATAATAGCAGAGCTGGTGGCAGCGGAAAAGAGCGCAATATTCAGAAGAACCGTTTCAAGCCTTGTAACTAATCTGCCTGCCACTGTTTCAGATACCTATACTGCAAATGTGGATAAGCTTCTCGCAGGGCTCGAAAACACATCAGGCGTAAGCTTCTCCCTTGAAAGCTTCCCGATTTATCAGGCCGTAAGGTTTGCTCTTTTCAATAACAGCTTCTTTGTTGACTATAATAACTATATATCAGTGGATTTTGATGCGGAGCTTGCTTCTCTTCTCTCTGCAAACGGCTTCGCATCGGCGCTCAGCACAATTATGAGCGAAAGCGGAGTGCAGTTTGTCAACGTACCTCTTGCGGCTGCAAACCTGCCCGGAGACAATAACACCGCCAGGGCGAACTACTATTTCAGTTCAAACATAGATCAAAATTATAAAGCCAGAAAGCTTATCAACAAAGTTTTTGATGATGAGATAAACGATTATATTTATCTCAAAGTTATTGAGTCCTATGCGTCTATGGGACTTCTGGATAAAGCAAAAAAACTCACGGATGCATTCCTTGTCAAATCCATAAGCAAATCCGAAGCTTATATGTACTTAGGCAAATATACTTCTGTTTACGGAGATGACAGTGCGGCTTTTACGTTTCTTCAGACTTCTGAATCATTCTTCCGCTTAATCTATGAAGCAAGGGGCGATAATATCCCGACTGCGGCCGAGATTCTTCTTGTATCCGAGATTGCGCAGGAGTTTACACCGATTGGCAGAAGTGACGAAACCGAAAGGCTGACTGCTTGGCTTAAGACTCAGGTTGACAACATATCAGTTGAGGCTACAAAACGCACAGGGTATACCAGACTTCTGAATGCTCAGAAAACCGTTGTGGAGTCCCATATAGCAGACGGAGATCTTGCCAAAGCTGAGGCCGCTGCTGATTATATGTTTGTTCTTCTGGAAGATATGCCGCTTATGACCACAGGGACAAACGGGAAATACGCGATACATTACAGCTACTACAGAAATGCGTTTGACTACTACAGGACTCTGGGGCTCAAGGCGAAAACAGTTCAGTATTATAACGATAAATATGAGCCTAAAAGACTTGTTGACGTTGGCGACGGAAGAACCTTCTGGCAGAACAGCACAGCATACATAATTGTTAACCTTTACTGGGCAGGCGGCAAAGATACGGCAACTTCCATTCTTGACACAATTACCACTGCTTCCAGTAAAAAGAATGCTGCAAAAGGTATAGGGTTTATAAAGGCTCTTGAGGAAGATTTTGCCAGCGCAGTTTCTTTTTACGAAGCAGCAATACCAATAGGAAGCGATTTTACTTCCATAGGCGACTACATTGATTCATGGCTGTATCTGGGGATAAATAAAAGCAACCCCGGTATAGCGCTTTCCGCAATCGAAGCAGGCGATACTGAGCTTGCCGTTGCCGCTCTTGAATATATTGAAGGGAAGTTTGATGCGCTTAAGGCATATATAGATACCAACAGCCTCAGCTACAACACATATATAAACAGTCTCGCAGGCAATTACTCCAGTTCAGGGTATGACACATACGCCTATGAAGGCGGGTATCTGAAACTTGCCGAACTCTATATGGATTTAGGCAATACGGTAAAGGCAGCAGCCATGGTTGACAAGGCTTACGCCTACGTCGACGGATGCGTTGATTCTGTGGCAAAAGCGAACGCTTACTCAGCGGCTGCGAGATATTATCTTGAACTCGGCAACACAGCAAAAGCGAACGAGGTCTACGCCAAAAACCTGCTTATTGATACGTCATCTTACCCTGAGATCGATAAATTTGACTATTACAGAATTCTGGCGAAAGACAAGCTGATGATCGGCGACACCGAAGCAGCGGAAGATCTCATTGATGTATCTATCACATATGGGCTCGGTATCCACCCCACAGGAACGGTTGACAACACTCTTGCTTCCAAAGAGGTGATAGCCCTTAACATGATGGCATCTCTGTACAACGATCTTCAAAAGGTTGAAAAAGCGAAAAATGTTCTTGAACTGTCTGCGGCCACTGCTAAGGAAATATCAACAGCCAGCAGTAGAACAACCCATTATGGATACATTATAGGAAAATATTCTGATTTCGGGCTTGTTGATTTGGCTTACGAAAAAGCCAGAGAGCTTTATGAGACTACGACTGATTTAAATTCAGCTATTGAAGATATTGCTTACGCTGTCGCTAATCACGATGACTTCCCCGACAGTTCCATAGCTTTTGTTGATACGGATAAAGACGGCAAGCCGGACTTTTTCCTGCCATCCGCCACTTCTGAGCAGATAGCTGCGTCCGGTCTTGTGCTTGACGATGATTCTGACGGCGACGGAAAGCCGGATACCACCGATACCACCCCATTTTACGCGGATTAAACAATGATGAGCGCATTAGTACATATTCGGAGAGCCGTTTTAACGGCTCTCCTTATCTCTTTCTACTGTTTGAGCGCCTCAGCCGCGGACAACACCTCAGAGGAAAAATATACCGCTGACGATGTTTTTATACTTGATGATGTTGAAGTGAGAGAACGCTTCCGTGAGAAAAATGTATCAGGGAAGACGGAGATCACCAGAGAATACATAGACCTTCTGCCGAAAGGGAACGGCAACATCACTGACCTTCTGAGAATGGCACCTTCCGTTCAGTTTGATGAATCGTACCGCAGTTCGCTGACAGCGGGAGAGATCAAGCCGGAAGAACTTTCAATTTCGGGGGGTAAACCCTACCAGAACCTTTATATGGTTGACGGGATGAACAACTCAAGCATTCTTGACCCTGCGGGTGACAGCATTTACCGTGTAAACGATGTGGGAGGACATGCGCAGAAGTTCTTCATAGATTCTTCAATCGTTGAAAAAATTACGTTATTTGATAGTAATGTTCCTGCATCTTACGGCGGGTTTCTCGGCGGTGCTGTTGATGTTAAAACCAGGATGCCCGCAAAGGAGTTCGGCGGTAAAATCTCCTACAGAACAACACGTTCTGAATGGACCGAGCTTCATGTGGACCCTGATAACCGTGAGCGTTTTGAGAGCTCAAGCAATTCAAAAAACCAGCCAAAGTTCGAGAAGCATTTTTACACAGCTACCCTTGATGTGCCAGTGACTGATAACACAGGCTTTCTGCTGAGCTATTCCAGAAATGAATCCACCATACCCCTCAGAAGCTTCGGACGCTGGGAAAATGACTACAGAAGATCAGAGAATTTCTTCATAAAAGGTGTACATAACATAGACGGTTCCAGCTATCTGGAAGTCCTTGCGTCATACACTCCCTATGAGGCTGAAACCTTTCTCGCAAATACCAGAAACAGCCGCTACACAGTAAATTCCGGCGGATATTCAGGTGTGCTTAATTATGTGAGAGAAAAGAACGACAGCAAGCTGACCCTGCACTTTGATATTTCGGCCTCGGAAAACAGTAAAGAGGCAAATGATATTTACAAGGCATGGGTAGCAAGCGGCAGCAAACCCTGGGGTTACACCGTTGACAGCGAATCCGGTTCCGGTGAAAGTTTCAGCAGGGAGGGCGGCTACGGCAGCATAGACAAAACGGAAGAAGCAGCAACATTTAAAATCGATCACACAGTCGGCAAATTTAAACTGGCAGGTCTGCACTCCCTCAGCTACGGAGCCTCCGTAACCCGCTCCGGCGGAACTTTTGACAGGGCTAATGACGGTATAGTTTATAATGGCGCGGTGCTGAATGCGGATGTTATCTGCGACGGCAGTACTGACACATGCGTTGACGGGGAACAGTATTTCAGTAAACGTGAAATAACACCCGCAACTTATGTTGAGGCTGAGCTCAATGAGTACAGCTTTTATGTTGAGGATGACTACTCTGTCGGGCGGTTCGGTCTCAGAGCAGGTCTTCGTTTCTCATATGACGACTATATGGAAAACTTTGACATTGCTCCAAGGCTGAAAGCTTCCTACGACATTTTCGGCGACAAAAAAACAGTCGTTTTCACAGGTTTCAACAGATACTACGGCACAACGCTCCTTCTTAATAAACTGCGCGCAGGCAGAACACCGAGCTACACCGAGTTCCGAACAACCTACCAGAACCAGCTTGTGGACTGGATGGCGACAACAGACACCGGCTATATAAAGTACAACTACGCTGATCTTAAGACTCCGTACACCGATGAATACTCTGTCGGGGCGGATCAGGAACTGTTCGGCGGCCTGCTCAGCCTGCAGTATATTGAAAGGCATGGGAAGGACGATTTTGCCACCACAAAAACCGATGCTCAGGCTGACGGGTATTTTCACTATTATCTGAACAATAACGGTGAGAGCACATACAGGTCAGTTCAGCTTAAATGGAACAGAGCGTGGAAAAACCACAGTGTGATGTTTAATGCTATGTGGCAGGAATCGGAGACATCAAATGACTCCTATAACGATGAATACGATCTGGAAGACCTTGAGAAGTTAATCGTCTACAACGGAAAGATTATACAGGTTAAAGACAAGCCGAAGGATAATTTCAACAGACCCATTGTTTTCAATATCGCCTATACCGGAACATTCTTTGAAAGGCTTATTATCTCCCCTGTTTTTAATTTCAGAGGGGCATACAGGCAGATAGTGCTTGTGGATGACAATTATCCCGTTGAACACACCGGAGAATATGATCCCGGTACCGGAGAACCTATTTACAACTACGCTGATAAGTATGAAGAAAAGAAGAGGGATGTTTCCTACACCCTTGACTGCTCTGTGGCGTGGGTGCAGCCGCTTAAGGGCAAACAGAAGGTGACTTTTAATGTTGAAGTCTACAATGTTTTTGATACCAAAAACAAAATAGGAAAATCCGATGAATCCTCCGGCACTGCAACGGAATACGAACTCGGACGTCAGTTCTGGGCGGGGGTGGCTTATGAGTTCTGATAAGATCATAAGCATAGAGAACCTTGAGCATTCCTACGGCAAGAACAAAGTGCTCCACGGAATAAACTTCACCGTTGAAAAGGGGAAAACCTTCGGTCTCCTCGGCAAGAACGGCGCGGGAAAGACGACCACCATCAACATAATGATGGGTTTTCTCGCGCCTGATAAGGGTAAATGCCTTGTTCTGGGGGAGGCTGCGCACAGCCTTTCCCCGGAAGGGAAAAGGCGCATCGGCCTCCTGCATGAGGGGCATCTGTGCTACGAGTTCATGAGCATAGACCAAACGGAAAAGTTTTATAAAAGCTTTTATCCTCAATGGGATGCGGAAATTTTCGACTACCTCATGAAAAAGCTCGGCCTCAGCCGCAGGCATAAAATAAAGCATATGTCCTGCGGTCAGCGTTCTCAGGTGGCTCTGGCTGTTCTCATGGCGCAGAACGCGGATGTGCTGATACTGGATGATTTCTCCATGGGGCTTGACGCGGGCTACCGCAGGCTGTTTCTTGATCATCTGAACTTCTATGTTAAGGAGCGGAAAAAGACAGTCCTCATAACATCCCACATTGTTCAGGATCTGGAGAGGTTTGTGGATGATGCGCTGATAATAGACAAGGGAAGGGTGCTGCGCTCCGCTCCGCTCAGTGAGCTGAAAGACGGACTTTACGGCTACAGGGTAAAATGCGCTCAGGATCTGACCCCGCTGGAAGCTGAGGCGGAAATACGCGATGTTTCCCACACCAGCGCGGGCTATGAGATAATAGCGGACATCCACCCCAAGGATGCCTCCTCCTACTTCACTTCAAAAACCGGAGTGGATATTAATCCCGAATATTTTGACATAACTCTGGAAGACGCGTTCATCGCGCTTACCGGAAAGTATTAGGTAATTTTCAATGATTAGGCAGATCTGGACCAAAGAGTTCATTAAGCTGAATAAAGTTATTTTTGCCGTATTTCTGGCGAACGCCGGACTTGCGGTATATTTCTGGCTGAGGCTGAGGGGCGGATTCTCCATGATGAATCCGGTCATGATATGGTCGGATATAATAGACAAGCACAGCTTCTATTTCGGCAGGTTTGAGATTCCCCTCCTCGTTTCCGCCATAGCCTTGGGGATAATGCAGTTTTACCCCGAAACCGAGAAGAAGCGTTTCCGCATATCCTGCCATCTTCCGGTGAACGAAAATGCCATGACGGCGGGGATGCTCTCCTTCGGAATCATGGTGATCAGTGCCGTGTGGCTGTTTGATGCGGCTGTGGTTTACTTTGTCTCAAAAGTTTATTTCCCCTATGAAATATACTCGGAAGCACCCGTGATCATGCTCTACTGGTATCTGAAAGCGGTGGTGATATACATCTTTGTCTCCGCATTCACCCTTGAGCCTGTCTGGAAACAGAAAATCAAGCTGGGCATAATGCTGGGAGCGTTCAGCGGCTTTTTCGCTGTTTCGGTGTACAACTCCGACAGAGGTGTGCTTTTTCAGTCCGTCATATTAGCCGTGATGTTCGTCCCGGTGCTTTTTTACCCGGCACTCAGATTCAGGAAGGGGGCGTAATATGAAGCTTTTATCAAGATACCTCCTCCTCATAGCCGCGGTGATTTCGTTCAGCAGCCTTATCCCTTTTCTCTACACTGTAACGTTCGGAAAAAGGGCTGAAAGGCCTGCAATCTTCTACAGCAAGGTGATTGAGGACATAGTCTACAGCCTTGAGGACAGGTCAGGCTCAAGAAAATATTATGACGGCGCAGGCAATGAATACAGCGCGCGTGAATATACAAAGCTTATCCCTTTCATACAGTTCAGGGATCTCCAGAAATGGGGCATGTACCCCGAAACAGTGGGCGGCGAGCATATTACGGCGGAGCAGGCATCCAATGACAGGGACTTCGTGAATATTCACTCCTACTGGATAGACGGGGACAAGGTGCGAATCAAGCTTTACCCGCTTTTTGAGGCCGAGAGCGACTTCACAAAGATAGAGATGCCCTCGGAGCTCTTTCGCATAACGTCCCGGATGGAGTTTATAAACGGTGTCAGAAACGCAGTTGATGAGGAGAAGAGCACACTCTTCACAAACGCTCTCAGGGATGCGGGCTTTGTTTTCCCGCCGAGAATGATTGCCGGAAACCCCACAACGAGAAAATCATATGACTTCGGCTACTTTGTTCAGGACGGCGCAGGGGATGTTTTCCATCTTATGCAGGTTAAAGGACAGCCTTTGGTAAAGCGGACAGATATAAAACCGGACGGTGAGATTCTCTATATCAAAGTCGCGGAAAACCACTATCTGCCTTATTACGGTTTCCTCATAACCTCAGACGGCGGTGTCTACCACATAATGAAGGAAGAGTACGGCCTAAAAAAACTTCCCGTGGAGAACTACAGACCTCTTGAGCAGATGTTCAGATATGTGAAGGATCCGCTGAACATGACAGTGAAAATTGCTGATGAAAACGGCGAGCATGTCTATGTGGCTGATAAAAACTATGGGTTTGAAAAGAAATTTTTCTACCCATATGAAGGAAGAATAAGGGGAGCATTCAGAGCGGTTTATGACACTGTGCTCCCTTTTAAGATAAATACAAAGCATCCGGACAAGTACGGCAGCTATCTGAACATGGATTTCAGTGACAGACCGCACGCCGCATTTATCTTTTCCGCAGTTCTGGCAGCGCTTTATGCGGCGTTCAGGATTTTCGGCGGAACAAGGAACAGGGCGCTGCCTTTTGACACTGCACTTGTTCTTGCGGGCGGGATCTACGCTGTTGCCGCATTGCTGCTTCTGGACGGATTCGGGAGGAATAAAATATGAACAAAGCCCTTATTGCCTTATGCGTAATGATTGCGGGGAGCGCTTACGCTGCTGATGCGGATAAGATTCTGGATTTGCAGAAGAATATCCACGACAAAAAGAGCGGATTCTACTCTGAGAATGAAAAATGGCAGGAAGAGAAAATTAATCTCGAACAGCAGTACATACACCTCAAAAGAGCCGTTGCCGAGAAGGAGGCTTATCTGAAAAGCCTGAAATCCTCAGCAGCGGAACTCAAAACGGAAGCAGAAAGAAGCAGAACGAGAATAGCCGAAGGACAGAAACTGAAAACAGGTCTGGAAACTTCGCTTTCCTACCTGCTTGAAAAGCTCGGAGCGGAAGCCGCGGCGGGTGACGAGGCTGCGGTTCAGGAAAGGCGCGACCGCATAGAAGGTCTCATCGCTTTCATCGCCGCGCCGGATGTTCTCCCCGCTGAAAAAGTGCGCAGAGTCATGGAGGCGTACAAGGTGGAGGCTGACATGTCCAGATACGCAGAAATACGCACAATGAGCGTGAATGTGAGCGGTGAAACTCTCAACGGTTATGTACTGCGCTCAGGCGGGCTTGCGGCCTTTTTCACAACGCCGGACGGAACAACGGCGGCATTCTTCAACCCTTCCTCAGGGCAGTTTGAAAGGCTTGATTCAAAATATTCAGGAGAGGTCATCATCGCGGGTGAACTGGTTAACAGAAAAAGGATGCCCGCTCTTGTGACTCTGCCCGTAGGGAGGATAGAAGTAAAATGAAAAAACTCGCAGCCTTAATGGCGGTTCTTCTGATTATTCCCGCCGCAGTATTTGCCAAAGATTTAAGAGTTATATACAGGGATCTGGTTCAGGAATCTGAAACAGTTTCCAGAACTATAGAGAAAGAACTCCAGACGCTCAGAAACGACCGCGCGAAAATGAAGAGCGAAGTTGAGGCACTGGAAAGACAGCTCGCAGCCCTCGACAGGGAAGCGGATGCCCTCCGCAGGGAGAGCGAAGGCTACATAAAGGCAATCAACGACAACAGGGAAGCCCTTGGTCGCGAAAACAGCAGCTTCACACAGATTGAGGCCGCTGTGGAGGCGGCTATGCAGGACTTCTTCGTGATGTCTCAGGAATACCCTTCTTACGCTGTTCCGGGGGACGGGGACTTCTTTAAAAAAGGTGAAGAGCCTCTTTTCAAGCTGAACTTCCTTGCGGACAGCTATCTGGATTTCATCGGCTATGCCTCAAAGGTCAGCCTGCGCGATATGTCCGTAACTGATACCGACGGAACCCTGAAAAACGTTCAGGTGCTTTCCCTTGGCACATTTGCGGATGTGTATAAAGACGGGAACGAATACGGATACCTCGCCAGAAATCTTGAAGGGGGGCTCCAGAAGGTTGCCGGCGTTCCTTCAAAAGAGCGCAGTCTCATTGAGAAGTATTTCAGAGGAGAGACGGATGATATGTCTCTGGATTTCTCCGGCGGTGCAGTGTTCAAGCAGTGGGAGAACAAAATAACACTCCTTTCCCAGCTTAAAAAGGGCGGGCTTCTGATAATTCCGATTATTCTTGTGGCGGTCTTTGCTCTGCTGCTGGCATTCGAAAGGGCGTACAGCCTTTACTTCAAAGGGCTCGGCGGTCTGGACACAGTGGATGACATAGCTGCTAAGCTTGAGGCCGGAAAAACGGACGAAGCGCTTAAGAGTGCCGAAAGCATAAAATCATCCCCTCTGGGCAGGGTCTGCATGGCGATAATCCCTTTCCGCACATGCACATTGCAGGCCAGAGAAAACATACTGAACGAGGCTCTTCTTAAGGAAGTGCCGGTTATAGAGAGAAACCTCTCTCACCTTTCCACCTGCGCGGCTGTTGCGCCTATGCTTGGTCTTCTGGGCACTGTAACAGGGATGATAAGCACCTTCCATGTGATCACCCTGTACGGTTCGGGCGATCCCCGGCTGATGGCGGGCGGTATCTCCGAAGCGCTTATAACGACGATGTTCGGCCTAATAGTGGCAATACCTGTGATGCTTGTGCACACATTCTTCGCCAGACGCGCCGAAACTCTTCTGGACAGGCTTCAGGAGGCGGGCATGAAGGTGTTCAACTCAGCGGGAACCGAAAAATGATAGGCGAAATCTTCAGGGTAGTCACAGATAATACTGTTCAGACCATAATCTTCTTCCTGAATATATACATATGGTTCTGCATAATAGACAGGCTGTTTCTCTACGGCTGGCTGCTGCTGCCCGAAAAGGGGAGCAGTGTTTCCCGCATCACCGGGAAGGTGCGCGCGGAACTGAACGCTCTGCACATAGTTTATGAGAACGAAAAACAGCTTGCGCCGTATATCGGCAAATACGTCAGAATGCTTGAACACAGGCTTTCAGGGATAAAGACAGGCACAGCCGCGGCTCCCATGCTGGGGCTTCTGGGTACAGTATGGGGCATGCTCATAGCTTTCAGCGTAATGGCAGAAAGCGGAACAGGCGAGCCCGCCATGATAGCCCACGGTATTTCAAGCGCGCTGTCCACCACCATGTGGGGGCTTGTGGCGGCTATACCGGGGCTTGTGGCGCTTCCGTTTCTCCAGAGGCTTAAAATCAGGCTGATAAACAAAATCAATGCAGAAAAAATAACCTATATCGGAGGGCAGTCATGCAGCGTATAGCGAGACGTTCCTCAGGGAATTCATCCTCAATAGATATGACACCGATGATCGACCTAATATTCCTTCTTCTGATCTTCTTCATAGTCACGACAAGCTTTGTGAAGGAGACGGGGATAGAGGTGGAGAAACCGGTGGCCGCCACAGCGCAGAAGAAGGAGGATTCCTCCGTGCTCATAGCTGTGACGGGTGACGGGCGCATCTTCATGGATAATCAGGAAGTGGATATAAGAAGCGTAAGGGGCAGGGTGTCCGTAATGCTTTCCGACAACCCGAAAGCGGCAGCGGTTGTGATAGCCGATAAAAACGCACGGGTTGAAACAGTTGTTGAAATAATGGATCAATGCCGCCTCGCAGGTGTAAACCATGTGAGTCTGGCGGCGAAGGGCGGACAGTGAGCAGGTTCTCCTCCTTCGGTATAAATCTGCTCAAATGGCTGCTGGCCTTTGTGATGACGCTGCTGGTATTTTCCCTGTTCATCACTATGAACCGCGAGCACAATTTCGACACATCAGACCGGGGCGATGCCTTCCGTGTGATGATTAATGAGAGGGCTGCGGAAAAAATACAGCAGGAAAAGCACGAACTGCCGAAGGAACCGGAGACAGAGCGTGTGCCCACCCAACAGCCGCTGATGCAGGAAATGCCCATAGAGGCTGATGTTGATGCCGGAGACACGGGGATAAGCATTCAGGTTTCAGAGGTGAAGGTTCAGCCCACGGCGCTCCCTAGTATAAGCGCTCCCTCGCAGCCTGTTTCCGCCCCTTCCGATGCTGTTTACAACCTGAACGATCTGGACAACAGACCGAGACAGACTGTCAACGTCAGACCCGATTACCCCAGATACGCTGTAAACAACAGGATAGAAGGGAGCGTAACTGTCAGCTTCACTCTGGACAGAAACGGAAACGTGGTTAACCCGCAGACGGTTAAGGCTGAACCGCCTAATGTTTTTGAGAGCTCGGCGCTTGCCGCTGTGCGGAAATGGAAGTTCACCCCCGCCATCAAAGGGGGCGAAACGGTTAATGTGCGCATGATAGTAGTTGTAAACTTTACACTGGAAAAATACTGATGAAAAAGCTGTTAATAATTCTCTTATCAGCGGTATCCGTGAGCGTTTATGCCTCGGATGCCGAAAAAGGACTCACCGCGGAAGCCCGCACCGCCTATAACAAGGCTCACGGCTTTTATGAAAAAGGCGAAAACGGCAGAGCCGAGGAAGCTGTACGGGAATACCGAAAACAGTTCCCCGATGCGCCTCACGGTCTGCACAGCATGCTGATGGGCAATATATGCCTTAAAAAGCAGGATAAAAAATGCGCCATGAGGGAGTTTGAGGACAGCGCCGTTTTCTTCGGGGACAACACGCAGATGTGGGAAAACGCAGCTCTTCTTGCCTATGAGAATAAGGAATACAAAAAGGCGGAGCAGCTTCTGAACAGGCTCGCATCACTTACAAGCCTGAACATGCAGCAGAAGAAGATTCTTCTTTCCGTCTATTTCGCTGACCAGCAGTGGGGCAAAGCCGCATCAGTGATCACTCCGGCGGAATTTAAAGTGATGGATGATTCCGATGCGAAGGCTGTTCTCGCCGCGACTTTCCGCGCAGGGAGGAAGGATGCCTTCTATTCCATGCTGAAAGGCAGGATAGATGCGACCCAGAACCCCGAATGGTGGAAATATTACGCCGCCTTCGCCCTTGAGGACGGAAAAATAAAAGAGGGTGTTTCCGCCATGAGAACATACGCCCGCACAGGCAACATTGGCGGGGCGGATAAGGTGACAGCGGCGAAACTTCTGGCGCGCGCAAAGGTCTATGATGAAGCGGCTGAGTTTTTCGGCGCAGCCATGAATGAGGTGCGTCTGGAATGCCGTGATATGGTTTTTGCGGGAAATGTGGCGAGGAAAGCCGGACAGTTTGAAAACTCCATAAAAATATTTGATAAAGCCGTAGCCTCCGGCTGCTCAGACAAGGCGCTCAGCTCAAAGGCTGTCACCTATTTTATGAAAAAGGATTACGGCAGGGCGGCAGCAACTTTTGCCATGGCCTCGGAAAAAGAGGGGAACAGGTCGTACGGTTCTTACATGGCCGGGCTTTCCTATTATAAGGCCGGTGATAAGGCAAACGCGCGCCGTTTTCTCAGAATGACAGGAAAAAACAGCGAATACGGCAAACGTGCCATGAAACTTCTTGAATACATGGAGGAAAATGATGATAAAAACAGTTAAGGATGTCCGCAGGCTTCTGTGCGCATTTGTAATTGCAGCGGCGGGTGTCTGTCTGCTGAGCCCTGCCGCCGAGGCGGGAGTTCAGGAGAAACTTCCTTTCAGCGATAAAATTATTTACGGCAAACTCGAAAACGGCCTTCAATACTACATCAGGCAGAACGATCTCCCTCTGGACAAGGTGGAGATGCGCCTCAATGTCAGAACCGGCTCCCTGAACGAAACTGAGGCCGAACGCGGTGTGGCTCACTTTGTGGAGCACATGGCGTTCAACGGTACAAGGAACTTCGAAGGGAACGACCTGATTAAGTTTATGGAAAAAGTGGGGCTGACCTTCGGGCAGCACACCAACGCCTACACTTCATCAGAGGTCACAAACTACCAGCTCAGCGTTCCCGCAGAAAAAGATGAGCTTATCACAGACTCATTTAAAATAATGCGTGACTGGGCAGACGGCATAACCTTTGATGAAAAAGAGATTGAGAGCGAAAAGGGTGTCATAACGGAAGAGTGGCGCATGCGCAATGATGTGCGCAGCCGCATACGCAATATGGCAAGGGAATATCTTCTGGAAGGCTCGCTTTATCCTCTGAGAGACCCCATCGGGCTCATGGAGGTTGTGGAATCAGCTGATAAGGCACTCCTCAAAGGCTATTACGATAAATGGTACACTCCTGAGAATATGTCCGTCATAGTTGTGGGGAACATTGACCCTGAAAAGGCGGAAAAGCTCATCAAACAGAACTTTACATCGCTCAAAGCGAAGAAAACGCCTGAGAAGGCGGATACATCAGTCCCGTTCAGGGAAGGGCTGAGGGTACGGACTATAACCGACCCCGAAGCGACTTCTGTTTCGCTCTCCTACAACCTTTTCAGCAGAGAGGGGAGAGTGGAAACCTACGAACACCTTAAGCAGAACGTGCTTGAAAGCGGTGCAATGAGCATGCTTAACAAGCGTGTTTCGGCGAAGATACTTGAGAAGAAAAGCGAGCTCCTCTCTTTCCGTGCCGGAAAATCCGGCATGACGGACGGCCTTGCTCTCACAAGGTTTTCCGTTACCACACGGCCTGAAACAATTGATTCAGACATAAGTGAGATGCTCACTGAAATTGAGCGTGTAAGACGCTACGGCTTCAATGCGGATGAACTCAGGGATTTCATAACATCCCAGAAGACAAACATTGAACGTGCAGCCAGCCCCGACTACAAATATCCGTCCTCAAAATATGCTGATATGATAGCAGACTATGACACGTTCGGCGGACACCTTACAGAGTTTACCCAGGATAAGGCTCTTCTGGACAGGATCTTCGGCGAGACTGATATAAAAGACTATAACGAAGCGTTCAACAGGCTTCTTGTGAGTAACAGCCGTATGGTTATTCTGACCATGCCTGAGCGCGATGCGGATAAAATATCCGTCACAGAGGAAAAATTCCTGAAAATACAGTCGGGAGCGGAAAAAAGTGAAATCAAGGCTGAAGCCTCCCGCGGGATTCTGGATAACATAATTGATAAAGAGCCTGAAGGCGGAGTGATAAAATCAAGGGAAATCTTCGCAAATGTTGACGGAGAGCTTATCACCTACGGCAACGGTGTGCGTCTCTTCATAAAAAGTAACCCTGTGGACAAAAACCGCTTCATGCTCACAGCGAAGAAGCCCGGCGGTTTTTCCGTAATGGGGGATGAGGAGATACTCTACGCTGATTTCATGCAGAGAGCGCTTGTCTCCAGCGGCTTTCAGGGTATCAGCAGGAGAGAACTCCAGACATTCCTTGCTGGTAAAAGGGTGAACGCCGCCCCGTCAGTTACAGGCAGTACATTTGACTTCGGCGGAGGCGGGGACAGCGAGGACATGGAAACCATGTTTCAGCTTATCTACAAATATTTAACCGCTCCGGACATAGACAGAAACGCGTTTGACGCGCTGATGAAATCAACTGCCAACTCACTGGAAAGCGCCGAGAAGGACAAAAAAACCGTATTTTTCCGTGATGTTGCGGAAAAGATGCTTAATGACAAATACAGACGCGGACATTTGCTGGCTGCGGATCTGCCCGGTATCACCCCTGAGAAGCTGATGAAGATCTATAAAGCTTACTTCGGCGATATAAACAACTTCATATTTGTAATCTCAGGCGATGCTGACAGAGACAAAACAGCGGAACTGGGGCGCAAATATCTGGGCGGTCTGCCTGCGGTGAAAGTTAAGGCCGCTGCGGTTGACAGGGGCGTAAGGCTCAGGGATAAGTCCGGCACGGCGGAAGGGTTCGGCGATGTGGAAAACAGATCCACGGTGATGATCCGCTTCGATAAGGATGTGGAGTACACTGCAAACGGCAGGTACATCACGTCACTCTTAAGGCGGGTGATGGATCAGAGAATGCGCGAGAACATCCGCGAGAACATGGGCGGAGTTTACTCCATAAGCTCGGCTGTGAGCTATTCTGACTATCCTGAAACAGTCTTCTCCGGCAGAGTGTCATTCACCTGCGACCCGGCCAGAAGGGACGAGATAGTCAAAGAAGCAGCCGGAATCATAAATGACATAGCGGAAAACGGCGTAACCTTAAAGGAACTGGAAACTGCAAAAAACCAGCAGAATGTTCAGTATGACGCAGCAGGTGAGGATAACCGCTTTTGGGTCAACAGCCTTATTTTTGACTTTATCAGGGATGAGCCCGTTCTCTCCGTTGCGGAGCGCAAGGAGACAGTCAGCGGACTGAGCCTTGAAAGCGTGAATGCGTTTGCGGCGGAATACATGAAGGATATGCGTATTTTCGTTGCTTCGTACAACCCGGAGGCAAAAGTTGAATAGACTTCTGCTTCTGATGCTTGCCCTCTGCCTGTTTTTTTCTCAGGCGGAGGCAGGTGTAACAAAAACCCACGGTTTCTCGCTCACTGACGGACTGAAATACGGCGCAGATTTCAGGCATTTTGAATTTGTTAACCCCAAAGCTCCGAAAGGGGGTACGCTGCGCAGAGCCATGTACGGCACTTTTGACAGCTTTAACCCGTTTGCGCCGAAGGGTATTTCCATAAAGGCCACAGGTTATCTCCATGACAGCCTGATGACCTCCTCCGCTGATGAGTCCCTGAGTTATTACGGCCTCATAGCCGAAACCATAGAGTATCCGGATGATTATTCATGGGTGATATTCAACCTCCGCCCCGAAGCGAAATGGAGCGACGGAACACCGCTCAATGCGGATGATGTTGTTTTCAGCTTTGAGAAAATCACGGAGGTCAGCCCGTTTTACCGTAATTACTATAACCTGATAACAAAGGCTGAGGCACTGGGAAAGCACAGGGTTAAGTTTCACTTCGCAAAAGGGGAGACCAGCCGCGAGCTTCCGCTCATAGCCGGTCAGCTTTCCATAATCCCCAAACATTTCTGGCAGAAGAGGGATCTCTCCAAGTCATCCCTTGAGATACCGCCTGTGAGCGGAGCTTACAGAATCACCTCCTTTGAAGCGGGGAAAAGAGTAACCTTCGGGAGGGTCAAAGACTACTGGGGTGAGAAGCTTCCGGTTAATATCGGTCAGAATAACTTCGACAGCATTGTCTTTGAATATTTCAGGGATCAGACAGTAGCCTTTGAGGCCTTCAAGGCAGGGCACTTCGATTTCACGGCGGAAAGCTCCGGCCGCAGATGGTATAGGGGCTACACCGGAAAATATTTCGACATGGGGCTGATCAGAAAGGAAGAGATACCTCACAAAAACCCGCAGGGGATGAAAGGCATAGTATTCAACACGGCACTTAAGCCTCTGGATAATATACTTGTGCGCAAGGCGCTCAACTATGCCTACGATTACGACTGGATAAACAAAAACATCTACTTCGATCAGGATAAAAGGCACGACAGCTTCTTCTCAAACTCTGAACTCGCCTGCGGTGCAGTGCCCGCAGCGGATGTTGCGGCTGTGATAAAACAGGTTAAGCCTGACGCGGGGGATGAACTGCTCAGGGCGCAGTTCAGGTTTCCCTCCACGGACGGCAGCGGGAACAACAGGGAAAACCTGAAAACCGCTGTGCAGCTTTTCGAACAGGCGGGCTACCGCATAGTGAACGGAAAAATGACCGGAAAAGACGGCAAACCCCTTTATCTGGAGATAACCACGTCCTCCAAAACCATCGAAAAGGAGCTGATGACCTTCAAAAAAGCCCTTGAGCGCATAGGTATAGACTTTTATATCAGGTATATGGACTCCACCCAGTTTGTGGATAAGGTTCGCGCAAAGGACTACATGATGATTTACACCGCTGTAAAGCAGTCCGAATCACCGGGGAACGAACAGCGCAATATGTGGCACTCCGAGGCGGCGGACGAGGCGGGCAGCAGAAACTATGCCCGCATAAAAGACCCCGCTGTGGACAGGCTTGTGGATATGATAATAAACGCAAAGGACAGAAAAAGCCTTGTGACATATTCCAAAGCGCTGGACAGGGTGCTTCTGAACGGATGGTATTTTATCCCCTCAGGCTATTCCGACAGATACCGGATCGCATACTGGGACAAGTTCGGCAAACCGGAAAAGATGCCCGAATACAGTTTCGGCTTCGGCTCATGGTGGATAGAGCCTGAAAAAGAGAAAAAGATCGACAGTCTGATTAAAAGGTAAGTGATGCTTCCGTATATTCTGAAGAGGCTGGTTCTCGTGATCCCCACTCTGCTGGGGATCGTCACCATAAACTTTTTTCTTGTGCAGATGGCTCCCGGCGGGCCTATGGAAACCATGATAGCCCGCATGACCGGAGAAGAGGTCACAGCAGAGCAGCGCGCCCTCCGGCAGGATGATGATTCCTCCGGCATGAACTCCCTCAGTGAGGATTCATCCGCTGCCGAAATGTTCCGCGGCGGCGGCATATCCCCTGAGCTCATTGAGGAGTTGAAAAAGCTCTACGGTTTCGACAGGCCGGTGCATGAGCGCTACCTCAAAATGCTGAAAGACTTTGTGATGTTCGAGTTCGGCGAGAGCTTTTTCCGTGATAAAAGCGTGATTGAACTGATAAAGGAAAAGCTTCCCGTTTCAGTTTCGCTGGGTGTGTGGACGACAATCCTTGTATATCTGATCAGTATTCCTCTGGGCATAAAAAAGGCTGTCCGCCACGGCAGCAGGTTTGATGTGTGGAGCTCGTTTGCTGTGATAATGGGGAGCGCGATCCCTGTGTTCCTGTTTGCCGTTCTCCTCATAATCTTCTTCGCGGGGGGTAATTATTTTGCGTGGTTCCCGCTGAGGGGGCTTGTGTCCGACGGGTTCGCAGATATGAGCCTGTGGGAGAAGGTTCTGGATTATCTCTGGCATATGTTCCTTCCCGTTGTTTCCATGCTGATAGGCGGTTTTGCCTCGCTGACCATGCTGACCAAAAACTCGTTTCTGGATGAAATAAACAGACAGTACGTAACCACCGCCAGAGCAAAGGGGTTAACGGAAAAGCGCATACTCTACGGCCATGTTTTCCGCAACTCCATGCTTATTGTCATATCCGGCTTTCCCGCCGCATTCATATCAATGTTTTTCACAGGCTCCCTCCTCATAGAGGTTATATTCTCTCTGGACGGGCTGGGGCTTATGGGCTTTGAGGCCGCCATGAGCAGGGATTATCCTGTGATGTTTTCAACGCTTTACATCTTCACGCTCATGGGGCTTGTGCTGGGCATAATCAGTGATATTACATACACTCTGGTTGACCCGCGCATCTCCTTCAAAGCGGCGGACAGGGGGTAACAATGAGAATTTCGCCCCTTACCGAACGAAGGCTCAGGCGTTTCCGAGGCAACAGGCGGGCATGGTACTCGCTTATCATGTTCTCCTTTCTGTTTCTGATGAGCCTCAGCGCGGAGATAATAGCCAATGATAAACCCCTTATAATGTCATACAGCGGAAAGCTGTATTTTCCGGTTCTGTTCACATATACAGAGAGCGAGTTCGGCGGTTTTTTCGATACCGAGGCGGACTACCGTGATCCGTTCATGCTGGAATCAATAGAGGAGAACGGCTGGGCAGTCTGGACACCGATACGCTACAGCTACGACACCATAAATTACGTCACCGATACACCTCCGCCTACACCGCCGTCCCTTGCCAACCCTCTGGGGCTTGACGATCAGGGGAGGGATGTTTTTGCGAGGCTTCTTTACGGTTTCCGGCTTTCCGTACTGTTCGGGTTCATGCTCACGCTTGTTACATCCGTAATAGGCGTGCTTGTGGGCGCTTTACAGGGGTACTACGGCGGAAAGGTGGATCTCTGGGGGCAGAGGTTCATGGAGGTATGGTCGGGCATTCCCATGCTGTATCTGCTTATTCTTGCCAGCAGCATGATCCGGCCTGGTTTCTGGTGGCTGCTTCTTTTGATGTCAGTCTTCGGGTGGATGAGCCTTGTGGGCGTGGTGCGGGCAGAGTTCCTCAAAGGGCGGGAGCTTGAATATGTACAGGCGGCGCGTGTTCTCGGCGTGCGGGACTCTGTCATAATGTTCCGCCACATACTTCCCAATGCCCTTGTTGCCGCCATGACATTCCTTCCGTTCATACTCAGCGGCTCCATAGGTGTGCTTACGTCCCTTGATTTCCTCGGTTTCGGCATGCCTCCGGGTTCGCCTTCCATAGGTGAACTGCTTGCGGCGGGCAAGTCGAACCTGCATGCCCCGTGGCTTGGTATTTCAGCTTTTGTGACGGTTTCGCTTATGCTGAGTCTGCTGGTTTTCATAGGGGAGGGGATGCGTGACGCTCTCGATCCCAGATACACAGGTAACAGAAAATGACGGATAAACTCCTTGAAATAAAAAATCTGAAAGTAACATTCAATACGGAAGCGGGCAGGGTGGAGGCTGTAAAAAATTTCAGCTTTCACATGAACCAAGGTGAGACACTGGCTGTGGTAGGTGAGTCCGGCTCAGGGAAATCTGTATGCGCTCAGAGCATAACAGGGCTGATGAAGCATGCCGGAGCGGTGATAGAAGACGGAAAGATAGTCTTTGACGGGCTCGAACTCACCGACGCGGATGAAAACACCCTCCGCAGGGGCAGGGGTGGGGAGATAGGCTATATCTTTCAGGAGCCCATGGTTTCCCTTAACCCTCTGCATAATATAGAAAAACAGATAACCGAACGCCTCTCCGCGGTGGAGGGGATGAACAGGGCGGATTCCGCACGGCGTGCTCTGGAGCTTCTGAACCTTGTCGGCATAAGAAACCCCGAAAAGCGTCTGGGAGACTTTCCGCACTGCTTTTCCGGTGGTGAAAGGCAGAGGATAATGATAGCCGCTGCTCTTGCCTCCAGCCCGAAGCTGCTGATAGCGGACGAACCCACTACGGCGCTTGATGTCACTGTGCAGAAGCAGATTCTGGATCTTCTGGCTGAGCTTAAGGCTAAGCTCAATATGTCTGTTCTGCTGATTACCCATGACCTTGGCGTGGTGAGAGCCTACGCGGACAGAGTCGTGGTGGTCAAGGACGGGTACGTTGTGGAAAAGGGGAGCACGGAGAAAATTTTCCGCAGCCCCGAACACATATACACTGCTGAACTGGTGAGCAGAGGCGATGTGAAAATCAGTGAACCCGTAACAGCGGGAGACGTTGTGCTGAGTGCCGAAAATCTCTCAGTGATCTATAAAGGCAGGGCAAAATTCGGCAAAAAGAACGATGTGGCTGCGGTAAAATCTGTCTCCTTCTGCGTGAGAGAGGGGCAGAGCCTCGGTATAGTCGGTGAGTCCGGCTCCGGCAAAACATCAATAATGAAGGCTGTTTTGCGGCTTATACCGTCTTCCGGCAGGGTTATGTTTATGGACGGGGAGTTTTCCGCCCTTAAACCGGATGCGCTGAGAAACAGAAGGCGGCATATTCAGGCTGTGTTTCAGGACCCGTTCGGCAGTCTCAACCCAAGGATGACCGTGGGGATGATAGTGGCCGAAGGGCTCACTGCCCACGGTGAAAAGGACAGGGAGAAGACTGAGCAGGCCGCCCGCAGAGCTCTGGAGGATGTCGGGCTGCCTTCTGACGTGATGAACCGCTATCCCCATGAGTTTTCAGGCGGTCAGCGCCAGAGGATAGCCATAGCAAGGGCTATTATACTCCGCCCGAAGCTTGTTATTTTTGATGAACCTACCTCATCCCTTGACCGCAGTGTTCAGTTTCAGGTGATGGATCTTCTGGCAGGTTTGCAGAAAACCTATAATATGTCATATATTTTCATCAGCCACGACCTGCATCTGGTGCGTTCACTCTGTCACGGGGTTATAGTGATGAAAAACGGCGAAAAGGTTGAGGAAGGCCTGACAGAGGCTGTTCTGTCATCCCCTGTGAATGAGTACACGAAGACACTGATAAACGCCGCTTTCATATAATTTAGACAACCGCAGTTGACAAAATTTATCAGATAACAATGTTTGATTTCCTTCACAAGCTTTACATCTCTTAATAGTGTTGATTTTAAAGGATAAAAATCCGCATAACCCGGAAAATTGATCAAGATCAATTTATTCATACTAATCTAATATATTATTTCTTTAGAACATAATTCTAAAGGTGTGATTTATGAGAAACGAGGTTATTTTTCTACTCGCCGCACTCATTGCGGTTTTCACGGCCTTTTCCCCTTCCCCTGTTCAGGCGGGTATCTTAACTGAATCATCAGGCAGGTCTCCTGCGTGTATTTCATGTCATTCCGTTTCGGCTATGGGGCTTGAGGGAGGCTATCTGGCATCCGATATAAGCGGGTTTGCAGAGGATTTCGGCGCAGAGGGAGCGGCTGATTTCCTGAAAAATATTCCCATTGAGGTTATGGCGGCGGCCTATGCCGCAAGACCCCTCACCGACGGGGATATTGAGGAGCTGCTCAGGGATTTCGGAGGCGGAAAGCTGTTCGGTATTAATCATATTGCCGCTGGCGCAGTTTTGGCTTTAGTGCTGACGCTGTTTTTGCGGCTTGTGTTCCGCCGCAGAGGAGGCAGGGAATGACTGTGAAAAAAACTGACCATATGAAGGATATACATAAACCCACGGAAAGGGCGGGCGAGGATTTCTACCTTGTGCGAAGCACCTATGACAAGGTGGTGAGAAGCACCCACGGGGTAAACTGCACCGGAAGCTGCAGCTGGAATATCTACGTTAAAAACGGCATTGTCACCAATGAACTCCAGGCGGTGGACTACCCGCAGCTTGATCACGAAATCCCCAACTATGAGCCCAGAGGCTGTGCGAGGGGAGCATCATTCTCATGGTATCTCTACAGCCCTCTGAGGGTGAAATACCCTTATGTGCGGGGGAGGCTCCTTGACCTGTGGCTTAACGCCAAAAAACGCTTTGCAGACCCTGTCGCCGCGTGGGAATCAATAATGACGGACGAGGCGGCTAGAAAATCCTTTCAGCAGGCAAGGGGAAAGGGCGGCCTCAGGCGCACAGACTGGGACACTGTTCTTGACATCATTGCCGCATCAACAGTTTACACTGTCAAAAAATACGGCCCGGACAGGATAACAGGGTTCTCCCCGATCCCTGCCATGTCTCAGGTGAGCTATGCGGCAGGCGCAAGATTTCTGCAGCTCATAGGCGGTTCATGCCTCAGCTTTTACGACTGGTACTGCGACCTCCCTGCAGCCTCCCCGCAGATATGGGGCGAGCAGACTGACGTGTGTGAAAGTGCCGACTGGTACAACTCCATGTATACTGTGCTCATGGGCTCCAACGTCAGCATGACAAGAACCCCCGATGCCCACTTCCTTGCGGAATCAAGATACAAAGGCACAAAGGTTGTGGTGCTTTCGCCGGACTACAGTCAGGCGGTTAAGCATGCCGACCTCTGGGTTCCTTTAAAAAAAGGGCAGGACGCGGCATTCTGGCTTGCTGTCAACAACGTGATAATAAATGAGTTTTACAATAAAAAAGACACGCCGTACTTCACTGAGTATGTGAAAAAATACACCGACCTTCCTTTCCTCGTGAGGCTTGAGGAGACCAAAGACGGCTTTAAAGCTGGGAGGTATCTCCGCGCCTCGGACATTGACGCATTTGCGGGCGAGGAGAACGCGGCGTGGAAAATGCTCCTCATGGATGAGTCCACAGGGGCGCTCTACTCCCCCAAGGGAACCATAGGCTACAGATGGGCAAAGGAAAAGGGGAAATGGAATCTCGAAAGCACAGACGGCATAGAGGGGACGGAGCGTTCGCCCCGGCTCACTTTCAGTGATGCAGAGGTTGAACTCTGCACGGATGGCTACGGCGCGGAGGGTGAATACACCCCCGTGAAAAGAAAGGCGGGAGCAAAAAAGATAAAAACCGTTCACGGTGATGTATATGTTGCCACCGTTTTTGACATACTCCGTGCCAGCCTCGGCGCGGGGGAAAACTATTACGAAAACGCCCCGTACACCCCCGCATGGCAGCAGCAGTTCACAGGCATAGAGCCGGAGACGGTTATTAAGGTTGCCCGTGAGTTCGCCGAAAACGCTGAGAAGACGGGCGGCCGTTCCATGATTATAATCGGAGCGGGCGTAAATCAATGGTATCATTCAGACCTTTCGTACAGAGCAGCGATAATGGCGCTTATGCTCACCGGTTCCGTCGGGGTAAACGGCGGCGGACTTGCGCACTATGTCGGGCAGGAAAAGGTGGCGATGCTCTCCTCATGGTCGGCTCTCGCCATGGCAGGAGACTGGTGCAAGCCTCCGAGGCTCCAGAACGCTCCGTCTTTCTGGTACATCCACTCGGATCAGTTCAGGTATGAAGGTTCGGTATTCGACTACTTCGCTGTGCCCGATAAGGAGAAATTCAAAGAACAGCACTCTGCGGATTTCAATGCAAAAGCTGTCCGGCTGGGCTGGCTGCCTTTCTACCCGCAGTTCAGCGGAAGCTCCATAGACGCAGCGGAGGAGGTTCTCCGAGAGGCTGACGGAGACAAGGCAAAGGCGATGAAGATAACCGCCTCCAAGCTGAAAAAAGGGGAGATGAGGTTCGCTGTAGAGGAACCGGACAATCCTGAGAACTTTCCACGCGTGTGGTACATCTGGCGCGGAAACGCAATATCATCCAGCGCAAAAGGGCATGAATACTTCCTTAAGCATGTTCTCGGCACGGAACACTCAGTCCACGCGGAGGAGACAGGCTTCGGATTCGAGAACATAAAAGGCGCAAAGGGCGCGGAAGGAAAGGTCGATCTCATAGTGGATCTCAACTTCCGCATGGACACCTCTGCCGTTTATTCGGACATAATTCTTCCCGCCGCCACATGGTATGAGAAGAATGACCTCAACACCAGCGACATGCACACCTTTGTGCACCCGCTGACTGAGGCTGTTGCGCCCCTTTGGGAATCCGCAGGCGACTGGGAGATCTTCCGCCGCATAGCCGAAAAATTTTCCGAAACGGCATCGGCGCATTTCCCGAAGCCCGTTTACGACCTTGTGGCGACTCCCCTTGCCCACGATTCGCCGGACGAGATAGCTCAGGAAAATGTAACCGACTGGAAATACGGCCACGAAGACCCCATACCCGGCAAAACCATGCCTAAGCTTACCTTTGTGGAACGTGATTACAGAAAAATACACGAAAAATACATAACCCTCGGCAAAAGCATAAGGGAAAACGGCATAGGCGCCCACGGCGTTAGCTGGAACAGCAGAGAGGAATATGACGACCTGAAAAAGATCAACGGTTCAAGATATATGGAAGGGGAGGAGATGGCTGATGTGTCAACAGCACTGAAAGCCTCTTCCGCGATTCTCCGCCTTGCGCCGGAGGGGAATGGGCAGGTTTCACTGAAAGCGTTCCGGGATCTTGAAGCCAAGACAGGCAGGCCGCTCGCGCATCTTGTTGAGGGGTATGAACAGTATTCTGTTTCGTTTGACGAGATAACCCGCCAGCCCCGCAGGATAATCAACTCCCCCTGCTGGAGCGGCAAGATAGAAAAGGGGAGAACCTACGCCCCGTACACGCTCAATGTCGAGGATCTTGTGCCGTGGCGCACCCTCACGGGCAGGCAGCAGTTTTATCTGGATCATGAAATGTACATTCAGGCGGGGGAAAACCTCCCGGTTTACAAGCCTGAGCTGGATATGGAAATGCTGGGCGAAACGGAGGGCGGAGACGGGCTTGTGCTCAACCTCCTCACCCCTCACGGAAAATGGAACATCCACAGCACATATTTTGACAATGAAAGGATGCTCACCCTCTCAAGGGGCGGCCAGTGCGTATGGCTCAGCGAGAAGGACGCGGAAAAGGCGGGCATAACCGACAACGACTGGCTGGAGATGAGCAACAGAAACGGAAATGTGGTGTGCAGGGCAGTGGTCAGCGTGCGCATACCTGAGGGAATGTGCCTGATGTACCATGCGCCGGAACGCACCATAGATGTTCCCTTAAGCCCGTCAACAGGCAAAAGGGGCGGCGTGCACAACAGCCTCTCCCGTGTGCGGCTCAAACCCACCCTCATGGCGGGCGGCTACGGGCAGTTCACATACTATTTCAACTACTGGGGCCCCATTGGTGTAAACAGGGAAACCTTTGTGAAAATAAGAAAACTTAATGAAGTGAGGTACTGATTATGGATGTCAGGGCGCAACTTTCGATGGTTCTTCATCTTGATAAATGCATAGGCTGCCACACCTGCTCCGTCACCTGCAAGAACCTTTGGACAAACAGAAAAGGGACGGAATACATGTGGTGGAACAATGTTGAGACACGTCCCGGCACAGGCTATCCGAAAAACTGGGAGGATCAGGCAAAGTTCCGCGGCGGCTGGGAGATAAAGGACGGCTCCCCCGTGCTCAGGGCGGGCTCCAAATGGGGAATACTCTCACGTATTTTTCATAATCCCGACCAGCCAGTGATGAAAGATTACTACGAGCCTTTCACATATGACTACGCCAATCTCACGGACGCTCCGGAAAGCTCGAACCAGCCCATAGCCAGAGCCAAATCCCGCGTAACGGGCGAAAGCATGAACATTGAGGCAGGCCCCAACTGGGACGATGACCTCGGCGGTTCAAAGAAATACGCGGCGAATGACCCCAACCTCACAGATGAGGACAGGGCGCTTTTCGGCGAGTTTGAGAAAATTTTTATGATGTATCTTCCCCGTCTGTGCAACCACTGCCTCAATCCGGCGTGCGCGGCTGCCTGCCCCTCCGGCTCAATCTATAAGCGGGGAGAGGACGGCATAGTCCTGAATGATCAGGAAAAATGCCGCGCGTGGCGCTACTGCGTCAGCGCATGCCCCTACAAAAAAATCTATTATAACTGGGACAGGGGCAAGTCGGAGAAGTGCATCTTCTGCTATCCGAAAAGCGAAAACGGCGAACCCTCCGCCTGCGCTCATTCATGCGTAGGGCGCATCCGCTACACTGGGGTTCTCCTTTACGATTACGACAGGCTCATTCAGGTTCTGGACGCGCCGGAGGAAAGCCTTGTTGATGCTCTGAGAAGCTGCATCCTCGACCCTTCCGATCCGGAGGTCAGAAAGAACGCGAAAAAGGCGGGCATAGAGCCGGACTGGATTCAGGCGGCGGAAAATTCCCCTGTGTATGCCTTCGTGAAGGAGTTCGGGCTTGCCCTGCCGCTCCACCCGGAGTTCAGGACATTCCCCATGGTGTTTTATGTTCCTTCGCTCTCTCCTGTTCTGCGCAAGGCGGAAACGGATATGACAATGGAAAACTTCCGTATTCCCGTGAAGTATCTGGCTTCGGTTTTCACCGCAGGCAACGAAAAGGCTGTGGAGGATACGCTGAAAAAACTGCTGAGCATAAGGAGTTACATGCGCGGCAAGGGGTTTGATGACAATGAGCTTATGGAAAAGGGCATGTCGCTTTCCGGCTGGAACGGGCAGGAGCTCGAAAAGGCTTACAGGCTCACTTCCCTTGCCAATTTTGCGGGAAGATTCGTGATACCGAAAACCCGCAGAGAAAACGGCTGCTCGTACGAAATGCAGGGTGCAGAGGGGTTTTTGAACCATGGAAAAAACAAGCGCTGAAAATATATTTAAATCCTTCTCCGTACTGACGGATTATCCGTCTGACCTGTCCGCTGTGAGGGAACACTGCTGCAGACTGGAATACGCGGGGCTGGCGGAGGGGTGCTTCGCCCTTATGCCGCCGGATACAGGCGCACTTCAGGAGGAGTTTACAAGGATTTTCGATTTCGGAAAGGACACAGCGCCCTATGCCGCCTTTCACCTTTTCAGCGATGAAAGAAGGCGGGCGGGCTTTATGGCGGAACTGGCGGGTAAATATGCCTCTGTCGGTTTTGAATGGACACAGGGCGAACTGCCGGATTACATCCCAATTTTGCTGGAATTTATAAGTTTCAGGGGAGAAAGGGAATGTACGGAACTGACAGAGGCGGTCTCCCGCGCGGCGGAGCGCATCGCCTCCGCATCTGCTGTTGAAAAAAGCGCCTACGGGCTGATTTACCGCTCTTTGCAGAAATTTGCTGATGAATGCCTCAAGGGAGGGGAAGATGAACTGGAACACATTCTTTAATATATTCCCATATATTGCTCTGGCCGCGGCTGTTTTTGGGACAGTGGCTGCTTACGGGAACAACAGGTACAGAA
Organism: Deferribacteres bacterium; assembly: GCA_023395255.1. Lineage (GTDB taxonomy): Bacteria > Chrysiogenota > Deferribacteres > Deferribacterales > Geovibrionaceae > Geovibrio > Geovibrio ferrireducens. The sequence continues at coordinate 37,341 of JAEWZN010000003.1, forward strand.
TAAGCACCCGCGCAGGCGGGTTTCTGGAAAACAGAAAGCTGTGGGGCTCTGTTCCGTGGCATTACGGAATAATCATTGTCCTCACCGGACACGTGATCGGTGTTATTGCGCCGTCCTTTGTGCTGAGGCTCACGGGAAATATGGGAGTGCTCGCGGCTCTTGAAACCCTTGCCTTCTCGGCGGGTCTGCTCTGCCTTTTCGGGCTTGGCGCGCTCATTCTGAGGAAGCTTTCGGACAGATACGCCCTCTCACAGACTCAGGCGGGAGACTGGCTTGTGCTTGTGCTTCTTGTTTTTCAGGTGCTCAGCGGGCTTTATATCTCGGCGTTTCACAAATGGGGCATCAACTGGTATGCCTCGAACGCCTCTGTTTATGTTCTCTCCGTGCTGAAATTCAGCCCGCAGGGGGATGTGATAACCGCTTTGCCCCTTGCCGTCAGGCTCCATGTTCTTAACATGTTCCTGATTATTGCGGCTCTGCCGTTTACAAGGCTGATTCATGTTTTTGCCGTGCCGCTGAAATACCCTTTCCGCCCGCACATAATATTCAGATGGAATAAGTAGGGAGAGGCAGTTATGAACTACACAGCAAAAGGCTCACCCCTCAAGGGGCTTACGGGAGCCACACTTGGCTTCTTCTTCGGTTTTGCGGCGGTTGCCCTTTTCGGGCCAACGGCAAAAAAGCTGCAGGTGATAATGGGCATAAGCCCTGCGCAGGTGGGGCTGCTGGTGGCTATCCCCGCCCTGTCCGGCTCGCTTCTGCGCATCCCCTTTTCCGCATGGGTGGATAAGGACGGCGGGCGGAAACCGTTCATGGTTCTCCTTCTGCTTGCGCTTACCGGAATGGTTGGGCTGTCTGCCCTTTTTCTTACCAGATACCCGGACAACATGACTGCGGAACTCTACCCGTTGATCCTTTTCTTCGGTTTTCTCAGCGGCTGCGGCATAGCCACATTCTCAGTGGGGATAAGTCAGGTGGCCTACTGGTTTCCGCAGAAGAAGCAGGGCTGGGCTCTTGGAACCTTCGGCGGTCTGGGGAACCTCGCTCCGGGGATATTTTCGTTCCTGCTGCCTCTGGCTTTATCCGTAATGTCACTCCCGGCTGCTTATGTCGTCTGGAGCCTGATTCTTCTCACCGGGGTGTGCGTTTACTGGTTTACTGCGTTCAATGCGCCGTATTTTCAGGCACTGTCACAGGGGGCTTCCGCTGAGGATGCGAAGGGATTTGCCGCTGACCTTTACTCTGAGGCTTCGCAGAAGCAGGAGCTTTTCCCCTCCGGCGGCGTGGTGTACACCCTTGTCAAATCAGCCTCCAATCCATATACATGGATGCTCGTGCTGCTTTATTTCGTAACCTTCGGCGGGTTTATCGCACTCACTGCGTGGTTCCCGACATTCTGGCAGTCACTGTACGGCTTTTCCGTCACTGCGGCAGGTTTCCTCACTGCGTTTTATGCAGTGCTCACCTCGCTTTTCCGTGTGCCGGGCGGCAGTTTTGCTGATAAAATAGGGGGAACGGCGGCATCGCTCATATCTGTTGCTGTTCTGGGCGCAGGTTCGGTTATTGTGGTATTCACCGGAAACTTCGCTCTCACCGTTTTCGGCATAATGATTATGGCGATAGGCATGGGGGTTAATAATGCGGCAGTTTTCAAACTCGTTCCGAAATATATTCCCGAAGCCATAGGCGGCGCGGCGGGCTGGGTAGGAGGACTCGGAGCCTTCGGCGGCTTTGTGCTGCCGCCTGTTCTCGCCTCATACGTGGGCAGGAACGGCGACGCGGGCTACAGACAGGGCTTCATGGTTTATACCCTGATGGCGGCTTTGTCGGTGCTGCTGATATTTTTCCTTAAAAGGTCAGAGAAGAGAGGCGGCAGATGAAGGATATTATTTTTCAGATGGCTGAGAAGGCGGACGACGGAATAATGTATGTAACCGCAGACGGAAATATTGCTTACTGGAACAGAGGCTGTGAAAGAATTTTCGGCTTTTCCGCCGCTGAGACAACGGGGGCGAATCTTGATATTATTATCCCCGAAAAACACAGGAAAAGACACTGGGACGGTTTTTACAAGGTTCTTGAAACCGGGCGGACGGCCTATTCGGGCAAAATGCTCAAGGTTCCGGCCATACGGAAAGACGGTGAAAAGCTTATAATAGAGTTCAGTATGCAGATTATTGAACAGGAAGGCAAAAGCGCGGGATTCACCGCAATTGTCAGAGATGTTACCCAGAGATAAAAAAAAGCGGGTGGAACAACCCGCCCGCTTTTTAAACGCCCTCGACATGATTCGAACATGTGGCCTATTGATTAGGAATCAATCGCTCTATCCTCCTGAGCTACGAGGGCGTGAGAAAAACTTCTATAACAAGGCAAAATCATTGTCAAGAAATAATCCCGCGAGGGGGATATTTTGCAGATTGAACAGAGAAGTAATAGCTTATGGTGATATAGTGATGCTAAACTCACATCATAAACTATGCCTTTTTTTCCAGAGGCTTAGGGCATACTTATCTTGCGCGGAACACCTTCGGCATGCTATTATTCAGACATTATGGGAGAAATAATTACTTTCGCAAATAAAAAAGGAGGGAGCGGCAAAACCTCCGCTGTTCTTAATATAGGCGCGGCGGCAGGCGGCAGGGGGAAAAAGATTCTTCTTATAGATCTTGACCCGCAGGCGCATCTCTCCTACTGGTCCGGCGTGAACACCTATGACACCTATCCCAATATCTACGGTGCGGTGCTGGGTGAATATTCCGCGCAGGACGCAATTTTCAGGCCTCCTCACGGGCTGTATGACATTATACCTGCCTCCACGGGCTTCTCTCACCACGATTTACGTAAGCTTCTTGACGGAGTAAGCGTTGAGGCCAAGCTCACAAAATGTCTCATGAATATCAAAGAGAAGTATGACTATGTTCTCATTGATACGCCCCCGACTGTTGCGGTGCTCACGCTGAACGCTCTTGTGGCTTCCAGATTCGTGCTTATTCCCGTTCTTCTGAATTTTCTTGCCATTGAAGGGCTGGCGCAGCTTGCTCAGAATATTTACCGCATAAATATGGCGCACAACCCGGATCTGCGGATTATGGGCATCATCCCCAACCAGCATGATATAAGAAGCAACCACGCCAAAAAGGTTATGAAGGAGCTTTATGAAAACTTCGGGGAGGACATGGTAACTCCCAGAATAAGGAGCGATGTCAAAATCGCCGAGGCGCCGGAGGCCAGACTTCCCATGAATCTTTACGCTCCTGCCAGCAGAGGGGCTATGGATTTCAGCATTCTGACCGATTACATCCTCAGTAAAATTGAGGAAGAAGCGGGAGCAAAGAAATGAAACGCTGCGTCGGGATAGATTTCGGAACAAGCAACTCCATGATAGCCGTATGCAGGGACGGCGGAGTAATAGACATAATAAGCTCCGAAAGCGGCAAGAGATACCTGCCGTCTGTGATATATTTCAAGAACGAAAACGAGGCTGTAATAGGCGATAATGCAAAGAGCATGCAGCTTCTCGAATCAGAGCATACCATTGCCAACATAAAGCGATACATGGGAACAGATATGCTGTTCCCTCTTTACGGAAGGGAGTACAGGGCGGAGGAACTCGCCTCGCTTATTTTCCGCAAGCTTAAGAAGAGCTTTGAGGATTACTCCGGCGAGAAAGAGGCGGACGCGGTTGTCACTGTTCCAGCTTATTTTGACCATTACCAGAGGGAAGCAGTGCGCTCAGCCGCTGAGAATGCGGGGTTCAATGTCCTGCGTCTCTTGAATGAGCCCACTTCGGCTGCTCTTTTTTATAATAACATAGGGAAAAACACTGGCGAGGTGTGCATGGTTTTTGACCTTGGCGGCGGTACACTTGATATAAGCCTTATCGAGATGAAAGCGGACTGCTGCAAGGTGCTTTTCACAGGAGGCTCCACCGAAATCGGCGGGGTGGATTTTGATGTCATGGTGGCGGACTATTTTATAGAGAACTTCCGCAGACAGCACGGCATAGACCTTAAAAGCGATCCCATAGCCTATCAGCAGCTTCTTTTTCAGGCCGAAAAAGCCAAGATGGAGCTTTCCTCCCTGAATGAGGTTAACCTTGTGGTTCCCTACATCACAGTAACCAAAAAAGGGGCCCTGCACTTCAAGGAAACAATAAGCAGAGAAACTTTTGACAAAATAACAGCCCCCCTCACCAAGGGGATAAAGAGCATTATAGACAGCCTGCTTGAGTCAAACAGCCTCAGTATTGAAGATATAGCCAGAGTTCTGCCCGTGGGCGGGGCTTCCCGCATACACAGTGTGCGCAGACTTGTTTCGGACATTTTCGGGGACAGAGTGAGAAAAGACATGAACCCGGAGGAGGCCGTGGTAAGCGGGGCTGCGGTGAATGCCGCCATGCTTTCCGGGCTCATAAGCGACAAGGTGTTTCATGATGTCACTTCCCATAACCTCGGCATAGAGGATGACAGCGGAAATTTCGAAGTAATATTAAAGAAAAACGAGGTTTACCCTGTGGAGTTCAGTATGGTTTTCACCACTTCTGAGCCGGGACGGAAAAATATTACTGTTCATGTTTTGCAGGATATGGCAAAATCTTCACTTAATACAGGGGATTCGGTCAGGGAAAATCCCGAACACTTCGTCAGTCTGGGCAGGTTCTCGGTGGAACTGGAGATGCCGGAAGACGGTGAGCCTTTAATTGATATTTCATTCATGATCGACGAAAGCGGAATAATAAGCGTCAAGGCCAGAGATGTCCGCAATGAAAAAGAAACAGACTTCACACTCAGACTTAAAATCGAAAACGAAATTTTGAATACATTGGAAATATTCTGAAATTATTCGGAGGAAAACTATGAAAAAACTGGCTAAGCCGTCAAGCCTCGAAGGCAGAACCGGGCTTGTGAAAAAAGAGGGAGTCGAGCTTCAGAAAAAGCGTGATGAAGCCAAAAGAACCGCCGCAGAAAAAGCGCGCACCAGAACCCTTGCCAAACAGCAGGCAAACGCGGAGAGGCTCGCAGCCGCATCTGAGGAGATGGCCTCTGCCATTGAACAGTCAAGCAGTGCGGCTAATCAGCTTGGCGATGCCATGGTTCAGGTTACGGTTGCCTCTGCCCAGGTCAGCAGAACCTCCGATAATATCAAAAACGAAACAGTTCAGCTTGAACAGGTAAGCCGCAAGGTTTATGACAACTCGATCAAGTATGATGTTGCTATCAGCAAAATGAACGACCGCGTGGAGAACACTGTCGGCGCCGTTAAGGAGCTCAGGGAAAGTGTGGACAACACCACCAACAAGGTTGTGGAATCCACTTCCCTTGTGGAGCAGCTTAAGGAGAAGGCAGGCTCCATAGAGCAGATAGTGCAGGTTGTTAAAAAAATAGCCGATCAGACCAACCTTCTCGCGCTGAACGCCGCCATTGAGGCAGCCAGAGCGGGCGAACACGGCAAAGGCTTTGCCGTTGTGGCCGATGAGGTGAGAACTCTTGCTGAGGTCTCAGAAGGTGCGGCTAAGGATATTAAAATAGTAATCGATTCCTCCCTTGAGCAGGTTGGCCGTGTGGTTGAAAAGGTGAACACCTTTACAAAAGGCTCAAAAACAAACCTTTTCAAGGCGGATTTCATCAGCAATAAATGCACCGCCATAAACGATGCGGCCAAAATAATGCGTGAGCAGGTCGGTAAAATCAAGAAGGACTCCGAGAGCATCTGCATCGAATCCGGCAAATCCCTCGACATAGTGAACCGCCTCGCCGCCGCTACGGAGCAGAACGCCACAGCCTCCGAGGAAGTGAGCAAGTTTACCGAAGAGCAGGCAAAGGCATTCGCAGAGCTTACCGCAGCCGCAAATGAAATAGCTGAAATGTCTGAGGAACTTAAAAACTCGACAGATATGTCAAAATCATCCGAGGAAGTGGCAGCGGCAGCGGAAGAGCTTTCGGCCACGATAGAAGAACTTAACGCATCTGCGGAAGAGATACTCAAGGCCATAGACCAGATAGATACAGGCACTCAGGAAATGGGGGATGAACTCGACGGCATCAAGCATGAGTTCAACACCATGCAGAAACTCCTTGACGAAGGGAACGAGTGCTGGGCGATTATGATGGTTGAAGGCGAGAAAATCCTTGTGGATCTTGAGGAAATCAAAGCGCTTGACCATATTGTTTTCATAAACCAGCTTGAAGCTGCCATAAACAACAACACACCCTTTGAAGGTCAGCTTGACCCTACAAAATGCGCGTTCGGCGCATGGTATCTCACCTATAAGCCCCACGACCATGATGAAGAGAAATGCTATCACTCCATCCGTGAACCCCACAACCATGTTCACCTCGGTGCGGGAGAGATAGTCCGGCTTATGGCAGAGGGGAAACTGGGCGAAGCAAGAGAGGTCTTTAAACTCAAAGTTCTTCCCGGAGTTGACGGTTTTAAAAAAGAATACAGAGGCTTCCACAACGGTATAGAACTCGTGGCGCTGGGTTTTGTTAAAAGCATAGAAAGCATCAGGGAAATAAGCGCTGAGGTTAAGCAGCTTTATAAATCATTCAGCAGCATAAGAAAAATTGTTGATACCATAAATAATGTCGCTATACAGACAAATATGCTCGCCGTTAACGGCAGTATAGAGGCAGCCCGCTCCGGCGAATTCGGCAGAGGTTTCTCCGTGGTAGCCGCAGACATACGCTCTCTGGCAAGCGAATCCGCCGATAACGCGGACAAGATGAAGGATATTCTTGAAGAGATGTATGAGCAGACCGACAACTTCCAGACAGAGCTTCATGAGATAGGCCAGCTTATCCGTGTGCAGATCGAAAAGTCTGAGGTGGCGGTGGTTAACCTTGTGGAAACTGTAAGGCTCCGGGCCGCAGCCGCCGAGACCCGCAGGGTTTCTCAGGCATTCTTCGAAGAGGGCGGTCAGATGGTAGCAAGAGTCAACGCTGCCTGCGGTGAGAGTCTGGAAGTTACCGAAAAACTCAGGAAGCTTACGGACGAAGCCAAGCTCGCAGCCGATGAGCAGGTGAAAGGGCTTAACGAAATAGCCGCCGCATCGGAAGAGGTTGCTTCTCTCGCAGACGAGATGCAGGCTTACTGATTTTTATAGGAGCGCATCATGGCTGAAATGAGCCCGGCAGCGACTGTAGACGGAGCGGAATATACCGATAAAAAGTATGTTTCGTTTACTGTTGGTTCAGAGTATTTCGGAATAGCAATAGATGAAGTCAGGCAGATTATACGTATGCCTAAAATTACCCGTGTGCCTAAAATGCCGGGCTTTGTGCTCGGCATCAGCAATCTGAGGGGGAGTGTTCTCCCTGTGCTGGATCTTTCACTCCGTCTGGGGTATCAGACCCCGTGCGCCTGCGGAGAGGACACAAGGGTGATTGTCACCGAAAAAAACGGACTTGAAATAGGCTTTGTGGTTGAAGCTGTCAGCGAGGTGAAATCCACCGAATCCGGTACGTATGAAGAGCTGCCTGAGGTGCTGAACAGCGGTGCGGATAAAAAGTTTATTTCAGGCGTTCTCAAGATGCGCACCAAGGACGGGGTAAGGCTTGTTCAGGTTCTGGATTCAAAAGAACTGGTAAACATAGCGGAAATCCAGCGCAGACTTGACGACAGTTCCCCGCAGAGAGGGCTTGCCGTCAAAAATAACGCAGCTGAAAAGGAAACTTCCGATTACAGGCGCTTCATCAGTTTCGAAATAGACGGACACGACTACGCAATAGAAATTCACAAAATAAACGAGATAATACGCCTGCCTGATTATGTGGCTGTTCCGGGACTGGAGAGCTATGTAATGGGCATTTTCTCTCTGAGAGAGCGGGTTATCCCGCTTATGTCTCTCCACCGAAAGTTCGGGAAGAAGGACAGAAGCGAAACGGAAGATACCAGAGTAATCATAATCGAGATCGAGAACACCCTCGTCGGTTTCATAGCAGATAAGGTGAGCGAAGTACTCAGCGTGACGGAGTCCTCCATAGAAGAACCTCCGAAGGTTTTTGCCGGAAACGGTTCGTCTGAGATCTCCTCCATAATCAAGGCTGCTCAGGGTGAGAGGCTCGTTATGATTCTGGAGTGCTCCAACCTGCTTCATGAAAAAGAGGTGGAAGCCCTTAAAAAACTCGCCGGACAGGAAGGAGGGAGTTTCCCTATGACCGCTGCATCAGCTTCTTCTGATGAGGAAAAACAGATAGTCACTTTTACTATTGAAGATGAGGAATACGGAATCTTCATTGAAAAGGTACAGGAAATAAACAGATACACCAATGTTACAAAAGTGCCTAAAACACCTTCCTTTGTGGAGGGGATAATTAACCTCCGAGGTGAGGTTATGCCGCTTATAGATTTAAGAAGGCGCTTTGAACTCCCCGTGCGAGAGAAGGATGAGTTCACCAGAGTCATAATAGTAAACCTTGCGAACATACGCGTAGGCTTTGTTGTGGATTTTGTGGACGAAGTGCTCCGGGTTCCGGCAGACAGCATAGATTCAGTGCCTGCTGTGCTCAGTGCCGGAGTGGACAGCCAGTTTCTGGACGGCGTGGTCAATCTCAGCAGCAGGCAGAGGATGATTCTTCTGCTTAATGTTGATGAGCTTTTCAGCAAAGCGGAAAAGAAAAAGCTTGAGAAAATAGGATCATAAAAATACATCAGAGACTTTTAAAAAACTTCTGCGGGTTGCCGGATGATAAAAGTTCTTATTGTGGATGATTCCGCTCTGATGCGGAAAAAAGTCAGGGAAATGCTGGAATCCGATCCGGATATAGAGGTTGTCGGAACAGCCAGAGACGGACAGGACGGTGTGACAAAAGCGCGTGCTCTCAGGCCGGATGTCATCACCATGGATATAAACATGCCTGTCATGGACGGACTGACTGCCCTGTGCATTATCATAGAAGAAGAGATATGCCCGGTTATCATGCTTAGCTCCCTTACTCAGGAAGGGGCGGCCACCACATTCGAGGCCATGGAGCTGGGTGCGTTTGACTATGTGGCAAAACCGGGCGGAACCGTATCTGTAAATATAGGCGAGGTCATGGACGACCTCATATGGAAAGTAAAGGCCGCTGCGGAGACGGGGGTGAAGAAGCTCAGGCGGAAGACCTCCAAGCCTATGAAGAAAAAGCTGACCGTGGAAACAGCGGAGGAGCCGGAGCTTCTTGAACTGGATGACTACCCGGCGGTTTGCATAGGAATATCCACCGGGGGGCCTAAGACTATTTTTGATGTGCTGCCTGAACTGGATAAAAACTTTCCCGCGGCATTGTTCATGGTTCAGCATATGCCGCCTACATTTACGGCTACCTATGCAAGAAGGCTTAACGAATACTGCAAGATACATGTTAAGGAGGCCGAAGCAGGGGAGGAGATCCGCCCCGGTGTATGTTATCTCGGCAAGGGCGGCTTCCACATGACACTATACAAAAAGCCCGGCGGTAAGGTTATTATAAGGCTCACAAAAAAGCCTGAACACCACTTTGTACCCAGTGTGGATGTTATGATGGATTCCGTCAGAAACTGCTTCGGCGCAAGAACAGTCGGCATTCTCATGACCGGCATGGGTGACGACGGCGCAGACAGCATGGTGAAAATAAGAAAGGGCGGAGGCTATACCATAGCCGAATCAGAGGAAAGCTGCATAGTTTTCGGAATGCCCAAGGAAGCCATAGAACGCGGAGGAGCGGATGTTGTGCTCCCCAGCGGCAAGATAGCGTGGGAACTTAACAGAGTTGTCAAAAAGGGATGGTGATATGGATATAAAGCCTCTTAAATCAAAAGTCAGAATCATTTTTCCCGAAGAGTGCGAAAATTTCATGGCTGATGAAGCACTGGAGGCGCTCAAAGGGGCGGATCTGTATTCCAGACCCGCTGCGGAGATTGACCTTTCCGCTGTGCGCACGATGGACACAACTTTTGTAAATATACTCGTCTCTCTCCTGAACACATTGAAGGAGAAGGGAATAAAATACGAAATAACAGGAAAAAGCAGTGAGGTCTCAAGGGTCACCGGGCTTTACGGGCTGGTTATATGACAGGGGGAACAGCGTGAAGAGAATACTGATAGTCGATGATGCCATAACCATGAGGCAGCTTGTCGCCGCCACGCTGAAATCCGCGGGCTATGAAGTGGTTGATGCCCGCGACGGAAAAGACGCGCTCACAAAGCTTGAGAATGACAGGTTTAATCTGATCATCTCCGACCTTAACATGCCCAATATGGACGGCATAACTCTTATTAAGGAAGTGAAGAATCTGGCGAAGCACAAGTTTACGCCGATCATCATGCTTACCACGGAATCTCAGGCTGAGAAGAAGGAAGAGGGGAGAAAAGCAGGCGCCAAGGCATGGGTTGTGAAGCCTTTCAAACCTGCGGATCTGCTTGCCGTTGTTAAAAAAATAGTGCCCTGACAGTCTTGTCGGACGCACGGGGAAATGCGTTATGGATATTCAGAGCATAAAAGCCTCTCTCTTAAATGAAGATGAAACCGAAAGGCTGTATGCCGTGGAGGATGTGATAACCCTGCGCGCGGATGAGCTTATCCCTGAACTTATAGCTGCACTCCGGAAGGAGGAAAGCCGAATGGTGAAGGAACTCATAGTGGAGGGGCTGAAGCTTCTTGATGTTTCACCGCATTTTGCTTCCGTGGCCAAGTTTTTCGAATCCACCGATGCCTTCATAAGAAACTGCGCAATAGAAATCTTCGGCTCAAAGGGTGAGGACGCTGTGCCTTACCTGACATCTGTTATGGATCACTCCGACAAAGAGGTGCGCAAGCTGATTCTGGACAGCCTTGTTGCCACCGGCTCCAAATACTGTATTCCCGCCCTGCGCGCGGCTCTGAGGGATAAAGCGCCTAATGTGCAGATAACCGCAGTGGAGTATCTCGGTAAGATAAATGACGAGGAATCCCTGAGCGATATACTGGAAATTTTTGAAACATCGAATGAGCCCATGCTCCGCATATCCTGCATAGAGACTTTCACCCACCTCGCCAAACGCAGCGTGGTGGATACGGTGCTCGATATACTCGGCGGCATGAATATGGACAGCTTTTATAAGCCGTCTGTATTCCGGATGGTCGCCGAATGCGGCTCCAAAGAACATCTGCCGTTTCTGCTCGGATTTCTTAATAACAGAAATACCCTTTTCTTCAATGAAATATCGGGCTCGATACTTAAGATAATGATTCGGGACAATGTGGATGTACTCCCTTACGAATATGAAAAATACGTTATCAACGGAGTCAAAAATCAGAACCTTGATTCCGATAACCGCATAACCTTTATGGGCATTGCCTACAGGCTTTGTATTAAGGACAAAGAAGAAATCTTTGAAGAGTTCGCAGGCGAGGATGATATGAATGTGATGCTTGCCGCGCTGGACAAGCTTGCCGGACTCGACAGGGAAAAAACGCTTAAAATAATTGAACGCAGGCTTAAGGTTGCTGAAGGTGATTCCAAGGAAGAGCTTCTCAGCCTCAGGGCGCTGATAGCGGAGCAGTAGATGTTCGTTGTTACCCTTGAGGATTACAAAGATTTAACGGCTTTTATCTACAAGAAGTCCGGCATAAATTTTGAGGATAAGAAGCGCTATTTCATTAATAAAAGGCTGGAAAAAAGGCTTTCCTCCCTCGGTATAGAATCTGCGAGGGATTATATACGCTTTCTCAAATTCAAAGACCGGGAAGGGGAGGAGTTTCAGGAGCTGATGAACCTTCTCACCGTGAATGAGACTTACTTTTTCAGGGAATTTTCCACACTGGAGGTCTTTGCCGAATTCTGCCTTCAGGAGATAGCGGAGAAAAAGGAGAAGGATAAAGACGACACCATACGCATATGGTCTGCCGGGTGCTCCACAGGCGAGGAGCCTTACACTCTGGCGATCATAGTGCGCGAACTTCTGGACAGGCATGAAAACTGGAATGTGGAGATACTCGCCTCGGATATTGATCTTAATGCACTGGAAAAGGCGAAAAGTGCCCGCTATGACGACAGAAGCGTGAAGGATGTGCCGGAGGAGTACTACTCAAAGTATTTTGACTATGCGGACGGCTGCCACATTCCCATAAAACCTGTGCGGGACATGGTTCGCTTTGAGCATATAAACCTTAACGATAAAATGCAGATGAGACGGCAGAGAGGCTTTGACTTCATCTTCTGCCGAAACGTGCTTATATATTTTGATGAGATCTCAAGAAAGCAGGTTGTTGATCACTACTACATAGCCCTCAACAGGGGCGGCTACATCTTTCTTGGCCACAGCGAATCAGTCGGCCGCATAACAACAGCTTTCTCCATCAAGCGGTACGGCAGAAATGTCGTTTATTACAAGGGGTGAGACTATGGCGTTTAAAGTTCTGATAGTTGATGATTCGGACATGGTGAGGCACTTTCACGCCAATATTCTCAAGTCAGCAGGTTTTGACACCGAACAGGCGATAGACGGCATGGACGCTCTTGAGAAAGCTGTGAGAAGCTCATTTTCCCTCATTCTGTGCGATCTGAACATGCCCAGAATGGACGGAATCACCTTTATAAAAGAGCTCAGAAAAACAGGGAAAGAAACGCCCGTAATAATTATTACCACTCAGGAAGAGGCGGAAAACCGCAGAAAAGGCTATATGTCCGGCGCTAATCTGTACATAACCAAGCCTGTGAAGCCTGAGGAACTTATAATCAACATAAAAATGCTTCTCGGTATTTCCTGACGGGGTGGGGTATGGTCGAAATTGATATGGAAAAGTTCCGCAGGTCGTTCCTGGACGAGGCGGCGGAACTACTGGAACAGGTAAACGAGGATGTTCTTAAAATAGAGGCGGATGACGATCCGGAGCTTGTAAATTCCGTATTCCGCTCTATTCACACAATAAAAGGCAGCGCCGCAGGCTTCGGCTTTGAGCATATATCAGCATTTACACACCACCTGGAAACCCTGCTGGACAGGCTTCGCAACAAGGAGCTTGAGGTATCAGGCGAACTTGTAGACAGTATTCTCAAAGCGGCAGACGGGATTTACGAAATGGTCACAGCCGCCAAAGAGGGCAGGGAGTATTCTGTTGATGAGGCAGGGATAATAGCCGAGCTTGAAAGTTACATGAACCCGGAGGCTGACACAGTACCGGAGACGAAGGACACTGCACCTGCGGAGAGTGCGGAAGCGGCATCTGTTTATGTTTCCTGCACTGATATACGGGAAAAGCTCCGCGCAGCAGGAAAGAAGCAGGGGAGCATTTACAGGGCTGATTTCCATTTCACATCCGAAATGCTTGAAAACGGTTATGACCCTGTTCCCGTCATGTCCAACCTGAAAATGAGCTCTGCCGAATATTTCTGCAGGACGGATTCAGCGGCTGTTCCCTTTCTGGATAAGCTTAACCCCTTTGAAATTTACCTCCGCCCGGAGGTTTACATAATAAGCGAGCTCGATGCGGCCGATCTGGCTGACTTCGGGTTTGAGCCCGGAGTAGTAACTGTCTCCCCGGCTTCCCTTGACGACCCTGCCCCTGCGGCGAAAGCTGATGAAGCGGCGGACAGCACGGAAGAAGACATTACGGCGGCTCCCGTCTCCAATGGAGACGATATAACAATGGAGGGCATAGATGCCGAGCTTCTGGGTGAACTGGCTTCCAGTATTGAAGATTATTTCGAATCAATAGAGTCTGTCACCCTTAAGCTTGAGAAAAGCGGCAGAGGCTCAGGCCCCGGCATTGATGATCTTTTCCGTGTTTTCCACACAATAAAAGGGGACTGCGGTTACGTGGGTTTCCGCTTTCTTGAGGAGTTTGCGCACCTTGTGGAAGGTGTTCTGGATGACATCAGAAGCGGACGTATTATGTTCGACAAAAAGGCGGCGGACATTATCCTCGCTGTGGTCAGTGATATAAGGGAGATGCTCTCAAACCTAACCAAAAAGGGAACCACACCTGTTCCTTCCTCATACCGTACGCTTAAAAACCTCACATCAAGCCTTGAGACAATGAAAAGCTCCATGACAGTTGTGAATGAGGAAGTGAAAATATTCATCAAACAGCTTGAGCAGTTCATCGAAATCATAAATATAGCCTCCGAAGACGGGCAGACAGATGTCCGGCAGGTGCTCAGGGGGGCAGGCGGCCTGAAAAACGCAGCCAGATTCATCGGCTTTGATGATTTGTACGCAATAGCCGAAGACCTTGAAAAATGTATAAAGGAATCCAAACCGTTTGACGCGCATATGGAAAGGATTCTCAAATACCTTGAAGATCTTAAATCACCGCCCAGAATGTTGGGCGAGCTCCTTATCCGTGACGGTAAAATCACTGAGGGGGATATTCAGGATGCTCTCAGCAAGCAGAAAAAACTCGGTGACATACTTGTCGAAGAGGGCAAGCTTGGGAAGGAAGATCTGGATAAGGTATTAAAAAAACAGGAAGTTATGAAAGCCGTGGCGGGCAGTGCCCGCGAAGGCGCACCCACATCCGCCAAGCAGCAGGCGGCAGGGCTGCCTCAGCAGGATGCCGGAAGCGGCACAATGAAGGTGGAACAGGAGAAGATAGACAAATTTACCAACACCATAGGCGAGCTTGTGGTGGCCAAGAACGCCAACGAATATCTGATCCAGAAGATAGCCAGAGAATACGGCCTTCCTTCCGCCCTTGTGAAGGAGCTTAAGGACAATGCTAATCTCATTGCGAGGATCTCTCAGGATCTGCAAAGGGATATAATGTCTCTCAGGATGATTCCCATCAGGCAGGTTTTTCAGAAATTTCCCAGAGTTGTCAGAGATATATCCAGAAAACAGAACAAGCAGATCGACCTGCGTATAATAGGCGAGGACACAGAGATAGATAAAAAAGTGGCTGACCTGCTCAGTGATCCCCTTGTGCATCTCCTCCGCAACTCCTGCGACCACGGGGTGGAGATGCCGGAGGACAGACAAAAGGCCGGGAAAACCCCTTCGGGCACTATTATCCTTAAGGCTTATCAGGAAGGAAGCTTTGTTTATATCGAAGTGATTGATGACGGTAAAGGGATAGACACCGCAAGGGTCAGAGCGAAGGCAATATCCAACAGGCTGATAGCCGCGGATGCAGAACTCAGTGAGAAGGAGATAATGCAGCTTATACTTGAACCCGGCTTCTCCACAGCGGAAAAGGTTACGGATATATCCGGCCGCGGTGTGGGGATGGATGTGGTGAAGACATGCGTTGTGAACCTCGGCGGCTTTGTAGATATACAGTCCACAATGGGCGAAGGATCAAGATTTGTGCTGAAAATACCTGTAACCATAGGCGTTTCCACTGCTCTGCTGGTTAAACTCAGTTCAGTTGTTTATGCCATACCCATAGAAAATGTCGCGGAAACAATCAAATTACCCAAAGAGAAAATCAAGGATCTGCACTACGGCCTTGCAGTTCATTACAGGGGGATGGTGCTCCCTCTTTACAGCATGAAGGGGCTTCTGGACGAAGAACCCGGAGAGCTGCCCGAAGAGGTGTGCATAGTTATCACCAACACCGACATGGGAAAAGTCGGCCTTATGGTGGACGAACTTATAAACCGCATAGATATAGCTATCAAGCCGGTTCCTGAATATTTCGCACATTTGTCATATGTCGGCGGCATTACCATTCTGGGAGACGGGCAGGCGGTTTTGGTTCTCAATACTAACAAGCTTATTTAGAAAACGGAGAACCCATGAAGATTTTTATTATCGATGACAACGGTCTGCACCTGAAAATGTGCAATTTTATACTTACAAAGCTTGAGCATGAAGTATATATTTTCGATTCTTTAAAAAAACTGGACGATTTTACTCTGCAAAATGATACAATCCCTGATATATTGTTTATAGACTACAGGCTGGGCCCCACGGAAACGGGTCTGGACGTGTTGGACAGAGTGAAAAACAAATACAAATGGAAATCGGCAAAGTGCATCGCCTTCACTGCGGATGTGTCAGAAACATCACAGCTCAGGGCGGGCGGGTTTGACACAATTATCCTTAAACCCGTAACAGAAAATATGCTGAAGGAAATTGTGGGAAAATATTCCAGATGATTCATCTTAACGAGCTTAAGGACGAGCTTACCGAATATTTTATCGAAATAGTCGATATTATTAACAAGCTTATGGAACTGCGCGGAAGCAGCTTCGAGAGTATGCTTGAGATTAATTCATACCTTGAAAAATCGGCAAAGAGCTTTACAGACGACACTGCCGTTCTGATCGCTAAAATTTCTGAGGATCTGAACAAAAAGATAGTCAGTATAGACATCAAGAGCATGAAGGATGAAATAACCGAAGCCTCCGGAACCTTCCTCAAAATAACCGATGACCTTGAACTTCTTTCCTACAACACAATATGCACCACCATGTCTCTGGGAGCAAAGGGGGCTACAATTGCCCACATCAGCAAGGAGATTAAGAAAAACTCCACTATTGCCAAAAACCTGCTGGAGAATATTTCCCAAACCTTTACAAGTATTTATGATGACTTCCGTGAGATAAACGCCACTTTCAGCGCAAACAGTTCCAAGGTTGAGCTTATGGTTGGCGGAACCGATGCGAAGGAAGAGCCGCTTGAAGTGAGCTCGGATATTTCACGCCTCATAGAGTGCAGCCAGTTTCATGACATCATCATTCAGGAGATAGATGCCATAAGCAGCGCCCTGACAGAGTGTGCGGATAAAGACCCCTTCTGTCTCGGCAAAAGCTACGGTGTGCATGAACTCGCCATTGCAAAAATGGACGAGGTACAGGCAAAAACCACAGAAGTATTTACAGAGATTACGGATGTGATAAAGGAATTCCTCTACCACATCAACACCGACATACAGAATATTGTCAGCCGTGCAAACCTTGTGAAGATGGAGTTTGAGACTGCCAAGGAATACAGCGACTCCATAGAATCAATAGTCGGCGGGCTGATCAGCATGATAAAGCTCACGGAAAAAGAGCTTAAAAACGCCGAGAACGGAATCCTGACGCTGAGGAAATTCGGCAAATCATTCCGCAACCTTGTGGTTATAACAGCCGTTGAGGTGGCCAGAATCGGTGATACAAGCCTTGAGAGCGTTGTGGTTTCAATGAGCGAGACTGAGCGCATACTCATGAGTCTGGTGGATAAGCTTTCCGTAAGTCTCAAACTCTGGGGCGAGCTTAAAAACGGCTTTGTCAGTGTTCTTAGGGATGCAAATATCAATATCAGCCGTCTGCGGGAACTCCACTCGGATAATCATATAGACAACCTGCTTAAAAAGTCGGGTGAACTTGACGGAGAGCTTGAGCATTTCAGGGGAAAATTCTCCGGTGATGAATTTATGCAGCATTTAAACGGCGGACTTACGAAGATAAACCGCTCCTTCGCAGACATCAACAGGCTGTTCGAAAAAAGCTTTGACAATCTGAAACGGAAGATACCTCAGTCGATGTATTCAGACCCTGATTTCGAATCAGGGCGCTCATCCGCCGAAATCATTGACATAATGGCTCACGAGAACGACCACTCCTCAATAGACTTTTTCTAGGTTCTGCTGCCGCAGGTTCTGCATTCGGGATTGCGTTTCAGTTCCACATGCCTTGTTCTGTTGTCTGCCATGTCCATGTAGAACATTCTGCTGCCCAGAGGCTCACCGAAGCCGGTTATCAGCTTGATAGCTTCAATTGCCGCAAGGCAGCCTATGGTTCCCGAAACTGCGCCGAGAACGCCGAAGCCGAACTCCTGCCAGTCGTCCACATCTTTTTCCACCATGCAGTCCAGACAGGCGGTCTTTCCGGGGGTTACGGTGAAAAGGTAGCCGGTCATTCCGTCCATCGCGGCTTCTATCATGGGTATATTCTGCTGCACACATGCCCTGTTGAGGTTTTTGCGCTCATAGAAAGTCGGTCTGGCGGACACCGCCGCCTGACAGCCTTTGATAAGCTCGGCAGTATTCTCAGGGAGAAGGCGCACATTGTGCATCTCTATCTCCATGTCGGGATTAAGCTTCCGGAAGGCCTCCGCAGCTATGTCCACCCTCGGTTCGCCTATGCGGGCGCAGTCCATGAGTATCTGGCGGTTCATGTTTGTTTCTGTGAGGTTTCCGGAGTGCGCTATGACCAGTTTCCCTATTCCCGCCATGGCAAGGTAAGCTGCGGCTGTTCCGCCCAGACCGCCTATGCCGCCGATGAATACACAGGCGTTTTTCAGTCTGAGCTGTGCCTCCTCACCGAAATTTTCAATTATCATTTGTCTTTTGTATCTTCTGAAATAGTTTTCCATGACTCCTCCGGAAATAAAATCTTATAACAATAACCCTTTCGGGGCAACCCTGCTGATGCGGTACAAAAAAGTCCGCATTTCCGTTCAGAATTTTCAATATGGATGTAATATTTGTTACAGAGGATAAGTTATTGATAATAGAGATTAATTAAATATAAAGTAAAAAACTGTGATGAGAAATAAAAAAAATATTAAAATTCTGATTGAACTATTATAGAAGTGATCTATCTTAGCTTTATAAACTGAACTTTCCCGCGGGTAAAACCGCATATTTCCCCTGTAGGTTATATTATGGAATAGCAGGCCGCAAGGCCTGCTTTTCATTTTCTAGTCCCTTATCTTTTTTGCTCTGAATTTTGTTCCCGCCGGAGTATCAAGAAGCTCTATCCCTTTTGCCGACAGAGACTTGCGTATCTCATCCGCACGCTCAAAGTTCTTCTCCTTTCTTGCGTTCTGCCTTTCCTCAATAAACTGTTCAAGCTCACTGAGGGGTATTTCAAGGTTAGCCTTGAACCATTCCTCAGGAGTTTTCACTATGACTCCGAGCACTTCCTGAACAGCGCCGAAAACTTTTTCCGCAGCTTTGCGGAGAGCTTCCAGCGAATCCTTGTCCGGTTTTTCTGCGAGAATCTTGTTTATTTTGCGCACAGCCTCAAATATGGCGGCAAGGGCTACGGGCGTGTTGAAGTCATCATTCATTGCCCGGTCAAACTCGGCGGTAAACTCAGCCGCCAGAGTTTCAGCCGCGCTTACTGCGCTGATACCTTTTTTCCCGGCTGTAAATCCGTTAAGCTCATCAAGCATGGTGTATATTCTGTCCAGCGAGCTTTCCGCATCTTTCAGTTTTTCATCGCTGAAATCAAGAGCGCTTCTGTAATGTGTGGTGAGGAGAAAGAAACGGACAATCTCAGGGTCAAACTTAGCCGTGACATCTCTGATAGTGAAGAAGTTTCCGAGGGATTTGGACATCTTTTCCTCGTTGATGTTCACAAATCCGTTGTGCATCCAGTAACGGGCAAATTCGCATCCGCAGGCCGCCTCAGACTGGGCTATTTCATTCTCATGGTGGGGGAAAACAAGGTCTTTGCCGCCGCCGTGTATGTCAAAGGGGAGGCCGAGGATTTTCTCACTCATGACGCTGCACTCAATGTGCCAGCCCGGTCTGCCGGGTCCCCAGGGGCTTTCCCATGAAGGTTCGTTCGGTTTGGAGCTTTTCCAGAGTACGAAGTCGTAAGGGTTTTCCTTGCGCTCATTCACCTCGACCCGCGCACCGGCCATCATTTCGTCAAGGTGGCGGTGGGAAAGCTTGCCGTATTCGCTGAAGCTTTCTACCCTGTAATATACATCGCCGTCTGAAACGTATGCATGCCCTTTGGCTATGAGGTTTTCGCACATGGCGATCATTTCAGGGATAAAGTCAGTGGCCTTCGGTGCTTTGTCCGGCCTTTTAACATTGAGGGAATCCATATCAGCGTCATGGGCTTCCATGTATTTTTTGGTGAGCTCGCGCCAGTCCGTGCCGGATTCGTTGCTTCTTTTTATGATTTTGTCGTCTATATCTGTAAAGTTTTTCACGAAGGTGACATCATAGCCGCTGAAGGCAAGGTAACGGCGTATGACATCAAAAACCACTGCACTTCTGGCGTGGCCTATGTGGCAGAGATCGTAAACAGTGACCCCACATACATACATGCCGACTTTTTTATCGTTGATAGGATGAAAATCTTCCTTTTCTTTCTTTAATGTATTGAAAACCCTGAGCATTGCCCACCTCTCATTAATCAGCGGTAAACGCAGGCTTCAAGAAGCTTTTTGGTATATTCTTCCTTCGGTCTGCGGATCACTTCTTCCGCTGTTCCTCTTTCCACAATTTTTCCCTTGTTCATCACGATGACTTCATCACAAAGAAATGATACCACGGCAAGGTCATGGGAAATGAGGACAAGAGTTATATTATTTTCTTTTGTCAATTTTTTCAACAGGTTCAGTATCTGCGCCTGAACAGAAACATCCAGCGAGCTCACCGGTTCGTCAGCCACAATAATTTCAGGCTCAAGACTGAGAGCACGGGCTATTGCCACCCTTTGCCTCTGCCCGCCGGAAAACTCATGGGGAAACCTGTCCAGATGCTCCTTCTCAAGGCCGACCATCTCCATGAGGGCTTCGCACTTTGCCCTTATCTCCGCCTTGGAGAGGGGGGAGTGCGCGGCTATTCCGTCATACATAGCGGAGAATACAGTCAGTTTCGGGTTCAGGCTGGTGTACGGGTCCTGAAAAATCATCTGTACGTTTTTTCTGTACTCACCGTACTTTCTTTCAAGTGTGCGGATGTTTTCGCTCTTATACAGAACTTCCCCTGAATCCGGGCGGATTATATCGCAGATGATTTTTGCGGTGGTCGTCTTCCCGCTGCCAGATTCACCCACTATTCCGAGGGTTTTTCCGTGCTCAAGGGAGAGGCTTATGCCGTCTGCCGCTTTGAAGCTTGTGCCTGAGCCTGCGAAAAGCCCTTCAAAGGCTGTGTAGATTTTGGTTGTGTTTTTCAGTTCCAACAGTTTCATGATGTTATATTACACAAACAAACGCGGAGGGCAAAGGCATTTTCCCCTTTGCGAAAAATCAGTATTCATTTATCATGCCTGAAAGCGGAGGTAATGAACGGATGGAAAAAATCAATATAGTCGCTGAACTGGAAAACCTGTGCAAAGCATCAGACACTGTGAGCAAAGGAAGCTCATTCAGGCCTTTTAAATATTACAAAAGCGTGCAGGGCAGGAACGTTCCCGTTTTTTTTGTAGGGGTTCCCGGACTGACAGTGGCAATAGTCATGTCCATTCTGCTTGTTATCACTGTCTATCTGGTCACCCTGCCTTTCAATGTGTTTATCTGGGCGGCTCATCTCTTTCTCGCAGCGGTGATAATCCGCTTTGCCCTCAAGGTGGACAAGGCAAAGCAGATCCGCTACATGGTCTCCTGCCTGTGCAGACAGTCCATAGTTATGCTGGAAAAAGCCAATGATGACACTAACCAGAGGGAAAAGCTCGCCGGACAGGCAAAGTACCTCCTTGAGCGTGCCCACAAATGGGTGGATGAACCCGCCATTCACAAGCAGATAGAGGAGCTTAAGCCTTACAAAAGCGTGGTGTTTGAGTAAATAAAAAACGCCGTACATCTCATGAAGTACGGCATCTGTAAACAAACTGAGGCGGTGTTTCCACCGCCCCATATCCGTTAAAGGGTAGGTCCGCCTTTTGTAATTTCGGGGTCCATACCGTCTTCAAATCTTTTGAAATTCTCGGCAAACTTGGAGGCGAGGCTTCTGTGCATATCATCGTATGCCTGTCTGCTCGACCATCCGAAGGAGGGATCAAGAACCTCCGCGGGTACGCCGGGGATAAACTGAGGAATGCCGAATCCGAAAACGGGATCGGTTTTGAACTCAGTTTTGTTGAGCTCTCCTGTGAGGATAGCTTTTATTATCGCCCTTGTGTACTTGATGGAGAAACGTTTGCCCACTCCGTAAGGCCCGCCTGTGAGACCTGTGTTAACAAGCCAGCACTGAACATTTTTCTCTTTGACCTTGTCGCCGAGGAGTTTTGCGTAAACGGAAGGATGCCATACCATGAAAGGCGCGCCGAAGCATGTTGAGAAAACCGCTTTGGGCTCTGTAACCCCTTTTTCTGTGCCTGCAACCCTTGCTGTGTAGCCGGAGATGAAGTGGTACATAGCCTGGGGAATGCTGAGCCTTGAAACGGGAGGAAGCACTCCGAACGCATCGTAAGTAAGGAAAATTACGTTGTTGGGATGTCCGCCCTTGCCTGATTCCACAATTTTAGGAAGCTGGCTCAGGGGGTAGGATGCCCTTGTATTTTCCGTAAGGCTGTTATCGTCAAGGTCGATTGCTCTTGAAGTCATATCAACGGCAACGTTCTCAAGGATAGTGCCGAATTTTCTTGTGCATTCGTAAATATCGGGCTCTGCTTCTTTGGAAAGGTTGATAACCTTGGCGTAGCAGCCGCCTTCTATGTTGAAAACGCCGTCATTGTTCCAGCCGTGCTCATCGTCGCCAATGAGGTATCTTTCGGGATCTGTGGAAAGGGTGGTTTTGCCCGTTCCTGAAAGACCGAAGAATACAGCCGTATCCCCTTCTTCGCCTATGTTGGCGGAGCAGTGCATGCTCATTACGCCCTGTTTGGGGAGCAGGTAGTTCATAACGGTGAAGATCGATTTTTTGATCTCTCCCGCATAGCTTGTACCGCCGATGATGACGATTTTTCTTTTAAAGTTTACTATTATGAAGGTTTCGGAATTTGTTCCGTCCTCTTCGGGAACTGCGTGGAAGCGGGGGCAGTTTACCACTGTGAAATCGGGTGCGAAGTCTTTAAGAACTTCCTGATCCCTTTCTGTGATGAACATGTTTCTTGCAAAAAGACTGTGCCATGCTGTTTCGGTTACAACGCGCACTTTCAGTCTGGTGTTTGCGTCTGCACCTGCGTAGCATTCCTGAACGAAAACCTCTTTCGTCTGCAGGTATGAGGCCATTTTGCTGAAGAGCTTGTCAAACTGCGCTTCGGTAAATTTTTTGTTATCCTTTGACCAGTATACATCGTTGGTCGTAGTAGGCTCATCCACCACGAATTTATCGTTAGGCGAGCGGCCGGTATGGTGTCCGGTTCTGGCTACAACTGGGCCGAGATGAGAGAGGATAGCTTCCTTTCTCATAATGATCTGCTCATACAGGGCGGGCGTAGGCAGATTCCAGTTTATGCGAGCCAGGTTCCTGAAACCGTACTCCTCAAGTCCGGTATGTTCGGTTTTCATAAACCCCTCCAAGGTTATTTTGTGGTCTGAAAAAGGCAAACGGATTCTAGCGGATTACTTGTTTCTGATCTATAGAAAATCGTAATGATTTTGCATTTTTTTGGCATTTTTTTATACCGCTGTGTTAAATATTTGGCAATCAAGGATTTTGAATGCTGAAAGGCTTTTAAATTAAGGTATTGATAATGTTAAACCTCTATTATATACTCATCGATTACATAAACAGGCACATGCGTACCTATGTGCTTTTGCTGAGTTTTCGGATATACAATGGACATACACTTTTTTGATACTGCGGATGAAAGTCATATCCGCAGGGAGAAAGAAAAAGCCCGTGAACTGCGGCGCAAACAGTGGTGGCGCGGCAAGGTTGATCAGGGCATATGCCACTACTGCGGCAGGAAATTTCCTCCTGAGGAGATAACAATGGATCACGTAGTGCCCATAGCCAGAGGCGGAATGAGCACTAAGGGAAATGTTGTTCCCGCCTGCAAGGAATGCAACAGCAAAAAGAAATACCTGCTCCCTCTTGAGTGGGAGGATTACCTCAGCGGATTCAAAGATAAGGAGAACATAGATGACAGGCAGCGAGATCAGAGCTAAGTTTCTTGAATATTTTAAGGAGAAGGGGCATGAGGTTGTAGCTTCGTCCTCTCTCGTTCCCCATAATGACCCCACGCTTCTTTTCGCCAACGCAGGAATGAACCAGTTTAAGGACACCTTCCTTGGGCTGGACGAACGCAGCTACACCAGAGCGGCCACATGCCAGAAGGTTGTGCGCGCGGGCGGAAAGCACAACGACCTTGAAAACGTAGGCAGAACATCACGCCATCACACATTCTTTGAAATGCTCGGCAACTTTTCCTTCGGCGATTATTTCAAAGAAGACGCAATAAAATTCGGCTGGGACTTCCTTGTGAACCGTATGGGTCTTCCCGCTGATAAAATGTTCGTATCTATATACCTTGATGATGAGGAAGCGTTTAAAATCTGGCGCGATGTCATCGGCGTTAAGGAAGAAAACATAGAGCGCAGAGGCGAGAAGGACAACTTCTGGTCAATGGGCGATACAGGCCCCTGCGGCCCCTGTTCGGAGATCCATATAGATCAGGGCGAAGGCACAGGCTGCGGCCGACCTGAGTGTGATCGCAACTGCGACTGTGACCGCCACCTTGAGCTCTGGAACCTTGTTTTCATGCAGTTCAACCGTGACGCGGACGGCACTATGACACCGCTTCCCAAACCCAGCATTGACACGGGCATGGGTCTTGAGCGCATAGCATCTGTTGTTCAGGGTGTTACCAGCAACTACGACACTGATCTTTTTCAGCCAATAATACAGTTCACGGCGGAGCTTGCCGGAGTTAAATACGGCGCAGACAAGGAGAGCGATGTTTCTCTCAGGGTTATTGCTGATCACGCGCGCTCAACCACTTTCCTTATCTCTGACGGTGTTCTCCCCTCAAACGAAGGCAGGGGATATGTTCTCCGCAGAATAATGAGAAGGGCGATGCGCCACGGCAAAATGCTCGGTTTTGAAGGCACATTCTTCAATAAGGTCTGCGGCTTCGTTGTGGACTTCATGAAAGGGCATTACATCGAGCTTGCTGACAAGAAAAGCTATGTCCAGAAGGTTGTTTCAACAGAGGAAGAGCAGTTCGGCAGAACCCTTGCCATCGGAATGAAGCTTATTGACGAGCTTTTTGTTAAGTATCAGGCTCAGAAACTCATTCCCGGAACAGAAATTTTCAGACTTTACGATACATACGGATTCCCCACGGATCTGCTTACCGATATAGCCGAGGACGCAGGCTTTGAGCTTGATGTCACGGGCTTTAACGCTGAAATGGCCGCCCAGCAGGAAAGGGCGAAAAAGTCATGGGCAGGAAGCGGAGAGGAGAGCGTATCCACTATATACAGGAAGCTCAAATCAAAAATCTCATCCGAGTTTGTGGGATATGAGCAGCTTGAGGCGGAAGAAACAGTCAGCGTCATCATCAGAAACGGCGATACCTGCGACATGATAAAGGATGGCGAAGAGGCGGAGATTGTTCTTGAGCAGACCCCCTTCTACCCCGAAGGCGGCGGACAGACAGGCGACAAGGGCGTTATCAGGACAGCCACATCGCTTTTCCGTGTGACTGATACCAAAAAGTTCGGTGACGGGCTGATTGTTCATCAGGGAGTGGTGGAAGTCGGTTCTATAAAAACAGGTGACAAGGTTTTCGCCGCTGTGGACGAAGAAGCAAGACAGGCAACGGAACGCAACCACACAGCTACTCACCTTCTCCACAAGGCGCTTCAGATGGTGCTTGGGGATCATGTCCGTCAGGCGGGCTCGATGGTTTCCCCGGACAGGCTCCGTTTCGATTTCAGCCACTACACTCAGGTGACAGCGGAAGAGATTGAAAAAATAGAAGAAATAGTCAACAGACGCATAATGGAAAACAGGGGCGTAAGCGCCGCTCTGGAGACCAAGGAAGCCGCCATGAAGAAGGGGGCTATGGCTCTCTTCGGTGAGAAATACGGCGACACTGTGCGCGTTATTGAGGTTCCCGGATTCTCCGTGGAACTCTGCGGCGGATGCCACGTTGACAGAACAGGCGACATAGGTCTATTTAAAATCGTTACTGAAACCTCCGTAGCCTCCGGCGTACGCAGGATTGAGGCACTCACGGGCGCGGGCGCGGTTGAGCACGTAAGCCGCAGCGAGAGAGTGCTTAAAAACGTCTCCCTCACCCTCAAAGCAGGTGTGGAAGGGATAGAAGATAAAATAAGCGAGCTTTACGCCACCATAAAAGAGCAGGAAAAAGAGATCCGCAAACTTTCCGACAAGCTGAACTCCGCCAAAGCGGGCGATATGATGAAGGATGTTGTGGAAGTGAAGGGCGTTAAGCTTCTTGTTTCCCGCATGGACGGCGCTGATGTTGATTCCCTCCGCAATTTTGCAGACACGGCAAGGGATAAAATGGGCTCAGGCGTTGTGGTTGCCGCATCAGCGGACAGCGAGAAAGTAATGTTCCTCTGCGGGGTTACTAAAGACCTCACGGATAAGATAAAAGCAGGCAGCATCATAAAAGAGGTTGCCGCAATAGCAGGCGGAAGCGGCGGCGGCAGGTCGGATATGGCTCAGGCAGGCGGTAAAAACCCCGGCAAGACCGATGCTGCTCTCTCTGCGGTGAAAGGCATTGTTGAAGGAATGCTCGGCTGAGGATATAAAAGAGGCGCTGGCGGGGTATAAAAGACGTACCCTGCCCGAAACCCCTGTCAGGGCTGCTGTGCTGCTTCCTGTTATATCAGGCGGCTGCGGCGCGGAGATACTTTTTACCAAGCGTCCCGTTATGCTCAATGCTCACGGAGGGGAAGTCTCTTTCCCCGGCGGGGTTTACGAGAGTAATGACACAAATCTTGAAGAAACCGCCCTGCGGGAAACCTTTGAGGAAGTGGGCATAAAAAGAGAGCAGATCTCAATTATCGGCGCTCTGGATGACCAGCTTTCCAAGGCGGGCTTCCGGGTAACTCCCTTTGTGGGGCTCATAAACAAGCCGTTTAATATGAATGTCTCCCCTGATGAAGTGGAGCGCATCTACAAAGTTCCCGTGGCTTATTTCACCGACACGCGCACATCGTGGACAGAGAAATGGGTGAGAGAGGGCGAAGCCAGAACGGTGTATTTCCACAGATATGACGATGACATCATCTGGGGTCTCACAGCCAAGTTTGTTGATAACTTTCTTAGAAGCATAAAAGCATTGGACATTTAGATTTTTTTGATTTAGTTTATCTAAAACCTTACGGAGGGGGACCCGATGAAGGCCGAACTTGTAAATCCCTTTATATCTTCAACAATCAGCGTTTTCGACACTATGGTCGGATTTGAGGTAAAAAAAGGGGATCTTTACATAAAGTCGGACGAACGGCTTTACTATGACATCTCAGGTGCCATCGGCGTTGTGGGTGATTTCATAGGCTTCGTCTCCATAAGTTTTCCGGAAGACCTCGCGCTGGAAGTCACCAGCAAGTTCATAGGCGAACCCCTTACAGAGCTGAATAACGATGCCGGGGATGCCGTCGGTGAGCTTATCAACATGATAGCAGGCAGCACAAAGAAACACTTCTCTGACAAAGGCAGAAGATTCAATATATCTGTTCCCAACGTAATCGTCGGTAAAGGCCACACCATCCAGCGCCCCGCTAACCTTATCTGCATAGGCGTTAAGTTTCATCTCAATAATAAGGTATTCGTTCTCGAAGTTGCCCTGAAAGAAAAAGTATAGTCTATTTAAGTTTTTCCTTGGGGCTGTGTGTATCATTGCGAATAAGTTACGGTTTGCCGCTCCAAAAACTACATCCTGTGTTTTTTCCGCACACGCTCGCGCCGTGGTGAACACGGCTTCGCTCCGCACGGCGCAGCCCCGTCCTTGGTGCTGTGTATCATTGCGAATAAGTTACTCGTCGTTGCAGGGTCTGAGTTCCTTCTGTTATTTCATGTGAAAATAATTCAATTTTTGATTAAATTGGTTTATCGTGAATCTCAGAAAGACACAGTTTTTGCTGAAAAAATAAAAAAATTTTACATCAGAGCATTGATTTTTCCTCTGCCGTTTTCTTTCTTCCTTATTCTTATTTCTGAATCTGCCTTAATCTTCTTTTCCTTGGGAAATTTTACATTTATTTTTCAGGTATTATGAACCAAAAAAGCTAACCGTATACATGAAACCCGCTCTGATCTTATATTGTTTTCAAAGTAATCTCCTTGTGTTAACATCATTTTAGTGTAAATACGCCGGACGGGTGTATTTTGTCTGCGTCTTATTAACTTGATGTAACGGGGTGTTTTTATGAACAGTTTTTCGGCTATCTCCTGCCTCACCAGAAATGACCTTGCCAAATACAAAGGAACCCAGTTTGACCAAAGACATAAAAAGGTTTTTGCGGAATACAAAGGCACACCTTTTTATGAATTTGCCAAGGTTCTTATGAGCCATCTGCCGCAGAATTTTGTGGGCTTCCTTTCTGATGAGGACATGGTGGGGCTTTACAGACACCTCTATTCCAGCCTTGAGGGGAGAAAAAAGAAAAAGATAGCCGTCAGTGCGGATATGACTGAGGATCTGCCGTTTTTCATAGGCAATTTCTGCATTTTCTCCATTGTGACTGATGACAGGCCTTTCATATTCGACTCACTCTGGGAATACCTGCAAAACATCCGTGAACATAAAATATTCGTGATACACCCCATATTTGGCATAGAAAGAGGGCGTAACGGTGAAATTGATAAAATAAGCGAGTCACGCCTCGGAGTAAGCAATGAGTCATTCGTGGTGGTATTCCTCGAAGGGCTGAACAAGAACGAAGTTTCTGATATAAAGAAAGAAATAGGTTCCATATATGAAAACGTGGCCGCAGCCGTGGACGATTTTCCGAAAATGAAAGAGGCGATGAGCGCTCTTTTCATGGAATACCGCGAGCGCAACGGGGATGTGGCCAAGTTTATTCAGTGGCTGATGGACGAAAACTTCATATTTCAGGGAACCCGCATTGTGGAGATTGATGAGTCCAAGGATTTTAAATCATTCTCAGATACAGGCGTGTTCACCCTTATGGGGCAGGACCCTAACTATGCACTGCTTGCCCGTTCTGTTAAGGACGGCAGGCTTAACACAGTGGACGGCTACCCGGTTATAGTGGACAAGGCTGTGGGCATAAGCAAGGTTAAGCGCCGCACCAACTTTGACAGGGTAATGTTTGTTGACAGGCAGGGGACAAAAATCCGCCTCTTTTATCTTGCGGGGCTGTTCTCCAGTAAGGCGCACAAATGCCCGCCTTATGAAATAAGCATTCTGCGGGACAAAATCAAGGCCACCCTTGATTACTTCAACTTTGTCACCGGTTCGCACGATTATAAATGGATACGCGACATTCTGGACGAATACCCGAAGATAGAGATCTTTAACCTTTCAAGCCGCGCCCTGACCGAGCTTCTGGAGCTTATTCTCACCATGCAGGGGGCAAACCAGATACGCATCTCCTACCACGACTTCCGCCCGCTGAAAAACCTTATATTCTTCATGGCTATGCCGCTTTCCCGCTATTCATCCGAGCTTGTGATGAGCATTAAGGATTTTCTTGAGGAGTACTTCGGCGGCAGAATGATGGATATTTCTATCCGCGAGGATCAGCACAAGCGCAGCTTCCTGCATTTCCACATGATGCTGAATGATGTCGATGTACTTGAACACATAGATGAAAAAGAACTTAAAAACAAAATCACATCAATGCTTAAGGACTGGGATTCCGCACTGTATGAAGTTCTGCGGGACAGGCTGGGGCATGAGTGCGATGAAGTTTTCGCCGGGTTCGAATCATATTTCGGCGAGGCGTACAAAAGCAAAAACACGCCGGAGGACGCGTACCTCGACATAGTGCGCATCCGCAGGCAGGAGGACACATCGTCCCTGCTGCATTTCAGCGGTGGCAAGGCTGTTCTTAGGATATATTCCAAAAAGCGCCTTCTCCTCACCGAGCTTATGCCCATCATAGACAACCTTGGGCTGAACGTTTACGAACAGGACATCTTTGAACCATCCGCGGACGGGCACGGACTTTACATAAACGTGGTTTACCTCACCAATATAGACGATCCGGGGAGCTTTGCGGAAACTTACAAAGTAATTCTGCCGGAGCTGATAACAGCGGTAATCTCCGGGCGCGCTGAGAACGACAGGCTCAACTCCCTCAGCGTAACAAGAAAGCTCACATGGCGGCAGACGGATATACTCCGCACCTTTGTATATTTCGCCAAGCAGATTGAAAGCAGCTTCCTGATAAAATCGCTCATGTCCGCACTTATCAATAATGCGGAGATAGCCGAGAAACTGGTTAACTTCTTCGAGGCTAAGTTTGACCCTGAGAGCAGGAAAACATCCACAGCGGAGATAGAGCAGGATATTCTGAGCCGGATAGAGGGCGTAATCTCAGTGAGTGAGGACAAGGCGCTCCGTTATTTCATACGCATTATTCAGGGCACAGTGCGTACAAACTATTTTATGCAGCCCATGCGTGACTACATCTCGATCAAGGTGAAAAGCCGTGAGATGCCGATTATCGCAGAACCCAGACCGATGTTTGAGGTTTATGTCCACAGTGCCGAGATGGAGGGAGTGCACCTCAGAGGCGGCAAGGTCGCCAGAGGCGGAATCCGTTTCAGTGACCGTAATGACGACTTCCGCACGGAAATTCTGGGGCTTGTGAAAACACAGATGGTTAAAAACTCCGTCATTGTCCCCGTAGGTTCAAAGGGCGGCTTTATAGTGAAGAAGCGCTTTAAGGACAGGGAGCAGGACAGGGCGAATACTATAAAACAGTACGGCACGCTGATTAAAGGCCTGCTTGATATAACCGATAATTACAAGGGGAATAAGATAGTTCATCCGAACAGGGTGCGCATGTACGATGAGAGTGACCCTTACCTCGTTGTGGCTGCGGACAAGGGTACGGCGACTTTCAGTGATATAGCCAACGGAATATCCGTCAGCTACGGCTTCTGGCTGGGTGATGCCTTTGCCTCCGGCGGCAGTGTGGGCTATGACCATAAAAAGGTGGGAATAACCGCCAAGGGTGCATGGGAGAGTGTTAAGAGGCACTTCCGCGAACTAGGAAAAGACATTCAGAAAGAGGAATTTACCGTAATCGGCATAGGCGACATGGCCGGTGACGTTTTCGGAAACGGAATGCTGCTCTCCACTAAGATAAACCTCCTTGCCGCGTTCAACCACGTTCACATATTCCTTGATCCCGCTCCGGATGCAGATAAAAGTTACTCCGAAAGGCAGAGGCTTTTCAAAAACCCCTCACTCACATGGAGGGACTACAATACTGAACTCATTTCAAAGGGCGGCGGCGTGTTCGAGAGAACAGCCAAGCGCATCGAGCTTTCACCGGAAGTCCGCCTGATGCTGGAGTGCAGCGAAACAGTTGTCACCGGGGCGGAACTGATACGTCTTATTCTTAAAGCTGAGGCGGAACTGCTCTGGAACGGCGGCATAGGAACCTATGTGAAGGCCTCCGGCGAGACAGACAGGGATGTGGGCGATTCCACAAATGATGATGTGCGTGTGAATGCCAGCGAACTCAGGGTAAAGGTTGCGGGTGAGGGCGGAAACCTCGGTTTCACCCAGTCAGCAAGGATAGAGTTCGCAGAAAACAGCGGACACATATACACCGATGCTCTGGATAACTCCGGCGGAGTTGATATGTCCGACCATGAGGTTAACCTCAAAATTATCTTCAACCATCTTGTGGAAACAAAAACCATTAAGGATATGAAGGAGCGCAACGCATATATCAAAAAGCTCACCTCTGCTGTGACCGATCTTGTGCTTGCCACAAACTACCGCCAGTCTCTGGCAGTGAGCAGCGACCTGATACGCTACGCCTCGAACCCGGTGACATTCCGCGAGGCCGCGAAACACCTGAGAAACGAAGGTCTGCTTGATTTCCGCATAGAAAAGCTCGCATTCCCCAATAAGGATAAAAGTGCGACATCTCCTGAACTTGCAGTGCTTCTGGCATATATGAAAATATACCTCTACAACAATGTGGAAAATACGCTGAACCTTGATAACCCACTGGTCAGGAAGGAGTATCTGGATTACTACCCGAAGGATACTGTGGAAAAGTTCGGCGATAAGCTTTTCAGCCACAAACTGTTCAGGCAGATAGCCGCCACTGTGACGGTAAACAGGGCCTTGAACCAGACAGGCATATCCTTCTTCTATGAACTGATGAAAGGGACGAACAGACCGCTGAACGAGATACTGGAGTGCTACCTCCTCGCGGAAGAGATAGTCGGCTGCCGGAGGCTCAGGGATGAGATATGCGCCCTTGACGGCAAAGCGGAGACGGAGGCTCAGTACAGGGCGCTCATTGAGCTTGATAAAACTCTGAAAGTCGCTGTTGAGTGGCTGATTGACCCGCGTAATATGAACCTTTATAAGAAGAAAGGGGATGTCCTCAGAGAAATATTCCCCCTTGTTACCAAATATATGACAACGGGCATGAAAGAAAAGTACACAGCCATGACGGAAGAGTTCAGAAAAGGCGGTCTGCCCGCCTCCCTTGCGACTGCTGTGTGCGTTGTGCGCTACTCCAAGCCTGCGTTTGATGTTTTCCGCATAACCGCCGAAACAGGTGCGGATGCCAAAGATGTTCTCAAAAGGTATTATGAGATTGGCGGCAGATTCGGAATAAATATGCTCACTCTCAAGATGAAACATATAAAAATAAGGGATGAGTGGGAGCGTATAAACCGTGACGGGCTCCTGCTTAAGCTCAAAAAAATCCAGATGAACCTTGCCTTCGCCTACAGCGCGGGGAACAAGGGGTGGCTGAAAAATCTGCTTGACACTGAAAAGCGCTTTGTAGAAAACTATGATAAGTTTATGGATTCGGCAGCAAAGGACGAGATAGATTCTCTCGTTCCGTTTAATGTGATGATAGAATCCTTCGCCAATGTGGCTGAAAAATACGGAGCGGGTGGATGAAAAAAGTCCTCTTCTTGCTGATAGTTTATGTAATTTCGGGGGTGCGGGTGCTTGCCGCGGTGGATACAGTAAGTTTTGATAACGGCGTTAAAATGGTTTACAGAAACATTCCCTCAACAGGGGTTGTTTCCGTGCATGTATGGATGAAGACCGGCTCTGTGAATGAAAATGCGGAGAACAACGGCATATCTCATTTCCTTGAGCACATGGTTTTCAAGGGAACGGCCTCATACGCCCCCGGAGCCATAGATGAGGTGGTGGAGAGCGCCGGAGGGAGCATGAACGCCGCCACAAGCAAGGACTACACCTTTTACCACATAACGCTCCCCTCGTATAATGCAGAGACTGCCTATAAGGTTCTCAGCGAGATGCTTTTTGACGCGAAGTTTATACCGGACGAGATAGAGAAGGAAAAACCCGTGGTGGTGCAGGAGATCAAGCGCAAGTTTGACAAGCCCACATATGACATGTGGACATACCTGTACGAGGCTCTTTTCAGGGGCTCTCCTTATGAAATGGAGGTAATAGGCACGGAGGAAACGGTGAATTCCTTTACCCGTGACACCCTTGTTGATTACTACGGCAGATACTACCACCCGCAGAACATGACCCTTGTTGTGGCGGGTGACATAGACAGGAAAACGGCGGAAGCCCTTGGGCGGAAGTATTTCAGCAAAACCAAAGACGGACGCGGTAAACGATATGAAGGCAGCGCCCAGAAGATATATACAGAAAACTACAGGAAGGACTTTTACCGTCAGGTGGTGCAGGAGACAGGGGTTATAGCCTTCCCCGCTGCCGCACTGAACGAGGAGGATATATTTGCCTACGAAGTGCTGGGTGAAATACTCTCCGGAGGCGAATACTCCGTCCTGAGCACCATAATCAAAAACGAACTGAGGCTGGCAAGCTCCATAAATGCCGGTTATCTGGGGATGAAGCACGGCGGTTCTTTCGTGTTTACCTACACATGCCCGGTCGGAAACAGTGAAAAAGTGAAGGATGCTATCCTTAAAGTTATAGCCTCCGTAGATAAATTCGTGGATAAAAAGAGCCTTGAAAAGTGCGAGAACAGGCTGAAAAGCCAGATAGCGTTTCAGAGGGAGCGCGCCTCCAGCGAGGCGCGGGACATAGGCTATTCCTATACACTTGACATTCCCGGATATTATCATAATTTTCTTAATAAGATGAGCGGCATGAAACCTGAGGAGATCACATCCCTTGCCGCCGGAATATTCTCCCGCCCATATATTGATTTACGGACACTGCCGGAAGAAAGCGGGAAAAAAGAGGATTAATGCGGGATTTTGAACTGAGGGGCATAGGGAAGTATACTGGTGCTTTCCGTGATTTTTTTACCGGAAACGAAGGCGGTACTGTACTTATCTCAGGCAGCGGCGGCTCCGGCAAGAGTGAGGTTCTCTCCGCTCTGAGACTTATGCCCGAAGTTGCTGATCCGTCCGTGGTTTCAGCTTCCATAGACTTATCCCTTGAGGTCAATATTGACAGTGAGCTTGGGCTGCTTGCCCTGCGCAATGAGCTCATAAAATATTATAAAATCAATTTCAGCTTCTTTGATGTGGCTTATGCGCTGTATCTGGTGCGCATAAATCCGAACAAGAAGCTGGACCGTGATCTGGATTTATACACCAACAGCAAGATAATCAACGAGGTTCTGGGAGTTGCCGGAGCAAAAGGGAACGAGTTTGTAAACAAGCTCTACTTCACAGTGGAAAGAGGCAAACCTGCCGTCACCGAATGGTGGAAAAATGACGGCGGAGCGGAACTCAACAGACTGCTGGAGGAAACGCCGGAGGCTGTCCGCAGAAAGCTGACCGCTCAGTGGGCAAAAGACCTCAGTCTGGCTCTTCAGGGCAGAAAATGTATAATAACCATAGATTCATTTGAGAATATATACGGTGAGAACGGCTCCGGCAGAAAGCAGGGGGCGGACAGATGGGTGAAGGAACTTATGGCTCTTCTGCCCGGTGTTACCTTCGTGCTATCCGGGCGTGAAGTGCCCGAATGGGCGGAGAATGAAGCCCCTGAGAAGCTTTGCAGGCTTGAGACCGGAACCTTTGACAGGGATGATACCGCATACCTCCTCGGATATTACGATATTAAAGATAAAAAAGTGTGCGATGCCGTTTTTGCTTCCGCAAGGGGGGACAAGCTGCTCACCACCCTTCTTGCCGCGGGGCTTTCCGCTTTGAAGAAGGAGACAGGGAAGGAACCGGAGCCGGATCAGGTCGAGTACGGCGCAAAGGAGATCATACTTTTCTACAACGCCTCTTCCGAAGGGCGGGAAGGGGATATGGCGCGCCTTCTCTCCGTGTGCCGCTGCTTCAATAAAGAGGTGTTTGAGTACCTTGTTTACGAGTTTCTGCCGGAAGGGGTAAGCTTTACATTCAGCGATTACTGCATGCTCCCGTCTGTCAGCCCGAACATAGGGCAGGACTGCGCGGCTCTCAAAAAACCTTTCCGGGATGAGATTTACGCATCCCTCAACAGTGACCAGAAAGATAATGTGCATTACGCACTTTTCAACTTTTACCTCAAAAAGATAGACAGGGAAAAAGGCTCTTTTAAGACATACGGCTTTTATCTCAGCTTCCGCGAATGCTTTTACCACGCAAAATCCGCTCTGGACGGTGAAGGCTTTGTGGATTGGTTCATGGATTCCCACGCGAAACATTTTTCCAATGACAAAATGGGCTTCTGGATACACCTCCACGGCGAGGTTGTGGAGTATCTCAAAGGATTGATGGGGCTTATAAATCCCTATACTGCCCTCTGCATGGAAAAGCTGGCGCAGATGTATGTGAATGTGGAAGATTACGGCAGGGCGGAACCGCTCCTTAAGAGGATGGTGAATATCCGTGAAAAGCTGAGCGGTGCGGAAAGTCAGGACACAGTGCGCAGCCGCAACAGGCTTGCATCCATGTATTCCGCCAAGGGTGACTATCAGTCAGCCATGGAGATGATGGGTAAGAATGCCGAAATAAAATCGCGCACAGAAGGGCCTGATCATCCGGAAACCCTGCGCTATCTCCAGAAGCTTGCGCTTCTTGCCATGAAAAATAAGGACTACAAAACAGCGGCGGATATAGGCGAACGCTCTCTCCGTCTGCATATACAGAGGCTGGGCAGGGAAAATCAGGAGACAGTGAAAGCAATGGGCGAACTGGCCGCCATAAGCGAAATGGCGGGCGATTTTGAACGGGCATGCGAACTGTTTAAGGAAGTCCTTGAAATCAGAGAGAAATCCCTCGGCGGCAGCCACCCTGAAACTGCTAAAAGCCTAAGCCAGCTTGCCTATTACTTTTATAGAAGGGGCGAGTATGATTCTGCTGAACCGCTTTTCTACAGGGCACTTGAGGCCAAAGAGGCACAGCTCGGCGGCAGCCACCCGCTTATTGCCGCCTACTGCAACAACTTAGGTTATATTTACTACTGCCGCGAAAAATATGACAGGGCAGAGGTTATGTACGAAAAAGCCCTTAAAATAAAAGAGAAAAACTTCGGAGTCTCCCATCCTTCCACCCTTACAGGGGTTGCGAACCTTGCTGCGCTGAAGTTCAGGAAAGGGGAGATGGAAGAGGCGGAAGCTCTTTTCCGCAAAGTTCTGGAGCAGAGCGTAAATACATTCGGCGAGAAATCTTCGGAGACGGCAACGGACATGGCGAACCTTGCCTATGTTGTTTCCCGCAAAGGTGATTTAGCCGAAGCGGAAACTCTGTGCAGAGGCGCACTGAATATGAGAGATGAAGAGAACCCGCAGGATATGGCGGTTAATCTGAACAACCTCGGCGATGTCCTTTTCAGGAAAGGGGAAGTGGATGACGCATCTGATGTTCTGGAAAAGGCTTATACCGTTGCGGAATCATCCTTCGGCAGTTCCCACCCCCTTGTAAGGCGAATCCGGGCTAACCTTGAAAAAGTGCGGGACAGAATCCACTAGGCAAATCTGCCGATGTAGCTTTCTATATCAAACTTACGCTTAAGTCCTGCAAAATTCATATAACGCACCTTGCCGAAAACCGCCCGCTCCTGCCACGGCCTGTCATGCTTGCCGAAGCACCATAAAACCCCCGCGAAACCGTTCGGGTCACGCCCGTCAAGGCTGTATTTATCGTTCAGGGTTATGGCTGCTCTGTATGCCTCTTCCGGTGATTCTGTCCATTCGATTATCTTTTTACCCCAGTACATGCGCATGTAGCCGTGCATCTTTCCTGTGAGAACCATCTCCCTCTGCGCCGCGTTCCACGCCGGGTCATGGGTCTGTGCGTTTTCCAGTTCTTGAAATGTATAAATGTATGGTCTTACGTCATTTCTGTGTTCATCAAACGTCTGCAAAGCCCATGGGTGAAGGGGGCTGAGACTATCATACTCAGGGTTAAAATTCACCATGTTCAGGGCGAGCTCCCGCCTTACTATCAGCTCCTCCAGAAATGAGGCGGACTTGGGATGCTCCTTTGCTGCGAGG
The DNA here is from genome assembly GCA_023395255.1 of Deferribacteres bacterium. Lineage (GTDB taxonomy): Bacteria > Chrysiogenota > Deferribacteres > Deferribacterales > Geovibrionaceae > Geovibrio > Geovibrio ferrireducens. The sequence continues at coordinate 74,440 of JAEWZN010000003.1, forward strand.
GCCATTTCAACTGCCGATATATTTCCGAAGTGGAGATAAGGGCTCAGCCCGCTCTGCCCGTCTTCGGCTGGGTCATTGCGGAGTTCATCGTATGTTTCCAGCTTATCACTGATGAAGGTTTTAAGCCTTTGTGCCGCTTCATCCTCCCCGCCTCTGAATGAGGAGACGGGGGCAACTGTTCTGTCGATGTCCAGAGAGTTGATGTCAGGCTCAATACTTTCAAAGTCCGGTCTGAAATCTTTGATAACTAAGTCCCTCTGCTCAATCGGGACAAGGAACTTATCAAGCTGTTTTGTTATCTTCGGCCTGATGGTATAGGCGGCAAATTCCTCTTTGCTGCTTGTTGTTTCCACCGGAACCACGGCATCGCTCTCCACCTGAACCACGGAACAGGGCGCATTTCTGCCTATCTGCCGCCGCCACTCTTTCTGAATGCGCAGGTATCCTCTGTCCATTACGATCATTTCAGCATTGCGGGCGAGCTTAACCACTTCCTCCGGCGGGTTCCCCTTACGGAAAATCAGGCTGATTCCCCGCTGTTTCAGTTTTTTCTCCAACGTTTTCAGACCCTCAAGCATGAATGTGTAATGGCGGAGGTTTGCCCCCGGAAATCCGTCAGTTATCACAAAACAGGCAAACAGAGGCAGTCTTAGCTCATTGGCCTGCTTCACGGCGAACTCAAGGGCATGGTTAAACCTTGTTCTCTGCGCCTGCTGAATCCAGAGGAGAATGTACTTTCCGCCCGCGGAGGGCTTATTCAGGCTGACAATCCTTTCGCCCTGTATCATCTGTCACCTATAAACAGTTGCCGTATTTTATTTTATAATGATACTATAATCACCCCTCAATTAAAAGCGCACGCATATGCAAAGGAGCAGTTATGTTCAGAAAATTCGCCTCGGAAAATATAGTTCTTTTTGACGGAGCCATGGGCACGTCCATACAGAATTTTGACATCGGCGAAGATATATGGCAGGGAAAAAGCGGCTGCAGTGAATGGCTTAACATCGCAGCGCCGCATATCATAGAATCTATCCACAAAAGCTATCTGGAAGCCGGAGCGGATGTTGTTGAGACAAACACCTTCGGCGGGACAGAACTTGTAATGCGGGAGTACGGCCTTGAGGACATGGTGGACGAGCTTAACCTCAGGGGAGCCCAGATCGCCGTAAAAGCCGCACGGGAATACGGAAAATTCGCCGCAGGCTCCATAGGACCCGGAACAAGGCTTCCCAGCCTTGGGCAAATCTCCTTTGACGATATGCACCGGATGTATCTCCGCCAGACAAAAAGCCTCATAGAGGGCGGAGTTGACCTGCTCATAATAGAAACCTGTCAGGATCTGCTTCAGGTTAAGGCCGCTCTCCTCGGCGTATTTGATGCCCTTGGGGAGAAGGGGGCGGAACTGCCCGTAATGGTTTCGGTGACTGTGGAAAGCACAGGCAGCATGCTGATGGGAACCGACCTTTCTGCGGTGTGCACAGTGCTCAGCGGCTACCCGATTCACTCCGTGGGGCTTAACTGCGCCACTGGACCGGACATGATGTTCGGCCCCGTAAAAACAATTTCAGAAAACTGGAACGGCGACATATCCTGCATACCTAATGCGGGTCTGCCGGAAAATATAGGCGGAAAAACAGTCTACAGTATGACTCCGGAAAAGCTTGCCGTGATAGCGGGCGAACTTATGGATAAATATCCGGTGAATATACTGGGCGGTTGCTGCGGAACAACCCCTGCGCACATAAAGGCTCTGCGCGGGATGATTAACGGCAAAAAAAGAAGGGAACCTGTGCGGAAGCCATACACGGGCGTATGCGCCAGCCTTTACACATCCATGCCCCTCAGCCAGAATCCTGCGCCCTCTCTCATAGGCGAAAGGGCAAACTCCAACGGAAGCAAGGCCTTCCGCGAACTGCTCCTCGCGGGTGACGCGGACGGGATGCTTTCCGTCGCGAGAAATCAGGAGGGTGAAGGCGCGCATTTCATAGACGCGTGCGTGGCATACGCCGGAAGGAACGAGGCGCATGACATGGGCAGCTTCATCTTTGAGCTTAACAAAACGCTCACCGTTCCCATCGTGATAGACTCCACTGAGCCGCCTGTGATTGAAAAAGCTCTGAAACTCTGCGGCGGGAAACCGGTTATCAACTCCGTAAACTTCGAGGACGGCGGGGAAAAACTGCACATTATCCTGAAAATGATAAAAAGATTTCCCGCGGCCTCAATAGCACTCACCATAGATGAAAAAGGGATGGCAATGACCGCGGCGGAAAAGTTCGCCATAGCAGAAAGGCTCTATAACACTTGGAGCGGCGAATACGGGCTTCCGCCGGAGGATATAATAATCGACCCCCTCACATTCTCCATAGGCAGCGGGGACGAGACACTGACCATGGCGGCGGCGGAAACTCTGAACGCCATCAGGATGATAAAAGAGAGGCTGAAAGGCGCTAAAACCGTTCTGGGGCTCAGCAATGTTTCCTTCGGTCTTTCAGCGCAGAGCAGACCCGTTCTTAACTCCGTCTTCCTCCATGAGGCTGTGAAGGCTGGGCTTGACATGGCTATTGTCCATGCAGGAAAGATTCTCCCGCCGGCAATGATAAACGATGAGGACATGAAGCTGAGTTTAGACCTCATCCATGGCAAAGAGGGCGCGCTCACGGCGTTTATAAACCATTTTCAGGACAGGACGGCAGTTCAGGACGAACAGGCGGACGCGAACCTTGCTCCATCTGAGAAAATAGGGCGCATGATTCTGCGCGGCGAAAAGAAGGGGCTGAAAGAGGTTCTGGGTGCTCTGATGGCGGAGCGTAAACCCATTGATATAATAAACAATCTCATGCTTCCCGCAATGCAGGAGGTGGGCGAGCTTTTCGGGAGCGGCAAAATGCTTCTTCCTTTTGTACTCCAGTCCGCAGAGGTTATGAAAGAGGGTGTGAAAATCCTCGAACCCTTTATGGAGAAGAATGAAACAGAATCCAAGGGGAAAATTGTTCTCGCAACGGTTAAAGGCGATGTGCACGATATAGGCAAAAACCTTGTGGATATAATACTCTCCAACAACGGCTTCACCGTCTACAATCTTGGGATCAAGGTTCCCGTGGAGGAGATGATCAGAAAAGCCGTTGAGGTGGGGGCGGATGCCATAGGGATGAGCGGCCTCCTTGTAAAATCTACGGTTATAATGAAAGAGAACATAGAAGAGCTTAAAAAACAAGGTCTGGAGAAGAAAATTCTCCTCGGCGGGGCAGCGCTTACGGAAGGCTTTGTCGCCAATGAATGTGATACTATAATGCCCGGCAATGTTTTTTACTGCCGTGATGCGTTTGATGCACTCAAGGTTTTGGACGGCAGGGCAGAGGCGAACAAAGCCCCTAAACCCGCCAGAGCGAAGGCCTCATTTGACGCGGTGGAGGAGCAGGCGGAGCCAATAACTTTCGGAGAAATACCGTCAGTGCCTTTTTACGGCAGCAAAATTGTTTTCGATATTGACCCCGCCGGGCCGGAAAAATATCTCAATAAAACGACCCTTTTCACAAACAGATGGTCATATAAAAAGAAAGGGTTGACGGAAGAGGAGTTCGACCGCCTCATAATGGAAACCGCCTTGCCTGAATACAGGGAGATTTACGGCAATGCCATTACAAAGGGGCTCCTGAACCCTGCGGTCTCCTACGGATATTTTCCCTGCCATGCGGACGGGGATTATCTGGTTATTTACGATGCAGATAAAAAGACGGAGAAAGCCCGCTTTCTCCTCCCCCGCCAGACTAAGGGGGCGAAGCTCTGCCTTGCGGATTATTTCCTGCCGAAGGAAAAGGGGTTTGATGTTGTCGGTCTCAGCCTTGTCACCATAGGCAAAAAACCGGAGGAGTTCTCCGCTAAGCTGTATGCCGCGGGGGATTATAAAAAATATTTCATGTATCACGGCCTTTTCACCGAGTTCACCGAGGCTCTGGCCGAGTACTGGCACAAGGTTATGAGAAAAGAGATGGGCATAGACGGAGCGGACGCAAAAACGCCGGACGGCATTATCTCCATGAAGTATCAGGGGCGCAGATACAGCTTCGGCTATCCCGCATGCCCCGATCTGGACGGTAATGCGGTGATTGCGGATATGCTGAGTGCGGATATGCTGGGCATACACGTTACGGAAAACGGGGAGATGGTTCCCGAATTTACCACAAGCGCAATTGTGGTTCATAACCGCCACGCGAAGTACTTTGTTATAAAATAGATAGGAAACAGGATTAAATTAGTATTAATATCTTGCAAAAATATTAATTGCGGGATAGGATGTATGCATCAAGTTTAAGTGATATACTTACTAAAATGTATAAATTACAAGGAGGCAGCAAAATGGCAATAGGACAATTTGTTAAAAGCGCAGACTTCAAGAGCGAAAAACACGTTCCGGTTATCGAACTCCCCGCTGATGTAAAGGCTGGTGAGCCCTTCTTCGTTACGGTTTCCGTGGGAAAAGAGATCGCCCACCCCAACACGACAGAGCACTTCATCAACTGGATAGCCCTCTACTTCAAACCCGAAGGTGAAGGCCCTGTTACCCAGCTTGCCAAATTCGAATTTGTAGCCCACGGCGAATCCACAAAAGGTGCCAATCAGGGACCCGCCTACACAGACCCCTTCGGCACGGCTAAAGTTAAGCTGAACGCCCCCGGAACACTTGTGGCAGTAAGCTACTGTAACATCCACGGTCTGTGGGAATCCAGCGCGGAAGTTAAGTTCTAAGATATTTTCAGACTTTAAAGAGACAGGCGGGGCATGACCCCGCCTTTTTTGTTTGCCGGTTTTCAATTTTTCATTCATGAGTTACTCTGAACGGAGTGAAGAGTCTCAAGCCCCGTAACAGGTAACTACGCTTTCTCAGATTGAGATCCTTCACCCTTGCGGGGATTCAGGATGACCTGAAAACGTGTGTGCTTATGCCGCAGGATGCAGGCAGAAGCACTGTCTAGTTGATGTCCTTGCTTTTCACGATAACTTTGTGACCGTCACCAGCGTCAAGCACAGCCTGATATTCTCCGGCAGGCTTGGCGAAGGTTATTTCGCTGTTCTGGTCAAACTTGCCTTCGAATACTGTCTTTCCGTTCTGCTCAACGCGGAACTTTGAACCCGCTGCGCTGCTGCCGTCACTGAAACCGCCTTCGCATGTCACTTTCCCTTCGCCTTCAGCGAAGCATGCCATAAGTGCAGTATGGGCAAAAGCCATTGACGCGGCGAGTACTACCGCAAGAACGATGATTAATTTTTTCATGAGTCCACCTCTTTTTTATTTCTGCCCTCATTGGGGCTTTATGAGTCCTGTTTCAGGCAGCCGCCTTTCCAGTTGACGGGTCTGCCCTTTATGAAGCCTGCAATAAGTGCTGAGCCCGCCATGAGGAGATAGAACGCCAGCATGGTTTCCACCCCTGTCAGGCTGAAAGCTCCGCCAAGGGTGAAGAAAACAGATGCCGCCGCCACGCCCAGAACCATGGGGAAGAAAATTGCAAACATCATCCACCTGTATGAGCCTGTCTGCATGCGCACCACGATCATTGTGGCTATGCAGGGCGGAGTCAGTATCATGAATATCAGCATGGCGACAGCGTGCAGCGGTGTATAGAGTCCGTCGGACGAAATGGCCTCTTCTGCTCTCTGATCAGCCATGCCTGTTTCGTATATTGAGCCGAGGGTTGCGACAGCGCTTTCTCTGGCGGCGAATGAGCTTAGAAATGCCACATTCACACGCCAGTCAAACCCCGCGAACTGTGTTAGCGGCTCTAACGAGCGGCCGAACATGCCCAGAAAGGAGGTTTGTATCTTCTCTGTCTTTATTTCGTTCAGAAGTGTCTGCCCCGTGCGGGAAAGGGCTCTGACCTCTTTGCTGACTGCTCTCTGCTCATCGTTTTCCGGCACGATGAAACCTGCCAGAAGCGGGTTTTCCGCTTTCAGCGCCGCATCAATCCTCTCCGCTGCTTCGGGGGAGGATGCTGTCATTTTCTGCGCCCTGTATGTGTTGTAAAGGTTTATCAGTTTATGGATATTCTCTTTCTCTCCCAGAATTTCCGCGTACTGGGTCTTTCCGGCATTATCAGCAAATTTTTGCATTGCTGCATCAGCCTGGGCGTTTATTTCAGCCTCTTTTTCAGGTGAAATACCCGGAAACTGCAATAAAACGAACAGAACCACAGCAACTGCGAGAACTATGCCGCCCACTTTTTTTATATATACCCAGACCCTTTGGAATGCCCTGAGCACAACCCCTTTCAATGTAGGCAGATGATAAGGGGGAAGTTCCATGACAAAGGGGGCTGTCTCCCTGTTTCTGAGAAATGTCAGGGTAAGCAGACGCGCCACAGTGAGGGCTATGAAGATAGTTACGGTGGAGATAAAAAACATCATAAGCGTCATCTGCTCCTCAAAAAACGCACCGAGGAGGAGGGCATAAAACGGAACTTTTGCCAGACAGTTCATGTAAGGCACGGTAAGCACAGTGGCGAGCCTCGCCCGTTCATCCGCTATCCCTTTAGTCGCCATGACTCCGGGAACAGCGCAGCCGCCCACAAAAGCGCCGCCGAGAACAAGGGGAAGGGTGGACTGACCGTGCAGCCCGTACCGTTTGAAAACCCTGTCCAGTATGAAGGCAATGCGGGGCATGTAGCCTATGTCCTCAATGACTGCGATCAGCGCAAAGAGGATGAGGAAGATAGGCACATAGTTGAGAAGCGCTAGGGCGCTGTTCGTCATCCAGATTCCGAAGTCGGTGAGTATCGGAACATTGGTGAACTGAGGCTCCGGCAGAACGGATATTATGAAGTTTTTCAGCATGGCAAGATAAGGCCATGTGTAGTTCGTTAGCTTGTATCCTGTAACTATGGAGAGCTGGTAAACCAGATAGATTACCCCTGCGAGAAAAGGGAAGGCCAGCCATCTGTTCAGGATTATTTTATCCGCCTTTGAGGTGAGGGTTTCTTTTCCTGCCGCGGTTTCCTTCACGCATTTGTGGTAGAGGTAGTCAGCACTCTGGTATCTTATTGCAGCGAGAAAGGAATCAATATCCAGATCGTGGGCTGAATGTATCTTTCTGTGCTCATCCTCCATCTCTTCCTTTGTTATTCCAGTTTTTGCGAGTACAGCCTCATCAGCCTCAAGGGCTTTTATGGCAAACCATCTGGGAGATATTGCCGAATCAGTCTTAATTCTGCCTGTGTATTTCGCTATGTATTGTTCAAGCTCTTCATAGTTTATTTCAAAATCCACAGCGCCACATGAACCGGCATCGGTGACCGCGCTGAGTATCTCTTTTCTGCCTATGTTTCTGGAGCCCACAGCCTCAACAACTTTTACCCGGAGCAGCCCGGACAGCTTTTTCAAATCAATTTCCATGCCGCGTCTTTTGGCGACATCAGCCATATTAAGCACAAGCACAACCGGAATCCCAAGTTCCAGAAGCTGGAAGGTCAAATACAGGCTGCGTTTGATATTGGAGGCATCTATTACGTTGATGATGACATCGGGGCTCTCATTTATCAGGTAATCCTTAGCCACGCGCTCCTCAAGGGAGAATGAGCTGAAGGAGTAAGTTCCCGGAAGGTCAACAAGCTCAATCTTTGTTCCGCCGTGGCTCATCACAGCGGTTTTTTTATCCACAGTGACACCCGGATAATTGGCTATGTGCTGATTAACTCCGCTGAGCATTGTGAAAATGGTGGACTTGCCGCAGTTGGGCTGTCCGGCAAGGGCAACCTTTATCATATCAGTTCCACTTCTATTATTCCGGCTTCCTCTTTCCTGATGGTTACGAAGTAGTTCTGAACCATAACCTCAATAGGGTCCATCAGGGGTGCTGTGCGCACCATGAGTATCTCCGAACCGGGAATGAACCCCATATTGTAAAGCTTCTGTTTCAGAAGCCCTTTCGCGCTGTAGTTTTTTATGCGTGCTTTTTCGTTTGTCTTCATCTCGGACAATGTCAGAATTTCAGTTTCCGGCATGCTTCACCTGGTATCTCTTTCTTTGTTAGATATAGATAATAAATTTAGGTTTTAGTATATAAGTTTGAATGTGGCAATAAAATTCTTGGTAATTTTATATTTATGCAGCAGCCAAAAAAATTGCACTGATGAAAAAAGAAGATATATGTCAGGAACTAGAGTTCAAAAAGACTTCAAAAAGCTGATTGATATGTGTTTTCAATTGAATTTTCTCTATTGACATAGATGATACATAGTTATATAGCACTAATTAATTTTAGAATCCAAAATTTGAATAGGCACTCTAAGTAAAATTGGAGGAGGTTAATTTGGAAGTCTTATTAAGAAATATGAAAGTAAACCAGAAAGGAACGGTAACAAAAATAAACTGTGAAGGCGAGATTTGCCGCCGCATCCGGGACATAGGAATAGCTGTCGGAGCGGAGGTTTTTGTTACAGGCAGAGCTCCTCTGTTTGACCCGGTTGCGCTGAAAGTTAATGATACTGTGGTTACACTCCGCAACAGCGAAGCGGACAATATCTACGTTGAAGTGAAGGGGTAATTATATGTCAGCATTGAAAGCAGTTTTGGCGGGCAACCCCAACAGCGGAAAAACAACCCTTTTCAACCTTATCGCCGGCACGCACTACAAAGTGGCGAACTATGCCGGAGTTACAGTTGAGAAGAAGGAAGCCAGAATCAGCTACGACGGAAGCGAAATTATCCTCACTGACCTTCCCGGAACCTACTCTCTCACGGCTTATTCTCTTGAGGAAGTGGTAGCCAGAGACTTTATCACCACCACTAACCCTGATGTAATAGTTGATGTTGTTGATGCCTCAAACCTTGAGCGTAACCTTTACCTTGCTGTTCAGCTTATGGAACTTGACAAGCCTGTGGTTGTGGCGCTCAACATGATAGACATGGCGGAGAAGAGAAACATCCGTGTGGATGCTGAGCTTCTTTCTAAAAAACTCGGTGTTCCGGTTATTAAAACAATAGCTAGGGACGGCGTGGGCAAAAAAGAGCTTCTTGAGGGCATTCTTAAGTTCAAGTCCGAAAAAAGAGAGTTCAGAATATCTTACGGAAGCGACCTTGACCCTGCACTTGAGGAAATGGAAGCGATCATCAACGAGAAATCCTTCCTCACAGACAGCTACCCCTCAAGGTGGACTGCCATTAAATATCTTGAAAACGATGCGGAAATAATGAAAAAGGGCGAAGCGTTCGCCGATGTTCACGGAAAACTCACCGCAATAGTTGAAAGAGTTGAAAAGCACCTTAAAAAAACACTCGACACTTACCCCGAAATAATCATAGCGGACTACAGATACGGCTACCTCAGATCCGTTCTGAAAGACGTGGTTAAAAAAGAGAACGAAATGGAGAGGCTTTATCTTTCTGACAAGGCTGATAAGGTGCTCACTAACAGAGTTCTCGGCCCCTTTATAATGCTTGCCGTTCTCTATGGTCTTTATGAATTTACATTCTGGGCAAGCGAAACACCCGTGGGCTGGCTTGAAAGCCTCTTCGGCTGGATGGGAGATACTGCTGATGCGCTTCTTCCCGACGGTCTGCTTAAATCGCTTGTTATTTCAGGTATTATAGATGGCGTGGGCGGGGTTCTCGGTTTTGCACCGCTGATTCTGTTCATGTTCTTCATCATTGCCATCCTTGAGGACACCGGCTACATGACAAGGATAGCCTACATGCTTGACCGTGTTTTCCGCGCTTTCGGCCTTCAGGGCAGCTCTGTTGTTCCCTATATAGTCGGCGGCGGTATAGCTGGCGGATGCGCAATCCCCGGTGTAATGGCAGCAAGAACTATCAAAAGCCCCAAAGAAAGGCTCCTGACGATTCTCACCACTCCTTTTATGGCGTGCGGTGCTAAGCTTCCGGTTTATGCTCTTCTTATAGCGGCTTTCTGGCCCGGCAACAAAGGCGGAATGATGCTCGGCATCACTCTGGGAAGCTGGGTGCTTGCTCTTCTCATGGCGAAGGTTCTCGGACTTACCATAGTGAAAGGTGAGCAGTCGGTTTTCATTATGGAGCTCCCCCCTTACAGGATGCCCACAGTTAAAGGCCTCCTCTTCCACGCATGGGAAAAGACATGGATGTACGTAAAAAAAGCGGGAACAATAATCCTCGCTGTGTCTGTCATCCTGTGGGCTCTGATGACATTCCCCGGAATGAGCGAAGAGAGGAGCGCGTACTACGAAGACCAGATAGCTCAGGTTGAAAGCACAGTAACAGACGAGGAAGCTCAGGCGGAAGCCATAGCGGAAATTGAAAACGCCGCGCTCTCCGAGGAACTCAGAGGCTCATACGCAGGCAGAATAGGCACTTTCTTTGAGCCAATAACACAGCTTGCCGGATTTGACTGGAGAACAAACATCTCTATCATTGCAGGTATCGCAGCGAAAGAGCTTGTGGTTTCCACCCTCGGCACTGCATACTCTCTCGGTGAGGTTGATGCGGAAGAGTCAGAACCTCTGTCAGCCAGACTCGCCAGCGACCCCTCATGGTCAATTGCAACAGCAGTGGCGTTCCTTCTGTTTACAATGCTTTACTCACCCTGCTTCGTGACACTCGCTGTCATAAACAAGGAGACAGGCAGCAGAAAATGGACGGCTTTTGCTCTTGTCGGCTATACTGTGTTCGCATTTGTTATATCAATCATCGCTTACAATGTTGTGAGTCTGATGATCTGAACTGAACCGATAAAAATCTGAATGATACAGAAAACCCCTCTTAACGGAGGGGTTTTTTTTGTTGATGATAAATAAGTGACAGCGGCTTATGCCTTAATCCCTTCCAGTTCGAGCATCCCTTCAATACCGGGCTCACGGCCTATGAACTCACGGTAGAGTTCCATGGCTTTGCGGCTGCCGCCGTTTTTCAGGATGATACCGAAATATCTGTCAGCCAGTTCCCTGTTGAAGATTCCCTGTTTTCTGAATTCCATAAAGGCATCCGCGCTCATGCGCTCCGCCCATTTATAGCTGTAGTAGCCCGCGGCGTATCCGCCGGAGAATATGTGGCTGAATCCGTTTTGGAATTTGTTGTATGAGGGCGGCTTTATCAGCGATGTTTTTTCGCGCACCTTGTCAAGAATCTCCTGAATCTCAGCCTCCGTGCAGGGTTTTTGGTGTATCAGCATGTCAAACATGCCGAATTCTATCTGCCTGAGGATCACAAGCGCCGCATGGTAGCTGCGTACATCTTTCAGCCTTTCCACCATCTCAGCGGGAATGATTTCCCCTGTCCGGTAATGTTTTGCGAACATGGACAGCACTTCCTCCTCATAGGCGAAAAGCTCCAGAAACTGTGAAGGAAATTCCACAGCATCCCACTCCACACCGTTTATTCCGCTCACATCCGCCTCGTCAATCTCGCTGCAAAGGTGGTGCAGGGCGTGCCCCATTTCATGGAAGAGAGTTACCACATCCCTGTGTCTGAGGAGCGACGGACGGCCGTCCTTTGCGGAGGGGAAGTTGGCGGCTATGATTGCAGTGGCGGGAATAACATGTCCGTCCTCTGTGTGCCTTGTTATCCAGTCGTTCATCCATGCCCCGTCCCGCTTTTCTTTGCGGGCTTCCATGTCCATGTAGAGGCGGGCAAATTCGTGCCCGTCCCTTGAAATATCGTAAACTGTTACGCTTTCATGCCATACGGGAACATCCTTCTTCTCAAACCTGAGAGAAAAAACCTTGTCCAGAAAGCTGATCATTCCGTTTATGACATTGTTTTTTTCAAAATACGGGCGATAGAGTTCTTCATCAAACCCGTAAAGGTGCTTCTTGTATTGCTCAGAGACGAACATGAAGTCATGGCTCTCAATCTCCTGCCCGAAGAAGGTCCTGAGTTCTTCAATCTCTTTTTCGGCAGGTTTTTTCACGCGCTCAAGGAGGGTTTCAAGGAGCCTGAGCACATCCGCCGGACTGTTTGCATCTTTTGATGCGAGGGAGTATTCCGCATAGTTCTCAAATCCTGTGAGCTGCGCCAGTTCATGGCGCAGGCGCATTGTGTTTTCTATAACACCGCCGTTTTCGGGCGCCCTTGTGCAGTAAGCTTTGTAGAGCTTTTCCCTTATTTCTCTGTTTCTGCCGTGGGTCATGTAGGCAATGTAGACAGGCATCTGGAGGGTGAGTTTCCAGCCGTTTTCGGTCTTCATTCCGGCAAGGTCGCTTTCAGGTATCCCTTCCATGTCCGCCGGGTCGGTTATTTCAAGTTCATATGCCGCTGTGGCGTTCAGCAGGTTCTGGAAAAAGGCGTTTCCGAGTTCGCTCAGTGCAAGCGAGATCTCTTTTACGCGCTGCTTTTTATTCTCAGGCAGATCAACGCCGCCCAGCCTGAAACTGCGAAGGGAATCCTCAACCGATTTACGCCTTGCGGGGGAGAGGTCTTCTGTTTCCGCGATTCTTTTAACTGCTTTCATTATCTCCGCGTTCTGGTTAAACCATGTGGAGTAGTCGCTTAAGAGAGGGATGCAGGCGGCGTAGAGCTCCTGAGTTTCTTTGCTGTTGCATACGCTGTTTAAGTGCCCCACAGGGAAAAACAGCTTTGATATTTCCGCTCCTGCTTTTTCCAAAGGCTTCATAAAGCTGTCGTAAGTGGGGTTTTCCTGCCTGCAAAGCTCGTTTGCAAGCTGTTTTGCGTTATCTATTGCTTCTTTTATCTGTCTGTCTTTACTGCTGAGAATATCGGGGGAATACAGGGCAAACATTTTAACCTCTTTAACTTATTTTGAATTACTGATAATATATCATCCCTGAAATCAGATACAAGGGGTCAGGTTTTAAAAAAGATGAAAAGAGTGAACTGCTACAAGTGCGAAGGCTATTACGTGACATGGGAAGAGGGGATGCCCCACGGATGCAGGATACTGGGTTTCAAGTCAAAGCTTATGCCCTCGCTCTCCGTTTTCAGATCTTCCGGCATGCCCTGCCAGTACTTCACCGAAAAAGCTAATAAAAAAGAGAAGGCTCCTTAAGATAAAGGTTGTCCCCCTTCATTTTTACATGCCCTTCAAGGTTCAGGATTTTCATGCACTTGGTGACAGATTCTCTGGACGCGCCGATCATGGAGCTTATTTCCTGATGGGTGAGCTTTTTTATCCTGATATAGCTGCCGTTTTTCTCGCCGTTTTCCTTGGCGATGTCAAAAAGCTGCTTTAATATCCTTTCCTTAACATTCAAAAACGCGAGGGACTCTATGAGCTCATCCGCCTTCCGCAGCCTGCCCACAAGGATCTGGAGCATGGTTATGGCAACCTCAGGCTCCTCCCTCATAAGACGGAGGAATGGCTCTCTGCCTATTTTGCAGAGGCTTGACTCCTCATCTGCTATGATTGTCCCGGCGCGTTCTTTCTGGTCTATGAGGCTGAACTCGCCGAATATGTCATACTTGCCGAAGCGGTGCAGGAGGATTTCGTCCCCGTCCTCGTCAATGAGAACGGCACGGAAAGAACCGGAAAGAACTATGCACAGCTCAGTGCCCGCATCCCCTTTATGAAGAACGGTTTCTTCCTTATTGAACTTTTTGGTTTTGAGTGACTGGGCTATTTTTTCAAGCTTGTATGATTCAATCTTTGAAAAAAGCTCAACATTCTTCAGTTCTTCGCCAAGGCTCATGATCCCCTCCGTGTTCTCAACCACCATATAATTTTTAAGCATTGTTTTCAACAGACATTGCAAACTATTTCCATTAAAAGCTTAAACTCCGGGCATGAACTTTTTTAACGCATGATCGTAAATTATTCTTAAAGATCAGCTTTCTGATCGCCGATTGGATCGATCCCGGAGGATGATTTCGGCGCAACCTTCACCGACGGGATTTTACGGACAGTATTTTGAGGTGAAAAATGGACATAAGGCTGAATCAGACCATTAAAGGTCTGAAGCAGGACAATACCGTTTCCTCTCCCCATAAGGAGCAGAAGACGGAAGGTCTTGATTTTGAAGAAATTCTTCTTGAAAAAACCGGCAGCGGATTCAAAGAGGCTCAGGCGGCAGTTATAGCCGGAGCGGCCAGAATATTCGATGAAATGGCGGAAACATGGTCTGCCTATGAGGAGCTTTTATCCGGCGGTGATGAAAGCTGGTTTGAGGATGAATACGGCTTCGGCGGGGATGACGGCGAGCTGGACAGGCTGGAAGACCTTGTAAAGGGCAGGGGCTACTACAGTGTGGACTCTGTGGCTAAAAGGCTTTTTGATATGGTGAAGGACGCTTCCGGCGGGAAGGATCTGCTCCGTCTTGCAGATTCTCTGGCAGAAGCGCTGAAACAGACAGAGAGAAACAGCGGGGAGCTCCCGGAGGCTCTTTATGAGGCTCTTGAATCTGCCTCCTACAGGCTCCGCAGGGCTTAGAAGGTTTTAAAAGTGTTGTTTTCCAGAAGAGCGGGCGCGGGTTTGTCGATAAAATAGCCCTGAGCATAATCCACGCCCAGTTCCTTCAGGGAAGCGAGAACCTCGCCGTTTTCCACATATTCGGCAACAGTGCGTATGTTCAGTTCCTCAGCGAGTGTCAGGGCGCTTTTTACAAAGGCTTTGTCCACGTCATCGCTCAGGATATTGCGTATGAAATCCCCTTCTATCTTTATGAAGTCAATGGGGAAATTCTTTATGTAATGGAAGGAAGAGAAGCCTGAGCCGAAATCATCAATGGCAAACATGAACCCTTCGTTCTTGAGCTTCATTATAAAATGGGCAAGGAGAGATATATTTTTCACTGTCTCCCTTTCTGTTATTTCGAACACTATTTTTGATTTGTCTATGCCGTATTTTAGGGTAAGGCCTAATATCTGTACCGCAAATTCCTCCATCATCAGGGATTTCGGTGAGAGATTGATAAACAGGAAGCCGCTGTAGCCGGCTTTGCTTATTTCCTCAAAGGCTTTCTCCATAAGCATAAGATCCATTCTGTGCATGACACCCATGGCTTCCGCATCGTCTATGAACTCCGCTGCGGGCATTATACGCCCGTTTACCGGTATGCGCATGAGAAGCTCATGAACGGAAACGCTGTTATCCGTGAGCGACATTATGGGCTGGAAATAGGGGATAAGGCTTTTGTTTTCTATCGCATTGAGAATAATCTGGTTTTTAACGCCCATCTCCTTGAGGCTGTTTATAATATCCTCTCCTGTGGGGGCACAGATCCGGTTTTTTCCTTCTCTTTTCGCTTTATACATCATGTTGCTGGCAACAAGGAAAAGCTTCTTGTCCTCATCTGCATGAAAGGGGTAGCTGGCTATGCCTATGGAGGTCGTGGCCTTTATGTTTTTTCCGTCAGGCGCAAGAACGTTCACAGCATCAAGGTTTTCCTTAATCCGCTGAACCACGGTGTACGCATTTTCCTCATCCGCTTCGGGGAGGATGAGTGTAAATTCATCACCTCCGTAACGGGCTACTATGTCCTCCTCCCTGCTGGTGCTTCTGAGTCTCTCAGCGAACCTCTGGAGGAGCTTGTCGCCGAAGGCATGTCCGTAAACATCGTTAATCAGCTTGAAGTTGTCAAAATCAAGAACCACAAGGGAAAACCATGATTTATGCCTTTCCGCGCGCTTGGTTTCAGCCTTTAGCAGATCCCAGAACATGCGCTGGTTGTGGAGGTTTGTCAGGGGGTCTCTGGTGGCGAAAAATTCCACATCCTTGGTGTAAAGGTGGATAGCCTTCACCGAACCCACAACGTTCATCAGGGTGGTGAGTATGCTGTCCACAACGATCGATTTTGATTTATCCTCATTAAAAGGGGTCTGTATTCCTATGCCCGTTATGTTGCCGATGCGCCTTTCGGGGAAGGTGAGGTTTTTAAGCTGGGAGGCTATCTCCTCCTTACTCATGCGCACTATGTCCTTACCCATTTCGGCCACGTAGTGTTTTATGGACGGGGGGCTGTCGCTGAAAATAGCTTTCAGCATGGGTATATCAAAAACGGCTTCTTCAAAGGCCATTTTTGTTTCGGTATCCGGGTTGTGGTTCCAGAAAACAAAAAATTCGTAGGTATCGTCAGTTTTGAAAACAGCGAAAAGTGCCTGACAGTAAACAACTGAGTTTACGCTGCGCAGGAGCTTCTTGGTGTAGTCCACCCAGTCGGTGATCGCCTCTGCGGTGATGACCAGGCGTTCCATGAGCCTTATCTGAAACTGGAGAGTATCGTTGTCCGTTGCTATGCTCCTCAGCCTTCCCGCCAGTTCCTCAATCTCCTCGTTTATGGCGGCAACCTCCATAAGGCTGTAGTCGCTGCGCTGTAAACTGACCGATTTCAGATCCTCCACAGAGTTAATGTTGCTTATGCTGGAGTGGAGCTTATCCAGCATCTGTTTAAGTCTGCGGGAGACAAAGAAGGAGATAACAATGCCTATAAAAAGCGGGACGGGGAGTATTATCATCAGCAGAAGTCTTATGTTCCGCGCTGTTTTATCCTGAAGAAAAAAGAAATTCTGCGTGGTTTTAATCACCCCTATAACATCCCCTTCTATGACGTTGTCATGGCAGGTGAGGCATTTTTTCTCGGCTATGACGGGCATAACCTCGGTGAGTGAATCACTGGTATGAAGAGTGCGCATAACGCCGGAGCGGAAAGCTTCGTTCACGAGGCTGTCCTGCTCGTTCTGGCGGACGTAGCCGAACATCTCGCTCACGGCGTAGCCTCTGTGTATCTCTATGCTCATGTCGCTGCTGTCGTAGGATTTTGTGATGTTCTCTATGATGTACTCAAGCTCCTCCCGCGATGCGCCGCGCTCCATAGCCACGTACAGGGAGTTGAATGTCTGCTCAAGCATCACCCGCGCGGTCTTGTCAGCGTAGCCGAAGAGAAGTTTATTATAGGAGTAGGAGCTGATGGTATAAACACCCGCGAAAACCAGAAACGCGGTCAGAAGAGTTGAAGCGAGTATGTAGTGCTTTATGCTTTTCATAAATTTTTTCAGCCGTACCCTGTATGGATTGTAACAATGCCATTATATATAACTATTTTTATGAGGAAAAGCAAAGACAAGGGAGTGGATGTCAAATAAATGGCAAGGCTCACTCGGTAAAATGCACACAGCTTTCTCTCAATAGCTGTGTTGAGATAACGGCTCTCAACAGACTATTTTACACCGTCTTCCTTTAAAATGCTAAGAAGTTCGGATAAAAGATTTTTTTCTTCCGTTTTTTTCACGATCTCCCCTTTCTTAAAGAGCAGACCCTGCCCTCTGCCTCCGGCTATGCCGTAGTCAGCCTCCCTTGCCTCACCCGGACCGTTGACCGGACAGCCCATAACGGCAATGTGCAGGGGAGTTGTGAATGCAGAGAGAGCTTTTTCCGTTTCTTCCGCAAGTTTTATGAGGTCGATCTCGGCTCTGCCGCATGTGGGGCACGAGATAACCTGCACCCCCCTTTGCCTGAGTTCCAGCGATTTGAGTATTTCCCATGCCACGCGTACTTCCTGAACCGGATCTCCGGTGAGAGAAACCCTTATGGTGTCCCCTATGCCGCGGGAGAGTACTGCACCTATGCCTGCCGAGGACTTCACCGTTCCGGTGAAAATTGTCCCGGCCTCAGTAATGCCCACATGCAGGGGGTAGGGAAATTCTTCCGCAAAGCGGGTATATGCCGCCACAGACAGATTTACACTGCTTGCCTTGAGGGAAACCTTAAAATCGGTAAAGGAATGCTTTTCGAACAGCCGTACATGCTCCGCAGCGGAACGCACTATGGCCTCCGCGCTCACACCGTACTGCTTTCTGATCTCTTTTTCAATTGATCCTGAGTTCACTCCGATGCGGATCGATTTTCCGTTGGTCTTAGCCGCCTGAATCACTTTTATGCATTTGTCCTCCCCGCCTATGTTGCCGGGGTTTATCCTTATGCAGTCCGCTCCGCTTTCAAAGCTTGCTATGGCCAGCCTGTGGTCGAAGTGAATATCCGCTATGAGGGGTATGTTTATATTATTTTTTATTGTCTTAATAGCCGCCGCAGCCTCGGCATCCACAACAGCAACGCGTATTATCTCGCATCCGGCTTCTTCCAGACGCTTAATCTGCCCTATTGTGGCTTCCGTGTCTCTGGTGTCAGTGTTGGTCATGGACTGCACTGATACCGGTGCGCCGCCGCCTATCCTGACACTGCCGACTGCAATCTGTTTTGTATTAATCCGGTAGAACAATTTTCATTCCTGTTACTTTTTCCAGAAGGAGAATATAGCTCTCCATGGTTTCTTTGTCCAGAGCTTCAAAGCGTAAAACCACGGCAGGCTGAGTGTTGCTTGCGCGCAATAATGCCCAGCCTTTATCGAAAGTTATTCTCACACCGTCTATTCCGTTGATGTCTCTGATTAAATCTGTTGTTTTGCGCATAGACTCAAATTCTCTTTTGATTTTTTCAACAAAAGAAAATTTTTCAGAGTCCGGGAAATCAAGCCTGATTTCCGGCGTATTTATGTATTCCGGAAAATTTTTAATAAGCCCGTCCGCATTTTCGATTTCGCCTGAGAGCAGCCTGTCTGCGTATATTTCGAAGAAACGCAGTGATGCGTATATGCCGTCATCAAACCCGAAGAAGCGGTCATTGAAGAATATATGCGCACTTGTTTCCCCCGCAAGGGGGGCGTTAAGCTCAAGCATTCTGTCCTTTATCATGGAATGCCCCGCCTTCCACATAACCGCCTGTGCGCCGCAGTCTTCCAGCGTGTCATAAAGCGCCTTCGAGGCCTTCACATCGCCTATTACCACAGGGTTGTTCTCGCTCCTGCATAGATCCTGCGCGAAAACAGCCAGCAGCATGTCTCCCCTGATTATATGTCCTGAATTTGTTACAGTGACTATCCTGTCCGCATCGCCGTCATAAGCTGCGGCAAAATCGGCTCCGTGAGCCCTGACAGCCGCTATGGCATCACTGAGGTTTTTGTCCACAGTGGGGTCGGGGTGATGGTTAGGGAACGTGCCGTCCTCCTCGCAGAACAGGGGTATCACCTCCGCTCCGAGAGATTCAAAAAGCAGCGGCGCTATATTCGAGGCAACGCCGTTTCCGCAGTCGATTACAACTTTCGGTCTCCTGGCAAGGCGGCTTATTTTTTCCCTGAGCCCGGCAAAGTGCTCAAGGCTCCATTTTATATACTCATCCGTCATATTCCTTGAAGTGAGCGTACCTTTTTCCTTTGCCTCAATATATCCGCGCTCAAGTATGCTGCGGTATATTTCCTGAATCAGGTGGGAGTGATAAACTTTCTTATCGCTGCCGAATTTCATTCCGTTGTATTCCGGCGGGTTGTGGCTTCCGGTTATCATTATATAACCGTCCGCATCTGTGGTTTTTGAGGTGAAGTAAATTACAGGGGAGGGGCATACTCCGGCATCAAGAACATCTGCGCCTGCATCGGTAAGCCCCTGAACCGTGCGTCTGAAAAGCTCAAGGGAGGACGGGCGCACGTCCCTGCCCACGGCAACTTTACACCTGCGTCCTTTTTCTCTGAACAGCTTTAAAGCGAATGCGTTTGCCACCAGCGCCGCCGCATCGTATGAAAGTTTGTCCGGCACAGTGCCTCTGACATCGTAATCCCTGAAAATTGAAGCTTCTATCAAGGCATACTCCGTTATGCTTTGTAAGTATTATTGTATTTATTTTTAAAAAAACTGTGCTATAATCCCTACATGAAGAAAATAGCCTGTTTTATCAATGATAACAGTTTCTTAGAACGTCTGTCGGATTTTTGTTCGGCTGAGCGTTTCACCCTTATTAATTATAAGGAGGAGAAATGCGAGCTGGACATCTCCGTTATTGTATTCATAACGGATTGTTTCGATACGGTAAAGGGTTTTCGGGAGGATGTTCCGCTCTGTTTCATTGGCAGAAGAGGCGACTTGCCGGAGGGTGTGCTTGCGGTGGACACCGGGTTTGACCATGTTCAGCTTCGCTATCTTGTTGATGCTGTCTGCCATAACGGAAATATGGAAAACAGTATTTCATCGGTGCGTCCGGTTTCCATAGCAAAAACATTTCATGTGGCGAACGATATTTTCAGTGTTGAGCGCATAGTTTATCTTCTCACCAAGGAATTCATATATTTTCTTGATTTTAACTCTCTGGAGAAAATCCGCATCGGGCTTGCGGAAATGATCACCAACGCGATCGAACACGGAAATCTCTGCATCTCTGGCGACCAGAAGCTGGAAGCCACCGAGAACGGAACCTATTACACTCTGATTGAAGAAAGGCTTAAGGACGAAAAATACAAGGATAAAAAGGTAACTTTCACTTACATTATTAACAACTCAGAGGTAAGAATCTCTATTGAAGATCAGGGGAGCGGATTCAAGGTTGATGACATTCCCGACCCGACCATGCAGGAAGGGCTTTTCAAACTGCACGGACGTGGTATTCTTATAACAAGAATGTATTTTGACGATGTTGTTTATAATGATGTCGGAAACAGGGTTGAACTTGTTAAGAGGTTCTAATGATTCGCTTTCTCGGAACCAGAGGGACAATATCAGTCTCCGGAGCTGAATTTTCCAAATACGGCGGGAACACCGCCTGCCTCATGATACCTGTTGATGAGAAAAAGTGCATAGTTCTGGACGGCGGAACAGGCATATATAACCTTAACAACATGGGGAGCTTCGAGGAATACCATATATTTCTCACACACCTGCACTGGGATCACATATGCGGGCTGCCGCTTTTCAGGCCGTTTTACACTCCCGGAAAACATATTTTTCTCTACCTTGAGGATAAGAGCACGCTTACTTCAAAAGATTTTCTTAAAGTGCTTTTTAATCCGCCCTTTTTCCCCATTCCCAGAACAATGCTTAAATCAAACATCCGCTTCAACCTCATAAGAGGGGGGCAGCATTTTGTCTTCGGTGATATTACTGTTTTCGCCGCGGAAGGGAACCATCCTGACGGCGCGCTGATGTATAAGATTAAGGACGGAAATATAACTACCCTTTTCGCCACTGACTTTGAGCACGGAACGGAGAGGGATGATTTTCTCATAGAGTTCGGCTGCGGTTGCGACTATCTGGTCTTTGACACAACATATACGCCTGAGGACTACGAAGGGAAAAGGGACGGCACTCCCAAAAAGGGCTGGGGGCACTCAACTTATATTAAAGGTGCTGAATTTGCGCAGAAAGCAGATATTAAAAATCTTGTGCTCTACCATCATAACCCCGATTATAAAGATGCCGAGCTTGATGCCATGTTCGAAGCGGCGAAGAAGGTATTCCCCGCCACAATCTGCTCCTATGACGGGTTTGAGATAAAGTAGGGCGCTTTAGCCCACCACTCTGTTTTTGCCGAACCGCTTACCGTTATAGAGGTTCTTGTCTGCCCTCTCCAGAAACGATTCAACGCTTTCTCCCTGCATATACTGAGCAACACCTATAGTCACGGTAATTACGAATGTCTTGTCCTTCAAGGTAAAGTTGGTTGTTTCCACCTTGCTGCGTATCTGTTCTGCTATGCGGACAGCGTTTTCAATGTCTGTGTTGAGAAGAAGCACCAGAAACTCCTCTCCGCCGTACCTGAATGAGAAGTCGGACTTGCGTATGTGTGTCTTAACCACGCCGCCCAGATGCTTTATTACCTGATCGCCTACTATGTGGCCGTACACATCGTTTATTTTTTTGAAGTTGTCTATATCCAGCAGCAGAATGCAGAACGGCTGACCGTGCCTTCCGAAGCGGACAATCTCTTCTGCCAGCTTGATGTCCATGTATTTGCGGTTGTTCAGGCCTGTGAGGTGGTCTGTTATGGTTTCCTGCCTGTATTTACGGATGTTTTCATTAAGCTGGGCGACCTCTTTCTTGTACTCGGTGAGTTCGCTCTCTATTTTTGAATAGCTCTCGGTCATGCTTTCCAGCTTGTCTTTCTTTCCGGCGAGTTTGGAGTCAAAGGCTTCCATGAACTTGGTGAAAGGCTTGCCGGGGAAGACGATTCCCTCCTCACGGAGGATCTGTTCGATCTCCTCTGCATTGCTCATGAGCTCTTTATCCTGATTTATATCCTCTTCAACAAAGCGGATATTGTCCTCAAGGTTATCTGACATTTTATCCTGTGTTGAGAGTACCTTCTTGAAGAGGGACTCAACAAATTCGGTAAGGGTGGAGAGCCGTTTGTCATTTTTTATAAGCTGCCTTGCGATTGAGCCCAGAAACGCATCGGTGATGTCTTCAATGTCTGTTTCATTATTAATCATCGCAAAAACTTCTGAGAGCTCTCTGTCGCTCACATATCCTTTGAGTGTGTCAATGTAGGGGAGCATCCTGTTGGTAACGGATATTTTATAGACCGGCCTGCATGTGGACTGAAACAGTTTGTTGAAGTTTTCGTTGGCGATGAGGGCATCGTTAAGTGTTTTGTCTGTGAGGTTTATCTTTTTTTCTGACATTTGTTTGAGAATGTTTCTGATTATAGGACTCAAACTTTCAGAATAATATTCAATGGTTTTGTCAGCCATCTTCCACCCATATGTAATAATGATTTATTATAATGCAGAATGATATATTAATAAAGCTGATTTCATGAACGAAAAAACTGTCTGCTTGATTTAACCTGCTAAAAAGTGTAAAAGCATAGCACAAAGCGGCAGGTGGAAAACCTGCCCGGAAAATGCGCTCAGAACGCTGTATTAATGCGTAATAAATTGTATTGACAAGGGAAACAAGTTTTGATAACTTCCTTCCTGACTGTACACTGTATACAGTCCTGAATGTATTGCATTCCGCTTCACACAAAGGTTTTAGCCAAACTTTAACCAGTTGTGACCGGTTATTTTAATGACAGGCATGTGTAGGTTTTGATACCCCTGGGGTTTATCGTTAAAGGACTGCCGTTTTTACGGTGGTTTTGTATTTTCGGTCAAAACAGCACAGGAATGCAGCAGTCTTAATCAAGCAGAGGTCATTAATGGTATACGTTGACTTTACAATCGTTATTCAGATCATTCAGTTTCTTCTCATTATCTTCATCAGCAAAAAACTGATTCTTGACCCGACGCTCAAAACTATCCAGTCCAGAGACTCCCGCATTAAATCCCTCACGGATGAAGCGGAAGGGCTCCGCGCTGAGGTTGAGGCGGGAAGAAAAAGCTACGCAGAGAAGATGGATGCCATGAGAGCTGAAATGGCTGAATACCAGAGAAAAATCAGAGAGGAAGCCTCGAAGGATGCAGCAGCGAAGGTTGCTCAGGCCAAAGCCGAGGTAGACGCAAAGGTTGAGGCGGCGCTGCTTAAGCTTGAAAGCGAAAAAGAAGCCGCAGCTAAAAACATGGACTCAATGGTCGGCGAACTCTCCGATCTGATAGTTCAGAAAATTCTTAAGTCTGCGTAGGGGGAATGACAGTGAAGAAAATCATTTTTACATTGATCCTCGCGGCAGTTTCACTCAGCGCTTTCGCAGCCGGTGACGGACACGGAACCGTTGACATGGGCGCTATGCTCAAAAACTTCGGCTACAGGGTGCTTGTTTTTGTTCTTTTCGTTATCATTCTCTTTAAGCTTCTGAAAAAGCCTATCCTTGAGTTTCTTGACAAGAGATCAAAAGAGATTGAGAAGTCCATTCAGACAGCTAAGGAAGCCAACGATACCGCCAAAACGGAGATCGAAAGCTACAAGCTGAAGATGAAAGGCTTCGAGAAAGATCTTGAAACCATGAAGCAGAGAGCGCTTGAAGCAGCCGAAAACGAGAAAAAGGCTATAATCGAAGATGCTGAAAAGCAGATCGAAAAGCTTGGCCGTCTCGCAGAAAGCAGGATTCAGGCTGATTACAAAAAGGCCTCCGAAGAGCTTAAAAAACAGGCGGTCGCAGCCGCTCTTAATGCTGCTCAGGCTAAGCTCGGTCAGGAACTGACCGCTGAGAAGCAGAACGAGATCCTCGGCAATTACATAAAGAAATTAGGGGTGATCAGGTGAGAACACAGGTAGCAGCAAGACGCTACGCCTCAGCCCTTTATGAAGAAGCCAGATCAGCAGGCAGCCTCTCTTCCGTTATTGAGAAGCTGGACGCGGTTGCCGCACTCGCTGGCGATTCTAAGGACTTCGGCGTTTTTGTCAAAAATCCCGTTATCTCCAAGGAAGACAAAGCGACTGTAATCAGAAGCCTTAACGATAAAGGAATGCTGGACGGATTCACCTCCTCCTTTCTTGTTATGCTTGCCATGAAAAACAGGCTTGAGCTTCTTGACGAAATCACAGGTTATCTTAAAACACTTGCTATGGAAGAAAAAGGCGAAGCAGTGGCAGAGGTTACATCAGCTACGGAACTCAGCGGAGACGCTGTGAAAAGCCTTGAGGAAGCCCTCAGCAAAATCACAGGCAAAAAAATTACTGCGGTTGTTACTGTAGATAAAAGCATCCTCGGCGGTGTAGTGGCAAAAGTGGGCAGCACGCTTTACGATGCCAGCATCCAGGGGCAGATTAATAAAATCAGAGATCGTCTGATCTCGTAAGAATACAAGATCAATAATTTAAGGAGTTTGGCTGATGCAGATCAAAGCTGAAGAGATAAGCCAGATCATTAGAGACCAGATTAAAAACTTTGACCAGAAAGTAGAAATGCAGGAGGTCGGTACTGTAATCACCGCCGGTGACGGTATCGCAAAAGTTTACGGTCTTGATAAGGCTATGGCCGGAGAGCTTGTTGAGTTTCCCGGCGGAGTATACGGTATTGTTTTCAACCTTGAGGAAGACAATGTCGGTATAGTTATCATGGGTGAGTATGCACACATCCGTGAAGGGGATACAGTAAAACGTACAGGACAGATCGCATCTGTTCCCGTGGGCAGAGCGCTTGTAGGCAGGGTTGTTAACCCCCTCGGACAGCCCATTGACGGTAAAGGACCCATCGAAACCACCGAGACGGACGTTATCGAGAAAATCGCTCCCGGTATCGTTGACAGACAGTCAGTTCACGAACCCCTCCAGACAGGTATCAAAGCAATTGATGCAATGATCCCCATCGGACGCGGACAGAGGGAACTTATCATCGGCGACCGTCAGACAGGTAAAACAGCAGTTGCTATCGATACTATAATCAACCAGAAAGGCCAGAACGTTATATGCGTTTACGTGGCTATAGGTCAGAAACGCTCCACAGTTGCAAGGGTGGTTGACACTCTTGAGAAACACGGCGCTATGGATTACACCATAGTTGTGGCTGCGACAGCTTCAGACCCCGCTCCCCTTCAGTTCATCGCACCTCTTGCGGGAACAACAATGGGCGAATATTTCAGAGACAGAGGCGAACACGCGCTTCTTATATATGATGACCTTTCCAAGCAGGCAACAGCCTACAGACAGATGTCACTTCTTCTGAGACGTCCTCCCGGACGTGAGGCTTACCCCGGCGACGTTTTCTACCTTCACTCAAGACTTCTTGAAAGGGCGGCAAAATTCAGCAAGGAAAAAGGCGCAGGCTCTCTTACGGCTCTTCCCATAATTGAAACTCAGGCGGGCGACGTTTCGGCGTACATTCCCACCAACGTTATTTCAATTACGGACGGACAGATCTACCTTGAAACAAACCTGTTCTACTCAGGTATCAGACCTGCGGTTAACGTTGGTCTCTCAGTTTCAAGGGTTGGTGGTTCCGCACAGATTAAGGCTATGAAACAGGTTGCAGGCCGTCTCAGGCTTGACCTTGCACAGTTCCGTGAACTTGCTGCTTTCGCACAGTTCGGTTCTGACCTTGATGCGGCTACTCAGGCACAGCTTAAAAGAGGTGAGAAGCTTGTTGAAATCCTCAAACAGGCTCAGTATGTACCCGTTCCCGTTGAGGAGCAGGTGGCAGTCATCTTCTGCGGTGTTAACGGTCTGCTTGATGATGTACCCACTGCCGCTCTCGGCAAATTTGAGAAAGAATTTGTTTCTTTCCTCAAAAACAGCAAAGGCGACATACTTAACAGCATAAGAACAGAAAAAGCTCTCTCAAATGAGCTTACAGATAAACTTAAAGGCGCTGTCGAAGAATTTAAAAAGATGTTCGCCGCTGGCTAAGGAGCTTTTAGATGGCCGGAACCAGTGATATAAAACGCAAAATTGCATCTGTAAAGAACACGCAGAAAATTACGAAAGCCATGAAAATGGTTTCCGCTGCGAAGATGCGCCGCGCGCAGGACGCTATGGCAGCCGCCAGACCCTTTGCCCGCAAGATTACGGAGATGGTTCACGATGTGGCTCAGAGAGCCAATCCTGAGCTTCACCCGTTTCTCGCAGGTAATGAAAACACGGATACCATAGGCCTTATAGTCGTAACCAGCGACAGAGGGCTTTGCGGCGCTTTCAACAACAACATTCTGAAAGCAGTTTCCCGGTTTGCTTCCGAGCACCCCGGCAAAAAGGTTAAGCTTGTCTGCATAGGCAAGAAAGCCTACGAGTTTTTCAGAAAGAGAGACTTTGAAATAATTGAGAAATATGCTGATTTCGCAGGCAAGGTTCTTTTCAGTGACGCTGTCGGCATAGCCGATGTTGTTGTGGAGCAATTCCTTAATAACGGTATAAGCGATGTTTACGTACTCTATAACGAGTTCAGATCAACAGCATCGCAGACACCCGTTACGGAAAAACTTCTTCCGCTGAAAGTTGAGGAGACAGGCGAGCAGCTTGTGGAATATATCTACGAGCCTAAACCCGAAATGCTTCTGAACGAACTTATGCCCAGATACATCCGCTACAAGATTTTTCAGGCTCTGCTTGAATCCACAGCGGGTGAGCACGGAGCAAGGATGATGGCTATGGACAACGCGTCCAGAAACGCATCCGACATGATCGGCAAACTGACGCTGACTTACAACAAAGTGCGTCAGGCTTCAATCACTAATGAGATTCTTGACATCGTGAACGGTGCTGAGGCTCTCAACGGCTAACAAGGTACAGGATGTACCTTCGCCGTGCGCAGCGAAGCCGTGTTTACCACTGCGCGAGCGTGTAGCACAAAAACACAGGATGTTGTTTTTGTGCCGGCAAAACAGGAGATTCTTGACATCGTAAACGGTGCTGAGGCTCTCTACGGTTAAAAGGTACAGGATGTACCTTCGCCGTGCGTAGCGAAGCCGTGTTTACCACGGCGCGAGCGTGTAGCACAAAAACACTGGATGTTGTTTTTGTGCCGGCAAGAAAGGTACAGATATAAGAAAGAGCAGGCTTCCTTCCAAGGCACACTGATGTGCCCGCGGAACGAACCGGAGCAGAGCATTCTGCAAGGTTCCAGTGAAGCGAGAGCAGCAAGGAGCTTTGCTCCGCTGACTGCGAGTGAGCAAAAACTACAGGATGTAAGTTTTTACGAACTATCGATATATTGGGGTGAATCAACAATGGCAAATAATGTTGGTAAAATTGTTCAGGTAATCGGCCCTGTTGTGGACGTGAAGTTTGCCCCCGGCAACCTTCCTCACATCTACAACGCCATCGAGATTACCGATAAAAACGGAAGAGTGATCGTCTGCGAGGTTGAACAGCACCTCGGAGAAGACACTGTCCGCAGTGTTGCCATGACATCCACAGAAGGCCTTATGAGAGGCACTGACGTGGTTGACACCGGAAAAGCAATAGCTGCTCCGGTAGGCAAAGGCGCGCTTGGACGTATCCTTAACGTTACGGGACAGCCCGTTGACGAAAAAGGACCTGTGGTCGCTGACGACTACTGGCCTATCCACAGACCCGCTCCCACAATGGATGAGCAGGACACAAACTATGAGATCCTTGAAACGGGAATCAAAGTTATCGACCTCCTTGAACCCTATACAAAAGGCGGTAAAACCGGCCTTTTCGGCGGTGCGGGCGTTGGTAAAACGGTTCTCATCATGGAGCTTATCAACAACATCGCAAAACAGCACGGCGGTTACTCTGTTTTCGCCGGAGTCGGTGAAAGAACAAGGGAAGGTAACGACCTTTACGCTGAGATGATGGAATCCGGCGTTATTGATAAAGTTGCCCTGGTGTACGGCCAGATGAACGAGCCCCCCGGAGCAAGGATGAGAGTTGCGCTTACCGGTCTTACAATCGCGGAATACTTCCGTGATGTACAGGGACAGGACGTTCTTCTCTTTGTTGACAACATTTTCCGTTTCTCTCAGGCGGGTTCGGAAGTGTCCGCACTTCTCGGACGTATGCCTTCTGCGGTGGGCTACCAGCCTACACTCGGTACGGAGATGGGTGAGCTTCAGGAGAGGATTACCTCTACCAAAAAGGGTTCAATCACATCTGTTCAGGCGGTTTACGTTCCTGCGGATGACCTTACTGACCCTGCTCCTGCTACTACTTTCGCACACCTTGACGCGACTACGGTTCTTTCACGTCAGATTGCGGAACTTGGTATCTACCCCGCGGTTGACCCCCTTGACTCAACATCAAGGATTCTCGATCCCAACATAGTTGGTGAAGATCACTACAAAACAGCAAGGGCTGTTCAGGCTGTTCTTCAGAGATATAAAGAGCTTCAGGACATCATCGCGATCCTCGGTATGGAAGAGCTTACAGAGCAGGATAAACTCACGGTTGCAAGGGCAAGGAAGATTCAGAGATTCCTTTCTCAGCCTTTCCATGTTGCCGAGCAGTTCACCGGTCTTGCGGGCAAATATGTTCCGCTTAACGAGACTATCGAAAGCTTTAAAAAGATACTCGCGGGCGACTGCGACGATCTTCCTGAGCAGGCTTTCTACCTTGTAGGAAACCTTGACGAGGTTTACGAGAAGGCGGAGAAACTTAAGAAGGGTGCATAATCATGGCTGATATGATAAGGCTTGAGCTGGTTACTCCTGAGCGTCTGCTTCTCAGCGAAGACGTGGAAGAAGTTATTGTTCCGGGTGTTGAGGGCGACCTCGGCGTTCTGCCCGGCCACACTCCGCTTCTCTCCGCTCTGCGCGTTGGCGAAATGACGTACAGGAAAGGCGGCAAAAACGAATATGTCGCTATTGAAGGAGGCGGTCTCATCGAGATCAGCTCCGACAAGGTTATTGTTCTCGCCGATGCCGCTGAGCTTGGCCGTGAAATTAACCTTCAGGAAGCCATTGAACGCAAGCTTCAGGCTGAAAGTGCTCTGAAAAACGAGCGTCAGCAGGATGCGCAGAACTTCAGAAACATGGAAGCGAGACTTAAAGTCGAGCTCACCAAGATTCAGATTGCTGAAAAATATAAGTAATACAGAAAGGGGCGGCACACACCGCCCCTTTTTAATTTAGCTTCTCTTACAATTTTATTTCCTGTTTCTGTTATTTGCACTAATATACGTCAATGAACAAAACCTACGATTCCATAGTCCGCAGGGACATTATCATATGCCAGCCGGAAGAGGGCTTCCGCTTCTCAGTGGATGCGGTCATGCTGGCTGATTTCGTGCGTCCGTCCGCAAAATCAAAAACCATAGACATAGGCAGCGGCAGCGGCGTTATTGCTGCGCTTCTTGCTAAAGTTAAAGGCTACACTGATATAGATGCCCTTGAGCTTCAGGAAAACATGTTCTCCTGCCTGTGTGAAACAGTGGAGAAAAACGCTCTGGAAGGGGTGGTTAAGCCTGTTTTGGGGGATCTGCGCAGCTACAGGCCGGAGTTTCATTATGATGCGGCGGTCTGCAACCCTCCTTACAGAAAAGAGAGCTCCGGCAAAATTCCCCTAACGCTCACAGAGAGGACGGCAAGGTTTAACGGGACTATGAGTCTGGACAATCTGTTCGGGTTCTGCAAAAGCTTCCTGAAATCCGGCGGGAGTCTGTCTGTCTGCATAGACAGCGACCTTCTGGCGGATGTTTTTGTGACAGCGCGGAAGAACAGGCTTGAGCCTAAGAGGATGCGCCTTGTCCACCCGGACGGGCAGACTGTGGCGAGGACAGCACTGATAGAGTTCAGAAGAGACGGAAAGGCGGAGCTAATCATTGAGCCGCCCCTTATTATGAGAATTAACGGCGAATATACAGAAGAGATGAGGAGAATAACAGGTGCGCTTTGAAACAGAGATAAGAGACACGGCATACGGCGGTTACGGCATAGGAACCTTCACAGACGGAAGGACAGCCTTCATACCGTTTACGGTAGAGGGTGACAAAGTCATAGCCGAGATGACCGAAGACAAAAAAAACTTTATTTACGCCAATCTGGTGGAGGTTGTGACACCTTCAGCCAAAAGAGGTGAGAAATACTGTCCGCATATAGGCGTATGCGGCGGGTGCTCCTTCGGGCACATAGATTATGAGGCACAGAAAGAGATAAAGGCAAGGATAGTCCGTCAGGCTTTCAGAAATATAAAATGCAGTGTGCCTTCGGAAGTGGTTTCCGGTGAACAGCTTCGCTACAGAAACAGAGTGACCTTCAAGGTTAAGAGCGGAAAGCTCGGTTTTTATGGCTTCAAAAGCCGTGATTTTATCGAAGTCGGGGACTGTCCGCTGGTCAGCGAAACTCTTGTGGCTAAATGCCGCGGGTTTGCGGAGGCAAACGCAGCGGATGAGATATATGAACTCTACGCTGTTGAAAACGGAAAAGGGGAATGCCTTGCCTCAGTGAAGGGGCTGGATTCGGACGATGTGAAATTTGTGAGTTTTGACGGAGTTTCCGGCAAGGACTTTATAATCGGCGAAGAATCGATCGAAATGGACACTCCCGCGGGTTCTATGCTCATAGGTGGCGACAGCTTCCTCCAGAGCAACAGGTTCATCATGGGAGATCTCCAGAAGAAAGCCACAGACAGCGCTTCCGGTGTGAATGCTCTTGAGCTTTACTGCGGCAGCGGCTTTTTCACCCGCAGTCTTGCTGAAAAGTTCCGCTCCGTGACGGCAGTGGAAATATCGAAAGAGGCTGTCAGGCTCGGACAGAAGCTTGAGCTTGCTAACGTGAGATGGGTTGCCGGGGATGTTACCAAGTTCCTCAAAACCTCCAAGGGCAGGTTTGACCACCTCCTTGCCGATCCCCCGCGCACGGGACTTGAGAAAAGCGTAATCTATTTCATAAAGGATAAAAAACCCGCAACAATCACATATGTTTCATGCAACCCGACAACTTTGGCGAGGGACATAGCCAAGCTTCAGGACTTGTACAGCATAAAAGACTTTACAATCATGGATATGTTCCCCGGAACACACCATGTAGAGTGTGTGGTTTCTCTTTCACTGAAAAGCATATAAAGAAGAAAAGATAAGTTAAGGCATAAAAAATATTGAAATACTGCCGATATATCAATAAGTGATGTGTTTTGCTGCGCATATCATTATGAGTGCGCAGCAAAACGCGGGCTTCTTAAAAGGATAATTATTGTATTTATATCCTGATAGGGATAGAATGCCCGGATTACAGGGTTTTGTTATCACTGCCCTGAAGGAAGTTATTGATGAAAATCAGCCAGAAACTGTCAATTATTATTTTTCTGATTGTATTCTTCGGGATGAGCGCGCTTTTCTACGGAAGCTACATCAAACAGAAAAATGACTGGATCAACTTTGAGGTCTCAAAAGCGAGAGCTCTGGTACTTGAAGCCGAAGCAGTGAGAGAGGCGATAGCTGATGCCGGAAGAGCCGGTGTTTATGACTATGAAGCTGCACGGAGCAGCGTGGACAAGTTCCTCCATACAGTGCCTATTTCTGTGGCCATGAATGTTCTTAAAGCCAAGGCGGATGAAATAGGCGTTAAGATGAAGGTTCCCAAGGTTTCCCCCCGAAATTCCGTTAACGAACCCGATAAAACTGATTTGGAAGTTCTGGATATGCTTACCCGTCTGGATAAAGGGACGGGCAGCACGCCGGAACATTACATAATAGACAAAGATCAGGACATAATCCGCTATTACAAGGCAGTGCGTCTGACAAAGGAATGTGAGATCTGTCACGGAGATCCGGCCACATCAATGGAACTCTGGGGCAATGATCAGGGGCTTGACCCCACAGGCGTAAAGATGGAAAACTGGCGCGCAGGGGAGATTCACGGAGCTTTTGAGATCATGATACCTCTCTCGCCGATAATCGACGGCGCAAGGATGGATGCTTTCCGCAATTATCTCGCACTGCTTGTTGTAATAGGTATACTCCTTATTCTGGTTATCATGGTGAACAGGCTGCTTATTTTCCTGCCGCTCAAAGAGGTCAACAAGCGTCTGGCCACAATTGCTGCCGGTGATTTCAGGCTGATGTCCGCGAACACACGTAATGATGAAATAGGCGAGGTTTACTCCTCTCTTGATAAAATGAGCGCCTCTGTCCGGAATGTGCTTGAAACAGTGATAGAGTCGGTCAACAATCTGGCTTCAACCTCCGCAGAGCTTTCCAGCACCTCAGAACACATAGCTCAGGGCGCGGTCGCTCAGGCAGAGGAGGCCGCAGCCACAGCTTCCGCAGTGGAAGAGGTTAACGCAACCGTTATTGAGGTCTCGCAGAATGCCAAAAATGTTGCTGTAAGTGCAGAGAATGCCAAACATTCCGTTGAGGACAGCCATAAGATAGTCCGCCAGACCAAGGTCATGATGGAGAAAATAGCCGAGGCTGTTATCCAGACCGAAGCCACGGTGCGGGAACTGGGCAAATCCAGCGAGCAGATAGGGCTTATAATTCAGGTTATTGACGAAATAGCAGACCAGACCAACCTTCTTGCTCTTAATGCCGCAATAGAAGCAGCAAGAGCAGGGGAGCACGGACGCGGCTTTGCTGTTGTTGCTGATGAAGTGCGCAAGCTGGCAGAAAAAACAACCACTGCTACCAAACAGATAGCAGAAATGATACAGCACATTCAGGCAGATACCGGCGGCGCAGTCGCAGGAATGCGTGAAGGGGTGGAAAAGGTTGAGATCGGCAAGGAAAAAGCCGAGGAAGCCACGGAATCCCTTGATAAGACCCTGAGTGAGGTTGAAAACGTTTCCGGTGAGGTAACGCTTATCGCCCGTGCGACAGATGAGCAGGCGAGCGCTATGGATATGATGACCAGAAGCATAGAAAACATATCCAGTGTTACTAAGGATAACTCTGTCGCCGCTTCCGAATCTGCGGACGCGGTTGAGCAGCTTAGCCGTCTGGCTGCTGATTTGCAGGAGCTTATAACAAGGTTTAAACTGTAAAATGCGGGGGGAGCGGAAGCTCCTCCTGACCTTTCAGGGTTAACATTGCACAAAGCTGAGATTGCTTCACCCTTTCAGGGTTCGCAATGACGCAAAACAGTCGCGAGTGTGTACATCAAACTGACAGGACTGCGCGCTTTAATGACAACAGTTTACGTCACTGCGAGGAGCGCAGCGACGTGGCAGTCTCTAAAATATACAGAGAGATTGCTTCACCCTTTCAGGGTTCGCAATGACGCAAAACAGCCGCGAGTGTGTAAATCAAACCTACAGAATGTGTCAGAAACCGGGATGATTTAGCTAACATTTATTCCGTATAACTAACAGCTTCTCCTTTATTAAGGAAAATACCTGCCCAATTGTTTATTCTGTCCATGATTTCGGAAAGCTCCTGCCCCTGCTCCGTGAGGGAATATTCCACAGCGGGCGGAATAGTCGGAAAAACCGTACGGCTGAGCAGTCCGCCGTTTTCCAACGCCCTGAGGTTATCCGCCAGAACCTTAGAACTTACTCCGGCAAGCTCTTTTTTTAGCTCTGAAAACCTTTTAGGACTGCCGCTGAGACTGAGGATTATCCCCGTCCTCCACTTGCCTTTTATGATCTCGGCAAAGCAGTTGAACGGGCATTCAAACTCCTTGAAGTTAAACACAAACATTCATCGTACCTCTGTGCGCTTATATAAAAATTATGACCGCAAACAGAACGAAGTCAACACTCAATACAAAAGTAACCTTAAGGTAACCTGATAATAAAATAGTGCCGTCTTACATTCCTGACACATCGTACATATATTAGCAGAAAATAGCAGGAGGATTTTATGAAAATAGCGGTAATCGGCGCAGCAGGAAAAGCCGGATCAAAAATAGCGGCTGAGGCAAAAGCTCGCGGGCATGAGGTTACAGCGGTTGTGCGAAACAGGGCAAAGCTTACTGATCAATCGCTGAATGTTATAGAAAAGGATCTTTTCAGGCTGACTGCGGCTGAATTAAGCAGTTTTGACGCAGTGGTTAACGCCTTTGCTGATTTCACTGCCGAGGAGAACCTTTTTCTTAAGTCAGCGGAATATCTTGTTGGTGAAGCAAGAAAAAGCGGCAAACAACCGTACCTTTTCTTTGTTGGCGGCGCAGGCACTCTCACGGTGAACGGAAAAGAGATTTACACTCTTCCCGATTTTCCGGCGGCTTATTACACTGTGGCGTCAAAAATGGCTAAGGCTCTTGAATATCTCAGGACTGTTAATGACGTGAACTGGACTTTTCTCAGCCCTTCGGCGGAGTTTAAAGACGGAGAAAAGAGAGGTTCATTCAGGCTCGGTACAGATGAACTTCTGGTTGATAAGGACGGCAGCAGCAGTATCACCACCGGAGACTATGCTACGGCGGTTCTGGATGAACTGGAAGCTCCGAAGCACATCAGAAAACGCTTTACAGTAGGCTATTAATCACTCTGAAGGCAGGTCTTTAAACCTGCCTTTTCTTATTCCGGTACACAAACCTTGCCATTAACAGCCGCCGTGATTGTTTTGTAAACCACAGTGAGTATCACCGCCACAGTCATGGAGAGGAACAGCACGGACATCCATCTGAAAAGCCCGTAACCTGTCAGTTTATACATCAGGAGTGTGGAGATTGTCAGTGCGTCCATGGGGAAGGTGTACGCCCACCATGAAACGAAGAACGGAACCTTCCTGAAATGGCGGAACATGCTGAAAAGCATGAATGCTGTGAACAGACCGAAGTAGTAAAGAATACGGGCGAAGGAATCCAGACCTCCCGTCAGCTTGGTATATGCAAGAAAGCCCACTGCGGGGGGTGCGATCAGTATGAACAGAGTCGGCAGAAACTTGGCCATAAGCTGTTCGTGAAAAATCAGCCTGTAGAACACAATAGAAAACAGCACTATCCAGAGTATTATACCCACAGAAAAGAAGAACCAGCTTATTTCAGAATTTGCATGCGTAACGCCCGCCACAGGTACGAGTATGTTTCCCACCACAGGGATAAACCATGCCGGATTTTTGGTCTGAACCTTAAAATCGCTGAAAAACCAGATATTCAGTATGACAAATGTGAAGCTTATGTGAACCAGAGCACCTATGTGCCACAGAGCCGATGACAGCGGCTGGTAAACTCCGTCATATCCTATGCTTAACAGAAGCATGGAGATGGAAACAGTGGGGAAGAAATTTATCCTCACCGGATGCCGGAACTCCTCCCTGACCTCATCCGGGTAGCGGTAAAGCTTGAGAGCATACATCAAAAGAAGAAACACAAACCACACCGTCACAGCGGCAAGCAGAAACCCGCCTGCGTATGTCCGGGTGTGCATTATGTGGTCAAATCTCAGAAAAGCTATGGCAAGGCCTGTGAGCCCCATCACCGTTGCAAAAAGTGTTATGGGGAAAAACCTGAGCCTGCTGCCGGAAAGTGCATCTGCTGGGGTTGCTGACATTTCGATCTCCGTTGAATTATATATTCAAAAAATAGAATATAGATCTTTGCGAATAAAAAGTCACTTCAATTCTATGTAATAATGAAAATAAATTTGTCATTCTAGAACGGGCATAACATTTAGGTTTTGTTATTATAGATAATTGTGTGTATTATTTTATAATAATAATTTCAGACAGCAGGTTCAGAAGAGGTTTACCGATGCCCTTTGAGAGGCTTTCAGTTTTTTCAGGTGAAATATTTTACGAAACCGACATTCTCAGGAGAATTATCAAAGTTTCCGGAGGAACAGAGCGTGTTCTGGAATATTCCGCAGAGGAGCTCATCGGCAGAACCATAGACAGCCTA
Organism: Deferribacteres bacterium; assembly: GCA_023395255.1. Taxonomy (GTDB): domain Bacteria; phylum Chrysiogenota; class Deferribacteres; order Deferribacterales; family Geovibrionaceae; genus Geovibrio; species Geovibrio ferrireducens. The sequence goes on from JAEWZN010000003.1 coordinate 110,226, forward strand.
TACAAGTATCCGTCCGTGAGGACAGCAGTTGAGGATTCCCTGTTCAGGGAAGGGCTGGCGGAGGAGGTTGCTGTCACCCTTGTAACCCGCACAGGGCAAGAGGTGAATGCCACGGAAAGCGTATTCATCATCCGTGATTCTGTGGGAAAAGCCGCAGGGTTCGAGGGGATAATCCGCAAGGTCAACTGCCCTGACTACACCTCCTTCTCCGGCGGCAGCGGCTACCAGAAAGTATTGCAGAACGTTATAGACAGTCTTCCCGCTGCGGTCTGCTGGAAGGATAAAAATCTCCGCTACACAGGCTGCAACCGCAGCTTTCTTGATCTCGCGGGCGTCCACAGCAGCGAAATGATTATCGGCAGGATGGACGAAAACCTTTTTCATGACGAGGAGTACGACAGATTTTCCAAAGGCGACAGAGAAATAGCCGCGGGCAGATGCTCCAGCTACAACTATGTTGAAACGGTTTACATAAACACCACAGGTGAGTTCCGCTGGTTTGACATAACAAAAACCGCGGTCAGAAACGAACGCGGAGTGTTTGCGGGCGTAGTCTCCATACATGATGACATAACCACATGGGTAAATGCCGAACTGGGGATACAGAACAGGCTGTGGTTTGAGCAGCAGATCATGGAAATATCCGCAGGGTTCATAAACCTTTCCGCAGAAGGGGTGGACTGCGGTATAAACAGTGCGCTGGAGAAAATTGGCACATTCGTGGATGCCGAGCGCTGCTGTGTATTCAGTATGGATAAGGACAGCATGAAGGCCTCCATCACCCATGAATGGACAGCCTCCGGTGTGCCCAGCCTGATGAACAGGATGAAGTCAGTCTCACTGCTTAATATGGAACTGCTCTCAGAAAAGCTTGCGGATAGAGAGATAATTAATATAACATCCCTCAGCGGCTATAAAAAATGCTCAGAGTATGAGCGTGATTATTTAAACTCCATGGGGGTTAAGTCGCTTATTATTGTGCCTATGATTAAAGAGGGGAAATCCATAGGCTTCATGACTTTCTCATCCCTTGAAAAAGAGAGGGAATGGGACGATGATATTGTCTCCCTGCTTACCATAGTCAGTGAAATTCTTGTGAATGTGCTGGACAGAAAATACATGCAGGAAGAGCTCATGGAGCTTTATTCCCTGATGGAAGACAAGGTCAGGCTGGAAGTCGAAAGGAATATGGAGCATAAAAAACTGCTTATTCAGCAGTCCAAGCTGGCCGCAATGGGCGAGATGCTCGGCAATATTGCCCACCAGTGGCGCCAGCCGCTGAATGCGCTGAATCTTTCATTCTTTGAACTGAAATATATAAAAGACTCCGGTGAGCTTACTGACGACAAGCTCCGGGATATACTGGACAGGGTGAACGCCCTGATACAGCAGATGTCCGCCACTGTGGACGACTTCCGTAACTTTTTCAAGGAGAACAAGGAGCAGACCGAGTTTCTCCTCTCAGACTGTGTGAGAAAGGCTCTGTATCTTGTACAGGCATTTTTTGAGGAACACAGGATAACGGTTGATCTCCGTGTGGACAGTGAACTCACGGTTATAGGTTATCCCGGCGAGCTTGCTCAGGTTTTTCTCAATATTCTCAACAATGCCAAAGACGCGCTGAGTGAGAAAAATATAGCTGAGCCCCATGTGCTTGCCCGTGTTTTTTATGAAAACGGCAGGGCAGTTGCGGAGATAGAGGACAACGCCGGAGGAATAGAGGAAGATCTTCTGGAGAGAATATTCGAGCCTTATTTCACAACCAAGCCCGAAGGGAAGGGGACGGGGATAGGGCTGTATATGTCCAAAATGATAGTGGAGAACAGCATGCCCGGCAGGCTTTATGTCCGCAATACGGACAAAGGGGCATGTTTCAGGATCGAACTGCCGAGCCTTCAGCAGTAAGAAGAATAAACTTATTTAAAGGAAGAAAATGGCTGATACCATACTTATTTGCTCTGAAAGAAAGATTCTTAATTATTACAGCTCAATGCTTGAAATACTCGGAGTTGAGCATGAGGCTTTTTCATTTTTCACCCGCGGCTTCCGCAGGCTGCTTGAAACGCGGGGCTTCCGCAATGTGTTCATAGTTCTTCTTGATAAAAACGAGTTTATAAGCTTTTCCAAGCTTCAGGATCATATAAAAGACTCCACCCAGAGCATATACATGATTCTGGCGGATAAAGAGCTTGATAAATACTTCATGCATAAAAGCTACGAAATAATTTACCATAATCAGGTAATGCGCCCGTTCGAGCAGATTCTTGTGGCGGGCAAGGTTTGCAGACCCCTTGAGGCCGCAGCTCCCCGGAAGAATAAGGAAGGCATATTCGATTACATTAAAAAGATTCTGGATAAGGGGGATGTAATCCTCCCTATGAAAAAGGACATAGCCTTTCAGATGCTGCCCATTCTTGAGTCTGACGATGTGACAATTCAGGAAATAGCTGTAATGTCCAGAACCGATCCGGGCATACACGCAGGGCTTATCAAGCTTGCCAACTCTGTTCACTACAGCGGGCTTTTTACTGATATAAAGGATATTGAAAGCGCCATTGTCCGCATTGGAACCATGAATATAAAAATGTTCCTTATCAATTATATAAACGTTGCACTTGCTTCAAACAAAGAGCTTATGTTCCATAAGGAGATAAGCGATGCTGTGGAAGAGAGCATAAGGGTAGGCTGCATAGCCCACGTTCTGGCCGATGTCCTTAAATTCTCAGGTAAAAAGATTGTTTTCTCTATCGGAATGATCCACCGCATAGGTTATATATTTCTCCTTGCCGTTCTCTCTGATTATCTGGAGGGGGAAAGTGTTGATACCAAAGACAGTGAAAACTACAAGCGCCTTGCGGATCATAACTCTGTGAATGCAGGTATCGCCCTGCTTATGAAATGGAAGTTCAAGCCTGAGTTCTATATGCCTGTTCAGTTTCAGGACGAACCTTTTAAATGCAAGTTTCAGAATGAGGCTAAGATTCTTAAGATGGCCAAAATCCTTCATGAATATTTCCGCATACCGGAACAGGACATAGCGGCGACCTTCCTTATGAAAAACAGGATAAATCTCACGAAAAACCAGCTTGATAAGATAAGGGACGGTTCTGATGAGTTTTACCTCCAGACAAAAATGATATTTAATTAATTTTTTTTAAGCCGTCCTTATAATTGTTAAACCGCGCTTATCCTTGCTCCTAAAACACACCCGATACTTTTACGCCTTTTCAAATATTTGATAATAAATGCTAAAATTGAATTGTCATAAACATGACAATGACTTTGCGTGTTCTGATAATTTTAAAATTGTATTCAAGTATTATTTTAATACTTGTCATGGGGCTTTAACCTTCGTTTCTAATCATTGACATCTGTTTTGACTCATATTATAAGTTCTTATGGCGGTAAAACACAAAAGGGAGATTTACCGTATTTACCGGAGCGGAGTCATTCCCGCAGCGGCACATACAGGCGCAGTTTATTAAGGGCAACGGTTTATTTCACAACGCCCCCAAAGAATAAGGAGAACCTCCCTCCCGGAAGTTTTATTCCGAAAGCAGCTTTATCCTCACTCAACCCCTCAGCTGCTCAGGCAGTCCGCCCTGATTATTTTTTTATAAGGCTAAACGGTCATATAAACTTAGATTGCAATGTAAGTTGCTTTCATACTGGAGGCAGGATATGTGCAGAATAGGCGCTATCAAATCCACGGATTATTTTCATCCGTCAAAAGCCCTGCTCCTTATGCGTTCCCAGCAGAAGGGGCATGATAACTCAGGTTTTGCAATGGTTATGCAGGACTTGGGCGGCAGGTTCGCAGACTATAAAGATCTTCCCATTCTCTCAATGGCGTGCACGGACAGAGGCATGGCAATTGCGGAGGATATTCTTCATAAAGAAGGCTTCGTCAGGGTTATGCAGTGGTCACCGGAGATAAACTTCCGTGACGAGCTTAATATAGAGCCCATGCCGAACTACGTTTTTCAGGTGTTTCAGTACCCCAGAAGCTTCAAGTATGCTCCGCAGGAGGAGAAAGAGGAGCTTCTGGTTGATATGAGACTGAGGCTCAGAAGTGTGCTGGAGGAGAGTGACGACGGCTATGTCTATTCCTTCTGGCCGGATGTGCTGACGCTCAAGGAGATAGGCGACCCGCAGGACATCGGAACCTATTTCGGCCTCTGGAAAGAGGATAACGATTTTACTGCGAAGGTTATCACCGCTCAGTGCCGCCAGAACACCAACTATGACATAGTGCGCTACGCCGCTCACCCTTTCTTCCTTCAGGGGTACACAGCCCTTGCCAACGGAGAGAACACTTTTTACGAAAAAAATAAAAACTTTCAGAAAGGGCTTTACAAAGGCTACTTAGGCTTTGAGTCCGATTCGCAGTGCTTCCTCTATACTCTTCACTACATTCACAAAATACTCAAATGGCCGCTGGAATACTATAAACATGCCATAACACCGCTCCCCTTTGAGGATATGTCAAAAAGGGAGGACGGAGAAGCGCTCAGATACATCCGCTCATCTCTTTCCAACCTTGAGATAAACGGGCCCAATACAATCATAGGCGTTCTGCCGGACGGCACTCTGTTTAACACATGCGATGCCAAAAAGCTCCGCCCCACGGTTATCGGAAAGCATAACGGAACAGTGGTCATGACCTCCGAGGTCTCAGGCATAAACGAGGTTCTCCCCGGAAGAAACTGGGAAGAGGATATATACACCAACGAAAGAGAGACAGTTGTTATCACCAACAACCTTGAGGTGCAGAGATGGCAACAATGAGAGTGAACGAAATATCAAGGGATGACCTTGACTGGCAGATAAACTATTCCAGCGAAAGATGCACAATGTGCGGAAGCTGCGTGGCGGCATGTCCCTTTGAGGCCATAGAGGCCGGAATGGAAAAACGCAGAAAAGTTGTGAGCGATTACCTCACCCCTGAGCCCAAGGTGGAGTTCAAGGCTGTGCCTGTTATAAAACAGAAGGTGGATGTATATAAGTTCTGCCGCGGCTGCGGAGTGTGTGAGCGGGTATGCCCGAACACCGCAATCAAGCCTGTGCGTAATGAAGATGCCAGATTCACCATAAAATACAGAGGCATGCTCGCTGACCCCTTCAAAAGGGGCGGAAGGGCTAACCTTTCCACAGGCGTGCGCACGCTGGACAAAATCAGGGTAGGGCGAATCAGCCAGATGACTGACCCCTCTCTGGACGCATCCAGACACACCTTTGACATGCTTGCCCCTTTCGGCAGGATTCTTCCCGCGGACGAGCTTCCTTTCACGCTGGAAAACGGAAGGCTGAAAATAGATTCCTCAGTTCTTCCCCCCATGAACTGGATATATCCGGTTATCATAGGCGATATGTCCATAGGCGCACTGTCATGGAGGATGTGGGAGGCGATGGCAATAGCCACAGCTTACCTTAACGAGGAATGCGGACTCCCCGTGCGCATGTGCAGCGGCGAGGGCGGCGTTCCCATAAGGCTTCTGAAATCAAGATTCCTTAAATATACGATACTCCAGATCGCTTCCGGTCACTTCGGCTGGAACAGGATCATAAACTCCATGCCTTATATGCAGGAGCTACCCGGTGGTGTGCTGATCAAAATAGGTCAGGGCGCAAAACCCGGTGACGGCGGTCTGCTGCAGGCTAAGAAGGTGGCCAGCCATATTCAGGAGATCAGAGGCGTTCCCAAGACTGATCTTCTCAGCCCTCCGAACCATCAGGGGCTTTACTCCATTGAGGAGAGCGTGCAGAAGATGTTCCTCACGTTCAACTCGGCGTTCAAGTTCAAGGTTCCTGTGGCTATCAAGGTTGCGGCAAGCGCCACCAGTGTTTCGGTTTACAACAACCTCCTGCGCGACCCCTACAACATAGTGGGCGGTTTCTTTCTGGACGGCATACTCGGCGGAACCGGCGCGGCGAACGAGGTCTCCCTCGATCACACAGGTCATCCGATAGTCTCCAAGCTCCGTGACTGCTACCTTGCTGCCACGCATCAGGGCAAACAGTCGCAGATACCTCTCTGGGGTGCGGGCGGTCTGGGGCAGACTGGCAACCTCGCCGCGGATGCATTCAAAATGATAGCCCTCGGCGCGAACGGGGTCTTCACCGGAAAACTCATGCTCCAGCTCGCGGGCTGTGTCGGCAATGACCACGGCAAATGCAACGCCTGCAACACTGGCCTGTGTCCTGTGGGCATAACCACACAGAACCCGACTCTGGTTAAGAGGCTTGATATAGACCGAGTGGCGGAGAACATAGTCAACTACTTCCTCTCCGTTGACAGTGAGCTTAAAAAGCTCCTCGCACCCATCGGCAACAGTTCGCTCCCCGTGGGCAGGTCAGACTGCCTCATCAGCGAGGACAAGGCTGTGGCGGACAGACTCCAGATCCAGTATGCGTGCTAGGGGGTGCTGAAATGAGCGGAAAAACACATATCAAAGGCGTAATAAACGATAAAAGGGTTTCAACCCAGAACCTTCTTAAAGAGATATACAAGGATCTTGATGCGGGCGTTCGCGAGTTTGAAGTTGACGCGTCCGGTCAGCATAATATAGGCGGCGCTCTCTGGGCGGAAAACGGCGAACATCTTACGTTTAAGGTGAAAAACCCCGGTCAGAGGGTCGGCTCGATGGGTATGCCCGGAACTACGGTGGTAGTTGAGGGCTCAGCACCCGCTGATGTGGGCTGGCTGAACGCCGGAGCCGAAATAATCCTCAAGGGTGACGGCGGCGATACCACAGCACACTGCGCCGCATCCGGCAAAATATATGTTGCGGGCAAAACAGGAACACGCTCCGGCGCGCTCATGAAGTATGACCCCCGCTATTCTGCGCCTGAGTTCTGGGTGCTGAAAAGGGTGGGCTCATTCAGCTTTGAGTTTATGGGCGGCGGCTACGCCATCATCTGCGGTTACGGTGTTGCGGAGGGCGAATCTGTCCTCGGTGACAGAAGCTGTGTAGGCATGGTGGGCGGAACCGTGTATGTGCGCGGTCATGTGAGCGGGCTTTCGGACGAAGTCTGGATGCTGGAGCTTGATGAGGCGGACAGGGAATTTCTCACGAAAGGGCTCAGTGTTTTCCTTGAAAAGATAGAGAAACCTGAGCTTTACAACGAACTTTCCGATATGGGGCAGTGGCATAAAATAGTTGCCAAAACCCATGAGGAAAGGCACGAAGTCAGATACATGTCCGCAAGGGATTTCCGCCTGAAAAAATGGGTGGAAGGCGGTATCTTCGGTGATCTGGTTCAGGAAGACTTCAAAGTTACCGACTATGTGGAAACCGGAGCAAACAGGCTTCGCATACCCGAATGGCGCAATTCCAAATACTCAGCGCCGTGCGAATATAACTGCCCTGTGTTTATCCCCACGCAGAAGAGGATAGCTCTGCTTCGTCAGGGCAAGGTTAAGGAGGCTCTGGAGCTTGTGCTTGAGCACAGTCCGTTCCCCGCTTCCGTGTGCGGACAGGTCTGCCCGAACCTCTGTCAGGACGAATGCAGCAGGCTTAATGTTGATGTGCCTGTCAAAATAAAGGAAATGGGCATGCTCAGCAGGGATGTCACACTTCCCGCCGCTGCTGCCGCTAACGGCTGCAGGGTGGCTGTGATAGGCGCGGGCGCTGCGGGTCTTACTGCGGGCTTTCACCTGAAAAGGATGGGGTACGCGGTTGACATACTTGAGGCGGACAGCGTAATCGGCGGCAAGCTGATGCAGGTTATCCCCGAAGACAGGCTGGCAAGAGATGTTCTCAGCGCAGAGATAAAAAGAATACTTGATACAGGTGTGAATGTGAAGACAGACACCCGTGTTGATAAAGATATGTTCGCGGAACTCTGCGGCAGCTACGATGCGGTTGTGGTTGCTGTGGGTGCGCACAACCCTGTGGTTATCCCTTTTGAGGGGCATGAGAGGCTTGTGAAGGGTCTTGATTTCCTCAAAAAAATCAACAGGGGCGAGAACCCCCCGGTGGGCAAAAAGGTTGTGGTGATAGGTGCGGGCAACGCCGCTATGGATGTTGTTATCGGCGCTTATCAGATGGGCGCTGAGGAAGTTACCGCAGTGGATATACAGAAACCCGCCGCCTTTGAGAAAGAGATTGAGCATGCCGAAAAACTCGGTGCGAAGATCCTCTGGCCTGTGTTCACCGAGAAGGTGACGGAAAAAGGCGTTCATTTCAAGGACGGTTCATTCATAGAGGCGGACACTGTTATAATCTCCATAGGCGACAGACCGGATGTCTCCTTTCTCGGCAGGGAATACCTGAATGAGAGAGGGATGACGCTTGTGAACGAGTTCATGCAGTCCCCGACGAATGAAAAGGTTTTCATCACCGGAGATGCCATAAAGCAGGGTCTTTTTACCCACGCTCTGGGCGACGGACGCAAGGCTGCGATCAATATAGACAGGCTGCTTAAGGGCAGACCTCTGGATGCGTTTAAAAAAGCGCCCATGATCCCGCAGGATAAGGTTAAGGATGAGTTTTACCACCCCATGAACCAGACCCGCCTTGAGGAAATGCCGGCGGAGGACGAAATCAAGCGCTGCATGAGCTGCGGCTTCTGCCGTGACTGCGGTTTCTGCCGTGACATCTGCCCCCAGCAGGCGATAACAAGAACCGAGGCGGACGGCAGATTTGAGTATGTGTCAAATGCTTCAAAGTGCATCGGCTGCGGAATCTGCGCCGGAGTCTGCCCCTGCGGTGTATGGACTATGGCGGACAACCTGATTAAGTTCATGGAGAGCTAGATATATAAACAGCTTATAGATTTAGAAAAATAAAATATACGACAGATTAAGGCCGCTTCTTTTCAATGGAGCGGTCTTTTTTTTAACTTTTTTCTGACATTTCCGTAATCAGAACCTCACAAAAATAAACTTTTATATACCTGACTTCAAAAGTCATCTCACTCGGAGGTAGGAAATGAAAAGAACAATGAGGCTCATCGCAGTTGCCCTTCTTCTGACGGCACTTACTGCGGGTTTCGCATTCGCACGCGATCAGATCAGGGTAGTAGGATCTTCCACAGTATTCCCTTTTTCAAGCTATGTTGCTGAAGAATTCGGCGCAACAACCAAGAACCCCACTCCCGTTGTTGAATCAGTTGGTTCCGGCGGCGGACACAAACTTTTTGCCGCAGGTGTTGGCAATGACGCTCCTGACATCGCAAACTCATCACGCAGAATCAAAAAAAGCGAGCTTGAGGCGGATCTTAATGCTGGAATCAAGTCTGTAATCGAAATTAAAATCGGTTATGACGGAATCGCAATAGCCCACAACAAAAGCGCTGCTGATTTCAATGTTACTCTTGCTCAGCTTGCTCTCGCAGTTGCGGAAGAAGTGCCTGTTAACGGCCAGCTTGTAAAAAACCCCTACAAAAAATGGTCTGATATAGATAAAAGCCTTCCCTCTATAGACATACTTGTTTACGGCCCCCCCACATCTTCCGGCACACGTGATGCCTTCGAAGAGCTTGTTATGGAAGGCGCAACAGGTAAAATCAAAGAATACGGCAAACCCTACAAAAAAATCCGTCAGGACGGCGTTTATGTTCCCTCCGGCGAGAACGACAACCTTATAGTTCAGAGACTTGTTAAAGACAAAAATGCTATAGGTATCTTTGGTTACAGCTTCCTTCAGGAAAACGCAGACAGAATCAAAGGCGTCAGCGTGAACGGTGTTCTTCCCTCTCCTGAAAACGTGCTTAACAACACTTACCCCATATCAAGAAGCCTTTTCTTCTATGTGAAAGGCGACCACCTTGGCAAAATAAAAGGCATAGAGCAGTATGTTGACCTTTTCCTCTCTGAAAAAATGATAGGCGAAGGCGGTTTCCTTACTGAAATAGGCCTTATCCCCCTTGCGAAAGCAGAAAGGGAAAAAGTAAGAGCAGACTGGAAAGCCCGCAAGGCTCTTACTCTTAACGACGTGAAGTAAGATACTGCAATAACGACTATAATGAAACGGATCGGAGAGTTTCCCGATCCGTTTTATTGCGTAAAAACATAAACTACATCGGAGCGCATTGCTGATGCTGATTACAATAATCATAATACTTGCGGTGCTGTCTGGATTATCATTCGCATACGGAGCCTACAGGGCCAGAGTGTGGGAGGATTCCAAGCAGCGGCTGAGTTCAAGACCCGGTCACTACGCGTGGTACGCTGTGATAAAGTTCACTTTTCCCGCGTGGCTGCTTCTTATCGCAGCGCTTTTACTTAAAACCACTAGGATAGCTGTCGTTCCGCCTTCCGTGGTTCTTGTCTGTTCCGCTCTGCTTGTTGCTGCGGGCTTCATTATCTCTTCAAAGAAGTTTTCGCCTCTTTTAAATGCCAGAGTTGTAGTTGAAAAAAACATCAGGTATCTGCTGATAACCGCCTCGCTGGTGTCCATACTCACAACTGTGGGCATAGTTTTCTCGATCCTTTTTGAGGCAATTATATTTTTCAAGCATGTAAACATAATCGACTTTATCACCGGAACCTCATGGAACCCGGATACGGCGTTTCTTGAAGGCGCAGGCAGGGAAACGGATCATGCCGCCAAGCCTGAGTTCGGTTCCGCGCCCATATTTGCCGGAACATTTATGATCACAATCATTGCTCTCTCTGTTTCGGTTCCTGTCGGCCTTTTCGCGGCAATATTTCTTTCGGAATACGCCTCAAACAGGTTCAGGAAAATTTTCAAACCCGTACTGGAAATACTCGCCGGCATCCCCACTGTTGTTTACGGTTTCTTTGCAGCACTCACCGTGAGCCCTCTGGTTGTTAAAATTGCCGGATTTTTCGGTTTCAATGCCGATTATACAAACGCTCTCGCACCGGGACTTGTGATGGGAATTATGATTATTCCCTTCATATCATCCCTTTCTGACGATGTTATCAACTCTGTTCCCCAGAGCCTAAGGGAAGGCGGTCTTGCCCTCGGCACTACCAAGTCCGAGACAATAAAGCAGATAATCCTCCCTGCCGCAATGCCGGGCATAGTTTCTGCCATACTTCTTGCTGTGTCACGCGCTGTGGGTGAAACTATGATTGTGGTGATGGCCGCCGGTCTCCGCCCGAATCTCACATGGAACCCTCTGGAAGGCATGACGACAGTTACCGTGCAGATAGTGGATGCGCTCACAGGCGATCAGGCCTTTGACAGCCTTGCAACTTTGTCCGCCTTTGGTCTTGGGCTTGTGCTACTTGTGTTTACATTGTGTATCAACCTTGTCTCCACATACATAATCCGCAGATACCGCAAGAATTACGAGTAAGGGGGACGTGATGGCTTATTCAAAAGAACACGACAGAAAACTCAGGAAAAGATACGCTGCTGAAAAACGCTTCCAGCTTTACGGCAAGGCGGCACTGCTTCTTGCGCTCTTATTCCTTATATTCTTTTTTTACGACATAATCAAAACCGGATATACGGCTTTTTCTCAGGCTGAGATCAGAGTTGAAGTCACCTTCAATGAGGAAACCCTGCAAATGCCGAACAGAGCTGTAACCAAAGAATACAGGGATGTTCTTTCAAGGGGGTTTCTGCGTATTCTCCCTCAGGTTGTTGAAAAACACCCTGAGTATATGAACACAACGCAGACTCTATGGGTGGTTGCCAAAGGGGATGTAGACCAGTATATGAAAAGCAAACCCAACAGGCTTACCGAAAGAGAGGCTGAGTTCGTAAACAGGCTTAAAGAGGGCAGTGACATTCGTCTTGCCTTCAACACGGGCTTCTTTACAATGGGCGATTCTAAAATGCCTGAAATAGCGGGTATTCTTTCCGCTGCCATAGGAACGATTTATGTTCTGATAATCACAATGGTGCTCAGTGTGCCGCTTGGGGTTATGACGGCGATTTACCTTGAGGAGTTTGCACCGGATAATAAATTTACGCAGTTTATTGAGGTGAATATCAATAACCTCGCAGCTATCCCTTCCATTATCTTCGGTCTTCTGGGTCTTGCCATATTCATCAACTTTTTCAGCGTACCCCGTTCATCTGCACTTGTTGGCGGTCTTACGCTTGCTCTTATGACGCTTCCCGTAATTATAATAAGTACAAGGGCGGCTCTGCGTGCGGTTCCGGAATCAATACGCCACGGGGCATACGGTGTTGGTGCATCCCCATGGCAGGTGGTGTGGCATCATGTTCTGCCTGTTTCCATGCCCGGAATACTCACAGGCTCGATCATCGGTCTTGCGCAGGCAATGGGAGAGACAGCGCCGCTTCTCATTGTTGGTATGATGGCTTACATCCCGGACGCGCCCACAGGAATAACAAGCGCCACAACTGTTCTTCCCGCGCAGATATACACATGGTCGGCAACCAGTCTCCGCCCTTATGTTGAAAGAACAGCGGCGGGGATCATTGTTTTGCTTACTGTTCTCCTCGCGCTGAACTTCACGGCAATCTGGCTCAGAAACAAATATGAACGCAAATGGTAATCCCGGAGGTTTAAACCTATGAGCATACAGGCGGCTCCCGCTGAAAAAATCAAACAGATGAAAGATCTTAAAATGAAAATGTCCGTGCGTGATCTGGACTTTTATTACGGTGATTTTCACGCCCTTAAAAACGTTAATATCGACTTTCCCGAAAAGCATGTGGTGGCGATGATCGGGCCTTCCGGCTGCGGGAAATCCACACTGCTTCGCTGCCTTAACCGCATGAACGACCTTGTGCCGGGCATCAGGGTTGACGGAACAATACTTCTTGATGATACAGATATTTACAGCAGCGCTATTGATGTTGTGGATATACGCACAAAAGTGGGCATGGTTTTCCAGAAGCCTAACCCTTTTCCCAAAAGCATATATGATAATATCGCCTACGCTCCCAAGATTCACGGCAGAGTGAGAAAAGGGCGCGATATGGATGACCTTGTGGAACACGCCCTGAGAAAGGCAGGGCTCTGGAATGAGGTTTCCGACAGGCTGGAAAACATGGCAACAACCCTTTCCGGCGGTCAGCAGCAGAGGCTCTGCATAGCAAGAGCTATAGCCATGGAGCCGGATGTTCTCCTTATGGACGAACCCGCCTCAGCACTTGACCCCATCGCAACTGCAAAAATTGAGGAGCTTATATTCGAGCTCAAAGAGAAATACACCATTATCATAGTTACGCACAGCATGCAGCAGGCTGCGAGGATCTCCGAGTACACATCTTTCTTCTACATGGGCGAAATGGTGGAGTACAACACCACGGAGAAGATATTCACCAACCCTGACAAACAGCAGACTCAGGATTATGTAACCGGAAGATTCGGTTAAGGGAGGATGCGGCATGAATAACGCTGAAATTCAGTATACAGCCCTGAAAGAGAACCTTAACAGGCTCACAGGACTTGTTTCCGGCATAGTTGAGGATGTGAGCGTCCTTCTTAACGGATATGACGAGGAACTGGCGGGAAAAATAGTTGAAGAAGGGAAAACTGCCCTCAGACTGGAAGGTGAGTCCAGCAAAGTATGCATCTCTCTCCTCGGTCTGTTTGAGCCCAAGGCAAATGACCTCCGCTACGTGATAGCCTCGCTCAACATTGTTGGCGAACTGGAGGCCATCGCAGGCTACTGCACAGACATCGCCAAGGAAGTTCTCCGGGCGGGCGGCCCTCTTTATGAGTTTGATATGAAGAGGTTTCCCAAAATGATCAAAGAAACAGCAAACATGATCAAGGACAGCATAGATTCGTTTTACAAGTGCGATGCCAAGCTTGCTCTTGAGATTATAGAAAGGGATGACAGGGTGGACAGGCTCCACAGAAAAATCCTGAAAAAGGCTGTGGAAAATATGGCTGCCTTCGGCGACAGGGCGGATAAAACCGTATCTTTCATTTTCATCACCAGATGCCTCGAAAGGGCGGCAGACCATGCTGTGACCATAGCAGAGCATTCATACTACTACGCAACGGGGAAAGTTATTAAAAACGTGCCCGACGGCGAAATAAAAGCAGATAAGTAATCCTGCCCATACCCCCCCATTATATACAGGCGGTGCAGCAATGCCCGCCTTATATTATTCAATACTAAATAAGTCTTGATTATCAATATTTTGCATTAATTTGACATTTCTCTGATAACTTCCGATCCCATTCATAACATTGTAATAACAAAAGCTGTTACGGAAGGGATATACATGAAAAAAGGGATAATCAGAAACCTGAGTCTGAAAGTGAAGATAAGCGTTATGCTTGTCTGCTCGCTTCTGCTTATTACATTTGTTTCATCTGCGGTGCTGGTTCAGAAGGGGAAGAGGGAACTGGCTGAAAGCAAGGCACAGCAGGCGGAAATTCTTAAAAAAGTGATGTCGGAAAGATTCACCGGGTATCTCGGTTCTGTGGACAGATTTCTGACAGGGTTTGTTAAAAACGGTTATGTAACGGAAGGGTTCTACAGCATAGCTTCGGCATATTACAAGCTGAACAGGCGTCCCTCCCTCGACCCGGAGCTTATGATTCCGGGGCTTCGGGCATTCTTTGAAAAAACAGGCAATAAGCAGATGATTAGCTGGATGGATAAGGCTGATTTCACCACAGCTTCGGACTTCCGCCAGCTTGTGCTGCAATATACCAACATTGCAGGGCTGGACGAGATGGAAACAATGCAGTTTCCCGTTGAGTTCAACTTTGTGCACTCAATGTATTATGACGGTTTCAGGCTTCTGATGGAGCCATATCATATATATTCCATGTACATTATTGACAGTGAAGGGGTTATAGTTTTTTCCTCTGACAAGAACCATGCCTTTGCTACCAACGTTATGACAGGTGTTCACAAGGACAGCTTTCTGGGAAAAACCTTCCGTCAGGCGCTTTCCATGTCGGTGACCGAAACACTTCTCACTGATTTTGAAGCATCAGAGATTGACGGGGGCAGACCTGTGGCGTATATGGCGAGGCATATAAACGCCAACGATGCCCGAATGGGTATAGTGCTGGTTTCTCTGAATCGCGATACTCTTATGTCCCTGCTGCCGGAGAGGATTGACGAGCACACATATCTGCGTCTTTTTGACAAAACAGGCCTACTTATGAACATGCCTTCAGGTACGGGTGATGCAGAAGCCGGAAATTTTGCCGCACTACCGCAGCCCTCTCTCACGGAGGAGATAAGAGGCATAGGCAGAAACGGCTACATCTTTTCCAAGGAGAGGGTTGAATTCTTAAGCAAGAGCTTTGACATCGTAATCAAGATGGACAGAAGCCAGATGCTGGCGCAGATACACAGCCTCATAGGCGGTGTTTTCTTCTACGCGGGGCTGACATTTATTGTGATACTGACTGTTCTTTATCTTATGTTCAACCGAATAGCCTTTAAAAGGCTGGATTTCATAGGAAAAGAGATAAACTCAATAGGCAGCGACCTTTCCAGACGCATCCCTGTTTTTTATAAGGATGAGATAGCCAATATATCCAATCACATGAACAGCTTTCTGGAGAGGCTGGATGAGCTGGTGACAAAGATTTATGAAATCTCAGTGCGGACAGAGGCTGATTTCCGGCAGTTTGACAGTAAAAAGACAGAGCTCACTAAAGTTCTGGGCAGACAGGAGGGGAATCTGTCGCTCCTTTTGAGGGAGATGGATAAGGTCAAGGCCGCAGGGCTTGAGATGCACCGCAACCTTGATCTGACAAGGCAGGTTACTCAGGAAACTGAGAAACGCACATCCGGCGGACGGCAGAATATGACTGTTCTCTCCGAACAGATGGAAGGGATAGGAGATTCTGTTGAGCAGCTGGGCGGGAAACTGCTCCGTTTCGGCGAATCTTCCCGCGAGGTGGGGAGCATTCTCAGCGTTATAGACGATATTACAGATCAGATAAACCTTCTCGCGCTCAATGCCGCAATTGAGGCGGCAAGGGCAGGGGAACACGGCAGAGGCTTTGCCGTGGTGGCTGATGAGGTGCGCAAGCTGGCGGAAAAAACACGCAATGCCACCAAGAATATAGGCGATATAATAGGCGGGTTCAATGCTGATATAACCGGAATCCTCGGTGACATGAGAACCACAGAAGAGAAGGTGGCGGAAGGTGCGGAAGTCATGGCGAAAACAAGGGAGGTCTTTGAAGGGATAGTGAAATCAGGCGAGTCTCTGAACTCAACCTTCCTTGCCATGCAGCAGACGCTTAACGAGAGGGACAGGGCAATCGGCAGTGTGAACGAGATGGTGCAGAGCTCCGGTGCTATGGTGAGCCAGAGCACCGCCACTGTGAACGATCTCCTCGCCATCTTCACCGAAATGAAGGACTCCATGGATCAGCTTCATCAGTCGGTTGAGGTTTTTATAAGGAAATAGAGTTGAAAAGGGGGCAACAGCAATGACTTCTTCTTTTGTAAAGGGGAACCTGACGGGGATTTCTCCTTTCGGGGCTGTTTTGCGTCATTGCGAACCCTGAAAGGGTGAAGCAATCTCTATGTATATTTAGAGACTGCTTCGTCGCTTCGCTCCTCGCAGTGACACGGTAATACGTTATCCTGTAAGTTTGATGTACACGCTCGCACCGAACACAGTTCAGCTTCGCTTTGCACGGCCAAGCCCTGCCGCAGCATCAACATTAAACTCTATAAAACCAAGCAGCTATTGTGTTATTGAAGAACTGAGAAACATCTTCACCAGAAATAATGCAGAACCCAGTCCAGCCGTCCGCGCTTAATGTGCCAGATGCCGCTGAACTTCATCACTTCCCGTATCTTGCTGCGCATTTCCGGCTTATAGCAGTGAATTGTGCAGTCCTTACACTTGGGCTTAGGGTCAAGGGGGCATTTCTCATTCCGTTTGAGCGCATAGGCAAGAAGCTCCGCACACTCAGGGCAAAGCTCCTTTCCTGCGCCGTGGTTCTCACGGCAGAACACGCCTATGAAACGGCGTAATATCTTTTCATCCTTAATTATCCGCTTTTCCTTCTTCATAGTGTATATAATAATATATTCCCGCCGGATTGAACATTGACTTCCCTCAATTTTTATACCGTCATTTTTTAATTTCCCATAAATATTTTCCCCGTTTTCAAAAACAAAGTGTCCTGATACAATATCCTTATGACAATACCGTATATTCTGGACATGATAGGAACAGTCGCCTTCGCCGTCAGCGGCGCTCTGGTGGGTGTGCGTAAAGAGATGGATTTCTACGGGGTGACCTTCCTCGCCCTTGTGACCGCTGTCGGGGGCGGAACCACCCGTGATATAATGGTGGGTAAAATTCCGCCTATCATCTTCGCAGATTATAATTACCTGATAGTTTCAGTAATTATGTCATTTGCAGTGTTTTTTTATCATAAGCATTTTGAGAGCAAGATGCACCTCTTCCTCACTATGGATGCTCTGGGTCTGGGCGTGTTTACTGTGACCGGTGTTTCGGTGGGTCTGGCTTATGATGTGGGCTGGGCGGGTGCTGTAATGCTTGCGGTTATCACAGGAACCTTCGGCGGAATGTTCCGGGACATACTCTCAAAGGAGATACCCCTTGTTCTCCAGAAGGAGATTTACGCCAGTGCGGCTATGCTCGGCGGAATAATCTATTGCCTGTGTCATTATGCCGGAGTGAACAAAAGCGTCAGCTTCATTCTGGTCACATCGTTTGTTTTCACTTTGAGAATGATTTCCCTCCGCAAAAAGTGGGGTCTGCCTGTGGTGAAGATCAAACAATAAATTTTATGTTATAATATCCAATGGGTAAGCAAATCAAAACAAATAAGGAGAGGCCATGAGTTCTGTTTACGTCTGGAAAATCGGCGGTCCTGCCGGATTCGGCATTATGACTACCGGACCAATGTTCGCCAAAGTCCTCAAGGCGAGCGGATACCATGTACATGGTTACCCTGAGTACCCTTCGCTTGTGAGAGGCGGCTACAACTGCTACCAGATTGCGTTCGGTGACACTGAGGTTACTGCTCCCTACAAAAAGATCGATATGTACGTTGCGCTTTCCGATGAATGCTTCAACAGGGAAAAGTTTGAGGAAAGCACTTATGTTATAGGCGATTTCGCCAATCTGAAAAATGCCGGAGACATTAAAGCCAAAAAGATTGATGTTCCGCTCATGGGTATAGTGAAGGAACTTGAAGGGCCGGACATAATGCGGAATTCCGTGGCACTCGGTGCGGCTGCGGCACTTCTCGGTCTTGACTTTGCCCTGCTTGAGAAAAACCTCATGGCGGCTTACAAGGAAAAAGTGGCAAAAATAAATACCGAGGCGGCGAAAAAGGGTTACGAATCTGTTAAGGAGCGTTATTCCGTTGTCTGTAAACCCGCCCCGGACAAATGCGCATCCGCGCTCTACGTCACAGGGAACGAGGCGACTTCAATCGGCGCAATTGCAGGCGGGCTGACATTTTTCAGCACATACCCCATGACCCCCGCATCGTCTATCCTTCACTATCTTGCTAAATGCACCAGAGAGCACGGCCTCGTGGTTAAGCATACGGAAGATGAGATAGCGGGCATAAATATGGCGGTCGGTGCGGCTTTCGCTGGTGCAAGAGCCATGACAGGCACTGCGGGCGGCGGTTTCAGCCTCATGAACGAAGGGCTGGGGCTGGCGGCTATAACTGAGGTTCCCATCGTTCTCGCTGTTTCACAGAGACCGGGCCCCGCAACAGGCATGGCCACATGGACGGAGCAGGGTGACCTGAAATACGTCATAAACTCCTCTCAGAGTGAGTTTATCAGGGCTGTTTACTCCCCCGGCAGTGTGGAGGAGTGTTATAAGTTCACATTCGATGCGCTGAACCTTGCGGAAAAATATCACATTCCGGTTTTTGTGCTTCTTGATAAATTCCTTTCCGAGTCCCACTTCATGGCGGAGAAAATGCCTGAAACAGGTGATGTAGAAAGGGGCTATCTCTTTGAAGGGAATGAAGAAGAGCCTATGGCTTACTTCAACCGATTCACCGAAAAGAAAGACGGCGTTGGTGTTCGTGTTATCCCCGGAACAAAGGGCGGGCTTTACATAGCCAGCAGCAACGAGCATACGGACGAGGGCTTCGTGAGCGACAAGGCGGATGTGCGCAAGCGTCAGGTGGAAAGACGCTACCGCAAGCTTCAGC
This sequence comes from Deferribacteres bacterium, assembly GCA_023395255.1. Taxonomy (GTDB): domain Bacteria; phylum Chrysiogenota; class Deferribacteres; order Deferribacterales; family Geovibrionaceae; genus Geovibrio; species Geovibrio ferrireducens. The sequence continues at coordinate 129,270 of JAEWZN010000003.1, forward strand.
CCCTTATTGATGATATGCCGCACCCTGAGCTTTTCGGCAAAAAGGACGCACCGCTTACCTTCGTCTGCTTCGGTTCGGTGAAGATGATGCTCCTTGAGGCCATGAAACATACTGACAAATTCAATTTCATACATTTCCCCGCTGTAAACCCCCTTAACTGGGAAAAGGTTAAGAAAATGCTTGAGGGCAGAAACCTCTGCGTTATGGAAAACAACTATACCGCTCAGCTCAGGGGCATAATCGCCGAGAATACCGGCATAATTATTGAGAAAACATTCCTCAAGTATGACGGCAGACCGTTTTTCAATGAAGAGATTGTGAGCTTTGCAGAGGAGGCGGCGAAATGAAAGCACTGGATTACAACACAACGCAAAAACCCGTATGGTGTCCCGGCTGCGGAAACTTCGCCATCTGGAACGGTATAAAGAAAGCCCTCGCAGAAGCCGGAATCGAGCCGCATAAGCTTGCGCTTGTCTCAGGCATAGGCTGTTCAGGCAAAATGATAAACCATGTCCGTGCTTACGGTTTTCACGGTCTGCATGGCAGAACAATGCCTGTTGCCACGGGGATAAGGCTTGCAAACCCTGAGATGAAGGTTCTGGTAAACGGCGGCGACGGGGACGGCTACGGCATGGGTGTGGGTCATTTTGTTCACGCAATGCGCCGCAATGTCGACCTCACCTATATTGTGCATAATAACAAGGTGTACGGCCTCACAACCGGACAGGCTTCCCCCACCAATGAGATAGGCTCACCGAGCAAATCCACCCCGTTCGGCGTTGTGGATGAACCGCTGAACCCCATCGCAATAGCCATCGAAGCCGGAGCGACTTATGTTGCCAGAGGCTTTTCAGGCGATTCGGAGCAGCTTGCGGAACTTATACTCGGCGGACTGAACCACAACGGCTTTGCGCTGATAGATGTTTTTCAGCCATGCGTGACCTTCGGCGGAAAATACCAGTATGAGTATTATCAGGAAAGGGTCAGCAGAATTGAGAACCACGATGTGACTGACGCTGACGCGGCTCTTGCCCTCTCCAAAACAAAGGATAAGCTCCCCATAGGGGTTTTTTACAAGGTTGAGGGGCGGCCTTCCTACAATGAGATGCACCCCGAAATTGAAAAGGCGCAGGTTCGCAAAAGGGATGTGACGGCTCTTCTCGAAGAGCTTGTCTGATAAGGAATATATAAGGCGGAGGCAGGGTGCTTCCGCCTCTTTTTTTATCTATTGACAGAGATAAACGGGAATAGTATAGTTCCCTTCCTTAAATAATCGGGGAATAGCGCAGTTTGGTAGCGTACCTGTCTTGGGCACAGGGGGTCGCAGGTTCGAATCCTGTTTCCCCGATTTTTTCTTTATTCTTATCAATTAGTTATGGCTGTGATTTTATTTGGCACACTTTCAAAGAAATATGCGTCTTTTTTATCCGACAGTTTCTTCTGGATATTTCAAAGCTCTTTACATACATACTTTGCAGTATTATTTTTTGATATTTATATATACCTAACCGTCATTACTATCTTTATCTTCAATGATATTGGTCAAAATCTCTGAAAAATCTATAGCATTTTTATCTGTGATAACTGACTTGCCCGTATCTGCCTCAATTTCTTTCCGTGCGTTTCCTGCTATGTTTCCCCCACGTTTAGCAACATTTTTGTTTTCCTCAAAAGTTTTCGGTTTCGTTGTTTTAGAAATTTCTGTTGTGGTTGCTTCTGCAAGCATGTTAAGAACCAGTTCTAAAGTCGACATATTATCACGAAGATTTTCTTTTTTTAATCCCTTTAATCTCTTATATTGCCGAGTTGATAAGCCTGACCAAGCCTTTGTAATTTCATCAGTGGGGATAGCGTACTCAATGCCCTGCTGGATGCGACGTTCTCCCCATTCATCGGTTAATTCCTTGCGTACTTGTATCGACTGTAGACGCTGGTTAATCCATTCTTTTGTATAACCTTTTTTCAAATATGTAGCGAGTGCACGATCAATGGACAGCTCCGGATCAACGGTTTCATTAATCCGTTCACTTCCAACTGACGCAAGCCAACGTTTGAAGGGTTCTGCTTTTGGAGATGGGATAGACTGAATTATACGTAGTAGCTGTTCTGTATTTGCAACATCGGTAAATCGTTTTTTTCCGTCTGAAGAGGTCATTTTCAACTGTACGATTTTTTCGTACAGTTGGCTGCCTTCTGTTTTCAGCTTGCGTTTCAAGTCACTCCAGTAGCGCCGAGGATTATCAGTGCCAGTGAGGATTTCAACTACATCAATAACTGAAAACAGCCATTCCTCTTCCTCTTCATTCCAAGCTGTTCTGATACGTTTATCTTCAAATAATTGAATTTTGTTGTCATTACTCATAAAACTTTCCTTAAAACCAGTTTAGCAAGAACGCAGATCTGCGATCAGTTTAATTGGTTCTCACTTTAACCTTGAACCTGATGAAGAGAACTAACAGTTTGCTAAAGAACCCTTTCAGATAGATTATATCAAACATCCAAAGAAGACGCAAAGCACCAGTAAACTGGAATAACTTATCCTATGGCTTCTTTTCTTTTAGTCTCCGCCTCAAAACTGCACGGAGACGCTCAGCGCGCCGAAGTCCTGTCTGTCGGCGGGCTGGGTTTTGAATTCACGTGTGCGCAGAACCTTGGTGTATGCCAGCCGCACATTGCCTTTACTGACTACGACACCCATCTGAAGATCGCCCACAAAACGTTCCTTGTCCACACTGCGGCTGTCGGTAAAGCTGTTGCCGTCTAAAAATATATTACGGGCAACGTATCTGCCTTCGATACCTGCGAAAAGATACCAGCTCAGGTGTTTCTGCGGGATAAAGAAGCCGGAGCCGGGCAGGCTGGGCTGGATTCTGGGCGGGCCGTAGTCAACCGGAAGTCCTTCCCCGTAGCGCAGGGTTATCCCCGTGTTTGCGTATGTAAAAACATTGCCTAATGCGCCGCCTGCGTGGGGTGTGATGTCAAACGGCACTCCGAGAAACGATTCTGAAACATAGCTTCGCCAGCTTCTCTGATAAGTGAGGATAAATCCCGGCTCATTCTTTAACTGTGCGTCCCAGCCCTGCGGTATGTCAATGCCTCTGACCTTGTGGACAAACTTCTGCGTCTGTTCCGCAAGGGATGCCGGACCCACAACGCCGAGGGTAAACTCTATCTGGTCAAGCTGACGTCCGTTTTCCGCTATTAAGCCCACGGAGCCGTAAAGCCAGCCTGCATAGGGGTGGTCATCGGAAGGCGGATTTTTCATCTCCGTTTCCTTCGGAGTGTACATATTCTGCCCTATTGCGTAGTTTGTCCGCACGGAGGCGTTATCCGGAAAGAAGGGGAAGAGGCGGGCGGCGTTCAGCGCCCATTCAGGTCTTTTGTCCGCCGCGGTAGTCCATGAGGCGCGCACGCCGTTTGTATAATACTGGTCGCTGTAGAAAATATCGTTTTCTATGACAAAGCTCAGTGTGCCGTTCGGGCCGTCCGGCCATGCGGAGGCTTTCTGCGGGGCGGCAGTCAGCAGGAGAGCCGCCATAAAAGCCGCCGTGTATTTTAACAAAGCCCCGGTTGTTTTCCCCATGCCGCACACCCTGATAATCCGTGATAGTATGGTTTACTATACTCTTTTAAATGACTGATTATCAAGGCAATAAGCTTAAAGGGAAAAAGCTGTTGCTACTCCCATGAGAGCAGGGTTCTTGTTCCTTCCAGCTTCCTCACTTCGGTCACATCCTGCATTACTTCCAGTGTGCCCATGTATCTGCCTTCGCTGCTTCTAACTGCGAAGTATCTGATGTGGAGGAATCTGCCGCCAAGAGTGAGCCAGAACTCAGCCTTGTCCCTTTTCCCGTTTCTGAATGAGTCGAGAATTTCCATAACTGTGGCAACGCTTTTCGGCGGGTGGCAGTATTTCACCTCACGCCCTATGACATCGGGGCTGCGGGGAAATATTCTGTCCGGTGCGGAGTTGTAGAATTTTACCCGGTCGTTCTCATCCACAAATGATATATCGAACGGGAGATGACTGAAAACAGCGTTAAGCTGCTCGATTGATAATGCGCCTTCTATGAGCGACGCCAGTCCGTTTAAAGGTGCAGATACGGACTGCGGGCTTTCTCCCCAGCTTTCGGGCTGTTCTATGAAGCAATATTCAAGGTCTTTCTCATTGCTTCTTATCTGCTTCCACTCATCCTCGCTGAGCATCATAAGCGCTGTGGGGAAAAGGATCTTCTCCTCTTTGAAGGTCATTCCGTCTATCTCTTCGGGCAGTGATTCCTGTATCTTGAGAAATTCATCAATCCTTCCGTGCTCAAGTGCTGTTATGCTGTCCTTGATCCCTTTTCTTATCCTGTCATGGAGCGTCCACATAACGGTTGTTGGCTTGTCGAACCCTTTTTTCTCAAGGTAGGGGAAAAGCTGTGTCTCCTTGCGGACGAAGTGGAGGTTGACATCCTTCAGCTTTTTATAAAGCCGGAGCAGGTTTTCCCTGTCAGGAGTGATTGTTCCAAGCTCTTTTCTGACTTCTGCTGTGAGCCTGAGTATCTCGGCATTTTCTTTTATATATGTGGAAACCGGATGCCCCGCGGGCAGATTAGGCACAGTGTTGTTCTCAAGGGAGGAACGGAAAAGAGCCAGAACTCCGCCTATATCGTTCTCAAACTTGCTGTCCGGCACTCCGGCATCTGATATAAGCTGTTCGGCATAGGCAAATTCCGCCGCAGTGACAGGCGCTATCGCATCATATTCTTTTTGCAGCAGAGCTCTGTCCGCCCCATCAAAAAATTTGCGCACTATGGCGGCTATTTTCTCCGCCCTGTTTTTATCGATCTCGATATGGCGCTCCATTTCGGATGATTTGTCATAACCACCGCCCACAGCGTTATTAAGCTTTTCAAGGAAGGCTTCCGGGTCAACATCCTTCATCCTGCATGCGTTTTCAAGGCTGATAACCTTGGCGACAGTGCTGAACTTAATGGGGTCTGTAATGCTTTTAAAGCCGGATTCTATAAAAATATCTTTCAGATGCGGATACTGTGAGACAACTTTGTGGACTGTCATTTCCTTTGTGATTTTCATGGTGCATCCTCCGTAATGTGATAAAGGAAAAATAGCACCGGACAGGGGAAGTTAACTTGACGCAGGTTAAAAACTGCAAAAAAAATTTGAAGCAGCTAAGTCCGGCTGAATTGCCGTCAATTACAGGCTCAGGTATCTCACTGCCAGCATAACGGCGATAACTTCCTGTCTGCCTGAGACATTCAGTTTGCTGTAGATATTTTTGACATGGTATTTCACTGTGTTTTCGCTGATTTTGAGTATTGTAGCTATCTCCCAGTTGGTTTTGCCGTCCAGAATCCAGTCTGCCACGGCTTTTTCCCTGTCGGTGAGAGAGCTTACCAGCGCAGTTGTGTCCAGCCTTTTTCTGGCTGTCATCATATGCTGGATAAGCAGCCCGGAGAGTATTTCCGTCCTTTTGTCCGCCCTGTTTGTCCTGCTGGCTAAGGAGATGAGAAACATGAAGTCCTTGGACTGGGAATTGGTGTAAACAGAGCAGCCGAAATTAAGCCCGAAGAGGTTTCTGCGTTCGATAATTTTCTGCTCCAGCGCTGAGAGTTCGTTTTCATAACTGTCCCATATGATGAATGAAACTGGTTCGTTTTTATCCAACCGCCGTTCAATCTCATACCGGACAGGGTCATGCCAGATGTAGTTTTCTCTTTCGTATTCCTCCATCCAGTCGGCGGGGTTGGATACATTGATTATGTTAACCTTGTTTGTTCTTCGGTAGATGGAGTGCATGTAACAGCAGAGGATGTACTCGAACCCTAAGTAAGTTCCGAAATCTTTAAGCAGGCTGTTGAAGTCATTATTGTTCTCACATTTCAGACATCTGTCCATGAAACAGAGAGCTTCGGTGAGATCCTGTCTGCTCAATGAGTTCAGCGCTTCCTCGGTGTGGGGCATTAATCACCTGTACGTATTTATGTGTATATTTTATGATATAGCCTACCACATTGAGGGACATTGCCGCATAAAATATGTTCCCGAAAAGAAAAAAGCCCCCGGTTTTTAACGGGGGCGCGGTGTGTCTATATTTTCCTTATAAGCCTCATTCCGTTGAGCGTGACGATGAGTGAGGCTCCCATATCCGCCAGAACAGCCAGCCAAAGGTTAACAAACCCGAAGAAGGTTCCGGCAATGAAGAGCACCTTTAAGCCTATGGAGAAGGTGATATTCTGCTTGATAACGGCAAGGGTTTTGCGGCTCAGTTTTATAACATACGGAAGCTTGTTCAGCTCATCAGACATGAGTGCAATATCCGCTGTTTCAAGTGCAGTGTCCGACCCTGCCACGCCCATGGCTATGCCTATATCCGCGAGTGCGAGCGCGGGCGCATCGTTTACCCCGTCCCCTATCATGGCGACAGTGCCGTATTTGCTTTTAAGCTCCCTGACGGCAGCGGCTTTGTCTTCCGGCAGGAGTCCGCTGTAAACGCCGTCCGTATCAAGCACTGAGGATATTGCGGCTGCGGCTCTGCTGTTGTCTCCGGTGAGCATCGTTATATGGCTTATTCCGGCTTTTCTCAGAGCCTGCACCGCTTCCCTGCTGTTGTGCCTGAGCGTATCAGCCACGGCGACTGCACCGCAGACTGTGTTTGCATAGCCGATGAATATCACAGTTTTGCCCTGCTCCTCAAGTTTGCTGACATCTGTGTCATATCTGCCTGTATTGAAGCCTGATTCCTCAAAAAAACGCGCATTGCCGACATAAACCGTCTGCCCGTTAACATCCGCCTTTGCTCCTCTGCCGGGGAAGGCCATGAAGTTTTCGGAGGGCAGGGCAGGGAAATCTGCCGCGCCTGCTGTTACTGCTTTTGCCACAGGGTGTTCAGACCACCTCTCCACCGCCGCAGCGAGAGAGAGGAGCTTTTCCGCAGTAAATGACGGTTCAAAGGGGAGAACATCGGTAATCTCTGGTCTGCCGTGGGTCAGTGTTCCTGTTTTATCAAAGGCAACAGCCTTAACCTGTCCGAGCCTTTCCATAAACACGCCGCCTTTTATGAGCACACCGTTCCTTGATGAGTTGCCGATGGCGGAAACTATAGATACAGGTGTGGAAATAACAAGTGCGCACGGGCATGAGATAACAAGCAGAACCAGCGCGCGGTAGAACCATGTGCCGAACTCAGCACCGAAGAATAAAGGCGGTACAGCGGCTATTAATACCGCGAACAGTATCACCGCAGGGGTGTAGTATTTTGCGAAAACGTCCACAAACTGCTGCATAGGGGCTTTCTGTGCCTGAGCTTCCTCTACTGAGTGCATTATTTTGGCGAGGGTTGAATCCCCGGCCTTTCTGGTGACGGTTATTTCAAGTGCGCCGTGGGTGTTTACTGTTCCTGCATATACGGAATCGCCGGTTTGTTTATTCACGGGCATGGACTCCCCTGTTATGGCAGCCTGATTCACAGCGGATGAACCGCCGGAAACTGTTCCGTCCACGGCTATGCGTTCACCGGGTTTTACTATAACAGTATCGCCTATGCTGATCTCTTCCACACGGGTGCGTATTTCGTTTCCGTTTATGCGCACAAGGGCTTCCGGCGGGGCAAGCTCCATCAGTGATCTTATGGAGCTGCGGGTTTTGTCCATTGTGTATGCCTGAAGAGCGTTTCCGAAGGCGAAGAGAAACACCACTGTGGCTCCTTCGCTCCATTCGCCTATTGCTGCTGCTCCGAGTGCTGCGGTGACCATAAGGAAGTTCATGTCCAGAGTCATGCTTTTCAGGGCGTAGAAGCCGCTTTTTGCCACATGAAAACCGCCCGTGAGCATAACCATAATGTAAAGGGGGATGGCGTTCAGTCCGGCTCTGTCAATTATCAGCGCTGCAGCGAGAAGAACGCCTGATGCGGCAGCGGAGAGCATTCTGGGCTGCTTCCACCATGGGTTTGAGATAATTTTCCCGCCATGCCTCACAGCCTGATAGCCTGCCTGCTGAACCGTTGTGATTATGTCCCGCTCACTTACGGTGTGGGTCACGGTCATTTTGGATGTGCTGAAATTAACCTTGGCGGCGCTCACTCCCTTCATCATGGCTATGCGTTTTTCCAGTTTTGCCGCGCAGTCCGCGCAGTCAAGCCCGGAGAGGCTGAAAACCGTTGCGCCGCTTTGAACGGGTTTTGCTATGTCTGCTTCGTGTTCATTATGTATGCCTGAGCAGCATGCATCAGTGCATTTGTTGTTAAGCTGTTTAAATTTATTCAGACTCATTTTTCCCTTCCGTGTGAAATATGCTCTATGCCTTGGCACATAAGGGTTATTACATGCTCATCGTCCAGAGAGTACCATGCTTCCTTGCCTTCCCTGCGGAATTTGACCAGCCTTGCATTGCGCAGTATTCTGAGCTGGTGCGATATGGCGGACTGGTTCATGCCCAGCGCGTCCGCAAGGTCGCAGACGCAGAGTTCCTGCCTTGAGAGTGCGTGGAGAATGCGAATACGGGAGGGTTCACTTAGAACCTTGAACATTTCCGAAAGGTCGTATATTGTTCCCTCATCAAGCATATTCTGCCTTACCAGACATATGGTCTGAGGGTGGATGCATCTTTCTTCACATAAGTCTTTTTCAGTTTCTTTTACCATTCTGCTGCTCCGATATATCATAACGTATGCTTATATGTTCATATGTTATGATAAATGATACGGGGGTAAAGTCAATCAATAAAACGCAGAAGGAGGAAAATAATTTGAGGATCAAAATAAAAAAGCCCCTGAAGCGCTTTGCATCAGGGGCTTTGAAGCTGCTTTATCTTTTCAGCCTGAATCTGCTCATGAGATCTCTGAGGCTGTCTGCTATGTGCTCAAGGCCGGAGGCGCTTTCCGCCAGATGGTCTGATGTGGTTTTCACCTCGTTTGAAACGGAGGCTATGGAACTTATATCCTGCTGAATCTGCGAACTTGTGGAGGCCATTTCCTGCGTGGCGCTTGATATGTTTTCCACCATAGACTGCAGCATGGCCACCCCTTCCTGTATCTCCGCAAGTACAGCACCTATCAGACGTGAGGATTCCACTCCCTGATGAACCTGCGCTGTAACCCCTTCCATTGACTCAATAACATTGTTCATTTCTGTCTGTGTTCCGTGCACCAGACCTGATATTTCCGTTGTGGCCTTCTGTGTGCGTTCTGCCAGCTTACGCACTTCGTCCGCCACCACAGCAAAGCCCCTTCCCGCTTCACCCGCTCTTGCGGCCTCGATGGCGGCGTTAAGGGCGAGCAGGTTGGTCTGGTCTGCTATATCACTGATTACACTGACAATATCCTTAATCTCCTGAGATTTCTCACCGAGTGAATGCACAAGCACAGCGGACTGATCCACAGTGTCTTTTATCTTTTCCACAGCTTTCAGCGAACTGTTCACCACTTTGTCGCCGTTTACGGCTTTTTCCGTGGTCTGCTGGGCAAAGGTTGTTATCTCGGTGAGGTTTCTGGCTATGTCGCCCGTTGTTGAGCTCATTTCATTTGATGCCAGTGTAATGAGGCCTGAGCGCTCTGTCTGCTCTGTCATTCCGCCGGATAGCTGCTGTGCGCCTGCCGAAAGATTCGCGCTGGCTTCCCGCAGCCTGTCCGCCGCTTCGGTTACGTTATTTATCATTCCGCTTAAGCCCGCTACCATCTCTTTGATGGCGTAAGCAAGGCTTGAACTGTCATTTTTGGCGGTTTTTATATCTGTGGTGAAGTCGCCCCCGGCTATGCGGTGTACCGTTTCCACCACTTCATGCGGCTCACCGCCGAGCTGGCGGATGAGAAAGCCGACTATGAGGAGTATAACAGCAATAATGACAATGACCGCAATGACGGCCGCAGCGGCTATGGTGACTTCTATAACTTTGACAGCTTTCATTATTTCATCTATGGGGACGCTTAAGCCTATGAAATAGCTGTAGTCTGTTCCGTTTATGCTGATGGGGGAGTAAAGGGTGTATGATGTTTTGCCCGTCTGCGAGGAGACAGTCTCCACGAAATATTCCTCACCGTTGTCAAGATAAGGGCTGATGGTGTCCGCCAGACGCGCTCTGGTTCCCACAAGCTCACTGACCGGATGGACAAGCACTGTGTAGTTGTTTGAGAGCATGAATGTGTAGCCTGAATCGTAAACGCTCACACCTGAAAGCAGTTCATCAAACAGTTCCACAGATATGTCCACTCCGGCTACTCCGGCTTTTTTCCCGTTAACCGTGAAGGGAACTCCGATCGATACTGTTGTGATAACTTCGTCACCTATATCACGGGTGATTGGTTCGCCTATGTGGGGTTTTCCGCTCTGAAACGGCTTCTGATACCAGTCCGATGACCAGTCGGATTCATACATCCCGCCCGCCGCGGCAAGGCGCACTGCACCGCCCAAGCGAACCGCAAAGGGGGCGAACTGACCGTTTTCTCCCGTTCCGGCGGTGTTTGTGCCGTCGAACCCGGAATCTTTCCCGTCGAACATATCAGGTTCCCAGACTATCCATGCGTCAAAAAGCGTCGGATTATCCTCAACGGTTTTTTTCAGCATTTCGGCCACCTTTCTGCGCTGAACTGCTCCGCCGTTCTCAGACATAGCCGAAGCCGATGCGGAAAGAGCCAGCGAGGTGCTGAGCGCCTGTTCCACGCTGCTTTTAATCAGATGACCGTACCTGTAAGTCATATTGCGCACATCGTTCTGCGCTATGATCACTGTCTCCCTGTTGACAGCCTTGTAGGAGGCTATACCTGTCAGCAGAAAAGCGATTATGACGCTTGCAACTACCGGAAGCAGAATTTTCATTCTGAATGAAACTTTCATGACCATCCTCGGAAAATAAAATTTGTTCACTATAACATCATTTTAACGCGAATCATATGATTATATTAATAGTCATATGAAAATAATAACTCACATATAATCTGCATATTCAGTGGTATATTTAAGTGATTACGGATATTTCTATAGTTTATGAATGATGAAAATATCACTCTTTCCGGAGTCTATATTGACAACTTTATTGACGAGGTTATTGAAATGACAGGTTAAAAGTGCGATGATATAAATACTGCACAGCCTGTTGTTTTCAGAGTTTAGAAGCTTGCGAGGTAAAAATATGAGAAAGTCATTGACATTGTTTATGATTCTGTTTGTTTTGTGCGGATGCGGGAAAAACAGCGAAACCGCAGAGGAAACATACATTCCTGTGAAAACTGCAAAAGTAAAGCGTGTTAATGATAATGTCACAGTTTCGGCGGGCGGAAGCGTCACCTCGCAGGATGCTCCAGTTAAGCTTTCATTTCTGGTCTCCGGCAGAGTGAGCAGAATTATCCCCGCAGAGGGGGATTTTGTCCGCAGGGGCGACCTTATCGCAGAGATTGACGCGGCTGACTATATACTCGCACTGCAGAGAGCACAGGCGCAGAGGGACATGGCACTGGCTGCGTCCGAAAAGGCAGAAAGCTCCGTAAGGCCGGAGCAGCTTGAACAGGCGCGCATAGCCTATGAAAGAGCCAAAGACGAGCACACCAGAATGAAAATGCTTTATGATTCCGGCAGTCTTGCTCCCAATGATTATCTGAAATTCAGGGCGGCTTACGAATCCGCCGAAAACCAGTACGAAATGGCTAAGAACGGCGGGCAGAAAGAGGATAAAAAACAGGCCGCAGCAGCACTGAAACAGGCTGAGGCAGCTTTGGCATCTGCACGTAAAAGTCTTAATGATACAAAGCTTTATGCGTTAAGTGACGGATATGTGTCCAAAAGATTCATTGCGGCTGGTGAAACGGTTTCCTCCGGCTATCCTGTGGTGGAAACTGTCAGGCTTGATCCTGTGGATGTAAGCGCGGGTGTTCCTGAAAAGGATATACGGCTTATCAGAACAGGCCAGACCGTCAAGGTGCGTCTGGCAGGTATTCCGGGACAGGTTTTTGAGGGCAGGGTGCGTGTTGTGAATGTTTCGGCTGACCCCGCTACGCGCACATATCTTGTGAAAACTGAGGTTCATAATCCGGACAGGCTGCTGAAAATAGGCATGGCGGCGGATATTTCCGTCAGCACGGACGAACGGGCGGATATGCTTACTGTGCCGCTTAATGCTGTGGTGAGGGATGCTCAGGGCGCTCCGGCTGTTTTTGCGGTTAATGAGAACAGAGCATACGCCTTCAGGGTTGAAACAGGCAGGCTTTATAATACTGACATAGAGATAAAAAGCGGCCTCACCGGGGACGAAACCATAGTCACCGCCGGGCAGGAAAGGCTCAGGGACGGAAACAGCGTTAAAACCGCTGCGGAGTGACAGAGATGAAGTTTATTAAAAGTTCCCTGAACCACCCTATAGTTACAGTTGTTATCACCCTTGCAGTCGTGATTGCGGGCATCCATGCATTTATGAAGATGCCCCGGACGGAAGACCCTTCCATAACCATCCGCACAGGCCTTGTGCTTGCCATATATCCGGGTGCGACATCTGATGAGGTGGAGCGTCAGCTTACCTCAAAGCTTGAGGAGCATATCTTTAAATTTCCTGAGATAAGAAAGGAAAAAACCTACTCCACCAGCCGCCCCGGCATTGCTGTGATAAATGTTGAGCTTGAGGACTATGTTACAGAAGCGGATGTTTTCTGGGCGAAGCTCCGTAACGAGTTTATTGAAGCCCGTTCGGAATTTCCCGAAGGAGTTCTCGGCGTTTCGGTAAACTCCGATTTCGGTGACACAGTGGCTATGCTTATTGCCGTACACGGTAAAAACTACGGCTACAGGGAACTGAGCGATTACACGGATAAAATAAGGGACAGCCTGCGCTCCGTGCGGGAGATAGGCAAACTCGCCGTTTACGGAAAGCAGCAGGAACAGATAAAGGTCACGACAGATTCCGAAAGGCTGTCAGCATATTCCGCTGACCCCATGAAAATTGCCCGCGCACTGAGAGAGAGGAATGTCACCGGATTTTCCGGCAGTTTTGAATCGCCGGAAGGCAGGATTCCCATAAAGACAGGCGGGCTTTTCAGTGCCGAGGAAGATGTGGGGAACACGCTCATTGATGTCTCCCGCACAACGGGGCATCCGGTTTATCTGAAAGATGTGGCGGATATTGAGCGTGTTTACGAAGACCCTTCGTTTATGGTTCGGTATGACGGCTCACCCGCTCTTCTGCTGTCAGTTGAGATGCAGGAAGGGAAAAACATTGTAGAACTCGGCGAATCCATCAGCCTTGTGTTTACGGAGCTTAAGAGCGTTCTGCCGCCGGATTTGTCACTAGATCTCATAGCAGATCAGCCGACGGTAGTAAAAAAGAGGATGAGTACGCTCACCCATGAGTTCATGCTGGCAATAGCGTCTGTGATACTTGTCACAATAATCCTGCTGCCCATAAGGGTGGCGGTCATTGCGGCTGTTGCCATTCCTGTAACTCTCTGCGCCACTTTGGGTTTGATGAACACTTTTGAAATAGCTCTCCATCAGGTTTCCATAGCATCGCTTATTATGGTGCTGGGGATTGTGGTGGATGATGCCATAGTAATAGCTGATAACTACGTGGAACTTATGGACAGAAAAGTGCCGAAGGAGGATGTGGCGTGGCGTTCAGCGGGCGATGTTTTTGTGCCTGTGCTCACGGCGACTCTCACCATCATATTCTCGTTCCTTCCTCTGCTTATTCTCTCAGGTTCGGTGGGCGAGTTTATCTCGGCTCTTCCGAAAACCGTCTCCATAGCACTCTCTGTTTCGTTCATTGTGGCGGTTATGCTTACGCCTATACTTTGCAGGTTCTTCATCAAAAAAGGGCTGCATGATGAAACAGCCGGGAAAAAGAAAAGGCGCACTGTTCTGGACAGGGTTCAGAATGCCTACGCTTTCACAATAAGCATATTCATGAAACGCAAATATCTTGCCGCTGTGGTCGGGGTAGCCGCTGTTCTTCTGGGTGCTCTGTATTTCAGATATGTTCCTCAGCAGTTCTTCCCCTCTGCGGAGCGCAACCAGTTTGTTATTGATGTATGGATGCCGCAGGGCTCCAGAATAGAGGCCACTGACGATGTTATGCGCCGCATAGAGAAATCCCTCGGCAGTCATAAGGATGTGAGCCATTTTGCTGCCTTTGTTGGAAGGAGCGCGCCGAGGTTCTACTATAACGTAAACCCTCAGCAGCCTGATCCCGCATACGGCCAGTTCATCGTGAACACTGTTTCGGAAGATGCAACCGTGGGGCTGGTTTATGAACTGCGCAGAACCCTGACCGAAACAGCGCCGGAGGCACTTGTGATAGTCAAAGAGCTTCAGCAGGGGAATCTGCTGGAGGCTCCGGTGGAGATCCGCATAAGCGGGTATGACATTCAGGATCTGAGGCGGATAGGCGCGCAGATAAGCGGAATAGTATCCGCAGTGCCTTATTCCGACTATGTGCATACAGATTTTTTCAATGATTCCATGCTGATAGATGTGGCAGTGGACACTGATGCCGCCGCAAGGCTGGGGATTCCCTCATCCGCCATTGCAGGTTATCTCTACGGCGGGTTTGACGGTTTATCCGTTACGGACTACAGGGAGGGGGAGCGGGTGATTCCCGTTGTGCTGAGGCTGGGCGAGGAAAACCGCAGAAGCTTTGCTGATATTGGCGATTATTACGTAACCTCCCCTGTGACGGGTGCTAAGGTTCCGGTGCGCTCCTTTGCAGAGCTTAACCCGGAGTTTCAGACAAGCCGCATAGTCCGCAGAAACGGAGTTCCGACACTTACCGTAAGGGCATTTGTGAAAGAAGGATATTACGCCTCGGCTCTTCTGGATGAGGTGCGCCCTGCCGTGGAGGGGATTAAGCTGCCCGCCGGATATAAAATCAGTTACGGCGGCGAGCTCATGAACAGTGAGGAGACTTTCCCTCAGATGATGGTCGCCCTCGGCATAAGCCTTGCAGCCATATTCTTCGTTTTGCTTGTGCAGTTTAAGAACATAAGTGAACCGCTTGTTATTATGTCGTCCATACCTCTGGCACTGCCGGGGGCTATGTTCGGACTTTTCATCACCAATAACCCCTTTGGGTTCACCGCCTTCATGGGGCTGATAAGCCTATGCGGAATAGTGGTTAGAAACGCCATAATTCTGGTGGATTACATAAAAGAGAAAACCGCCGAAGGGCACAGCATTGAGCTTGCCGCCACAGAGGCAGGAGAGCGCAGGCTCCGCCCCATATTCCTCACCACAATGGCAGCCGCTGTGGGGGTTACGCCGATGATTCTTTCCGGTTCGAGCCTGTGGAGCCCCCTTGCCAGTGTTATCGCCGTGGGGCTGATATTCTCCATGTTCTTTACACTTCTTGTGGTCCCTGTTCTGTATGTGGTTGTAATGTCAGGAAAAGGCGGAACAAAAACAGCCACAGCCGCTCTGGCTTTGTTTCTGGTCAGCGGCACAGCACATGCAGAAACCTTCACTCTGAAACAGGCTGAGGAATATGCCCTGAAAAACAGCCGCAGCCTTAAGATAACCGAAGCTGTGATACAGGAGCATGCAGCAGTGAAGATGTCTGCACGGGCAAGTTATTTTCCCATGCTTTCAGTGGATGCCATGTATACCGATACAACCAACAACGGCGTAGTTACTATAGATAAGGGTGCTCTCGGCACAGTACCCGGTTTGGGCGGCTTCCCCACGGAGGATTTGAAGATAGATCAGGGGAGCGATTCACTGTTCATCGTGAACACCACAGTGAAGCAGCCGCTTACCCAGCTTTTTAAGATAAATGAAGGGGTCGGTGCTGCTGATGCTGAACTGAAAGCCGCGGAAGCAAGGCATAGAAAGGCGCGGAACGAAACAGCCTTTGCGGTGCGCCAGTTATATTACGGCATTATTCTGGCAGAACAGCAGACAGCAGTTTACAGGGTTTACACTGCCGCTTTTGAGCATTCTTTGAAGGAAGCCCGCGATGCTTTCGAGGCGGGCAATGTTCTTGAGTCAACGGTTCTGGAGGCGGAAACCGGATTGCTGAACAGCAGGCAGAATGTGACAGCCGCAGAAACAAGGCTTTCAGATCTCAGGGCTCAGTTCAGGGATCTTCTGAATCTTCCGGCAGGCATTGAAATTACTCTGTCTGATACGTTCGTGGATGAGCCGGAGAGGGTTAATATCACCTCCGCCGAGGCCAGCCTTACCTCTCCTGATGTACGAGAGGCGGAATACACTCTGGAAAAAGCTGAGCGTGCAAGAGGCGCAGCCAGAGACGAATACATACCCGATCTGGGGCTGTTTGTCCGCCACACGTATCAGGACGGGGTTCCGTTTGTGGACAGCAGTATAACCAGCTTCGGCGTACAGGCGGAGTGGAATGTTTTTGATTGGGGCAAGCGCAAGGGCGTACTAGGTCAAAGAAACGCTCAGGTCATTCAGGCTTCCGAAAACCTGCGGAATGTCCGGGGCAGGCTGGATGTTGAACTGAACAGGCTGAACGGCAGACTGGAATATGCCCTTAGCGCGCTGAAAACTGCGGAAAAGGCTGCGGAACTGGCAATGGAAAACTTCCGTCAGATGAAGGACAGGCTTAAGGCGGGTTTGGTTAGCGAATCGAAATACATGCAGACTGGCGCAGCGGCGGAAAAGGCAGTTTATGACATGAAGGCCGCAAAGCTGAACCTTCTTCTCACTGCGGCTGAACTGCGGAAAACCGCGGGTGTGCTCATCCCTGCCGATGAAAAATAACTTTAGCTACTGGACAAACAGTGCAAAAAGGATAAAATATATACTATTCACCGGATAAAACGATACACATGTTTTTATTGATAATTTAATATCATCGCTATATGGTTTACTTCATAGCGATGTCGTTATTATAAGTGACGGATCAGGCTATATTATCTCCGTGCGTCATCCCGCGCGGTTTCAAGGAGGCAGTCTTGAAAAATATCAGGCCTGAAATGAGTATTTCAGACATTTTTGCGGATTTTCCCGAAACAAAGGAACTGTTCATGATGAACGGACTCGGCGTGTTCGCTTCGAACGGTTCATTCCTTAAAACCCTTACCCTTGCTTCGTTTATGAAGATGAGGGAGCTTAACCCCGAAATTTTTCTCCCACTGCTGGAAAAGCGCATTGAGGCATGTGAAACTCCAATGCTCTACACGGAGGATGCACCCCCCGTTAAGCCGGATTTCCTCGGCTACATGGTTTGCCCCGTGAAGCACCTTTTCAAGGAATCATATGAAGAGGCCATGCTTAAGCACCTTGAGAAGACAGGTGAAAAGTTTGTCAGCTTCGTGCCGATGGGCTGCGGCGGGGCAGACCCTTACGAGGACATATGGCAGTCGCACAATATTGACGAACTGCCCGATATAGTTGGTTCAATAGGCTTCGGCTCATTTTACAGAAGCCAGTTCACATCCCGCTTTCTGGACAGCGGTTACTATGAGTCCTGCCAGATTAAACCCATGCCCGAACCGTTTGCCTCAGCAGGGATAGAAGATCCGCTTGGTGTTTACACTGTTTACGCGGTTTATACCTACGTAATTCTTGTGGATTACAAGAAGCTTAAAGATCTCCCTGTTCCCCGAAGCTGGAGCGATCTGCTCAGGCCGGAATACAAAAACAACATCATCGTCGGCGGCAGTGACGACTACATCAGCGAGGTTCTCCTTGTGAATATCTGGAAGGATTACGGGCAGGAGGGGCTGGACAGGCTGATGCCCAATATCAGGGACGGCTGGCATGCCTCACAGATGGCAAAAGCGGCGGGAAGCTCCATGTCAAACGGCGCTGCGATATATGTTCTGCCTTGGTTTTTTGCTAAATCCTGCCCGAATACCGAACACACTGAGATAATCTGGCCGGAGGACGGAGCAATGGCAAGCCCCATGTATATGCTTGTCAAAAAGAGCGAAAAAGAGAGACTTAAACCTGTCATAGACTATATGACAGGAAAGGAACTGGCATCTATTATGTCATCTTCTTTTTTCCCCTCCGTTCACCCGGAAGCTGAGAACAGCCTGCCCGAAGGGGCGAAAATCAAATGGCTCGGCTGGGATTTCATAAGGGAAAGGGACATGAAAGCCTTCTCGGATGACCTGAACGACAGGTTTATGGAAAAGCTCAGACAGCGTAAAAAAGAGCAGGGGAAAAAACTGCACGTTGTTATCCGCTGAAAAGAGAAAGGAAGACAGATGAAGCTTATTACAGTTGCCGGGCCCCCGTCAGCGGGGAAAACCTCGGTTATTATAAAAACAGCAGAATACCTGAGCAAATACAAAGGGAAGATAGGCATAGTAAAATTTGACTGCCTCTCAGCCCTTGACCACAGGCTTTATACTCAGGCCGGACTTACCGTTGTGACAGGGCTTTCCGGTAATTTGTGCCCTGATCACTACTTCGTAAGCAATATTGACGACTGTGTTCAGTGGGGCAAAGAGAAGGGCTTTGACGTGCTTATAAGCGAAAGCGCCGGGCTCTGCAACCGCTGTGCGCCTCATATAAAAGGCGTAACAGCAGTCTGTGTCATTGACTGCCTCTCAGGGGTTGACACACCGCAGAAGATAGGGCCAATGCTCCGTTACGCGGACATAGCGGTAATCACCAAGGGGGACATAGTCTCTCAGGCAGAAAGGGAGGTTTTTGCCTTCCGTGTCCGTCAGGCTAACCCCAAGGCGGCAGTTATGTTCGTAAACGGAATCACAGGGCAGGGGGCTTATGATCTGAGCTTCTCGTTTGATGAAGCCTCAGAGGTTTCATCCCTTGAGGGTGCAAGGCTCCGCTTCTCGATTCCCGCTGCAATTTGCCCTTACTGCGTGGGAGAAACGGATATAGGTGTCGCCCACCAGAAAGGTAATGTGAAGAAGATGACATTCAAAGAGGCGGTTCCCTATGAGTAAGCACCTTCTGAAAGTGCCGTTCGGCAGACTGCTTCAGGAGCACCCCTATGCGGGGGATTATTTCCGCTCCATCGGTCTTTCATGGAAGGACAGCCTCCAGACTCCTGAGGAGCTTATAGAATCCGTGGATGAGGAGACAATGGAGGACGCGGGTCTGTCTCATGAGCAGATGCGCACACATTTTCTTGAGTTTATGGAACAGGCGGCAGCGCTTGTGAAGGGCTCAAGACGCAGGCTTAATTCACTCACGGTTGTGGGCGGAACAGATAAGAGCGGCCGCGCCGAAAATGTGGAAATTGAACTGCGTCCCGGAGATATAATGTGCATAGTCGGCCCCACAGGTTCCGGCAAAAGCCGCCTTCTGGCGGATATAGAATGCTTCGCGCAGAAGGACACACCCACGGGAAGAACAATCCTCATAGACGGGAAAACGCCCTCGCAGGAGGAACGCTTCCGTTTCGAGAACAAGCTTGTGGCTCAGCTTTCGCAGAATATGAACTTTGTGGTTGATCTCAATGTGGAAAGCTTTGTCGCCATGCACGCCTCAAGCCGCATGGTTGTGGATATAGAGGGCACGGTGGCATCTGTTATAGAGTGTGCCAATGAGCTTGCTGGTGAGAAGTTCGAGCGCACAACGGCGCTGACTCAGCTTTCAGGCGGCCAGTCCAGAGCGCTGATGATAGCGGATACCGCCCTGCTCAGCTCATCTCCCATTGTTCTTATCGATGAAATAGAGAATGCGGGAGTGGACAGGAAAAAGGCTCTGGATCTCCTTGTGAAGAAAGAGAAGATCGTGCTCATGTCCACCCATGACCCCATTCTGGCGCTTATGGGGAACAGGCGCATAGCAATCAGCAACGGCGGAATTGCCGCTGTAATTGAGACAGGTGCTAAGGAGAAAGTCAGTCTCTCCGTTCTGGAAGCGTACGACGCAAAAATACTGAGTATCAGAAACATGCTGAGATCGGGCGAAAAGATAGATTTTGAGATGGAAAAGTTCCTGAGTCCGGCAGAGAAGATATAAGATTTTTTTTATGTTTGTTTAAGAACGGGGCGGACTTTTCTGCCCGCCCCTGAATTGTGCTGATAAAGCTTAGTGTCCCTCATCGCCTTCACTCCACGCTGCCGTTATTGCGAACGAAGTGAAGCCGTCTCAGGTCACTTAACCTTTTTAATGTCGATTTTCATAGCCTTGGCAACGCCTTTGCCGTATTCGGGGTCGGCCTTCATGCAGTTGCCGATGTGGCGTATTTTGATCTCTTCCGGTGCGTCACCCATAGCCCTTGCCGTGTTCTCAAAGAGCACCTGCTGCTGTGCGGGTGTCATCAGCCTGAAAAGCAGTCCGGGCTGAGTGAAGTAGTCGTCATCATCCTCACGGAAGTTCCAGTTCCATGCCCCGCCCTGAAGTTCAAGCTCAGGCTCACGGAATTTCGGCTGCTCCTGCCATTCGCCGTAGCTGTTGGGCTCATAGGCAAGTGTTGAGCCGCGGTTGCCGTCAACACGCATCTGTCCGTCCCTGTGGTAGCTGTGGAAGGGGCATCTTGGTGCATTAACGGGAATCTGGTGGTGGTTCACGCCGAGCCTGTAACGCTGGGTATCGCCGTATGAGAACAGCCTGCCCTGAAGCATTTTATCCGGTGAAAAGCCGATCCCCGGCACAATGTTTGCGGGGTTGAAAGCTGCCTGCTCAACATCCTGAAAGTAGTTTTCCGGGTTTTTATTCAGTTCAAAATACCCGACTTCGATAAGCGGAAAGTCTTTTTTATACCAGACTTTTGTAAGGTCAAACGGGTTGTATGGCATTTTCTTGGCCTCTTCTTCCGTCATAACCTGAATGTACATTTTCCATTTGGGAAAATCACCCTTGTCTATGCTTTCAAGCAGGTCTCTCTGGTGGCTTTCACGGCATTTGCCGATTACTTTTTCCGCTTCTTCGTCAGTAAGGTTTTTGATCCCCTGCTGTGAAACAAGGTGGAATTTCACCCACACGCGCTTATTTTTTTCGTTTATCATGCTGAATGTATGGCTGCCGAAGCCGTGCATGTGGCGGTATGACTGCGGTATGCCCCTTTCGCTCATGGTGATTGTCACCTGATGCAGAGCTTCGGGGAGCGATGTCCAGAAATCCCAGTTGTTTTTTGCGCTTCTCATGTTTGTTCTGGGGTCGCGTTTAACAGCATGGTTAAGGTCTGGGAATTTCAGCGGATCGCGCAGGAAGAAAACCGGGGTGTTGTTGCCCACGAGATCCCAGTTGCCCTCTTCGGTGTAGAATTTCATGGCAAATCCGCGTATGTCCCTTTCCGCATCCGCAGCGCCTCTTTCTCCTGCAACGGTGGAGAAACGGACGAACATATCGGTCTTTTTGCCGATTTTGGAGAATATTTTAGCCTTGGTGTACTTGGTTATATCGTGTGTAACGGTAAAAGTGCCGAATGCGCCGGAGCCTTTGGCGTGCATTCTTCTTTCGGGTATCACTTCCCGGTCAAAATGAGCAAGTTTTTCAAGATACCATACATCCTGGAGCAGCATAGGGCCTCTGGGGCCTGCGGTCTGAACATTCTGATTGTCTACAACGGGAGCGCCGGCAACGGTTGTCAGTTTCTGTTTCTTCTTTTTGTCCATTATTCTACCTCCTTATTTTTTACTTTCTGGCATATTGGGCATATGCCTTTGAAATAAACGTTTCTGTCGTTTATCATGAAACCGCCGAGCTCATCGGCGGCAAAGTCGTCCAGATTGATCCTGAAGTTGAATATCTCCCCGCAGGATTCGCATTTGAAGTGTCCGTGGCTTTTCATAACTATGTCGTACCTTGTTTCGTTGTCCTCAATGTTCAGAACCCGCACCAGACCGGCCTCGACAAAGAGATTAAGGGTGTTGTACACAGTGGTTTTTGAGAGCGAGGGGATCTCTGTGTGAAGATCGTGATAGATTTTCTCCACTGTGGGGTGGCAGAGGTTCTCTTTCATATAAGCCAGAATGCGCACCCTCTGAAATGAAGGTCTGATATTCTTTTCTGCCAGTTCCGATGCTGTGTTTTCGTTGGTGTTCTTCATCTACCCCTTCTTTGTTACAATGAAAACAATTTTGTGATCATTATAAATTGATATTAATTCTTTATCCGGAATCAGTCAAGATCAACAGCAGATAAATAATTTAATTTTACCAGATCAAAATATATGTAACCGCAGAAAACAGCGCTTCGTCTTGTGATATATCAGGCAGGATGCCGAATAAGACTTCAGGGAGGATGACCCATGATAATTACTGCTTCAAGCGGTCTTTACGAAAACCTGAAGATCAGCGGGCTGACCCAGGTTTCCTCCGGCAGCAAAACCGAAGAAAACAGCCAGAACAGCCGTTTTGCTTCCCTTTCCTCATCGGACAGGGCTGAGATAAGCAAAATGGGCAGCTTTATGGTGAATATGCCCGAAGAACTTCAGACAGACATGGAAGACTTCAGAAACGCCATCAAGGAAGCAGCGGAAAGCGAAGAAGAGTTCGATGCGCAAAGTGTTGCGGACTCAGCTTCAGACGAACTGAAAGCCTACGCAGAAGAGCAGGGTGTAAGCCTTGCTGAAATGGCTCAGCAGGCTTACAGCATGCAGCAGAATGCCCCTGCAGGCGGGATGTACGGCATGCAGGGCGGCACACCGCCTCCGCCTCCGATGGGTGGAACACCACAGGCAGATGAATCCGCCGAAAGCACGGAGGAATCACTTCTGGAACTTCTGAAAGCGCTCGCAGAAGCCGAGGAAGATTCAGAAACTGACACAGCTCTGAGTATTTCAGAAGCGGATGAAACAGAAGAGGCCGAAGAGACGGCGCAGGCAGCAGCGGAGGAAGAGGATCTCAGTCAGATTTCGCAGATGCTGCTCAGTGCGCTGGAAAAAATGACCTCAACAGATGATGAGAAGGGTTCTTTTGAGTACAGATACTCTATGATGATGAACTCGCTCCTCTTCAGCGAAGCCTAAGGATTAATGACAGTTAAAATGACGCAAAATTTCGGACAGGACGCACACCACCCGAAAAGGGGCGGACAGGGCTCCGACAGACCCTTCCGCCCCGATAAATTATGGATTGACTGAGAAAACAAAAAAGCGGAAGAATATTATATTGAATGTGCAGTAAATCAGAGCATGATATTTCCGACAGTGAGCTTATAAAGAGCCTTGTGAACGGGGAATATGAGCATTTCAGAATCTTCATCAAAAGATTCGAGTCGCTGGTTTTTGAAACCGTGGGGAGGCATGTTCCGGAGGACATGACCGAGGATATTGCACAGGAAGTTTTTATAAAGGTTTTCAAGTCATTGAAAACATTGGATAATTCTGAAAAGGTCAGAGGTTGGCTTAAAAAAGTGAGCATAAACTGCTGCTGTGATTACTGGCGGCGTGAGTATAGAAAGAATGAAACAACCCTCAGCAGCCTGAACGATGAGAGCGGAAACCTGATAGAAAAGCTGGAATCCGAAAGCGCGGGCGATGAGTTTGAGCGAAAAAGCAGGCAGATGCATCTCAGGATGATTCTTGACAGGGCGATGCTGGTGCTTTCTCCGAAGGACAGAATACTTATAGAACTGGTATATTTCGACGGTGTCTCCGCGGCTGAGGCGGCGGATGTTATGAATATGACAAGGGCAGGGGTTAAGGTAAGAACCTTTCGTGCCAAAAGAAAACTTTCTGACGCGCTTAAGAGAATGGGAATCAGGGACAGTAACTATGGATAATAAAAAACGACTGATGGACGAACTTGCCGAAGCAAGCAGAGCAGGGAGAAACGTCATTCCGGATGAATATTTTGCCGATAGAGTCTACAGAAAGGCTCTTGCCGCAGGAACGGAATGCTCTGTTGTGAAAACACCCGCTTTCGCGGTGCTTGTGCCTGTGCTTTGTGTTCTTCTGGCTGTGCTTTTTGTCACCGAAAATTATATGGTGCAGGAAAAAACCATTTATCTCATGGAACTGCTGGTTGTCGGTGTATCAGGCGTTATAATCTAGGTATTCCATGAAAAAATATGTTTATATCCTCACTATATTTCTTATCGGTTTTGTAACCGGCGCAATAGCTATGAATATTTACCGCATTGCCCAGTTTCATAATATGCGCAAGGAGCCGCACGACATAGCGGCCAAGATACACTCCATGCTTGAAAGAGAGCTTAAGCTCACACCGGAGCAGTCCGCCGAAATCAGGCGCATCCTTGATGAAGCCCGGCCCAAGGCTGATGCTCTCAGGGACAGAACCAAGAAGGAAGCGGACAGTATTTTCGAAGAAACTTTCAGGAATATGGATGATGTGCTTGATGATGCGCAGATGAAAAAGCTGTATGAACTCCATGAGAGATTTAAGAGGAATCCTCCTCCGCCCCCGCCCATGAATGGTTTCGGGCCGCCGCCACCGCCGCCTTTTCCGGACAGACCTTAAACAGGCAGTTTCAGTATAATTCTGAACCCTTCGTCAGTATTGGCGGCGCTGATTGTTCCGTTATGCAGGTCAACAGCGCGTTTGGCTATGGCAAGACCAAGCCCTGTCCCTCCTGTCTGCCTGTCTCTGTCGGCATTTTCGCGGAAGAAGGGTATGAAAATTCTCTCAAGGTTTTCTTCCTGCACACCGTGACCGTCATCTGTAACCTCAACCGAAACAAAGGAATCATCCGCGCTTATATTTATTTCTATCCTGCTTTGGGCATATTTCAGAGAGTTCCTCACCACATTTTCAATGGCGCTGGAGAGCAGCCTCTTATTCCCCTGAATCTTGTAGCAGGAGCACCCGCTGAATATGATTCTCTTGCCGGAGGCCTCCGCCTCGAAATGAAAATCAGGCATAAGGTTTTCAATCAGTGTGCATATGTCGAAATACTCAAACTGAATCTGTTTTCCGGTGCAGTCTGATATTGCTTTCAGATCTGTTATCATTGTGCCCATGCGGTTCCACTCGGTCTCTATGCGGTTAAGGAGCTTGGCTGTGGGCTGATCGGCCTTGGCCAGCGCAAGCTCTATGGCCAGACGCATTCTTGTCAGCGGGGATCTCAGCTCATGGGAAATATCGCGGAACATTCTTATCTGCTGCTGCTTGTTCTCTTCAAGGCGCTCGGCCATTATCATGAATTTATAAGCCAGTTCGCCGAATTCATCATTTCTTTGGGCAACGCTGCTGAGGGAGATGTCAAAGGAGCCCTGCGATATTTTGTCAGATGCTTCGTTAATCTCCTTTAACGGTATGGTCAGGTGTTTTGCAAGGTAGAAGCTGATGAGGGATATTATTATGATGTGCAGAACGATTTCCTGAAAATACTCTTTAACCCACACCATAACTACTGTTCTGCGATCCGGTCTGCTGTAAACAGTCAGAAGATAAGAGGCGTTTTCGGGCATGTTTCCAGCCGAATCACGCAGAACAAAGGCATTAAAAATATTACTTTCGCTTATTTGTCTTATAACACGGAGTTTTTGTTTGGCGAGTGCAGTCACTGTTTCCAATGCCTCCTCCGGGAAGGGCTGCCCTGTGACCTCTTCAAAGTTTTTATTGAAGATGTAGGATTTGTTGTTTGAGCCGGACGAGGTTTTTCTGACATATTTTATAAAGCTGTCCGTATCCATGGAAAGGCTTTTATCAACAAAGAGGATGTTCAGGTTGATTTCGTTTGAGTGCTGAGCCTTGATTGAGAGTATGCGCACGAAGTCCTTATCAGACACGACGTAAAGGAAAATACTCAGTATGCTGAAAGCTATGAGGCTCACCCAGAATGAGATGAATATCTTGAGGAATATCCCCCCTCTGCTCAGCCTCAACTTTTTGCCTCCGCTGTCAGTATATATCCTGCCCCGCGGATGCTTTTTATCATATCCGGGTTGCCTATTTTCTTTCTTATGTTGCTTATGTGCACGTCTATACTTCTGTCAAAGGAGTTCAGCTCTCTCTCGAAGACAAATTTTGATATTTCGTCCCTGCTCACGGTTCTGCCTGCGTTGCGCATGAGCATTTCAAGGATCTGAAACTCAGCCGAGGTGAGAGCTAACTCCTGCTCTCCGGTAAACGCGCTGAGCAGTGAGGTATTTATGCGTAATGCACCTGCTTCTATGGTCTCGCCTGTGATCTGTCTTCCGGTTCTTCTGAGAATTGCCTTTATCCTGACAATGAGTTCACGCGGGTTAAAGGGCTTAGGCAGGTAGTCATCCGCGCCGTTTTCTATTCCGGATATTCTGTCGGTTTCTTCACCTCTGGCAGTGAGCATGAAGACAGGGGTATCGTCAGTTTTGCGGAGCTCACGGAGGATTGCAAAGCCATCCATGCCGGGGAGCATGACATCCAGAATAATAAGGGCAAAGCCTCCTCCGAGTGCTTTTTTCAGGCCGCTTCTGCCTTCATGTACGCTTTCCACCCTGAACCTTTCCTCTCTCAGGTAGGTTTCAAGAAGTTCGCAAAGTTCCGTATCATCGTCTATGATTAGTATATTTGCATTTATAAAATTCATAGTTACAATTATAAAAGTAAAACTTCATAAAATCACGTTAATTTAAGTTAAGCGCAGACGGCACTTTACAAAAATTTACCAACAAAGTGAGACTTTCTTTGATGAAAACTGTCAATGTCAGTATAATATTTTTCATTATTCCGCGGGGATGAAGATGAAGTATGTGATTGCCTTTGTAATTATTGTCTCTGCGGCTTTGACTGCCTGCGGAGCGAAAGAGCAGTCGGTGAAGGTGCAAGAGCTTAAAACCGACGTTCCTGAAAGTTTTGCGGGTGTTTCCTCCGGCTATGTTCCGGATTATTCTGCGGAGTGGTGGCGTGTTTTTGATGACACCGCTCTGGACGGACTCATCCGTGAAATGTTTGCCAGAAATTACCAGCTTGAGGACACCTATGTGTCCCTTGAGATAAAGCGCGCAGGGGTTCAGTCCGCCCGTGCAGACAGACTCCCCAGAGTCACGGCGGGAGCGGGCGCTTCGGACACATCCCGCGAAACAGGCGGGAGCAGGAGGTGGCAGGATGAGTATGAACTCTCTGCCAGAGCCTCGTGGGAGGCGGATATATGGGGCAGGAACTCAAGCCTTGTCTCAGCCGCCGGATATGATGCGGCATATGCCGGAATGACCCTCCGCGGTCAGTACCTTTCTCTTTCAGCAGAACTTGCAGACAGATATTTCCTCTACCGTTATGAAACAGAACGCCTCTTAAAGCTCACCTCCCTCGAAAAGTTATACGAAAAGCTGGTTACAGCAGACAGAAACGCTTTCAGATCAGGCCTTGGAACCCTTGAGGACGTATATGAGTCTGAAAAAAAGCTTGAGACTGTGCGCATAAACAAAGCCTCCTCCGAATCATCCATAAACAGCCTCCGTGAGGAGATAGGCCTCATGCTGGCCAGACGCGGGGCGGAACTGCCTGAACTGCCCGCAGGATGGAAGAATGTGCGCATTCCCGATGTCCCTTACGCCATACCCGCTGAGGTGATTGCTGCCAGAGCGGACATAAAAGCCGCCGAATATGCCATTTACCGCACAGACAGGCAGCTTGCCTCTGCCATTGCGGACAGATACCCGTCACTCTCAATATCCGCGGCGGGAGTTTACAGCTCGGACAGTCTCTCAAATCTTATCAGACCGGAGGCCTTTGCCCTCTCTCTTGTGGCTGATGCCCTGTTCACGGTTTTTGACGGCGGAAAAAAGAGAACCTCAGTCACAGTGAAGGAGCTTGAGCTTGACTCATACATACTGAAATACAGACAGACTGTGCTCACCGCACTTCATGACATAGAAAAAGGGCTGTTTGAAAACGCCTACAGGGAAAAATCGATCACCGAGCTTGAGCGTACTGCTGCAAAAAACAGGTCACTTTATGAACTGGGCAGCCTTAAGTTCAGGGGCGGGCTTATACCCCTCAGGAGCCTTATTTCAGCGGAGATAAGCATGTTGGAGCAGGAAACCTCCCTTCTGGGCGCTGAGCGTGAACTGGTAAGTGCGAGGATAAGCCTTATCCGTGCGCTGGGCAGCGGCTGGGAAGAAAAATTTATAGCTGACAAGGAAAAATCAGGAGACGGGAAATGAGGAAGAACATAGTTAAAATTCTGCTGCCGGTTGTGATCATCGGAGCTTCACTTCTGGTGTGGAAGTATTATATGTCCAACATCCCCGTTCCTGAAAAAACCGAACCCGTCCGCATTCCTCCTGTGGTGATCACAGAAGTCTGTACCAAGACCTTTATCCCGCTGGAAAGAGAGGGATTCGGCAGGGTTCAGGCCGAGAAGACAATTGATATAAAAACAGAAACAAGCGGAACAGTAATATATAAGAACCCCGCGTTTGAAGCGGGCGGCAGAGTCAGTAAAGGTGATGTCCTGTTCAGGATCGAATCTGTTTCATATGAGGCGGAACTGAGCGCGGCGGAAACCGCTCTCGCTACAGCAAAACTGAATCTGGCTGAAATAGAGCATTCGGCTGATATAACTGCCAGAGAATGGGAGCTCTGGAACGATGGCAGGGACAACCCGGAGAAACCGGGCAGACTTGCGGACTATGCGCTCCAGAAGGCAGAGGCTCAGGCTAAGCTTAACCAGGCTGAGAGCAACCTCCGGCTTGCAAAAAGCAACCTCGCCAAAACCGTTTATTATGCCCCGTTCAGCGCTGTTGTTGTTTCTTCTTCCATGGAAACAGGCAGTGTGGTCAGATCCGGCGATGTTCTCGGTTCCCTCGCGGGGGACAGTCTCTATGAGGCTGTTGTGCCTTTCCCTGCTTCCGTGTCAGTGGATTTCCGTTTCTCACTCAGCGAGGCGGAGGCATCCCCCGTGTCGGTGATATTGAAAGACGGGCGGAATACTTGGGAATACAGAGGATACTTGGCCAAACTCCTGCCCGGTGCGGATGAAACAACAGGCATGATCAGGGCGGTTGTTAGAATACCGCTTACAAAAACCAATCTTAACGAAAAACCCGTTCCCGCCATAGGGATGAATATAAAGGCTGTCCTCCGTACCAGAGAGCCGGAGGAACGGATCGTAATATCCGAGGCGGCTCTCAGGGAAGGCTCGCAGGTCTGGGCTGTGGAGAACGGCAGGCTCCGCGTGATTCCGGTTTCCGTACACTCCTACAAAGGGGACAGGGTAATACTCTCCTCCGGTCTTGAAGGGGGCGAGGAACTGATCATATCAAGGCTTCGCGGCGCTGTTGACGGCATGGATGTAACGGTGCGCGAGGCTGATAACTCCACTCTTTCCGGGAGCTCTAAATGATGCTCAGAGGCGGTGCTGTGGCATGGATGGCAAAAAATAAGGTTGCGTCCAATCTGCTGATGCTTTTCCTGCTTGTGGGCGGCATATTCATGATGCTGAATATGAAGCAGGAGGTTTTTCCCGATTCCGAAAGGGATATAATCAATATCACCTTTGAATACACAGGCGCTTCTCCGTCGGAAATAGAAGAGGGGATGGTTCTTCCCACGGAAGACGCTGTGAGCAGCCTTCATTTCGTAAACAAAATAACATCCGTAGCCAGAGAGGGCTCCGGCTCTGTGAGCATAGAACTGATCAAGGGTGTGGATAAACAGCAGGCGCTTCAGGATGTGAAATCGGAGGTTGACAAAATTTCCACCTACCCTGATGAGGCGGAAACACCAGATGTTGAGCTTGAGGTAAGGCGGCGCGAAGTGCTCACCGTGAGCATATACGGCAATGTGGGCGAAGAGGCTCTGCGCTATTACGCCGACAGAGTAAAGAACGGGCTGCTTGCCGCGGAAGGAATAACTCAGCTTGAATATGTTGCGGTGAAGGACAGGGAAATATCAGTCTGGATACCGGAGGACACCCTCAGAAAATATAACCTCACGCTCAGGGATGTTTCAAACGCCCTGAGAAACAACTCCATAGACTACCCGTCAGGAACGCTGGAAACCGCTTCCGGTGATATAAAACTCAGAATGTACGACAAACGCCGGACAGGGAGCGAGTTCAGGAATATTCCCGTTATCTCCTCCGCAGGCGGGGGTACGGTTTTGCTGGGTGATATAGCGGAGATAAGAGACGGCTTCGAGGAGCAGGACATACTGGAGCGCTTCAACGGAGCACCCTCTGTCTCCATAGATGTTTACAGAGTTGGCAAACAGACTCCGGCCAGCGTGTCTGCAAAGGTTCATGAAACTGTCGAAAAGATAACCGCATCTTTTCCGGAGGCGGTTAAGGTGACAATATGGGATGACAGGTCAGAACAGCTTCAGAACCGCATAAATCTTCTCATGAAAAACGCAGCTTTCGGCCTGACCCTTGTGATACTGATCCTTGCGGTTTTCCTTGAAACCCGTGTGGCGCTGTGGGTTTCACTCGGAATACCCATATCTGTTTTCGGCTCATTCTATTTTCTCTATCTGGCGGGCGCTTCCATAAACATGATAACAACCTTTGCCTTCATAATGACGCTGGGTATTGCGGTGGACGATGCCATAGTGGTGGGCGAGAACATACATTCCCATTACAAGTCCGGTAAAACCAGATACAGAGCGGCAGTAGACGGCACAAAGGAGATGCTCAGCGCCGTTACCTTCTCCGTTCTCACAACAGTTGCCACATTCGCGCCCCTGCTTTTTGTGGAAGGAAGCATGGGGCTCCTCATGAACACTCTTCCTGTGGTGGTTATTTCCGTTCTTATGGTATCTCTTGTGGAATCTTTTTTCATTCTCCCCGCACACATGAACACCGGCAGGGAAAGAGACGGCAAACCACGGTTTTCGCTGGGCATAAGGGACGGCATAAGGAATGCTCTGGACAGGTTCATCAACGGGCCTTTTGACAGATTTCTCCGGCTTACCATTACGTATAAATATGCAACAGTGGCGGCCTTTATCGCTGTCACAATAGTTTTTGCAGGCCTTGTGGGTTCGGGCAACCTTAAGTTCCGCTTCATGTCCCCTCTTGAGGGCGACAGGGTGCGGGCCACTGCCGTTATGCCCACGGGCACAGCCCCGGCAGTTACCGAAAGAGTTGTGAAAAGGCTTGAGGAAGCTGCGCTCAGGGTTGATGCCGAACTTATGAAGGAGATGGGCAGCAGCGGGAGCTTCATAGAATACATAAACAGCGGCATACGCAGGGACGGCAGCGCCGTTGTTAACGTTATGCTGTATGAATACGAAATCCGCAAATTCCGCACAGGCCTTTTCGAGGAGAAGTGGAGAAAGGTTGTGGGTACAATAAATTCAGCGGAATCCGTAAGCTTTGACTCGCAGCTCAGAAACTTCGGGGCGAACATATCCGTGCGTCTGGATCATGACAATGAAGAGGTGCTGAGGGAGGCCAGCGGAATAATAAAGCACAGGCTGGCCGAATACGGCGGGGTTTATGATATTGAAGATTCCTTTGCCTCAAAGCAGCAGGAGATCCATTATAAACTGAACAGCTACGGCAGGTCTCTGGGACTTACCAATGAAATGATTGCCTCTCAGGTTTCTCCGGCATTTCTGGGGATAAAATCTCTCACCTACCAGAGAGGGCAGGATGAGGTTACGGTAAGGGTGAAATACCCCGACTACAGCAGAAAGTATCAGGGGGATGTATACGCAGTTAATATTAAAACTCCTTCCGGTTCCAAGGTTCCTTTAAGCTCCGTGGCAGAAGTCTATTTTACGGAAGACCTGACCGAGATAAACCGCACCAACAGACGCAGGGTGGTCAATGTAATTGCCACTGCGGGGGTATTTTCAAACCCGCAGGAAATAATGAGGGATCTTGCCGCGGGAACAATGCCTGAGATCCAGAGCCTTTTCCCCGGACTGGAGTGGAAGTTTGAAGGGCAGGAGGAGAGCCGCAGGGAATCCATGGAGAGCCTGAAATACAACATGACCTTTGCTGTTCTGATAGTTTATGCTCTGCTTGCAGTGCCTCTGGCCAGCTATGTTCAGCCTTTTATAATAATGTTTTCCATCCCTCTGGGGCTTGTGGGGGCGGCGGCCGGGCACATGATGCTGGGGCTGACGCTGAGCCTTATGAGCATCTTCGGAATGGTGGCAGTAAGCGGTGTGGTGGTGAACAACTCCCTTGTTCTGGTGGACTTCATAAACCGTTTCGGGCGGGAAAAGGGCTATGTCAATGACGAAATCATCATGAGCGGGGCAAAAAGAAGGTTCAGACCAATCATAATGACATCGCTTACCACCTTTTTCGGCCTTGCACCCATGATACTGGAAACATCTATTCACGTTCAGTTTCTTATACCCATGGCGGTGAGCATAGCCTTCGGGGTGCTTTTCACCACTGTAGTCGCGCTTCTTTTTGTTCCCAGCGCCTATTCTATTATGGAGGATTTCAAGTGTCTGACTGAAAGAAAACAGTAAAAATTATGAATAATTAGGTCTGGTACTTCTTTTGACTGATATATCGGATTTCTGATGTTAATATTTATTGTTAAGTAGCTGCATGGATATATATTTTAAATAATACTTACCTTGGTTTCTTGCAGGGTAAAGCTTTTTTGAATACATGTCAGGGGAGTTTTCATTGTCAGTTGCACGTCAGACAACTCTGGGAGTCGTCCTTATTGTTTTGCTGGCTATTTTTATGTTCACGGCTCTGTCTGTTGTGCATGTCAGGAATGATCTCTCCTCTGCCATAGAATACAAACACAAAAAAATCGAATATATGCTGAATTATCAGTCAGAACAGCTTGAGCGCACCCTCAGGAGCAGGTTCAGATCGCTTCTTTCCGACTACTATCTGCGCGAGGTTATGGCCTCCAGAGACAGAGAGAAAATCAGACGCTATTTCAATGAAAAATACAGCGCTCTGGTGGCGGAGTACCACACCGAAATCATTGTGCATATTCATGACGCTGACGGAAACTCCTTCATGAGGATACATGCACCCGGACATCTTAATTACCAAGGCTATCAGCGAGAGATGATAAAGGAAGTGGTGGAGAAAAAAGAACCACGCTCCGGGTTTGATCTGGGCTGCTACGGTCTGCATTACAGGTACGCAGAGCCAGTTTATTATCTGGGCGTTTTTGTGGGCGTGGCTGAAATAGGCATAGGTGTGGACTACCTGCTCTCCCTCATGAAAAACACCCTCGATCTTGAAATGGGGCTGTTTATTCCTGCGGACAAGGCGGAGGGGCTTTGCTTTACACCCAGAGCGGAAAGTCTGGACGGGGAAAGACTGATCAATGTTTCCAATGATGATTTCATAAGCATATTCAATAAGGCCGACCTTTCCAAAAGTACTGTGAAAGAGGTGGAGGAGGGCGGCAAAACCTTCCGCGTCCATATGGATCATTTTCTCACAGGTTATGACGGACAGAAGATAGCCAGCCTTGTGACCTTTCAGGATATTACAAGTGAGAAAACCGCAATCAGCCAGTTTCTGAGGCTGGCTTTTGTTATGGCTGTTATTTTCATAATTCTCACTGTTTTTCTCATGCAGAATTCATTCATGCGGATAATACGCGACCTTGAGAAAAGATACAAAGAAAGCAAATCAAGAGAGAACTATCTGGGTGAGATAATTGCCAACTCCCTGAACGAAATCTTTATTTATGATATGGACACCCTCCGTTTTGTGGAGGTGAACCGCGGAGCCTGCAAAAATCTGGGCTACACTCATGATGAAATACTCAAGATGACAACGCTGGATATAAAGCCGCAGATGAGCTATCAGCAGCTGAGGCAGCAGATCATGCCTGTTATAGAGGGGCAGAAGGAAACTGTGATATTTGAAACTGTCCACAGGCGTAAAAACGGTACTCTTTATCCGGTGGAGATCCATGTCCAGAAAACTTCCGTGGAAGGACGGGAAGTGATGATGGCCGTGGTGCAGGACATAACCCAGAGGAAAGATGCAGAAAACAGGCTGAAATCACTCAACGAAGCACTGGAAAAACAGGTGGAGCAGGAGACCGAACGCAGGCTTTTCAGCGAAAAGATCATGATGGAACAGAAAAAGTTCACGGACATGGGGCAGATGATAAACGCAGTAGCCCATCAGTGGCGGCAGCCGCTCAATGCCCTTGGACTCTATGTTCAGGATATGCGCGAAACTTATTTCAGTCAGGGGCTTGATGATCAATATGTCGGTCAGATAGAGAAGGACTGCATGCATATAATCAACCATATGTCTGACACCATAGATGATTTCAGGCGCTTTTTCGCTCCGGACAAAAGCGCTGAGGCCTTTGAGGTTATCCGCTCCGTGCTGGAGACAATCAGGCTTGTCAGCGCGCAGCTTACCGCATCTAATATCAGCTTCCGGATTATATGCAGATGCGGTGATGAATCGTATTTCAGCGAAAACTCTGTGGAAAGTCCTGAGTGTCTGCATCTTAAGACCCTTGTCAGTGGTTATGAAGGGGAATTTAAGCAGGTTATACTGAATATTATTCATAATTCCCGCGATGCCATAATCGAAAGAAAACAAAAAGAAGCCGGGGATTTTCAGGGATATATCGAATTTGATCTGGATGCCGGGGGAGATAATGTTGTTCTCAGCATTAAGGACAACGGCGGCGGAATACCTGCTGATGTTATACAAAAGGTTTTTGACCCCTACTTCACCACAAAGGAAGAGGGGAAAGGAACCGGAATCGGTCTGTATATGTCTAAAAACATAGTCGAACAGCATATGAAAGGTTATCTGAGCGCTGAATCAAGGGACGGCTGTGCCGTTTTCAGGCTGGTTCTCAGAGCGGCGGTTAAAAATGGCGGCTGAGACTGTTAAAGCAAAAATACTCTACATCGAAGACGAGGCGCTCACCAGAATGCTCATGGTGCGCCAGCTTAAACTCTATTTCTCCGATGTTTTTGAGGCTGGCAACGGGCGGGAGGGTTTTGAGGTTTTTATGTCGGCAAGGCCTGATGTGATTATAACCGATCTCTCCATGCCGCATCTGGACGGCTTTCAGCTTGTGGAAAAAATCAGGGCGCAGGGAGGCAACACCAAGTTTATAATAACCACAGCCTTCAGGGAGGAAACCGACTCCCTGAAAGACTGCGAAATCCTGTTTAAGCCGATAAGCTTTGCGGATGTTTATTCCTGCGTTACCAGACTTCTGAATCAGTGACTAAGCTGACCGAGCCTTTCCAGCCAGAAGCGGTATTCCTCATTTGAAACCTCAGACTGCCAGAAGCCTGTGAGCATGGCAGCTGCCACAGCCGCCCAGAACAGCAGGAAAACCGCCAGTGTCAGGTATCTGTAATCAGTTTTGTAAGTTTTAAGACATTTGTCATTCGCCCGCACTCTCACGCAGTCATGACAGCCTATGCATTCCGGTGAATGGACTGTCCCCGCCTTGTGCACCTGTATGTCCATGGGGCATATATTCGTGCATTTCATGCAGTTTATGCAGGCATCTTTATCACGTTTGATTTTGAAGGGTGAAAGCAGGGAGACAAGCCCCATCAGCGCACCGTAAGGGCATAGAAACCTGCACCAGAAGTTTCTGAACAGAAGACCGAGTATCATAAGCACAGCGAGAACTATGAGCGTTGTGCGTGAGGGGTCAGCAAAAAAGTCCATCATCTTCGCATCTGAAACCTTGTTGTAAGGCGCATTCAGAAAGCCTTCTATGGAGGGCAGAGACATCTGTATGAGTATGATGTAAACAAAAAAGCCCAGCAGAAGGTATTTCAGAAGAAACAGGGGATAGGCTATGAACCTGTGTATTTTGATATTCTTCCCTGCTGCACCTACAGTTTCGGAGATCAGCCCCACCGGACAGATATATCCGCAGAAGCCGCGTTTGAAAATGATGCTGATTAAAAGAAAGACAATGAGAAGCGTCAGTCCCGCGGGGTGAATCATGTCATAGTTTCCGCTGAAAACAAGGCGTTTAAGCCCCATCAGCGCGCTTATGGGGAGAAATGCCTCCACGCCTCCGGGCTTTACAGCGGACATATCCCCCGCACCAAGGGCAGACAGATAAAAATAGAACCTTATTCCCACGTAAATCGTTGAGGCAAGGAAGATATACTGGATCAAACGCCTGACTGACGTTTTGTCCGACCTGAGGTAATGAGCAAAACCGCTCAGAAACTGTTTCATTAAAAACTCCTCTTGAATAAATCTTTAAAAGCATAATAGCCGCAAAGATTTTTCTATAATTGATCCCGAACAAAAAACAGCAAATAAGTTTTCGTAAATGTATAAAATATAACCAGTGTGTATGCTATATAAATTGCTTATAATAAAAGAGCTTATGATTGAAATAAAACAAAGCTGATAAAATTGTAAAAAATGTAATCTTAAATGCTTAATATTTAACCACCCGAAATGTAATAAACCTCCCAAACGCCCTTTTTACGCCGGATTCACTATGGCACAGGCATTGCTTGTTACATTCCATGGAAAAGAGATTAAGCTACTATAAACTTCTGTTGAATACAATATACGACATAAGCCTTGAACTGAACTCCAAGGTCAGTGAAAGCGCTGCGCTCCAGAATGTTATGAACATTATGAGCAACAACCTGCATATACAGAACGGCACGATTCTGATTGCCGACCCCGATACGGGGCTGCTTATGCCCAAAGCATCCCACGGCCTCAGCAGAGCCGCCCTTGCCGAAATGGTGTACAAAAGCGGCGAAGGTATGGTGGGTAAGGTGTTTAAGTACGGCTTTCCCATAATGCTGCACGACATAAGCCTTGAGCCTGACTTTAAGGATAAAATCAAGCGCAAAGATGAGGAGAAAACCAGCTTCATTGCCGTTCCCATCAGCCACGGAAATGAGAGAATAGGAGTTCTCGCTGTGGATAAGCACTACCGTGAGGTGGTCAGTTATGAGGCAGAGGTGGACATTCTCAAAATGATTTCCGCCCTTGTAGCTTCGTTCATGCATAAAATGAAGCTGATAAACAGCGAGAAGAAAGAGCTCATAGAGGAAAAAGAGCGTCTCCGCAGTGAGGTTGCGGGAAAATTTTCCGTAAAAGGGCTTGTTGGCGGCAGCAAGCTTATGCAGGATGTCTTCAAAAGGATCTCGCAGGTCTGCCGCACCAAGACAACTGTCCTTATCAGAGGCGAAAGCGGAACAGGCAAGGAGATGGTGGCAAAGGCAATTCATTACTCCGGCGACCGTTCGCAGAAGCCTTTTGTAGCAGTAAACTGTGCCGCAATTCCCAAGGAACTTATAGAGAGTGAACTCTTCGGTTATAAAAAAGGGGCGTTCACTGGAGCCAATGCGGATAAAAAAGGCAAGTTCGAACTTGCAAACGGCGGAACCATATTTCTGGATGAAATAGGGGATATGCCCCTTGAAGCGCAGAGCAAGCTGCTCCGTGTTCTTCAGGAGATGAGCATAGAGCGCATCGGCGGTTCTGAGTCAACCCCGGTGGATGTGCGTGTAATAGCTGCCACAAACAGAAACCTCGAAAACGCTGTCCGGTCAGGCGATTTCAGGCTGGATCTCTACTACAGGCTGAATGTTGTCTCCATCTTCCTCCCCCCTCTGCGACAACGCAGGGAGGACATCCCCGAACTTGCCAAAACAGCTCTTGAAAAATTCAATACAAACTACGGTACAAAGCTTAAAATATCACCGGATGTTTTTCCGCTGCTCATGAAATGCTCATGGCCGGGGAACATACGCGAGCTTGAAAACTGTATAGAGCGCGCTGCGCTTTCGGTTACAGGCAATGAGATAACGCCTGCCGAGTTCACCTGTTCCAGAGGGGAGGTCTGTCTCGCCCAGCTTCTGGAAAACAACGGTCACGCGGGCTGCGGAGAACATGCTGTCTGTATTGAGTCGCTCAATATGGATATGTCCGGCGGGGAACAGAAGTTTTTCTGCGAGCATTACCCCAAATCTGGGGAAAAAGCAGCAGAAGAGCCCGCAAAAACGGCGAAACCGCACACGGAAATGCCCCTTGCCGTTGATGATGAACGGCAGATGGTTATAGATGCCCTCGAAAAAACAGGCTGGGTTCAGGCAAAGGCTGCCAGACTTCTGGGGATGACAGTGCGCCAGATCAACTACCGCATAATGAAATTCGGCATTGAAGTGAAAAGAATATAACAAACACAAACCCTACAATAAATGTAGGTAAGATTACAAAAACTGAACAAGGCAGGAATAACTCCTCCTAAGTTACTGATAAAACGGTTCTTCATATTTGGCACGCCGCTTGCAACAGTAACTGAAAAGTTTAAGGAGGAACACAATGGCCTATATCACCGGAGTTACAAAAGGCGGCGGCAAATGGACGCCTGAATATGTTATGGATGTCGACAACTCAAAATGTATCGCCTGCGGACGCTGTTATAAAGCTTGCAGCTTTAGCTGCCTTTCACTTCACGAAGATGACGATGACGATTCAGCGAAACGCTACATGGTACTCGAAAACGACGATGCCTGTGTAGGCTGCAAGGCCTGTGCTGTTGCTTGTCCGAAGAAGTGTTTCACCCACGCACCTATGGAGGCGTAATATGGAATTCAGAGAAAACCAGAAGGTCAGAGTTCTCGGCTGCACAAAAAGTGACGGAACCTGCGCAGGCTGCAACCGCGGAAAGGTGGTTGCCGAAGAGGGAGAGGAAGGTTTTGTCTGCCAGATTACGGAGTTCCTCTTTGAGCCTGTTGTTGTGGTTCATTTTCTTGAAACCAACAAAAAAGTCGG
This sequence comes from Deferribacteres bacterium, assembly GCA_023395255.1. Lineage (GTDB taxonomy): Bacteria > Chrysiogenota > Deferribacteres > Deferribacterales > Geovibrionaceae > Geovibrio > Geovibrio ferrireducens. The sequence continues at coordinate 167,714 of JAEWZN010000003.1, forward strand.
TTTCAGGAAGCATGAGCTTGAAATTATCGAAGATTACGATCCGGACGAGATGGTCTGGACAAAAGTTAAGAAAGACGGCTCTCAGAATACGGTTTCAACATCGTAGCGCCCGCCTATCACCAGATATTCCAGCTCACCGCTGAATGACCTGCTGGGCAGGGCTTCTGAGAAGTACACTATCTTTGTATAAGGCACTTCTGCCTTAATTATCTTACTGCCGAACTGTTCTGCTATCTCCTTTTCCGAAGTGAAAGAGGAGAGGGAGTTCAGTTCGATGCAGTATTTTCTTTTTGAGAGCTGGCTGATTATTATGTGATCGCTCAGGTCATTTACGCCCCTGTAAAGGGTTATGGTGGGAACATGATTTTCGCAGTATGCCTTAATTATTGTCTGGGTGTATGTGTACAGCAGGTCGAGCTGCGAAAACATGCTGTTTTTATTCGTTCTGGAATTCATCCATTCCTGAAGATAATCGTAATACTCCTTGGAATAAAGCCCCGGAATGCTCTGCCCGTGGTAAAAGGGTATAAGCCCGAATCGGTTTTCCACCCAGCCCTTGAGCACTGCTCCGGCGGAGTTATTGGAATCAAAGAGCCAGCTTTTCAGAAGCCTGATGTAGCTGCCGACCTTTTTCCCGTTTACCCTTTCCTCCAGCGCGAAAAGCTCGTTCATGTAGCTTTCAAAGAAAAAGGAGGCTTCGTCTATGCTTCCTGCGGAGGCGACTATCTCAAAAAGCCTGCGGTGATACTCAAGAACGCCGTCAATTGTGATGGGGATCACGCCGACATTATATTCCCTGCTCACGAAAAGTTTCGCAGGAATATTGATTTTATTCGTGCTGTGGTAATAAACGCCTGCCTTGTGGCTTTCATCAAGATTTATCATAATCGAAATATGCCAAGACAAAGGGAAGTTTGCAAATGAAAAATGATGTTTTTGAAAGAGCGCTGGCAGCTTATCTCAGTTTTGCCGTCGGTGATGCCCTCGGAGCCACTACGGAATTTATGCTTCCCAGAGAAATAAAAGACAAATATGACATACATGACAAGATAATAGGCGGCGGCTGGCTGCATCTCAAAGCCGGAAACGTAACAGACGATACGGAAATGTCACTCGCCCTCGGCGACAGCCTCATGGAAAACGGAGGCTACACTGTTCAGGGAGCGGCGGATCACTTCGCAAGGTGGATGAAAAAGAAGCCTGTGGACATAGGCAGCACAGTGAGAAGGGGGATTGTCAATTACCTTACAAAAGGCTCTGTGGTGTCTCTGTACTCAACATTCTCCGCTGGGAACGGCGCTGCCATGAGGAATCTGCCCGTTGTTCTGTACTGTCTCAAGGACTGGAAATGGTTTGAGGAGATAACTCTCTCCCAGTGTCATATAACTCACAATAACGAACTCTCCGACATGGCGACCGTTGTTCTCGGCGAGGTTGTGAAGGTTCTTCTGGAAACAGGGGACAAGAAAGCCGCCCTTGATATAGTGTCCGGATTTATCAAAAAAGACCCTTCATTCTCACACTCAAAGTACAACGGCGAGGCATCCGGTTATATTAAGGACACGTTCAGAACTGTTATGCACTTTTTCTTTGATTCGGACAATCTGTACGAAACTGTTGTCAGAACTGTTAATCAGGGCGGGGATGCAGATACCAACGGCGCTATAGCCGGCATGCTGGCGGGCGCGCTTTACGGTATGGACGGCATACCCCAGCGATGGCTGAAAGCACTGGATCAGGATGTTGTAAGGCTTATTACAAAACAGACCGAAGATCTGCTGAATGCCCCGATGAACGTGATTTTGTTGTAAGGTTTGTCAGCTTACCCCTTCAAACCATACAAAAACCTTACAATTAATAAAACATAAATCCTTTCAAAAGATTACAATTCTTATTTATCAGCTATTTACAATCTTGGCACGCTTCTTGTTTATACTAACGCAGATAATAAACCGGAGGTTTCGGATCATGGCTAAATTAAGACAGATAGCTTTTTACGGCAAAGGCGGTATCGGCAAGTCAACCACATCCCAGAACACTATCTCCGCTCTTGCGGAAATGGGCAAAAAAATAATGATCGTAGGCTGCGACCCCAAGGCAGACTCCACGCGTCTTATCCTTCACTCCAAAGCACAGGCAACAATTATGGAGCTTGCTGCTGAAAAAGGGTCAGTGGAAGACCTTGAGCTTGATGATGTTCTCAAAGCCGGTTTCCTCGGCGTTAAATGCGTTGAGTCAGGCGGTCCTGAGCCCGGTGTAGGCTGCGCGGGAAGGGGCGTTATCACGGCTATCAACTTCCTTGAGGAAGAAGGCGCATACGAAGAAGACCTTGACTTTGTTTCCTATGACGTTCTCGGTGACGTTGTGTGCGGCGGTTTCGCAATGCCCATCAGGGAAGGCAAAGCTCAGGAGATCTACATAGTTGCATCCGGTGAGATGATGGCTATGTACGCTGCCAACAACATCTCCAAAGGTATCCTTAAATATGCTAACTCAGGCGGCGTTCGTCTTGCGGGTATCATCTGTAACGAACGTAAAACTGACAGAGAAGACGAACTGATCAGCGAGCTTGCCAGAAGAATAAACACTCAGAGAATACACTTCGTTCCCAGAGACAATGTCGTTCAGCACGCGGAACTGAGAAGAATGACAGTTATCGAGTACGACCCCAAATGCAAACAGGCTGACGAGTACAGAGCCCTTGCGCAGAAGATCAACGATAACAGAATGTTCAACATACCCACTCCTCTTACAATGGATGAGCTTGAAGGACTTCTTATGGAGTTCGGCATCATTCAGGAGGATGACGCAGAGGTTGGAAAAGCGAAAAACGCTTAATTCCGCAAGGATGCCCGCTTTCTTTTCGGCCGCGGCCGCTCATGCTTTTTAAAAGCGACACAGAAGCGGCCTGACTGCGGGGGGAAAGCAAGAACGCGAGACTTTTTGACCCCAATAAAACGAGGTAGACAGCATGAGCACTATAGATAAAAAACAGGCCGAGGAGTTTATAGAGTCGGTCATCTCCCAGTATGAGGAGAAAACGTATAAGGACAGGAAGACCCACATAGAGGTTGTTGAACCCGGACAGGAAAAGTGCGGCGTTAAGTCCAACAGGAAATCCCGCCCCGGCGTTATCACCATGAGAGGATGTGCATATGCAGGCGCCAAAGGCGTGGTATGGGGTCCCATAAAGGATATTATCAACGTAAGCCACGGCCCGGTGGGCTGCGGCCAGTACTCCTGGTCATCCAGACGTAACTACTATAACGGAACAACAGGTGTGGACAGTTTCGGTACAATGCAGTTTACGTCTGACTTTCAGGAAAAAGACATAGTTTTCGGCGGCGATGCAATGCTGAAAGCTCTTCTTCTTGAGGCTAACAAGCTTTTCCCGCTCAACAGAGGGCTCAGTGTTCTCTCTGAATGTCCCATCGGTCTTATCGGTGACGATATTGAAGCGGTTTCAAAAGAGATCTCCAAGGAGATAGGCAAACCCGTTATCCCCTGCCGCTGTGAAGGTTTCAGAGGCGTTTCCCAGTCTCTCGGTCACCACATAGCAAACGACACTATCCGTGACTGGATATATGAAAAAGATATGGTCGGCCAGAAATTCGAGAAAGGCCCGTATGACGTAGCCCTCATAGGAGACTACAACATAGGCGGAGATATATGGTCATCAAGGAAAATTATTGAGGACATGGGGCTTAACCTTGTTGCTCAGTCAACAGGCGACAGTACGTTCAGCGAGCTTGCCAACGTTGCTCAGGCGAAAGTGGTTCTCATTCACTGCTACCGTTCAATGAACTACATTTCACGCTACATTGAAGAAAAGTACAATGTGCCGTGGCTTGAGTTCAACTTTTTCGGTCCCACACAGATCATCAAATCCATGCGCAAAATTGCTGCTATGTTTGATGACAAAATCAAAGAGCAGACAGAAAAAGTCATCGCTGAGAAATATCAGCCTTACTTTGAAAAAATTGTTGCTAAATACAGACCCAGACTTGAAGGGAAGAAGACAATGCTTTTCGTTGGCGGTCTGAGACCCAGACACACAATGCCCGCCTTTCAGGATCTCGGTGTTGAGATACTGCTCACAGGGTATGAGTTTGCCCACGGTGACGACTACCAGCGTACCCTTGAATACCTCGACAGCACAACCATCATGGTTGATGACATGTCAGAATTCGAGATGGACAACTTCCTTGAGAAGTACAAACCCGACCTCTTCGGTTCAGGTATTAAAGAAAAATACCAGACACAGAAGTCCGGCATCCCTTTCAGGCAGATGCACTCATGGGACTACTCAGGCCCCTACCACGGTGTGGAAGGCTTCGGAGTATTTGCCAGAGATATGGACATGGCAATTAACGGAGCCGTTTGGAAAAACATCAAAGCTCCGTGGAAAAGCTGATAATCAGAGCCGTACAAGAGAGGTAAATCATGAGCAAAGATATTAAAGTAAAAGATCATATAACCCTTTTCGAGGACGAGCGCTTCGGAGAGATGTTCAAGAGAAAACGCGCTCTCTATGAGAACGCAGCAACTGAGGAAGAGGTTGCAAAAACCCTTGAGTGGACACTTGGTGAGGAATACAAGGAGCTTAACTTCAAAAGGGAGCACCTTGTGGTTAACCCCCTTAAGTCATGCCAGCCTCTGGGCGCGCTTTATGCTGCCATAGGTTTTGACGACACTATGCCTTACGTACACGGTTCACAGGGCTGTGCGGCTTACTTCCGCTCACATTTCTGCCGTCACTTTAAAGAACCTTTCCCCGCTGTTTCCGACTCCATGACGGAAGACGCTGCGGTTTTCGGCGGACACAACAACATGTATGTGGGGCTTGATAACGTTTACAAGCTCTACAAACCCGGCATGGTAGCCATATGCACATCATGTATGGCGGAAGTTATCGGGGATGACCTCAACAACTTCGTTAAAAATGCCAAAGAACAGGGCAATGTTCCGGAGGGTTCACTTATTACCCACGCACACACGCCCTCCTTCGTTGGTTCACATATCACAGGCTATGACAACATGCTCTCAAGCATGCTTGCTCAGGTCGGCGAGAAAACAGGCGAAGTGAAAGACAGAATCAACGTAATACTCGGATTCGATACTTATATAGGCAACTTCCGTGAGATAAAAAGGATTCTCGGTCTGTTCGGAGTGGATTTCATCCTCCTGAGCGATCCTTCCTACAACCTTGACTCACCCACTGACGGACATTACAAAATGTTCAACGGCGGAACTAAGATTGCTGACCTGAAAGATGCACCCAATTCAAAGGCAACTCTGATTCTTCAGAAATATGCCACAGCCAAAACGATTGAGTTCATCGAAAAGGAATGGGCTCACCCTGTAAAAGTGGTTAACCCCTTCGGTATCAAAGGTTCAGATGACCTTATGATGGCAATCGCCGAGCTTACAGGCAAAGAGATTCCTGCTGAAATCGAAAACGAAAGAGGCAGATTTGTTGATGCCATAGGCGACTCATACTACTGGGTACACGGCAAAACCTTCTCTCTGAACGCTGATCCTGACTATGCATTCGGTCTTACACGCATGGTTATGGAGCTTGGCGGGGAGATCAAGCATGTTCTGCTCACCAACGGCACAAAAGACTGGGAAGCGGACACTAAAGCGCTGCTTGCTTCATATCCTCAGGGCAGCGAAGCAGAAGTTTACTCAAACAAGGATATGTGGCACTTCCGTTCACTGCTTGCCACTGACCCCTCTGATTTCATCATAGGTAACAGCTTCGCAAAATATCTTATGAGAGATACGGGCATTCCGCTTATCAGAATCGGTTTCCCCATGTTTGACAGACAGTTCCTCCACAGATACCCCACTATAGGGTACATGGGCGGACTGAACCTCCTCAACTGGATCGTCAACACAATCCTTGACGAAACAGACAGGAAAACGATGTACACCACAAGCTACGACGTAATCAGGTAGTAAGGTATATACCGCTGCGGGGCGGCGGCAAAAGTCCGCCCCCCGCTTTTAACACATTAATTATTATTATTTTTAGGTAGGGCTGCAAAATGAAAGTAACAGTTAGAGAAACACCGAAAGGCATTAATATTTACGTTCCCAAGAAGGACATCGAAGCGCACGTGATCAAAATAGAGCAGGCAGGGGCATGGGGCGGAGTGTTTGAACTTGATAACGGCTGGGTTCTGGAATTTCCCGCTTTGGAGGAAGTGCCCAAACTCCCGGCTACATTCGAGGCGAAAGTACTCTCTAAATAAAAGGAATGTGCCATGGCTGCAAAATTTGACCATCTTACCGAAGTTGACAGCTGTTCTGAAAATAAAAAGAAAAGCACCGCAGAAAAGGCAAAAAAATGTGCCAAACCAACACCCGGCGCCACAATGGGCGGGTGCGCCTTTGACGGAGCGCAGATAGTTCTCCTCCCCGTGGGGGATGCCGCACATCTCATACACGGTCCCGCCACATGCGTAAGCCAGAACTGGAACAACAGGGGCAGCAGGAATCTTCACGGTCAGTATTATAAAATGGGCTTCTCCACTGATGTGACAGAAATGGACGTTGTTTTCGGCGGAGAGAAGAAGATTACCGATAAATGCGTGGAGATAGCAGGCAGATACCCGGTAAAAGCGATCTTTGTCTACACCACCTGCGTCACCGCCATGATAGGGGACGATGTGCCCACTGCCTGTAAAAAGGCGGCGGAACTCACCGGAATCCCCGTGATACCCGTGGAATCCCCCGGCTTCATCGGCAATAAAAACTTCGGCAATAAGATAGCAGGCGATGTTCTTCTTGAGTACGTAATAGGCACTAAAGAGCCTGAAAAAACCACAGAATACGACATAAACATCATAGGCGACTATAACATAGCCGGCGAACTCTGGCAGATGATGCCTGTTTTCAGGGAGCTGGGGATAAATGTTCTCTCAAGCTTAACAGGCGGTACGTCATTTGACGAAATCGCCTGTGCCCACAGGGCGAAATGCACACTTGTCATCTGCAGCAAGGCTCTTCTCACTCTGGCGGAAGGTCTTAAACGCAAGTACGGAATACCGTTCGCGGAGAGTTCATTCTACGGACTGGGCGAGATAGAGAAGACTCTGCTCTCCGTTGCGGACATGCTGGGCTCTGATGAACTCAGGGCAAAAATTCACAGCTATGTTGAAAGGAAAAACGCCGAGACATTGGCGGAGATAGCGCCCTATGCCGCTGTTCTCAAAGGGAAAAGAGTTTTCGTTTATACTGGCGGGGTGAAAAGCTGGTCAACGATTTATCAGCTTGAGGAACTCGGCATGGAAGTAATAGGAACCAGCACAAGGAAATCGACAGAGCAGGACATAGAAAAAATCAGGGAACACTTTGAAGGAACACAGAAAATGCTCCTTGAAAAAGGGGATGGCCGCATCCTTCTGAACATTCTTCAGAAGGAGAGGGCGGATCTTCTCCTTGCCGGAGGGAGGAACATGTACACCTCCATCAAAGGCAGATACCCTTTTGTGGACGTGAATCAGGAAAGGATACACGGCTATGCGGGCTATACAGGCATGATTGAACTGGCAAAACAGCTTGCATACACCCTCACCTCCCCTGTCTGGGAAGTGGCAAGGCGCAAGGCTCCGTGGGAGTAGGTCTATGGAAACAACAGCAAAAACCGGACAGACCAACCCTCTGAAAAAAAGTCAGGTGCTGGGCGGAAGTCTGGCCGCCCTCGGAATAAAAGGGGCTATGCCTCTCCACCACGGCTCGCAAGGGTGCACGGCATTTACCAAAACGTTTCTCACTCAGCATTTCAGGGAGATAGTCCCGATGCAGACCACAGCCCTCACCGATATAGCAACGATTATGGGCGAGGACTGGAACCTGCTTGAAGGCATGAAAAACGTTATAGAGAAGCATAAACCCGAACTCCTCGTGCTGCTTTCTACCGGAATCTCCGATACCAGAGGGGACGATTTTGAAAGAAGCATAAAGGATTTCAGGAAGAAATACCCGGAATATGCGGGAACGAAAATTGTTTACTCCACGACACCCGATTTCGTGGACGATGCTCACCTCGGCTACACAAATACGCTGAAAGCAATATTCAGACAGCTTGCTCCGGCGAAGATGGAAACCGAAAAGGGGCGTGTGAACATTCTTCCCGCATTCGCCATGACCGCAGGGGACATAGACGAGATAAGGGATGTTGCGGAATCATTCGGACTGCGCCCGGTGTTTCTGCCGGATATTTCAGAAAGCATGTCCGGCTGCGCGGATTTCTTCTACAGCACAGCCCCCGGCGGGTGCACTGTTGAGGATATTGAAACTGCCGGAGCGGCTGAACTGAACATCGCGGTCGGCAGGACAATGGGTGAGATAGCGGAACAGCTGAAAGAGCTTACGGGTGTTCCTTTTGTAACCTTCGACTCTCTCATAGGGGTCACCGAAACAGACAGATTCATAGAGCTGCTTATGAAGCTTTCCGGCAGGGCGGATGTTCCTGCCAGAATCAAAAAGCAGCGCAGAACAGCAATAGATGTAATGCTTGACGGACACTTCAATTTCGGCGGTAAGAAGGCCGCTGTCGCCATTGAGCCGGATCTCCTGTTCGGCGTATCAAAGTTTCTTCATGATGAGTTGGGCATTGCTGTGCAAATCGGCATCACCACCTTTTCTTCCCCTTTTCTTAAGGATATACCGGCGGAACAGGTGATTAAGGGTGATCTGGAAGATGTAGCCCTAAAGGGGGGAGGAGTCTCCCTTGTCATTTCAAACACCAATGCCCATTTAACCTCGGAGATAGTGCACGCTCCATTATTGAGGATGGGTATTCCGGTGAAGGACAGGATAGGGCAGTTTATAAAGGTTTACACCTGTTACAGGGGCGCGGCGTACTTCGCCTCTGAGATAGGGAGCATTCTCCTTGAACGTGATGAGCACGAATCATGGGAGGAGCAGACAGAGAACTACAGGAGGAGTTTATGAAGGTAGCGTTCTGTACAAACAGTATGAAAGAGGTGGACGAACACTTCGGCAGAGCAACTTCCGTCGCGGTTTATGATGTGGACACCGAAGGTTCGGAGTTTGCCGAACTGCGCACATTTATTCCCATTGACGCTGAGGAAACTCACAAGATTGATATTAATACAAAGGTTGAGGCGCTTAACGACTGTTCAATACTCTACCTCACAGAGATAGGCGGACCCGCTGCCGCGGTGGTGGTGCGCAACAAGATTCTCCCCGTAAAGGTGGATGACAAAACATCTATTGATGAGCTTCTGGATAGTCTGGTGAAAAAGCTTAATGATTCTCCTCCGCCATGGCTGAGAAAGGCGATACAGGTAAAATAGCATGGCGGGCATGTCTCTTTCCCAGAGAACAGGCTGGGAGGTCTCCGGCTTTACTGATACCCTTGTCAAAAAAATGAGGGCGTTTGACACATACGGCTCATGGAAAAAACTTGATGACACGCAGGTTCTGAGCCGCTATGTGAAAAGCCGTGAGGACAGGAAAAAGATAGACACATCAGGCACTGTGGACATACAGACTGTGTGGCAGATACGCATGTTTTACGAGGCTGTGGCCATGCTCACCGAGCAGAATATCGGAAAACTCTGCTATGCTGCCCTTGATCTGGGTTATGAGGGGTTCGGCAGGTCATTTGTAATATATGAGGACTATATTCTCTGCTGTGATACTCTGCGGAATGCCCACAAGTTCGCTTTTGCCTCCATTGAGGAGCTTGCAGCCGCGGGCGAGACAAAAACACTCAAAGCCTGTGAAAAAGCGGCAGAGATGGGGATTATCTAAAGAAACTTCCTCGGAAAACGCATGGAGAACACTGCGCCCTTATCACTGTTTGAGGCGGAGATCGTTCCTTTCATGCGGTTTTCTATGATCATTCGGGACATATAAAGACCGATTCCCGTTCCTTCGTCTCCCTTGGTGGTGAAGTAGGATTCAAATATTTTTTTCAGCGCTTCTTCCGGTATTCCGCCGCCGTCGTCCCTTGTTTCGACAATGACTTCCGTGTCAGTTTCAATTACCGCCACTTCTATGTTGCCGACTGATTTTCTCTGAAGCGGGGGCATGGAGAGCCTTTTAGCATCTATCGCATCGCGCGAGTTGCTGAGCAGGTTCACCATAACCTGTTTAAATTCGCTGGCGTAACCGAAAAGAACTATGCTGTCGGGGTCACCGCCTTCGGTGGTGATTTTCACATTTATCTTATGCTTTTCAAGGGATGATTTCATCAGCGCTGTGACATCGTTCAGGGCTTTTCTGACAGAGAACTCACCGAGGGATTTGGAAGGTGTGAAGAAGGTGCGGAAGTCCTCAACCGTGTGTGCCATGAAGTTAAGCTGGTTCATTATCTCAATTACATATTCACTGAGTTTTTCCTTGGTAAGCTCATTAAAGTCATAATCGTCCTCAATAAGCTGAACATAGAGGCTGGCGGAGTTGAGAGGCTGTTTCCACTGGTGGGCGATGGCGCCTATCATTTCGCCGAGTGCAGCCAGCTTTGACTGCTGAATAAGCATCTGCTCCTGTTCGCGGTGTATCCGCTCTATCCTGTTTTTCTCCGTTATATCTGCTATTGAGTAAATAAAATGGAGCTTTTCCTCCTCCATTTTCACCGCACCTGCGGTAACAAGAAGATCAAGAGGCTTGCCGCTGTCCGGTTCATGCTTCCACTCTGTTGTGTGGGGTGCTTTTTCCCTGTCCGCTTCGGGGAACAGCTCAAAAAAGTTCTGTTTTTTCAGTGTATCTTCGGGAATAGTCAGTATCTGGCTGAACTTTCTGTTAAACCTGACAAAATTTCCTTCCTGATCCACAAGGCATATACCGAAGCTGGCAAACTCGAATATGAAGGAGAGAAGCTGCTCGTTCTGGCGCAGTGCCGTTTCCGTGCGTTTTATCTCGGTTATGTCATGTGCTGTGCCCAGTATGTTTATGTGTCCGGCCGCATCTGTTCTTATGCGGCTCTGCACCCTGAGTATGCGCCTTTCCCCGTCTATGCGGTTTATGTGTATATATTCGTCAAAGCTGCCGCGGGCTATGGATTTTTCCGAAACCATGGTGTGAACCAGAGGCAGGTCTTCCGGGGCGATCATATCAAGGAAATTGCTGCCGGAGAGGATCACTTCCGTTTTATCCAGACCGAATATCCTGTAAAGCTCATCTGAGCAGTTTAGCTTTTTGTCTGCCCCTGTCCATTCCCAGCTTCCGATACGGGCTATCTGCTGCGCCTGTTCAAGCTGCTGACGGCTGCTTTCCAGCATTCTGTTGGCGTTTCTCAGCTCTTCGGTGCGTTCGTTTACTATGATTTCCAGTATGCGGTTGGCATCCCTGAGTATTTTGTGGTAGTTCTCCAGATCGGTTATATCCGTCAGGGACACTATGTACTCGCCTGCTGTCATGGGGAGTATGCGGAAAGTTACCTGAAACGTGCGGACAGCCCCGAAGGGATCACGCATTTTTACCTTGCTGTCCATGCCCATGCGGAAGTTCTGAAAAACCTCCTCAAGCCATCCCTGCTCATCTTCACCAACTATAAGCCCTTGCTCTTTCATGAAATATTCTGACAGATCCTTTTTGCGTTCTTTAAACTCGTCAAGGGTTTTTGCCTGAAAGAAATCGAGAAAGCTTTTGTTGCAGTTAAGGAGAAGTTCGCCGTCGGTAACTATTATAATATTGGATTGGAAATCCAGAATTTTCTGAACATATTCACTTTTCTTTTCAAGTTCGTTGAGGAAGTTTCTTCGCTCGGTGATGTCGTCCATAACGCAGACTATGTATTCCGGCTTTCCGCTCTGGTCAAAGATTACTGAACCTGCGATTCTGCTCCAGAAGCTTTTGCCTCCTGGTGTCTTGAGTTTTACATCTTCCGTTACGGAATCCTGCTGACCTGCAAAGAGTTTTCCGAAACATTCACGGCACAGATCAAGGTGCTCCGGGCTGAGGAACATTTCAAAATCCATCCCTTTGAGATCATCTTCCTCAATATTTGCCATTCTGCGGAAAGACTCGTTCGTGGTAAGTATTGACTTGTCAGTGTTGAGAATGACAATTCCGCTTGCGCTCCTGCCGAATACAGCGCGCTGGAAGGATTCGCTCTCTTCAAGCTTCTTCTGGGTTTCAAAGAGCCTTGTCTGGTCGTAAATCATCACAAGGGCGTACTTAAGCTCCTTGTCAAAGGGGGATATGACCACATTCTGCTTCATGTATTCAAAAATTGAGTTGGTGAATTTAGCGGATTTTATTTTGAAAAGCCAGCCGTCCGTACCCGCATCGTAGTAGGTGTGGGACTTGAGGGCTTTCATTGAACGTATTTTTCTTTTCAGCTGGTTTACGTTAATTTCGGGGAAAAGCTCTGTTATTTTTCTGCCTGTAACCTGTTCTCTGAAAAGGGAAGTGTGCGCTTCCAGCCACTTGTTCCAGAAGAGAACCGTCAGTTCATCGTCCAGAATGCAGGCGCCGTTGTAAATGGAGTCAAGAAAATAAGCCGGGTCAGTCTCAAATTTCATACTGTTCAATATATTTATCCAGCGCTATGAGCAAATGCTCAAAAGAACTCTCCTTCAAAAGAAATATGAGAAGTCCGTTGATTTTTTCCTGCCTGAAATCCAGAACAGTTTCCACGACAATGATCTTGCTGAAATTTTCGAAATTTTTGTATTCGGCTATTTTTTCGCCGCTCTGCTTGTCCACTGCGGGAGGATGAAAGAACACCTCAAGCTCAAGGAGTTCTGCAATTTTACCCACACAGGCGGAGGTCAGGATATTTGAGAGTTCGTGGATAGAGCTTACTATGTCGTCTTCGCTTTCTATTTGCTCACCGCTGTCGTTCATGAAGATGCCGGCAACTTTGCGCGAGGAACCGCTGTCAATGATGAATATGCTTTCCCCGTCCAGCTTGTTTATAAAGACCTGAACGGAGACGAAGTAATCATTATTTTTGGATGTCTTGCTGTTTACGTAGTTTTCAAGCCCTTCCGTGCCGACCACATGAATCTTCGGAACGTGCAGATTGGCGTGAGCCTCAATGGAATCAGATATTATGGCAGTGGCCATGCCATAAGAAATGTTCATGATTTCGGTGAGCGCATCTTTCCTGTCATCATTCAGAATATTCATCATATAAATCAGCCGTTAAACCAGTTTAGTGATAATCTGCGATATTTTCTCCGCAGTCACAGGCTTGTTGAGTATTTCATCAGCTCCGAGTTCAGAGACCATCTCGGTTGTTTTTTTCTGTATATCTGCTGTGATTATAACAACTTTTGCCGCCGGATTAATAGCTTTTATTTCTTCCAGCGCCTCTATGCCGCTTTTTTCAGGCATGGTAAGATCCATAAATATGAGATCAGGCGAGTAAGAGGTGAACATTTCCACCGCCTCACAGCCGTTTGCTGCCTCGCGATAATCAAACTCTCCTGAAAAAGCCGTGGCTAGGGACTTGAGAACCCCCTTTCTTGCAATTTTGGAATCATCGGCTATCAAGACTTTCATGTGTACCTGCTAAAAATTCTTATTAATTTAAGTGATCATAACCTGAGAAAGCCAAATGTCAAGTTGAAGATCTTTTACAGAGCGGTTTAGCTACTCCTTATTTGAGGCTCATTTTAATGCTAAGGTTAAGTTGCGGTTCTTCTTCTGCAAATGTATAATGAATAGTAGTTAAATATTATTTAAACGGCTGTTTGTTCCCGATGTGTTTTAATGTATGAGAGAGAACATTTTTTCTGCATGAACCGCTGCCGGGTTTCCGAATATCTGTATTACGGTTTAAATTATTGTAAAACCAAGGTGGTAATACTATGACTGTCCGCATGAGAGCCATGCTCGTTGTTACTATGCTGATGCTCTCTCTTTCCGTTATTTTTCTTCTGGCGGGCAATTATTTTAATGAAAAATATCTTGATTACTCCTTCCGCAGGTTCGACTCGCAGCTTGCACGCTCATTCGAAATCTCCGTGACAGAAACCGAGCGCAGATACTTTAATGCGGCGCACAGCCTCCTCCAGAAGGGAAGGATTCTTGATTCTTTTCTGGCAGGGGACAGAGAGAAGCTTTTTCTGGAGCTTATTCCATATTACAGAGAGATGACTGCGGAGAACCCGTTCTTTCATGTAATGCACTTCATAGACAAAAACGGTGTGACTGTTCTGCGTATGCACAGACCGGATTTTTACGGTGACAGCCTCACGGAGCTTCGTCCTCTTGTACGGGAGGTGAGCGAAACCCGGAGTGCCGCTTCCGGTTTTGAAGCCGGAAGGAACGGTATATTCTACCGTATTATGGTTCCGATATTTTCCGGCGGTGAGTATGCGGGAATGCTTGATATGGGAATAGATGCGGACTTCGTTGTCGAAACAGTAGCCAAACACTTTCAGTTCAAAAGCGCGCTTTTTTTGAAGAAGCCGTACGCGGAGATTCTGAACACCAGAGACGGAATGATCGAAGACAGAAACTACTACATAGCCGGAACGGATGAGCATTTGTTTCAGGCGCTGGATACAGAGTTTGTGCCTGAGCGGACAATGCTTGTCAAAAAAATCGACAACGCATACTACAGCTTTCATACGGCCTATGAACTCAGAGAACACTCAGGGGAACCGTTTGCTTATCTCGTGGTTGCTCAGAACATAAATGCTGAGGTGCGGGACTACCGCAACGCAAGGCTTTATCTGGCGGTTGTGGTGCTTGCGTTCCTTATACTTGCCGCTGCAATTCTGCACTACAGTTTCCGTGCTATGCTCCGGGAAATAGAAGAGGGGAAAAAGAATCTTTCCGTTCAGCAGAGAACCGATGCGCTCACCGGGCTTCCCAACAGAAACGCTCTCTTGAGCGATCTTGAATCTTCCTCTGGTTCGGTGATGATTCTGATTAACATTGATCGCTTCAAAGAGGTTAACGAGGTTTTCGGCATAGGCGCGGGAGACCACGTTCTGAAGGAATATTCCGTATGTCTGCGCGATTATCTCTCCTCTCTGGAATCGGCTTATCCTGAGATTGCGGGTGGTTATGTTCTCTACAGGCTGGGCAGGGACGAGTTTGTTGTTCTGCTTAAATCAAGGATGGAAGTGGCGGAAAGAATAGCAGACTCAATATCTGTTAAGACTGATTCGGAACTGATCGACTATCAGGGGATAGAGATCTCCATCTCTGTGAGCATAGGCATCTCCGGAAACAGGGAAAAGCCGCTCCAGTCATCCGACATGGCACTGAAAATATCCAGAGAGCGTAAAAGAGCCTACATGCATTTTGACGAAAGCATGGAGCTGAGCCAGCATCAGTCAAACAACTTCTTCTGGCTGAATAAGGTGAAGCTGGCCATAAAAGAGGACCGCATTATACCCTATTTTCAGGGGATAATGGATAACCGCACAGGGGAAATACGCAAATATGAATGCCTCATAAGGATGCAGGAAGCGGACGGGAGTGTGGTTTCTCCGGGAATGTTTCTGCCTATTATTAAAAAGACCAAGCTGTACCCGCAGCTTACCAAAATAATGCTGCGTAAATCAGTGGAGCATTTCAGAGGCGGAAATAACGAATTTTCAATAAATATTTCAACAGAGGATATACTCAATAAGGATATAGTGCTCTATATCCAGAATCTTCTCCGGGAAACGGATGCCGCAGGGAATGTGATATTCGAGATTCTCGAAACGGACAACATAGGCAACTACGAGGAGATCAGGGAGTTTATAAGTGAGGTCAAAAGGCTGGGCTGCAAAGTGGCTATTGACGACTTCGGCACAGGCTACTCCAACTTTACGCACCTGATGAACCTCGATTTTGATTATCTGAAAATTGACGGCAGTCTGATTCAGAACATTCACCGCGATGAGTACACAAACAGGCTGGTGAAAAGCATAACAGGATTCGCAGGCGGTATGAAAATAAAAACCGTGGCGGAATTTGTGAGCAGTCAGGAAATTTTTGATGCCGTAAATGAGCTCGGAATTGACTATTCCCAAGGGTTCTTCATCGCCAAACCAAAGCCGGATACTAAACCGGACGACTTAGCTTGACTCTGACGTTATTAGGATTATGCTTTATTTATAAGTCGTTGTGTATTATAAGGCATAAATAGTCTTAAAATATTTTGCGTGTGAAGGTGTTTTTTGAGCGGTATGAAAAATGTAGTTCTTAAGAAAGGTATTGACCTTCCTTTGGGCGGAGCTCCCGAACAGAAAATTTATGCATCGGGAACTGTAAGCAGATATGCCGTCATCGGAGACGATCATGTCGGCCTCAAACCCTCTATGAATGTTCAGGAAGGAGATTCGGTGAAACCGGGTGATCTGCTTTTCACCGATAAGAAAAATGCGGGCGTTAAGTTCGTTTCCCCTTTTGCCGGCAGAGTTCTGGCTGTCAACAGGGGCGAGAAGCGCAGGTTTCTCTCACTTGAGATAGAGATTGAAGACACAGAAGGCGGCGGCTTCAAGGCTTTTAACACTGCGGAGCTTAAAATCATCGGCAGTGACACTGTCAGGAATGCCGTAAATGATGCGGGGCTCTGGACATCATTCATCAGCCGCCCCTTCGGCAAAACTCCCGCTGCGGATGCATCTGCCGACTATATTTATGTCACTGCGGCGGACACCCGCCCTCTGTGTGCGGATGTAAAAACCGCCATTGAGGGCAGGGAGGAGTTTTTTGCAGTTGGTGTCAGCCTCCTTGAGAAGCTGGCAGGCAAGAAGCTTTATGTCTGTGTCGGTTCTGAGGATTCTGTTCCGGTGGTTCAGGGCGGGAAGATTGAGTATGTGTGCTTTAAAGGGCCGCACCCGGCAGGGCTTGCGGGAACTCATATTCACTTTCTCTCACCTGCTCACGCCGGAAACCGCACATGGGAAATAGGCTGGCAGGACACGGCGGCAATTGGCGAGTTTTTTCTCACAGGGAAGATACCCGTTCAGACAGTAATATCACTCTGCGGGACAGGCGCTGTTAAGCCGAGGCTTATCAGAACCATACGCGGCGCATGGCTGGGCGATCTCCTTAAAAACGAAATCAGCGCGGAGGATGTCCGCGTGATAAGCGGAAGCGCACTCCACGGACGCAAGGCGGTTGCCCCTGCGGACTATCTCCACAGATACATAAATCAGGTTACGCTCATTCCCGAAGGAAGGGACAGGCGGTTCATGGGCTGGGCAGGGCCGGGAACGGACATGCACTCAGTGAAACGCTCGTTTCTCACAGGTTTCGGCATAGGCAGGCCTGTTTTCAATACAAACCTGAACGGCGGCAAACGTCCCATTGTTCCCGTGGGGAGCTACGAGGACGTAATGCCTCTGGATATTCTGCCCACTTATCTCCTTCGGGCTGTGTCTGTGGGGGATTTCGAAACGGCGGAGAAGCTCGGCTGTCTTGAGCTTCTGGAGGAGGATTTGTCTCTGTGCACTTACGCCTGCCCCGGCAAGCAGGACTATGCGCCCATGCTCCGGCAGGTGCTTGATACATTGGAGAAGGAAGGCTGATGAAAGGGCTGCTTAATTTTCTGGAAAAATATGAGCATCACTTCAAGAAGGGCGGAAAGCTGGAAAAGTGGTATCCGGTATTTGAAATGACTGACACTTTCCTGTATACATCCCCCGAAGTGACAAAGGGATATACGCATGTTAGGGACGGGCTTGATCTCAAAAGGATAATGACCACCGTGGTTCTGGCGCTTATTCCGTGTATTCTTATGGCATTTTACAATACAGGGCTTCAGGCCAACTATGCAGCGGAAGCGGGCACACTGACGGAAGGGTGGCGGCTTGGTGTAATGGCCGCGGCAGGCGGGGCGGACAGTTCGTCTGTCGGTTCATGCTTCCTTCACGGCGCGCTCTACTTTCTGCCTGTCTATATTGTAACTCTTGCGGTGGGCGGCTTCTGGGAACTGCTTTTTGCGGTGGTGAGAAAACATGAGATAGGGGAGGCATTCCTTGTCACATCCCTTCTTTTCCCGCTGATTCTTCCTCCGACTATTCCTCTCTGGCAGGCCGGGGTGGCTATTTCCATTGGTCTTGTTATGGGCAAGGAGGTCTTCGGCGGAACAGGGCGCAACTTTGTCAACCCTGCGCTTATGTCCAGAGCGGTTCTCTTCTTCTCATACCCTGCGGCTATGACCGGGGACAGGATATGGATTCCCGCGGATGCCATGACATATGCAACCCCTCTGGGTTCTATGGCCCTTGGCAGCGATTCAGGCTTAACTTGGATGAACGCTTTTCTCGGTTTCATGCCCGGTTCGATGGGTGAAACTTCCGCTCTGGCGTGTCTGTTCGGGGCGGCAGTGCTGATCGCCACTGGCATAGGCTCATGGCGGATAATGCTTTCAAGCGTTGCCGGACTTGTTTCCCTTGTGCTGTTTTTTAACCTGATAGGGAGCGAAACAAACCCCATGATGAACCTCTCCCCTGAGTGGCATCTTGTTCTGGGCGGATATGCGTTCGCCACTGTTTTCATGGCCACAGATCCTGTTTCCGCCTCCATGACGAGAACGGGCATGTACATCTACGGATTTTTAATCGGAGCTATGACGGCGCTCATCAGGGTTGTTAACCCCGCGTTCCCGGAAGGAGCAATGCTTGCAGTGCTGTTCGGAAACGTTTTTGCACCTGTCATTGACCAGTATGTTATAAAAGCGAATATAAGAAGGAGGGGGCGCAGATATGCCGGATGTTAATTCCCGAAAATTTACATTTATAGTCTCTCTCGTCCTTTCCGTTGTCTGCTCGGTTCTGGTTTCCGCGGCGGCTGTTTCCCTTAAGCCGATTCAGGACAAAAACCGTGAGCTTGACAGGCAGAAGAATGTTCTCGCTGCGGCGGGGCTTCTCGGCGAAAGCACGGACATAGAAGACACATTTAAAAATATCTCTGTTCTGGCAGTGAATGTGCGGGACGGAAGCTTTGAGAAACAGCCGGGATTTGATGCGGCCTTCTTCAAGGACTTCAAAAACCTCAGCACGTCAGGCGCCACATCCGTCCGTCTCGCAAAAGATCAGGACATAGCAGGCATAGCCAGTATAGCTAAGGAGCAGCCTGTTTATATAGTAATGAAGGATGGAAAACCGGATAAAATAATTCTCCATGTTTACGGCAGCGGACTCTGGTCAACCATGTTCGGCTTTCTCGCACTGGAAGGGGACGGTAAAACCGTTGCAGGGCTCACGTTCTATGACCAGAAGGAAACCCCCGGTCTGGGCGGTGAGGTTGACAACCCCAACTGGAAAGCCCAGTGGCCGGGAAAACAGGTTTACGGTGATGACGGTTCCCTTAAGCTCGGTGTGGGCAACGGAAAAGTTGATCCTGCCTCTCCGGATTCTGCGCATCTGGTTGACTCCATATCCGGCGCGTCCCTCACAAGCAGAGGGGTTAACGGGCTTGTCCGCTTCTGGCTGGGTGAAAACGGCTACGGCAGATTTCTTTCCAGAATAAACGAGGAGGGGTTCAATGGCTGACAGTACAATGAAAATATTTACGGACCCCATTTTCAGGAATAACCCCATCGCTGTGCAGGTTCTGGGAATATGCTCCTCACTGGCTGTTACGTCAAACCTGAAAACAACTCTTGTCATGGCGCTTGCGGTTACTGTGGTTCTGGGGCTTTCCAACCTGTCTCTCAGTGTGATAAGGAACTACATCCCTTCAAGCATAAGGATAATAGTGGAAATGACAATAATCGCCTCTCTGGTTATCATAGCCGATCAGTTTATAAAGGCTTATTTCTTTGAGATCAGCAAACAGCTTTCGGTTTTCGTGGGGCTGATAATAACAAACTGCATCCTCATGGGCAGGGCTGAGGCATACGCCATAAAGAACCCTCCGTTTCAGAGCCTTCTTGACGGTCTCGGCAACGGTGCAGGCTACGGTCTTGTTCTTATAGCCGTGGGCACTGTCCGTGAACTCATCGGTGCGGGCAAGCTTCTGGGTTTTCAGGTGCTTCCCCTCGCATCCGACGGGGGCTGGTACACACCGAACGGGCTTTTCCTTCTGGCTCCCAGCGCTTTTTTCCTCATAGGGCTCATTATATGGGGTGTTCAGCTTATAATATCCAGGGAGGTTAAAGCATGATTGAAATCTACTTAAGCCTTCTGGTTAAATCAATATTTGTGGAAAACATGGCGCTTGCCTTCTTTCTGGGCATGTGTACGTTCCTTGCGGTTTCAAAGCAGGTGGAGACGGCAACGGGGCTCGGCATTGCAGTTATAGCTGTGCAGACCATCACTGTTCCGGTAAACAACCTTATTTATCAGTATATACTCAAGGACGGCGCACTGGCATGGGCTGGGCTTGATAATGTTGACCTCACGTTCATCGGTCTTGTGACTTACATAGGCGTAATCGCCGCCATAGTGCAGGTGCTTGAGATGGGGCTGGACAGGTTCGTTCCTAAGCTTTATAACGCTCTGGGCATTTTCCTGCCGCTCATAACGGTTAACTGCGCCATCCTCGGCGGTACGCTATTCATGGTTCAGCGCGATTACACCTTCGGGGAGAGTGTGGTTTACGGTTTCGGCTCAGGTGCGGGCTGGGCGCTTGCCATAATAGCAATGGCAGGAATCAGGGAGAAGATGAAGTATGCCGATGTCCCCAAAGGGCTGGATAATCTGGGCATTGTATTTGTAATAGCGGGGATCATGGCGATTTCGTTCATGCTCTTCTCCGGCATACAGCTTTAAGGGGGGAAACGTGATAGAGATAGTTTTAGGCGTTGCCCTTTTTACAGCAATTATTCTTTTTCTGGCGGGGTTTATCCTCACCGCAAAGCAGTGGCTTGTGCCCGCCGGGAATGTCCGCATTGTCATTAACGGCAGCGAGGACAAGGCACTGAGTGTGCAGAGGGGCGGAAAGCTCCTGAGCGTTCTGGCGGATGAAAAAATATTTGTTTCCTCTGCCTGCGGCGGCGGCGGTTCATGCGGACAGTGCAAGGTTGTGGTTCAGCAGGGCGGAGGAGAGATTCTCCCCACGGAAAAAAGCCACATCAACAGGAAAATGGAGAGGGAAGGCTACAGGCTCTCCTGCCAGCTTACCGTTAAAGACGATCTGAAAATAGAGGTTCCGGCGGAAGTTTTCAGCGCCCGTCAGTGGGAATGCGAACTTGTATCAAACAGAAATGTGGCTACCTTTATAAAAGAGATAGTTCTGAAACTTCCCGAAGGGGAGGACGTGAACTTCCGCGCGGGCGGCTATATTCAGGTTATGGTTCCACCCCATCAGACAGACTTTACGCAGATAGATGTGGGTGAGAAATATCACGGTACATGGGAAAAATTCGGCATGTACCAATATAAGTCCGTGGTGGATGAGCCTGTGGTGCGTGCCTACTCCATGGCTAATTACCCGGAGGAGAAAGGGGTTATCAAACTCAATGTGCGCATAGCCACTCCGCCTCCGAAAAGTGTGGATATTCCACCCGGAAAAGGCTCAACATATCTTCATACGAGGAAACTGGGGGATAAGGTTACAATAACCGGGCCCTTCGGCGAGTTTCACGCCACAGATAATAATACCGAGATGATATTTCTCGGCGGTGGAGCCGGTATGGCTCCCTTACGCTCAATAATATTTGATGAGCTTAAAAGAAAGGGAACAAAACGCAAAATATCATACTGGTACGGGGCAAGGAGTGTTGCCGAGCTCTTCTATGATGAAGACTTCAAGCAGCTTGAACAGGAATTTGAGAATTTCAGCTGGCATGTGGTGATGAGTGAACCCTTGCCGGAGGATAACTGGACGGGCTACAAGGGCTTTGTGCACTGCATAGCCTATGATGCCTATCTCAGAAACCATCCTGCGCCGGAGGACTGCGAGTATTACCTCTGCGGGCCCCCTGTTATGATAGACGCAGTGCTTGACCTTCTGGACAAGCTTGGTGTTGAGCCGGAGAATATATACTTTGATGACTTCGGCGGGTAGATTATAATGAAAGTATTTGCGGCCGCCCTAGTGGCGGCTTTAATAGCCTTTGCGGTATTTTTTCTCTCGGTACTGAGCGCGAAGAGGAAAAATGCCTCGTGCGGATGCGGAAAGGGCGCTGACTGCTGCGCCTCTTCCGGCGGGCACACCGATAACAGTGAATGTGAAAACAGCCATGGCTGCGGAGGGCGCTGATCAGTTTTTGTTCAGCTTCTCCACACACTGATCAAGAAGCTCGAACAGTCTTTTCTTGAGGATCGGTTTAATCAGTGAGAAGTCGGCTCCGTTGGCCACTTCCGCCTGATCCTCAAAGGCTGTGATTATGATGATCGGTGTTACGGTGTCTGTCTTTCTTATCGCAGAAATCATCTGGATTCCATTCATAACAGGCATATCAAGGTCTGTTACTATGATGTCCGGTTTCATTTCGCTGTGGATTTTCAGCCCTTCTTCCCCGTTTACGGCAAGCCGGAACTCCTTAATGTGTTTGGCAAGTATCTTTTCGATGGATTTCTGCATAAGCAGCTCATCCTCCACAAAAAGAAGCCTGACATCCTTCAGATTTTTCATAACTGACTCCCCTCAATGAATTTTTCCAGCACGATAGTGAACTCTGCTCCGTCTGTGATATTGCGAGCGCTGATTTTTCCCTTCATTTTCCCTTCAATAATTGTTCTGCACATATACAGGCCTATACCCGAACCTGTGCCCTTTGTTGTGAAGTAGGGCTCAAAAAGCCTGTGCATCGCCTCGTCAGGTATTCCTCCTCCGTTGTCGGAAAATGTGATTTTTACCTGTTTTTCATTCGATTCTATCCTGATGTTTATTGTGCCTGCTTCTGAATTTTTCAGTGTTTTCCGGTTTCTTCTTTCTGCAATAGCATCTTTGGAGTTTGCTATGAGGTTCAGGATTACCTGTTTAAACTCATTAGGATAGCCGAATACCTCTGAGCCGGATTTCTCCGCGCCCGTGTTATTTATGTACACTGCTATATAGTTAACTTTCAGCTGCGGAAGCATGAGGTTGACTATGTCTGCCACTGCGGCTGAAATGTCAAAAAACTGCATGCTTCTGGCGGGTTTGAAAAAGTTTCTGAAATCATCAATAGTGGCGGCCATGAAGCCGACCTGTTTCAGTATGCCGTTTACATGCTCATTCACCGCCTCAATGGTGAGTTCCTTATAGTCATAATCATCCTTAAAACACTGAGCAATAAGGGCAATGGCGTTCAGGGGCTGTTTCCACTGATGGGCGATAGCTCCGATCATTTCACCCATGGCTGCCATTTTGGACTGCTGAACAAGCATCCTTTCCTGCTCTCTCTGCTTCTGCTGCAGTTTGTTTTTATCGGTTATATCAAGATGGGTGGAGATAAGATAGCGCTTGCCGTCATACATTGTCACCCACTTGGTTGTCATCAGCATATCCATAACGGTTTCATCAACACGCTTTATCTGCCACTCAGAGGCTATGCGCCGGACCTGTCCGTCACGGTACTTTATGAACAGTCTGCGCATGTCCTCCCGCAGGCTTTCGTGGAGAACCGTTTCAAAGGCAGAGTTTATAATATTATGTTCTTTCAGCCTGTACATCTCGCAGAAGCGGCTGTTTACCCGCACATACCGGCCTTTGTCATCCACCATCGCTATTCCGATGCTGGCCATGTTGAATATAACAGACAGCATTTCCTCGTTTGCAGCCAGCTTGCGGTAGCTCTCAAAAAGTTCCCTGCTGCGGCGGTTTATCTTCTCTTCCAGAGATATGTTGGTGTCTTCCAGAAGCTTTTTCTGGTTTTCAAGCTCTGTGATGTCGGTGAATGAAACTATGTAGTAGTACTTCTCACCGGGAAAGGGCTGAATATCCACCATAAAAAAGCGGATGGATGATGTCTTCGGGTCTTTTATGGCAACTTTTGTATCACCGGAGGAAGCCTTGTTCCGCAGAACCTTTTTCAGCCAGTGACCCCGTCTGGTTTCTGTGAGGTAGCCGTTTTGGGGTACAAACATGTCGCATATGCAGCCGTTGTGCTCTCTGAAATCCGCCAGAGAGTCATAGCCGAAGAAATTGAGCATGTTTTTATTGCAGTTACGCATCTCTGTACCGTTGGTTACAACAACCATGCTGTTAACAAAGTCCAGCATATTCTGGAGCTGTTCCCGGCTGGTGAAAAGCTCCTCCCGGAGGTTTTTCTCTGTAGTTATGTCCCTGATGACAAACATTATGTATGGTTTTTCATTCTTCTGACCGGCGATCAGGGATATGGCTGTATTCCCCCAGAAAAAGCCATTCTTATTCATGTAGAGGTTTTCTGTCCTCAGTCCTTCCGGATATTCGCCCTTGGTGAGTTTTTTCAGTTCTTCATGCTGAATTATCCTGCGGCCGAATGCAAGGGAGTTAATGTTCTGCCGGGAAAGCTGCTCAGCGTTCATTCCGAATATGCGGACTGCTGCGGGATTAAAGAAGGAGATGTCATTTTTAAGGCTGGTTATGATAACTGCGTCAGCGCTCTGTTCAAATACTGCCTTGAAAAGGGAACAGCCCCCGTCCTCCGGCAGACGGCTTCCTGATGGGTTTTCAGTTTTTATCTGTTCGTCAGGGTTGAACAAGCTCATAATATTCACAGCCTTATCATTTGCTCAAAACGCAATGTTTAACAAATTATCATAATCTATCACTTAGTAAAAGGGTAATAATAACCTTTATCTGTTTTTGTGATGCCTTATGAAAAAGAATGCCGTAACCGCAGAAACAGTGAGAACTGTCAGTGTTTTAACTGCGCTTTCACCCACTGAGCGTGCGTATAGCGCCTGATAGTTATATGTTCCGTGCAGCGCCGCCGCCACAAAGATATAGCCCGCCGTGCAGTGAAGGAACCTGCATCCGCCGAATTTTGCCGCGTTCATTCCGGCTGCCCAGATTAATGCAAGGACAATGTGCAGAGGTGTGGAAATACCAAGGCGCATAAGCAGCATCTGGATGTTCAGCCCGTTCAGGTAATATATGTTTTCAATCACGGCAAAGCCCAGTCCTGCTGAGGCTGCGTATATGAAGCCGTGAAGCGGTCTGCGGTAGTTATCAGAATCTTTGATGATAAGAAAGGTTATAAGGCATTTGAGGAATTCCTCGTTTATCCCGACAAAGGCGGAGTAGGCTGCTGTGGCTGATTTCGGCAGGTTAACTGCATTCATCTCTATGCCTGCGGTGTCAAGAGAGAGGGTGTTCAGCCACGCTGCCGGATGATAGGCAGCGGAACCAGCGGCAAAGGCCACCAGAAGGGACATAAAAAGGGTTCTTCTCTCAAACCTGCCGAAGGCGTTTATCAGGAGCGCCCAAAAAAAAGACCCTGCCGCAAGAATTAACATCAGCTCCAAACATCACCTGACAATGCGTAATTAATAAAGTTAGATCATAGCAGATGCAGGCGCAATATCAAAGTTCCGGATGCATGAAAATAACTTCTGACGGCATTTTTGTTTATGAACTGTAATTCATAATTAAATCAGCAGTGCTGAAATCCCTGCGGGCAAGGTAATGAGATTTGCTCCCGTTAACATATGATTCAAGGTGTCTGATTTTAAAAAGAAGTTATTTGTTTTGCATGCAAAGTAAACTGATTAATAAATAAATTCATAGTTAATAGCAAATTATAACAATAAAACGCGTTTTGTTCTACGAACAGTTAATTAGAGACAAAAATTAGAGTTGTTTTATTTTTTCAGGGATCTATTATTATCTCAGACCACAGAGAATAAAAAACGGACGCAGTTTTCCGGCTTAAAAAACTTCCGGAAACATGTTCTGCGTATGGAGGAAGAAATGGCAATGCTTTTAGGTATCATTTGTGTTTCGGCTATCGCAGGTTTCTGGACTGCTGTTTACTACAAAGCCCAACATGCAGACTAGTGTGCAGACTAGTTTTTCATAGCTACAGTTCCTGACTGAAAGCCATCAGGAAGGCGGGGAATGTCTGAGACGGCAAACCCCGCCTTCTTCATATCCTCCCTCACCCCTTTAGCGCATGAATAGGTAACAACCTTTCCGTCATCCTTCAGTATTCTGTGTAAATTCCTGAACACGTTCTCTGTCCACATTTCCGCGTTCTTTCTCTTACTGAAAGGGTCAAAGTACACAGCGTCAAACGGAGCCTCAAGCCTATCCAGACTGTTCACCGCATCACCGTACATAACATCCAGCCCGTATCTGCCGCATGTTCCTTCATAAAGCAGTCTGCGGAGGATTCTGTACCCGTCCGGCGGGGAGAGAGAAGCTGTTTTCTGTATAAGCTGAACAAGACTGTGATCCTTCTCAAGGCTTACTATCTGGAGTCTGTGCTCCTTCGGAATATCAAGCTTTTCAATTTCATGGAATGTCACAGCGAGATTAGCGCCGATTCCGAGACAGATGTCTAATAGGCGCACGTGCCCTTTTTTCAGCTTTTCCACAATTTCAGAAGGTATTACAAACTTATGGAGGCTCTCTGTGAACGTGCCTATGCTTTTTGCATGGTAAGCCTGTTTATATGTGAGGTTGTAGAATGATATGGAGCCGTCCCCTGTGGAGATTGGCTTCTTATCACCTGAGATGAGGATTAAATTCGGCATTGTTGAAATATATATGATAGTCTTCGGTTATTTTTTCCGGCATGTCGTCTCTGTAGTGCCCGCCGCGGCTGCCTTTTCTGGCAAGTGCGGCGTGAGCCATCAGGAGACCTGACTGGGCGAGGTTCTTAAGCTCTGCCGTTCTGCGGTCAGCGGGGGTTCTGCCTTCAAACTTTTTCAGAAATTTTTCCAGTTCACTGACTGCGGTTTTAAGCCCGGTTTCATTTCTGGAAACGCTGACATACTTCCACATTGTTTCCTGAATGAATTTTAATGATTCGGTGTAATCGGTTTCGGTATATTTCTCTTCCGTCTGTACTTCCTGCTCGGTGATTTCCATATTCCGGGAATCGGACACTGCCGCCTTTGCGCTTCTTCCGCCGAATACCACCCCTTCAAGGAGCGAGTTGCTGGCAAGTCTGTTCGCGCCGTGTACCCCTGTGCAGGCGGCCTCACCGCATGCGTAAAGCCCTTTCAGGCTCGCGCGTCCGTCAAGGTCGGTCTTTATTCCGCCCATGTAGTAGTGCGCTGCGGGGCTGACGGGTATGTAGTCCTGCGTAATATCAATTCCGTAACCTAGGCAGGTATTGTATATCTTGGGAAACCTGTGAAGTATGTGTTCTTTATCAAGATGAGTCACGTCAAGGTAGACATGATTCGTTTTTGTCTTATTCATTTCAAAGAATATTGAACGGCTCACCACATCTCTGGGGGCGAGTTCGCCGTCTTCGTGGTAGTTAAAGCAGAATCTTTCCCCGGCATTGTTGCGCAGGACAGCGCCTTCGCCTCTCATGGATTCGCTGAGGAGAAACGCCGGAGCGCCGGGAAAGTGAAGCGCGGTGGGATGAAACTGGAAAAACTCCATGTCCTCAAGCTCCGCACCTGCTCTGAAAGCCATGGCAGCGCCGTCCCCTGTTGATACATCCGGGTTGGTTGTGCGTGTGAAAAGCCTTCCTGCTCCGCCTGTGGCGACAACGACAGCCTTTGAGAAGAAGGAAGTGAGTTCGCCGGTTTTTTCATCCAGCGCAAGAACTCCCGTGACTCTGTCTCCGTCTCTTATGAAATCAATGGCGTAGGTGTAGTCAAGCCTGTAAATATTTATGAACCTGAGGGAATATTCTTTCAGTGTGCGGACTATTTCGTGTCCGGTGGCGTCACCGTGGGCGTGGATTATGCGGTTTACGCTGTGCGCCGCCTCACGCGTGAAGGAGAGTGCGCCTTCCTTTGTATCAAACTTTGCACCCCATGAAATAAGCTGGGTAATGTATTCCGGTCCTTCCGCCACAAGGGTTTTCACCGCTTCCTTCACGCAGAGGCCGTCACCTGCTTTCAGGGTGTCTTCATAGTGGAGGACTATGTCATCCTCTTCACTCAGAGCGACTGCAACCCCGCCCTGGGCGTATTCGGAACTGCTTTCACCGAGAATGCATTTAGTTATGACTGCCACATCACCGTGACCGGCAAGCTCGATCGCGGCGCGCAAACCTGCCACGCCGCTGCCGAGTACTATATAGTCGAAACGTTTTTTATTCATCAGAAGCGTATGCCCGCCTTAAGGCTCAGCTGGTTAATTTCGCCTATTCCCGCCTCAGCGTTGAATTTAAGGAAGGGGAACGGGGTAACCTGTACGCCGAGTATGCCCTTTGCGGTGTACGCTGTTTCAGCGT
Organism: Deferribacteres bacterium; assembly: GCA_023395255.1. Classification (GTDB taxonomy): domain Bacteria; phylum Chrysiogenota; class Deferribacteres; order Deferribacterales; family Geovibrionaceae; genus Geovibrio; species Geovibrio ferrireducens. The sequence continues at coordinate 195,873 of JAEWZN010000003.1, forward strand.
CCAGATCAACCGCATCGGAGCTTTCTTTCAGGTAGCTCATAGAGCCGACTATGCCCGCATAGGGTTTGACAATAAGTATGCCCTTGCTGATAAAAAGGCCTATGTTGGCGTTGTATGCGTCTATCTCATCGTGACCGACAACCTGAGAATAGGCCGCTCTCAGAGAAAGGGCAGGTGTTGCCATTGTGCCTTCAAGTATGGCGTATTTTATTGAGACTCCGGCCACTGTGAGGTCAGAGTTTGCAGACTGGCCTATCATCGCGCCTATGTCAATCTTGCCGGGGAGTCCCTTCTGAGCGTGCAGTCTGTACATAACGAGAGCTTCCTGTGAATCGCCGTCGGAGGCGGCCTTGTCCCATATGCCTGTGTCTATTATGTTGAATGATGCTTCGGCAGCTATGTCAAACCCCAGTATGCCGAGAGGGTCTGCGGGGCTGTTGGGGTCAAACGAAATGACAGATCCCAACTCTTTCGCGAAGGTTTTGAAATCGCTCTGGGTCATGCCGGGGCGGAGTTTGATGTCATCAGCGAAAGCGGTCGCCGCAAAGCAGATGATGATTGCCAATACAAGAAGCTTCTTCATGGTTTATCTCCTTTTAAGGTCAGGGAATCCGAAGTCTTTGAAAAAGTTTTCCTTCGTGCGGTTGAAATAACCGAACCTGACATTTTTGTTTTTACGCTTAATTAATTTTAGCATGTTTTTGAGTCCGAGGATTTCCTCTGTTTTAAACTTCATTTTTGAGAAAAGAAAATCCGGATCAATATTAAGGTTCCGAAGCTGGATAAGGTCTATGTTGTAAGCTCCGAGGAAGTCAAGGAGGGTATTCAGCTCACCTTCACGGTCATTCACGCCGGGGATTGTGAGAAGATTCAGGGAAACGTAAACCTTATATTTATTTGCCAGTTCAATACTTTTCAGCACATCACCGAAATCGTAGTTCACAGGTGAGTAGTACATTTCATAGGTTGTATGGTTGGCGGAGTTCATACTCACTCTTATACTGTCAACCCCTGCGTCCAGAAGGAGCTTGAGCTTTTCAGGGCTTGAGCAGTTTGAGTTGAAGTTAATGGTCATATCCGGCGCTTTTTTCTTAATGACGGAAACAGCCTTTGCGATGGTTTCGGCCTCTGTTATGGGGTCGCCTTCGCAGCCCTGACCGAAGCTGATTATAGGCTCTTCCGCTGTTTCATAATGGTTCAGCGCCACTTCTATTATCTCCTTGGGGGAGGGGACAAACTCAATGCGGGACTGCGGGGAGGGGCAGCACTCCGCAGGCTGTTTGGATATGCATCCCAGACACCTGCTGTTGCATGAGGGCGCTGTGGGGATGGGGCATTCCCATCTGCCCATGAAAACATTTTTTGCCGCTGTGCAGTGGTATTCCAGTGCGCATTTGGCGAGCTGTCTGTACAGCCTGTTTTCCGGGTATTTGCTGAGGTATGCCTGAACTTTCGGCTTGAAAGCGTCCGAGTAGTCATAAAGACACGGGTTCCACTTTGAATCATCGTCTATCTTAATGGCCGGAACAACAAACTTGCCGTTCATCCAGCCCACCGCAGTGTATGCGTAAAGGGGAAGGATTTCCGTATCCAGCTTTTTATATGCCGGAAGAAACAGGCGCAGAAATCCCGGAGCCAGAAAAGCGCTGACAGCCATGCCGCCTGAGAACGTTTCCATATTTGCCGTGTCCTGATTATAGGCTATGGGGTGGGTATTCGGCATGAAATACAGTCTGGAGGATTCGGGGAGTTCAATAAGCTCCGTCTCATACGGAACAAAGTTATAATTTTCGCTTCTTACAGCCATTTTCAGGCTGGGGTGGTCATATATATTGCCCTGTCTGTCCGCAAACAGCAGACTTGGTATATCGTACATAGTACCTGCCTTGTTTAATGAATCCGCCGCATGCCCTGAGAACACGCACGGAAAGCCCGCCGTAGGAAATGCGGGAAAACAAATCATATTGTATTTTCGCAATTTTTCAATATATACTTACGGCACCAAATAACCGTAATGAAAAAAATATAAATCCGGGAGTAGAAAATGACAGATATTATTGAGGTTTATGCACGGGAAATCCTTGATTCCAGAGGCAATCCCACGGTCGAGGTAGAGGTTGTTACAAGCGGCGGATTTTTAGGCAGGGCTGCCGTTCCCTCAGGCGCTTCCACAGGTGAGCATGAGGCTGTTGAACTCAGAGACGGCGACAAAAGCAGATACCTCGGCAAGGGTGTTCTGAAAGCCGTTCAGAATGTTAACGAAATTATTTCTGACGAGCTTGAGGGGATAGATGTCCTTGAGCAGAAACTCATAGACGAGATACTCATAGACCTTGACGGAACAGACAATAAATCCAAACTCGGCGCAAATGCCATCCTCGGTGTTTCACTCGCATGCGCGAAGGCCGCGGCGGATGCTTCTTCGCTCCCTCTCTACAAATACATCGGCGGCGCGTTCGCCCACACTCTCCCCACTCCTATGATGAACATCATCAACGGCGGGCAGCACGCAGACAATAACGTGGATATTCAGGAATTCATGATCATGCCTGTGGGCGCTGAAACCTTCCGTGATGCTCTCAGGATGGGCACTGAAACTTTCCATGCCCTTAAAAAGGTTCTCCACGAGAAAAAATACAACACGGCAGTGGGTGATGAGGGCGGCTTTGCTCCCGATCTTAAGTCAAATGAGGAAGCCATAGAAGTTATTCTCCGCGCCATAGAAAGCGCAGGCTACAAACCCGGCGAGGACATCTGCCTTGCGCTGGACGCGGCTGCGAGCGAGTTTTATAAAGACGGTAAATACTTCATGGCAGCAGAAAAGAACCCTGAGAAATCAGCGGATGACATGGTTGAGTACTACTCATACCTCTGCGGAAAATACCCGATCATCTCAATTGAGGACGGCCTTTACGAAAACGACTGGGACGGATGGAAAAAACTCACTGACGCTCTGGGAAGCAAAATCCAGCTTGTGGGTGATGATCTGTTTGTTACCAACGTTAAGCGTCTTCAGGAAGGAATCAGAAAAGGGGTTGCAAACTCTGTTCTCGTTAAGCTGAATCAGATAGGCACTCTGACAGAAACCCTTCATACAATTGAAACAGCCAAAACAGCGGGTTACACAAACATTATTTCTCACCGCTCCGGTGAAACTGAGGATACCACGATAGCCGATCTCGCTGTTGCTGTAAACGCAGGCCAGATCAAAACCGGCTCTGCCTCCAGAACCGACCGCATCGCCAAATACAACCAGCTCCTCCGCATCGAGGAAGAACTCGTTGATCAAGGGGTATATAAAGGGCTCGGCTCTTTTTATAACCTGAAAAGGAGATAGACGTTTCCCCACGCCCGCAGGAAGCGGGTGCGCCGTGCGTAGCGAAGGGCGGTTTACCCGCCCGCGAGCGTGTGCGAAAAACCGCAGGATGCAGGTTTTGAGCCATAAAGACGGCTCAGGGAGTATATAAAGGGCTCGGTTCTTTTTATAACCTGAAAAGAAGATAGACGTTTCCCCACGCCCGCAGGAAGCGGGCGCGCCGTGCGTAGCGAAGGGCGGTTTACCCGCCCGCGAGCGTGTGCGAAAAACCGCAGGATGCAGGTTTTGAGCCATAAAGACGGCTCAGGGAGTGTATAAAGGGCTCGGCTCTTTTTATAACCTGAAAAGAAGATAGGCGTTTCCCCACGCCCGCAGGACACATAATCTTAAACAAATAACTAAACGGGGAGTTCTACACTCCCCGTTTTTTATTTAGACGTTCGAATAAAAATATATACATTTGACACCAAATGCGACAAAGTATGCTATTATTAATTTATCTTATTTGAATTAAACTTATTTCTGGTGGTCGCATATGTATAAAAATATCACAAAGCTATTCATGTTTCTTATTATTTTATCATTTTCACTCAATGCACACGCGGCATATTTGGGTGTTGCAAACGCTGACAAAATTATTCCTGATTTTTCCGAGCTTGACGGTTCCGGGACAGCGTACCATTACGGATTCGGAATTACCGCGGGGGGCAAGGCTGTTTATTCCGTCGGCTCTCTGGACGATTCATGGAACGTAAGCGGACTTTATGTCAAGGCCTACAATCAGGACGGAAGCGCAGCTTGGACCTATGATGTTTCTCCGAGAATCGGGGGCAGGGCGACCAACTACAACACTTCTCAAATCCAGACCCTCTCAAACGGGAATATCATAGTTGCATGGGACGGCATCAGTGGCGGATGCGGAAGTGACTACCAGATGCTTATTCTTAATGAGAACGGGGGGCTTGTTAAAGATGTAACAAACATTTCCGAAAGCGCATCAGATTACAACTGCTATGGAGGCTCAGCGGAGCTTTCAAACGGAAATGTGCTGTATTACTGGCAGAGCGCCGGTGATGAATACCATATGAAGATATTTGACTCATCCGGAAACGTGGTTAAAAGCGCAACCTCTATATCCAAGACCGGTTCAAGAGACGGTACATGCACATCAATGTACTCTCACTCTGTCGGATCAATAGACGGTAAGTTTATGTTCGGCTATAACTGCTACGAGGTGGATAATTACTACGGTGTAATATACAACAACGACGGTACTCAAATATCCGTGGGTGGATATAATCATTTTAAGATTTCATCCGTTTATAAAAGCGGATCTCCACAGATTTATATTCAGGGGCTCTCAAATGATAAATTTGTTACTTTGTTTAAAGGTGAGCCCGGAGCAGATCATACCTCAAGGGACGAGCGCAGAGCATTTATCAGCGGTACAGGCGCAGTCACCGGAGAAACAATTCTCAGAGTAATCGGCAACTCCAGTATAAGACAGCTTATGAGCCTGAAGGACGGAGGCTTTGTTCTTGCGGGTGTTGACGGAAGCTCATACTTAACGGCAGAACTGTTTGATAATAATGCCACAAGCCTTGAAGGTCCTGTCCGCGCAGGTGAAACAGCAGACAGCTACGGCTTTTTCAATCCCGGTCCTGTCAGCGGTTTTATATATGTCAACTATGATGATGCAAGCACATACGTTTACGGCGTTTCAGCATCCGTTCCCAAGCCTGCTATTACTCAGGGTGATTCTGTAAATGTAAGCATGAGCGAAGACGGAAGCCCCACAGCTTTCAGCCTCACCCTGAACGCAACTGATCCTAGCGGGGAAACCCTTACATGGAGCATATCCTCAGCCGCGTCTCACGGAACAGCATCCGCAAGCGGAACAGGAGCTTCAAAATCAATAAGCTACACCCCGACTGCGAACTACTTCGGCAGTGACAGCTTTAAGGTCAAAGTTACAAATACCAGCGGCGGAACCGATGAGATTACTGTGAATGTCACAATAACCTCAGTTCCTGATGCTGTGACCATAACCAGCAACGGCGGAGGCTCACTTGCATCTGTCAATGTCAATGAAAACACAACAGTTGTAACAACTGTGACAGTGGCTCCGGTTTCGGGCGAAACACATACATTCTCAATTGACGGCGGAACGGACAGCGCATTCTTCTCCATCAACTCCTCGACAGGAGCATTGACATTTATTTCTGCACCTGACTATGAAAACCCTTCGGACTCCGGTTCGGACAACTCGTATGAAGTCATAGTTAAGGCCTCTAACGGCACAAACAGCGACTCGCAGATGATAACCGTAAACGTTAAGGATCTTGATGATACAGCACCTTCTTTTACAAGCTCTGCCTCTGTATCTGTCGCGGAAAATACCACGGAAGTTGTTACGGTAACCGTAACAGACCCGGACAGCCCTTCTGCAACATTCAGCATAACAGGCGGTTCGGACTCGGCTAAATTCAGCATTAATTCCACCACCGGCGAGCTTGTGTTTATCAATGCGCCCGATTATGAAAACCCCGGCGATTCCGATACCAATAATGTATATATAGTTCAGGTCAGGGCATCTGACGGAACAAACACCGCTAATCAGGTTATTACTGTTACAGTAACGAATCAGCTTAATGAAAATGCTCCGGCTTTCACCGGAGGCACTTCTTTTACTGTTCCTGAAAACCAGACATCTGTGGGAACAGCCTCCGCCACAGATGCTGACGGCGATACGCTCGCATTCAGCATAACAGGCGGTGCGGATGCTGCGAAATTCAGCATAGGAGCCGCAACAGGAATTATCTCCTTCATAACGGCTCCTGACTATGAGAATCCGACTGATGCAGGCGGAGACAATAATTACAGTGTAACTGTAACTGTTTCTGACGGCACATATACTGCCAGCGCAACTTTTACCGTAACTGTTTCCAATCTTAACGACAATTTACCCGTATTCTCAAGTTCAGACACATTCTCTGTTGATGAAGGTGCAACAGCTGTTGGTACATTGGCAGCAACTGATGCGGATGGCGATACTTTGTCATATTCACTCAGCGGCGGTGCGGATTCAGGCAAGTTTATGCTCAACCCTTTCACCGGAGCTCTTGTCTTTGCTTCTGCTCAGGATTATGAGAATCCCCTTGATACCAACGCAGATAACGTCTATGAACTCATTGTTACGGTGAATGACGGCCCCCACAGTGTTCCTATGAACGTAACAGTCAGTGTAAACAACCTTAATGATAATGCTCCGGTGTTTACAAGCTCTGCTGCTGTGAATTCTCCTGAAAATCAAACATCAGTGATGACAGTCACAGCGGACGATGCTGACGGTAATACACTTATTTTTACAATAACCGGCGGCGCGGATTCCGCAAAGTTTTCACTTAACTCGGCAAACGGTGCGCTTGCTTTTGTCTCAGCACCTGACTATGAAACACCTGCGGATGCAGATGGCAATAACGTTTATCTTGTTACTGTAAAAGCTTATGACGGTGTTCATCAGGTCACGCAGAATATTGCCGTGACTGTTACGGATGTCTTTGAACCTGTTTTTGAAATAACAAGCTCGGCGACTGCATCCGTACCGGAAAAACAGACTGCAGTTATGACTGTGACAGCAGACGATCCCCTGAACCGCAGTATAGTTTACTCAATTATCGGAGGGGCTGATGCTTCATCATTCAGCATAAACGCTTCCACCGGAGTACTTGTTTTCAACAGTGCGCCGGATTATGAAAATCCGTCTGATGCTGACAGCAACAACACATACATCTTGCGTGTAAAAGCCGCGGCGGTATTGGGAACTGATAATGATGAGCAGGATATAACAGTAACTGTCACCAATGTAAATGAGGCTCCTGTTGCGGAGGACAGCACGTTAACCGCTCAGGAAAACACTGCAGCAACAGGTGTGATAGATGCGGATGATGAAGACGGCGACAGCCTTAACTACACCATCTCAGCTCAGCCGGGACACGGTACGGTTTCGATTAATGCCGCAACAGGCGCTTTTACCTACATACCGGCCAGCGGCTATATCGGGGCGGACAGCTTCAAGGTAAGAGTTTCTGACGGCGCACTCAGCGATGAGGCCACTGTTTCCGTTACTGTCACACTTTCATCTGATAAAACAAGGGATTCTGACGGAGACGGTATACCTGATTATCTGGAAGGAACCAGAGACAGCGACGGTGACGGAATTCCGGATTATCTGGACGCGGATGCGAACGGCGACGGTAAAAAGGATTATCCCTTCACTGTAACAAGTCTGGGAACAGTGCTGAACTACACCACAATTCAGCTTAAAACGGGCAAAGCGCTCAGTTTCAGCATGCCCTCCTCTGTTAACCCGTCAGTGACTGTTACCAAGGAGAGAGGTACAGCGGTTTATGAGGTTGTGCGCAACGGTTCCTCCTTTGAACTGAAAATAACAGCAGAAGGAGCCTTCGCCGGAAAATACACTGTTAAAGTGACAGATTATCTTACCGGGGAAGTTTCCGTATTCACACTGCATGTTCCCATGAACATCTTTGTTCAGGAACAGCAGATATATGAAAAAGACTCTACCAAGAAAGTGATTCTGAAAGGCGGCGAAATAAGCTCCGCAGCCTCCTTCTCCGTACTTGATGAAAGAGGTGCGGAAGACACAGCGGGCAGAATAGCCACTGTAACTCCAGGCACATTCGCCTCTGCTGCTTCCGGCGGAAACACCGCATACGGAACAATAATGCCCGCAAATGCCGAGGAGTTTGTAAATTTCAGCATACTTGCCGCAAGCGATGAGGAAAGCGCCCTTACAGGGTCTATTCTCATGGTTCCTGCTGTTGTGTATTCTGGTACTCTGCGGGATTCATCTCAGAACCCTGTCTCAGGTGTGAGTATATTTGCGGAGCATGAGGTTAAGTACGACGGGGTAAGCTATACTGCATCATCAGGCGCGGACGGCAGGTTCTCTATGGAGATACCTTCCAGATTCGGTACAGCACATACGCTCACTTTCAGCAAAACAGGCTATGTATTTACAAAAATATCCGGCAGCACCCTTACCGGTTACGGGCAGAATGTAACACTTCAAGCCACAACAAAAAGCCTCACAGCCGGAATCAGCGGTCTTCTTCCGGGGGATGCATCAAGTGTTGTGCTCTGGGTGAAAAAGGACGGTGTTCAGAGGAAGCATGCCTCTGTGGCTCTCACAGCGGGTGCAGGCGGAACGGCAGAGCATACCTTCTGGCTTGAATCGGATTCTGAGTTCTCATACATAACCTGCGAATCTGCCGGTTATCTGACGGGAACAAAAAGTATCGGCGCTTCCGACACGGCTGTCAGCATACCCATGACCCCGAAGGTCAATACAGATATTAAGGCTTCTGCGGCAAAAGCTGATAACCAGGCTGTAATCACTTTCACCGGAAGAAGCTTCAGCGGACTCAGTCTTATAGTGAAGTCGGACAACGGCACTCTGATTGGCACAGAATCCATGCTCGGCACTTCATACGCTTACCAGTACAGCGGCAGCAGAAATATTACCCTCAGCGTATCTGATAGGGGCAGGGTGCTTTACACATACACCTATCTGGCGGACAACAGGGCGGATGATAATAATGTGAAGGCAGTTTACCTCAATGAAGAGATAAACATAGGCGGCGGAAGCCAGGTTGCAAACGAAGTAGGAGATGCCGAAGACGGCGACGGTATGACAGCGGATGAGAAAATCCTTGTTATAATCCCGCCTGCGGGTCTGAAAGCGGATAAGATCATGGAAGACACTATGAGCATTTGCGGCAATACTGATTCGCTCACTGCAAACCTTGAGGTTCAGCAGCTTTACAGCGGGGAAGATGCTCTTAACGGCTCATACGCCAGTCTCTATGATGTGTCGCTGTATGTTTACGGATGCGAGGATCTCAAGTTTGAGACAAAAGGCGAAAACAATATTCTCGAACGCATAGAGATTACCGTTCCGTTTAATACCTCTGTTGTTAAACCGGGCGATATAGAAAGCGGAGAATACAGAATATTCAGTGCCGAATCCTATGAAGACTTTGCAGCCGGAAAACTGAGCGCTGTTCCTATGGCTAACATAATAGAAGTGGACTATATAACAGGTACAGCGACCTTCTGGGTTGATCATCTCACAAGCTTCGGTATAGTGAACAAGGAAAGTTTCTCCGATGGCGGAAACAACAGCGGAGGCGGAGGAGGACACGGCGGATGCTCCGCAGGTGCGGGTGATCCTGCAATGAGCCTGATCTTCCTTGCTGCGGCGATTATTCTCTTCATGAGGAGAAGAAAAGCCTGAAACAAAAATAATTAAAAATAAGCAGAACCACAGACGCCGCACCCTTCACAGAGTGCGGCGTTTTTTTATTGACCTGTTCAGGTTCAGCCTTCCCTTTTTTTATTAAACAAAATGGATTATGTTATGTCAGAAGAAAAACTACGGGGAGCTTACAATGAGTCTTGAAAAGAAATTAGCCAAACTTATATGCGAATACAGCCTGTCCTTAAGAAAAGGGGATATACTTCTGATCCGTGCGGAAACGGTGAGTGAGCCTCTTATAAAGGAAATATATGCAAAAACCCTTGAAACCGGAGCTTATCCTGTTCTGCGTCTGGCATTTTCCGGTCAGCAGTCTGTCTTTTACAAACATGCGGAGAAAGACCAGCTTGAGTTCATACCGCAGAGCGTGTGGGCTGATACTCACAATGTAACCGCATCAATATACATAGATGCCACTGACAACACCAAACAGCTTACCGGGGCTGATAAGTCGAAGATAGCCGCATACGCCAAATCATACGCAAAAGTGCGTGAGGTGCTTATGGACAGGGAACAGAAAGGTGAGTTCCGCTGGTCGCTCTGCCCTTATCCCACCGCAGCGATGGCGCAGGATGCCGAAATGTCTCTGGATGAGTACACTGAGTTTGTTTACCGCGCATGCAGACTGCACGAGGATGATCCGGTAGCCGCGTGGAGATCGGTTGATGAATATCAGCAGAAAATAACTGGCCTCCTCAACGGAACTAAGGAGCTCCGCATAGTGGGAAACAAGACAGACATCACATTCAATGTTGACGGCCGCAAATGGATTAACTGCAACGGACACCACAACATGCCGGACGGAGAGGTTTTCACCAGCCCCGTGGAGGACGGAGTAAACGGTTCCATATACTTTGACGTACCCACATCTTACATGGGTGTGGAAGCGGGCGGAATAACCCTCAAAATTGAAAAAGGCAAAATCATGGAGGCTCACGCCGAAAAAGGGAACGACTTTCTCCAGTCTGTTCTTGAAACAGACGAAGGTTCGCGCTTCATAGGCGAAATAGCCTTCGGTCTTAACGAATCCATCACCAAACCCACAAAAAACATCCTGTTTGATGAAAAAATAGGCCGCACAATCCATATGGCTGTCGGAGCCTCATACCCCGAAGCGGGCGGAAAAAACAAATCCGGCATTCACTGGGACATGATAAAGGCTATGGAAGACGGAAAGGCTTATCTGGACGGGAGACTTGTTTTTGAAAACGGAAAATTTACGGGTATGTAAGCCATGAGCTATATATTTTCGTTCCAGAGCCCTGTGGAGGCTTTTTTCGGCTTCGGCAGCATAGAAAAAATCAAAGAACTGATGGCGCCATTCAGAACCATAGGCATAGTTTCAGGGCGGACTTCCCTTGATGCCACAGGGATGAGGGCGTTTCTTGAGGCTGAGCTTGCTGGTAAGCAGCTTCACTTTTTTTCAGAGGTGGAGGAAAACCCGTCAATAAATACGATAATACGCGGCGGCACATTCATGCGCAGCGCCAGATGCGAGGCTGTGATAGCAGTGGGGGGCGGAAGCCCTCTTGATGCTGCGAAGTCGATAGCGGTGTTTGCTGCAAATAACGACAGCTTCTATGAGCTTCTGGCAAAAAAAGATATGCCCAACAAACCCCTGCCCGTGCTCGCCGTACCCACCACATGCGGCACTGGCAGTGAGATGAACGCTTATTCCATCATTACCGATGCCGAGAAGACCGATAAAATAAATTTCACCAAGCCATGCATGTTCCCGAAATGGGCGGTTCTGGATCCCGGACTGCTGAAAACACTGAACGAGCGCACACTCCTTGCCACTGTGTTTGATGCGTTCACTCACTCAATGGAGGGGCTTATCTCCCTCCGTGCGAACCCTTTCAGCGATATGTGCGCCATGACTTCAATGGAGCTCATTCTGGCAACTCTTTCGGCGGCGGAAGATCTCAAGGACGACCGTGCGCTGGCTAATTTTATGTATGCTTCGTCCCTTGCGGGCACTGTGATTCTGCATACGGGAACCACCCTCCTGCACAGTCTGGGTTATTACCTGACAAACAATAAGAAAATCCATCACGGTACAGCAAATGCAATGCTGATTCCGTGCTTTATGGAAATGCTCCGTGAAAAAGGTGTGCAGAAGTTCGGCGTTATTCCGTCACTGTTTGAGAAGCATGGCTTTGATCTGGATTTCTGGCTGGAAAGGCTTGGTGCTGAGTCTCTCAGCAGCGTTCTCAGTATGGAGGAAAAGTCTGTGATGGCCGCTTATGCTTTGGGTAAACCGAATATGAAGTCCACCCCGTTTGAGGCGGATGCTGACTATGTGGTGAGGAAACTGGTTTAGTCCTGCCCTGCAACCTGACTGTAGCGGTACATTATTTTTTTGACGTACCGCTGCGTCTCCCCGAAATCGGGCACTCTGTTGCCTCTGGATGAAACAGTGTAAGGCCCTGCGTTGTATGCGGAAAGAGCCAGTTCAGTATTATTGAACCTTCTTAGCTGGATGGAGAGGTATTTTATCCCCGCTTCAAGGTTTGTGTCCATATCAAACGGGTCCTGCCCGCCCATATCACCGAAAGTTATAGGCATAAGCTGCATAAGCCCCATAGCCCCGGTTCTGGATATAGCAAACTTATTGTACTTTGATTCCACATCGATCACGATTTTAACAAGGTCAGGATCTACCCCGTATTTATCGGAATAATGTTCAGCTTTTTCGTTGATCAGTTCTCTGGGTATTTCTCTGAAAGCCACACCCGAAACCAGCACGACATGACGGACAAGATAATATACACTGATTGTTCTTGTCTTTATATGAAAAGGGTTTAGAAACGCTTTGGGATTAAGGGTGGTCAGAAATGTGCATGTATTCAGCAGGAAGACATAGAGGATAAACGCCAACAGGATTTTTTTATAAATAGAGATAAGCTTCATCTGTAATGACTATTTCATAAATATTTCTTGCAGTCAACGCATTCTGCGGTTATTTTTCATTAAACATCCGGAGAAGTCCCATGAAAATTATTGATATAATAAATTCAAAACGCACAATATCTTTCGAATTTTTCCCCCCTAAAAAAGAGGAGGCGGAATCAGTTCTTTTTGATACAATTTCTCAGTTAAAAAAATACAACCCCGATTTTGTCTCCGTAACTTACGGAGCAGGGGGGAGCACCACTGAAAAAACTGTGGAATGGATACGCAGAACCCGCATGGATTATGGTCTTGAGGTCATGATGCACCTCACATGCATAGCCGCAACGGGTGAGGTGATTCAGTCTGTCACATCCGAGCTTAACTCAATAGGCGTTAAGAATATTCTGGCTCTCAGGGGCGATGTTCCGCAGGATATGAACCCGGATGAGATAAGCAAGGAGTTCGAGTACGCATCAGATCTGGTTAAATTCCTTAAAAAAAGCGGGGATTACAGCGTCGGCGTGGCATGCTACCCCGAAGGGCATGTGCAGACAAGAAATCTGGACAAGGAGTTGGAACATCTTAAGCTTAAACAGGATCTTGGTGCAGATTTTGCAATAACCCAGCTGTTTTTTGTGAATGACTACTTCTACAGGTTCATAGAAAAGTGTGAAAAGGCAGGGATAACCATCCCGGTGATTGCAGGTGTTATGCCTATCACCAATATATCACAGGTCATCCGTTTTACCCAGATGTGCGGTGTTGAGGTTCCTTCCTCAATTGTCAGTGCTATGGAGGGCAAAAGCGATGAGGATATGTTCTCCCTCGGTGTGGACTATGCTGTTAAACAGTGCGAATGCCTCTGGAAAAACGGTGTGAGGGGCATCCACTTCTATACCCTAAACCGCTCCGGCGCAACGGAAGAGGTTCTCAAGAGGCTGTTTTAATGAGCATGCCGCATCACACGGAACCACTCTACAGACCGCCCAGCGAGGCGGACTCTCTTATATTTCAGATAACGGAAGGCTGCTCATACAACAAGTGCGCCTTCTGCGGCATGTATATTGATAAGCCTTTCCGCATAAAGCCTTTAGATGATGTTCTCGCAGAAATAAACAGAATACCTGAATCTTACGCCCGCCATGTTCACCGGGTTTTTCTTGCAGACGGTGACGGAGTGATCTACCCCACCGCAGAACTGGCTGTGATTCTGGATGCTCTCACTGCAAAATTCCCTTCCTTACGAAGAATAAGCAGCTACGCAGGTCCGCAGGCTCTGATGAAAAAGAGCGCTGCGGAATGGAAGCTTCTCAGAGAGAAAGGGCTCAGGCTGCTGTATTTCGGTTTGGAGAGCGCTGACAACAGAGTGTTGGAACTGATGAACAAAGGAATGAAAGCGAACAAACTTCTCCCTAAGGTTCAGTTAATTAAAGAGCAGGAGATCGATTTTTCGGTCATGGTTATTCTTGGCGGCGGCGGAAGAATGCTCAGCCGTCAGCATATGGAAGAAACCACGGCATGGCTGAACGCTGCGAAACCTAAATATGTATCGCTCCTGACACTTTTCCTGAGACGCAGACGCGACTATTTTGACAGCATAGAAAAACCACGCATAGGTGATCTTATTGATGAAATCAGGCGTTTCGTTTCCGGTATTAATGAAGGCGCAATGATTTTCCGCTCCAACCATGTGTCAAACTTTGTACCACTTGAAGGCGTTCTGCCGAGGGATAAGGGAAAACTTCTTGCAAGGGTTGATGAAACAGAGAAATTCCTCCGTACACGCGGTATGCTTGATAAATACCCTGATTTTTATGAGGAGTTTTAATGATTCTGCTTTTTCCCACGGTGAACGAACTGTACGGCTCATTGGGCAAAATCACTCTTAATGAATGGAAATACGGCATTCCATGCGGAGAGTGGCGCGGGATGCGTGTTTTTGTCACAGGGGTGAGCAAAACCAATGCTGCCTTTGCCTCTGCTTTAATCTTCTCTGAAATACATCCCGAAGAGGCTCTTCTGGCGGGAATATGCGGTGCTTACAGGCAGAGCGGGCTGAAAACAGGGGATATTGTGAGCGTAGTTAAAGACTGGTTCGTGGATGAGGCATTGTTAATAGACTCTGAAATAAGGCTTCTTGGTGAGGAGGGCTTTCCGGTATGTGAGAATAATTTTACTATATTTGAAAAAATACCTTCTCTGAGCAGTGCCGAATCCAATACTGTGTCACTTCTCAGTTCGTGTGATCTGCTTGCAAATATCTATTATGATAAAACAAATGCGGCAGTGGAGAATATGGAGGGCGCTCCGGTGGGTCTGTCCGCTGTGCGCTGCGGTGTGAAGACAATGCAGGTAAGAAGCGTTTCAAATTATTGCGGTGAAAGAATAAATCAGGAATGGGACATTAAGTCCGCTTTCCGTTCATTAGCTTCCTTTTTTCAAAGTACATTCTAAAACAGTCTGTAAGTTCTAAAAACCTGATAAACAATAACTCTTGTGCTATTTTAAAAAGTCTGCAAACCATTTCAGATTATGGAAAATATCGCTGTTTTTCGGTGTTAAAAACCATAATAACAGTTTAACTTATCCTCTTTCATAATGACGTTATGAATGATTGGTTTATATAAGTATCTGGTATATAAACAAAGAAAAAGTGTTTGATTATATTATGAAAACTTATATTGCCAGTTGACACTTATAATAAATTATGTTTTTATATTTGAGCCATATAAGAAAAAAATGGGGGACTTTCATGAAAGAGAAAATCAAAAAGTTCCAGGAGCTTAACAGTATTGCAGAACTGGGAGGCGGCCTGGACAGGATCAAGAAACAGCACGAGCAGGGCAAGCTCAGCGCCCGCGAAAGGATCGATAAACTCCTTGATAAAGGTACTTTCGTTGAGCTTGATAAGTTCGTGGTTCACAGATGCACCAACTTCGGCATGGAAAAGAGCAAAGTCTTCGGCGACGGTGTTGTTACAGGCTATGGAAAGATCAACGGAAGAACTGTCTTTGTTTTTTCTCAGGATTTTACTGTTCTCGGTGGTTCTCTTTCCGAAATGTTCGCCAAAAAAATCTGCAAAATCATGGACAAAGCCATCGAACTCGGCTGCCCGGTCATCGGCCTTAACGACTCAGGCGGCGCAAGGATTCACGAAGGTGTTATGTCCCTTGCCGGTTATGCCGACATTTTCCTCAGAAACACCCTTTCCTCAGGTGTTGTTCCCCAGATAAGCGCTATCATGGGGCCCTGCGCTGGCGGCGCGGTTTACTCTCCCGCACTTACGGACTTCACCTTCATGGTTAAGGATACAAGCTACATGTTCATCACCGGTCCTGAGGTTGTTAAAACCGTTACCAGTGAGGATGTGACAAAAGAGCAGCTTGGCGGAGCAATGACCCACAACTCAAAAAGCGGGGTTGCTCACTTCGCCACTGAGAACGATGAGGATTGTCTTCTTAAAATCAGAGAGCTTTTCAGCTTCATCCCCTCCAACAACATGGAGGAAGCGCCCATCGTCCCCACTAAGGACGACCCCAACAGAACCGAAATTTCAATTCACGATATAATACCTGTTGATGCCAACAAACCTTACGATATGCATGAACTCATCCAGAAAATTGTGGATGACGGCAACTTCTTTGAGATACAGGAGCATTTCGCGAAAAACATAATCATAGGCTTCTGCCGCCTCAACGGCAGGACAGTGGGCATAGTTGCCAACCAGCCTGCGATTATGGCCGGTGCTCTTGACATCGACTCATCAGTCAAAGCGGCAAGGTTCGTCCGTTTCTGCGATGCTTTCAACATCCCGCTGCTTACCCTTGTGGATGTGCCCGGCTTCATGCCCGGCGTGGCGCAGGAATACGGCGGAATAATCCGCCACGGCGCAAAACTCCTTTACGCTTACTGCGAATCCACAGTGCCTAAAGTTACTGTCATCACCAGAAAGGCTTACGGCGGCGCATATGACGTTCTCAGTTCCAAACATGTTAGGGGCGATATAAACTACGCTTACCCCACCGCGGAAATAGCAGTTATGGGGCCGGACGGCGCAGCGCAGATTCTCTATAAAAAAGAGATTACCAGCGCCAGTGACCCCGCCGCCCTCCAGAAACAGAAGGTTGACGAGTACAGAGAAACCTTTGCCAACCCTTACAGGGCTGCGGAACTTGGCTTTATAGATGAGATAATTCTGCCTGAACTGACAAGGCAGAAAGTAATTCAGGCTTTTGAGCTTCTTGCGAACAAAAGGCAGTCTAACCCGCCCAAGAAGCACGACAACCTGCCGCTTTAAGAGGAGGACAAAATGCCTGATATTAAAAAGATACTTGTCGCCAACAGAGGCGAAATAGCCATAAGGGTTTTCAGAACCTGCCGCAGGCTTGGCATAAAAACCGTTGCCATATACACTAATGCGGACAGAACAGCCCCCCACGTGAGGTATGCTGACGAGGCTTACTGCATTTCTGAGGCGGAAAACGATACGAGCTACCTGAAAGCCGATAAAATAATCGAAATCGCAAAGCAAACAGGAGCGGCCATTCACCCCGGCTACGGGTTTTACTCTGAGAACCCCACGTTTGTTCAGCGTCTTGAGGAGGAAGGCATAATCTTCATCGGCCCCTCCGCAGAACACATCAAGCTCATGGGCTCCAAAACCGGCGCAAGAAACGCAATGGTTGAGGCGGGTGTGCCTGTTGTTCCCGGAACCAAGAACGCTATACGCGACGTTGAAGAGGCGAAGAAAACTGCGCGCGAAGTCGGTTATCCCATAATGCTGAAAGCCGTTCACGGCGGCGGCGGAAAAGGGATGAGGCTTGTTAAGAGTGAGGAAGACTTCGAATCATCTTTCCGTATGGCCTCCTCCGAGGCTGCAAACGCCTTCGGCAACGGGGATATGTACATTGAGAAGTTCATCATAGGCCCGCACCATGTTGAGATACAGGTTCTGGGCGATAAGCACGGCAATGCGCTTCACCTCTTTGAGCGTGAATGCTCAATCCAGCGCCGCCACCAGAAGGTCATAGAAGAGGCTCCGTCACCCTTCATAAACGATGCCACAAGGGCGAAGATGTATGATGTTGCGGTGAAGGCTGTTAAGGCTATCGGCTATTACAGCGCTGGAACCATGGAGTTCATCGTCGGTGAGGATCAGAACTTCTATTTCCTTGAAATGAACACAAGGCTTCAGGTTGAGCACCCCATAACGGAGATGATCACAGGGGTCGATATAGTGACCGAGATGATCAAGGTTGCCGAAGGGAAAACCCTCACCTACAAGCAGGAAGAGATAGTCAGGAACGGACACGCTATTGAGTGCAGGATCTACGCAGAAGATCCCAGCAACAACTTTGCTCCCTCACCGGGGCTCATCACCGTGTACGAAACTCCGGGCGGTCCGAACGTAAGGGTGGAAAGCGGAGCCTTCGCTGGCTACGAAGTTCCCCTTTACTATGACCCTATGATAGCTAAAGTGTGCTCCTTCGGCAAAACAAGAGAGAGCGCTATCATAGCCATGAAAAGGATACTTACAGAATACAAGGTATCGGGCATTAAAACATCCATACCGTTCCACCAGCGTGTGCTTAAGAACGAAACTTTCCTTGCGGGCAACTATGACACCGGCTTCATCGATTCTAAGTTCGACATGGAAGATCTTCAACGTAAAGAACAGAAGGATCCCTCTGTTGCGCTCATCGCTGCTGCTATCAAGCAGCTTCTGAGTGAGAAGATCTCAGCCCAGCGCTCCGTCACCAGAAGGGATGTGGGCGAAAGCAACTGGAAACGCTTCGGAAGGCTGACAAGCCTCGGAAACAGGCTCGGATAAGGGGTGGATAATGATAACTAAAAGACAGTACTTCGCAACGGTTGATAAAGGCGAGCAGGAATACACCATAGACATTGTGGAGGAGACCTCGAATGTGTTCACCGTCAGTATTGACGGCAAAACAAGCACGGTTGACTTCGCGCGCATGGGCGACAATCTGTACTCGATCATTATTGACGGATGCTCTTACGATATAGACATAACCGAAAAAGGGGACAACTTTTCTGTTCTTATGGGAGGCGACCACTTTGATGTTGAGGTTCTTGATGAGATGAAGCGTCTCATGAAGCTCCGCACATCGGCAGGGCTTGAAGGCCGTCAGGTTATAGAGGCGCAGATGCCCGGAATGATCTGGAAGGTTCTTGTGGAGCCTGAGCAGGAAGTCAAGGCAGGACAGCCGCTTATGATCCTCGTTGCAATGAAGATGGAAAACGAGATCAAAGCACCTAAGGACGGAGTTGTTCAGGAGCTTTTCGTTAAGCCGGATCAGACTGTTGCAGCCGGAGATAAGCTCGCGGTTGTGGAATAGACGGAGTTTAAAATTTAAACTTGTAATGATATAGTTGAAGGGAGAGCCGGGAACGGTTCTCCCATCGCTTTTTAAACGGAGAAAACAACATGGCAGGTTTTGATAAGAAGACCCTACAGGACTGGGAAAAGCTCGCCGCCAAGGAGATTAAGAAGGAAGACGTTTCATCCCTAATGTGGGACACTCCGGAAGGCATAAGAGTAAAACCACTGTACACCCTTGAAGATCTTGAAAAACTCGAAAATATAAATACAATTCCCGGCTTCGCCCCTTTTATGCGCGGCCCGAAGGCCACCATGTATGCCGGGCGTCCGTGGACTGTGCGCCAGTATGCTGGCTTTTCCACTGCGGAGGAGTCAAACGCTTTTTACCGCCGCAACCTCGCTGCGGGGCAGCAGGGGCTTTCCGTTGCGTTCGATCTCGCCACTCACAGAGGTTATGACTCTGACCATCCCAGAGTGGTAGGTGATGTGGGCAAGGCAGGAGTCGCCATTGATTCCATTCTGGATATGGAGATCCTGTTCAAGGACATCCCCCTTGCGGATGTTTCGGTTTCCATGACAATGAACGGAGCGGTTCTGCCCATTATGGCGCTTTATATAATCGCCGCTGAGGAGCAGGGAGTCACTCAGGACAAGCTTTCAGGCACAATTCAGAACGACATACTGAAAGAGTTCATGGTGCGCAACACCTACATCTATCCGCCTGAACCCTCCATGAACATCATTTCGGACATCATCGAGTACACCAGCAAATACATGCCGAAGTTCAACTCAATCTCCATCAGCGGCTACCACATTCAGGAGGCCGGAGCGAACAATGTTCAGGAACTCGCCTTCACCCTCGCTGACGGTGTTGAGTATGTGAAAGCCGCCATCGCCAAAGGGCTTGAGGTTGATCAGTTCGCACCGAGGCTTTCGTTTTTCTTTGCCATAGGCATGAACTTCTTCATGGAAATATCCAAACTCCGCGCGGCAAGATTCCTCTGGGCGGAGCTCATGAGCCAGTTCAGTCCGAAAAACGCACTCTCATCCGCTCTGCGCACCCACTGCCAGACATCCGGCTGGAGCCTCACGGAGCAGGATCCGTATAATAACGTCATAAGAACCACAATAGAGGCTATGGCCGCTGTTCTGGGCGGAACTCAGTCTCTGCACACCAACGCACTGGACGAGGCAATAGCTCTCCCCACCGACCACTCAGCCCGCATAGCCAGAAACACTCAGCTTGTTATTCAGGAGGAGACGGGCATATGCAATGTTGTTGACCCTCTGGGCGGTTCGTATTATGTTGAATCACTGACTGCATCGCTGATCAGCGAGGCGCGTAAGCTTATCAAAGAGATAGATGCCCTCGGCGGCATGACCAAGGCTATAGAGTCCGGTATGCCTAAGCTTAAAATCGAGGAGTCCGCCGCCAGAAAACAGGCAAGGATCGATATAGGCGATGATGTCATAGTCGGTGTGAATAAATACAGGCTCGCCAAGGAAAACCCCATTGACGTGCTTGATATTGACAACACTGCGGTGCGCGAGGCGCAGATAAAACGCCTTCATAAGCTCCGTGCGGAGCGTAACGAGGCGGAGTGCCGTGCAGCCCTTGAGGAGATAACAAGGGTCGCTGAAACCGGGCAGGGCAACCTCCTTGAGGCATGTGTGAATGCCGCCAGAAAACGTGCCTCAGTGGGCGAAATGTCAGACGCGATGGAAAAGGTTTTCGGCAGACACAAGGCGGAGATTAAGCTTGTATCCGGAGTGTACGGCAAAGTGTTTGAAGAAAGTGAAGATTTTGCGCAAATCAAAAAAGATATAGACTCATTCAGCGAAGAGGAAGGGCGCAGACCCAGAATCCTCATTGCCAAAATGGGGCAGGACGGACACGACAGAGGCGCGAAGGTTGTTGCCACGGCCTTTGCTGATGTCGGTTTTGATGTGGATGTGGGGCCTCTGTTCCAGACACCTGCTGAAACGGCAAAAATGGCAGTGGAGAACGATGTTCACGCCATTGGTGTGTCAAGCCTCGCGGCAGGGCACAAAACCCTTGTGCCTCACCTCGCAGAAGAGCTTCGCAAGCTCGGCGCGGATGATGTTGTCATTGTCTGCGGAGGGGTTATCCCCCGTCAGGATTATGACGCGCTGTATGCTGCCGGAGCATCCTGCATATTCGGTCCCGGCACACCAATAACAAAATCAGCCAGAGAAACTCTGGAAGCCATAAGGAAAAAGAAAGTCTCATAATGGATTTGGACTTACTCACACAGCAGATTTTAAACGGCAGCATCAGGGCTATCGGCAAAGGGATAACCCTGATCGAAAGCCGCAAGCCCGAACACGCCGAACAGGCGGCCGGGCTTCTGGAAAGGCTCCTGCCGCATTCCGGCAGGTCTCTCCGGATAGGGATCACTGGTGTTCCCGGTGTGGGTAAAAGCACGTTCATCGAATCTTTCGGCAGGCATCTCACCTCTTTGGGTCACAAAGTGGCGGTGCTTGCCGTTGACCCTTCCTCACAGATAACAGGCGGAAGCATCCTCGGCGATAAAACGCGAATGGAGGAGCTCTCCCGCGATCCTAACGCATTCATTCGCCCTTCACCCGCCGGAGATACCCTTGGCGGAGTTGCCAGACGCACAAGGGAGACAATGCTCCTCTGCGAGGCGGCAGGGTATGATATAGTCATAGTCGAAACCGTAGGTGTGGGACAGTCGGAAACGGCTGTGGCATCCATGGTGGACTTCTTCATGCTGCTCCAGCTGGCAACAGCGGGGGATGAGCTTCAGGGGATCAAAAAAGGTGTTATGGAACTTGCGGACGCTGTGGTGATCAATAAGGCAGACATCGACTGGAACAAGACGGAACTCGCAAAATCACAGTACATAACCGCTCTGCATATCCTCCGCCCAAAAAGCAGGAACTGGTCGGTTCCGGTGCACACAGTGAGCGCTCTTAAACACGAAGGGATGGAGGACGTGCGCACAATGCTGATGAGCTTCCGTGAGGCTATGGAAAAATCCGGCGAGTTTGAGGAAAAACGCCGCAGTCAGTCTGTGGACTGGATGTGGAGCCTGCTGATGGACGACCTTAAGTCTCTGTTTCTCAATAATAAAAACGTAAAAGGCATCTTCCCGCAGGTGCAGGAGGCAGTAGCCAAAGGTGTAACCGCCCCCTCCGCCGCCTCACGCCGCCTTCTGGATGCTTTCAGGAAGTATTAAGGGGTACTATGATAAGAAAAAAAGAAACAACACAGACAATTTTAAATGCAATTATTGATGCCAATAAGCAGTATGAAATGATAACCGGCGGTACTTGGATCAGTGATATGGGGGTAGAGTCATATGTTTCTGTTTCGATTGCAAACTCAGTATTCAGCATATTAAATAAATTCTATCCCGGCAGAGGCTTTGTACGGCTTGAAGAGCCTCTGGTCTCTTTTTATGAATACAACAGGGGCTTGAATAAGCCCGGACGTATTCCTGATGCCCTGCGGAATTATGGCAGAGCAGATATTGCTTTATGGAATAATGATAAGCTTGTTGGAACCATTGAGGTCAAAAGAAAGTGGTCACTCAGTGAATTCGAGAAGGACTATAAAAGACTGAAAGAGCTTGTCAATCGTTACGGTAAAATAAGATCCGGTGATTTACAATATGCTGCTTTTGCGTCTTTCTTTTTTAAATCACAAGTTCAGTGTGATAACTGTGACGATTGCAAAAAGTGCCTTGAGGAATGCTGTAACAGTATAGAAAGCTGTGTCTGCAGAGTGTCCGGACAAAAACTCAAGATGACTTTTTCAGGTAATCATTGTAAATGGACAGGTGAGGACATGGACTCCGGAAAGAAGGTAATTTCTTGGGGCTCTGCAGTTGTCATTGAAGTATCATAGAGAGAAGAGGCATCTACTATGTCTGATTTACCCGTTACCCCGGCGATACGCGTTTTGAGAGCGGCAAAGGTTCCCTTTGAGGGGCATCTTTATAAATATGTTGAAAAGGGCGGCACTGCCCAGTCCGCGAAGGAGCTTGGAGTCGAGGAGCACATAGTGGTGAAAACCATTATTGTGGAAGATGAAAACAGGAAGCCCATGGTTGTCCTGATGCATGGGGACAGGGAAATTTCCCTGAAAAACCTTGCCAGATTCATAGGGGCAAAGACACTCCATCCCTGCGACCCGAACACCGCGAACAAACACACCGGCTACATGGTCGGCGGAACATCCCCATTCGGTACAAAGAAACAGATGCCCGTTTATGCTGAGGAAAGTATATTCGAGCTTGATAAAATATTGATAAACGGGGGAAAAAGAGGGTTTTTGGTTATTATTGATCCCAAGGATATGGAAAGAGTGCTTAAGCCTGTTAAAGTAAACGTAGGGATTGAGTAGGGAAAGAAGAAATCAGACAACAACCCCGACATCTGATGATAGCCGGGGTATATATTATCTGAAAACTACCCCATCGCGTTAAGACGGACAGCGAGTCTGGAAACTCTTCTGGAAGCCTGATTTTTGTGAATAACGCCTTTAGTTGTGACTTTTCTTATTGTAACTTCAGCGCTTTTAAAAGCTTCTGCCGCCGCAGTTTTATCTCCGCTTGAAACAGCCGAAAGGAATTTTTTAACGGCAGTTCTCATTTTGGATTTATAAGCTTTGTTAGCCAGAGCTTTTTTTCTGTCCTGTCTGATTCTTTTGTTAGCACAAAGTGTGTGGGCCACTTTTCACCTCTAGTATTTTTGTAAGAGGTGATGTATATCAAAAGAAACCTCTTTAGTCAAGGGGTTTGAGCATTATTAAAGGCCGTATTTTAAAATATTTTGTGTCACGGAGCGTCTTTATATGAGAAAGCTTACTTATGTTATTTGTATATCAACACTTTTAGCCGCATGCGGAGCCAAGGAGCCTAAGGTTGAAACAGGGCAGACAATCCTTGCCGGGTTCTCCTCCGGCGGTGAAACGGAGAACTCAAAACGTCTGGGCGAACTCACTGTTCAGTTTGATGAGGTGAAGCAGAATATAGAGATAATAAACCGCAGAAACGCAGCAATAGAAGAAAAATACAAGCAGATAATAGATCTCTTCGTGGCTTACAGAGAGACTTTGACCTCGATAAATACAAAAGTGGACAATTTTACTCTCACAAAGAATTTGGCTTATGCAAATAAAGGTGTATCATTGTATGGGAACCGTAGTTTAGCTGGCGAACCGGTGATGAAGATGTCACGCGATTCTCTGGTAGAAATTCTTGAAGGCGAAGCAGGTGTTGCAGGTGTGGTGGCTGTCCGTTCGGCTGATGTTTACGGATATGCCGACGGGAGCTCGTTCACCAAACTTCTGAAATAGTCTCAGGCGGTTACCTGTCTTTTTCCCTTAAGAAGAACGGAGGTATTAATGAAGAGGTCAGCGCTTTATCTGCTCTCTATCCTTGTGCTCTCAAGCCTTAGTGTGTGGGCAGCAGCAGGAGGAGACACCGCGGAAAGAACCGCGAAAACGTGCGCAGGGTGTCACGGGACAAACGGAGCCTCGCCCGGCGCATTTATTCCCATTATCGGCGGACAGAATGCCGAGTATCTTAAAAAAGTTCTCCTTGAACTGAAAGAGAAGAAACGCTCCCACAGTGTGGAGATGTCCCTTATGGCCTCCGGCTACACAGAAGAACAGCTTGCCGCCATATCCGAATGGATGGCAGATAAAAAGTGGGTCGATTCCAGAGTTAAAATAAACAGCTACAATATGGGCGCAACTGTCAGGCTCATTGAGGATTACTCCTGCTTCGGCTGTCACACTGACAACGGCAAAGGGGAAGGGGAAACACCCGCAATAGCAGGTCAGGCTCCCGGCTACCTCAAAAATGTGCTGATGAAGTATAAGGCAGGGCTTCTCCCCTCGGACGAAATGGCTTTCCTTAAGGATGTCAGCGAAGTTGAGATAGATGCCATGGTTTCCTATCTCACAGAACTGGGGAGGAACAGATGAGCGGTTTATCGAGAAGAGACTTTGTCAAGGCTTCCGCCGCAGTGATAGCCGCTGCGGGCATTTCCGGCTGTGCGGGCGGTTTGAGCCTCAATATAAATAAGCAGCAGGAACAGGTCATCCTGCCTAAATCCGGCAAAAGGGTTGTTGTGCTCGGCGGCGGCTGGGGCGGACTGACCGCGGCAAAATACATTAAGCTGGGCGATCCGTCCATTGAGGTTGTTATTGTGGAGAGGCTGGACAACTTTGTCTCCTGCCCGATGAGCAACCTTGTTTTGTCAGGTCTGAGAACTATTCAGGAGATCACCTTCACCTATGACAGCCTGTCAAAAAACTACGGCATAAAAATAATTAAGACCGAGGCCACGGGGCTTGATGCCGCAGCAAAACAGCTTCACACCGCGGCAGGGCGCATAGAGTATGACAAGCTTATCGTTTCCCCCGGTGTTGAGTTTATGTATGAAAAGATTGAGGGCTGGTCAAAATCGGCTGAGGATGTTTTCCCCCATGCTTACAAGGCGGGCAGACAGACTATCCTCCTCCGGGAACAGCTTGCAAATCTTAAAAACGGTGAGAATGTGCTTCTCACTGTACCCCTTGCACCGTACAGATGCCCGCCCGGACCTTACGAACGGGCATGCCAGATAGCCTTTTATCTTAAGAACAATAAGAAAGGCTCCAAGCTGATAGTTATTGACGGCAATGAGGATATAGCCTCAAAAGGCAAGCTTTTCCACGCCGCGTGGGATGACTATTATAAGGATGTGATAGAGTATGTTCCCGATACTGTTGTGAAGGGTGTGGATGTTAAAAGCAGAACCGTGAAAACCACCAACGGGGATTTCAGGGGCGGGGTTGCGAATATAATTCCCGACATGAAGGCAGGTTTATTCGCATATAAAGCGGGGCTTCTGCCTGAAACGGAACGCTGGGTTAAGGTTAATTCGTTTACTCTGGAATCACAGGCGCTTAAGGATGTGTTTGTCCTCGGCGATTCCACCCATGCGGGAACTGTGGGGCCTGTGCCAAAGTCCGGCTTTGTTGCCAACTCCATGGGTAAGGTGGCCGCCGCCGCTGTGGTCAGTCAGCTGAACGGCAGGGAGCCGCTGAAACCTAACCTTGTGAATACCTGCTACAGCATGGTTAACGATAAGGAAGCCATCTTCATCTCCGGTGTTTACGACTATGATGAAAACACAAAAATGATAACCAGCAGAGGCGGCGGGCTTTCTCCTGCGCGCTCCGAGCTTTATGCGAAGCATGCGGATGACTGGGCGCTGAGTATCTGGTCGGATATACTGACATGATAAAATGAATTAATGAGCCGCCGCATTCCGCGGCGGTTTTTTTTGCCGAATCCTGTAAAAAAAGAAATTGATTCAAAAAACACAATATTTTGATTATTCAACTTTACTATGAATTGACATTGATTTTGTTCAGACAGTTTATTTTAATGTTTTATTTCTAAAATATTGCCATGCTAAACTCTTTAGTGATAAATAAGTTACGTAACAAAAAAGTAACATATGTCGGAATTAGTCTTTTAAATATCAGGAAAACATATTATGTAACTATAATTTATGAGATGAATTAAAATGTATATTGTATACAAAAAACTCTTTACATTTTTTTATACATAGGTATAGTAGCTATATTCCAATCTTAGAATATGGTGAATATCAGATAGATAATATAGATTAATCAAAGTTGAGTCCTGAGGTTTTTTATTATGAGTTCAATGACAGGTCTGAAAAACGCTTTTGCGGAAAACAACTATGAGAGAGCCACTGATGTTCTCTCCGGCACAAACCCTGACAATGAGGGTCTGGTGAGCCTTTCCGCCGCATTTATGTTCCTTTCCCTTGTTTACAGGTATCCGGATGCGCCTGTCTACGACACTCTCCTGAAATACATTTCTGATTTTCAGTCTTTTGCTGATGAATATTCCGCCGGAACCCTTGAACTCACGGACAGACGTGAGATGGAATATGACTATGTGCGTCTTTTCATCAACGCTCCCGGCGGCATGAAAGCCAATCCCTATGCTTCCTGCTGGCTCAGCGAGGAAAAGCTTCTCTGGGGCGATAAAATGATTCGCCTGAAAGAGCTTATGGAGGCGGAAGGTTTCGTTATGAGTGCTCCTGCAACCGAGCTTGAGGATCATATCAGTGTTGTGCTTGAGTTCTGCTCCGTGCTGACAGAAAAAATAGCCGCCGGTTCCGGTTCATGCAGTGTCGGCAGTTTTTTTACCCTGCTTGAGATCATGAGGGATTTCTTCCCTGCTTTTGCAGGCTCTTTTGCCGCTAAGGTGACAGAGGAGGCAGAGCAGGAGTTTTACAAAACCGCCGGAAGGCTTGTTCAGGGCTTTCTTGCTGATGCAGAACAGATTTTCGAAGAGCTTATCTTCGGATAAAAATAAAAACTAAAGGGTTAAAGCCCGTTAAATTTTGGAGGTCTAGTATGAAAAGAAAAGCTGTTATGGCTCTCACAGTGGCTCTGATTCTCGCTTTTGCGGTTGCTACCGCTTTTGCTGCGGGAAATGAAAGAAAAGGTAAAAGAACATGGAAGAAAAGCTGCCGCACGGCATGTCATGACGGAAGCAAAGCTTCTGATCTTTCTCCCGTTTCAAAAACACAGGCTCAGTGGAAAGCCCTTTTTGACGGCAACCACGCTAAGATTGATGCTGCTCACAAAGCAAAAGGTGCTTCTCATGAAGCTCTCCAGCCCAGCGACTGGGAAGATATGTACGAATATCTTAAAAACCACGCGCTGGACAGCGATCAGCCTGAAACCTGCGGTTAAGGAAAATATATGTGCACGGCAGGCATTCCCTTCAATGCCTGCCTTAAGTGCATAAACACTTAGGTATAGGCCTGTGCTCCCTTCGGCACGGTTTATATAAATTTTCATTCCTTTATGGGGGCAGTTTATGAATAAGCTTCTCGTTGCGCTTTTAACAGTATTCATGTCTGTCTCTCTTGCTTTTGCGGCAGATCCTTCCCTTGAGGATCTCAAAAACCAGATAACCGCACTCCAGCAGGAGATAGACACAATCAGCAAGCGTGTGGACGTGACAGAACGTCACACGGCGCTTGACAAAACAACTCTCGGTGTTGAACTGAGGACAAGGCTTGACTCCATCAGCTATGACGATGTGCGTGCGCTTCCCGCATACGCCAACGACATGATGAGCCTCTGGCTTCAGGGTACACTTGTTTCCTCCGCCGGCGGTTCCGCATGGGACACAAACGGCGACTTCTGGAACGATGCTTTCATGCAGAACTATCAGCAGGAATTCGGGGCTCTTTATAACGAACTTATGGGAACCTCAGCGGTTGCGCAGGAATTCCAGATGAATTTCGGTGCACTTATCGGCAGTGACGGCATGGGTAATTTCAGTAATACCGACTGGGTAGACGGTATGATTGAGTTTACAGGCATGACAGGCCTCGCAGACGGCAACATGAACGGCGTTACGGATTATCAGGACGTTGTTATAGCCGTTGCCACCATGAACAGTCTTGACCTGAACGACCCTGCTCAGGCGGCTCAGGCGCAGATGATGGCAAACATGATGGCGTTTGCTTACCTTATGAACGACAACACTCTCTCCTCTGCAGAGGCTGCGGTAGTGAAATCTATGTTCAAGGGTGTAAAACCCAGAAAGTACAGTGCCGAAAACAGCTCTATGTTTACCAACAAACTCCGTCTGCGTCTCAACAGCAAGGTCAACAACAACCTCAGCTTCGCGGGCAGGCTTGTTATGTATAAATCATGGGGCGATTCCAACAACATCAGGTTCTTCGACGGAACATTCAAGAGCATGTATCTTGACGGCAACTCCGCTGCTGTTCCCACAGATGACTCTGTACATGTTGAGAGAGCCTACTTTGTTTACAAAAACAATATAGGCGATGTGGGTTACCACTTCTCATTCGGACGCCGCCCCTCCACCTACGGCCCCGGTTATGAAAACCATGAGAACTCCGTTCTCGGCGGTTCTCCCGTGGCTTCCATCATCCAGTGGAACTTCGACGGCGCGTCACTCCAGTTTGACTTTGATGAATGGGTTCCCGGCTCCTTCATAAAATTCTGCTACGGCAAAGGATTTGAAGGTCAGTGGGGTACAGCAAACGCTCTTTCCGCCAACAACGGTCTCATTTCCAATCCCAATGTGGACGATGTTGAGTTCGGCGGAATCATTGTCAAGTTCTATGACGATGAGCAGTACAAAGTCTGGTACAACTACGCCAGAGGATTCGGAGTGACAGACGGCTTCACCGGAATGGTAGCTATGCCCTTCTATATAAGCGGCAAAGACTACAACATGGACGGACAGTACGACGAATATTCGTTTAACCCCAACTACGGCGGCTACGCCTCAAGGTTTGAGCCCACAGCGGAAATAGGCGACATAGAAATGCATGCCTTCCTTGTTCAGGGCGAGAACTTCGGCTTTAACTGGTTTGCCTCATACAACCTCAGCCAGACCCACCCGGACGGCAGATCAAACAACCCTATGTTCCAGTTTATGGATCAGGACAAACTTCTCGGTTCAGACAGCAGCAAGCACGGCAACATGGTATGGGTGGGCGTGACAACTCCCGCGCTTCCTGTAACAGGCGGCAAGCTTGGGTTTGAATACAACCAGGGAAGCAAAAACTGGATAAACTTCACCGCGGGCGAGGATGACATTGTGGGCAGCAAACTCGCAGTGAGAGGTAAGGTTTACGAGGTTTACTACCATCAGCCCATAGTTGACAACAAGCTGTTCGCCACAATCGGCTATCAGTATTTCGACTATGAATACACAGGCAGCGGCAACCCCATGGGCGCGCCCACCAAGATTGACGACGTAAACGGTCTTCACGCTATGATGCCTGTTGTTGATAAGGTTGAGAAATTCTACGGTTCCTTTACTTACAGTTTCTAAAAATTTTATGCGGGGGCTCTTTCCGGGGCTCCCGCTTTAAGGCTTATAAATGACCTTGCTGCAAACTTTGTTCCGCTTCATGTCCGCACATCAGATTTTGGTCATAGAGAGTTTAGCGCCTTTTCCCAGTAGGCAGATAGTATTCTAACAATGTTATAATTTAAAATATTTATACTTGCGAATATTAGGAAAAACAGATATAGATATAAGTGTATATTGTATACAGTGTACAGTCGGTTAGTAAACGAACTTGTCGGTTAGATTAGTGATATAACAGGAGGTCCATTCATATGAAGCTCAGTCGCAGGAAGTTTCTTGCAGCTTCCGGAGGGGCATTCGCGGCGGCAGTGGCGGCAGCGAATCTTTCATCCCTCACGGCGGTTGCGGAAAGCGGACACGGTGATGCGCAGACAGGGGAAAAGGGCGAAAAACACGTCGCTTCATCCTGTGAAATGTGCGTTAACAAATGCGGGTTTTATGCCCACGTGGTTAACGGGCGCATCAAAAAGCTTAACCCCAACCCCCATTTTTTTAAAAGCCGCTCAATGCTTTGCGCAAGAGGCAATGCAGGCGCGGAGGAACCCTACAACCCCGAAAGGCTTAAAGCACCGCTCGTAAGGGACGGTGAAAGAGGCGAGAATAAATGGAGAAAAATCTCATACGAAGAGGCTTTCCAGATCGTCGCTCAGAAGTTCGCTGAGGCCAAAGCAAAATATGAAAACCGCTCCGCCGTGGCCTTCTTCTCCTCAGAAGGGCTTCAGGAAGGCAGCTTCCATATGCTGGCACAGACCTACGGCTCTCTGAATACGGTTCGTCACCCTTCGCTCTGTCTCTCATCAACAATTCAGGGCTGGTCATCCGTTTACGGAGTTTATCCTGACGCGGATCTGGCTAATGCAATGTTTGTTATAATGCCCGGCGCCAACAGGGCGGAAGCGATTGTCACACCCGATTCTATGGACTTCCTCCGCTACAGACCGAAAGGTCAGCAGCTTGTGGTTCTGGACCCCAGATTTACAAACACTGCCGCGAAAGCTGATAAGTGGTATCCGGTTAAACCCGCCACTGACATGGCTTTCATGCTCGGCATGATAAACGTGATAATCAACGAAGAGCTTTATAATAAAGAGTTCGTGGCGAATATGACCGAAGGCTTTGAGGATCTCAAGGCTCATGTTCAGCAGTATACTCCGGAATGGGCAGAGAAGGAGTGCGAAATTCCCGCCTCTGAGATTCGCTGGTGCGCCCGCGAATTTGCAAAATATGCTCCCCGCTCCGTGGTTTACCCCGGCAGGAGAACATCGTGGTATGTGGATGACGTTGCCTTCCGCAGAGCCTGTGCCATTCTCCCCGCCCTTTGCGGCTGCTGGGATGTTCCGGGCGGCATAGTTCCCAAAGCCGGTGTTCCCCTCAAGACCCCCGATGTCATGTATCCTTTCTATGACATGGTTGAGGAAAGGCTCGATGTGGAATCCTTCGGCGAGTTTGACAACAACCTCCCGGATGATGCCAGAAAAGAGGCGGGACTTCCCCTTGACTCCGTTGCATACCTCGGCGAGAAGGACGGAAGCTGGATCCGCTTCCGCGAGGCTGTCCTTAAGGGTGAGCCTTATCCCGTAAAAATGATGATGATCTACAAGCAGAACTTTGTGGAAGCTGCTCCCAACAGGGCGAAAACCCTGAAAATGATGGAGATGATGGACTTTATCTGCATGATAGATATTCAGATGTCAGACACCGCCTACTACGCGGATCTGGTTATTCCCGAATCCACTTATCTGGAAAGATGGGACGTGGTGCACAACCTTGCGGGAATCTGGCCCATAGCTACCTTCCGTCAGGCGTGTATTGAGCCTGTTTACCAGACCAAGTCAATGTTTGAGATAACAGCGGGAATAGTGGATGAGATGCTGAAAATTCCTGAGCTCTGGGATGATACAGATGAGGAAGAGCTTGAGTACTTCAAGGAAGACTTCGTTGAGGCTATTCTCCATGCCCCGATACAGGATTACATCAAGTATCAGGTCAGCGGCTATGAAAACGGTTATGAAAGGCTCCTTAAAGAGGGTGTGATCTACAAAACCGATCAGGGTGTTTACGGCACAACCTCAGGAGAGGGCTTCCGCTTCAAAACCAGAAGCGGGAAAATAGAATTCACCAACGTGAAATACCCCGAAAAAGGGCTTGATTCCCTTCCTGTTTACAGAAGAGCAAGACAGCCCCAGAATGGCCAGTACCGTTTTATCCTCGGCAGACACGGCTGGAACACCCACACCGGAACGCAGAACAACGAATACCTCTGGGAGATACAGAAGGAAAATACCCTCTGGATCAATACCAAGGAGGCTTTCAGACTCGGCATCAAAAACGGTGACAGAGTTGTTGTGAAAAGCTCAGTGGGCGAACAGACGCTCAGAGCCGAAGTTACAGAGAAGATCCGCCCCGACTGCGTTTACTACGCACACGGGTTCGGCCGCGTTTCAAAAGGGATGAGCCTTGTTTATCAGAAGGGCGCCTCACAGGCAGCAATTCTTGAGGACTACATAGAGCCCATTTCCGGTAATGCAGCTATGCATGAAACCTTTGTAACCGTAAGCAAGGCTTAGGAGGTAACGGCAGATGGCTACCAAAAAATTCGGCATTGTTCTTGATGCCAGAAAATGCCTCAACTGCAAGGCATGCACCGTTGCCTGCAAGTTTGAGAATATGATCCACCCCGGTGACAGCGAATACAGAATATGGGTCAGCGAGCTTGAGCTTAAGGGCACTTACCCGAACCTCTCGCAGGAATATCAGCCCTCACAGTGTCAGCACTGCGAGAACACACCCTGTGCAAGCGTTTGCCCCACCAAGGCGACCTATAAATCACCGGAAGGTGTTGTGCTTATAGACTATGACAAGTGCATTCTCTGCAAAGCATGCATGACCGCATGCCCCTATGACGCGAGATACGAAAACGTTCATCTTCACGCCATAGACAAATGCACATTCTGCTACCAGCGTCAGCCCGAAGGCAGGGAACCGGCCTGTGTGGAAACATGCCCCACAAGGGTAAGGGTTTTCGGTGATCTTAACGATCCTGAAAGTGAAGCAAGCAAAGTGCTTGCGCGTAACCATTCTTATCAGCTTAAGCCGGAGAAGAATACCAGACCCCGGCTGCACTATATAAAATAAGGGGGATGTTCTGATGGCAGCACATACGGAAAACCACGGAAAATCTTTTTTGAAGTCCCTTATAGTTAATAATAAGGACATTCCCGCCATGCCTTTCATAGTCCTCGGCCTTATACTTTGCGCTGTGGGGGCGGTTGCGGTTGTTACTGTGTTCGTAAAAGGACACCATGAATCCTACGGCGTAACCAGACAGGTTCCGTGGGGGCTTCTGATCTCCTCATATGCCTATTTTGTTATCATCTCCACCGGGATAGCTTTCATAGGCGGTCTGGGGCATGCTTTCGGATATGAAAAATATGCGAAGATAAGCAAAAGGATAGTTGTTCTGGCTACAATTGTTCTCCTTGCGGGCTTCACGCAGATCCTTATGGAGATAGGCAACCCGCTGAGAATGGTTTACATGATGATAAGCCCGAACTTCAAGGCTCCCATCTTCTGGATGGGTATGTTCTACGGTATTGAGCTTGTTATACTCGCCTTTGAGCTTTACCTGATATTCAAACCGAACCAGACAGAAAGCGATCATAAGCTTGCTGCTGTTGCGGGCTTCCTCGCTCTTCTTGTGGGTGTGCTTGCGACCAGCAACCTTGGCTATGTCTTCGGTTCGCTTAACGCCAGGGACTGGTATCACGGGATATACTTCTCCACTTTCCTTGTGGTTTCAGGGGTTACAGCCGGGGCAGCACTGCTTATCCTCGTGCATAATATAGTTTATAAAGGCAGCCTTCCCGAAGAACTGAAACCCTCTATGCTCTCCCTCGGCAAGCTCATGGGCGGCGGAATAGGGGTGATGATGTTTCTTTACCTGTGGAAGATGCTTTCATCAATATTTACTGAGCCGGGGGATGCTTACATGTCCGTCATGGCACTTGTTTCCGGGCCTTTAGCGTTCAACTTCTGGATAGGCGAAATGCTTCTGGCGGTTGTTCTGCCCCTTGCGCTCATAGTGACTGCTAAAGGCAGCGTGAAAAAGCTTAGCCTTGCCGGGTTCATTTTCCTCATCGGCCTGTTTTTCACAAGGTTTGACTTTGTGGTTGCGGGTCAGCTTCCTCCTATGAGGGAAGGCTTCCCCGGCTCAGGAGTAGTTACCGATGCGCTCGGACTTGCCATGTACAGCCCTTCGGCACTTGAATGGCTTGTTTATATGTTCGGCTTCGGTGTGTTTTTCCTGCTGTATTTCTCAGCGGAGAAGTTCCTGAATCTTGAGACGGAAAGCCACCATTAGAAATTAAAAACTGCCCGCACGGCTCACTGAAAAAAGGGGCTGTGCGGGCAATACTGCCTATGATGGATTACAGATATTTATTAATCGCTATATATTGGCGTATAGATAAATATTTGTCAGTATTATAGATTTTATCTATAAGTATATATCATAGTTAATTACTTGGTAATTTGCTTTTTTAATTTCAAATAGTTAGAATGCTTATTGAATAAATCGTATTCATTATTTGATTTTAAAATTGTAAATTTCGTAAAAATAAGTATAATAAATTAGTTGTTTGTTGATAATTTATTAGTTTAATTTTTACGAAAAATGCAGATACAGCCTTTGATAACAAAGACCTGTTCCCGTGTATTCATCAAGCGGAAGAGTGAAGGGGCAGGCAGAGTTATAAATTTTAATTAACCCCGATGGAGGTATTTTTAATGCGTATGTTAAGCAGAATTCTCATGACTGCCGTGCTCAGCATGGCTCTTTTTACTGTGGGCTGCGGAACGGCAACGAAGGAGGCAGCAGCCCCCGCCGAGGCAGTGAAGGCTAAGTCTGTTGCGGAGCAGATAGCCGAATCCGGTTTCGAAATGGTCAAATTTGACGAAGTTAAAAAAGTTGTCGGCGACGGCATGTTCAACGCTTCAAGAGGCGTTCTTGTGGATGCCAGACCTGAGCGCACATTCGATCAGGGTCACATCCCCGGCTCAGTTAACATCCCCGATAACAAATTTGAGCAGTTTTTCCCTGTTCTCGCTGAAAAGAAAGTGACAAAAGACACATACATAATCACTTACTGCGGCGGTGTGGACTGCATAAAAAGCCTTGATGACGCTAAAATGCTCAAAGACAAAGGCTACACTAACATAAAAATCTATCTTGACGGCATGCCCGACTGGACAAAAAAAGGTCAGGCTATCGAAATAGGCTTTGAAACAGCAAAAAAACTTCAGGCTGACGGCAAAACGCTTTTCGTTGATGCCCGTCCCGAAAGAGTTTTCGCGAAAAGCACAATCCCCGGTTCCGTAAATGTTCCCGACAATAAATTCGAAGAGTTCAAGCACCTTCTTCCCGCTGATAAAAACGAGACATTCGTTGTTTACTGCGGCGGTTACGAATGCGTTAAATCGCACATTGTTGCAGAAGAGGCTATGAAGCTCGGCTATAAAAAACCGCTTATATACGCGGGCGGCCTTCCCGAATGGGAAAAAATGGGCGGAACAATGACGGCTGCCGCTCCTAAAGCCGCTGCCGCTGCTGCTCCCGCAACAGGAATCAAGCAGGGCGCAGAACCCGGTTCTGTTGACAAGGATTACTTCAAAACACTTGTTCCTTCCAGACCTGCTAATATCATTATTGTTGATGTAAGGACTCCCGCTGAATTCCAGAACGGTCACATTGAAGGCGCAATAAACATTGACGTGAACAAAATGTACAAAGAAGGCTGCGAGGCTGTCACTTCTCTTCTTCCGAAAGAAGGGGATCTGATTTTCCACTGCGCCTCAGGCGGCAGAGCAGGCGAAATGTATTTCGGTCTCATAGAAGACTGCAAGTTTGCCCAGAAGGAAAGACTCCACTTCCTTGACGCTCACGTGAAATTCAGCAATGCTCAGTGCATAGTTGAATAACATAAGCAATTACACTTTTTCATAATCTTTCTTCAAAAAAGGCAGCCCGGAATTTCTCCGGGCTGTTTTTTTTATCCCTTAAACGCTTTGTGGCAGAGTTCTCCCAGACGTTTCAGGTACATCTCCGTTTCATCATTCCACACTACGGCGCAGTTAATGCGCATGCAGTTATTATACTTATCCTGCGATGAGAACACCGTCCCCGGTGCGAAGCCTATGCCTTCGTGCGAGGCGCGCTGGTATATGGCAAGAGTATCTGCTGTTTCGGGAAGCTCCAGCCAGAGGATGAACCCTCCCTTCGGGCGGGTGATTCTGGTTCCTTCGGGGAAATATTTGGAAATGGCGTTGGTGAATGAAGCCACAAGTGATGAGCATGTGCCTCTGAATTTCTTGAGGTGGCGTGTGTATTTACCGGATGCCAGATACTCCGCCAGCGCAAGCTGGGTGGGGCGCACTGTGTCCACTGTGGTGGAGGCTTTGTATTTGAACATAGGGGTGAGGTATTTTTCGGAGCACATCCACGCAACCCTGTATCCGGGGGCAATTGTTTTTGAGAAGGAGGAGACGTATATAACAGATTCCCTGTCATGCTGGTACAGTGTGGAGGGGCGCTCCCCTTCGTGGGGCAGGTCGCCGTATATGTCGTCCTCTATTATAACTGCGCCGCTTTTGCGGAACATATCTGTTATCTCCTGCCTGTCGCTTTCGGGAATAAGGCAGCCGAGGGGGTTGTTGAAGTTCGGCTGAATTATCGCCGCCTTCACATCATCCCGCATCAGGGCGCGGCGGAGCGCTTCTTTGTCTATCCCTGTCACAGGGTGGGTGGGGAGCTCAAGGGCGTATATCCCAAGGGCGTGGAGAATGTTTGTGTAGCCGAAATAGCAGGGTGACTCCACAATAACGCTGTCCCCCGGTTTTGTGAGTATTTTGAGGGCAAGGTAAATCGCCTCCGAACCGCCGGAGGTGATGATCATTTTGTCCGTTGGCATGGTGATTCCGCTGGAGAGCATGTGGTAAGCTATCTGGTTTTTCAGCTCCGGCAGGCCGCCTATTGTTTCGTATGATGAATGGTTGGGTGTCTGTGCCATGGCTTTTTTCATCATCTTCGCCAGTTCGTCAGTGGGCAGAAGCTTGGAGGAGGGTTCAGCCACGGCAAATGAGATTTTGCTGGTCTTCCCCATGGTGTAGTAAAGCTGCATGACAAGGTCAAACTTGCTGACCGGGTTGGGCACGGGGGAGGGGCTTGTGGCCTCCGGCTGAGGGAGTCTGCGCATCTGGGTGTTTACCAGAAAGTAACCTGATTTCGGGCGTGATTCTATGAAACCCTTGCGCTCAAGCTCCATATAAGCCTTCATGACTGTGGTGACGCTGGTTTTCAGCTTCTGTGCTGTTTCCCGCAGGGAGGGAATCTTTCCTCCTGATTGCAGTTTGCCTGTTTTCACCATTTCAAGGATCAGTTCCTGTATCTCTTCGTAAAGGAATTTTCCGTCATCAGCCGTCATATATCACCCATCTGTTATACCTGAAATTTCTGTTATCTGCATCTGTTATTGTATCAGGAAAGTAGTATTATAATAAGCAGAAAGAGTCAATGATTATCCGGAGGAATGATATGAACGGTAACTATAAAGTGCGCAACGAACATAACGAAGTAAGGCTCGGTATATTCGCTTTCAGTCTGGCTGTGCTCGGTTTTCTCTGCCTGATGGGCATTCTCCAGTAAAATAAGCTTAAAGCAACTGTTACACCCGGAAGAGGTGTAACAGATACAGGCATTATTTAATGCCGAATTCGTTTATTTTGCTGTGGAGTGTTCTGCGCGAGATTCCCAGAACCTCAGCCGCCTTGGTTTTGTTTCCGCCTGTTTTTTCCAGCGCCTTGATTATAAGATCCTTTTCGTTGTCCCGCATGTCCAGCGAACCGCAGCCGTTTCTGTTTTCAAGCGGTGGCAGGGTGTCAGGGGTAAGTCTTTCCGATTTTGAGAGAATAACGCTTCTTTCCACTATGTTTTCAAGCTCCCTTATGTTGCCGGGAAAAGGATATTTTTTCAGCTTATCAATATAGCTTCTTTCCGCTCCCTTAATCAGTTTTCCGAATCTCTGGGCGTATTTTGATATAAAAAAGTTCACCAAAGGCTCAATCTCCTGATTTCTTTCCCTGAGCGGAGGGAGATTCACAGGGAACACCGACAGCCTGAAATACAGATCCTCCCTGTATTCACCTCTTTCCGAAAGTGTTTTGAGATCCTTGTTTGTGGCTGCCACAATGCGCGCATCCGTGGTCAGTGTGCGGATTCCGCCTACACGCTCAAACGTTCTGTCCTGAAGTACACGGAGCAGCTTTGCCTGCACCTGCGGGGGAAGCTCGCCTATCTCATCCAGAAATATTGTGCCTCCGTCCGCCAGCTCAAAGCGCCCCTCTTTGTTTGCGGATGCTCCGGTGAATGCGCCTTTCATGTGGCCGAAGAGCTCGCTTTCTATGAGGTTTTCATTCAACGCGGCGCAGTTCACTGCTATGAACGGTTTGTTCTTCCGCGGGGAGTTGGCGTGTATTGAGCGGGCAATAAGCTCTTTACCCGTGCCCGATTCTCCGAGGATCAGAACAGTTGCATTCAGAGGAGCCACCATCTTAAGCTGTTCTATGATTTTCCCCAGTCCGTCTGCGGAGTAAACCCCTTCAAAGCTGTATTCCTCAGCATATTCAAGGGGGGGTATAACAGTTTTCTCAATCAGTGTTTTTGCCACTGTTTCAAGCATGTGGTCTATATCCACAGGTTTGGTGAGATAATCCGCAGCGCCGAGTTTCATGGCCTCCACAGCGGTTTTAACGCTGGAGAATGCGGTTATCACTATGACAGGCACAGTCAGCCCCCTTCTGCTAACATGGGTGAGAAAGGTAAGGCCGTCCATTATATCCATCTTCATGTCAAGGAGGATTG
Organism: Deferribacteres bacterium; assembly: GCA_023395255.1. Lineage (GTDB taxonomy): Bacteria > Chrysiogenota > Deferribacteres > Deferribacterales > Geovibrionaceae > Geovibrio > Geovibrio ferrireducens. Next base: position 234,630 of record JAEWZN010000003.1, read on the forward strand.
CATCAGGCTCAAAATCATCAAGCTTGATAAGAGCTTCTGCTCCGTTAGCTGCTTCCTCGGTTTTATATCCGTTGTCTTCAAGGTGAAGCTTAATCATCAGTCTGTGGTTGGATTCGTCATCAACAATAAGTATTCTGCCAGCCATTTCTAGTTACCTGCCGAATTTTATTTCTATAATAAAAGGGTTTGTGCTTTTAACTTCCGCCTGAAACCCGTGGAGGGCGCATATCCTTTTCACCACCGCAAGCCCCAGACCGGAACCTTTTGCCTTTGTTGTGTAAAAGGGCTCAAAGAGCCTGTTTTTCTCAGGTGCTTCTCCGGCCACATCGTTTTTCACTGTGATTCCTTTTTCGCTGTAGTCTATCTCCACTGTTCCATGCTCCGGCGATGCCTGCAGGGCATTGAGGAGCAGGTTGAACAGCACCTGGAGCATTTTGTCGGCATCAGCCTTTATCAGGGCATCCTCGCCGTTGATCGCAATGCGGACTGATTTGCTTTTGAAATCAGCGGAAAGAAGGTTGATCGTCTTGTCAGCCAGAGCGCCGATTGAAATATTCTGCATGTCCGCCTTGAGCTCTTTGCCGAATGTGAGAAAGTCGTTTACTATGGTGTTCAGCCTGTTTATTTCGTCCGTTGTGTGAGCCAGGATGTCTTTTATGTCGGGGCTCTGCTCCTTTTTTGCGGCAAAACTTATAAGACCGGAGATTGAGCTCAGCGGGTTTCTTATCTCATGGGCGAGGATGTGGGACATTTTGCCCATCTCTGCTTCCTGTTCAACCTTTTTGAACCGTTCAATCTGGAGCAGGTGCAGCCTGATGAAGCGTATTACCAGCACATATGCAACTATGAGGAAAACAAGTATAATCCCTATCTGAACAAGCCCTGTGTACATCTGTCTTTTTGCGAGGGCAACAGCGGAGGAATCCATAACAAGAGCAACTGTTATATCCTGTAGGTTTTCGGGATTGGGCGGTTCCCCCATCATCCTCTGTCCCTGTCTTCGCTCCATCATGAGACCGTGGTTAGGATTGCTGAATGTCTTGAAGGATGTATAAATTGTTATTGTTTCACCGCTCTCAACAATGGAGTACCCGCTTATCTCCCCCATGTAAGGCGGCGTGTAGGCGGGGGAGGGGTTGACTATTATTTTTCCGTCTTCATCGAAAATAACCATATTCAGCACTGAATTCTGTGTGCTGAGTTCCTCAACGAAGCGTATCAGCCTGTCCATTCCGGCATATCTGGACACCATGAACGCCCGCCTTCCGCCTTCCAGCGATTTCAGAGAGTTCATCCCCATGTCTATTATGTGGTGTTTGTATGTCTCTATGTTTCTCGTGTAGGATTTTATATGGATCACCGCGTGTATCAGGTTAAGCAGTATCACTGCGATAAGCACCAGCTTGAGCTTTTCGGCGAATCCGTTTTTATTTTGTTCCATCAGTCACCTTGTTGTTAGATATGCTCAATATATCAGTTGCCATGTTTAAAGAGAAGTGCTATCTCTTTTTACAATGCTTTTGAACGTAGCTCTCCTTGCGGGGGGGCAGAGCAGGCGCTTCGGCTCCGATAAGGCTCTGGCTCTCTTCCGCGGAAAACCTCTTATTGAGTATATATCCGAAAAGTTTGTCCGTGAAGGGTTCAATGTTTCCGTCATCTCTAAAGACGTTACAAAGTACCTTAATGTTCTCAGCGGTTCTGTGGAGCATGTGGAGGATATTTACGAACAGCAGTGTCCGCTTGCGGGACTTATCACTGCTCTGCGTCATTTCAGGGCTCCGGTGTTTGTTATCTCCACTGATGCGCCGGGTGTGCCTGCTGATGCGGCAAAGGCTGTTCTCGGTTCATTGAGCGGTTATGATGCCGCAGTGCCGGATGCTTTCGGAAAAATACACCCGCTCATCGCGGCTTACTCACCTAGCTGTCTGGATATTTTTGTAAACCAGTTCGAAACAGGCAACTACCGCCTCAGGGATGCTCTCTCCGCGCTGAATACGCGTTATCTGGACGATGCTTTCTTTTCCTCCATAGGTTTTGACGGTTCCATATTCTCCAATATTAACCGCAGGGAGGATATGGAGATTCTCAACAACACCGTTTACGGCAAATAGCCCGTAGATAGAAAGTTTTTGTTTTTTAAAATTTTACCTTGCAAAACAGACAAAAATTTATTAAGTATATCTTCCTTGCTGCGCCCGTAGCTCAATTGGATAGAGTGGCAGACTACGAATCTGTAGGTTAGGGGTTCGACTCCCTTCGGGCGCGTTGAAAAAAGGCTTCCTTTATGGAAGCCTTTTTTTGTTATAATGATTGATTAAACAACTCCAGGGATGGAGTTGCGCCGTGCGCAGCGAAGGCGAATCATATTCGCCGCGAGCGTGTGCATCAAACTGACCGGATGATGTGTTACCGCGTCACTGCGAGGAGCGAGAGGGCGTGGCAGTCTCTAAAATATACTGAGAGATTGCTTCACTCTTTCAGGGTTCGCAATGACGCAAAACATTCCCGAAAGGAGAAATCCCGGTAATAGAAAACCGGAGAACAAGGTAAAATTATGTGCAACGTTGAGAATGGTAACAGAATCAACCGGGGACACAGGTAACATGTTACTTATGTCTATACGTTATACATTCTGCTGATTGTAACTCTTTACAGAACTTCGGATTTACCCCAGCAGCCCCTTATCTTTTGTGACGAAGCTTTCCATGCGCACCTCCGCAGCATCGGCAAGGGTCAGGTTAAACTCCCTGAGGAGTGTCATGGCTTCGTCAATTTCGTTCCGTTCAAGCATTATCGCCAGTTTCAGGAGCTTGCCCAGCTTGTTTTCCGTGCCCATGACAGCCTCCTTTATATCCGTACTGACATTGAACTGATCTATAAACGCTTCAAAAGGAGCCTCCAGAATCACATCCAGAAGAGAGAGCAGACCGGTCAGAAATGCCTTCTCTTTGAGTTCCCTGCATGATTTTTCGGCTATTTTCTCCATGGTGGACGCGCGCTCATGGGCGGTCTGCATCAAAGGGTTTTCGCAGGGATCCATATTTCCTTTTGAGGCATACAGCAGAAGAGTAAGCCATTTTGAAAGATTATTTCTGCCGAGAAGCGCCGCCGCATGTTTTATGGAAGTTATGTCAGATTTCAGGAAGAATGCGGATGAATTTATGAATTTAAGCAGGTTGAGGTTTATTGCCGGATAGTTTTTCATCTCCCGCGCTATAAATTCCATCGTGCTGTTGTCATCCCTCAGTATGTTGATCAGGCTTATCACTCCTGCCATAGAGGGGTCTATCCCCTTTTTTGCAGATACAACAAGGGGTTTTGCAAAGTAATAACCCTGAAAGTATTCAAACCCCAGTTTTTTGCAGAACTCAAACTCGTCCCTTGTTTCAACCTTTTCAGCCAGAAGACGGACGTTCATCGCTTTCAGCGAGTCCATGTTTTTTATTATCTGCATCTTGGAGACAGAGCGTATATCAACCTTGATGAAGCTCACATCCCCGAAGAGCGGGCGGAAGGTTTCCGCATGGCTCTCGGTGAATATGAAGTCATCCAGTGCGAAGCTGTAGTTCTGTTTGCCGTAATCTTTTATTTTATCAACCAAATCATCGGTGACTTTTGTGGTTTCCAGTATTTCAAGGACAGTTTTATCAGCGGGAAGAAGGGCTATTATGTCTTCATCAATCACCGATTCATCAATATTGATAAAGCCTTTCTTCGCTCCCAGGAGGGTTTCTATGCCGAAATTCTGCAAAAGGTGCAGCAGGACGGATGAGGTTGCGGACAGATTATCGTCTATCTCCGCTATATTTTTCTCTGCATTACGGAAAAGTATTTCATAAGCATATATGTTTCCGTTGCTGTCCAGTATCGGCTGTCTTCCGACAAAAATTCTGTCGCTCATAAACCTCTTTTCCGCTTTTCCGGTGATATGTTTTTAACCGGACTACTCAAAAGGATAAAAAATATCAAGTGAAAATTACCTTTGTAAATGCTTCTTAGATAATATATCATATAAAGTAACTAGTTTCAGATAAAATAAAAGCATATGTTTTAATATTTCCGATATGCTCATAACAATATAACCGGAACCTGCGTGCATCAGGACAGGAAAGAGCAGAAGTGAAAACAGTTTGCGCAAATCAGCGCCCCGTCTCTTGAGGATTGACAAACTTGTGCTTCTCTGACATAATTTTGATATGGAATTACTTGAGAAACTGAATATTTTAAGCAGTAAGATAGAACGTCTCATAGATGACAGGGAAAACCTGAAAAACGAAAACGAAGCCCTGAGAAAGAGGGCTTCGGAACTGGAAGCGGAAATGTCCGCCCTTATTGAAGAAAGGAAAACGGTCAGGGAAAAAGTGGAGAGCCTTCTGGCTAGAATAGGGTAAAAGAATGAGTCCTGAAAGCAAGGAAGTTCATATAACCGTCGCGGGCGGGCACTACTCCCTGAGAACTGAGCACGAAGAGGTGCTGAAAAAAGCAGCAGGGCTTCTGGAGGACAAGTTTCAGGAATCGAGCGATTCCTCCAAGATAGTCAATACTCACCGTGCCGTTGTTATGGCAGGTTTGAAAGTCGCCGTTGACAGTGTTGAGCTTTCAGAGCTTATGGCCGAAGCAGAGGCCAAAGTGGACAAGCTCAGCGAACGGCTGAACGAGATAGATATATAAAGATCCCCTGCGGCGTTCGTAAGATGGAAGAAAACTGCAGCCAACAATTTTAACCTGGGGGTTGATACTGGGCGCAGTGTGCATGCCTGCTTGCAGGAAGCCTGAAGCGTCCGTGATACTCCCGCCCTTATTGTAAGGGCTACTAGGTTTCTTCCACAAACGGCGCATGCGGGGGTTGGTTTTATGAGGATACTGGAAGCACTCCGCCCGAAAGGGCTTGAAGATATAGTAGGGCAGGATCATCTTTTTAAAGGGGATGCGCTCTTTTTAAAGCTGGTGAAGTCAGGCAACTTTGACTCGCTGATCCTGATTGGCCCGCCGGGCTGCGGCAAAACCACCGCGGCGGAACTGGTGGGAGAGTACCTTGCTATACCCTTCTTCAGGCTGCATGCCTCCACTTCCGGTTCCTCGGACATAAAGAACATAATCGAATCCACGAAGCACTACGGCAGAGAGGCCATTGTCTTCATCGATGAGCTTCACAGGTTTAACAAAACCCAGCAGGATCTCCTGCTGAAAGTTATCGACGGAAGGCACGCGAAGCTTATAGGAGCCTCCACGGAGAACCCTTACTTCAACCTCACTCAGCCGCTCCGCTCAAGGAGTTTTGTGTTTGAGTTCAATCCTCTTGGGGACAGGGCTCTGGATCAGCTTTATGAAAAGGCTGTTTCCTACATAAAAGAAAGCTACGGGGTTGAAGAAGTGACAGCCGATGACGAAGGCCTGACAAAGCTTAAGCGGGTCAGCCTCGGCGATGGAAGACGCTTTCTGAACATGCTGGAACTCTCCGTTATAAAGGGTGTTTTCAGCGGGCAGAGCGTCACACTGGGTCTTCATGGCATTGAAGACTACGTCACAGGCGGAAGCTACGATACGGACGAGCATTACGACCTGCTTTCCGCCATGATAAAAAGCATAAGGGGCAGTGACCCCGATGCGGCTCTTCTCTGGGGCATGAAGCTTATGGAAAGCGGAGTGGCTCCGGAAACGGTTTTCAGAAGGCTGCTCATCTCAGCCAGTGAGGACATAGGCAATGCCTATCCCGATGCGCTGGAATTTGCAAACGCTGCTTATCAGGCGTTTACAAATGTGGGCAGACCCGAAGGTGACATTATCTTCGCTCAGGCGGTGACTTACCTTGCCTCCTGCCCGAAGAGCAACAGGAGCTATATGGCTCTGCACAAAGTAAAAAATTACCTTCAGGCACACAACCCCAAAGTGCCTGACCATCTTAGAAGCGGGGGCAGCGGGTATGTTTATCCGTTTGATCACGGAAGTTTTGTGAAGCAGGATTATGCGGAGGAAACGCTTAATTTTTACAATCCTTCCGAACAGGGATTTGAGGCAAAATTTGCAGAACGCCTTAAAAGGCTCTGGGACGGCGTAAAGAAATATGAATAAAGCCGCTCTCAGAAAGCTCATGAAGGAAAAACGCTGTCAACTGGCTGTTCCCTTTGTGGAGGAGGCCTCGCGCAGCATATGCCTTAAATTCCTCGCCGAGTATAAATCGGCAAAGAGGGTACTTTTGTACTCCGATATAAATAACGAGGTGAAAACGGAAAATCTTGCGCTACAATTAATGAACGGAGGGACGGAAGTCTACCTGCCCGCATTAAAAGAAGGCAGGCTGGTTACCGGACCCTATGACGGAGGATTACAGGCGGGACCCTACGGAGTCAGGGAACCGATTGTGATAGATGACAGAACAGATTTTGACGTGGTTGCTGTGCCGGGACTTGCTTTTGACAGCGGGTTGTACAGGCTTGGCTACGGAGGCGGCTACTACGACAGACTACTGCCCGGACTGAAGCTTTCGGTCAAAGCCGGTCTGGGTTACGGATTTCAGATTGTCGGCACGGTTTACAGGGAAGAGCATGATTTCCCCTTGGATGCGCTGATAACTGAAAATTACATATACAGGAGGAGCAGATGAGCAGTCTGCATGCGTTACTTGCCCTCGCGAGCCTTTTAGTAGGTATGTTCGCGGGACTTTTATATCAGAAAAGAAAGAATGATAATGAGAATATCAGAAACAGCAAAACAGCCGAAGACATCATCAACAGAGCAAGAAAGGAAGCCGATGAGATAATCAAGGAAGGCAAACTTGAGTCCAAGGATTATGTCTATAAAGGCAAGCAGGAAGTTGAAAGGGAATCAAGAGAAAAGAAAAAAGAGATAGCCGCCCTTGAAAAAAGGCTTATCACCAAAGAAGAATCCATAGACAGTAAGCTTGATCAGCTTACCAAGAAAGAGGATGCTCTCCTTAAAAAATACGAGGAAGCGGAAGAAAAACAGAAGGTTCTCGACAGGCTCCGTGAGGAAGCGGAAGAGATCCGCAACAGAATGATAGCCGAAATCGAAAAGATAGCCGCCATGACAAGGGAGGAGGCAAAGCAGATGCTTATCGCCGAACTTGTTGAGGATGCAAAAATAGATGCGGCGCGTGAGCTCAGGGAAATCGAAGAGCAGACCAAGATGGATGCAGAGAAAAAAGCCCAGAGCATTATCGCCACAGCCATCCAGAGATGTGCACCCGAATATGTGGGCGAGATTTCCGTCTCTGTTGTCAGCCTTCCCAGCGATGAGATGAAAGGCAGAATCATAGGCCGTGAAGGAAGAAACATCCGCACATTTGAAAGCGTTACCGGAGTTGACATCATAGTGGACGACACACCCGAAGCCGTTATCCTTTCATCTTACGACCCGTTCAGAAGAGAGATCGCCAAAATGACCCTTGAAAGGCTTGTGACCGACGGCCGCATTCATCCGGCGAGGATAGAGGAGCTTCACGACAAATGCCGTGAGGAGCTTGAAAAACATGTCCTTGAGGTCGGCGAGCAGACCCTCTTTGATCTCGGCATACACGGCGTTCACAAAGATATTTCAAGGCTTATCGGCAGGCTCAAATACAGAACCAGCTACGGTCAGAACGTTCTCGGACACTCCATAGAAGTCGCGAAAATCTGCGGAACAATGGCAGCCGAACTCGGACTGAACGAGAAAATAGCCAAACGCGCAGGCCTTCTCCACGACATAGGAAAAGCCATAGACTACGAAAGCGAAGGCTCACACACCGAAATCGGTCTGGAAGTCGCCAAGAAATACAAAGAGGACTGGCGGGTGCTTAACGCCATCGCCTCACACCACGGTGAAGAGGAGTTCAAGTGCGTTGAATCTGTCCTTGTACAGGCCGCGGATGCCATGAGCGCATCCAGACCGGGCGCGAGGAGAGAGGTTCTTGAGTCATACCTTAAAAGGCTCGAAAACCTTGAGACAATCGCTTCCTCGTTTGACGGTGTCAGCAAATGCTACGCTATTCAGGCGGGAAGGGAAGTGCGCATAATAGTTGAGCCCGACAAAGTGACCGATGAAAGGCTCGTGACTCTTTCCAAAGACATATCTAAAAAGATAGAGGAAGAACTCACATACCCCGGACAGATCAGGGTTACTGTAATCAGAGAAGCCCGCTCTGTGGGATATGCTAAATAACACAGTTAAGTGAAAGTACTTCATATAGGCGATATAATGGGCAAAGCAGGCAGAAGCCTGCTTCGCTCCGCCGTACCCCGCCTCCGAGAGGAACTCGGACTTGACATTGTAATAGCAAACGTTGAGAACGCCGCAAACGGCTTCGGTATCACTGAGGCTCTCTATAAAGATATTCTTTCATACGGTGTTGATCTCATGAGTACCGGAAACCATGTGTTCGATGTGAAGGAATCCGAAAATTTCATCAGAAATCTGGAAAATCTCGTCCGCCCCGCCAATTACCCGGATGGAACCCCCGGCAAAGGGCACATAACCATAGAAAAAAACGGCGAAAGATTCACCCTGCTTAATCTGATGGGGAGAGTCTTCATGCCCCTTTCCGACTGCCCTTTCAGGAAATTTGACTCAGTCTACCCTGAAATAAGCAGAAGCTTTGTCCTTGTGGACTTTCATGCGGAAGCCACCAGCGAGAAGAACGCCTTCGGGCTGTACACAGACGGCAGAGCCGGAGCTGTGCTCGGAACCCATACTCACGTACAGACAAACGATGACAGGGTACTGCCGAACGGCACTCTGTATATTACCGATGTGGGCATGTGCGGCGGGCTTGACTCAGTCATAGGGATGAGCTCAGATGCGCCGATAGAGCGGTTTCTGGGCGGTGTGCCGAGGAAATATGAGGTTGAAAAAGCGGGTAAAATGGTGTTTAATGCCCTGTTTTTCGAGTATGATTCACTCGGTAAAATTGTCCGTTATTCAAAAATATCAGAAATATCGGGGGAGTAAATGGACTACAGAAAAGAGATCAAGCGCCTTGCCGCAGAAATGGACGCTGTTATTCTGGCTCATAACTACCAGCCTGCGGAAATTCAGGAAATTGCAGACATCACCGGGGACTCCCTCGGTTTAAGCATACAGGCGGCACAGACCGACAAAAGCACGATAGTTTTCTGCGGGGTGCACTTCATGGCGGAGACCGCGTACATGCTTTCACCACAGAAAACCGTTCTTCTGCCTGAGATAAATGCGGGCTGCCCCATGGCGGACATGATAACTGCGGATAAGCTCCGCGAGTTCAAGAAGCAGCACCCGAACGCCGCCGTTGTCTGCTACGTGAACACAACTGCCGATGTTAAGGCGGAGAGCGACATCTGCTGTACATCCGCCAACGCGGTTAATGTGATTAAACATGTGGACGCTGATGAGATAATCTTCGTGCCTGACCGCAACTTAGGTCACTATGTGTCACGCTTTACCGATAAAAAGATGATACTCTGGCAGGGCTGGTGTCCCATACATAACAGAACAACCGAGCTTGAAGTCAGGCAGCTTAAGGAAAAATATCCCGATGCGCTTGTTGTGGCTCACCCTGAGAACCCACCTTCTGTTGTGGAGCTTGCTGATCATGTCTGCTCCACATCTGGTATATACACATACTGCCGCGAGAGTTCCAACAAGCGTTTCATTATCGCCACGGAAGAGGGCGTACGCTACCTGCTTGAAAAGCAGAACCCTGATAAGGAATTTATTTTCGCTTATGACGGGTTCATCTGTAAGAATATGAAGAAAACCACGCTGAAAAGCCTTTATGAGGCACTGCTTTACAAACAGCATGTAATAACTGTGCCGGAGGATATAAGGGAGAAGGGTGTCCGCTGTATTCAGAAGATGCTTGATATACCCCGAAACTACTAATATTTAAAAATAATCTGACAATTTTCAGAAGCGGTTCCGAAAATTGTTGAATTTTAGAACATAAGTGCTAATATAGCGAACCTTTGTTCGGGAGATAATATGTGCAGCCGTCTTTCAGTCTTTAAGAAAGTAGCAATAGCCAGTGACCACGGCGGATTTGAACTTAAGGAACAGTTAAAAAATTACATATTAAAATACGGAGTGGATGTTCTAGATTTAGGAACAGATAACGAAGCCTCCGTTGATTACCCCGACTTCGGCGCAAAGGCAGGCATTGCCGTTGCGGACGGCGAAGCGGACGGAGCCATAGTGATATGCGGCTCCGGCATAGGCATTTCAATTTCAGCAAATAAAATACCCGGCATAAGGGCTGCCCTCTGCTGGGACACATACACGGCAAAAATGTCCAGAATGCACAATGACTCAAATGTTCTTGCCCTCGGCGGCAGAATAACCACCTTTGACCGTGCTGTGGGCATGGTTGATTTATGGCTCACCACACCTTTTGACGGCGGAAGACACCAAAAGCGCATAGACAAGCTTGACGCTCTTGCTGCTGAAAGATGGCGGAAATATTTATCTGAGGAAAAATAACATGCTCAAAAAGTCGGGAAAAGGCTTCATCAGAGGGCTTTTTCTTACGGGAACAGGGTATTGAGGCCGAACTGGGATCAGTACTTCATTGAAATCACGAATATAGCCAAACAGCGCTCCACTTGTCTGAGACGGCAGGTCGGAGCACTCCTTGTTAAAGATAACCATATACTTGCCACCGGATATAACGGAGTGCCTGCGGGTGTAACTCACTGCGAGGCTGTCGGGTGTCTGCGGCAAAAACTCAATGTGCCCTCCGGTCAGAGGCATGAGCTTTGCAGAGGGCTTCATGCCGAACAGAACGCGATACTTCAGGCTGCTTACCACGGTGTGCCCATCAAGGGCGCCACTCTCTACTGCAACACCAAACCCTGCTCAATCTGCACCAAAATGATCATAAACGCCGGCATAGTACGCATAGTTTACGAACTCTATTACGAGGACGCTCTTGCGGACGAGATTCTGGCGGAAACTAATATAATAGTTGAACAATTTAATAAAGGGTAGGCTCATGCCGTTTTTTGGATTCAGAGGAGGCGTTCACCCTGACTACAATAAGGGTGCGACGTCGGGCAAACCAATTGAGGTTATGCCCGTGAAAGAGGGTGCGCTGTACGGGGTTCCCCTCGCGCAGCACATAGGGGCTCCGGCAAAGGCGCTGGTGGCTAAAAATCAGGAAGTGAAGGCGGGAGAGCTGATAGGACAGGCCGCAGGCTTTATCAGCGCGAATATTCATGCTCCCGTTTCAGGAAAGGTTGTGGCTTTGCAGGATCTGCCTCATCCCGTCACAGGGAAGACGGCAGGGGTTATAATCGAGGCCTCAGGGGATCAGAATGAAATCCTCCCGGCGGAAGCTGCGGAGAAGTTTCAGGATGCCGTGCTGAGGGCAGGGATAGTCGGCCTCGGCGGGGCTACATTCCCCACAAACGTGAAGCTCAGCCCGCCCAAGAAGGTGGATACGCTGCTGCTTAACGGCGCTGAGTGCGAGCCTTACCTCACCTGCGACCACAGGCTTATGCTTGAGAAAACGGAAGAGATAATCAAAGGCGCGGACATCATCCGAAAAGCGCTCAATATCGAAAATCTTATCATAGGCATAGAAGAGAACAAGCCCGATGCGCTTGCCGCTTTCGGCAAGTTCGTTTCGGCATATAAGTTTGAGCTTATCCCCCTTGAGGTGAAATACCCGCAGGGCGGCGAGAAACAGCTTATAAAAGCCTGTCTCAACAGGACGGTTCCCGAAGGCATGCTCCCCCTTGAGGTGGGTGTCATTGTACATAACGTGGGAACCTGTCTTGCCGTTTTTGAGGCGGTCGCAAACAGAAAACCCCTTATAGAGAGAGTGGTTACGGTAACCGGAGCCGTGAAGGAGCCCAAGAACCTCCTTGTGCGCATCGGCACACCTGTTAAGGATATTATAGAATACTGCGGCGGCTTTCTGGGCGATCCCCGCAAGGTGGTTATGGGCGGGCCTATGATGGGCTTTGCGCTTTCCACCCTTGATGTGCCCATGATGAAGGGAACAAGCGGCATTCTGGTTTTTCGCAGTGAAGACCTGCCGGATTTAAGACAGTGCAACTGCATACGCTGCGGCCGCTGTGTGGATGTCTGCCCCATGGGGCTCATCCCTTCCGTTATGGACAGGTTTGTCATCAGAGAGATGTATGAATCCCTTGCCGACTGGCATGTGATGAACTGCATCGAATGCGGCTGCTGTTCATACGACTGTCCGTCCAGACGCAACCTTGCGGGCGGATTCAAAACATCCAAGCGTGAGGTTATGAAGGTGCTTAAGGCACGGGAGGCACAGAAAAATGGCTGACAATAAATTTCTGGTTTCCTTTTCCCCCCATACAAGAGACCCGCTCACGACCGACAAGGTTATGATGCTGGTGGTGCTGGCGCTTGTGCCCAGCATACTTGTTTCCGTTTATGTATACGGCTTTTACGCGGTTAAGACCTACGCTCTGACGGTTATATTCTGTCTGGGACTTGAGGCTCTTTTCCTTAAAATACGCAAACTCCCCGTCACAGTGAGGGACAACAGCGCACTGGTCACGGCGATTCTGCTTGCCATGAACATGCCCCCCTCGCCGCCGTGGTGGCTTGTGCTTGCGGGCAGCTTCGTGGCGATAGTTATCTCCAAACAGGTTTTCGGCGGACTGGGACAGAACCCGTTCAACCCCGCTCTTGTGGGCAGGGTGTTCCTGCTTATCGCATGGCCTGCGGAGATGACCTCATGGATTGAGGCCTCCACACTGAAAAACGGCTTTATGTTCGATGCCGTGAGCACTGCCACTCCTCTGGGACAGATAAAATCAGAGATCATAAGCAGCGGGCACATAGTCTCCACCGGAATGGCGGATGTTACAGATCTTTTCCTCGGAACAGTCAGCGGCTGTCTCGGCGGCGATTCCGCAATTGCTGTTCTCATAGGCGGGCTTTTCCTCATCTGGAAGCGCATAATAAAATGGCATATACCTTTTACATATCTGGCAACTGTTTTTGTACTCACAGGGCTTTACTGGCTCATATCCCCTGAGAAAACGCTCAGTCCCGTTCAGCACCTTCTGGCGGGCGGGCTTATGCTCGGCGCTTTCTTTATGGCGACAGATTACGTAACCTGCCCCATGACCATTAAGGGTCAGGTGCTTTTCGGCTTCGGCTGCGGGCTTCTCACTGTTGTGATAAGGCTTTTCGGCGGTTATCCGGAGGGTGTGGCGTTCTCAATCCTTATCATGAACGCTGTAACGCCCCTCATTGATAACTACATGCGCCCCGCAAGCTTCGGCGAGGTGAAGTCATGAACCGTAACTCAGTTATGATGGTTGTGGTGCTCACGGTAATCGCAGGGATTTCCGCTCTCATACTCGCCTTTGTCTATGATTTCACAAAGGACCGCATAGCGGAGGAATACAGGAAAGACTTCCTCAAGGGGCTTACTGTTGTTCTGCCTGAGTTTGACAATGAGCCTGACAAAGAGGCCGTGGAAGTGGACGGCAGAATGCTTTATCCGGCTAAAATGGGCGGTGAGCTTCTGGCATACGCAGTGCAGAGCGTTTCGCCCAAGGGCTACAGCGGCGACATAGTCGTGCTGATGGGAGTGGATCTTGAAGGCAAGGTCACGGGTATCGAGATCCTGAAACATGCTGAAACCCCCGGACTCGGCAACAAGATAGAGTTTCCGGAGTTCAGGGACAGCTTTAAAGGGCTCAGTAAAAATGATAACATCGCCGTTAAGAAAGATGGCGGCAATATAGAGCAGTTCAGCGGGGCGACTATTTCACCGCGCGCTGTCTGCGAAGCTGTCACGGCGGGACTCGCCTTTATGGACAAAGCGCTTGCGGAGGTGAAAAAATGAGACTTTCCAGCCTTACAGACGGCATATTTAAGAACAACGCCGTTCTCAAACAGGTTCTGGGGCTTTGTCCTGCCCTCGCGGTGACAACCTCCGCTGTGAACGGAATAGCCATGGGGCTTGCCACAACGGCAGTCCTTATCGGCTCGAACTCGGTTGTTTCGCTGATAAAAAGCGTTATCCCCGCTAAGGTGCGTATTCCGGCTTTCATCGTTATCATAGCCAGCTTCGTTACGGTGGTCGATCTGATGATGAACGCCTTCGTGCATGACCTTCATAAGGTTCTGGGGCTTTTCATTCCTTTGATAGTCGTTAACTGCGTGGTTCTGGGCAGGGCGGAAAGCTTCGCCTCCAAAAACGGCGTGGGCGATTCCTTCCTTGATGCCGTGGGAACCGGACTGGGCTTCACTTTTGCTCTGTTTCTCCTCGGCGCGGTGAGAGAGGTTCTCGGCAACGGCTCCTTCTTCGGTCTCGGTCTGTTCCCCGAAGGGTTCAGCCCGGCGATACTGATGATTCTGCCTCCGGGCGCATTCATCGTTCTCGGCTTCATACTGGCCGGAAACAACTGGATAGAGGAAAGAAAGCGCGCGAAAGCGGGCAGGGCGGTGACAAATGGCTGAGCTTGCTCTGGTATTTGTCGGGGCGGTACTGGTTAACAACTTCGTTCTCAGCCGCTTCCTCGGAATATGCCCGTTCTTCGGCGTTTCAAGGCAGGTAGACACTGCAATAGGCATGAGCCTCGCCGTTACCTTCGTAATGGCAGTGGCAGGTGTGATAACATGGATTATTCAGTACACAGTGCTGGATAAATTCGGCATAGGCTACCTCCAGACAATAGTTTTCATACTGGTGATCGCATCTCTGGTGCAGTTCGTTGAAATGGTTATAGAGAAGACCTCGCCTGATCTCTACAAGAGCCTCGGAATCTTCCTGCCGCTTATCACCACCAACTGCGCGATTCTCGGCGCCGCGATCATTAACATACAGTCAGGCTTCGGCTTTGTGACAATGCTTGTGTTCACCATCGGCTCCGCTCTGGGTTTCGGGCTTGCTCTCGTGCTTTTCGCCGGGCTCAGAGAGAGAACAGAGCTCTCAGACATTCCGTACCTGTTCAAAGGAGTGCCCATAGCCTTCATAACGGCGGGAATCCTTGCGCTTGCCTTCATGGGCTTCAGCGGACTGGTTAAGTAGGTGAAGATATGACATCAGCAATACTGACAATGCTTTCGACCGGATTTGTTGCCGGTTTCGGGCTTATGATAGCTTCAAAGAAGTTCCACGTTGAAAAAGACCCCCGCATTGAGCAGGTGGTTAACCTGCTCCCCGCGGCAAACTGCGGCGGCTGCGGGTTTCCCGGCTGCGGCGCTTTGGCTGAATCCATAGTTAAGGGCAAGTCCGCCCCGAACTCCTGCCCGGTTCTTGGTGCTGAAAGCGCTGCGGAGATAGCCGCCCTTCTGGGGATTGAGCTTGGCTCAAACGTGCGGAAAGTCGCCAGAGTCCGCTGCAAAGGCGGCCGGGCGGAAGCTCCTGAAAAATATGATTACTACGGCCCCCGTGACTGCCACAGTGTAAACCTGCTTTCGGGCGGAAACAAGCTCTGCTCATACGGATGTCTGGGTGAGGGAAGCTGTGTTAAGGCCTGCGGGTTTGATGCCATGTATATGGATGAAAACCGTCTGCCGGTTATAGTCGAGGAGAAATGCACCTCCTGCGGTATGTGTGTAAAGGCATGCCCCAGAAGCATAATAACCATTATCGAACAGGACAAGCCGTTTGTAGTCGCCTGCATGTCAAAAGACAAGGGCGGGGATGTTAAAAAAGCCTGTTCTGTGGGCTGCATAGGCTGTAAGCTCTGCGTTAAAAACTGCCCTGTAACTGCTATTCAGGTGGAGAACTTCCTTGCCGTGATAGACCCAGACATCTGCATAAACTGCGGAAAGTGTGAGGAAGTCTGCCCCACGAAGGCGATAAAAAAGTTTTAAACCGCTTTGAGACTGCTTCACTTCGTTAGCTGTGACAGGAAACTTATGCGGCGTTGCTCTGAACGGAAGCGAAGAGTCTCAGGAACATGTCCGGTAAGAGATTCTTCACTGCGTTCAGAATGACAGAAAGAAGAAACTATCGTTTGCAATCAGCCTCAAGCCGCCTTCCGGCGGCTTTTTCATTTTTCCCCTCAAGTATCTGCTGTTTTTTTCGATGATCTTCTTAGCTCTTTACGGATATGCACGGAGGCGGCCGCTATATATGACTGAATATTTAGACAGGGATCTCATTCTGGAAAACAAGATTGCGCTTCTGAACAGGCTCAGTAATTTTTATAAGGTCAGCAGTCTTTTTTTCAATCTCAGGAGCGATATGATTATCACCGCGAATGAGCAGTACGCAGAGGATTCCTCCGGCGATACGGGCGGAACCATGGGCAGAATCCTTGCCGAAAGAATAAAACGCATTATTGAAAATACAAACCTTTTAGAGAGCGCAGTTGAGGACGGCTCCGAAAACTCCAGAAAAAAGAATGAGTTAAAGAAAAAACTGATTCGTCTCACTCAGGAAAAAGAGTAAAAAAGTACCTTGACGTAACCCCTTCCGCTGACCTATCATAAGTCGTTTTAACCATCGTAATTTAACCTTTTTTTCGGAGGAACGGGGATGAAAAAAATCCTTCTGCTTGCTCTTGCTTTGTTCATTTTCGGATGCGGGGCAAAAACCAATGTTGAGAAAGTCAACTATTCAAAAAACTTTTCCCCATCGATTATGAGCAGGGTTGCCGTGCTTGATTTTACGGTTGTTAACGGACTGAGGTATGACTCATCAAACATAGCTGACAGGTTCACTGCGGAGCTTGTGGGTTCCGAGCTTTTCACAGTTGTGGACAGAAAAGATGTGGACAAGGTTATGAAAGAAGTGGGGTACCAGTTTAAAAATTCAGAGATAGGCACTCTGGATGATAAAACAATCCAGAAACTCCAGCAGATCGGAGCCGACACTCTTCTCACAGGAAAGCTTATATCATTCAATCAGGACTTTAAAGGGCGGGAAAGGGTGTACTCCGAAGCCCACCTCACCGCAAAGCTCATCAGAATAGAAACAGGCGAGGTTGTGTGGTCTGCGGAGATTCTGAAAAGCTCCAAACCGGACAAGATCCGCAAGGAAGCTTCCCATCCGGAGGAGCTTCTTTCCGACATAATAAAAACCATGTGCGTACCGCTGAAAACAGAGAATAAATTCAGACGTATTATTAAGATGTAGGTGATTATGTGAAGCCGGAAATTATTGTTGCGCTGGACTACAGCGATATTAAACCAGTTAAAGAGATAGTCAGAAGGATAGGCAGCGCCGTAAACTGGTATAAGGTGGGGCTGGAGCTTTTTGTCTCACACGGGCAGGAAGCGCTTGAGTTTCTTAAGAGTGAGAACAAAAACATCTTCCTTGATCTCAAGTTTCATGACATCCCGAATACCGTTGCGGGTGCGATGCACTCCTCCCTGAAATACGGCGTGGATATGGTGAATGTGCATGCTCAGGGCGGGATTGAGATGATGAAAACCGCCGCTGATTCCATGA
Source organism: Deferribacteres bacterium (assembly GCA_023395255.1). Lineage (GTDB taxonomy): Bacteria > Chrysiogenota > Deferribacteres > Deferribacterales > Geovibrionaceae > Geovibrio > Geovibrio ferrireducens. Next base: position 252,001 of record JAEWZN010000003.1, read on the forward strand.
GGGAGGAATGCGCCAGGAGAGGCGTGAAGGCTCCTCTTGTGATCGCTGTGACTCTCCTGACCAGTCTGGATGAAAAATACCTCGAAAAATACAATATAGGTTTCAGCAGTTCTGCTGATTATGTTCTGCATCTGGCAAAAACAGTGCAGGAAGCGGGGCTTGACGGAGTTGTCTCCTCCGCAAAGGAAACCGGAATAATAAAAACAGATCTGGGGGCGGACTTCATAACTGTCACACCGGGTATAAGACCTCTTGATTCTTCTGCGGACGATCAGAAAAGGGTGGTAACTCCTGCTGATGCGAAAAAACTAGGTACAGACTATATTGTGGTCGGCAGACCCATAACCAAAGCGGAAGATCCGTATCTTGCCGCAGTCAGAATAAGTGAGGAAATGAGATAATGACAAACGAACAGATTCTGGAAGTATTCAACAAGCACAACGCACTCCTTGAAGGGCATTTTCTGCTCTCCTCCGGCCTCCACAGCGACAAGTATCTCCAGTGCGCGCTGATCATGCAGTATCCGGCAATAGCCGAAAGACTCATTAACGATCTCGTGCTCCAGACCTACCATCTGGAATTTACCACGGTGGTAAGCCCCGCCATAGGCGGCATACGCTTCGGTTATGAATTTGCCAGACAGCTCAGGAAGCGTTCTCTTTTCACTGAAAGAGTGGATGATGTCGTGCAGTTCCGCAGGGGATTCGTCATGAAGCCGAATGAAAAGGTTGTTATAGCAGAAGATGTTGTAACCACAGGTAAATCCACAAAAGAATGCATGAAGGCTGTCCGTGACGCGGGCGGGGATATTCAGGCTGTTGTGAGCCTTGTTGACAGAAGCAGCGGCGAAGCCCAGTTTGATGTTCCGTTCATTTCGCTTCTCCAGATAGATGTTCATACATACGACCCTGCGGACTGTCCCCTCTGCAGACAGGGAACTCCCGCCATAAAACCCGGCAGCAGGAACTCCAAGGCTTAAATTTTTTTAAAAACAAACCGATATATTAAGGAGGAGGCTCTTACCCCTCCTTAATATTTTTAATTTACAAATAAATCGTATAGACTAATATAAATCATACCAGTTTCGTTTTAAATAGACGGTGACGTATCAGTGGAAAAATATACAAATGTTGACAAATTTCTGATAATAAATCAGAAAATTATTCTGGACGTAAAGTTTGGCGAGTATCCCGGCGTGTTTGACTCCCGCATTGAGGATATTAAGAACAAGAGTATATATATAACCATGCCCAGCCAAAAAGGTTTTCCTGTGCCTTTGGCAGTCGGGGTCAGTGTAAATGTTTCATATGTCGGCGACGGCGGCCGTTTCAGCTTTCAGTCCAAGGTGCTGTCAAGGCTTAAGGAACAGATCCCCATGCTTGAGTTAGAGAAACCCTCGGTTGTTTTCAGGAAGGAACTGCGAGAGTTTTTCAGGATAAACACAGGAGCCAAGGTGAAAATCCTCGCTTCATATGAGGATGACAGGGGCAATCCCGTTGATGATGTATTTGACGCTTACGTGCAGGATATATCAGGAGGCGGAATGAGGGTTACTGCCGGATACAGGCTTGAACACAGGCAGGAAGTTGAGATATACTTCGGTGATATGGTTCCTGAACTAAAATCCGCAAGAGCCGCCGTAATGCGCAGTGTGGCTCATGAAGACCAGAGATATGAGGCCGGGCTTAAGTTCCTCGGAATGAACACTGTTGACAGAGATAAAGTAATTAAATATGTTTTTAAAAGACAGCTCGAACTGAGAAAACTCATAGGCTAGGTGCTAATAATGGCGTTCAGCAGAGAAATTAAGGATTTTAGCGGAAAAACAGTGGAAGTGTTGTACCCTCTCCACGAAATTGACTCTTATAACGGGGAGGAAATGAAAACCTTCATCATCGAACACGATTCGTATGATGCCGTTATAGTCAATTTTTCCAGAGTAAACTACCTTAACAGTTCAGGGCTGCGTGAGCTGATTCAGATATTAAAATTTCTGAAAGAAAGGGGAAAGCTTCTTTTCCTCACCAACCTAAGCGAAGAGATTAATAAAATTTTCGACAGTACCAACCTGCACAGACTTTTCAGCATCCATCCCACGGACGAAACAGCAGGTACTATTCTGGAAGGCTGATGCCGCAAATCAATACTGACTTAATAATGCTGGACTCTATGTCCAAAGAGACGATGCGCGAATATTTCGCGGAGATCGGCTTTGAAAAATTCCGTGCCAATCAGATTTTCGACTGGATTCATAATAAGCGTGTGCTCGATTTTGAGCAGATGACGAACCTCTCAAAAAAGCTCCGTGAAAAGCTTATTGCCGAATGCGGGTTCACTCAGTTTGAGGTGATAAAAGAGCAGCGCTCCATGCAGGACGACTCCATGAAGCTCCTCTTCCGCCTTAGTGACGGAAACATGATTGAGGCTGTAACCCTGCGCGATTTTGACCGCGCCACGGGCTGTATATCCACTCAGGTGGGCTGCCGCATGGGGTGTGTCTTCTGCTCCACGGCGAAGATGGGCTTCATCCGCAACCTCACTGTGGGGGAAATACTCCTTCAGGTGCGCACCATGGACAACATGCTTCGTGCTGAGGGGCGCAGGCTGACCAACCTTGTTTTCATGGGGATGGGCGAACCGCTGGACAACCTTGAAAACCTTCTTCCTGCGATTACTGTTCTGCTGGATGACAACGGCTACGGCTTTTCATACCGCAGGATAACAGTGTCCACCTCCGGTCTCACCGATAAGCTGCCGAAGCTTTTCGAGCTTGATAAGCCTGTGAATCTCGCCGTTTCCATCAACGCGCCTACTCAGGCTAAGAGGGAGAAGATAATGCCCATTTCCAGAAAGTTCCCTCTGGATGAGCTTATGCGTGTGGTGAGGTCACTTCCTGTCAGCAAGCACAAAATGATAATGATAGAGTATGTTCTTCTCAAAGGGTTTAATGACTCAGAAGAGGATGCCAGAGCCTTTGCAAAGCTTATCAGAGGCATGCCTGTAAAGGTAAACCTCATCGCATACAACAACTCCAAGGACGGCGAGTTCAGAAGCTCCGGGGAAAAAGAAACTTTAAAATTTCAGCAATATCTGATACAAGAGAGGATCGGTACTTTTATCAGAAAGAGCCTCGGAAGCGACATTGACGGAGCCTGCGGGCAGCTTTACGCCAAAACGGCAAAGGAAAAAGGTGATGACAATGGCTGAACTCAAAGCGGGTGATCCCGCCCCGGATTTTTCTCTGGAAGGTGATGACGGCAGGTCTTATTCACTCTCTGATTTCAGCGGAGAAAAAATCGTTCTCTATTTCTACCCCAGAGACAACACTCCGGGCTGCACAACGGAAGCCCGCGAATTCACCGCGCTTGCTAAGGAATACGCCGAAGAAGGCTACAGGATAATCGGCGTCAGTCCGGACAGCGCAGCCAGCCACAAGAAATTCAAGGAAAAATATGAGCTTGAGATTCTGCTCCTCTCCGATCCGGATAAAGTGTGCGCCGCGGCTTTCGGCGCATACGGCGAAAAGAAGAACTATGGTGTGAAATACATGGGTATAATCCGTTCCACCTTCGTCATCGATACTGATGGAACAGTGCTTAAGGCGTTTAAAAACGTCAGGGCAAAGGGGCACGCGGAAAAAGTGCTGTGTGAACTGAGATGAAAGAGACAGGCGCTTTTGAAACCAAGCTGAAAAGGCTTGAGGAAATAGTGGAAAAGCTTGAGAACTCAGAGCTTGATATAGAAACCACGCTGGCTCTCTTTCAGGAAGGGATGCAGCTTGGCCGTGAATCGCGCAGAATGCTTGATGAAATAGAGATAAAGGTCAATAAGGTTCTCAGCGCTGACAGCGAAGGGAACATCCGCACGGAGCCCGCCGATGAATGATTTCAATCTGAAAGGCTATGTTGGCTTCTGGGCGGAGCGTGTTGAAAAATTTTTCGAAAGCTATATGGTTCCCGCTGATATTCATGCGTCAGGGCTTCTGAAATCCATGAACTACAGCCTGTCCGCAGGGGGCAAGCGTATGCGCCCCGCGGTGATATTTTCATCCTTCGGCATATTCGACAACTATTTTGATAAAGTAACTCCGTACGCCGCTGCTGTTGAGGTTCTGCATACCTACTCCCTCATTCATGACGATCTTCCCGCTATGGATAATGACGATTTCCGCAGGGGCAAGCCCACGAACCATAAGGTTTTCGGTGAGGCTACGGCAATTCTTGCCGGAGATGCGCTGCTTACCAAGGCGTTTGAGATAATGCTGAATAAAGAGATCAACCCCGATATTGAAGCTCCGCTCATGGCGGAAGCAGCCTTTAAACTGGCACTAGCCGCGGGTGACAAGGGGATGGTGGGCGGTCAGTTCGCCGATATGCAGGCAGAAAAGACAGACCCGGAGGCTGAGACTGTGGACTATATCCACATGCACAAAACAGCAAGCCTCATTGCCTACTGCGCAGAGCTTGGCGCTATACTCGGCTACGGGGAAGAGATAGACAAAGCAAACATGAAAGCCTACGGCAGGAAAATAGGGCTGGCCTTTCAGGTGGTGGACGATGTGCTTGATGTCACCTCCACGTCCGAGGAACTGGGTAAATCCATAGGCAAGGACGAGGCAGAGGGCAAGGCGACATACGCTGCCCTTTACGGGGTTGAAAGGTCGATGAAAATCGCCTCCGAACTAACAGCGGAGGCAATAGCCATAGTAGAGCCTTACGGCAAGGCTGCAAGGCCGTGCATAGAGATAGCCAAGTACGTACTGGAGCGTAAGAACTAGATGGGGACAATCGAAAAACTGAAGCTTCCGGATGATATAAAAAAACTTGATTATCAGCAGGCTGAAATACTCGCCGCCGAAACAAGGGAGATAATAATCGGCACTGTTTCAAAAAACGGCGGGCATCTGGCTCCCAGCCTCGGTGTTGTGGAGCTTACAATAAGCCTTCTGCGCAATTTCACCCCCCTGTACGACCGCATAGTGTGGGATGTGGGGCATCAGTCCTACGCTTATAAGATCCTTACCGACAGGAAGGACAGATTCCACACCCTGCGCACGTTCAAGGGCATATCAGGCTTCATCAAGCCCTCCGAGAGTTCATTTGATGCTTTCGGGGTAGGGCACACCAGCACATCAATCTCCGCCGGTCTCGGTATGACAGTTGCCGATTCTATACTGGGGCGGGACAGAAAAGTCGTCGCCGTCATTGGTGACGGAGCCATGACTGCGGGTATGGCGTTTGAAGCACTCAATAACCTCGGTCATCTTGACAAGCGGATGATAGTTGTCCTGAACGATAATGAAATGTCCATAAGCAGCAATGTGGGGGCTTTCTCCCATTACCTTTCAAACCTTATGACAGGCAAAATGTACACCCGTTTCAGAAAGGATGTGCAGAACCTGCTGGAAAAACGACCCCTCGGTCCCAGACTTCTGAAAATAGCCAAGAAGATGGAAGAGGGGATAGTCGGACTTTTCACACCCGGAATCCTCTTTGAGGAACTGGGGCTCAGATACATAGGCCCGGTGAACGGACACAAGGTAGCCGATCTGGACAAAGCGTTTCAGAACGCCATGCTTCAGGACGGGCCGGTGATAATCCATGTCTCCACCAAAAAAGGGCAGGGGTACGGGCACGCCGAGAAAGATCCGTCCAGATTTCACGGTGTTTCATCGTTTGATGTCGGTACAGGCTGTTCCTCCAAGCTGGGCAGCGCCGAATCATACACTGATGTCTTCGGAAAGGTTCTGGCCGAAATGGGCGTTAAAAATAAAGAAATAGCCGCAATAAGCGCCGCCATGAAGGACGGCACGGGGCTGTGCGAGTTTGAACAGAAATGCCCCGACAGGTTCTTTGATGTGGGCATAGCGGAGCAGCATGCGGTGACATTTGCCGCGGGGCTTGCCATCAGCGGAATACGCCCGTATGTTGCCATATATTCCACCTTCTTCCAGCGCGCTTTTGATCAGATAATTCATGATGTGGCAGTGCAGAACCTTCCCGTTGTTTTCTGTGTGGACAGAGGCGGGCTTGTGGGTGCTGACGGCCCGACACACCACGGTGTGTTTGACATATCTTATTTCCGCATGATACCGAACATCTCCATCATGCTCCCTAAGGACAGCTACGAGCTTGAGACCATGCTTAAAATGACAATGGCGCTCAAAGGTCCCTCAGCGGTGAGATATGCCAGAGGCGAGGCTCACCATTATCCCGAACTGCCCGTTTCATCTGTGGAATACGGCAGACCGGAAGTTATAGAGGCCGAAGGGGAGATAGCAATAGTCTCAGCCGGACATATTTTTGAGGAATCGTACAAGCTCTGGAAAAAACTGAAAGAGGAATACGGACAGGTTTCGCTCATAAACCTCCGCTTTCTCAGGCCTCTGGATCAGGAATACCTGTGCAGCGTTATAGGCTCCAAAAAGCTTGTGGTGACTGTTGAGGAAGGTTCCGTCAAAGGCGGAGCAGGGGAAGAGGTTCAGTCTGTTCTTATGGACGGCGGAAGCAGGGCGAGGGTTATCCGCTTCGGCATACCTGATATGTTCATAGAGCACGGCTCAGTGAAGGAACTCAGACAGATCTGCGGCTTAACTGCTGAGCAGATGTTTGAGAAAGTGAAATCCGTTTACGGCGGATTATGAAAAAGGAACGCCTTGATCTGCTTTTGGTGGAGTACGGGCTGGCGGAATCGCAGGAGCATGCAAAGCGCCTGATAATGGCGGGGCTGGCTGTCGCTGATGACCACAGGGCTGACAAGCCCGGTCAGTTGATAAGCCGTGATGCCGTGCTGAGGCTGAAGGAAACTCTGCCGTATGTCAGCCGGGGCGGTTTAAAGCTTGAGAAGGCGGTAAGCGCCTTCGGACTTGATTTTAAGAATAAAACAGTTCTGGATATAGGTGCCTCCACCGGCGGTTTCACTGATCTTGCTCTCCAGAAGGGGGCAAAGAAGGTGTTCGCTGTTGATGTGGGCACAAACCAGCTTCATGAAAAGCTTAAGAAAGACAGCCGCGTCATAAACCTTGAGCAAACCAACTTCCGCACGATTCCGTTTGAAACCATAGGCGAAAAGGCGGATATAATCGTTTCCGATGTATCATTTATCTCCCTTTCAATGATTATTCCCTCCTGCGTACAGTTCTGCCGTGAAGGCACTGAGGCTGTGCTCCTCATTAAGCCCCAGTTTGAGGCGGAAAGGGGTGAAATAGGGCGAAACGGAATAGTATCAGACAGATCCGTGCATGTCCGTGTTATAGAATCCGTGATAAAAGCTGCGGAGGAATCATCATTATTCTTTCGCGGGCTTGTCCAGTCCCCGATACGCGGCGCAAAAGGAAATCTTGAATATCCTGCGTATTTTGTATACAATTGCCCGTCAGACTTCGTTGGACTTACGGAGATTATCAAACGGGTAGCGGATGAAAACTATATCTATTATAGCAAAGCCTCACGGGGAGAAAGTCAGACAGACTCTTGAAAAAGTATGCGCTTTCCTTGCCGAAAAAGGTGTCTGCATCCTCTTTGAGGAGAAAGCCGCCGCAGTAATGGGTGCTGAGCCCGCAGACCATAATGAAATCAGAGAAAAATCAGACCTTGTTGTAGTCCTCGGCGGGGACGGAACCCTTATATCCGCCGCGCGCCTTCTGGGCAGCAAAGAAACGCCTGTGCTAGGGGTGAACCTCGGCAGACTCGGCTTTCTTACCGAAACAAGGGTGGACGAAGCTGTCGCGGCTCTTGATGATTTCCTGAATGATAATTACAGGCTGGAAAAGAGGATGAAGCTCCACTGCCACATAGAGGAGGAGGGGCGAAAGACTCTTGAGATAGAAGTTCTCAACGATGTGGTTCTCAATAAATCAGACCTTGCCCGAATAATAGAGATGGAAGTCTACATAAACGGCGATTTCGTGAACCGCTACAGGGCGGACGGGCTGATTATCTCCACCCCCACAGGCTCCACAGCGTATAACCTCGCGGCCGGAGGGCCCATTGTTCACCCTGAGACGGAAACAATAATCATATCCCCCATTTGCCCTCATGCACTCACCAACAGGCCGATAGTTATAAGCGACAACAGCAATATAACCATAAAACTCAGAAGCAGAGACGAAAATGTGTCCATCACCTATGATGGTCAGGTGTGGCGTTCCATAGACCCAACAATGACCATATCCGTAAAAAAAGCTCAATCTCCCACCGTTTTGGTGGTTCCTAAAAATAAAAACTACTACTCCCTTCTAAGGGAAAAACTCGGCTGGGGCGATTCCTGATGCTTAATATGCTTCGTGTTGAAAATCTTTCTGTTATTGAGTCTGCCACGGTTGAGTTCGGTGAAGGGCTGAACATCATCACCGGGGAAACCGGAGCGGGCAAATCTGTGTTTATAGGTGCTTTAAAGCTTCTGCTGGGTGAACGCTTCGCCAGAACCCTTCTTCGTGATGAGGAAAAAAAGCTTGTGGTGGAAGGGCTTTTCAGCGGTGATTTCTCCCATCTTACAGGTGATACCAGAGAGCAGTTTGAAATTGAGGACGAAGTCATAATTCGCAGAGAGATAGACAGCGCAGGGAAAAACCGCGTTTATCTCAACGGAAAACTGGCAACGGTTGTTCAGCTTAAGGAAGTTGCGGAAGGGTTCGCCGATATACACGGGCAGCATGAGCACCAGAGGCTCCTGAACCCCGCCTGCCATATAGAGTTTCTGGATGCCGCAGTGGATCAGAAGCCGAAAGACGCTTATCTTGCGGCATACGGTAAATATCAGGAAAAAAAGAAAAAGTTTGAAAATATCAAGTCTGACATAGCAAAAACACTGAAAGAAAAGGATATTCTGGAATTTCAGCTTAACGAGATAGAATCAATGCGTATCGATCCCGGTACGGATGAAGGGCTTGAGGAAAAGATAAAAATGCTCTCCCATATGGAGAAGATACGTGAAGCGGCGGCAACTTCCCTGAATTACCTGAAAGACGGCGAAATAAACGCCTCAGAGCTGATAGGAAACGCCTCCTCCCTTATGTCCTCTGTTGCGGATTACGGTGCGGAGCTGGCTTCCGCCGCGGACAGTCTTGCCGATGTGGGATATAAGATAGCGGATGTGACCGCATTTTTGGAAAAGATGCTGGATATGCAGGAACTTGACCCCGAAGAGCTCAACAGGCTCATGGACAGGAAATTCCGTTTAGCTAACCTGATGAAGAAATACGGCGGCACTCTGGATGAGGTAATACGCCACGGGCAGGTTATAAAAGAGCGGCTGGACAACCTCTTTCTGGACGAGGACTCAATGTCCAGAATGGAAAAGGAAGTCACCGCGCTTCACTCAGAGGCACAGAAAAAGGCTGATGAACTCAACTCTGCCAGAAAAAAGGCTGCCGAAAAACTTTCTGCTGAAATTATTAAAAATTTAAGTGAACTGGAACTCAAAAACTCGGTCTTTAACCTTGAGTTTTTTCCTCAGGACGAACTTGACGAACTGGGCGGTGTGCACACAGAGTTTTATATATCCACAAACCCCGGCTTTCCTCCGGCTCCTCTGGCAAGAGTGGCCTCCGGCGGGGAAATTTCAAGGGTTATGCTTTCGCTTAAGGATGTTTTTGCCGAGTCTGACCGTGTAGGCACATTGGTGTTTGACGAAATAGATACAGGCATAAGCGGAAAAACGGCGAAGCAGGTGGCAAAAAAACTGGGCAGCATAGCCCGCGGCAAGCAGGTTATAGTTATCACTCACCTTCCTGTTGTAGCGGCAGAGGGGAACAGGCACTTCCACATTTCAAAAGGTACAGACGGCGACAAGGCCAGAACCGATGTGAAAGCGCTCTGTGATGATGAAAGGGAAGAGGTTCTCGCGCTGATGATAGCGGGAGAAAAAACCCTTTCCTCCCTTGAGCAGGCGAAAGAACTTCTGACAGGCAGGGGTGGTAATGCTTAGCGCTTTTGTTAATTTTGTTCTGGATGCCGTTCACGGCATGGGCTATTGGGGGATAGTTTTCCTCATGGCTCTTGAAAGCTCGTTTGTTCCTTTTCCCAGCGAGGTTGTGGTTCCCCCGGCGGGGTATCTGGCGGCGCAGGGGAAGATGAACATATATTTTGTTGTGCTCTCCGGCGTGGCGGGGAGCGTGATAGGGGCACTGGTAAATTACTTTATTGCCGTTTACATGGGCAGAGGGCTTCTTAAAAAGTACGGCAAGTATCTTTTTCTTAACGAGGAAAAGTTTGCTAAGGTTGATGGCTTTTTCCTGAAACACGGAGAGGTCACAACTTTTACCGGAAGGCTCATCCCTGTGATAAGACAGTACATTTCATTTCCGGCAGGACTCGCCGGGATGAATATCCCCAAGTTCTGTTTTTACACAGGTCTGGGCGCGGGAATCTGGGTTGTCGTGCTTGCGTGGGTGGGATTTTTCATCGGAAACAATCCTGAGCTAATGCACAGTAAATTAAAGACGATAAGTATTTTACTGCTTGTTTTTGTAGCCGTTATTATTGTGTGCTACTTTTATTTTCAAAAAAAGAGAAAGAAGGCTGTGTGATGATGAAAAAATTTGTATTTTCCGTGCTTACCGCCGTGCTTATTTTTACGGCTCAGGTTTCCCATGCTTCCCCTTATATTGAAAGGACTGTGAAATTCGGCGAAACTCTGTACTCGATCCTTGGGGGGATTTTCGATTCTGCGCAGGTTGTGGAAATAGTAAAAGAAATTAAAAGCCAATTGCCCGATTTTACTCTGAAAGCGGGAGCCACTCTTCTTACCGATGAAAACTCGGTACTTTTTAAACTCAGTATGGATAAAGAGCTTCGTATAGAGAAAGACGGCGACGGTTTCAGGGTTGAAGCGGTAAAATATCCCGTGGAAACTGTAACTGCTTATGTTTCCGGCACTATTGAAAGCAGCCTCTACAACGCAATAACTTCCACGGGGGAGGATTTTTCCCTGGCTATGAAAATGGCAGAGATCTACGAATGGGAGATCGACTTCTTCAAAGACATACGCCACGGTGACAGCTTCACCCTCCTTGTGGACAAACGCTTCATCAAGGGTGAGTTCGCAGGCTACGGAAGAGTTCACGCGGCTGATTTCTTCAACAACGGCCGTCACATCCGCGCACTTTACTATGAAAACGGCAAGACAAGGGGCTACTTCACTCCCGAAGGCAATGCTCTTAAAAAAGGATTCCTCAAGGCCCCGCTTAAATTCGGCAGGGTTTCATCAACATTCAGCTACAACAGGCTCCACCCTGTGCTTAACAAAGTCAGACCCCACCTCGGAGTGGATTACGCCGCACCCGTGGGCACACCCATATACGCCACTGCTGACGGTTACGTGAGCAAGAGAGGCTACGGAAAATATAACGGCAACTACATCGGTCTCCGTCACACTAACGACTACCACACTCTTTTCCTCCACCTTTCCAGATTCGCAAACGGCATGAACGTAGGCAAGTATGTCAGGCAGGGTGAGGTCATCGGCTATGTCGGTAATACAGGCATATCCACCGGCCCCCATGTTGACTACCGTCTGAGAAAAGGGAACACGTACATAAACCCGCTGACGTTCAAGGCTCCTGCGCCGAAACTTCCGAAGGCAGAAGTTGCGGAGTTTCAGGACGCAACAAAATACTACGCCTCCAGACTGGATGAGGTGCTTGTAAAAGCGGCTTACGCCTCCAAAACTGTTCCTACTATGTAAAGATAAGCGCCATTTGCATAAATCTTCCCCTGCCCTCCTTTGCTAAAGGAGGGCATTTTGCTTTTAATCACAGTAACTCCCCCCTTTGATAAAGGGGGATTTAGGGGGATTTTATATGCATGAACAAGTCAGCTGCTGTTTTTGTAATCAGCCTAGCGCCCTCCCTCAGGAGGGCGTTTTTGTATCTAGATTTTCAGTTTGAATTTTCTGCCGAAAAGGCTGGCGGTTATTGAGTTGGAGTAGATTCCGAGTTTCTTGCGCAGCCAGATGAGTGGTCTCCTGCCTTTGACTTTTATTCTTTTTATATACCGTACATCCGTATTACGGGCGTTTGAGCCTCTGTCAAAGGTGAATGCTCCTTTATATCCGGTTTCCTCAAGAATGCTCAGCGAAAGCTTATCATACTGACCGCAGGGCCAGCTGAAAAATCCGCAGGGACGCGCGAGAAGGTATTCAAGCTCCTTTTTGCTCTCCTCAAGCTCGAATCGGCAGAGCTTTGCCCGCTCGTCCATGCCTCTCAGAACGGGTGAGCCGTCTTTGATTACGTAGCCGTTGTAAGCAAGGGCGGAACCTACGTCATATACTTTATCACCTTCATGCAGTCTGCCGCATATGCTGTGAAAGCACCAATGCTGCTTGTCGGGGAAGATGCCTTTCGGGCTGGCTGAACTGAAAATCATAGGGTGCGTGACAGAGCCGCTGTAAACCTCATGCCCCAGCCCGTGGACTGTTTCATAGATCTCCTGCCTGCTCATGAAGCCGGAAAAGTCTTTGTTGCAGAGTGCCTGTTCAAAAGCCTGATTTCTGTCCGGCTGTGTTTGATTTTCGTGCTGCGGTCTTCTGGGAGTGTCATGGAGAAAGCCTGTTATGCAGAAAAAAACCGCCTTAAAGCCAAATTCATCCAGAACGGGCATGGCGTTTACCCAGTTGTCAAAAAGGCAGCCGTCAAAGCTGATTACAAAAGGTCTGCGGGGCAAATCCCCGTCACCGAGCATAAACTCATGGAGCCTGACTGCGGAAACAGGGGTATACCCGCCGCGCGCCAGAAGCCTCATCTGCCTTCTGAAGTCTTCTTTTGTGATGTCGCTTTTATCTGAAATGCTTGTATAACTTAAAACAGGTACTGATTTAAAGGCGGAAAACATTCTTTATAAACCTCTCCAGCGCGGGCTTAACATCGTCCGCAGTCAGATTCTCCATGCAGGGTATCTCCCCGCTGATTGCACATACTGATTTGCCGCAGGGCTGGCAGTCCATCCCTTTGGTGATACAGGTGTGCTCAGGAGAGTTGAACACCCAGTTTGTATGGGAGGAACCGATAATGATGAATGTAGGTATCTTGAACGCCGTTGCTATGTGGTGCGGTGCAGAATCATTGCCTATATGGAGCTTCGCTCTTTTTATAAGTGCTGTAAACTCACCGAGTGAAAGCTGCGGCATAAGATAAACATTTTCAGGCATCACCGGTACATTGTCAGTTATATACCCTTTTTCGCCCGGACCATAGGTAAGAATCACCTTTGCATCATATTTTTCGGTGACAAAAGAGGCAATATTCATGAAATGCTTAAGCTTCCACCTTCTGGTATCACGTTTATGGGTGGGGGACATGGTTACTATGAAGTCGCTGTCTTTGATTCCGAAGCTGCTGAGAACCTCTGCGGCCTTTTCATCTGCTGCTTCTGATGTGAAAAGTTCAGGGCGTGTGTTATGGGCTTCGGGTCTGAAATCACTGATAAACGGGGCAATGAGCGAAAGCTTGGTCTCTCCGGGGCTGCCTTCCAGTCTGGAGGCCAGAGTGTTGTAGAACCGCCTTCTTCTGCTTGTGGCGTAGCCCACTGTGTTTTTTGCCCCGCTGAAAAGGCTTATCAATGCTGTGCGCGGGTTGTTCATGAAGTCCAGCACTGCATCATATTTATTCTTCCGTATCTGCATTATGATTTTAATAAGGCCTTTCAGTCCGCTTTTTCTGTCAGTCGTTAAGATGTTTCTGAGATAAGGGCTGTTTTCCAGAACAGGTTTGTTGGCTGTAAATGTGAGGAAATCTATTTCCGCATCAGGGTATGCGTTTTTTATTTCTCTTTGGATGTGCGTGGTAAGAACTACGTCTCCTGTCTGGTATAGCTGTATGAGAAGGAATTTCATTTTACACCGTGTTTTCAAGTATTTTGAAAGATAGCAGACTAAGCAGTCAGGGTCAATTTTTTAATCCGGACTGCAGACGGGATATTGTGCAGTTTCTGCTCATCTGTGCAGAATATTAACTGTGGATGAAAATAATGGCTTAGGGTTAGGTGCTGTTATATAAGATAATTTCTGTTTGGCACTTTGGGAACGGACTTTGCTTTATTAACTGTAAAAGCTCATTTAAGGAGGCATAAAATGAGAAAAACAGTTATAGCAATGGCGGCAATTCTTACGATAGCATTCTCCGGATCAGCATATGCGCGTATGGGCGGCGGTATGGGTTACGCACAGTGTGTTCAGGCTGGCGGACAGTATCAGGGCATGAATTATCAGGGCGGTCAGTTTAAAGGCAGAAAAATGATGGCTCAGGCTAATGTTCAGAGAGGGCCTAAGGCAGTTACTCAGTACACAGAGGCAGAAGCCGGGAAGATTATTAATGATTACGCTACGGCTAATCTGAAAGGCTATCAGGTCGGCAAACTGGAAGGCTTCACAACCCCCAGAGGCTTCACAGTGTGGTCGGCTCCGGTTACTGATAAAAGCGGCAACAAAATGAGCCTTACATTGACCCCTAACGGTGTAATGCTTGGTCAGTATCCTTTTCAGCCTATGCAGGGCAGGGGAGGCGTACCGGTTCAATAGTTTATAAAAAAAACGGCGGGCTCTTTCGAAGCCCGCCGCTCTCTGGAACTTAAGCGGTATAAATAATTTTTAGGGAATCGCCTTTTCAGGCGGTTTTTTGCTGTTTTGTGTGATTTTTAAGCTGTTCGGGGGTAAGCCCCAGTCCGTCACCCAGGCCGAACACATACCATTTAAGCTGTTCTTCGGTGAGATCGGAAGCCATTACAAATACTTCGCCTTCTTTTTCGCCTTTGAGAATTACATTGAAGTGAGATGATTTTCCTTCGACTTTCTTTTCAAGGAGAATGGACACATTGCGCTCTATAGCCTGATTTATATGTCCGAGAACGGCAAAAACATTGCTCAGGAATTCTTCGCTGGACTTCATAAGACCTCCTAGTCATAAAACGGGCATCCATGCCCTAAAACCACCTGATATAGTTATCGTCCGTATGAATGGATCTTAAAGTATTTTTTTGCTGAATTACAGCGAAATTGAGAAAAATATGAAAAAAAAGCCGCAGCATGTCTTATGCTGCGGCCTTGAGTCTGATTTACGGAAGATTCTTCGGCAATATATACTGCCTATCTTAGCTGCAATGTGAATAGCCGCAGGAGTAACAAATATCGCAGCCTTCTACGTGTTCTATGGGGCTGCCGCATTCGGGGCAGGCGCCGTTTTTCACCTTATGCTCTTCCTCATGAACACTCACTGTTTCAAGGAGCTTGTCAACGCTGAGTTTTTCCTGCTTGCCCGTAACAGTTATCTCAAGTGCCGAGGCTTTGAGAGCAAGCTCAAGGGCTTTGCCCACAGCATCGGAACAGCTCAGCACAGTGTTCTGGCCGAAGCCGTATTTCATGTGGCATGATATGCCTTTAAGCTGCTTGATGATCAGGTCAATATCGCCGCCGCTTCTGAGGTCGAGGGAGATAAGCCTTCCTATTGCCTCGCACTGGCTCTGTGCACATCCGCCGGCTTTACCCATGCTGGTGAAAACTTCGAATGGTTCGCCGTTTTCATCCTGATTTATAGTTACATAAAGTTTGCCGCAGCCGGTCATCATTTCTATAGTGCGTCCCACCAGCACAGAGGGTCTGGGTCTGGGTTTATTGGGAAGCTGCTGGGCAGCAACTGCTTCTTCCTTCTTCTCTTTTGTGCCAACGTTAAGAACCTGCCCCGTGCGGCTTCCGTCACGGTAGATTGTAGTTCCTTTGCAGCCGAGTTTGTATGAGAGGAGATAAGCGTTCCGTACATCCTCCACTGTTGCTTCGTTGGAGAAGTTAACTGTTTTGCTCACTGCATTGTCTGTATATCTCTGGAATGCCGCCTGCATTTTGATATGCCAAAGGGGTGTTATTTCATGTGATGTTACAAACACTTTGCGCCATTTTGACGGAACCTGCTCAATGTCATGCACATGCCCTGTATCGGCCACTTTCTCCATGAGGTCATCAGAGTAAAAGCCGTCTTTCTTGGCTATATCCTTGAAAACGGGGCATACTTCCGGCAGTTTGTTGTTATCCATAACAAACCTGTAGAAGGCTATGGCAAAATAGGGCTCTATTCCGCTGGAACATCCGGCGATGATCGATATTGTGCCTGTGGGGGCAATGGTGGTGACTGTGGCGTTGCGCATATTTTTAAAGCCCATGGCAGGGTACACGCTATCGTTGAAAGTGGGGAAGTTTCCTCTTTCCTTAGCAAGTTCTGCGGAGGCTTCCCTTGCCTTGTCACGGATGAATTTCATTATTTTTTCAGCAAAGTCTATTGCCTCGTCACTGTTGTAGGGGATTTCAAGCATGGCAAGCATATCCGCCCAGCCCATGATGCCGAGACCGATTTTGCGGTTTCTTTTTGTCTGGTTTTCGATCTGAACTATGGGGTACTTGTTCATTTCGATTACGTTGTCAAGGAATCTGACAGCGGTTTTCACTGTTTCTTCAAGGGCTTTCCAGTCCGCCTTGCCGTCTTCCACAAACCTGCCAAGGTTTATTGAACCGAGGTTGCATGACTCATAAGGGAGAAGAGGCTGCTCGCCGCAGGGGTTAGTGCTCTCTATTTCACCCTCTTTCGGGGTGGGGTTTTCGGCGTTTATTCTGTCAAGGAATATGATTCCCGGATCTCCGCCTTCCCACGCAAGCTGAACCATCTGATCGAAGACTTCCTTCGCGTTGAGGGAGCCTGCTTTCTTTTTGGTTTTGGGGTTTATAAGGTCAAAATTGCCGCTTGACTCAAGGGCGTTCATGAAGGCTTCTGTTGCGCCGACAGAGATGTTGAAGTTAGTGAGCTTTGTTTTGTCCTGCTTGGCGTAGATAAAGTCCATAATATCAGGGTGATCCACACGGAGGATCCCCATGTTTGCGCCGCGTCTTGTTCCGCCCTGTTTGATGGTTTCCGTGGCTGCGTCAAAAACGCTCATGAATGATACTGGACCGCTGGATACGCCTTTGGTGGTTTTTACCACATCGTCTTTCGGTCTGAGGCGGCTGAAGGAAAAACCTGTTCCTCCGCCGGATTTATGAATAAGAGCGGTGTTCTTAACCGCATCGAAAATGCCTTCGAGTGTGTCATCCACAGGAAGAACAAAGCATGCGGAAAGCTGCTGAAGCTCTCTTCCTGCGTTCATAAGAGTGGGAGAATTGGGAAGGAATTTGAGATCAATCATCTGATCGTAAAACTGAGCCGCTTTGGCGAGAACATCCGCCTTCTCGTCAAATTTTCTTTCGGCTTCCGCAATGTTCAGCGCCACACGCTGGAACATTTTTTTCGGCGTTTCCGTGGCATTACCGTTGTTATCCCTCTTTAAATACCTCTTCTTAAGAACGGTAACAGCATTTGCCGAAAGTTTCGGTTCACGGGAGAGAACCTTTTCAATCTCCTCGGTGTTAAGCATACAACCTCCGCACCCGCAGCTGGAGAGGCAGCGGGTTAGCGTTTTTTTCAAATAATGACGCAAAAGCGTCTTGCACAAACAAATAACGCAGACCCGCAGATCCGCATTTTAATTAAAATATAGGGGAACGTATTTTTCCCAAGTATTTTTTTAATTTATTGAAGGAATAATCACCCCGAACAGGGAAAAAGCAGACTGCTTACCGGAATTTAAAAAAGAAATACTTCCGACCCCATGGTGATAAGCCACAACAACACCTTTACCATAGAAAAGTTGATATAAGGTTAACAAAACAGCCGTAACGCAACCTTGAGCACCGATAAAAATAAACAGGTCTAAAGGTAAAGGATATTTCAGCAGTCTGTGCTAACCGGGGGCATGAAAAGGAGATACGCACCGCCCATGAGATATATGTTAAAGCATGAATGGGGGTTCGTCAAATAAAAAAATAATAAAATTTATTCATTATTATAAGCTACTTATGCTGGAAGCCCCGTCTAATGCCGTTTACGGCTGAACGTGTTCTTTCTGCCCTCTCATCTCATCATCTGCAAGTTGTTTAAGGGTATAGGATTTGAGCTTTTGAAGAAGGGAGTCCTGTATGTTGCCCCACATTTTATGTGCTGAGCAGGTGTTAACTATGCTGCAAAAACTGTCATCAAAAATACATTCATTTAAACTGAGTTCGCCTTCGATTGCTTTGATTATGTCATAGACTGTGATGTCCTGGGTGGGTCTGTTGAGCCTGAATCCGCCTTTTTTGCCCCGCTCGGAGCTTAGTATGTCTGCCTTGGCGAGGTTCTGGAGAATTTTGCCCAGAAAGCTGTCCGGTATGTCGCAGGCCTTGGACAGCTCAGAGCGCATAAAAACCGTTCCTTCCTGTTTTTTTGCTATGTGGATGAGTGAGCGGATCGCGTAATCACTGGCTCTGGTAACTTTCATATGTAACTCCTTCTTTTTATCAAATTAAAAGATTCAGTCCCTGTGTCAGTTTAAACTAAATAAAAATACTTAGGATTCCGTCTAATCATACAAACACAGTCTGGTTCAGTCAAGGGTTTTGAGAGCAGATGCATCTTTTTTAATGTCTTTGATAAAAATTGGTTGACACAGGAGTAAAAAAGCTATAAATACGATTTCCCAACTTACAGGGGTGTAGCCAAATGGTAAGGCATCGGTTTCTGGTACCGTGTATTGTGGGTTCGAGTCCTTCCACCCCTGCTTCTCTTTTTTTTCCGTGTCATTAAGTAATTCATCGCTGCGGGCTTTGCTCCGGCGGTGAAAAATATTGACAAATGCATTAAAAACTTATAAGTTCTTTTTTCCTTACAGGGGTATAGCCAAATTGGTAAGGCAGCAGTTTTTGGTACTGTGTATTGTAGGTTCGAGTCCTTCTACCCCTGCCATTTTTCTTCTTTTATATCAATAAAGTCTTTTTTCCATAAAGTGATTAGGTGCAAAGAATATAAATTTATTCGAGCTGCATAGATGGTTAATGAATTTATATTAAGCTTAGTATCAACCTCTTGTTTTGTTGAATGTTTCAACATTAAGGGTAAAATTATGTGATAAGATTAATTTAACCTAGCATTGTGTTGGAGAAAACTAATGAAAAAGATTAAAGAATTGAATCTTGGATTTACAGATGCACAAATTTATTCTCAACGAAAGAATAAAGCAATGTTTAATGATATTTTTGTAAAAAACTTATATCTTGACGAGTTAGTTCAACATTCAAAGTTCTTTTTGATTGGTGAAAAGGGCACAGGTAAAACTGCATATGCAACTTTTCTTAGTAATGGAGAATATTATAATACAAAATCAGTTTTAAAATTCCTCAGCTCCACTGATTACGATAAGTTTTATATATTAAAAGAACAAAAAAATCTTGATTTAACAGGATATACAAGTATATGGAAAGTTATAATATTGCTCTTATTCGCTGACAGCATTTCAAATGACAGTAGTTCGGTGGCAACTTTTAATAAAAGCAGTATAGGAGAGCTTAATAAAGCTATAAATGAATATTATCAGAATGCATTTGCTCCAAATATCATGACAGCCCTAAAGGTTATTGAGCAAAGTAATCTTTTTGCAAGCTTGCTAAGTAAACATATTGAAGCTGGAGGGAACTCTAGCAAAACTATTGAGTTTTTAGAAACCAAATTCCAGACAAATTTATTGTATATTGAAAAGCAATTCATTGAAGCAATAAGTAAAATAAGATTAACAAAGGATATGATTCTTTTTATTGATGGTATAGATATTAGACCTGACAATATACCTTACTCTGATTATATAGAATGTATAAGAGGATTGGCAAACGCTACATGGAGCCTTAATACTGAAGTGTTCCAAAATATGAAGGGAAAAGGTAATTGTAAAACTGTTCTACTTCTGAGACCGGATATCTACAACTCATTGAGTTTGCAAAATGCTACAAATAAACTTTTAGATAATTCTGTTTACCTTGATTGGAGAACCACTTACAGAGGATATAAAAAATCATATTTATATAATGTAGCTAAAAAAATACTGTCCTATGACAACGAGCGTAGCGAATTATGTGATGATGAGCTTTGGAACGCCTATTTTCCATGGAAAATTCGTTCTACTAATGAAGAAGAACGTGAATTTGATACTGCCTTTATGTCTTTTTTAAGAATCTCGTTATCTCGTCCACGTGATATTTTAGTGATACTTCAGTATTTACAAAAATTAATGCTTAGAAACGATTTAGGAGAAAGTTTAAAGTTTTCATTTGAAGAGTTCAATAGCAACGAGTTTCAAAATAGCTACTCGACATATTTTATGGGTTCATTGAAAGATCAACTATTGTTTTACTACTCATCAATAGACTTTCAACATTTTCTTAAGTTTTTTGATTATTTTCATAATACTGATTTCTCTTATAAAACTTATCTGGATAACTATGAAAAATTTATTGAATATATTTGTAATAATGCAAGTGATATTCCTGCTTTTATGGAAGAACCCAAAAAGTTGCTCCAACTATTGTATGATAGTAATGTAATTGCGGCAATTGATAATGGTCGTACTAAACCTTACTTTTATTTTTCTTATAGAGAAAAAGATATCTCCAATATTAATCCTCAAGTTCCTGTTGAAGATAATATCACTTACAGATTCCACTATGGAATGTACAAAAAAGCAGAATTTGGACGTTTTTAATGTCTGATTTTTTATTTTTTTGACAAAGAATATACTTTTTGATGCACAACAATATACAAAGAACCGGAAGCGTCAGTTCTGTAAAAGGACTGCAATCAGCTTTTTATTGCGTTTTCCATACATTATCACTACATTAGCAGTATCTGGAGGTACTTTATGAAAAATGCAACTTTGCAGGTCAGAATGCCGGAAGATCTGAAAAAGAAGCAAATGATATTTTGTCGGCTCTTGGTCTGACTGCAAGTGAGGCTGTGAATATTTTCTATTCTCAGATAGTCCTTAATCGCGGCATACCGTTTGAAATAAAGATACCCAGTAAAGAAACTGCCGAGGCTGTTCAGGAAGACCGAAACGGCAGAAACACTAAATCTTTTAAGGATGCTGATGAGCTTTTTAAGGATCTCAACTCTTGAGAAATCTTTATTACCAGGCAGTTCAAAAAGGATTACATGGCTTTTAAAAATAATAATGCTGTTGAAGCTGAGCTCAGGAAAATCATTGAACTTCTTATGAAGGAGACTCCTTTGCCTGTAAAGTACAAAGACCATCCGCTTGTAGGCAGCTTTACCGGATGCAGAGACTGCCATTTATTTCCTGATGTTGTTCTTATATATGAGGTTACTCAGGAAGAGGTACGCTTGATCCGCATGGGAAAACACTCAAACCTGTTTAATTAGAAGAGAAATCCTTTTAACATTTTTTTACATATCTCTTGATTGGCTTTTTCATTATAAAATCTTTCCCGGAAATCACAACTAACATCCTTTTGCCTCAGGATATTTTCAATCTCAGACCAGCCGTATTCCTTTAAATATCAACTGCAGCAGACCGAATCTCTATGCCTTGACTTTGCAGACAGGGGGAGTATATTTTAAGTATTCGATAATAACTATGTTCGAGCTAGCTAACTACGGACATATGTATTCTACTGGCTTTCAGTGCGGCAGCGTCAACCCCCCGTAAAAACCTTTGGAGGTTACTAATGGGAAAAATTTACGAAGCACCCGGAAATGCAGGAAGTATCGTATCACTAAAATCTCGTTACAACAATTTCATCGGAGGTGAATGGGTAGCCCCCGAAAAAGGGCAGTATATGCCCAACATCAGCCCTGTTACCGGAAAACCTTTCTGCGAAGTAGCGAAATCGACTGTTGAAGATGTCAACAAGGCACTGGATGCGGCACATGAGGCAAAAGACGCATGGGGTTCAGCATCACTCGCTGAGCGTGCCGCAGTTCTTAACCGGATTGCTGATGCCATTGAGGCCAATCTGGAAATGCTGGCTGTGGCGGAAAGCTGGGAAAACGGCAAACCTGTGCGCGAAACCCTCGCGGCTGATATTCCGCTGGCGGTTGACCATTTCCGTTATTTTGCAGGAGCCACCCGTTCACTTGAAGGTACGCTCACTGAAATCGACAAAGACACCGTGGCCTATCATTTTCATGAACCGCTGGGAGTGGTGGGACAGATTATACCCTTTAACTTCCCTCTTCTTATGGCAGCGTGGAAGATTGCTCCCGCCCTTGCCGCCGGCAACTGCACGGTGATTAAACCGGCATCCCCGACTCCGTGGTCGATTCTGAAATTTGCGGAAGTTATCGCAGATATAGTTCCCCCCGGAGTTATCAATATCATAACCGGCCCCGGAGGCGAAATAGGCAAAGCGCTTGCCACCAGCCCGCGCATAGCCAAAATAGGCTTTACCGGTGAAACAGCAACGGGCAGACTGATAATGCAGTATGCCGCGCAGAACCTTATTCCGTCCACAACTGAGCTTGGCGGAAAATCTCCCAACATATTCTTTGCCGATGTAATGGCTGAGGATGATGCATTTCTGGACAAAGCGGTTGAAGGCTTGGTTCTTTACGCCTTCAATAAGGGTGAGGTTTGCACATGCCCGTCACGCGCGCTCATTCAGGAATCAATCTATGATAAGTTTATGGATCGTTGCCTTGACCGCATCAGAAAGATTACTCAGGGCAACCCGCTGGATACATCAACTATGCTCGGAGCTCAGGTATCCGTGCAGCAGATAGAGAAAATAACAGGCTATGTTGAAATAGGCAGACAGGAAGGCGCGGAATGCCTGATAGGCGGCCAACGCAACATGCTGGGCGGAGAACTGTCCGGCGGTTACTATTTTCAGCCTACTGTTCTGCGCGGCAACAATAAGATGCGCGTATTCCAGGAAGAGATCTTCGGGCCTGTTCTGGCTGTAACCACCTTTAAGGACGAAGCCGAAGCGCTGGAATTAGCAAATGACACCCTTTACGGTCTGGGAGCCGGCGTATGGACAAGAGATGCCAGCCGCGCCTACCGCATGGGGCGGGCAATAAAAGCCGGACGTGTTTGGACTAACTGCTACCATTTATACCCTGCCGGAGCGGCTTTTGGCGGGTATAAAATATCGGGCATCGGAAGAGAGAACCATCAGATGATGCTTGAGCATTACACGCAGACCAAAAACCTGCTGGTGAGCTACAGTCCGAATGCTCTTGGTTTCTTTTAACAGGAGACCCGTATGATAATAATGCCTGACGGAGAACCCGCGGTTGTGGCCACGCCCGCAGCCCTTGAAGCAATAAAACGCCTTCGGGAGGAGCGCGGATCTGTTCTCTTCTTCCAGTCCGGCGGCTGCTGCGACGGCAGCCTGCCTATGTGCTTTGAAGAGGGGGAGTTTATGATCGGCGACAACGATGTCCTGTTAGGTGAGGTCGGCGGTTGTCCGTTCTATATTGACTTCCGTCAGTATGAGGCATGGAAGCATACTCAGCTTATATTAGATGTCGGGGAAGGGGAGCCGGAAGGCTTCTCTATCGCGGCGGGAGAAAACAGCCACTTTATCACAAGATCCCGCGTATGCCAAATCCGGCCTCAGGAATCTGGGAAATCCGGATAGACACAGGCGTATATTCAGTAAATATTTCCTTAAGAGGGGTATGAGTTGCATACTCCTCTTTTTTCGTTTTCTTGGGTAGGTTTGAGAGCGGTTAAATTATTGACAAGCGCCCGATATAAATGGTACAGAACCCAATGGCGCAGGGGGGCTGTATACACCAGCCTGAAAACTGATGGACGTGCAGGTTTTTTCCTGTTAAGTCGTGGATTCTTCGGCTGATGTTCCGGAATGACGCACTGCTGTGTCACTGCGAGGAGCTGAAACGACGAAGCAGTCTCTGAATATACTATAGAGATTGCTTCACCCTTTCAGGGTTCGCAATGACGCAAACAGCCCTAAGGGTATGAATGCGCAGAGCTTGCTGTAAAAAACCACAGGATGTGCAGGTTTTTTCCTGTTAAGTCAGGGATTCTTCGGCTGATGCCCCGGAATTACGCACTGCTGTGTCACTGCGAGGAGCTGAAACGACGAAGCAGTCTCTGAATATACTATAGAGATTGCTTCACCCTTTCAGGGTTCGCAATGACGCAAACAGCCCCAAGGGTGTGAATGCGCAGAGCTTGTTGTAAAAACCACAGGATGTGCGTTTTTAAATTATAAAATATGAGAGGCTCCTGTGATACACACGGTTCCATGGAAGGAACCGCGCCGTGCGAAGCGAAGGTCTGCTTTTGCAGACCGCGAGCGTGTATTAAAAACCGCCGTTTTTGTTTAGGCGGTTTCTGTACAGAGCTTGCTGTAAAAACCACAGGATGTACGTTTTTAAATTATAAAATATGAGACATTTACCTGAAATAGAAACCCTCGTTATCAAAATTGGGAGCAATGTTCTCCTCGGACAGAACGATGGGGTTAATCTTGAATTCATCACTTCTCTCACATCCGTGCTTGCCGATGTTAATAAAAAAATCAAAAATATTGTAATCGTCTCCTCCGGTGCTGTGGGAGCGGGTTTCAGGCATCTGGGCTTTTCATCCAGACCGAAAAATATAACAGACAGACAGGCGTGCGCCGCCATCGGTCAGGCGCGCCTCATATGGTTTTATGAGAAAGAGTTCGAGAACTTCGGCAAGAGTGTTGCGCAGATTCTGATCACCAAGGATGACTTTTCAAACAGCCGCAGATGCCTCAATGCGCGTTATGCGATCCGCCGTCTGCTTGAATTCGGTGTTGTGCCTATCATAAACGAAAACGACACCGTTGTGGTGGACGAGCTTAAATATTTTGAGTCCTTCGGGGATAATGACAACCTATCGGCTCTGGTTGCCGGTCTGATAGGGGCGGATCTTCTGCTTATTCTCTCTGATGTTAACGGACTTTACGATAAAAATCCTTCGGTTTATCCCGATGCGAAGCTGATACACGATGTTCAGTATATTGATGAAAACCTCATGAGTGCCGCGGGCGAATCAGTCAGCGGTGTGGGCACTGGCGGTATGGGCTCCAAGCTCAAGGCGGCTAAAAAGGCGCTGAACGCAGGATGCCACGTGGGGATAATAAACGGACGGGACACGGCAAACATTCAGAGATTCATCAACGGCGAGCTTGTGGGAACCTATTTCTCCCACACGGAAGATGTTTACCGCATAAGGAAATTCTGGATTGCCCACGCAGCCAGTGTCAAAGGCACTATTTCCATTGACGCGGGCGCTGTTAAGGCTATAGTGGATATGAAAAAGTCTCTGCTTCCCTCCGGCGTGGTGAATGTCACGGGGCGTTTCGGCATAGGGGATATTATCTCCGTTGCCGATGCGGACGGGCGGGAACTGGCAAAGGGTAAAACCCGCTATTCCAGCAAGGATATGCGCCAGATCATGGGCAGAAAGTCCGCAGAGATTTTTGACATACTCGGCTACAAATTTTCTGATGAAATAATCCACAGGGACGACCTTGTGGTATCTGCGGAGAGGGGGCACGGATGAAGGAACTTTTTGAAAAAGCCAGAAGCACTTCCTATAAGCTGATGAACCTGAACACCAAAGTCAAGAATGAAGCTCTGGCGGCAATCGCCCGCAAGCTTGACGAAAACCGCGAACTGATAAAATCCGAAAACGAAAAAGACCTCAAAGCCGGACGTGAAGCCGGACTGAGCTCCGCCCTTATAGACAGGCTCAGGCTGGATGATAAGGGCATCACCTCCATGATAAAGGCTGTTAACGAAATAAAAGAGCAGACCGACCCTGTGGGCTCAGTTGTGGACGGCTACAAACGCCCCAACGGGCTTTATATAACCAAAGTGCGCGTTCCTCTCGGCGTTGTCGGGATTATATACGAATCCAGACCGAATGTTACAATAGACGCCGCAGCCCTCTGCCTTAAATCGGGCAATGTCTCGATCCTCAGAGGCGGAAAAGAGGCTATTCATTCAAACACCTGCCTCGGCAGAATAATGGAGGAGGCTCTGAAAGAAGCGGGGCTCCCCGACGGAACGGTTAATATAGTTCCGGACACTGACAGGGCGCGGGTGATGGAAATGCTTCAGGCTAAAGGATATATAGACATCATCATCCCCAGAGGCGGCGCGGAGCTCATTAAGTTCTGCTCTGAAAACGCCCATGTGCCCCTTGTGAAGCATGATGCGGGCATCTGCCATGTTTATGTGGACAGGGATGCGGATATACAGAAGGCGCTCAAAATAGTCCGCAACGCCAAGGTTCAGCGTCCGGGCGTGTGCAATGCCGCGGAGACTCTTCTTGTGCATGAGGATGCTGCGGGAGCGTTTCTCCCCGCGTTTGCGGAGCTTACGCAGAAGGACGGGCTGGAACTGAGAGGCTGCGGAAGGACACTGAGCTTCATAGATGTCAAACCTGCCACGGATGCGGACTGGAGTACGGAGTACCTCGATCTGATTCTGTCGGTTAAGGTTGTTTCGTCCATGGAAGAGGCGCTTAAACATATAAACAGATACGGCTCCGGTCATTCGGAAGCGATTATTACCGAAAACTACACAAGCGCAAGACAGTTCATGGACAGGGCGGACGCTTCTGCCGTATTCGTGAACGCATCAACAAGATTCAACGACGGCGGGGAGTTCGGACTTGGGGCCGAGATAGGCATCAGCACGCAGAAACTTCACTGCCGTGGGCCTATGGGCGCTTTCGACCTGACAACAACAAAATATCAGGTTTACGGCGACGGCCACATCCGGGAATAAGATGCGTCTGGGGCTTTTCGGCGGTACATTCAACCCTATACATCTGGGACACGTTACTCTTGCGGGCAATGTTTTCAGGGATTTCAGGCTGGACAGGCTTCTGTTAATCCCATCCAGCATATCACCCCACAAAAAGGACAAGGGCGTTATCTCCCCTGAGCTCAGGTATGAGATGGTTCAGCTTGTGGCGGAGAAACTGGGAGCAGGTTTCGAGGTTTCCGATTTTGAAGTAAATTCGCCGGAAGTGTCTTATACATATAAAACCCTGAAAAAATTCAGAACAGATTATCCCGATGCGGAGATATTCTTCATTGCAGGTACTGATATATTTGCTACCATAGAGTCATGGCAGTACTGGCGGGATCTCTTCGGTCTCTCCAATTTCATAGTGGTGAACAGGTCATCGGTGAGCTTTGATGAACTGATGAGCCGCATTCCCGTTTCCCTGCATGAAAGGGTGGTTTCACCGGCAGACTTTAAAGGGGAAAAATGCGGCAGGATAATCCTTTACAAAATGCCGGAGATAGATATATCCAGCACGGAGATAAGGGACATGCTGGACGCTGAATACCGGAAGGCGAACCTGCCGGAAGACGTTTACGAGTTTATACGCACAAACAATTTATACAGGAGAGCCAATGGCTGAGGACACACTCTTAAGAGACATAGTAAAATACCTTGACGACAAAAAGGCGGAGCACATCGAGATTTACAAAATCGCAGAGAAAAGCTCTCTGGCGGATTTTCTTGTTATTGCCACCGCAAACTCAAACACACACGCAAACTCTCTGGCGGATTTCATTCTCCATGAGCTGAAAGGCAAAAAAGTTGAGCCTCAGGCGCTTGACGGCTACAGAGTTTCAAAATGGATCTGCATAGATTTCGGCTACATCCTTCTGAACATCATGTGCGAGGATGAGAGAAATTACTACAATCTTGAAGCTATCTGGGGCGGATGCTCAAAAATAGACGCTTCGCAGTTTATCGAGGCTCCGCAGAAATAAGCCCGATGATCAAAATCGCCCTCATCGAACCTGAAATACCCCAGAATACAGGCAACATAGGCAGGATATGCGTGGGAGCGGACTGCGAACTGCTCCTTGTGGGAAAGCTCGGTTTTTCCATGGATGACAAATACATGAAAAGAGCCGGGCTGGACTACTGGGAAAAAGTGCGTCTCCAGCGCATTGATACTCTTAGTGAATTTTTTAATAAATACGATACTCCCGAATACACCCTTGCATTTCTCTCTAAAAAGGCGGAAAAGATCTACACGGAAATACCCGCAAAAAATGACGGAAGCCTTGTGCTCGTCTTCGGAAAGGAGACAGTGGGGCTGCCGGAAGAAATCCTGACGAAGTACGCTGAGAGAAGCTACCGCATACCCACCACGGGCAATGTGCGCAGCCTGAACATTGCAAATACTGTCTCCATAGTCACTTTCGATGTACTCAGGAGGCTGGACTTCGCAGGGCTGGAGAGGAAAGTATGCTTGTAATCGGGCAGATAGACTATGCCAATGTCTACCCCATTTTTCATCAGCTTAACAAACACAAGGAATACAAGTTCGTAAAGGGAGTTCCCTCCTATCTCAACACAGCGCTCAGGGAAGGGGTGATAGACCTTTCACCGTGCAGCAGCATCGAATACGCCAAGTCATTCGAGGATTATATTCTCATTCCCGGAATTTCAATCAGCAGCACCGACAGAGTTAAAAGTGTAATGCTTTACTCTGATGTGCCTATTGAAGAACTAAAGGGGCGCAAGGTCTTCCTCACCGGGGAATCCGGCACAAGCGTTGTCCTGTTCAGGATTCTGGTTAGAGAGATGTACGGCTTTCAGCCGGAATTTACCGACCAGCAGGAAGGGGCGGACGGAAAGGTGCTCATCGGGGATAAGGCGCTTTTTGAGCTGTATAACGGGCAGAATAAGTATATCTATGACCTTTGCACCCTCTGGAACGCTTTCACGGGTCTGCCGTTCGTTTTTGCCCTCTGGATAGCCAGAAAGGAATCTGTGGCTGCAAAAAGGGCGGATTTCGAGCTGTTCGCCTCTCAGCTTGAGGAGATTAAAAAGGACAGCAAGTCAAACCTCGCCGCTCTTCTGGATCATTATTCAATGAAGGGGCTTACTTCTTACCAGATAATCGATTACTGGGAGACAATGGACTACAGCCTGTCTGACAGGCATGTTCAGGGGCTCCTGCGCTTCTACAGCTACGCCCGTAAATACGGAGCGATTAAGGAAGTCCCGCCTATTAACTTCTTTGTTTAAAGTCATTAGCCCTAACAACCCCAAGGATGGGGCTGCGCCGTGCGTAGCGAAGGCTTGCTTTGCAAGCCGCGAGCGTGTACATCAAACTGACAGGATGTGCAGTTTGATGTTATTAAGTCAGATATTCAGGGTTAGGAATAATGTAAACAGCCCCAAGGATGGGGCTGCGCCGTGCGTAGCGAAGGCTTGCTCTGCAAGCCGCGAGCGTGTACATCAAACTGACAGGATGTGCAGTTTGATGTTATTAAATACGAAAGCCCCTCCGCCGTCAGGCAAAGGGGCTCTTTTTATATAAAAATCCGGGTGATTTTTAAAGTTTTATTACATGTTCGCCGTGGAGACTTATGTCAAGACCTTCGGTCTCAGCTTCGGCGGATGCTCTGATGCCTATTGTGAACTTGATTATGAAAGCTATCACAAGGCTGAGTACGAAAGAGTATATGCCCGCTGCCATTACGCCTTCAAACTGGAGCCATACCTGATAAGCATTCCCTTTTATGAGGCCTTCCGCACCGACAGTGGCGAAGATACCTGTGGCTATTGCGCCCCAGAAGCCGCCTATGCCGTGTATGCCGAAAACATCCAGAGATTCGTCAAGCTTGAAGATGAATTTAAGTCTGCATCCGTAGAAGCAGAGTATGCCTGCCACGAAGCCGATTATTATGGCTGCCCAGGGTTCAACAAAGCCTGCTGCGGGAGTTATGGCAACGAGACCGGCAACTATGCCTGATGCGAGACCTATACCGCTGGGTTTTGATTTAAGGGCTTCCATAAGGAGCCAACCGAGACCTGCCGCGCCGGGAGCAGCAAGAGTGTTCACGAAAGCAACACCTGCGCCTTCACCTGCGCTGAGTGCACTGCCTGCGTTGAAACCGAACCAGCCGAACCAGAGTATTCCCGCGCCGATCAGTGTGTAGCCGACGTTGTGGGGAATTGTTGCGCTCTTCATGAAGTCCTTTCTGTTGCCGAGAACTATTGCCAGTGCGAGTGCCGCAGTACCGGATGAGAAGTGAACAACGGTTCCGCCCGCGAAGTCAAGCGCGCCTCTTTCAAGGAGCCAGCCGCCCGCACCCCATACCCAGTGGGCAATGGGAGCATAAACTATTGTTGCCCAAACAGCTATGAAGACTATGAATGCGGAAAACTTCATCCTTTCCACAACTGCTCCGCTTATCAGAGCGCAGGTGATGATAGCGAACATACCCTGAAACATGGCGAATACTGAAAGCGGAATTGTTCCGCTGAGCTCGCTCGCAAATGATCCGCCCATGAGTGCATACTGGAAGCTTCCCCAAACGGAAGAACCGCTGTCGCCGAAGGCTATGGAAAAGCCTATGAGAACCCACTGAATGCCGATGACTGCCATTGCTATAAAGGAAAGCATCATGGTGTTAAGGGCGTTTTTTGTACGCACCATACCGCCGTAAAACATTGCCAGACCGGGCAGCATAAACAAAACAAGTGCCGCAGACGTGAGAACCCACGCAGTATCGCCCGAATTGATTTCGCCTTCGCCCGCAAATGCCGTTACAGATAAAAGAAGTGTTAATACACCTGCTAAAATTTTCATAACTCCTCCTGTTCGCCTAACACCATGCAAGAGACGTGCCAAGTTCCACCAGCGTTTTTCGCGGGCTCCGGAGGCTCAGGTGGTCAAAAATTCAGCAGTTATGGTTAAAAAAAGAACGTAAGAAGGTTTTTCAGGCGGCTTTGGGAAGGATGATTGTGAGGACTGCACCGTCTTCGGTGTTTTCAAGTGTGATCTGTCCGTTCATATTGCTTTCGATTACTGTTTTGGACATGTAAAGACCGAGCCCGGTTCCCTTGCCCTGTTCTTTTGTGGTGAAATAGGGATCAAAAGCCTTCGCAATGTTTTCAGGCGCTATGCCTGTGCCGTTGTCTCTTATTCTTATGATCACCTCGGAGTCGGTTCTGTCCGCTTCGATTATGATTTCAGCGGCGAAGCCGGGGTCTTTGGCGGCCTTTTTCTCATTGATTGAGTCAACTGCGTTTTTCAGAACAGTAAGGATAACCTGCTTGAAATCGGAGAGGTAGCCCTGCACAAGAAACGAATTATCCTCAAGGAGCACTCCTGCGGTTATGTCGGTGTATGTTTTCTGTTCTGTGCCTTTTGTAATGAGGCTCAGGGCTATTTTGTCGCTTATAAGCCTTCCGGTGATCAGCCTTGCCGCATCGGCTGCTGCTGTGACAGCGCTGAAAACAGTCCTGCCGTCCATCGGTTTGTAGAAGCCGCTGAAATCATCAATGGTCTTTGACAGCATGCTTATCTGGAGCATGGTTTTCTGCACGGTTTCCCTGATGTATTCCGGGTTGATCTGCCCGTGCTCAAAAGCATCTTCCATATCCTGCACATAAAGGCCTATGGTGTTTAGCGGCTGCCGCCACTGGTGAGCAATGGAGCCGAGCATTTCCCCCATTGCGGCAAGGCGTGACTGAGACATGAACACCATCTCCTGCTGACGGTGTTTTTCAATCTCGGCGGCTATTTTACGCTCAAGCTGGTGCTGAACTTCCTTTATTTCCGATATATCAGTGAAGGTCGCAAGGGCGGCCTGTTTGCCTTCATAGTTGATACCGCTTATTGTCATGAAAATATTCTTATGAACCCCGTCCCTCCGGCTGAGCCTTATGTCCTGAAGCTTCTTGGTGAAACCTTTTGAGCCTGTTACGCTGAAATATGAGTTTTTAACTATGTTCTGCTGCTCCGGAGAAACAAGCTCCCACAGGCTCACGGATTCGAGCTCTCTGTGCGAAAAACCGGAAATTTCGCATGCCATAGGGTTGGCGTAGTGTATTTTGTCGCTGAATACCACAATACCGACTGGAACCTTTTCGGAAAGGGTACGGAAAAGCTGTTCGCTTTCGGATATTTTTTTCTGGAGCTCCACCTTGTTGGTTATGTCGTATATGATTAGGAAAAGCTGAACATGATCCTTGAATTTAAGAAGCGTGGAGTGGATTTCCGTTTCCCGCAGGCTTCCGTCCGGCAGTTCCTGAGTTACGGAACCCTGATGCATGAAGCGTTCCAGAGAGAAGCTGAATCCTTTGTCCTTGCCGTGTATGAAGTCCATTATGCTTTTGTTGATCAGCCTGTCTTTCTCTGTCTGGTAAAACTTTTCGGCTGCGTTATTTATATCATGTATTATCCCGCTTACCGGGTCTATAAGCATCATGACGGCGGTGTTTTTTATAAAAACCTTTCTAAAAAGCTGTTCGTTCTCATTAAACATATTCTCCGCTATGACAAAACGGTCTATATTTATCAGGGAGCCGCGGACTCCTTCCGCCTGACCTTGTCTGTTTTTTACCTCTTTTACGGTGCTTTCCACCCAGATTACTTTACCGTTTTTTCTTCTGAGCCTCATGCGTAAGGGCTCCTGAACGGAAGCTGCGCCGTATTTCTGGGTCAGCCACTTTTCAGTGTCCGTGTCATATATCATTCTGTCCAGCAGAGAGGGTGTCTTGCGCAGTTCCTCCTCTGTGTAGCCCGTGAGGTCATAGCACCCGGAGGATATGAATATGATGCCGCCGTCAGAGGCCAGCCAGTATTCCATGCCGTTAATGCCGGAGGCTATTATTCCGGATGAGTAAAGGCAGTCCTTCCCGGTTTCGGCGATTTTTCTGATGGTTCCGGCAAGCTCCGCAAACTCAGGCTCATTTTCCATTTCGCTGAATTTGTCATCAAGTGTTAGTGTTTCCGGGTTGATTGTTTTTGCAAGGGCTGAAAGCTTCCTCTCAAGGCGTTTATACATGACAAAGGCAATAAGAAGACTGCTGAGAATTATTGCGGCGGCAGAAGGCAGAACAGAGGTGAGCAGTGTTCTCTGCATGGAAAATACGGATGCGGCAGGGACAGAAGCTGTTATAACCAGCCCTGCACTGTCAACCCTTTCGAAAAAGTGGAGGCGCTTTTCACCGCTCCCGCCGGAGCTTATAACGCCGGATTTCTCATTGAACATTCTGCCTATGATGGGGAATATCTCATTCTCTGATTCATTTTTGTTGTTGCTGTAGACTGTTTTACCCGCCAGATCGGTTATTGTTACACTGACTGCTCCTTTGGACAGAACAGGGTGCAGTATGTCTCCTTCCAGCTCATCGGTAAATGAAGTCATATTTATGCTTCCGGCCAGCATTCCTGCTGCGCTGCCGTTTTTATCCGGTATTGCAGCGGCGGTGATCAGGTATTGGGCATCCGAAAAATAGAATGTTTCCGGAACAGAAGTATAAACACTTCTCCCGGAAGAGTTTTCACCTACAGTACTTTTCCAGAACTGTTTATCTCTGAGGCTGAGAAGCTCTGATTCCGGGGAGGAATCGTCAATGCTCACAAAACCGCCCTGAAACGGGTTGCCGTATTTGGTGGAGTAAAATGCTCCGTCTCTGTTTCCGGCAGGGGATAATATAAAGCTGTCATACCGCCCTCTGCGGCGCTCTGCCTCACTGATAAGAAAAGGACGGATGGACTCCCAGTCCATACTTTTCAGGGTAGGGGTTTCAGCCAGCAGGGTTACATCGTTTATGCGGCTGCTTAGATAGTTTTCAAGGTTGGATGCGGATATTTTCAGGGAGCCGGAATATTCCCCGGCTGCGAGCTTTTCCTTTGTTCTCATGTTTTCCCCCACTGCAAAAGCAATGAAGATGAGTGCAGGAACTGCGGCGGAAATCAGTATGTTCGTGAAAATGTTCCTTTTTAAATTAAGCATGCCCTGTCCGGAATTTGACGCCCATTCATAGAATCTTCATGTCAAGTATGCATAATTGCCGACAGGTTTGTAAAGCCTTTTAGATGAATTAATAAAATATTGAATGATTCAGGTATTTATGTTAGGAGTTGCATGATGATTTCACAGAGCGGTATTCCCCCCCATGAGCTTTGAAAGCGCTGTTATTTTTACAGGTATTGCCGGACAGGCAGTATTCTTTTCCAGATTCATTGTTCAGTGGCTTAACTCCGAAAAAGAGAAAAAGAGCGTTGTCCCTGTCTCGTTCTGGTATCTGAGTCTGGCGGGGAGCTTTATCCTTCTGGCGTACGCCGTTGTGGTGAAGGATCCGGTTTTTATTGCCGGACAGTCTGCTGGTTTTATAATCTATCTCAGGAATCTGTATTTTATAGCTGTCGAAAAAGGTGTAAAAAAATCTGTTTTTACATGTTCCGCAGCTTTTTTTGTTATAATATACTTGTCAGCAGCATGCATACTGGCGTGGTATGCTCCGGCTTTCAGGCCTGAGCGTGAGGCAGCCCATGTTTTTATGCTGTATGCGCTGGGCTTAAGCGGGCAGTGTTTTTTCTTCATGAGGTTTTTTGTTCAGTGGCTTTACACAGAAAAACTCAGAAAGAGTGTTATCCCTGTGGCATTCTGGTATTTCAGCCTGTCGGGGAGTGTCCTGCTTTTGGCTTATTCGGTTCTTGTGCATGATATAGTTTTTACTGTCGGCCAGATAGCCGGTATTCTGATTTATTTGAGAAATCTTTACTTTATTCATAAAGAGAGGTCATCCGCCATTGCTTAACGAACGTAGAGAACGCAGGTATCTTTTTTTTGTAGCCGTTTTTGTAATCCTTGCTTTTATAACCTCATACCACATGACCCTGTTTGAATCCACAGAGGGCCGTTACGCTGAAATAGCAAGGGAAATGCTGGTTAGCGGTAATTTTATGATTCCGGAATTTAACGGCATAACCCATTTTCATAAGCCTCCTCTTGTGTACTGGCTTATAGCTGCGGGTATGAAAATTTTCGGTGTAAACTCCCTCGGTGCAAGGTTTTTCGGGATTGTTTTTTCGGCTGTCGCACTTTTTTTTACCAGAAAGACCGCTTACCTCCTTACAAGAGATGACAACACCTCCGACTGTGCTGTACTGGCAGCCGGCTCCAGCCTGCTGTTTTTGTCTGTTTCGAGGATTGTGGCCATTGATATATACTTAACAGCAGTGGTGATAATCGCTCTTTATGTTGTTTTTTCCGCCGCGAATGGTTCAAACGGCATATTCGAGGGCATCCTGTTCGGACTGCTGCTTGGTGCGGGCTTTATGCTTAAAGGGCCCGTTGTCCTTCTTTTTACTGTTATTCCGGTTTGCACCGCTGCGCTTTACAATAAAAACTACCGCAATCTTTTCAACCCGGTTTTCTTTTTCTCTTCTCTGGCTGTGTTTCTCATTGTCGGTTTGCCTTGGTATATGTACATAGCCGCTCATTATGAGGGAATAGTGTCCTATTTCATAGGCTACCAGCTTGTTGAGCGCATGACCACTGAGGTTTTTAACCGTGCTGAACCGTGGTATTTTTATTTTGCCGTGCTCTTCGGCCTCTGTCCTATGTTCATATATTCTTTTTACGGTATGCTGAGCGAAAGGTTTACGGGCAGATATTCGCTCTGGCTCTTCTTTTTTCTGCCTTTCATAGTTTTTCAGGTTTCAGAAAGCAAGCTTGCTTCATACCTTGCTCCTTTTACCCCGCTGCTGGGCATTCTTGCGGCTTCCGCTGTAATGAGGTTCAGATCGCACCTTCCGCTCTTTTTCGGTCATCTGTATATGTCGGCGCTTATTCTTACCCCTGCCGTTTCCGGCTATGTTCTAGACTATCTTCAGCCTTACAGGCTGCCGCTTATGCTTTCCACCCTTGTGGCTGCGGCTGTTTATATAACGATTCTCGGCGGGTACAGATTCGGGAGAGGTTTTGTCATAGCTTCGGCATGGACAGTTCTGGTAATAAGCATTCCGGTTTATGCCATAGTTCCGATAGTTGAGGAGAATGCCAAAGGATTCAGGCTCCTCTCGGAAGCCTCAATGACAGATAAGTACGGTGAAAGGATTGAAGCTGTATGCTACAAGACTTTTATCCCTTCGGTGAGCTTTTACCGTCAGGAAATTGTGCCCATGGTGCTTTCCAGAGAGCGGGAAATCCAGTTTGAAAAAGACAGTGAGTACAGAAAGTACTATATTGATAACGAAAATGATGCTGAGGAGTTTTTCCGTAATCGCAGAAAGGTTTTTATAATTGCTCATCCGGAGCACATAAAGGAAGCTGAAACAAACTACGGCTACACCTGCACCGAGGAATACAAAGCCCGGAAGATTAATCTCTATTTTTGCGGAAAATAAACAGTTTTATTATAAGTAAATCATCAGAGGCGGACAACTGAACACCGGGGTTTGTCCGCCTGTCTTCATTACGGACATTGGAAATCTGTAAACCCTCTCTGTTTTTCGTTTTTATGTCTGTGTACACGCCTTTGTGCCTGTTACGAAAGGCTAAACTTTGTTAAATTTGGTTTGACTAAACCATGTAAACCTGATACAAAATCAGGCACAGATTTTAGTTTTCATTTTTACCGGAGTTGTGCAGATGATCTGGAACGAAGAGTACGAAACACTGCCCAGAGAGGCACTTGAGGCATTACAGTTCCGCAGGCTCAAATCGCTGTTGGAGACTGTTTACGCCAGAGTCCCTTTTTATAAAGCTAAATTTGACGAATGCGGAATAAAGCCGGAAGACCTCAGAACCCTCAGTGATCTTAACAGGTTTCCTTTTACATATAAGCAGGATCTGCGTGACAACTATCCTTTCGGAATGTTTGCCGTTCCTCAGGAGCAGGTGGTGCGAATCCACGCATCCAGCGGAACCACAGGCAAGCCCACAGTTGTGGGCTACACCCGCAGGGACATTGACACATGGTCGGAGCTGATGGCCAGAACCCTCAGCGGCGCAGGAATAGGCAAGGGGGACATACTCCAGAATGCCTATGGCTACGGCCTGTTCACAGGCGGTCTCGGCGCTCATTACGGCGCGGAGAAGATAGGCGCGTCAGTGATCCCGATCTCAGGCGGAAACTCAAAGCGCCAGCTTATGATAATGAAGGATTTCGGCTCCACTGCCATTTCATGCACACCCAGCTACGCACTGAGCCTCTTCGAGGTTGCGGAGGAAGAGGGGTATGATGTGAAAAGCATGCCTATCAAGGTCGGTGTTTTCGGCGCAGAACCATGGACAAACGAGATGAGAAACGAGATCGAAGCCAAATGGGGCATAGATGCCGTTGATATATACGGACTCAGCGAAATCATCGGCCCCGGTGTCGCCTTTGAATGTGTCGAGGCGAAAAACGGTATGCACATAAACGAAGATCATTTCATAATAGAAACCATAAACCCCGAAACAGGCGAGGTTCTCCCCTTCGGTGAACCGGGCGAACTTGTTTTCACCACCATCACAAAAGAGGCCATACCCCTTATCCGCTACAGGACAAGGGATATAGCAGTCATAAACCGCCAGCCCTGCAAATGCGGAAGAACATTTGTGCGCATGAGCAAAGTAATGGGCAGAAGTGATGACATGCTTATAATCCGTGGCGTGAATGTTTTCCCATCGCAGATCGAGGCTGTCCTTGTTGAGAAAAAAGGTGTGCTTCCGCATTACCTCCTTGAGGTTGACAGGGTTGATAATCTTGATACTCTTGAAGTAAAGGTTGAGGTGGAAGGTTCCTTCTTCAGTGATGAAATCAAGGAACTCCAGAGACTCACCAGAGAGATAGAGAAAGATATAAAAGACATGATCGGCGTCACCTGCAAGGTGCGCCTTGTCGAACCCAAATCGATAGCCAGAAGCGAAGGCAAAGCTCAGCGTGTTATCGATAAAAGGAAAATATGAGGTGCAGGAATGAAAATCACCCAGATTTCAGTGTTTATCGAAAACGAATCAGGCAGACTTCACGAGGTTACAGGACTCCTCGGAGATAACAATATAAACATCAGGGCATTATCCCTTGCTGACACTTCCGATTTCGGCATTCTCCGCCTCATTGTCAATGAGCCTGACAAGGCTTACCGCCTTCTTCGGGAGAATGAGTTCACAGTGGGCAGGACAGAGGTTCTGGCTGTTGAGGTTCCTGATAATCCCGGCGGGCTTGCAGGTGTTCTCGGTGCACTGAGCAAGGCCTCCATCAATGTTGAATACATGTACGCCCTCGTGGAGAGAAGCACAGACAGCGCAGTGATGATCTTCCGCTTTGATGACACGGCAAAGGCCGTGGACACCCTCACCGCAAACGGCTACAAACTAATGAAAGGCGAGCAGATTTACGAGATATAGCCGTCACTGCGTTCCCATGGATGGGAACGTGCCGTGCGGAGCGAAGGCAGGTTTATCCTGCCGTGAGCGTGTACATCAAACCGACAGGATGTGCGGTTTGATGTTGTCCTGACAGAACAGATTTACGAGATATAAATTCTTTTTTGCGGTCATTCTGAACGCAGTGAAGAATCTCTTAAATATCCGCAATGCATTGTTATCTTTCGCTTCTGCTCATACAAGCGCTTAAGAGTGTAATCCTTAATCCTGCTGGATTTAAGGAATCCATAAAATAAATCGGGGGTGGAAAATGGTTCGTATTCTGACGGTTTTAATGTTTCTTCTGGTGAGTGTTACCGCATTTGCCGGAGAGGTCAGGCTTGGTGCTCTGTTTGCTGAAACAGGCCCTGCGTCATATCTGGGGCATCCTGAAAAACTCACTGCTGAAATGCTTGTGGCTGAAATCAACGCCGCAGGCGGCATCAACGGAGACAAGGTGGTTCTTGTGTCCTACGATACACAAGGGGATGAGCAGAGGGCGATTAACTATTTCAAAAGACTGGTGACAAAGGACAAAGTCTTTGCCGTGATCGGACCCACCACCACAGGTTCAAGCCTTGCGGTTAAAGATCTTGCGGACAAGTTTAAAACCCCGCTCATAAGCTGTGCAGCGAGTGCAGCCATTGTCACTCCTGTTAACAAGTATGTTTTCAAAACACCTCAGAGCGACATCCACGCCGCTGAGACAATTTTTAAATACATGAAATCAAAAGGCATGAAAAAAGCTGCAATCCTCACCGCTCAGAACGGGTTCGGCGTGACCGGAAGGGATGCGCTGATCGAAGGAGCCAAGGCTCAGGGGATTCAGATTGTCTCCGATGAAAAATTCGGCGACAAGGATAAGGATATGACAAGCCAGCTCAGCAAAATAAAAGCTGCCGGGCCTGATGCCGTTATCTGCTGGGGCGTGGGACCTGCTCCCGCAATTGTTGCGAAAAATGCCAAAGATCTGGGTATACAGAACCTTTTCATGAGCCACGGCGTTGCCTCAATGAAGTTCATTGAGCTTGCGGGCGCTTCCGCTGACGGAATCAAGCTGCCCGCCGGAAGGCTTATTGTTGCGGACAGACTGGCAGACAGTGACCCGTTCAAGCCTGTTCTCATGAAGTATAAAAAAGACTACGAAGGCAAATTCAACATGCCTGTTTCCGCTTTCGGCGGTCATGCTTATGATGCTTTCTATCTGTTTAAGCTTGCCTATGAAAAATCAGGCGCAGATACTGAAAAGTTCGTTTCGGCACTTGCCGGAATCAAAGGGTTCAAAGGCACAGCCGGAGAGTTCAACATGACAGAGCAGGATCACAACGGTCTTTCCTCTGATGCGTTTATTATGGTCGAAATTAAAGACGGAAAATTTGAGATAGCGAAATAATGCAATTCCTGTATTCGGGGCTCACCAGCGGCAGTATTTATGCGCTGGTAGCCCTCGGCTTCAACATCATCTACAACACGACGGGGCTTATCAACTTCGCTCAGGGTGAATTTGTCATGCTGGGTGGAATGCTGATCTACACGCTTTTTGCTGTCATGGGCATGCCTGTTCTGTTGGCGTTCCCTCTGGCTGTGGTTACCGCACTTATTCTCGGACTTCTTTTCGAGAGAGTGTTCATAAATCTTGTGCGGGTGAAAAACGATATAAACCTTATTACTGTTACCATAGCCGCATCAATTCTGCTGAGGGATTTTGCAATGCACATCTGGGGCAGGGACACGGTGACAGTGGGCGAGTTCATGCCTGTGAAAAGCATTGAGCTTCCCGGCGGGGTTATATCAAACCAGAGCATAATGGTTATCGCAGTGGGCGCATTTATTGCCCTTGTGCTGCACCTTTTCCTTAAAAAAAGCAAATACGGACGCGCTATGCGCGCCTGTTTTGATGATATGACAGCGGCTGGAATCTGCGGGATAAACGCAGTGATGGTGCGTGTAATGAGTTTCGGCGTGGCTGCTGCTGTGGGCGCTGCCGCGGGTGTGCTTATCTCCCCCATTACCTTTGTCACATATGACGACGGAGTCATGATAGGTCTCAAAGGCTTTGCCGCCGCCATTCTCGGCGGTCTGGGCAGCTTCTGGGGCGCTGTGGCGGGCGGTGTTCTTCTGGGGCTTCTGGAAAGCTTCGCCGCAACAATAATGCCCTCCGGTTATAAGGATGCCATAGCTTTTGTGGTGATACTTCTGATTTTGTTTGTGAAGCCTGCGGGTCTCTTCGGAAAAAGGATGGCTAAGCGCGTATGAGAAAGATAAATCCTTTTCCATCGCTTATTGCAGCTTTTGTGCTTGCCGCAGTAGGTCTCACGGTTGACAACGAATATTATCTCGGCGTTGCGGTGGTTATAATGATCCACGCGCTGAACGCTACGGGTCTTAATATACTGCTCGGCTACACGGGAATAATCTCCATAGGGCAGGCTGCGTTCTTCGGTCTGGGAGCATATATTTCAGGGGTTCTTTCAGCCACTTACGGTTGGAATGCGCTCATGACATTCCCTGTCTCCTTCGCCGGGTGCTTTATCATAGCCTATGTTATAGGCTGGCCGGTACTGAGGCTCCACGGTCATTATCTGGCTATGGCTACACTCGGTTTCGGAATGATTGTCTACATACTCATGAATGAGATGGACTTCATAACCGGCGGCCCTTCCGGCCTCATGGGGATAGGGGACATAGAGTTCTTCGGGCTGTATTTCGGACTGGATCAGGCTTACTTTGTGCTGATGTCCGTTTATTTTGTGATTGTGCTGTTTCTTCTGGAGCTTTTTGATAAGTCATTTCTGCATTACAAGCTTAAGTTTATAAAATCATCCGAATCCGCCTCAAACAGCTACGGGCTGGACACTGTGCAGACCAAGCTGCTTGTTTTTGCTTTTGTGGCGGGCTTCACAGCCCTTAACGGCTCGCTGTATGCCTTCTTCGCACATTTCATCAGCCCTGTTTCTTTCAGCCTCAAGTACTCCATAGAGCTTGTTGCGATGGCCACTGTGGGCGGCCTCGGCTACATAACAGGCGGAGTGATAGGCGCAGTGATTCTTGGGCTTGTGCCGGAGCTT
The DNA here is from genome assembly GCA_023395255.1 of Deferribacteres bacterium. GTDB lineage: Bacteria > Chrysiogenota > Deferribacteres > Deferribacterales > Geovibrionaceae > Geovibrio > Geovibrio ferrireducens. Next base: position 293,106 of record JAEWZN010000003.1, read on the forward strand.
TTCGCCTCTGCCGAGGATTATGAAATGCTTATCTATGGCGGGCTTCTGGCCGTTTGTGTTATGTTTGTTCCCGGTGGCATAGCCGGAACCCTCTCAAAACTGAGGAAGAAAGATGCTTGAGGTTAAGGATATATCCGTCCGCTTCGGCGGGGTAAAAGCGCTTACTGATGTGAGTTTTACTGTGAAGAACGGGAGCATTTCCGCACTCATAGGCCCCAACGGGGCAGGAAAAACCACCATGTTTAATGTTGTGACGGGGTTTGTGACCCCTGTTGCGGGCTCCGTGAGGTTCATGGATAAAGACATCACAAAGGCAAGGCCGCACAGGGTGTTTAATTCCGGAATATCTCGCACGTTCCAGAACCTGAACATAATCCCTGAGCTTTCACTGCGTGAGAACATGTATCTCGGCATCATAGGCCGTGACAAACCCTCAGTGCTGAAAAGCGCATTCAGGCTGAATAAGTCATACTGGAAAAAAACATCGGAAGAGATAGACACGTTCCTTGAGTTCGCGGGTGTGCAGGACTTTCAGCACCACAGGCCGTCTTCCGTGCCTTACGGTGTGCTGAAAAACTTTGAGATGGCCAGAGCGGTTATCTCAAAGCCTAAGCTGCTCCTGCTGGACGAACCTGCGGCCGGGCTGAACATGGCTGAGAAGGAACGTCTGGCCGGCATAGTGCGCAAGGTTTCTGCCGACGGCATAACTATTCTCATGGTTGAGCATGACATGCAGTTTATATCCAGCCTCGCCGAATATGTGGTCTGCCTCAATTTCGGCGAGAAGATAGCCTGCGGCACATATGACGAAATCAGGAACAACGAGGCTGTTCTCAAGGCTTATCTGGGGGATGAAGATGCTTAAGGTTAAGTCCCTCTGTGTTTCATACGGCGCTGTAGAGGCGCTTTCCAACGTTTCCGTGCATGTGAGCGAGGGAGAGTTTGTTTCCCTCATCGGCAGCAACGGAGCGGGGAAAACAACCCTGCTGAACTCTGTGATGGGTATAGTTCCCGCTAAACAGGGCGAAGCTGTGTTTATGGGTGAGAGCATAGCGGCAATGAAGGTGCATCAGGCAGCGGCAAAGGGCATAGCCCTTGTTCCAGAAGGGCGCAGGGTTTTTGCCAATATGTCCGTGCTTGAGAATATCCTTATGGGCGGCTTTTCCAAAAGCTCAAAGGAAAACTCCGATAAAATCGAAGAGATTTATTCGATGTTTCCTGTGCTTAGGGAGCGTAAAAGCCAGCAGGCGGGCATGCTCTCCGGCGGTGAGCAGCAGATGCTTGCCATAGGGCGTGCGCTTATGTGCAGACCGAAGCTGCTTTTGATGGATGAACCGTCCATGGGGCTTGCGCCCCTTGTTATAAAAGATGTATATGAAAAACTGGCCGCTCTGTCCAAATCGGGGCTTACGATCCTTCTGGTTGAGCAGAACGCGGCAATGGCGCTTAAATATGCCGACAGGGGCTATGTTCTGGAGAACGGCCGCATTGTCCTTCAGGGAAGCGCGAAAGAGCTTCTCGGCGACAACGAGGTTAAACGCGCTTACCTCGGCAAGGAATACAAGGAGAAGTGGGAGAGATAGAATGAAATACTGGCAGGAACGTGAAGAAACGATGAGTGTTGAGGAGAGAGAGGCGTTTCAGCTTGAGCGTCTTCAGTCTACCCTTAACCGTGCCTATAAAAATGTGGATTTCTATAAGAAAAAGTTTGACGAGACAGGTATCAAGCCTGATTCCGTCAAAGAACTTACTGATATAGCGAACCTCCCCTTCACCACGAAGCAGGATCTGAGAGATAATTATCCCTACGGAATGTTTGCCGTGCCCCTGCGGGACATAGTGCGCATACATTCATCCAGCGGAACCACAGGCAAGCCCACAGTAGTGGGTTACACAAGGGCGGATCTGGAAAACTGGAAAGACCTTGTGGCGCGCATAATAATAGCAGGCGGAGCGGATGAGCAGGACATAGTTCATGTTGCCTTCACCTACGGGCTTTTCACAGGCGGTTTCGGGCTTCACTACGGAGCGGAGCATATAGGCGCGTCTGTTATTCCCGTTTCCAGCGGAAACACGGCAAGACAGATAGGCATAATGCAGGACTACAGAAGCACAGTGCTTGTCAGTACTCCTTCATATGCCCTGCACATAGCCGAAACCCTCAGCAAGATGGGACTGAATAAAAACGACCTGCACCTTAAGACAGGACTCTTCGGCAGTGAGCCGTGGGGTGAGAAGATAAGGCAGGAGATAGAGGAGAAACTCGGTATTGACGCTGTGGACAACTACGGTCTCTCCGAGCTTATGGGCCCCGGAATCGCTGGGGAATGTCTGGAAAAAAGCGGGTTGCATGTTAACGAAGACCATTTTTATGTTGAGATAATAGATCCGGAAACACTCAAACCTCTGCCCCTCGGCGAGAAGGGGGAGCTTGTCATCACCACCCTGAAAAGGGAGGCAATGCCTCTTATCCGTTACAGAACAAGGGATGTGACCAGACTCTATAGAGAGAAATGCGGCTGTGGGAGAACCCTCATTAAGATGGAGAAGCCCAGAGGCAGAACCGATGACATGCTGATTATCAACGGTGTGAACGTTTATCCGTCACAGGTTGCCGAGGCTCTCGAATCGGTGAGCGGCGCTTCGCCTCACTTTATGATGATAGTGAGCAAGAAGGGCGTTCTGGATGAGCTTGAGATACAGATTGAGGTCAGCGAGGCGCTGTTCTTTGATGAGATGAAAAAACAGAAATCACTGATGGAGGAGCTTGTGCGTGTCTTCCAGCAGGCGATACTCATAAAACCCAGAGTTAAGCTTGTAATGCCCAAAACCCTTGAGCGTTTTGAAGGCAAAGCTAAAAGGGTTATAGACAACCGCAAGCCGGAATAACATGAAGGACGACCAGCGGATAATTAATTTCTTTTTTGAGGCGGGGTTTCTCCAGAACCTGCAAAGAACGGGAATCCCATATCTCGGTTCCGGAAAGCAGAGCGTGGCGGAGCACAGCTTCCGTGTTACCGTAATAGGCTACACAATGGCCGCCATGCTTGGCGCTGATGTGAACAAGGTGCTGAAAATGTGCCTGTTTCACGACCTTGAGGAAGCCAGAACCGGAGACCTTAACTACCTCCAGCAGAGATATGTCAAATCTGACGATCAGAAAGCCCTGCGGGACGCTTTGAAGGGGCTTCCCCTTGAGGCGGAGGTAACGGAGCTCATAGATGAATACGCACAGCAGAAGACTCTGGAAGCAAAAATCGCCAAGGAAGCCGATGTTCTTGAACTGATTATGTTCCTCAAGGAGCAGCTCGACAAAGGGAACGAACAGGCGGGAAACTGGCTGAAATCAGCAGTGAAGCGCCTTAAGACAGAGAAGGGCATGCAGCTTGCGGAAAGCATTCTGGAAACGAGATATTACGAATGGTGGTACGGTGATGGGAACGGATGGGAAAACGGATCAAAAGACTGGTAGCGCAGAATATCCTTCTCTTCTGAACACGGCGTACACTGCCGCTCATTTCATCCTGTTTAACAGACGGGCGCTCTACAGTCTTATCCTCAACAGGCTCCATATTTTCAACCTGATCACCATCATGCTGGCAGCATACCTTATCCCTTACCGTTCGCCGTTTACCGGTGAGGCAGAGTTCTTTAACTTTGAGAATATGCTGGAAGGAATCCTTATGTCCGGATTCTTTTTTCTGTTCATGTTCATGCTGTGCAGGCGAAAGGCGGAATCTTTTCTGCCTCTTCTGAGAATTGTTCTGGCGATGGAGATGACGGCGGTCATAAGCCCGGTGAGTTTTCTTCTTTCAGGTGTAATGCTTAAGGTCTTTATGGGGCTTTATGTGGGCTGGTATCTCAGCATAGGTATTTTTGCGTTCAGTTATCTTAACGGTATAACTTACTACCGCGCGGCGCTCGCCGTGCTCATGGCTTTTTTCCTTACCCAGCTTGTTCCGGCTTTTTTTGCCTAATCTTTGGGCAGAGGCGCGGCGGATATGAAAATTACCCCCTCTTCAACCTTTGTGCCGTAAAAACGGAGATCTGCATGTCCGTCCGGATGTGTAAGACACCTGCCTGTAGCAAGATCATACTCCCAGCCGTGGCGGGTGCATTTGATTATGCTGCCGCTCTTGGGGAGTCCGTTTGCCAGAAGGTTTGCCTGTTGGTGCTTGCAGCTTATCTCCATGGCGTAAAAGGAGCCGTCCTCCCTTTTGAATATGCCTATGTTTTTTGCCAGTATTTTGACCGACTTCCAGCTTGTTCCTGAGAAGTCTTCTGTTTTTGCCGCTTTGATGAAATCCATAATAAAAACCTCTGTCCGAGATCCTTCACTGCGTTCATGATGACGTTATATCAAGCGTCATTCTGAGTCCGAAGGGTGAAGGATCTCAAACTGAATGTATTATCCCTAGTTGGCCTCAAGCACAGCCATGCCGAAGTCGCGTCCCCATGCATAGGCTTTTTCGAGGTCTTCCGCCGAAGGAGTCATTTTAACTTTGAAGGACTCCATCGGAAGTTTCATCCTCATGCTTTTCATAATATCCTCACTGACCTTTACGCCTTCGCCGCTCCAGCCGAATGAGCCGAAAGCGCCCGCAAGCCTGTTTACCATGTTCAGCACCACAAAGTACGCGAAAAGGTTAAGTATGGGCTTGGGAGCCTTTGCATTAAGCGTGGGCGTACCTATGAGAAGGCCGTAGGAAATCTCTATCTCGTCTATCAGCTCGCCTACGGGGAGGGCAGCAGCGTCCAGAAGGACAGCTTTCACCCCTGTCTCCTCCACACCTGCCTTAATGCTGTCCGCCAGCATCTTTGTGTTTCCGTAGGCCGTGGCGTAAACTATAGCGACCCTTCTGTCCTGCATATTTTTATAATATCTGTCCGCCTGCTTTTTATACCACTCGATATATCTTTCGGGGTTCTCACGGAGAATAGGCCCGTGAGAGGGGCAGACCATTTTTATCTCAATGTCTTTGATCTTGTGAAGAGCCTTGAGTATATGCTCCTTGTACGGGCGCATGATCATGGAGTAGTAAAACTTGAAAGCCTCCATGGCATCATCTTTTCTCTCAAGTTCATCGTTAAATATCTTCTCGCCGCTGCAGTAGTGTGCGCCGAGGAAGTCGCACGGGAAGAGGATCTTATCCTCCACAAGGTAGGTGAACATGGTATCCGGCCAGTGGAGGAAGGGGGTGTGGAAGAAGCGGAGGGTTTTGCCGCCAAGGTCGATAACATCATCATCACCCACAGCGCGGCCGTTGTACTCTCCGTTTACTATATTATCCACAAAGGTTTTAGCCGTTTTGGAGTAGATAACTTCAATATTCGGGTTCATTTCCAGAAGAACAGGCAGACAGCCTGAGTGATCCGGCTCATTATGGTTGAGGATTATATAGTCGATCTCACTGACGGGGCAGATCTCCTCTACAGTCTGAATGTATGTATCTTTGAAAAGAAGCTTGTTGGCTTCAATGAGCGCTTTCTTTTTTGTACCCTGCACAAGGTAGCTGTTGTATGTGGTTCCGTGTTCGGTGGGGATTACTACGTCAAAAATTTCAAGCTCAGGGTCTCTGACACCGACCCAGTGGACGTTGTCTGTAACTTTGAATGAGTTCATATGGCCTCCCGCATAAGAGATAAATTTTATCTTTTAAAGAATAGTTCATGGGTATTGAAAAAGCAATGATTTTGAGAGGAGGTGCAAACGAAAAGCCGCCCGGACAAGCCGGACGGCCGATGATTTCGTTTATTAGTCTTCGTAAACCTCGAAGCTGTCTTTGCCTACTCCGCATTCGGGGCAGACCCAGTCTTCGGGGATGTCTTCAAATTCTGTTCCGGGTTCGATGCCGCCGTCGGGATCGCCCACTTCAGGGTCATAAATCCATCCGCACACTGTACATACATATTTCATAGCAGTCCTCCTTGTGGATTAGAAATGATACCTAAACTATAATAGTCAATTAGCACAAGTCAAGTCCGATATACGACCTGTAATTTATTTAGGTTTTCCTTGTTTCGTTTTTAGCGGTTTCAGATAAAAGGTTAAATCTTTTTGACTTCGGTGTCGGTTATACCTGTTCTGCGGAGAAGGCGCGCTTTGAGTTCCGGAACTGCCTGTTCATAGGGCATGTTCTCAAGGTTTATCTGCCCGCCTGCGGACTTCATGTGCCCTCCGCCAGTGCCTATGCCTTTCACTATGCGGCTTGCGATCCTGCCCACAAGCTGTTTGGATGACTTGCAGCGCAGGGAGAAGTAGCACTGGCTGTCTATGCGGCCTATTACGAAAGTCCATTTCACATCACGCATTCTGAGAACAAAGTCGCTTGTTTCAGCAATAAGATCGGGGTTGCGAACATCACCCAGATCGCAGAATACGAGATTGTCTATTATTTCGGCCTGTTCGATTGCCTTTTTCATGGTCTTGAAATAATAGCGGGGAAGTTCGGGGTTTTCTATCTTCTGGAGCTTCTGTGTGGATATGTGGGGGAATATGTAGGCCATCATATCCATATCATGCTGGGTTATGCTTCTGCCGGAGCCGAAGGTATCTGTCTTCATGCCGTAATAAAGGGCGGTTGCTATGTTCGCATCAGGTTCCAGATGCAGAGCCTTCATATACTCTGCTATTATGGTGCTTGTGCTGCCCGTGCCCGGCCTAACATCGTAAATTTCCGTGGATTTTGTCTGCGCGCGAAAAGTGTGGTGGTCTATAACAACATTGGGCATTACATTTTTCGGTATATATACGTTCCCTGCGTTCGGCTGAGTGTCCGCAACTATGAGGTAGTCATATCTGGCGAAGTTAAGCTTGGTGGAGAGATGCATATCAATCTTACATGTTTTGATGAGCTCTCTGTTCTCAGCCCTGCCGATAATACCGTGATAGGCTATGGTACAGCGTTTTTTCAGTTTATGGCTGAGTATCATCTTCATGCCCGCAGCCGCCGCTATGGTATCGGGGTCGGGGTTGTTGTGGGTGAGAATCAGCACCTTGCGGAAAGGCTTAACGTCCAGCAGTATTTTTTCTATCATATGACTTTCTACTCGGCTCCGGCGGAGAAATCCAGAAGGAGTTCATCCCCTTCGATCCGCGCGGTGTAGCCGTATCTCCCTTTGAGTTCATCCAGATTGCGCAGGAGCGAATCTTTGCTGAACACTGTATCAGCGTCAAATATAGCTTCTTCAAGGGAGAAGGTTTTTATATTGTAATCCTTAACTATCTCCCTGCGTTTAAGGAAGTCTATGAAGGCTTTTACGTCTGCAAACTTGCTGAAATGCACTGCTCTGACGCTGTATTTCGTAACAGTGTTCACTGTCTCCGGGAGAGGGATGAAGTTTGTTCTTATATAATCCGCCGCGGTGAGAACAGATGACCTGAACGCTTCTGTAATGCAGAGGTCATCAGTTTCCTGAACTGCTTTTCCGGTAACTTTAACGGCGGTAAATTCTTTGTCCCTTGAGTACGGCTTTACATAGAGCTCAGCTTCGCAGTTGAATATTTCGCCTTCGGGTTTGGTGGATGCATTGAGCGTGAAGATGAAAAGAAACTGCGCCGGGCCGGAGGAGAAAGCAGCCAGCATATCGGTCTGTTTGGGGTTATCAGGCATTTCCGCAAGGAAATTCTGGTTGTTCCCCGCTGTAAACCTGTACTGCTGGAGCGCTTCTGATGCTGTTTTCAGCAGAGCCGGCTTAAGGTCTTCCTTAAGTTTACCTGTTATGTCAAACACAACGGAGTTGGTTGCTTCCCTGATGTAGTAGTTCAGGTTGCCCATGGCAATTTCATCAACATCTGCGGAAACAGAGTAAAAAACTGTATTGTCCTTAACATAGCGGCTTGTGATTTTGTATCTGGTAATGAATTTCAGAAACTCGGTTGTGATTTCGGGAACTGATGTATTGTCCGCGGATGAAAAAAAGTTTCTCATCGCATTTTTTAGTGCGCCTTCTCTGGCAGCCTGTTCGGCAGCTTTTACATTTCCTTCATGGATCACAGCGCCGGCGCTGCCCTCTACAAATACAGCGTGAGCGTTTTGTGCGGATGCAAATACTGCCGCAATAATTAATAAGCAGAAAATTGTTTTTTTCATAAGATTCATTATTAACCCGTATTAGAAGAAGTTGTCAACTCTATCCGCAGATCTTGTTGATGATACAGGGCTTCTGAAAGTGCCAAGCCCCTGGAGGCCGATTACGAAATATATTATCTGTTCCCTGCCGGAGTAGCCGCCTTTGTCATCAATGGGGTTATACTCCTTCTGGGTGATGGAAAGTCCCATATGCCAGCAGCCTGATTTATATGTGCCGTAGATGGAGTTACTTATTGTGCGCAGGTTATTGAGTGATATACGCTCGTTTTTGCCGGATGTTTTGGTTTGAAAAGCAAGATCAAATTTTTTGAAGTTGAGACTCACGCTGAATTCAAGGGATGTGTTCTCGGTTTCATCGGTGTAGTCCATATCTTCGTAAAGATATTCCTCACTGAATGTCATTAAGCCTGTGGAGAAGGAAACTCTCTGGTTGAGGAGGGATGTGTCCGCATCGCTGTGGTCGTAGTCGTGCCTCAGGTAAACATTCAGCCTTTTGTCATAGTTGTAGTTTATTTTGGCTATTATCGGTCTCAGGCGGTCTTCGCTGAGCATCGCATCATATGTCTGCTCAAGGGAGGCATCCAGATTCCATTTTTCTGCGTCAAAATAGTTTTTAAAGAAGTATGTGTAGCTTTTTGTTCCTTCTATGAGGTCGCCCTCTATTCTCTCAGGGATGGCTGAGTGGTCAAGCTCCGGTATCTGTTCGTACCTGAATGTGTTGTATATGGAGTGGGAGAATTTATCATATTTCCTGTAGATTTCGTTCAGTGCTATTTCATAGCCGATTCTGTATGAAAGACGCTCTATTGAGCTGTCATCCGCATTTATCTGCGCTATGCTGGTTCCTCTGCTGTTTTTCACATTAGGAGCTTCGTCTATTCCCTCCCACCTTGTAGCCATTATTTCGGCATATGGCTTGAATGTGGCGACCCTGAGGTTGATGGGAGTATAAATTTCCGTTGTGAGGTGCAGACGCTGATATTCATCTTCCACAATCAAATCATTACTGCTTGAAGCCGGGTAAATGGTTTTTTCCCTGTAGAGAACATGGTCAAGATCGGCTGTGTAATTGAGGCCGAGAAAGCCCTGGCGGAGGTTTTTTCTTACAAAAAGATTCGGCAGTCTGTAAACCTCTGTCTTTTTGTAGCCGTTGTCTATATCTGTGAACTGCATGTCGTTTTTAAAGCGGATTCCGAAATCAGCATATTCTGTTCTGTGAACCAGCCTGAAATCTGCGTAGAATTTGTTATCCGGGTTGTCATAGTCATCCACCATTTCGGTGTCGGCTATATCTCGTAAGTACCTGTAATCCGAGACATAATCCATCTCAATGTACATCTCGGTATTATCGCCTATTTTAAAGTTGGAGTCCTGATAAAGCAGATACCTGTTTCTTTTGTCCGATTCGCTCTCCCAGTCGTCAATATATTCGCCGTAAATGTAAATGTTCTCGTTCATGCTCTTGGCGTATCTGTATTCGCCGAGATAATGGACTATTCCAGTTGAATATATATTTGTGCCGATGGTGGCATCCTTGTCTATGTTGATGTCGCGGAAATACTTGAGGCCTATCATTGTTCCCCTTTCGGAGTTTGAGCCTATTTTTGGAATAAGGAGGCCGCTTTCACGATCTTTTTTGATAGGGTAAATCATGTAGGGGGTGTAGAGCACCGGAACACTTTTTATCCAGCCGGTGGTATTGGTTGCTTTTATATAATGGCCTATGTCCATGGTGGCGCGGCTTGAAGTGAATGACCAGTCCGGAACCTCTCCGGGGCATGTGGTGAAGCGCCCTTTCTCGATCAGGAAGTTATCCTGCCCGGTGCGTTCAAACTTTTCCGCCTCAAGGTAATGATAGGGCTCAACAAAACCTTTGACATCGATGAATGTTCCTTTTTCCTGAGCAAAGTCATATGTGAGGTTTGTGCAGTCAAAAAAGTTGCCGCCTTCTCTCAGGCGGACATTCCCGCTGGCATCAAAAACGCCTGTCTCCCTGTTGTATATAACTTTGTCTGCTGTGAGCGTGGAATTGTCACGCATGATTACAACGTTTCCTGTGGCCTCAAAGGTGAGATTGTCCGGCGCGAACATTTCGTCCGCCTCAAGGGTGATATTGTCCGCCTTAGTGCCTGAGGGGACAAGGATTTCCGCCGCATTTGCGGATATATATGAAGTAAAAAGAATAATAAGCAATAGTCTGATCACGCGAGTTTCCCTTCTTAACACATTTCCGCCGGGGCGGCACACAGGTTTTAAATATTAATCCGAAAGAAGCTTTTTTATATGGGCGCACAAATAAAGTGAGCCGCTGACAAGTATATCAGCATTTCCCGCAAGTTCAACCGCTATGTTGAGCGCTTTTGCAGCGTCCTTTTCCTGCACGGTTCCCGCTATGTCAAGGGGGAGGCGCAGGCTTCTTTCGTTATCCGGAATTTCGGTTATTACAATATTCCGTAACTTAGGGGAGAGAAGGGCGACGAGCTTTTTTATATCCCTGTCCGCAGTGGAGGAGATAAGCACACTGCCTATCTTCGATGCATCGGCGGACTTCACCAGTTCACGCATGCCGTGCGGGTTGTGCGCGCCGTCAAGGATGAATCTTCCTATCAGTTCCATTCTGCACGGAGGAAGCACCGGAACAAAGTTCAGGGGCAGCTTCCCTGTGAGCTCCTTCACAATATTCTCCGCCAGAGCAAGGTTTTTCCCAAAGGGGGCAGGCACTTCTGAGCTTGCCTCTTCTGTGAATATAATTTTTTTATCAGGCAGTGCTTTTCTGATGTATTCCGTGACGGAGGGCGTATTCATCCCCAGCATAACGGTTCTGTTATCCTTAATTATCGCCAGCTTCTCATCAGCTATGCGGTAAATACTGTTTCCCAGAAAAGCGGCGTGATCCTTGGCAATGGCAGTGATGACAGGGAGTTTGACATTCAGTACATTTGAAGAATCGAACCTTCCCCCCATCCCCGTTTCTATGACGGAGAAATCCGGCTTAAGTTCTGAGAAATAAATAAAAGCAATGAGGGTAAGCGCTTCGAAATATGAGAGGCGGTATTTTTCTATAATAGGTACGCATCCGGCGAATATGCGGTCAAAGTCTGCATCGCTTATATCACGCCCGTCAGACACTATGCGTTCATTGACTTTGAGAATATGCGGGGAGGTGAACAGGGCTGTTTTATGGCCGCATGCCATGAGCATGTCCGCTGTGAAGCGGCATGTGGAGCCTTTGCCGTTTGTTCCGGCCACATGGATTATTCTGCCCAGTGACTCTTCCCTGAAACCGACTTCGGCCAGTGCACCCTCAATACGCGAAAGGGTGAGCTCAAGGTTTTTGAACTCACCCGTGTTTCTGAAATATTCTTCAAAAGCGTTAATGGCTTTTTCCTTGTCAGTTGTAGCCGAAGAAGTCCAGAACCCTTGTCATGTCTTTTCTCCAGCGTTTGCGGTGGGAAACTATGTCCACCATGCCGTGCTCAAGTAGGAACTCCGAACGCTGGAAGCCTTCGGGCAGTTTCTGCCTGATTGTCTGCTCTATAACTCTGGGTCCTGCAAAGCAGATCAGAGCCTTGGGCTCAGCTATTATCACATCGCCGAGCATGGCATAGCTTGCTGTAACGCCGCCAGTGGTGGGGTCAGTGAGGAGTGATATATGTCCAAGACCTTCCATACGAAGCTTGGCGAGGGCTGCGGATGTTTTTGCCATCTGCATGAGGGAGAGTATGCTCTCCTGCATTCTCGCGCCGCCGGAGCAGGAGATGGTGATAACGTGTCTGCGGTGCTTCACAGCGTTTTCCACCAGTCTGGTGATTTTTTCGCCCACAACGCTGCCCATGCTGCCGCCGAGGAATCCGAACTCAATACCGCCGATATTTACTTCACGGCCGTTGATTTTGCCCATGCCGCCCACGAATGCGTCGTTCATATCCATTTTTTTGACTGCGGCTTTTATTCTGTCCGGGTATTTTTTACTGTCTTTGAATTTCAGCGGGTCAAGGGAGCGGATGCCGGCATCAAACTCTATAAAGGAATGGGGGTCAATGATGTACTCTATCTTCTGCATTGCAGAAACAGGGAAGTGAAAATCGCATTTGGGGCAGCACTGGTAGTTGTCCTCTATTTCCTGACGGTAGCTTATTTCCCCGCAGCCGGAGCATTTGCTCCATATATTTTCTTTCATGTCCTTTTTCTGAGAGCTGACTTTGGTGATCTTTTCCAACAAAAAGTCGGTTATTCCCATATGGGTTAGTCTCCTTCTGATTTAATAATGCAAAAAACTGCGTCCTGCGTTTTTTGCATACACGCTCGCGGACGGATAACCGTCCTTCGCTTCGCACGGCGGCGGCACATCCTGTGCCTTCTTTTTTCCGGCAGCAAGTGTTGAGACTGCCGCGTCGTTTCACTCCTCGCAGTGACGTAATTTGCTGTCATTGCGAGCGACAGCGAAGCAATCTCACCGCATTTAATAATGCAAAACCTGCGTCCTGCGTTTTTTGCATACACGCTCGCGGACGGATAAACCGTCCTTCGCTTCGCACGGCGGCGGCACATCCTGTGCCTTCTGTTTTCCGGCAGCAAGTGTTGGGACTGCCGCGTCGTTTCACTCCTCGCAGTGACGTAATTTGCTGTCATTGCGAGCGACAGCGAGGCAATCTCACCGCATTTAATAATGCAAAAAACTGCGTCCTGCGTTCAAAACAATCAAACACAGCAGATAATTTTATTGCTTTTTTGTATTTTATGCAACAGGTCTGTTTTTTCCTGTTGTATTACAGCCATTTATAGAACAGTCTTCCCTGTCTGCCGAGGAGATCCTTCATGGTGCGCACACCTTTTGCGTGGAGAGCCTCAAAACAGCGCACGGTGAGAAGCGCCGTGTGCGCAGCGTCAAACAGTGCCCTGTGTCTGTATGCGGCGGGAACGGGAATATCCAGTTCCAATTGTGACATCAGGTTGTCAAGACTATAGCTTGTCAGTCCGGGAAACGCAAGTCTGGCGAGGCCTATGGTATCTATTATTTTTGTAAAACTATGTGAGGGTTGGTATTTTTCCAGTGTGTGGTAAACAAATTTGCAATCGAACCCCGCATTGTGGGCTATGGCTATGCTGTCCCCCACGAAGCTGACAAATTCGGGTATGACGATTTCCGCAGTGGCTTTTCCCCGCACCATAGAGCGGCTTATGCCGTGCACTTTGTAAGCCTGATAGGGTATCTCACAGCAGGGGTCTATGAGGGTTTCAAAGCGGTTCTGGAGATTCAGTGTTAGGTTCGGCTCAATTTTCACGGCGGCAATCTCCACCAGCCTTGAGCCCTTTTCCGGCGACATGCCCGTTGTTTCCGTGTCAAACACGGTAAAGGTCAGTTCCTCTATGGGTTTATTAATCATTTATTATCCTGAAAAGGCGTATAAAATCTTCCAGATTCATCTCCTCCGCGCGGATGGAAGGCTTAAGCCCTGCTTTTTCTATCACCGTTTCGGGGTTTTCGACCCCCATGAGGTTGTTGCGGAGTGTTTTGCGCTTCTGAGTGAAGCACCTGCGCAGGAAAGCGAGGAACTCCTTTTCGTTACCGACATCTTCCTTGGCATGGGGAGTGAATTTAAGGATCGATGAAAACACTTTTGTGTTGGGATAAAAGTTGCCGCCGGAAATGTCCTTTATCTTCTTCTTATCATAGAAGTAGTCGGTCATAACGGTTATGGAGGAGTATGCCTTTGAACCCGATTTTGCCGCTATTCTGTCTGCAACCTCTTTCTGATACATGAATATCATACGGTCTGTTATGCCGTGCAGTTCGGTACATTTGGCTGTGATGTCCACGGACACGTTGTACGGCAGGTTGCCGATTATTTTAAGCCTGTCCGTTTCAAGGAGGGAGGTGTCAAACTCCATGAAGTCCGAATGGATTACACGGAAGTTTTTGTAAACATGCAGATAGCGCTTGAGGAATGAAACCAGTTCACCGTCTATGTCAACTGCGGTCACGTTTGCGCCCGCCTCAAGGAGCCTGTGAGTAAGTACGCCGCAGCCGGGGCCTATCTCAAGGACATGGTCGCCTTTCTCTATTTCTGCTGCGCTCACTATGAGATCGAGTATATGGGTATTGGTGAGGAAGTGCTGTCCGAACGCTTTTTTAGTTCTTCCCTGTTCCTCTTTGAAAAGTTTAAGCAGATCGAGCATTAATCACCATTTCCTGTGCCACCTTCACCGCCCTGTATAAAGAGGAGGGGGAGGCTGTGTTTTTTCCGGCTATGTCAAATGCGGTTCCGTGGTCTACGGAGGTGCGTATAATTGGCAGGTTGAGGGTAACGTTCACAGCATTGCCGAAGGATTCCATCTTAACAGGGATCATCCCCTGATCATGGTACATGCACACCACAAAGTCAAACTCGCCCTTGAGCACCTTCGGGAAAAGCGAATCTGAGGGGTAGGGGCCGCCTGCATTTATGCCTTCCTTTACTGCCTGCTCAATGGCAGGGGAAATTATGCTCTGTTCCTCTTCCCCCAGGGCTCCGTTGTCTCCGGCGTGGGGGTTAAGCCCAAGAACAGCGATTTTCGGCGTACCCTTGCAGAAGAATCTGCCAGCGTTATGGGCGTTGCGTATGGCGGTGAGCACCGTATGAACATCCAGCTTAGCTGTCAGATTGCACAGGGGCACATGGGTTGTGGCAAGTAGAGTGCGCACCCTGTCTCCGACAAGGAGCATGGAGAAATCTGTTGTATCAGTGAGATAACCTAAAAATTCCGTGTGTCCGGGGAAGCTGTATCCGCCGAGCTGAATGGATTTTTTATTAATGGGGCAGGTGACAACGGCATCAATTTCCCCTGACTGCGCCATTCTCACAGCTTTTTCAACAAAAAGCATGGACGCTTTTCCGTATTCGCCCTTTATTTTGCCGTATTCTATTTCAAAGTCCGCTTTTTCATCCGGCTCAATGATCTCTATTTCGGGCATTTCCGTTTTCAGTATGTTCCTGAACGCATCTTCCAGTATGAAGCGGTAGCCGATGAAGACTGTTCTCACGCTTTCCGGCTGGTTCAGTGCGTATTTGGCGGCTATTTCAGCGCCTATTCCTGCAGGGTCGCCGATTGTGATTCCGATTACAGTTTTTTTCATAGGCAGAAGATAATACCGAAGCGGATGATTTATCAAGCTATACTTTCTGCGGCTGATTTTTTGCGGGCGGCGGTTACTGTTTTTTGATGAAGGCCTTCAGTCGTTCTTCCGCCTCCGAAAAATCACCGAGGCATGAGTATCCGTTTATCGCTTCGAGCCGCAGAGCGTCATCAAAGGAACACCCCTGAATATTAATTATGGTTTCTTTAACTGAGCGCACGGCACGCTGGCTGTTTTTCAGTATCATACCGGCGTATTCCTCGGCTGTTTTCATGAGTTCCTCTGCGGGTACAACCCTGCTCACCAGACCAAGTTTTAATGCCTCCTCAGCGCTGACTTCCCTGCCTGTCATGGAGAGATCGGCAGCGACGGCTGTTCCGGCAATCGCACAGAGGCGAACCAAACCTCCGTCCCCCTGATGCAGACCATAACGGGTTTCAAATACTCCGAATTTTGCTTTTTCAGACGCTATCCGTATGTCGCATGCGAGGGCAAGTTCAAATCCCGCGCCTATCGCATGACCGTTAACAGCGGCAATTATTGGCTTGTATATTCTGTGCCTTCCTCTGGTTATCCCTCCGGCAAGGCCTGTTTGGGCGTTTTGCCTGAGTGAATAGAGGTCAGCCATTTTCCATTTTGGTATGAATGTCTTGAGATCTGCCCCGGCACAGAATGATTTTCCCGCTCCGGTTATGATCGCTATGTCCGTTTCGGAGCATAAAGCAAAATCGTCCCATACTTCTTCAAGCTCCCTGTTAAGCTCCTCATCAAGGGCGTTCAGTGCCTCCGGTCTGTTCAGAGTGATATAAGCTATTCTGTTTTTCTTTTCATATGTTAGCTTTTCCATAACCCTGCCTTATTATTTTTTGATAAATTATGTCTTTATATTTTCGGGAGATCATCTATTATTATAGGTTACAGAACCCATAAACAACAGGAGAAACAATGCCTCAACTGACCAAAAATATTTTTGAAGAGCTTTCGGAAAATGTTAAGGGTGATGTTTACACCGATAAAATAAGAAGATACATGCACTCAACGGACGGCAGCATTTTCAGGGTGGAGCCGGCCTGCGTGGTGTATCCTCGCGATAAAGACGACATTAAAACAGTGGTGAAGTTCTCATCCCGCTACGGGCTCTCGATCCACACAAGAGGTTCAGGCAGCGGCCTTTGCGGTTCTGCTGTGGGGAAGGGGCTGATACTTGACTTTTCCAAATACATGAACACCCTTGTGGAACTGGATGAAAAGGGGAAAACCTTTACCTGTCAGCCGGGCTACCGTTTCGGCGAGCTTGAGGTTGAGCTCAGGGGAAAGGGGCTTTTCTTCCCTCCCGATCCTTCCAGCGGTGAATATGCCAGCTTCGGCGGGATGTACGGAACAAACGCCAGCGGAGCGCACTCCGTTAAATACGGCAATGTTTCCGACTATATAGAAGATGCAAAGCTTATCCTCGCAGACGGAACGGAAACCACAATCAAAACCCTTGAAACTACCCCGTTTGACAAGCTTCCGCCTAAGTTCAAAAAGCTGTACAGGCTTTATGAAGACAATAAAGAGAAGATAGAGAACGCCTACCCCTCAATCCGCTGTAATGTTTCCGGCTACAATTTAAGAGGGCTGACAGAGAACGGCGGGCTGCACATAGGCAAGCTTCTGGGCGGCTCGGAAGGCACACTCGCCATAGTCACGGAGCTCACCTTCCGTCTGCATGAAAAACCCGATTTTGACAGCCTCGTTGTTGCTTATTTCGATGATATAGTCAAGTCAGCTCAGGCTGTGCAGAGGGTTCTGCCTTCCGCACCTTCCGGCATTGAGATAATGGATAAATCACTCCTCAACCTTGCCAGAGAATCAGATGCGAAGCTCAAAGAAGCCATACCCGAAGGGGTGGACAACGTTCTGATGATTGAGTACGACGGTTATGACAGGGAAGAGGTGCGCAGACTGGCCGAACAGGCCATGGCTGATATTAAGGATCTCTCCTCGTCTGCCTCCGTGGCGGCATCGGAAGAGGAGGCCGCGAAGTTCTGGGCTGTGCGCAAGGCGGCTGTGCCTATACTCTATAAGCTTAAAGGGCGCAAGAAGATCCTCGCCCTCATTGAGGACGCAGCAGTGCCTACGGACAGGCTGGTGGATTATTTCAAAGGTCTGTACGCCATACTGAGAGGCCACAGGGCGGAGTTTGTTATTTACGGGCATATAGCAAAGGGGCTTCTCCACACCAGACCGCTCCTTGACCTGAAAGACCCGCATGATATAGAGATGCTGAAAATCCTTGCAGATGATGTGTTTAAGCTTGTGAACTTCCTTGGCGGAGTTGTAAGCGGTGAGCACGGAGACGGCAGACTGAGAAGCGCATATATCAAAGAGCAGTATAAGGATATTTACCCGCTTTTCCTTGAAACAAAAGCGGCTTTTGATGTTGAGGATCTCCTCAACCCCGATATAAAAACCGTCTGTGACGATGAGCAGATGATGAAATTCCTCCGCTTCGGTTCCGACTACCGCAGTACGGACTTAAGCGGAAAGCACCTTGTATGGAACGAAGGCTTCACTGACGAAGCTGAGAAATGCCACGGCTGTTCAAAGTGCACAACTGTTACCTCCGCAACAAGGATGTGTCCGGTTTATAAAGCCACAAGGGACGAAACCGCCGCCCCGAAGGCGAAGGCGAATGTTCTCCGCGCGCTTATAAGCGGCACTATTGACAGTGATTCCCTGTACGAGGAGGCTTTCCAGAACGTTATCAACAAATGCGTAAACTGCGGAAGCTGCGTGATGGAATGTCCGTCCAATGTCAATATTCCCAAACTCGCCATTGAAGCAAAGGCGATGTATGTTAAAAAGTACGGCGCGGGGCTTGATAATAAAATAGTCTCTAACTGTGACCTTCTCGGAAAATATACCCACAAGATAAGCCCGCTGATCACAAAGGCGATGAAGCTCAAGCTCAACCGCAAGGTTGTGGAAGTTATGACCGGGGTCACCGCTGAGCGTCCTTTTGTGGGATTTGAGGGCAAATCGCTCTTCGAGAGGGCAAAGAGCCGCGTTTTCCGTAAAAAAGGCGAGCTTAAGGTTGTCTATTTTGCAGGATGCTACGCCAGCTATATCAACCCCGGACTGGGTATGGCCACAATGGATGTGCTGGAGCACATAGGCTGTGAAGTTATTCTGCCGGAGCAGTTCTGCTGCGGTATCCCCTTTCTTTCAAAAGGGATGACCGAGGATGCGAAGCTAAGGGTTAAGAAGAACCTCGCAAGCTGGGGCAAGGCAATGGAAGAGGCGGACTATGTTGTGGTTTCATGCTCTTCCTGCGGGCTGTCGCTCCTTAAGGAATGGAAGTTTCTCATGAGCGATTCTCAGGTGGAGGCGGTGAGCAAAAAGCTCATCCATGTTACCGCTCTTGTGAATCAGCGCAGAAACCGGCTGAGAGTAAAAGAGAAAAATCTGAAACTTTCCTATCATAAATCATGTCATATGAAAGTGCAGGCAGACAACAACTGCTCTGTGGAGATGCTTGCCTCCCTTCCCGGAGTTAAGGTGACAGACCTTAACAGCAACTGCTGCGGAATGGCGGGAAGCTGGGGGATGAAGGTGGACAACTTTGAGCTCAGCACAAAGATTGGCAAGCCGATGCTGGACAAGCTTAACGAATCCGAGGCCGATTACGGCGTGACGGACTGCCCCACCTGCACAATCCAGATGCAGCATCTGGGCAGTAAAACAGTAAAACACCCGGTTGAGGTGCTTAAGGAATGTTTGGAAGACTGACAGCCTTTCTGCTTGTAAGTGTGCTCGCCTTTGGCTCCGCTGGTGCGGATGAAGGGGACTACCTTATGGGTCTGAACGCATATAAGGACGGACTGAACAGCGTTGCCAGAATGGGCTTTGAGGCTTATCTGGCCGATTCTCCTGATCAGGCTAACAGGCATTACGCAGAGTATCTCATGTACCGCATCCTCCTTGAAGATGGGGACACGGACGGGGCGTACTCATATTTTGCCAAAATTGAGAGTGTGGCTGATTCCCGCTTCGACCAGAATGTGATCAAAGGGGATAAGATGCGCTTTTTGATCCGCAGGGACTGTGCAGAGGCGAGAAAAGAGCTTATTTCCGGCACATCCGCCGCAGGTGCTGCGGTTTATACCGAATCATCCTGCCCGATGGATTCCGCCGCTGCCAAGGCTGTTGCATCCGCATCAAACGATTCCAAGGTGCTCCTTGCCGCCGCAGGGAAATCTCAGGGCGACCCGAAAGCCGCTGAGGCTCTCTTCTCAGGCATTAATCCCAAAAACCTCACCGCCGAGCAGGCAAAATATTTCGGAGTTCTCTTCTATAAAAACGGCAACTATGACTATTTCTGGAAGGTTTACGGAGTTTATAAGGATGCGGACATGGTTAATCTCGCTCTGGACAGGCTCTGGAATATCAAGGACTACAAATCATATATAACAAGCTTTGAGGCAAACCGCAAAAGCTACGGCCTTGAATCCGCAGCCTTCTGCCGTGCCATTGAGTCATACAAGCAGACCGGAGCGGATTTTGACTGTGCGCTTCTGGACGGGTGCATCAAGGAGAAAAACGCTGATTTTGCCAAAACAAAGACAGCATGCCTTATCAAATCAGGCAAAACCCCCCTTGATGCAGATGTGGATGCTTTCGGTTCGGCAGTGCGCGGCGTATGCGAATATGTGCCTTATATGATAGATAAAAACCTGTATGACGGCAAATCCTTCGGTGAGTTTGCCGCCTGCTCCAATAAGTTTGATATAGCTGAGCTTCTTTACCGTAAAAAAAGGTTCGGCCGCCTTCTGGAAGTCGCCTCCAAAGGTACTGATGACCGTGATTACTATTACGCAGCCCTTGCACACATAGGGATGGGGGACAGAAGTAAGGCATCCGCCGCAGCTCAGAAAATAAAAAGTGCCGAACTTAAGGCTTATTTAAGCGGGCAGATAAAATGAAAAAATTTCTCATAGGCTTCGTGCTGATTTCAGTCTTTTTCGGTGCTCTGCTTTATAACTATTTGTCTGATGAGAGTCATGCTTTGTATAACGAAGCGGTAAAGCTTTATGAACAGAAGAAATATTTTGAGGCTCACGAAAAAGTAAAGGAAGCAATGGATAAAAATATCCTCAACCGGAAAGCTATTCTGCTTAAGGCAAAGCTTTACGACATAGTAGCCGGAGAGGAGAACTACAGGGAAGCTTCACGCCTTTATGAAGAGGCTGTTAACCTCGCCATGCAGGGCAACTCCGATCAGGCGAGGGTGAATATTGTCCGCGCCCTTGAACTTCTGGACAGGGTTCCTTCCACTGCTCCATCCAGAGAGAATGCGGACAGGCTTATTGAACGCATATCCCGTGATGCGGAGCCGCTTCTGAATAAGGCTCCGGACGTTGCATACCGCAGGGCGAAAAGCTTTTACGAACAGGGCAACTACAGAAGAGCTTTTGAAAGCTTCAACCGTTTGTCAGCTCTCTCCCCCGAAGGCAAGGCGATGAGAAGCTCCGCTGCATACAAGGCGGGCATGGATGTCTACATCAGCCTGAGAGACCTGCCGGATGTTTCTAATGCGGAACTGTACGACGCTATCTACTGGTTCGAGCAGGTGGAATCCGGACAGCCTGAATACACGGATGCGGCAGAAAAACTGGGCGAACTCAGGGCAAGGCTTAATTAATTCCGTTGCGTACGCACGTTAAAAAATGCTAAAAACACGTCAGATTTCTTTGAGGTAATCTTCATGTCAAACTATGACTTTACAGGCACTAAAGTCCTCGTAGTAGGGGATGTTATGCTTGATAAATATTATTTCGGCTCTGTTCGCAGAATTTCACCGGAGGCTCCGGTTCCCGTTGTGAGGGTGAAGGACACCAAGCTCACTCTGGGGGGCGCGGGGAATGTTCTCAGCAATATAACCCATCTGGGGGCTAAAGGTGTTATGCTTTCAGCCTGCGGCAGGGATGATAATGCCGTTACCCTGAAAGGGCTTCTGGGTGAGCTGGGTGCTGAGTGCTGCTTTGTTGAACGTGAGCTTCCCACAGTGACAAAGCTCCGTGTTATCGGTGAAAAACAGCAGGTGGTCAGGCTGGACTTTGAAGAGATTGTTCCGGTCAGCCTCAGTGATGAATATAAGAATTTTATAGATAAGGCCGCCGCGGAATGCGGAACTGTGGTTCTCTCCGACTACGGGAAAGGGATCTGCACCGATGAAGTCTGCCGGTATGTGATCGAAAAAGCCGCAGAATACGGCAAAAAGGTTATAGTTGACCCCAAAGGGCATGACTGGAGCAGGTACAAAGGCGCGGACATTGTTACGCCCAACGTCAACGAGCTTGCCGAAGCGGCAGGCAGGAGCGTTGAAAATGCTGATGATGAAATCACCGCCGCCGCACGGGAAATTCTGGCAGAATACGGCATTAAGTGTCTTCTCGTAACCCGCTCCCACAAGGGGATGAGTATTGTCACCCCTGAAAGCGTGAAGCATATCCCCACCGAGGCGAAAGAGGTTTTCGATGTCTCCGGCGCCGGGGACACTGTCGTCGCAACTCTGGCGGTGTCTCTGGCGAAGGGTTATGAAATGGAGGCCGCATCATGCACAGCCAACAAAGCCGCCGGAATAGTAGTGAGCAAAATAGGCACTGCGCCTGTTTATATAAATGAGCTTAATGATGAAGGCAGCAGCCACGCGGCAACATCGCTTGATGCCATGCTGCGCATAGCTGAAAACCTGAAAAGAGCGGGCAAAACCATAGTGTTCACCAACGGATGCTTTGATATACTTCATAAAGGGCATGTCACATACCTGAGAGAGGCGAAAAAGCTTGGGGATGTTCTTATTCTGGGCCTGAATACGGATGATTCCGTCCGCAGACTCAAAGGTGCGTCAAGACCAGTCAACTCAGAGGATGACAGGGCGGAGGTTCTCTGCTCACTGGAATCAGTGGACTATGTTGTTAAGTTCGGTGAGGACACACCTCTCGAACTGATAAGCAAAATACGCCCCGACATACTTGTTAAGGGTGCAGACTATAAAATAGAAGATGTCATCGGCCGTGAACACGCCGGGAAAACAGTCCTCATCAGCTTCGTTAACGGGTATTCGACAACGTCAATACTGGAGAAGAGTAAAAGATAACAGTTCCATGGAAGGAACTGCGCCGTGCGGAGCAAAACCGCCGTTTTGATTTCGGCGGTTTCTGTACCAAGCTTGCTGAAAAGCCTTGTTTTACAAGGCGCGAGCGTGTGCTGAAATTCCACAGGATGTAGGAATTGCAGCTATTAAGACAGACTGCTTCGTCGTTTTTCTCCTCGCAGTGACTCATATGAGCGTCATTGCGAACCCTGAAAGGGTGAAGTGTCACTTCCCCCTTTAGAAAAGGGGGACAGAGGGGGATTTGAGAAGCATGCGGAACAGTTTTTCACCGGACGCAGGAATTTCGGTTAGTTAAAAAGGAAGGTGTTTATTATGATAGTTGTAACAGGCGGAGCAGGATTTATCGGGAGCAACATAGTAAAAGGGCTTAACGATATGGGTGAGGACAATATCATTATTGTTGACAGTCTGGATAACCCCGCGAAGCACCTGAACCTGAATAAGCTTAAATACAATGATTTTATAGATAAACGAGATTTTCTCTCCGTTCTCAGAGAGGACAGGTTTTTCATAAAAGTATTTTTCCATGAAGGCGCATGCTCCAACACAATGGAGACAGACGGCAGATACATGATGCAGAACAACTACGAGTACAGCAAGGAGCTTCTGCATTACAGCATGGAGCGCGGCGCAAGGTTCATTTACGCCTCTTCCGCATCTGTCTACGGCAACGGTGATGAGGGGTTTGCGGAGAAGCCCGAATGCGAGTACCCGCTGAATGTTTATGCTTTCTCAAAATTTTCGTTTGATAACTATTTCCGCAATATAAAGAATGTCGGCACTCAGGTTGCTGGTCTCCGCTATTTTAATGTTTACGGCCCGCAGGAAAATCATAAGGGGAAAATGGCTTCCGTGGCTTTCCATTTCTTTAATCAGCATAAGGAAGGCGCTAAGGTCAGGCTTTTTGAAGGGAGCGAGGAGTTCCGCAGGGATTTTATTCATGTAAACGATGTTGTAGCGGTGAATATGTTCCTTTATGAGAACCCCGGTGTTTCAGGCATTTTTAACTGCGGCACAGGGAAGGCCAGAAGTTTTGCTGATATAGCGGAAGTTTTCAAGGCAAGGTATGGCAAAAAATTTGAATCGGAGATAATTCCGTTCCCCGAACAGCTTAAAGGAAAATATCAGAAATATACCCAGGCCGATCTCACTAACCTGAGGAAAGCCGGATATGCGGCTGAGTTTCTCTCGCTGGAGCAGGGGGTAGGCGCTTATCTTGATGTTCTGGAAAAGACAGGCGGTTACATAAAATAGTTTATGAAACACCTCCGTACAGGTTCCCTGATCCGCAATACTGACAAATATGCAGGTCCGGTTCTGCTTTATGCCAAATCACTTTTCAGAAGGAAGAAAACCTTACAGGGTGAAGTCCGCAGGGCTGCCTTTCTTAAAACCGCCGCAATAGGGGACACTGTTCTTATATCCGCAATTGTCCGTGATTTCAGAACAACTTACCCTGATGCTGAGCTTGTTTTTGTCTGCGGGGCGGATAACGCTTCCATAGTAAAAATGTTTATGCCCTCTGACAGGGTCATTATTATAAACCATAAAAGCCCGGTGAACGCCGCAAAGACGGTGAAAGGGCTGGGGCATTTCGATTTTGTTCTGGATTTCGGTTCATGGCCGCGTTTTGATGCGTTTATTGCCTCATGCTTCGATTCCTCTTTTACCGCAGGCTTTAATACCGAAAACCAGCACAGGCATTACTGCTATGATATGCCTGTGAAGCATTCGCAGAATGTTCATGAGCTTGACAATTACCGGAGTCTGGCCTTCGCAGCGGGGATAGCCACAGGCTCAAAGCCGCATATAGATTTCCCTGAAACGGAAGCGAAGGATAAATCCGTAGTTTTTCATATGTTTTCCGGCGGCAGACGCTGGTATCTTAAGGAGTGGCCGCGGGAAAGGTGGCTTGAGCTTGCCGGAAGGCTGACAGCAAAAGGCTGTGAGATAACCGTCACGGGCTCAAAGGCTGATTTTGAACGTGCGGAAGGGTTCGCTTCCGCCTCAGGCGCTGTGAATGCTGCCGGGTGTTCTCTGGCGGAGACTGCACGTCTGCTTAAATCTTCTTCACTTGTAATCAGTGTAAATACAGGCATAGTGCACCTTGCATCCGCTCTTGGGTGCTCTGTGGTGGACATATGCGGTGCTGTCCGTCCGGAAAGATGGGGCGCTGCGGGCGAAAATTCCGTTTCGCTTGCGTGTGCGGAGCCCTATATAAGCCTCGGATTTGAGGAGAAAGAGGGCAGACCTATGGATGAAATATCAGTGAACTCAGTCTTCAAGGCCGCAGGGAGGTTTATTAAACTATGAGATGGACTTTTGCGCCCGCTGTCATGCTCATTGACCTGCTCACTTATTACATCACCCTCGAAGCTGCGGTAATATCCAGAAATATAGTCGATATTCTCTTCCCTGAGGTCACAAGATTCGGCTTCTCCTTCATGTATTTTGCGGGCTTCTGGTGGATGCCTGTTATAGTTATTTCCGTGATTGCCTACAAAGGGCTGTATACCAGAAGACTAACCACTTTCGATGAAACCAGAGGGCTGATAAGCGCAGTCGTGTTCAGCCTTGTACTTATATTTGCCATAGTTTCTGTAGGTAAAATGACAGATATGGTCTCGCGGCTTACCCTTGTATTCATGTGTTTTTACGGTATTTTCCTTTTCCCTCTGGTGCGGAGAATAGGCAAAAGATTCCTTTTTTCAATGGGTCTGGGCACTGAAAAAATAATCATAGCAGGCACAGGGGAATCCGCTTCCGAGGCAGCAGCCGCGCTTCTGGCTGAAAAAGGGTACGGCTATGAGCTTAAAGGCTTTTACCCTGTAAGCGGCAGCAGCACGGACACTGTGAAGGTCAGAAATGCTGCCTACCCTGTTCTTGGCGGTGATATAGAAAAACTACTGGATGATGTTTCTGCGGTTGTCTTCGTTGAAGATGAGATGAGCCATGATGAAATAACCTCCCTGACCACCAGCGTAAGGCGGAGAGTGGGCAAGATAATAACCGTGCCGGAACCCGGAAGGGCGGCGATGATGAACAGTGAGTTCCATTACCTTTTTAATAACAAGCTTTTTGTGCTGAAATCAAAAAACAATCTGGCCTCAACAGCCAACAAGATAGCAAAACGGGCTTTCGATATAGCATTTACCCTCCTTGTGCTCCCCTTTGCAGGGCTTATAATAATAACTGCGGCAATTGCCATCCGTCTTGAATCCAAGGGTTCGCCTTTCTACAGCCACAAGCGCATAGGGAGGGGCGGAAAACTTATTGGAGTCCTTAAGATGCGTTCAATGTATAAGGATGCCGATGTCCGTCTGAAAGAGATTCTGGAAAGCGACCCTGCAAAGCGGGCTGAGTGGGAAGCCTCATTCAAGCTTAAGGATGACCCCAGAGTTACAAAAGTGGGCAGATTCATAAGAAAAACATCCATAGACGAAATGCCCCAGTTCATCAACGTACTGAAAGGGGATATGAGCGTGGTGGGGCCAAGGCCTATCATAAAGACGGAGCTGGATGAATATTACGGCAAAGACGGCGAATACTACTGCATGGTACGGCCGGGGATTACAGGCCTGTGGCAGGTCAGCGGAAGGAGCGACACCGACTACCCCTTCCGTGTGGGGCTTGACAGCTGGTATGTTATAAACTGGAGCATATGGCTTGATATAATGATAATTTTAAAAACAGTGAAGGCAGTGATTAAAAAAGAAGGAGCATATTAGTTTTGAGCAGAAGTTTTTACATAAGCACATACGGATGCCAGATGAACGAGTACGACTCGGAAAGGCTGGCTTCCTTCTTCTCCGCCATGGGTTTTACTCAGGCGGAAACACCGGAAGAAGCTGATTACGCACTTTTAAATACATGCAGCGTGAGGGAAAAACCCCACCATAAGGTATCCAGCGAACTGGGGAGACTTAAGAAAATCAGGAAGAAAAACCCGAACCTCAAAATAGGTGTCTGCGGATGTGTGGCGCAGCAGGACGGTGAAGCCCTGCTTAAGCGTTACCCGCAGACTGACTTTGTTCTGGGAACGGATGCAATAGCCCGCATAGGTGAGGCAGTTGAGATGGTGGAGAACGGGGAGAAGGTCTGCTACACCGAGTTTGAAGGGGGTGAGCTTAAGGTTCCCGTGTTCGGACGTCAGGCGGGGCACAGTTCTTTTGTAACTATAATGAAAGGGTGCGATAACTTCTGCTCTTACTGCATAGTGCCTTATGTCCGCGGACGTGAGAAAAGCAGACACTCCGCGGAAATTCTGGATGAGGTAAAATTCCTCGCTGACAAAGGGGTAAAGGAGATAACCCTCCTGGGACAAAATGTGAACTCATTCGGAAAAAACCTTGACGAAAATATTAATTTTACGGAACTTTTATATAAGGTGCATGATATAAGCGGGATCGAGAGGATCAGGTTTGTCACTTCGCACCCCAAGGATTTTTCCGATGAGCTTATATACGCCATGCGTGATCTGGACAAGGTATGCGAAAGTCTGCATTTACCCTTGCAGGCAGGCAGCAGCGGGGTTCTGAAACGTATGAACAGAAAATACACTTACGAGGAATACAGAGATAAGGTGCTGAGAGCCAAGGAACTTGTTCCTTCGCTTGCTCTTTCTTCTGATTTTATTGTCGGCTTTCCCGGCGAAACAGCGGAAGACTTTGAAAAAACACTCGCCGCACTGGAGGAGATCCGCTATGAATCGCTGTTCGCCTTCGCCTACTCTGTCCGCCCCGGTACTAAGGCGGAAAGTCTGGAGGATGATGTAAAGCCCGCTGACAAAAAAATGCGTCTTGCCCGTCTGCTTGATTTGCAGAAGAAAATCAGCGCGGAAATATCCGAAAGCTACACAGGCAGAAGGGTTGAGGTTATGACCGAAGGTTTCAGCAAACGTGACGGCGGTGTGTATACAGGAAGAAACAGGCAGAACAGGGTAGTAAATTTTACCAGCAGCAAAGTTTTATCCGTGGGCGATATTACTGATGTTATAATAAATGAAGCGAAACCCAACAGTTTTTTCGGTGAGGCAGCGGAGGATTAAATGATAGAAGTCGGCTTAAAGTGTGTTATGCGGGAGCCGCTTACAGGCAGATGCATGATTCTGCTTGAATCAGTTTCGGGTCTGGAAATTTTGCCCATACCCGTGGGAGAGGAGAGCGCGAATACCATTCATTCGCTTCTTTGCGGTAAAGAAGCTGAGAATCTGAGTATATTCGGCATTACCACGGATATACTTTCTTCTCTGGGCAGTGCATTTCCTGAAAGGGTCGTCATTGACGGCTATGAGGACGGAGTTTTTACTTCCAAGGTTTTTATCATAGTAAACGGAGAAGAACGCTCTGTGGATGCCAGACCCTCCGATGCTGTGCGTTTTGCACTCCTTTCAAAAGTTCCGGTTTATGTTGCGAAGAGAATCCTTTTTGAAAAGTTCAGGGACAGAAAACTCTGCTTTGAGAAGAAGGGTAACTGCTGCAAGTAATCTCTTGACCTGTGTTTGCGCCCGCTCTATTTGTTCAGGGGGTGGGCGAGTTTATGTTCCTTTACGAACGATTCAATTATTCCGTTCGTGTCCACGCCGTAGCTGTCGCTCTTTATTGATGAAATGATCTTTTTAGTTGAAGTGCTGCTGCCCTGATTTTTCAGATCCAGAAGATAAGGCTGAACACGAGTTCCTTTTTCATTGCTGATCACAATTACAACAGGTTTTAATATATCATCCTGTCTGCTGTCAAAAACTACGGCCATTTCATGGGTATCAAGCATTGTAAGTGTGCCGACAGGGTATATGCCCATGATATTTATGAAGAATTTGACCAAAGTTTCGTTGAAGTGCTTGCCCGAACCTTCAAAAATAAGCTTGAGGGCTTCTGCGGGTGATTTTCCCTGATGATACACCCTGTCACTGGTGACAGCATCGTAAACATCGGCAATTGCGATTATTTTTGCCATCGGGTTAATCTGCTTTTCATTTATTCCGCCGGGATAGCCTGAACCGTCCGCTTTTTCATGATGCTGTAAAACCGAAAGCAGAACATCTTCCGGCAGTTTGGAATAATATTTAAGCAGATCATAACCGCGCACGGGGTGCTGTTTCATAATGCGGAACTCTTCATCCGTGAGCTTGTCCGGCTTGTTCAGTATCTTTTCTGGGATTTTCATTTTGCCCAGATCATGCATAATCCCCGCTGTGCCTATCAGATTAAGCTCGGAAGGCGATTTCCCCAGTCTGCGGCCTATGGCTATGCTTATTATGCTTACATTGAGAGAGTGGGTGAATGTGTAGTCATCAAAGTCCTTAAGCCTTGTCATGTTAGGGAAAACATTTGGGCTGTTCAGGCAGGTAAGCACAAGCTCGTTCACAACCTCTTTTGTTGCTGACGTGTCCAGCGTTTTACCCATCCGCACATCTGTGAGGACTTTTTTCGTGACCTCTTTTGTTTTTTTATGTATAGTTTCGGCTTTTATAACCTCTTCTATGGTGGGGGCAAACTCTTTGATAATGCTGAAATCAATGTTGGGATCGGTCTGTTTTTGCAGTTCGGTGATGATAACGCTTTCACGCACAGGTTTTTTTTCGGCGGGCAGATCATTAACATCAACACGTATGAAGACCCTCTCCACACCTGATTCGATCAGGAGTTTTATGGGTTCATCATTTTCTATGGGTGCGCCGTAATAAGGAAAGTAGATCCCTTCCTTATCTGTTTTAGTTACGATCATGCCCGGTTTTAAATCTGAAACTCTTATGAGCAGATTCCTGACCATTTTTGCCCTCAATGCGTAAAAAAAGATATTATATAGTTGTTTCTGATTATATTTTCTGTTTTGTTAAAAGTAACATAAGGCATTATACACAAAAAACGGAAGATATAAAACAAATGTTGCTTTGTACAGGTGAATAGAACTAATTTAATCTTAAATTGCTTTCAGGGCAAGCATCGGAATGCAGAAACAGGCAATATTCAGACAGAAACGTATATTGCAATCATTGCTGCATTTATTACAATTAATCATAAACTTAAGTTCAGTTATGCAA
This sequence comes from Deferribacteres bacterium, assembly GCA_023395255.1. Taxonomy (GTDB): domain Bacteria; phylum Chrysiogenota; class Deferribacteres; order Deferribacterales; family Geovibrionaceae; genus Geovibrio; species Geovibrio ferrireducens. Next base: position 322,520 of record JAEWZN010000003.1, read on the forward strand.
TGTGCGTGTGTACAATTCAGTTAAAATCAGAAGGTGTTTTATGCAGTACAGAACAATGCCTAAATCAGGCGATGAGCTTTCTGCTCTGGGCTTCGGGTGTATGCGTCTGCCGATGAAGAACGGCAGAGTGGATGAGGAGAGAGCCATCAGCCAGATACGCAGCGCCATAGACAGGGGAGTGAACTACGTGGACACCGCATGGCCTTATCACGGCGGTGAGAGCGAAATTGTCCTTGGAAAAGCCCTCAAAGACGGATACCGTGAAAAGGTGAAGCTGGCGACCAAGCTTCCCTCATGGCTGCTTGAGAGCAGAGCGGACATGGACAAGTATCTTAATGCCCAGCTTGATAAACTCGGCACTGATAAAATAGATTATTACCTTGTTCATACCCTGAATGGAACACTGTGGAACACAGTAAAGGAACTCGGAGTAAGGGAGTTTCTGGATCAGGCAAAAATGGACGGCCGTATTGTGAATGCAGGTTTCTCCTTCCATGGTCAAGGGGCGGATTTCGCTCCGATAGTTGACGGGTATGACTGGGATTTCTGCATGATACAGTACAACTTTCTCGATCAGGAATTTCAGGCGGGAACAGCAGGTCTTAAGTATGCCGCTTCAAAAGGGCTGGGGCTTATCGTTATGGAACCCCTCAGGGGCGGCTATCTCGCAACCACTCCTCCCGCTGAGATTCAGCAGATATGGGACGAGGCGGACACAAAGCGCAGCCATGTGGATTGGTCGCTCCGCTGGATATGGAACCACCCGGAGGTAAAGGTTATAATCTCAGGCATGAATGAGGAGACTCACATTGATGAGAATATCGCCTCCGCCTGTGACTCATTTCCGGATTCGCTTAGCCAAAAAGAACTTAATATAATAGACCGTGTCGGTAGGAAGTATAAGGAACTTATGAAAGTTGGCTGCACAGGCTGCGGCTACTGTATGCCATGTCCTGTCGGTGTGGATATTCCGGGAGCTTTTAACTGCTACAACCTTGCTTTCCTTACCGGGATGGAAGGTGCAAGCTTCCATTACATTCTCGGTCTCAGCGGCATTATGGCGGAAGGGCAAAAGAGGTACGCCTCAATGTGCGTTTCCTGCGGTGAATGCATTGACAAATGTCCGCAGTTTATACCTATTCCCGATGTGCTTAAGGAAGTTGCCGCAAAGTTTGAGGGTGGCGGATTTGAAGAGCGCTCGGCAGGAGTGATTAAAATGTTTGTGGACAACCTTAAAAGATAAAAGCCGGAGGCGGCATGAAGATATTATATTACGATTGCTTTTCAGGCATCAGCGGGGATATGAACCTTGCCGCCATGATAGATCTAGGTGTGGATGCAGACTTTCTCCGTGCTGAGCTTTCAAAACTAGGCCTTGATGAGGAATTTGAGCTCAGGAAATGCAGGGACATGCGCAAAGGCATCTCAGGGACAAGGGTTGATGTCGTGCTGAAACATCATCATAACCACGGACATCACCATCATCACCGGAACCTGAAAGATATTGAGAATATAATAAACGGCAGCGCTCTTGAGGACAGGGTGAAGAGAACCGCTCTGAATATTTTCCTCAAAGTTGCCGAAGCCGAAGCCAAAGTGCACGGAAAAGGGGTTTACGAAGTACACTTCCATGAGGTGGGAGCCACAGACTCCATAGTGGATATTGTTGGCGCTGCCATATGCTTCCATGCTCTCGGTGTTGATGAGGTGCGTTCCTCGGCTGTGGAGTTGGGTGGAGGTATGGTTAAATGCGCCCACGGGCTTATGCCTGTGCCCGCACCGGCAACAACGGAGATTTTGAAGGGTGTGCCCGTTACCCTCGGCAAGGTTAATAAAGAAACCTGCACACCCACCGGAGCGGCTATTCTGGCGGCATTAACGGATAAGTTCTGCGGTGTGTCAGGCTTTACCATACAGAAAACAGGCTACGGAATAGGGCATAATGATAACGAAGTGCCTAATGTTCTCCGTGTTTTTCTTGCTGAGGCCGAAAGCGGTCTGAAAGGTGAGGCTGTTCTTCTGCAATGCAATATAGATGATATGACACCTGAAATGCTGGGCGCAGCCATGGATTTGCTGATGGAAGAGGGTGCGTCTGATGTGCATTTTACACCGATTATTATGAAGAAAAACCGCCCTGCCGTTACGGTTTCCGTCTTGTGCCCGGAAGAGGATGCAGCACGTTTCAGGAAGCTTCTTTTTCTCCATACAACAACACTGGGTATAAAAAGCACGCTGGTACGCAAAGATACGCTTGAAATATCATTTGAAAAGCTGGAAACACACCTCGGCACGGTAACGATGAAAAATGCCTTTATGGACGGGAAAATAATCCGCTCCAAACCGGAATTTGAGGATTGCAGAAAGCTGGCTGAACAGCACGGAATCCCCCTTGGGGAAGTTTACACGCAGATATGGAAGTGCAGGAAATAATGGACAGGCTGAGAGAACTCCTAAACATCATAAAAGAAGGCGGGATGAGTGTGGAGGAGGGGCTGGCGAAGCTCCGGGATCTCCCCTTTGCCGATGTCGGGCATACCAAGTTTGACCTTCACAGAGAGCTCCGGAACGGGTTTCCCGAAGTTATTTATGCGGAGAACAAAACTCCGGAACAGGTCGGGGATATTTTCTGCGGGCTCAAGGATAAATGTAATGTGCTTGCCACCCGCGTTTCCGCTGAGACGGCGGAGTATGTGATGGAAATCTGTCCCGGTGCTGAGTACAATAAGCTCGGACGCACCCTGAGTTTTATTAAGGATGCAATACACTACAAAGAAGGCGAAGTCCGCATAATCACCGCCGGAACATCCGATCTGCCTGTTGCGGAGGAGGCGCTTGTCACCTGCCGCATGTTCGGGTGCAGGGCTGAGCTCATCTCTGATGTGGGGGTTGCGGGCATACATCGGCTTTTTGACAAGCTGGAGGATATACGCAAGGCGAGGGTGATTATTGTCACAGCAGGAATGGAGGGCGCGCTGGCTGGTGTTGTAGGCGGCCTTGTTTCCCAGCCGGTGATCGCCGTGCCCACTTCTGTGGGTTACGGAGCGGCATTCGGCGGAATCTCCGCTCTGCTGGGTATGCTGACCTCATGCGCAGGCGGGATAACAGTGGTTAATATAGACAACGGCTTCGGTGCTGCGTGCGCCGCAATGCGGATTATAAATTCTACTCATGGGTGAATGCCGTTACCTCAGAAAAATGGCTCAGGAGGGGTACTCCGGCATTTTCAAGACAAAACGGAACAATTTTACATAAACACAGAAAAGCTATTGACTAACCTTATTCTCTTTGATATAAACGGATTCCCCAACAGGAAAGAGTAGCGGGATGTAGCGCAGCTTGGTAGCGTACACCCTTGGGGTGGGTGTGGTCGCAGGTTCAAATCCTGTCATCCCGATTTCTGAAAGGCGTTGATATAAAAGATATTTATCTTTTGTTCAGCGCCTTTTTTTATTGCTATATAATGCTGCTGTAAGCAAATTGACATCAAGGAAAAAATAGGTTTTGGTGAAAGAGGTGGTTCCTTTTTATGTACAGCTTTTCGGCTGCCCGGAGTTGGCAGGAGAAACATTGCAAGGTATTTATATAAAAGAATAAAGCGGGCATCTCTGCCCGCTTTATTCTTTTACTGATTTGTACCGATTATTTCTTTTTGCCCATTGCAAACTTGTATATGGCGTAGAACCGGGTGTCGTTGTAGTCTTCGCCGCCTTGTTTCACATTTATATCAGCATATCTCGCCCTGAGGCTGAGGCCGTCCAGAGCGCCTGAAAAAGCATACTGAATGCTGTAGTCTGTTTCAGCCTGGTCTTTGCCGGTGGAGGTGGGAACATCGTATTCTGCATGGAAAACATATGCGCTGAGTCCTTTCAGCCCTATTTGTGAAAAATCATAAGCAATTTTTGCGGCATAAGCTTTTTCGTCTGCTCTGCCTGATGCAAGTATCTGCTGAATGATAACTTTTTCATCGCCCCAAGGCAAAACAAGACCATCGTCTCCGGTTTTAGCATAGAAGCCTGTTACATTGAGCCCTTTGAACATAAACCCTGTGTTGAAGCCGTACTGATCAGTGTCAGCTTCTCCATTAAGCTCGTCGCCCTGAGATTTCTGAGTGAAATATGAGGGATTGAAGTAAACTGTTGTTTCTCCGAGTTTTTTGCTCAATCTGGCTTTCAGGAATATTTCATTGTAAATGTCATCCATAGTATAGTACCAAGCCTGAACATTGGCTTTCAGCACTTCAACGGGAATGTTGTATGATGCTCCGAAGATCATCATGTCCTTGCTTTCATCAATTACAGAAGCACCGCCGGGTTCATCTGCTACCGATTTTGAAAGGGAAATGAATTCATCATCGGTCCATCCCATTGCATCTGTGAGGTAATAAGCGGACAGAGTAAGGTTTTCAAAAGAATTATTAACGATTGAAAGCCCTTTGTATGTTCTAGGCAGCATACGCAGATCATGAGTTTCAAGCATAGGAGTTCTCACTTCCTGAGCACCGTATTTAATTACAGTATCAAACCATTCTCCCTGAATGAAATACTCCTGGAGGCGTGTAACATTTTTGTGGTTACCTTCTTCATCTCTGGCTAAAATGCTGTACACTGCATCTTTATCATCATTGAAAACACCGTTTACAGTTGCAAAAGCAGCACCGAAAGATATTCCTTTAAAGGGTGCTGTGCGGTAGTAAAGAAGTCCGCCGACTGCGGTATCTTTTCTGTCTGGTGTGTTTTTGTCAAAATCTCTCTCGAAGCTGAGGAGTCTGACTTCTCCACTGAGTGAGCCGTCAGCAAACATATCTTTTATATTGTCCGCAGCGAATGCCGTTACAGACGCACATATCATAACTGATAAAGTTATCAGAGCTTTAAGTTTCATTTCTATCTCCTGTAATAAAAAATTTAGTATGCTCTTATGCCACTGTTTCGTAATATGAAGAGGGCAGTTTACTGCTGTCAAAGAGTGCAAGGTAGGTCAGACCAAGCACACCCCTGTAAAAGTCTGTACGGACGTGTTTAAAGGCCTCGTTACAGAACTTGGGAAACCACGAGGCTATATGATCTGCTGTGAAATCATGGGACAGATCCGTAAGCTTATTGTAGTTTTTGAGATTGTTTTCTTTAAGTGCATTTGCCCGCTGGAAAGAGAGGAAAGCTACAAAATCAAGCTGAACACCTATGTAGTCGTGACGGTTATTCAGCTCGGCATATCTTGTGTAATCCGCATCAAGATAAAGTGCCGCAAGCTCTTTTATCAGTCCGGAGTTTTTTACTGCAAGGTATACCTCTTCATAAGGTGCTTTTGGTCCGTAGTCAGGTGAAACTGCTCTAAAGAGCTTTGTCCAGTCCCTTTTGAGGTTTAGGAGTTTCTCTTCGTTGGTGTGAGGAAAAGTGGAAACTGCATAGTTTTTTATTTTCAGCACAGCCTGTTTAACATCCTCATCAGTTATTTCATCTGTATTAAGACAGCGCGTGCCATCGATGGTACTCTGCTTCGGGTTGCAGTTGTAGAAAGCCGCAAGCAGAGAAAAGATTTCAGCATCGTTTGCAGCTTTTTCAAACATTTCAGTTGTGGATTTGTCCATAATACTCTCCTAAAAAATGACCCTCCGGCGGAGGAAGTGCCGGAAGGTCATACGAGGTGTTTATCCTATGTAAAATACTCTCGGTGATGTTCCCTTTTCAGGGTAAAGCGGTTTTGGCTTATACTGCTTAAACATTTTCGAGATTTCGCTGTTGGGGTCATCCAGATCCCCGAAAATTCTTGCAACTCCTGCGCAGGTCTGAACACATGCAGGCGGAAGTCCTTTTTCTCTGCGGGGTGCGCAGAAGGTGCACTTATCAACAGTTCCGGCTGGGTGCTGTTTATAACGCGCCTGTTCAAAAATGTCCTGTTTGCCTTTTTCAGACCAATAAGTTGGTGCATCCTGTTCATTGAAGTAGCGTGCGCCGTAAGGGCATGCTTCAATACAAAGCTGGCAGCCCACACATTCAGATGTTGTGATCTGAACTGTCCCGTCTTCCAATTTTTTGGATGCTCCTGTGGGACATACTTCCACACAGGGGGCTTTATCGCAGTGGTTGCATATAAGCGGCGTGTATTCCATATGAGCTTTGGGAAATTTGCCCTTTTCCTCTGTTATGGTCTTTGTCCAAAATGTACCCGGAGGAGTAGCATTGGCAACTTTGCACGCAACTGCACAGCCGTGGCACGCATAACATCTTCTTCTATCAAGTATCATTGCCAGTTTCATTTTTTTCTCCTTAGGCTTTGTAAATACGAACGGGTACAGAGTTGGACACTCCTATAGCCACTGCGCAGCAGTTGGAAACTTTTGCGTTCGTAAGTTTGTTGTACATGGGGTAAGAAGCCGCTTTTTTGCCCAGAGAATCAACAAGACGTCCGAGAGCACCAGCAAAACCAACAACATCAGGGAAAATCAGTTCTGTAACATGAACCTGACCGGAGATTTTTCCGTTGGCTGATTCAACCCAGATCGTATCACCTTCTTTAATGCCTTTTTCGGCTGCTGTTTTGGTATTGAGACATATTTTGCCATATGTAGGATCGAAGGTTTCGCTAACCTCATTCAGATAAGGAAGCTGGTCATTACCCGCAATTCTCATAGGAGATGTGGGGGTTTTCCAGTTAATGGAGATCATGTCATATTTTTCGCCTTTCTTCACTTTTGTGAGGTCTTTCGGTCTCCATGTTATTACCGGTTCGTAGTACTGGAGTTGATCTTCCATATCAAAGTCAGGCAGATATATCTTATCCTTGTACTCTGTAAAGAACTTACGGAGTTCATCTCCGCTGCGTTTCAGACGTTCGAAGTAGATGGGGTGTCTGGTTTCTCCTTTTTTAAAGAAGGATGAGTTATAAGCATCCGCAGGAGCCATCTGCTGAACAATGATCCCCTCTTGTTTCATATCATCCAGAGGTCTGTTGAAGTAAGCTTTTACTCCTTTGTCCCATATTTCCGCTATTGTATAGCGTTTACCGGGCTGGAGATAATCTTTGGGGTCAAGCTTGGCGAATGTAACCTCACCGAGAATTACACCTGTTTTATTGATGTTGGCGTTGAAATCATCGATCATGCCTATGCGCTCACAGAGCTCGATAATTATATCCTGCGGCTGTTTGGTATTATACAGCGGAGGCATGGGATCTCTGTACATCATTACTCTTGTTGAGATAGTCTCCTTTGTATAAACATCAAACGCACCTTCGTATGAGTTTACAGATTCTTTTTCAAGCAGGGCGTGCGAAGGTAACAGAATGTCTGCCATATGCGCCATTTCGTCATAGTGGTAGGCAACTGTTGCGGAGAAGGGTATTTTGGCAACAGAAGCAGCCATTTCATAAGGCTCAGTAGTGCTGGCTATTACGTTTCCGCCCACTGTGAGCAGAGCTTCTATGTCATAGTTCAGCCCGTATTTGCGTGTATCAGCCGCAACTTTGAAGGCAAGTGTGGGCAGAGTGTGCCTATGAGGAAAGTACTCCGCAAGGTTAATATGCTGAGGAGGGTAAACAGGTTTTTTGAACCTTGCCTCACCTTTCGGAGCTACAACGCCGTCCTCATCGGGGCTTAGAAAACGCCCTCTCTGTGTACCGAGCATGCCTCCGGGTACATCAAGTGAACCTACAAGCATATTGAGAAGCTTAGTCATAAGATCGGAGTGAACTCCATCGCGCATGTTTTTGATACCGCGTTTACCTTCACATACGGATGTACGCTTAGGAAGAAGAACCTTTTCCCCTTTTCCGTTTATCATCTCAATTGATTCACCTATGCTGGCGTTATCAATGAAATCTTTTGCAACTTCCCTGATTTTTGAAGCAGGAATGCCGGAAATTTTAGCTGCCCATTCGGGTGTATTTTTTCTGAGACCTTCTTTAACAAGAACAAAGCCTGCATTTGTTTTGACACCGTTAATCATTACATTTTTAGCGTCAATACCAGGATCGGTGAGGGTTTTATCATCAAAGGATTTTATTTTTTTATCTTTGAGGTCATAGATCTGCGGCTTACCGTCTGTCCCTCTTGCATAATAGCCGTCAGGGCCTACAAGATACGGAGCGTTGGTTTTCCATTTAAGGAATTCGAAATCCATCTTCTTAACTTCAAAGATGATGCTGTTTGCCACGCCCATGAGAAAAGCAAGTTCTCCGCCGGGTTTAACTGGCACCCATTCCATTTTTGATGCATCAGGGCCGCAGTGGGGGTCAACACACACAACCTTAATGTCTTTTTCGTTATATATACGGTTGAGAAGACCTCTAACACCACCGTCGGAAGACGCAATACCCATACCAAGGTTCATACCCATTGCAAGGATGTATTTTGCGTAGGTTGCATCTGGCTTAACACCGGGGAAAACTCCCTGTACAAGGTCGGAAGCGTAGTGAAGAACACAAAGTGTTCCATTTGTTTTTATATAGTTGGGAGTCCCGTATGCGCCAGCGAAATAAAAAAGGAACGTGCAGAAGAAATCCATATCTCCGAAACCAACTGAGTATACAAATCTTCTTGGATCTCTCTCTCTAATCTCTTTCAGGACACCTGCCGTTGTATTAAGGGCTTCATCCCATGATATTTCCACCCACTGAGGATCTTCCTGCAGCCCTTTTTTTGGGTTTGTTCTTTTCATGGGTGCTTTAACCCTGTAAGGGTTATAAAGGTTCTGGATTATAGACTGTCCCTTAGCACAGAGTGCTCCTTTGCTGGTGGGAGTCTTGGGGTTGCCCATTACCTCAACCGCCACGCCGTTTTCCACACGGTACATATTCGGGCATGTTCCTCTCATGCACATGCGACAGTGACCGTAGTGCCAGTCATCTTTGGACAGTATGCCTTTTTTGGCTTCCGCCGCAGCAAGAGCGGAGTTTGTGCTGTCAAGGTTAATTCCCATGACCGCGGCAGCTCCCGCGATACCGGCCGCTTTTAAAACCGATCTCCTGCTTACTTGAACTTTTTTCATGCTCTACCTCAATGAAAGCGTACTGAATTAGCTAATTCGTGCTTGTATATTAATACTTAGCCACCAATTAAAAAGGTCCAGAACCTGTAATTGGGAGGAGGCAAGGAGAGGGGAAAAATTAGTTTGGCTGTATTGTTTCTGATGATAACATTATAGTATTATTAATGACTTAGTCCAGGTTTGACTAATATGGGGAGGGCAGTGTGCTAAGCTATTGAAAGAAAACGAATACACAGGGAGTTTTCCTTAATTGACTGAGATATAGCTTATCTTGTCCCTATGTTTCCTGTTAAACTGGGTCTTTCAACTAACTGGATTAAGGACTATTTTAAAAAACATATTCCAGTATTAGGGCAGCAAAAGGCAGTATTATTGATTAACAAAGTTTAGGAGTTTACCATGATATATGAATGGAAAGCTGACAGTTCATGCAGCCGTCCGATATATTTACAGCTTGCTGATTTTTTCAGGGAAAAAATCAAAAACGGTGAGCTTAAAAACGGAACAAAAATTCCCGGAAGGGAGTACCTTACGACTGCGCTGGGTGTGAGTAAAACCACTCTTATCTCAGCTTTCAGCCAGCTGCAGCACGAAGGGCTTCTTATTTCCTACCCTAAGTCCGGCTATGTGGTGGTTAGCAGCCTTGGCGACAGGCGGGTGAACTGGCAGGATTATATAAAGAAAGCAAGGCACAAAACCAGTTTTGATGAATACCGATTCTGGGGTAATTCAGGAGGACTGACCAACTTCAGCCTTAGCAGCAGCTTTCATACGGCAGAGTACCTTCAGGATTCCATGAAAACTTCCGCATTAAGAATAAATGACCGGAAAAATCTTGAGCTTACAAAATACGGACTCACTTCCTTGCGGGAGTCAGTAGTGCGTCATGTGGAGCGTTTGGGAATAAAGACAAGTATTGAGAATGTACTTATTTCCTCAGAAACCATTCAGAGGCTGTATTATGTGTACGAATCTCTCCTGAATGCCAATTCCAGCTTTTTATATGAACAGACGAATATAATAAACACTATCTCGAATATCCACTCACTCGGAATGAATATGACTCCGGTCAAACTTGATAAACACGGAATATCTGTATCAGAACTGGAGAAAAAACTTATCAAACACAGATGCTGTCCTGTTCTCCACCTTGACCCGACAGATCAGGGACCCACTGGGATAGTAATGAGCAGGAAGAGAAGGACAGAATTGATGGAGTTGGTGGACAAATATAGAGTTCCCGTGGTTGAAATAGATCATTCTGCTAATATATGGCATTCCAGAGCTTCATTAAACCCGATCAAATCACTGGATACTCACGGAAACATAATTTACATGGGCAGTCTGCTGAAATGTTACCCTTTTGATTTTCAGATTTCATGGATTATTGCAGATCGATACCTTATTGAGCATTTCAGCAATGTTTTCATTCAAAACGGAGTGAAGGCCAATTTTTTTATGCAGATTATGGCTGATGAAATGTTCAGAAGCGGTATGATGTATGTTATGATGAAAGATATAAAAGCTTTCGTTTTGAAGAGGCGTGAGGTTGCTCTGATGCTTTGCGAGAAGCACCTCAAGCCGCTTGCTGAATGGGATGAACGCAACTGTTATTTTCATTTCTGGCTGAACTTTCCCGAAGTGAATATCCGTAATATTTTCAGTAAATACGGAATCATGACTGATGTTTATCCCGGTTACTTCTTTGACAGAAATGACACAAGTCATATTCTGCTTTGCCCTGCATCCATTGAAGAGGACAAACTTGAAGAAACGATCAGGAGGATCAGACTGTTAGTCGAAAAAGGCTGCTGATCAGCAGCCTCCTCCGGGTATACTGTCTTCAAACGGGTAGCCTTTTTTTATCCAGTTATCCATATTTTCATTAAAAACCTTTAAATTCTGAGGATTATATCCATTGTTAATGAGAATCTTCCAGCCCTTTTCGGCATTAATGATATTTTCAAAAATAAGCACAATCTCTTTTTCCCTCGGAATCTCACTCATGCGGAGTTCAAGCGAAAACAATGGGATGCTTCTTGCTGTTGGGACATGAGCGTAGATGTAGCTTAGGTATTTTCTGGTATCGTATACGAACCAGATTTCCTTCTTTATACCCATATGAAGTTCTTCGGATGAGATTCTGGCCGAATCGGGGATCAATGATTTATTCTGCTCCCGTTTTTCTGTACCGAACAGATGCATAAAAAAACCTGTTTCCCTTTTCTGAGCGGAGTGGGCGCATATCGTAAAAATGAAAACTGTTAAGAATATAATAGCAGTGTTTTTTTTCATAGCTTCCTGCTTTTTTCAACAGCATTACAGTAGGATGGAACTGTTTCCATAATCACTTCCTCGCTTTCCATGAAGATATAACATAAAAGCATATTACAGTTGCACATATTACATCAATGAACAGCCACGGATTGAGCCCTGTTATGTCACCCAGAGTAACATTGCCTATGAAACCAGCCATGGTTATTCCAAAGAAGAATTTAAAAAATACTCCGAATATGAAACTGCCTGCTATAAAGCCTGTAAATCCTGCTGTCAGATAATCAATGTTACCCTGACCAATCCCTGCGATGACAGTACCGGGGCATGTTCCTGCTATTGCCATTCCTGCTCCGAATACAACTCCGCCAATCAGGTTGCCGGCAAGGGAAACCGCAGGTACTGTGGCTGTAAGCCCGTACGGCTGAAATAAAAAGTAGGTGACGCTCCCAACTGATATAGCTGAGCACATAAATTTCATCATTGTATTGTCTTTAAACCTGAACTGATTAACTACTGTATCATAATGTCCCAGTCCTGTTTTCTGAAGAGCGAAACCAAACAAAAAACCGATAAGTGCAGTAATAATAAATCCATTCATGATGTTTTCCTGAATATAATGTTAAAGGTCACTATTCCTGATACGAACACTCCGGCTATGAATATGAAGCCAGCCGGAGAAAGCTGTATTGTGCCTGATATGCCCAGCCCGCTTGTGCAACCACCTGCTATTCCAGCACCGATAGCCATCATAAAGCATCCTGCAAACAGTACGAAAAGCCTTTTAATTTTGTTTTCGCCGAACCTGCTTCTCCACTCATTATCAGGTATCATTCGGAAACGAAAATCACCGGAAAGTATGCTTGCCGTAAATGCTCCGGTCATTATTCCTATTAACAGGATAAGCTGATAGTCAAATACCGGAGGTTTAATCCTCATAAAAAATACTGAGGCTTCCGGAACAATATTAAGCGCATTTGCTGCTATACTTGCCAGTGTTTCAAACCCGCCGGAGGCTCCCAGCGTTTTCTCTGTGAGTACTAAGCTCATTGCGGATGACACTCCTGCGATAATTCCGGTTACCCACGGAGACCATCTTTTGAGCTTAAAAATGTTTAAGAGCAGCATATTCATTCCTCTTTATCAAGTTTTGCTTTTTCTTTTCAGTGATTTGAAACAAATAATCCACAAGAGCATCTATTTCATTCTTTCTGTTATATAATCCAAAGCTTATGCGTACCATTCCCGGCCGTTTGGTTCCTGCATTGTTGATATGGTGCAGGTGTATCTCCTCTCTCTTTAAGCCGAGAAGTTTTTGTACATAAGGCTGAGCGCAGAAACAGCCGCTGCGTACAGCTATCCCCGCTTCACTTGCAAGCCGGAACGAAAGTTCTTCATGGTAAATTCCATTTATATTAAATGGGATAACACTGATGCTTTCGGTTTTTTCAGGAGTATTGCTATAAAGTGTTATGTTGGGTACATTGTTTAGCTTTTCCATGGCGTAACATGTGAGTTCCTCTTCGTATTGTGTGATATTTTTCATTCCGATTGATGTGAGGGTTTCCACAGCGGCAGCCATAGCCACTGCTCCGATTAGATTGGGTGTGCCTGCTTCGTCCCTGTGAGGGGTATCTTCCCATATTACTGTATCATGCGTTACAAGCTTTACTGTTCCTCCGCCTTGGTGATCGGGTGAACCATGAGAAAAAGTATGCCGCGGAGATATAAGAGCACCTGCTCCGAACGGGGCGTACATTTTATGGGAGGAAAACGCAAGGTAATCTATGTGCCCCGCAGTTTCCGGCGTTTTCATATCTATCCCAACGTGCGGGGCAAGCTGGGCTGCATCCACAAATATCTCGGCTCCGTATTTGTGTGCGGTTTCCGCTATTTGGTGAATGTCATTGATGTATCCGGTAACATTTGATGCCCCAGTGACTGCAACCAGCCTGATTTTGTTACTGAGTTTTCTGAGCTTATCCTCATAATCATTAAGGCAGAGCCATCCAAATTTGTCTGTGCGGACATAACAGACATTAAAGTTCTTTCTCCAGGGAAGATCATTGGAGTGATGTTCCATCTCGGTGCAGATCACAGTGTTTTTGGGACTTCCTGCCAATTGCCGTGAGAGTTTGTTGATTGAATCTGTTGTATTTTTGGTAAAGATTAGTACATCATGTGCGCTGTCCCCCCTGACAAATCCGAGCACTTTACGGCGGCATTCTTCAAAAATCTCTGAAGCTGCTTGGGATTTTTTCCCGCTTCCTCTGTGAACTGACGAGTATTGAGGGACAAAGGAGCATACCGCTTTTAGTACTGATTTGAATACCGGAGTTGTGGCGGCGTTGTCTAAACATATTTCTTCTGGTGATGATCTGTCTTTTGTTATCAGATGTCTGTATTCGAAATTATTCATCCAGTACCTGCTTAAAATGTAAATAAACATGCAAAACAAAATTGTTATTATAAAATAGCCTTCGGAAAACATCAGGAAAAGGTCCAGAAACCTGTTTTTACTAGAGCCTAATTGTTGGCTTATTTAATTTCGATGTTTTGACTATGCGGGTAGGAACTTTGTGCAGATGCCTTTCTGGCGTTATCAGCATTTTAGGTTATTATTGCTTTTTGTTTCTAAAGAGCATATTCTCCTAATATTACTAATTGTTTAAAATATAAGGTATTTTTATGAGCAAAGGCGTTTTTTTTATCATAGCGGCGGCGGTTCTCTGGGGAACTACAGGCACTGCGCAGTTTTTTGCCCCTGAAGGGGCATCCCCCATGACAGTCGGGGCTTTCAGGCTTCTGGTAGGCGGAACAGGGCTTCTTCTGCTTGCTGTTTTTTCCGGCAGCTTCAAGGGCGGTGCGCCCTGGAACAGGCTCCATGTGCTTTTGGGCGGGCTCGCCGTTGCGGCGTATCAGGTGACCTTTTTCACAGGGGTCAAGCTTACCGGGGTCGCGGTGGGAACCATAGTCGCAATAGGTTCTGCTCCTGTCAGCGCGGGGATCCTCGGTTATTTCATTCTTCATGAAAAAATCAGGATGCGGTGGTACGTCTCCTCAGCCCTCGCTATTCTGGGATGTGCGCTCCTTGCTCTTTCCGGCGGCGGGGATATACAGATCAGCCTGCCGGGAATAATATGCGCCTTCGGGGCGGGGTTCTCCTATGCGCTTTATGCGCTTCTCACCAAGTTGCTTATAAAGGATCATAACGGAACTGCCGCTGTGGGTTTAATATTTTTTCTGGGTGCGGTACTGCTTTCGCCGATTCTTTTTGTTTCTGAAACAGGCTGGATTATGAGCTGGCAGGGCGCGGCGGTTGCTGTTCATTTGGGGCTTATAACCACAACCGCGTCATATATACTGTTTGCGAAAGGGCTCAGGACTGTTTCGGTTTCCGCAACTGCCACTCTTTCGCTGGTGGAACCGCTTACGGCGACTATTCTCGGCATATTCCTTGTCGGCGAAAAGATCAATTTCATGGTCGGAATGGGCATCACCTGCCTGTTTCTGGGCATAGCCATCCTTATAATAAAAAGCAGGGCTTAGGCATAAAAAAACCTCCCGATTGAGGGAGGTTTAGCTGTCTGCGTCATTGCGAACCCCTGAAAGGGTGAAGCAATCTCTCTGTATATTCAGAGACTGCTTCGTCGTTTTATCTCCTCGCAGTGACACAGCAATTAGCACGGCGCATTCCCGTCATGGGAATGTGTTAATGCTGGTGTTCTGTTCTTCTTATGATCTCTTCCTGCAATTCGTCTATTTTATGGGGTAAAAAACTACATCCTGTGTTTTTTACCCACACGCTCGCGGCGGGGTAAACCCGCCTTCGCTCCGCACGGCGCATTCCCGTCATGGGAATGTGTTAATGCTGGTGCTCAGTCCTTCTTATGATCTCTTCCTGCAATTCGTCTGTTATATCAACGAAGTAGTCGGAGTAGCCGGCGACTCTTACGATAAGGTCTCTGTAGTTTTCAGGTTTGGTCTGAGCTTCTCTGAGGATTTTTTCATCCACAACGTTAAACTGAATGTGGTGGCCGTCCATACGGAAGTATGAACGGACGAGCCTACAAACGTTGTCTATGCCTTCCTCAGTGTACATAAATTCCTTAGCGAATCTCTGATTAAGCAGAGTGCCGCCTGTGCGCAGGTGGTCTATTTTGGAGGCTGATTTGATAACAGCCGTGGGCCCGTGTCTGTCCGCACCCTGAACCGGGGATATGCCTTCCGAAAGGGGAATGCCTTTTTTTCGTCCGTCCGGCAGTGCGCCTATAACGCTGCCGAAATACACGTGAGAGGTTGTGGGCAGAAGGTTGATTCTGTGCACTCCGCCCCTTGTGTTCGGTCTGCCGTTTACTGATTCAAAGAAGATTTCAAAAACCATGCGCATCAGATCATCCGCATAGTCATCATCATTACCGTATTTGGGAGTATTTTCAAGGAACTGGGCGCGCAGTTCGTCATATCCAGCGAAGTCTGCGTCCAGAGCTTTTTTCATTTCATCAAGGCTGATTATCTGCTGATCGTAAACATTATATTTCAGCGATGCGAGGGAGTCTGTTACAGAACCGAGACCCACACCCTGAATATATGTGGTGTTGTACCTTGCGCCGCCGTCATTGTAATCCATGCCGTTTTTGATGCAGTCCTCAGTGAGTATGGAGAGGAAAGGCACGGGGATGTATTCGGCAAAAAGGCGCTCAATAACTATATTGCCGCGTATTTTGATGTCTATGAAGTAGTTAAGCTGCTTTTTATAGGCTTCCATAAGCTCTTCAAAGGATTTGAAGTCAGCAGGAATATCAAGCCCGATCTGTTTCTGGGTATATTTGTCATACCCGCCGTAGATGGTGAGCTCAAGTATTTTGGACAGGTTGAAATAGCCGGAGAGGATGTATGCTTCCGTCCCGAATGCGCCCGATTCAACGCAGCCTGATGCGCCGCCGTTTCTGGCATCAACTATATCTTTCCCCTGACGCATAAGCTCCTGAATGATCGCATCCGTGTTGAATATGGAGGGCTGGCCGAAGCCTGTTTTTATGATATTTAGAGCCCTTTTCAGGAATCTGTCAGGTGTCTTTTTGGAGATCTGCACCATCGAGCTGGGCTGGAGAAGCCTCATCTCCTCAATAACATCAAGGAGCACGTATGAGAGTTCGTTAACTCCGTCGGAGCCGTCCTCTTTTACGCCGCCTAAGTTAATGAGGGCGAAGTCGGTGTAGGTGTTGGATTCCTTGGCTGTTATGCCCACTTTCGGGGGGGCAGGGTGGTTGTTGAACTTGATCCAGAATGAGTGGAGCAGTTCCTTGGCGCCTTCCTCGGTGAGTTTGCCGGATTCTATATCCGCTTTGTAGAAGGGATAAAGGTGCTGATCAAGCCTGCCGGGGTTGAAAGCATCCCATGGGTTGGTTTCGGTTATTACACCGATATGCACGAACCAGTAAAGCTGCAATGCCTCCCAGAAGTTTTCCGGAGCGTTTGCGGGCACTTTGGAGCAGACTACGCTCATTTCCTGAAGCTCAAGCTTGCGTTTGGGGTCTTTTTCCTTGTCTGCCATCTCTTTCAGTGCCTGAGCATTGCGCTCGGCGAAGTTTATGACAGCATCTGCGGCGATGAGCATTGCCTTGAGTTCTTCATTTTTCTTGAAGGCTTCGGGATCGTTAAAAAAGTCGAGCTCTTTAATAGCCTGTCTGACTTCCTCTTTCAGTCCGTTAAGCCCTGTTCTGAATATTTTTTTGCCGAGAACCGTATGTCCGGGCGCTCTCTGCTCCTGAAACTCAGTGAAGACACCGGCTTCATAGGCATTCATCCATTCATCAGTCATGTGCTCAAGAACTTTCTCCCTGTGAGATTTGCCCGACCAGAACGGGAAGACAATATCATCGTGGAGTTTTCTGTTTTGCTCATCAACTTTGAAGGAGACCTTCGGTCTTGAGTGAAGGATGTCAAAATCCTCTTTGGAATGTATGCACACCTCAGGGTAGGTGGGTGTAGCCTTGGGTGCGGGGCCTCTTTCGCCGACTATGAGTTCGCCGTCCTGAAAGTAAAGCTCCTTGTTTGCCATAATGTAGTGGAAGGCTTTCGCTCGCTGAACAGGAACAGACAGACCGTCCGCCTCATCGCTTTTAAAAAACTCTGTTAACAAAACTCCCCTTTCAGAAGAAATAGTGGGGACTGCGTCAAGGCTCTCTTCGCGGAGTCTTTTAATCCTGTCAGTCATATGCTTAGCCTCCTATTTTGGTCCTTATGCCGTATCCGTTGAAGAAAGCGGCAATTTGGTGCATATATTCGTCAGACGGCTTTTCTATGCCGCCCATAAGGTATTCCTGTCCTAATCTGCGGTATTTGTCCTTTCCGATCTTATGATAGGGAAGGAGATCCAGCGGAACTCCGGGGAACTGTGCCGCGAACTCCGCCGTTTTTCTGAGGTTGTCTTCCGTATCCGTGATAGTGGGGATAACAGGGAACCTCAGTCTCACTTCCGTGCCGCTTTCGAATATGACACGGAAGTTATCAAGGATTTGTCCGTTCGGCACACCGCAGTATTTTTTGTGCAGCCCATCATCCATGAGCTTTATGTCATAAAGAAACAGGTCAGTGAGAGGAATGGCCTTTTCAAGTATGCCTCTGTTAACATAGCCTGAGGTGTCCACACAGGTTTTTATCCCTTTTTCCTTACAGCTTTTCAGGAGAGCCAGCAGAAATTCATGCTGAACAAAAGCCTCGCCTCCGGAAAAGGTTGCCCCGCCGCCCGATTCCTCATAGAAGAGAATGTCTTTTTCGATCTCCTCCATGACTTCTCTGACGGTCATCTCCTTTCCTACGATCTCCATGCTTTCCAGAACTTTGCCGTCAAGTTTGAGTTCCTTCTTTATCTGCTCAATGGCAAAGCCCTTGCTCTCCGGGTTGTGACACCATATGCAGGAGAGCGGACAGCCCTTTAAAAATACCGTGGAACGGATTCCGGGGCCGTCATGGATCGCATATTTCTTTATGTCAAACACTATACCTTTTATTATACACCTCAAAAGAGACTAAAACAATCTTAAATTAACTGTTTTTTACTTTTTCTTGCCGAGATATGCTTCCTGAACCTTGGGGTCGTTGAGCAGGTCTGAGGCATTGCCTGAGATTGTCACCTTGCCCACATCAAGAACATAGCCTCTGTCCGCCAGTTTGAGAGCGGCTTTAGCGTTCTGTTCAACAAGGAGAACAGTAACGCCTGTTTTAGAGATCTCTTTTATCGCAGTGAAAATCATCTTAACAAGTATAGGCGCTATGCCGAGTGAGGGCTCATCCAGAAGAAGAAGCTGAGGCTTGGACATAAGCGCTCTGGAGATGGCAAGCATCTGCTGCTCACCGCCGGAGAGTGTTCCGGCAAGCTGTTTGCGCCTTTCCAGAAGTCTGGGGAAGAGGGCGTATATCCAGTCCAGAGTGTCTTTATCTATGCTGTTTTTCACGAAAGCGCCGATTTTTATGTTCTCTTCCACTGTGAGTGTGCCGAAAACCTGACGGCCTTCGGGCGAGTGGGAAACACCCTGCCTTACTATTTTGTGGGCGGGCATTCTGGCGAGGTCAGCATCCTTGTAGAGAATCTGCCCTGCTTTCGGCTTAATAAGGCCGCTTATTGTGCGAAGAGTGGTTGATTTACCTGCGCCGTTCGCGCCGAGTATGGAGACAATCTCCCCTTTATTCACTTCAAAGCTGATTCCTTTTATGGCCTGAATGCTTCCGTAATTGACAAAAAGGTCTTTAACTTCCAAGAGTTTTTCTGCCATGTCAGTTTGCCTCCTCGTCATCATCCTCGCTGCCGAGGTAAGCTTCAATAACCACCGGGTCGCTCTGTATGAAGTCAGGATCTCCTTCGCTAATTTTTTTGCCGAAGTTAATTACAGTAATCTTGTTTACAAGCTGCATAACCATATCCATGTCATGCTCTATCAGAAGTATTGTAATGCCTGATTCCTTGATTCTCTTTATGAGTTCCATGAGTTCCAGAGTTTCTTTCTCATTCAGCCCCGCTGCCGGTTCGTCAAGTATGAGTAGTTCCGGTTCGGTTGCAAGGGCTCTGCCTATCTCCACCCGTCTCTGTATGCCGTAAGCAAGTGACTGAGTGGGGATTGTGGCATATTCGGAAAGCCCCATGAGCTTCATAATATCTTTGACTTTCAGCCAGTTTTCCTTTTCATCCTTTCTGTAGAAGGGGGTGCTGAAAAGTCCCTGAAACCATGTCTGTTTTGATTTCTGATGGCGGCCGGAGATAATATTCTCCGCAACGCTCATTTTACCGAAGAGGCGTATGTTCTGGAATGTACGTACAATGCCTTTTCCTGCTATGTCACAGGGGTGCATTCCGGCTATGTTTTCGCCTTTCCAGATTATTTCGCCTTCCTCAGGTTTGTAAATCCCGGTGATGCAGTTGAACGCAGTGGTTTTTCCCGCACCGTTGGGGCCTATTATCCCGTATATATCCCCCTCCTCAACCTTAAAGGAGAGCTTATCCATAGCGACAACGCCGCCGAAAACCTTTGTAACGTTTTTAAGCTCAAGCAGACTCATGCCTTATCCTCCGTTACGTATTTCGGCAGTCTGCCGTATTTTGCGGGGAGCATTCCTTCCGGACGGAGTATCATGGACACCACCATCGCAAATCCGAATACAAAGTACCTTGCCGTGGCGAACTCCCTGAATATTTCGGGGAGAACGAACATTATGAATGTTCCGGCAAGAATTCCGGGGATTGATGCTTTTCCGCCCACAAGAATGATGGCGAAGAATATTACCGATGTCATAAAGTTAAATGCCTCAGGGCTGACGGCAGCGTACTGTATGGAGAATACGAAACCGGCAAGACCTGCAATGGCAGCGCCCAGTGCGAATGAGAAAACACGGTAGAACCTTGTGCTGATCCCTAAGCTTTCCGCCGCTATGGGGTCTTCCTGAATATAATGAAGTGCTCTGCCCACCTTGCTTTTTTCAAGGTTTCTGATCAGCAGAAGCGTGATAAGGAGAAGGAAGAACGCTATGTAGTATATTGTGAGACTGTCGTCCAGATAAAAGCCGAACACTTTTGCATCAAGCCCGAATATTCCGTTAGGGCCGCCTGTAAGTCCGAAAAGGTCATTTTTAAGAGCCTGTTCAAACACTATGTTCATGCCTATTGTCGCAACAAGGAGATAATCGCCCCTGAGGTGGACAATGGGAGTGGAAAGTACAATGGCAAAAAGAGCGGGAATAACGATTACCACTGGTATGGCAAAAAGGATATTAAGCCCGAAGTGAACATTCATGATTGCCGTTATATAAGCGCCGAGGCCGAAGAACAGTGCGTGCCCCATGTCAAACATTCCGGCGCGGCCGAGAACTATGTCAAGGCTGAGTGCCACCACGGAATATATGCAGAAGGTAGTTATCACCGTAAGCCATCTGGGGTCGTTCACCAGCGGGAAAAGAGCCAGAACTGCGAAAAGGATCGCGTATCCGATTATTGCTTTGTTTTTCATTACACTTTCTCCGCTACGCGCTCGCCGAGGATTCCCGTGGGGCGCACAATAAGTATGAGGATAAGCAGAATGAAGGTGAATGCCTCTGCCCATGTGGATGAAACATACCCTGCAATGAGAGCGGTGAAAAGACCGAGGAGATAACCGCCCACCATGGAGCCGGGAATGTTTCCTATACCGCCCAGAATTGCGGCTATGAAAGCGTTAAGGCCGTAAATCCATCCAAGGTTGAAGCTGATTCCCCTGTAGTACATTCCTATAAAAAGACCGCCAACGGAGCCGAGAACAGCGCCGACCACGAAGATGATCATTATTATCATGTTCACGTTTATGCCCATCAGCTTTGCCACATCCTGATTGATGGCGCTGGCTCTGATGGCTGTTCCCATTTTGGTGTAGTTGATGAAGAGAGTGAGGGAAACCATAAGAAGCAATGTGATTATTATCATTGCTGCCTGAACAAATGTTATTGTTATGCCGTATATTGTCCAGCTTGCTGCCGGAAGGATGTCAGATGGAAAGATAGTTATGTTGGGACCCCAGATAAGCATTATGCCGTTCTGGATCATCATAGATGCGCCGAGGGCTGAAACAACCGCCGAAAGCCGCGGTGCATTGCGCAGCGGCCTGTATGCCACTCTCTCAACAAGCAGCGCAACAGCGGCAGCGACAATTGCCGTCAGCACAAATACCATAATAACCACCATGGACTGTGGCATAACACCCATGCCTATAAGCTGAGTGTAAAACATAAGGCCGATGTAGGCCGATAAGGCAACGAGATCGCCGTGTGCGAAGTTAATGAGCTTCATAACTCCGTAAACCATTGTATAGCCGAGGGCTACCAGAGCGTAAATGCTGCCGATTATTAAACCGTTGACTACCTGCTGAAGAAATATATCCATACGCTTTTCCTTAATATTTCGTCATTCTAAGTATAGGGAAGCAAGTATCTTTCCTTTACCTAGAAAGATGAAACCCCCTATGGGAATAATGAGTAAAAAGGGCGGCGGCATGCGCCGCCCTGTATTTTGTGGAAATGGTTGTTACTGTTTGGGATATGCAACGCCGTAGCTGCCGTCAGCATTGATGTTGTAAACCATGAAGGTAGAGCCTATACGCTCGCCTCTTGTGTCCCATTTAAGTTTGCCTGAATAGCCGTTAAGTTCGTTTTTGTGCAGCCAGTCAGAGATTTTTTTGGTGTCTGTAGTCTGAAGTTTTTCGATTGCTGTAAGGAATGCAAGCATACCGTCAGCGTTCAGCAGAGACCATATAGAAGGAATTTCTTTTCCGTATTTTGCTTTGTATGCAGCGAGGAATTTTTTAGCGCTGTCATAAGGAAGCATGTCGGGAGTGGGAACGTTGATTATTTTCGCATCTTTTGCGGCAGGGCCGGCAAGTTTGAAGAAGTCAACGTTGTCGTTAGCGTCGCCGCCGATGAATTCAGCATTGATGCCAAGCTGTTTCTGCTGAGCGCGGATAAGACCGCCGTCAGCATAGTAGCCAGCGAAGTAGATTACATCGGGGTTAAGAGCTTTGATGCTAGTGAGAACAGGTGTGAAGTTCTGGCTGTTAGCTTTGATTTTGCCGGAATACACGATGCTGCCTTTAAGTTTTTTCACTTCGGCGGTAACAGCGTCAGCAAGTCCTGATGCATAGCTGGAGTGGTCGGAGATGATTGCTATACGTTTGAATTTCGCAACGTTTACCATGTAGTCTGCTGTGAATTCGGCTGCGGCTGAGTTGGGGTTGGAGTTTCTGAAGAAAGTCCAGTAGCCTTCTTTTACGAGAGAGTCGCTTGTGCCGTCAGTTGTCTGAAGAACGCCTGCGCGGTAGTAAGTTCTCTGTGCAGCTTCAGCAGCGCTTGAAGTATAAGAACCGATAACCATGATGACGCCTTTTTCCACGAGTTCTTTGGCGCAGATAGCTGCTTTCATTGCCTGAGCTTCATCATCGCATGTGAAAACTTCAAGTTTTTTGCCAAGCAGTCCGCCTTTGGCATTGTACTGGTCTGCAAGAAGTCTTGCAGCGTTGTCAATACCTTGTCCTTCGTTTGCATACTCGCCTGTGATAGGTGCCTGTACTCCGATTTTGATGGTGTCGGCTGCAAACGCCCCGACAGCGAAAAACGCACTTACCATCAGCATAAGTGACAGACTAAACAGTTTTTTCATAGCTTCCTCCTGCTAACTAGTGTTGTATTCTATCAATCGATAGTCTGATCGTTGATTAGAATATCATTTCACAAAAACTCCTTTTGTCAACGCCCGACCTGAATAATCAATAAGTTACTCTGCTTCCATATGAGGATAGCCTATTGCAAGCGGCGGAACAAAGGTTTCTTTTACAGTGCGGGTGTTTACCCAGCGGATAAGGTTGAGGTAGCTGCCTGCCTTATCGTTTGTTCCTGAACCTCTGCCGCCTCCGAAAGGCTGCTGTCCCACAACTGCTCCTGTGGGTTTATCGTTTATATAGAAGTTGCCCGCTGCGTCCTCAAGCAGCTCGAAAGCTGTGATTATCGCATCTCTGCATCTGGCGAATATGGAGCCTGTAAGGGCGTATTCGTTGCCTGTGTTGCAGAGTTTCAGGTATTCTTCATACTTTTCGTCTTCATAAAAGGTAACAGTCAGAACGGGCCCGAAGATCTCCTCTCTGAAAGTTTTGAACTCAAGGTTCTGAGTGGTGATTACAGTGGGTTCGATGAACCAGCCTTTTGATTCGTCATACCCGCCGCCAATAACTATCTCGGCATCAGTTGCCTGTTTTGCATAGTCAATGTAGGCTATGATTGACTTGTAGGCTCTTTTTGAGACAACCGCAGTCATGAAGTTTCTGAAATCCATGGGTGAGCCCATTTTGATTTCGCCAACAAGCTCCTTCATTCTTTTAAGGTAAGCATCCTTCATGCTCATGGGGATGTATGCTCTTGAAGCGGCAGAGCATTTCTGCCCCTGATACTCAAAAGCACCTCTGACGGAGGCAACAGCCAGAGCATCAAGATCCGCTGATTTGTGAGCAAAGATGAAGTCCTTGCCGCCGGTTTCGCCGACAATCCTCGGATATGATTTGTATGTGTAGATGTTTTTACCGATTGTTTCCCAGATATTTTTGAAAACGCCTGTGCTGCCTGTGAAGTGGATGCCGCCGAAGTCGGGGCTGGAGAAGGTTGCTGCTGATATGTCTTTCGCATCGGATGGAACGTAGTTAACCACGCCGTCCGGAAGTCCCGCTTCCTTGAATATCTTCATAAGAAGATTTGGGACATAGGCTGCGTCACCTGACGGTTTCCAGAGAACCACATTACCCATCATTGCGGGCGCAAGGGGCAGGTTGCCGGAAATAGCCGTGAAGTTGAACGGCGTAACAGCGAGTATGAAGCCCTCAAGCGGACGGTACTGAAGAGAGTTCCACACGCCTTTTGAGTTGTGCAGGGGCTGCTCAGCATATATCTGCTGCATGAAATATACGTTAAAGCGGAGGAAGTCGATCAACTCGCATGCGGAGTCGATTTCGGCCTGAACAGCGGTTTTACCGATGGAAAGCATGGTAGCCGCGTTCATCTGCGCGCGGTATTTGGTGGAGATGAGTTCGGCTATTTTAAGGAAAATGCCCGCTCTGTGGAACCAAGGCATCTTGCCCCAGGCTTCTCTGGCTGCCATAGCGGCATCTATTGCCTGCTGTATTTCAGGCTGGCCTGCTTTGTGGTATTTGCCGAGCCTGATGGAATGGTCAAAGGGGGCGGTTATTTCAACAGTGTTGCCTGTTTTGATTTCTTTTCCGCCTATAATTACGGGGACTTCTGTATATTTTTCAGAAAGCTCTTTCAGAGCGGCTTTGAGCTCTTTTTTCTCTTTGCTGCCTTCACGGTACTCAAATACCGGTTCGTTCTGGGGGAATGGTACGTTAAACACGCCGTTATTCATTCGCTGCTCCTTTTGTATTCATTATTAGAGGGTTATTTACCGCCGGTGAGGAAGCCCTTAATAGCCGAGCCGACTATGGCGGGGTTTTCTTTCAGCCTGCGGATGCTGTACGGAAGCCAGTCTTCTCCGAAAGGAGTGTAGATGCGGAGCCTGTGTCCTTCTGCAAGAAGTCTTTTGCGAAGCTCAGAGCGCACTCCGAGAAGCATCTGGAATTCGTACTCATGTTTTTCGAGTTTATATTTTTTGATGAGTTCCATAGCGCCGTTCACAAGAACATCGTCGTGTGTGGCTATGCCGACGTATGCTTTTTTCTGGAAAAGCAGTTCAAGGCAGGCAAGGAAATTTTCCTGAACCTTCTTTCTGTTGTTGTAGGCTATGTCATCTGGTTCTTTGTAAATACCTTTGCAAAGGCGGATGTTTGCCCGGTCTGTGGATTCTGTTATGTGTTTTATGTCGTCCAGTGTGCGTTTAAGGCATGCCTGTAAAACTGTTCCGCAGCTTTTGGGCATTTCCTTGCTGAGTGTGAGGTAGAGGTCAATTGTGTAGTCTGTGTAGGGATGGTTTTCCATGTCTATGCGGACAAAGATTCCTTTGCTGTACGCATAGCTTATCACTTCCGTCATGTACTTGGTGGATGTTTCTTCATTGAGGAGAATACCAAACGCAGTGGGCTTGATGGATATGTTCGTATCCAGTTTCTGCGCCTCAATGTTGTCGAGGACAAGCTTGTACATTTCGACCGTTTGTTTGGCTTTATTAATGTCGTCCGTGAACTCGCCAAGCAAATCAACAGTTCCCATAGCCCCTTCTGTGTTAAGAGCCTTGGTCATGCGGAAGGCATCCTCAGGCAGTGCGCCTGCGACGTACCTTTTTGCAAAAAAACCAACCAGCGCTTTCGGCATGTAAGGCATGGAGTTTGCAATTAATGTGTTAAACATTTCTTTCTCCGATTTTTAAAAAGTCGGCGGAGTATTGACCCATAGGAGTATGGTCTCACCGTCATAAGTGTTTTTCCATCTATGTGGAATGTTGGAGTTGTACACGGCACTGTCGCCCGCATTAAGCACCATAGTCTTTTTGTCGAGCGTTATCTCCACCTGACCGTGAAGTACGTATACAAACTCCTCCCCAACATGCAGGTTGTAGTCGTTTCCGCTGTACGCACCTTTTTCAAGTATATGGTAAAGCGGTTCGAGAACGGAGTTGGCTCCCTTCGGCTTAAGGGATTCGTAAACAACTTTGGAAGCCTTGGAAGTTAACTTAACCCGTTCATTTTTTCGAACGACAACAGTATCTTTTTCCCCTTCGGCTACATCAAAAAAAGAGGTTATGGTGACTCCTAACGCTTCGGATATTTTGCGAAGGCTGGCAACAGTGGGTGAAACAAGGTTCCGCTCAACCTGTGAAAGGAAAGATATGCTGCATCCGCTGACTTTTGCCATGTCACGGAGAGACATTTTGCGCTCATGTCTCAATTCCTTAACTTTCTTGCCGAAGTCCAAAATATACCTCTTTTTTATTTCACTATGCTGTTCATTATACTGAACATTAATGAGATGTCAATGGGTTTGGATGGTTCCGAAGTTCACTGAGGGGAGGTATGTAATGACCCATTGTAATTGTAATATTTATTACAAAGCTTATCTTTTTCTGTTTGGAAGATAACAAAAGCTATTATTGAATGGATTTTATATTATAAAAAAAGGATAGGGCATATTGAGCAAATGCCGCTTTCAGCAAAGTTTTTTGAGTTAACCATAATGAAAAGTTTTGAGCATTTTATCAATAATTAAAAAATAAACACATACTTTTTCAAAACGCTGTTTATTGTTAGCTAGGTTACAACGAGTTATTTATGAGGCCGAAAATGACGGTTAAGAATATTTAAAAAAAATTCAGCCATTTTGTTTTTTATATGAAACGAAGGGGTGAGGCACTGGAAGAGAGCCTGTGTATTCTGACCCTTTTTTTGATGCGTGATTTTTTCCCTTTACTATCAATGCAGAATCTAAGGTGCAGAAAAAAGGGTTTTAATGCAGTTTTAAATATTTTCTGTTTTGCGTTAATATGTTCTGATATTATATTATCAGTTCACTGCCGTACAGGCAGCTTAGAAACTGTACATTTAGTTGTTCAAGATGTCTTAACCGTTCACTGCCGTACAGGCAGCTTAGAAATGAGCGCTTTCGCCTCGCAGTTATCACCCACCGTTCACTGCCGTACAGGCAGCTTAGAAATTTCAACACGCCTACCCATAGACAACCCAGAAGTTCACTGCCGTACAGGCAGCTTAGAAAGCAGACCTCGCAAGGCCTCCGCTCCGGCTTCTGTTCACTGCCGTACAGGCAGCTTAGAAATACATCTGAAAACAGTAAATACGAGCCCCTAAGTTCACTGCCGTACAGGCAGCTTAGAAATTGTGAGCTTAAATCTTTAGCACCGCCAAGAACGTTCACTGCCGTACAGGCAGCTTAGAAAATAAACTGCCCTAACCACTTAGGAAGCGAGCCGTTCACTGCCGTACAGGCAGCTTAGAAATCATTTCCGAAGCGAATATTTCCATAGCCTCTTGTTCACTGCCGTACAGGCAGCTTAGAAAACGGTCTGGGCTTGCCATGAAAGTAAACCAAAGTTCACTGCCGTACAGGCAGCTTAGAAAAACCCATTTATTTGCATCAGCACTTAGACTACGTTCACTGCCGTACAGGCAGCTTAGAAACTGCAATGACTGAGGGTAGGGAAGAGGCTATGGAGTTCACTGCCGCACAGGCAGCTTAGAAATGTGCAGTTTTCTAAAAAAACTACTGCAAGGGGTTCACTGCCGCACAGGCAGCTTAGAAATCCTGATTACAACGCCTTGCCGCGAGCTTTGCGTTCACTGCCGCACAGGCAGCTTGAAATGTATTGGCGACAGTGGTAATATATGCCACAGGTTCACTGCCGCACAGGCAGCTTAGAAAATATAAACAAGTAGCAACATTTAGAGATTCCAGTTCACTGCCGCACAGGCAGCTTAGAAAGTATACGAACAGTAATCTCATTTATCTATCGTGTTCACTGCCGCACAGGCAGCTTAGAAATGATTCATACCCGAATATGCGACTCTTACTGTGTTCACTGCCGCACAGGCAGCTTAGAAATTTTCTGATAAATCAAATCGCTGTTATCATCAGTTCACTGCCGTACAGGCAGCTTAGAAAGTCAAGCAGCATATTGCCGAACGAGGCGACAAGTTCACTGCCGTACAGGCAGCTTAGAAAACCCCGAAGATTTGCTTCGTCAATTGCTCAGCGTTCACTGCCGCACAGGCAGCTTAGAAATCTATAAACATTTCAGGATAAAGAGATAGAAAGTTCACTGCCGCACAGGCAGCTTAGAAATCACGCAAGTTAAGCATTCTTTCAATGTCATAGTTCACTGCCGCACAGGCAGCTTAGAAAAAGGGCGTTATGCAGTATGGCACAATGCCTATGTTCACTGCCGCACAGGCAGCTTAGAAATGTGCTGCCGTTCTGTGAGGAGGTTAAGAAGGGTTCACTGCCGCACAGGCAGCTTAGAAGGTAAAGAAGATATATCTGAAAAATCCCTGAATCCTGAGACAGAAAACCGCTGAAAACAACATGCGGCTTCCGCAGAACACCTGCTGCGGAGGCCTTTTTAAAGCTGCTCTATAACTTCTCTTTGTTCCAGAAGGAACAGTTCGAAGTTCCTTGAAAACTCCCAGTAAAGCTCAAGCACCCGCTCCCCTTCTTCGGTGAGCTCCGCTCCGCCTCCGCCTGCGCCCCCTGTTTTCTTCACAACCAGAGGTTTCTTGGCCAGAGTGTTCATGGAGTCAACAATACCCCAAGCCTTGCTGTATGACATATTGAGGATGGAGGCAGCCTTTGACATGGAACCGTGCTGCTTGATAAGCTCAAGAAAGTGTATTTTGCCCAGTCCGAGAAAGTTTTTTCCGCCTTTATCGATCCAGACTCTGCCGCCGTATGTGTATTCTCCTGCGGATTTGCTGAACAGATCGTTTGTCTTATTCATGGGGAAACCCTTTGTTCCTTTTAGATTTATTCTTAATTTATACATGAGTCTGACGGAAAAAGCCGCAAAAAATGCAAAAAAGGGCGGAGTTTCCCCCGCCCAAGGGTGGTGATGTGTATGGATATTATTTGGTTACGAGTTTGAGCCCCACGGGTATGCTTGCGGGAACCTTTTTGTCGTCAAGAACAGCTTTGGCGGTCTCAACACCCTTAGCGCCTATGAAAGCGGGCTGCTGAGCGACAGTTGCGGAAAGTGCGCCGTCTTTAACAGCTTTCACAGCGTCATCAGTGGCATCAAAACCCACAACCATGATTTTTCTGCCGGAAGCCTGAATAGCTCTGAGAGCGCCGAGCGCCATTTCATCATTATGGGCGAATACAGCGTCAACCACGGGCTGAGCCTGAAGGATGTTCTCCATTACGTTAAGCCCTTTTGTTCTGTCAAAGTCTGCTGTCTGGCGGGCGATAACAGTGATCTGCGAACCTTTGAGCGCTTCGTTGAAACCTTTGCCTCTGTCTCTGGCTGCGGATGTTCCGGGTATTCCCTCAAGTTCCACAACATTGCTTTTTTTGCCGAGGCTTTTAACTATGTATTCGCCGGCCATTTTGCCGCCGGCTACGTTATCTGAGGCGATGTGCGAAACAACCTGACCAGCGTTTGCGCCCCTGTCAAGGGTGACAACGGGAACTTTCGCCCTGTTTGCGATGCGGATTGCGTTGCCCACAGCGTCAGAGTCAGTGGGGTTGATGAGTATAACAGCGACTCCTCTTGAAAGAAGGTCTTCAACGTTTGCTATTTCCTTTGCGGGGTCGTTCTGTGAGTCAAGAACAATGAGCTGAACACCGAGCTCCTTTGCCTTTGCCACGGCTCCGTCCTTGAGCGTTACAAAGAACGGGTTGTTAAGTGTGGAAACAACAAGCCCCACGGGTTTCTGTGCAGAGAAGGCGGACATTGCAGTGATTGCAATGAAAGCCGCCGCGATAGCTAAGATCCTTTTCATGCCGACTCTCCTTTTATAAGTGTTATTTCTTTCTATCCATAAGGACTGCGATGAGAATCACCGCCCCCTTAGCGATCATCTGGTAGTATGAGGACACATTCATCAGGTTAAGTGCATTGTTAAGTATGCCGATTATCAGCGCGCCGATCAGGGTTCCGAAGATTGTTCCCACGCCGCCTGCGAGGCTTGTTCCGCCGAGGACGACAGCGGCTATGGCATCAAGCTCATATCCGGCTCCCGCTGTGGGCTGCGCGGAGGAGAGGCGGGCGGTGAGGATTATCCCCGCCAGTGCGGAGAGAAGGCCGCTTATGGCGTAAACTGCGGTCTTGACCCTGCTGACACGTACACCTGAGAGTCTGGAAGCCTCTTCGTTACCGCCAACAGCATAAACATACCTGCCGAAGCGGGTGTACTTAAGTATATAGTAAGAAACGGCAAAAACAAGAATCATCAGAAAAACGGGAACGGGAATCCCCAGAACATAACCTGTTCCGAACCATGCGAAAACATCCGAGCCTTCGTCAAATCCGGTTGATATGGGCTTACCGTCTGTAAAAACAAGGGTTGCGCCCCTGAGAAGAGTCATAGCCACAAGGGTTGCGATGAAAGGCTGCACCTTTCCCTTTGTGATGATTACCCCCGCGAAAACTCCCAGAACAGTTCCCAGAAGAAGGGTGGTCGCTATGGTTATATA
This sequence comes from Deferribacteres bacterium, assembly GCA_023395255.1. Taxonomy (GTDB): domain Bacteria; phylum Chrysiogenota; class Deferribacteres; order Deferribacterales; family Geovibrionaceae; genus Geovibrio; species Geovibrio ferrireducens. The sequence goes on from JAEWZN010000003.1 coordinate 352,933, forward strand.
AGGGTCAAATCCGCTTGAGATCATGAATGCGGCAACAGCGCCGCAAATGGCGAGTATGGAACCCACAGAAAGGTCAATTCCTCCTGTAAGGATGACGAATGTCATACCTGCGGCCATGACTGCGTTAATGGATGTCTGGCGCAGGACGTTGAGGATATTGCTGACGGTGAGAAATCTCGGACTCAGAAGCGAAACTATCACAGCAAGAATCAGCAGACCCAGAAGCGGCCTGAACCTGATCAGAAATTCCTTAACCGTCATTTTCATATAAATAACCCCGTCTTTAATGTATTTATCAGGCGGTCTGCGTAAGCCCGCTTATGGCGAGCGTCATTATTTTTTCCTGCGTGGCATCACTTCTGCTGAGTTCGCCCGCTATGCGCCCGGCGCTCATGACGAGTATGCGGTCGCTCATGCCCAGAACCTCCGGCAGTTCGGATGAGATGAGTATAATAGCCATTCCGTCTGCCTTGAGCAGGTTTATCAGCTCATATATCTCTTTCTTTGCGCCGACATCCACACCTCTTGTGGGCTCATCCAGAATAAGCACTTTGGGTTCGGTGACCACTCCCTTGGCGATTGCCACCTTCTGCTGGTTTCCGCCGCTGAGGTTCACTACCTTCTGTGACGGGCCTGTGGTTTTTATGGACATTTTCTTTATGTATTCCTCTGAGGTTTCGGTCTCTTTTCCGTAGGAAACATGCCTGAACGCGTTCTGATATTTTTTCAGGGCGGGCAGGGTGATGTTCTCTTTTATTGTCATGCCGAGTATGAGGCCGAGCTGTTTTCTGTCTTCTGATACATATGATATGCCTTCTGCTATTGCTCCGGCCGGATGGGTGATTTTCAGCGGCTTTCCGTTCAGCCTGATCTCCCCTTTAGTGAGCGGGAGTACACCGAAGACCGTTTTGGCGACTTCGCTTCTGCCGGAGCCCATAAGCCCGGCTATGCCCACAACTTCGCCTTGCCTCACCTTGAAGCTGATGTCGCTCACAAGATGGTTGGTGAGACTGTCCGCCTCGAAAACAACCTCTCCCTGCGCGCACTCAGACTTAGGGTATCTTTCAAGGAGAGGCCTGCCCACCATAAGCTGGATTATGCTCTCCTCATCAAGTTCAAAGACAGGCTTTTCATCCACAAACGTGCCGTCACGGAGGATTGTTGCCCTGTCACAGACTTCAAACACCTCAAAAAGCTTGTGTGAAATATAAACAAGCGCCTTGCCGTCGTTTTTGAGATCATTTATTACTTTAAAAAGGTTTTCCGTCTCCACATCAGTCAGAGCGTCCGTGGGTTCGTCCATTATTATCACTCTTGCGTTCATGGAAAGCGCCTTGGCTATCTCCACCATCTGCGCCTGACCGACACTGAGGGACGAAACCTTCGCAGAGGGGGATGTTTTTTCGCCGAGGCGTGTGAGGTATTCCGCCGCCAGAGCGTTCATTTCGGCGTATTTTATCTTGCCGAACGGGTTCACAGGCTCACGGCCGAGGAATATATTCTCGCTCACGGTCAGTTCGGGTATAAGGTTAAGCTCCTGATGGATGATGGCTATGCCTTTATTCTGCGCGTCTTTCGGATCACGCACCATGAGCTTTCTGCCGTCGTAAGTTATTTCCCCTGAATCCATTGTGTAAACACCGCTGAGTATTTTCATCAGGGTCGATTTGCCCGCCCCGTTCTCACCGAGAAGAGCCATCACCTCACCTGAGAAAATACGCAGGGAAACATTGTCCAGAGCTTTTACTCCGGGGAATGTCTTGGTGATGTTTTTCATCTCAAGCAGGGGGGCAGCGCTCATCAGAATACCACTCCGGAATGCAGGATTATATTCGCGTAAGGGGTGCATTCCCCTGTGCGGATTACGGCTTTAGCGTTTTTGGTCATTTCCTTGAACTTTTCATGGGAAACCATGGCGGTTTCAATGGGTTTGCCCTGAGCCTTTGCGGTTTTCTTCACCACAGCGGTTATCATGTCCCAGACTGTGTGGTTAGCCTTGATTATCTCTTCGGCTATGGTGATTTTCTCCACCTGAAGCTCGGAGAGGACATTAAGCAGGGTGGTGATAAAATCCGGCACTCCGGTGGTGAGGGCAAGGTCTATCCTTTCCGCGGAAGCGGGTATGGGCAGACCTGCATCTGCTATAACTATGGTATCCGTGTGTCCCATTTCTGAAATAACCGCCGAAATACGGCTGTTGAGAAGCTGTCCTTTTTTCATATCAGCACCCTTTATAAAATAATGATACCAGACGGTAAGAAGAGATCAAGTAAATATTTTAGTAAAATTTTACTAAAAATTTAGTTGAACGCTACTAAAATGTGATATAATAAGTATAAAACAAATATGTTCCGCCCACCTCAGGAATGATAATGAAAAAAAATATAACAGTCGCAGAAATCGCAAAGCTTGCAGATGTTTCACCCGCCGCCGTATCCCTCGTGCTGAACGGCAAGCCCGGCGTGGGGCCGGAGGCAAGGGAGCGCATCCTTAAAATCGCCCGCGAAAACAACTACAAGGGGCTTGAGGGCGGAATGCCGAGAAAGAGGCACAGGGCGCTGCTCTTTGTTAATATTGTTAAACACGGGCAAATACTTAACGAAAACCATAAGGCATTCATAGCCGACTATATAGACGGAGCGCAGATGAAGGCGGGCAGTAAGGGCTATTCCCTTGAAGTCACGGCGTTTTCCTCCTTTAACCCCTCTGAGGTTACCTCTTATCTTAACTCCTCCGGTGCTGACGGCGCGGTAATACTCGGAACCGAGCTTGACGAGGAGGACATTGCTCATTTTCTGAAATCGCACATCCCGCTGGTTTTTATAGATCTTCTCTATCCGCACATGCCTTTTGACTTTGTGGATATGAATAATGATTCATCGGTTTATAATGCCGTCACCCACCTTGTCCGTATGGGGCACAGGGAGATAGGCATTGTCACCGGAAAAAGGGAGACAAGCAACTTCGCCCACAGAAAGCGCAGTTTCGTGAAATCTCTGGAGCTTGCGGGCATTACTCCGGATGAGCGCTTCTTTTTCACTGCGGATTCCAGATATGAAGGCGCGTATAAGGATATGCTCGAAATACTCATCTCAGGTGCAAGGATGCCTTCCGCTCTGTTCTGCGTGAATGATATAATAGCAATGGGGTGCATCCGCGCCCTCAGGGAAAAAGGGTATGCAGTTCCGGAGGATGTTTCCGTTGTGGGGTTTGACAACCTGCCTGCAGCATCCATGACCGAACCTCCGCTGAGTACCGTGAGCGTTTCCAAGAAGAAGATAAGTTCAAAGGCGGTAAGCCTTCTTACACAGAGGATAAAAGAGGGGAGCCGCATGCCCTATGAAAAGATAATGATAGGCGGCGAAGTTATAGAAAGAAAGAGCGTCAGGTGCCTTGAGAACTTTAAGGAGGATTTATGAGCAGATTCTGCGTGGCGGGAAGCCTCAATATAGACCTTGTTACCAGAACAAAGCGTTTTCCGAAACAGGGAGAAACTGTTCAGGGTGAATCCTTTTCCACCTTCACCGGAGGCAAGGGGGCAAATCAGGCTGTTGCTCTCTCTAAACTGGGCGCTGAAACAGTTATGACAGGCAAGCTGGGCAATGATATTTACGCTGCGCAGTACATGGAGTATTTCAGGAAGCTTGGCATAAGCACCGAAGGCATAACCCGTGAGGAAACCTCCACCGGCATAGCGGTTATCACTGTGGATGAAAACGGGGAAAACTCAATAATCATTATACCCGGCGCAAACGGCAGGGTGGATGCGGCATATATAAAAGAGAAGAAGGAGCTTATCGCAAAGGCTGATTTTCTTCTGCTCCAGCTTGAGGTTCCCATAGAGGCGGTGCTTGAGGCGGCAAGGACGGCAAAAGCCGCAGGGACTGAGATAATCTTTGATCCGGCTCCGGCAGGGAATGTTCCATCCGAACTTCTTAAGCTTGTGGATATAATAACGCCGAACGAAACAGAGGCGGAAGCGCTGACCGGAATCCGTCCTGATGATGAGGCAGGGTTCGCAGCCGCGGGAAAAGCCCTCACATCAAAAGGGGTCAGAACCGCCGTGATGAAAGCCGGAAGCCGCGGAGCGTACATATATGAAAAAGGCAGGCTTGCTCATGTCGCAGGATTTAAGGTAAATACTGTGGACACCACTGCGGCGGGTGACACATTCAACGCAGGGCTTGCATATGCCCTCGGCGAAGGGATGGAACTTGCGGGGGCGGTGAGGTTTGCTAACGCTGCTGCTGCCATTTCCACCACCAAGCACGGCGCACAGGACGGAATGCCCTCAATTGGCGAGGTTCAGAACCTGCTCGGTTTCTGAGTTTCAGCTTCACACATGACGCGGCTGTGCGTATAGTGCATCCATGTTAAAACAAACAAGTTGACTTTTTTGCACACGTATTTTAACCTATAAAAAATATAGGTAAAGTGGATATATGTGAAAGCCAAGGCTAAGCGGTTCCTTTTCGGGAAAGCTCTTAGCCTTTTTGTTTTGGAACGCTTTTTTCGGTAAAGGCAGAGGAAATTGATGATTCAGATTAACAATTTAAGCAAGGTTTACTCCACAGGGCGAAGCTCGGTGCGCGCTCTGGCCGGGGTAAGTCTCAATATTCCCAAGGGCTCCGTTTACGGGATTATAGGCCTCAGCGGGGCGGGCAAGAGCACTTTGGTGCGCTGCCTGAACCTTCTGGAAAAACCCACGGAAGGGCAGATACTTGTCAGCGGGCAGGATCTCACATCCCTTTCAGGCGCTGAACTCCGCAAAGCAAGGCGCAGAATAGGGATGATATTTCAGCATTTCAACCTCCTTGCCTCAAGGACAGTGGCGGAGAATATTGCTTTCCCTCTGGAAATAGACGGCATGAAGAAGGCTGATATAAAAAAACGGGTTGCGGAGCTTCTCCCTCTTGTGAGCCTTTCTGAAAAGGCAGACGCCTACCCTTCGGAGCTAAGCGGAGGACAGAAGCAGAGAGTGGGCATAGCAAGAGCCCTTGCCCTCAAGCCGGATGTTCTCCTTTGCGATGAGGCCACCTCCGCCCTTGACCCGCAGACGACTCTCTCAATTCTCAATCTGCTTAAAGACATAAACCGTGAGCTTGGGCTCACCATAGTCATAATCACCCACGAAATGAAGGTGATAAAGGAGATCTGCACACATGTTGCCGTTCTTCATGACTCAAAATGTGTTGAGGATGCCACAGTGGAGGAGGTTTTCACCTCCCCTAAGTCCGAAACGGCAAAGGAGTTTGTTTCCAGCGTTTTCCCCGCAGAACTGCCTGCTGATCTTATGAGGGAGCTTTCAACTCACGCTGATGCGGAGCTTGTGCGGATTAACTTTCTCGGCGACACTGCCTCAAAGCCTATAATAAACGGGCTCATAACCGAGTGCGGCGTACAGATAAACATTCTTTACGGCAGCATTGAGCATCTGCGTTCATCTCTGTTCGGAAACCTGATACTGGAAATACGGGGAACGGAAGACGAACGGGGGCGGGCTCACGAATATCTCAAAAGGAATAACCTAATTTTTTCATATCTGAACAGGGGAGGGGCGGATGCCTGATTCTGTTTACCTGCTGAAAATGCTCAGCCTGGTTTCCCCCGCAGTGTGGGAGACTCTGTACATGGTTGCCGCGTCCGGCATAATGGCATATATCATCGGCCTGCCGCTGGGGATTTACCTTGTGGTGTCCTCCAAGGGGCACATACTCCCCAATCCCTTGGTGGAGAAAACCCTCGGCACGGTGATCAATATTCTCCGCTCCGCTCCGTTCATAGTACTCATGGTGGCGCTCATACCCTTTACAAGGGCAGTGGTGGGCACATCCATAGGCACAACGGCGGCTATTGTTCCCCTTGTTATTTCAACCGCGCCTTTTGTGGCAAGGATAGTGGAAACCTCCCTGAAAGAGGTTCCCGCAGGTGTGATAGAGGCGGCGCAGTCCATGGGTGCTTCCCCCCGGCAGATAATAACAAAGGTGCTTCTGCCCGAATCTAGGAGCTCCCTGATTCTGGGTGCTGCCATCACCGCGATCAATGTTGTGGGTTACACGGCAATGGCAGGCGCTGTGGGCGGCGGCGGTCTGGGAGATCTTGCCATTCAGTACGGGTACAACCGTTTCAGGACTGATGTGATGATAATAACCGTGGCTGTGCTTGTGATTATCGTTCAGCTTATCCAGACACTGGGTATGAGACTGGCGGTTCGCTACAGCTACGGAAGAAAGATATAAGTAAGGAGGAGTACATGAAAGGTGTTGCTTTAAGAAAACTGCTGCTCGGTGCAGCGGTTCTGATCGCATCCGCGGTTCTTTTCGCGGGATGCAGCAAAAAGGAAGAGAAAGAGGCCGCAGGCGAGGCTGTTTCCGCTGAACAGCAGGCTGCCGCAGTGAAGATAGGCGCGACCCCCGTTCCCCATGTGGAGATACTTGAGTTTGCAAAGCCCATCCTTGCGGAGCAGGGTGTTAATCTGGAAATAATTACATTCACTGACTATGTTCAGCCGAACCTCGCACTGGACAAAGGTGAGCTTGTTGCGAACTTTTTTCAGCATTTTCCGTATCTTGAGTCATTCAGCGCAGATCATAAGCTGAACCTCAAGGCTGTGGCAAAGGTGCATATTGAACCTATGGGCTTTTACTCCGCTAAGGTTAAGTCGATTGATGAAGTTGCTGAGGGCGCTGTAGTCGCAATCCCCAATGACCCCACAAACGGCGGGCGTGCTCTTGTTCTCCTTGAGAAAACAGGGCTTATTAAGCTGGCTGAGGGTGCGGGCATCAAGGCGACAGTGCAGGACATAACCGAAAACCCAAAAAAGATTACGGTAAGAGCGCTTGACGCTGCTCAGCTTCCCCGTGTGCTTGAGGATGTTTCCGGAGCGGTGATCAATACGAACTTCGCCCTTGAGGCGGGGCTCAACCCTTCAAAGGACGCTATCGTCATAGAGGATAAGGAATCGCCTTACTCAAATATCCTTGTTGTGAAAGCCGAAAGGGCGAACGAAGAGGCCCTTGTAAAGCTTGCGGAAGTGCTTGCCTCACCTGAGGTTAAGGCCTTCATAGAGGAGAAGTATCAGGGTGCGGTTGTTCCCGCTCAGGAAGTAATAAGATAAAACAGGCAGAGGGCGGACTGCATAGTCCGCTCTCTGATATTTCATATGCACTTTTAGCCGTATACTGTGCTAATATCTCATTATGCAGTTGATCAAATACATGAAAAACAGACACTTTCTGCTTTTCGCCTTTTATTCATTCCTTGCGGTTCTCCTTGCAGTTTTTCTCCATTCATTTCTGCATAAGCACAGCATCCACGAAATAGCCGCGGATCTCAACGCTATACCTGCTTATAAAAAAATTCTCGCAGTGGGGCTCACCATTGTGAGTTTTGGCGTTCTCTCACTGTATGATTTTATGGGTCTGAGGTATGCTGGTGTAAAGGTGGCGGGAAAGCAGGTTATGCTTGCCTCCTTCACAAGCTACGCCTTCGGAAACTCCATCGGGCTTTCCGTTCTGGCTTCCGGTTCCGTGCGCTACAGGTACTATTCCGCCTGCGGACTGAGCTTCGGTGACATATCAAAGGTAATAGTCTTCACTTCGGCCACTCTCTGGCTGGGGCTTGTGACTCTGAGCGGCATAATGTTTGTCAGCCGCCCGCCGTCCATATCAGCCTCATGGGGTATCCCTTTCATAAACCTGTACTATGTCGGCGCATTTCTGTTGATTCTTTCTGCTGCTTACATATTTATGCTTTTCAGATACAGAGAGCCTTTCAGCATTTACAGCATGCCCGTCTCACTGCCTTCGCCCACGCTTGGCATGATGCAGATTCTGGTGGGATGTGCTGACTGGCTGTGTGTTTCGGCGGTGCTTTATGTTCTGCTGCCTGATTCGGTGAACATAGGTTATTTCAGCTTTCTGGGCATGTTCATTCTAGCACAGGCTGCGGGGCTCATCAGCCATGTTCCGGGCGGGCTTCTGGTTTTTGAAACCGTGCTGCTGTCTTTCTTCCCGCAGGGAACTATCAGTTCTGCCATAAGCGCACTGCTTGTTTTCAGAATAACCTACTATATTCTGCCGCTTCTTGCTGCTGCCTGCCTTATGGGGTTTTCAGAGGTTCTGAGGCTTAAATCAGCCATGATGAAGCCTATACTTTTTGCCGGCAGAATGTACAGCGCTGTCACTCCTATGCTTATGGCGGCTGTGGTTTTCATTGGCGGTGCTTACCTGCTTTTCAGCGGTGCAACACCTGTCAACCCTGACAGGCTGCCTTTTCTGGCGAAGATAATCCCGCTGAGCCTCATGGAATCGTCCCACTTTCTGGCAAGCCTTGCCGGGATGGGGCTTATTATACTTTCCAGAGGGCTTTTCAAAAAAATAGACCTTGCCTACCAGCTTACCCTTATTCTGCTTACGGCGGGCGCTGTGCTTTCGCTTCTCAAAGGTGCGGAGATAGAAACCTTCGCTTTGCAGGGGGTTATAATCTTCGCCCTGTTCCCCACACGCAGCCTTTACAGTAAAAAGAGCTCTTTTTTCAGTGAGGTTCTGACAAAGGAATGGCTGTTTACCATTCTGGTCATTTTCTTTGTTTTCACATGGCTGGGTTTTTTCTCTTACAAACATGTGGAATACCGCAGCGAGCTCTGGTGGACATTCACCTTTGATGATCAGGCTCCGCGCTTTCTCCGGGCTATGGTGGGTCTTTTTACCCTCATTGCCGCACTCGCGGTGTTCAAGCTTATTCAGCCGTCAAAGCCTGCCTTTGTGCCGTATACGGATGATATAAATAAGCTCATCGAGCCTGTAGTGGCAGGAAGTGATGATACGACAGCGTATCTGGCTTATCTGCCGGATAAGCAGTACATCTTCGGGGAAGACGGCAGAAGCTTTATCATGTACGGCACTGAGGGGCGCAGCTTCATCAGCATGGGCGACCCTGTGGGGCCGGAGGAATCAGCGGCGGAACTTATATTCCGTTTCCGTAAAATGAGTGAGGAGCACGGATGCAGGGCGGTTTTTTATGAGATCGGCGCGGATTACATACCTCACTATATGGATGCGGGGCTTAAAATATTCAAAATCGGCGAACAGGCCAGAGTGAGGCTGACAGGTTTCTCACTGGAGGGGAGCCATTGGAGCGGTATGCGCAACACAATCAAGAAGTCCGAGAAGGAAGGCTGCTCCCTGAAAATTTTCTCAGGCGATGAGGTTTCCGCCATGCTGCCTGTTTTCAGGCAGATTTCGGATGAATGGATGCAGACAAAAAACAGCAGGGAGAAGCGTTTTTCCCTCGGCTGCTTCAATGAGGACTACCTCAGACGCATGCCTTTTGCCGCCGTGATGAAGGATGAAAAACCTGTCGCCTTTGCAAATATATGGATGACAGACTCAAAGCATGAACTTTCAATAGACCTTATGCGCTACGGAAATGATGCGCCTAAAGGGGTTATGGAATACCTGTTCATCAAGCTTATACTGTATGCAAAGGATGAAGGCTATGAGTTTTTCAACCTTGGCATGGCACCTCTTTCCGGTTTTGAGCTTCACTCCTTCTCCCCTTTCTGGAACAGGCTTGCGGGGGTGATGTACAGGCACGGGGAAAGGTTCTACAATTTCAAAGGTCTGCGCAGCTATAAGGAAAAGTTCAAGCCGCAGTGGGAACCGAGATACATAGCCGTGCAGAGCATCTTTGCCCTGCCTGCCGCCCTTAAGAGCGTGGCCAGCCTGATCAGCGGCGGCACAGCGGGCATATTCAGCAAATAAATGATGATTATTCCCGTGATTCAGGCTATCTTTTCCTGAATAAAACTCTTAGCAGGGGGAGATAATGGACGAATTTAAAAATGTTTCTGTGGTGAAAAAAGCTAACGTATATTTCGGCGGCAAGGTAGTAAGCCGCACGGTTAGGTTTGAGGACGGCTCAGTGAAGACTCTCGGTTTTATGCAGGAAGGGGAGTACACCTTCAATACCGCAGAGGCTGAGATAATGGAGTTTATGAGCGGCGAGCTTGAAGTTGACCTGCCTGACAGAAGGGAGCCTCTCGTAATCAGCGGTGAGTGCACGTTCGAAGTGCCCGCAAACTCAAGCTTTACGCTGAGAGTCTCCAAGCCTGCTGACTACTGCTGCTCTTTCATAAAGTAACAGACAGAGATTTCGAAACCGCCCGTGCAAAGGGCGGTTTTTTTGAACTATACATTATCTCAGAACTTTTTACGGAGAAAACCCCTTTGCCTATCTGGAACCCATGGCACGGATGCACAAAAATCAGCCCCGGATGCGATAACTGCTACGTTTACCGCATGGATGCCGTTCACAATAAAGACAGCTCCAAGGTTGAAAAAACGGGAAACTTCAACCTGCCGCTGAAATGCACCAGAAGCGGAGACTATAAGCTCACCGGGAGCGATTTGGTGTACACCTGTTTCACATCTGACTTTTTTCTGGAAGAGGCGGATGAGTGGCGCAGGGATATATGGGAGATGATCCGCTTCCGTTCGGATCTCACATTCTTCATCATAACCAAGCGTATTGACCGTTTCCATGTCTCACTCCCGGAGGACTGGGGTGAGGGCTATGAAAATGTTCATATCGCCTGCACGACAGAGAATCAGAAAATGGCTGACTTCCGCCTGCCCTTATTTCTGGAAGTGCCGGTGAAGCATAAATCAATAATATGCGAACCGCTGCTTGAAGCTATAGACTTATCTGCTTACCTGAAACCTTCCATTGAGTGCGTCATAGTCGGCGGTGAGTCAGGCATGGAGGCGAGGGAATGCAGCTATGACTGGGTGCTCTCAATACGCGAGCAGTGCAGGGCGGCGGGCATATCATTCAATTTCAGGCAGACTGGCAGACACTTCCGCAAGGGCGGAAAGCTGTACACTCTCCGCCGCGAGCTCCACAGGTCTCAGGCAAAAAAAGCAGGAATAGATCTGCCTTGAAAAATAAAACTGGCACGCGATTTGCATCAAAATACCTGAATAAACGGACAGGTAAACCGATGATAATCAAACTGAGAAATTCATTAATTGTTCTTGCTGTTCTTCTCGCCGCCATAATTGTTCTGGTGAGCGTAACCTATCACAGCGCCAATGTGGTAATAGAAAGCACCGTGCTTGCCCACCAGCAGAATGTGGCGGCTCAGGCCGCGGCCACCACTGAAATGTGGCTTAAGCATCAGATGCAGGTTGTGGATTCTGCCATTGACCAAATCAATAAAATAGACCCCATAACAGAAGCCAGTTCCATGCCTGTTCTGAAAATGGCGCTGGCCGCAGGGGATTTCAGCGATGTTTACATAGGTCTTGAGGACGGAACCATGATAGACGGAGCGGAGTGGGTTCCTCCTGCCGGGTACGACCCCAGAGTCCGCCCATGGTACATAAATGCGGTGGAAAAAGGCAAGATGGCTGTTTCACCCCCGTATATAGACATGACAACCAGAGAGATGGTTATAGCCCTGTCTGCGCCGCTTTACAGGGATGACAGGGTAATAGGCGTAATCAGCAACGACATTATTCTGGACATGCTGGTGAAGAACGTAATGAACGTGAAGGCGGCGGAAACAGGCTACTCCTTCATAGTCAACTCCGAAGGGACATTCATGGTGCACCCTGATCAGGAGCTCCTGCTTACTCACAGCCTTCAGGACACAGACCCGACTCTCAGAAGAGTGATGGAGCACTTCAAAAGCTCTGATTCAGGCACTTTTTCATATAAAATAGGCGGACAGGAGAATATCCTCGCCTATCAGCTTATCTCAAGTGTCGGCTGGTATCTCTGCACCACCATGACAAAGGAGGAGGCATACGCCCTGTCTGAGCGCACGTCCATGCTTTTTGCCGCGGAATCCGCTCTCAGGGCTGTGGGGTTTATGGTTCTGCTCACTATGTCTGTTGTGGGCGTTAGTGCCTTTCTGCTTTTTATATACAACCGCCGCTATAAGTCCACAGTGCTGCAGCATGCGGAACAGATAAGCGGTATGAATCAGGATCTTGCGTGGAACATAAACAGGCGCAAGGAGGTTGAAACCCATTACCAGACCCTTTTCCATGTGGCAAATGACGCGATACTCATCAGCAAGGGGATGATCATTGTCGAGTGCAACGAGAAGGCTAAGGAAGTCTTCGGGGTAAACCACTACGGCATAATCGGAAATAACATGCTTGATCTCTCTCCTGAGATTCAGCCTGACGGTGAGGTAAGCCTTGAAAAGGTTCGGCGGATCATTAACAAAGCCAGTGAAGGTGAGCAGCAGTCATTCATGTGGAGCTTTCTCCGCTCTGACGGGACAGAGTTTCCCTGCGAGGTTAATCTCAAGAGCCAGCATCTTAATAAAGAGGAGTTTATCCTCATAAGTATCAGGGATATATCAAAACGTGTGAATGCTGAGCAACAGCTCAGGCAGGCGCAGAAAATGGCGGCAATGGGCGAAATGCTGGGCGCCATAGCCCACCAGTGGCGTCAGCCGCTTAACACTCTTTCCACCTATGTCGTCAGCATACAGTCCGCCTTTTACAACAATATGATTTCTAAGGAATTTGTGGAGAAGCTTGTTACTGCGGCAGACTCACAGATTCAGTTTATGTCCAAAACCATAGACGATTTTCGCCACTTCTTCAAACCCAGCAAGAATAAGGAGCATTTCAGCATAGCGGATGTTGTGGACAGTTCGGTGAAGCTCATGCAGCCTAACTTCAAACAGAGCGGAATCGTAATGAAGCTGAATGTGCCTGATGATGCGGCACTGGTGGTATACGGCTACAGAAGCGAGTTTGTGCATGTCATAGTGAATATCCTTGCCAACGCGCGGGATGCAGTTGTTGAAAAATTATCTTCTGAACCCGATGCGGATTCGAGAGAGATTAAAATCGATGTTGAGAACCTCGCAAACAATGTTATGATACACATCACAGACAGAGGCTGCGGCATAACGGAAAGCATGATGCCGAAGATTTTCAATCCTTATTTTACAACAAAAGGCACAGCCTCCGGCACCGGGATGGGGCTTTACATGGCGAAGATGATTGTCGAGAATGAAATGCACGGCACAATAACCGTAAAAAGCGGTGATGGGAAAACGGTTTTCACAGTGTCCCTCCCGAAGCACTCAGAGGCTGAATGATAGATTTCAACAACTACGGCTCAAGCATTCTTCTGGTGGATGATGAGAAGGACGAGCTTGAGGCATATTCCTTTCTGCTTCAGACAATGGGAATTAAAAATATTACGACCCTTGAGGATTCAAGGGAGGTTATGGACACCCTGCGGGGAATGTCTTTTCCTGTGGTTTTTCTGGATCTCAATATGCCTCACAAGTCCGGACAGGATGTCCTGCGTGAGATAAAAGAGCAGATGCCGCAGGTTCCCGTCATAATCTGCACCGCTAATTCGGAGATCGAGGTGGCTGTGGAGTGTCTCAAACTGGGCGCCCATGATTATCTTGTAAAACCGATAAATATGAACACATTCAGTTCTGCGCTGAGAAATGCCCATGAGATAGGCGCTCTTCGTTCTGAGCTTCTCAACATGAAAGGGGTTAACTTCGGCGGCGGTCTGCGCAGGAGAGATGTTTTCAGCCGCATTGTCACCCGAAGTGCCGAAATGCACGGTATTTTTCAGTATATCGAAGCCATAGCGGTCAGCGGTCAGCCTGTGCTTATTCTGGGTGAAACAGGCTCCGGAAAGGAGATGCTTTCCCGTGCAGTGCATGATGTCAGCGGCTTCACGGGTGAGTTTGTGGCTGTGGATGTTTCCGGTCTGGATGATACGCTTTTCTCCGATACCCTGTTCGGTCACGCCAAGGGAGCCTACACCGGCGCGGACGGTGTGCGTTCGGGACTGATAGAAAGGGCAAGGCAGGGCACAATCTTTCTGGATGAAATAGGGGATCTCAGCGAGGTTTCTCAGGTGAAGCTTCTGCGTCTTTTGCAGGAGCGGATATATTATCCCCTCGGCTCTGACAAACCGAAAAGATGCGAGGCGAGAATAATCGCCGCTGCGAATAAAGACCTCAGCTCCGCCGCTTCCTCCGGCGGGTTCCGCAGGGATTTATATTACAGGCTGAGCACTCATCTCATAAAGGTTCCTCCCCTTCGCGAGAGAAGGGAGGATATTCCGCTGATAGCTGATTATCTGGCGGAAGAGGCAGCTAAAACAGTCAGCAAGCCTAAGCCCGAAATCAGCAGGGAAGCTATGAGCCTGCTCACCTCCCATGTATATCCGGGAAATATCCGGGAATTAAAAACATATATCTATGATGCTGTTGTGCGCTGCACAGACGGCGTAATCACAGAGAATATCATAGCCGGACGCTTGGGCGGAGCCGAAGCTTTACAGGTCCCGGATGATAAGACCGTCAGTTCACTTGAAAAAATCTTCGGGCGCTTTCCCACTCTGGACGAGGTTTCCGAATACGCGGTTAACGAGGCTCTTGCTGTTTCCGAAAACATGAGTCAGGCCGCGAAGCTCTTAGGCATATCAAAACAGGCTCTCCACAAACGTCTTAAAAAGCGCACTCCCTGATCTGGCATGTTTATTGCACCTGATAACGCTGTAAGTTAAACAGCGTGAGAGGTGAAAAGATGCCCAAACATTACAAAACACTTGTAAACGGAAAATGGATTGAAACTGGTAAGGAACTGGAAGTAAAGAATAAATTCAGCGGTGAAACCTTTGCTTATGTTCCTCAGGCTGATGAAACGCTCACCAACGGGGCCATAGACGCAGCGGAAGCGGCTTTCAGGCTTTTCCGCAGAATGCCTGCGCATAAGCGTTCCGATATACTGGAAAAGACAGCGCAGGGCATACTTGAACGCGCTGATGAGATAGCAGAGATAATCTGCCTTGAGGCCGGCAAGGCTTGGAAGTTCTCCATGAACGAGGTTCTTCGCAGTGCGGAGACATTCAAGTTCGCCTCCGAGGAAGCAAAGCACATCCACGGCGAAACAATTCAGGTGGATGCCAGCAAGTTCGGCGAAAACCGAGTGGGCTACTTTCTGCGTGAGCCTGTAGGCGTAATAGGCGCCATAACCCCCTTCAACTTCCCCCTTAACCTTGTGGCTCATAAGGTTGCTCCGGCTATTGCCACAGGAAACACTGTGGTGCTGAAACCTGCCTCATCAACTCCTCTCTCATCCATAATTCTCGCTGAAATAATGGAAAAAGCAGGCCTGCCCGCAGGAGTGCTGAATGTGGTTATAGGTTCAGGCGCAACTGTGGGGGACACTATAGTTATAAGCCCGAAAACCAAGAAGATTACCTTTACCGGTTCGCCCGGAGTAGGGGATCAGATAATGCGCAAGGCCGGAATCAAGAAGGTTACGCTGGAGCTCGGCAACAACTCTGCAACAATTATTGAGCCGGATGCGGATCTTGAGAAAACAGCCGCCAGATGCGTTGTCAGCGCTTTTTCAAACTCCGGTCAGGTGTGCATCTCCCTCCAGAGGATATATGTAAACAGCAAATGTGCGGATGAGTTCACTAAGCTGTTTGTGGAAAAGACAAAAGCTCTGAAAGTCGGTGATCCGATGGATAAGGCTTGCGATGTAGGGCCGATGATAGATGCAAAAGAGCTTAACCGTATAGATGCGTGGGTTAAGGAGGCAGTCGCTCAGGGTGCTGTACTGGCCGCAGGCGGCAGAGCGGAAGGCATGATTTATTACCCCACAGTGCTTACGAACGTTACGGAGGATATGAAGGTAATGTGCATGGAAACCTTCGCACCTGTAGTGTCAATTGTTGCGTATGATGACTTTGACGATGCACTGGCAAAGGTGAACGATTCCGACTTCGGACTTCAGGCGGGTATATACACCACAGATATAAATAAGGCGATGAAAGCCGTTGATGAACTTGATGTTGGCGGAGTGATGATAAATGATACATCCACTTTCAGGGTCGATCATTTGCCGTACGGCGGCAACAAGCTCTCTGGTCTCGGCAGAGAGGGCGTTAAATTCGCCATGGAAGATATGATGACGATTAAGATGGTGATGATTAACAGAAATTAGTGTTCACATTTCCAAGGATGGAAATTTTGGATTGTCAGGACAGAGATTGCTTCACCCTTTCAGGGTTCGCAATGACAGCAGTTTACGTCACTGCGAGGAGCAAAGCGACGAAGCAGTCTCTGTATACTGAGAGATTGCTTCACTCCTACGGAGTTCGCAATGACGCAAACGCTCCCAAGGATGGGAGCGCGCCGTGCGTAGCGAAGGCGGGTTTATCCCGCCGCGAGCGTGTCCATAAATCCGACAGGATGTCCGGATTTATGTTGTCAGGACAGACGCTTCACCCTTTCAGGATTCGCAATGACGTAAACAGCCCCACGGACAGGGGCTGCGCCGTGCGTAGCGAAGGCGGGTTTACCCCGCCGCGAGCGTGTACATAAATCCGACAGGATGTCCGGATTTATGTTGTCAGGACAGGCGCTTCCCCCTTTTTCAAAGGGGGATTGAGGGGGATTTTTTACAGGTGCAATCACAAATGTGCATGTGTTTCTTATCAACATTAATCAGGGCTTACTATTCCCAAATATCTTAGCCCCGCAGTTTTTCCCATGCTGCGGGTTTTTTATTTCACGGTAAACCATGGTTGACCCGGTAAGCTATGGTTGACGCTCCGGTAAACCAAAGTTAACCTCTGCCGTTTCAAAGTCACTGTATCAGCCTTTTCCGTTTATTTATCAGATAAAAACCTCTGTGGCACAGCCGTTGCTCATAACTATTAAACGTTATTAATCCGGAGGCTGTTTCTCATGTTAAACGGAAAGGAACTGGCAAATATAAGCACACATCAGAGTGAGCGCACAAAGAAAATCATTGAGGATAAAGCCGCTTACGTGGCAGGCGGCATATCATGCACATTCCCATTTGTTGTTAAACAGGCTAAAGGCGCTGTCATAGAGGACACGGACGGCAACACATACCTTGATTTTTACGCAGGCATAGGGGTTACCTCCTGCGGCCACTGCCCCGATGAGGTGGTCAAAGCCATCAAGGAACAGGCGGACAGGCTTCTTCACTCCTGCTTTATGGTCAGCATGTACGAACCTTATGTACGTCTGGCAGAGAAGCTCACGCAGATAGCGCCGGGCAAATCGCCCAAGAAAGCAATGTTTGTAAACAGCGGAGCGGAAGCTGTTGAAAACGCCATCAAAATAGCCAGAACATACACCAAACGCACCGGAATAGTCGCATTTGAATCAGGCTTTCACGGCAGAACACTCCTTACCATGACACTCACAAGCAAGGTCAAGCCTTACAAAGACGGTTTCGGCCCCTTTGCTCCTGAAATCTACAAGGTTCCGTTTCCCAATATTTACAGAGGACAGATAAATACCTCAGAGGAGGAGGCATGCAAAGCATACCTTGATTATTTCAGGCGTTTCTTCGTTTCCGAAGTCAATCCGATGAATATAGCCGCTGTGATACTTGAACCTGTTCAGGGTGAGGGTGGCTTCAATGTGCCCCCCAAGGGTTACTGGCAGGGCTTAAGGGAAATATGCGATGAGTACGGCATAGTGCTCATCGCGGACGAAGTGCAGTCAGGCTTCTGCCGTACAGGAAAAATGTTTGCCGTTGACCATTTCGGTGTGGAGCCTGATCTCGTCACTATGGCCAAATCCCTTGGTTCAGGGATGCCTATCTCCGCTGTGGTAGGCAAAAAGGAGATTATGGACTCAGTCGGCGCGGGCGGAATAGGCGGCACATACGGCGGAAACCCAGTTGCCTGCGAAGCTGCGCTTGCCTCTATCAGAATGATGGAGGAGCAGAACCTCAGCGAAAAATCTCTGAAAATAGGCTCTTACATTATGGACAGGGTAAGAGCTCTTCAGAAAGAGTTTCCCCAGATCGGCGATGTGCGGGGTCTTGGCTCAATGATAGGCATTGAGTTTGTGAAAGACCCGGTAACAAAGGAGCCTTATAAGGACGCTGTCAGCGCCATAAACGCAGAATGCTTCAAACAGGGGCTGCTTGTAATAGGCGCGGGGATCTTCGGCAATGTGGTGAGGTTCCTCCCTCCCCTCGTACTCACCGATGAACAGCTTGCTCAGGCTATGGATATATTTGAATCTGCTGTGCGCAAAACGCTGAAATAAGAACAGTTCCATGGATGGAACTGCGCCGTGCGCAGCGAAGGCGGGTTTATCCCGCCGTGAGCGTGTACATAAATCCGACAGGATGTTCGGATTTATGTTGTCAGGACAGAGATTGCTTCACCCTTTCAGGGTTCGCAATGACAGTAGCTTACGTCACTGCGAGGAGCAAAGCGACGAAGCAGTCTCTCAATATGTATAGAGATTTCAGGGTTTAAAATGACGTAAACAGCCCCACGGACAGGGGCTGCGCCGTGCGTAGCGAAGGCGGGTTTACCCCGCCGTGAGCGTGTACATAAATCCGACAGGATGTTCGGATTGCCGCTGTCACAGCCTGCTTAAAAATTAATATCACATACGGCCAAGTCCGTAAAAATAAAACAGGAGAAAGATATGAAGTTGTTCAAAGTCCTTCCTTTTCTTGCACTGCTTACCGCACTCTGCTCTTTCGGGCAGGCGGAAGCCGCAGAAACAATCAAAATCGGCAACATTATCCCCCTCTCAGGCCCTTCCGCGTCTGTGGGTATTCAGGGTAAAAATGCCCGTGAAATGGCTGTTGAGGAGATCAATGCCGCAGGCGGCATAAAAGCCCTCGGCGGAGCAAAGCTCCAGCTTATTTTCTCTGACAGCAAAAGCGACCCCACCACCGGAGTTACAGAGGCTGAGCGTCTTATTAACTCTGAAAAAGTGCACATACTCACAGGAGCGTGGAACTCTGCGGTTACTTACCCTGTTACTCAGACCGCTGAGCGTTACGGCATGCCCTTTATTGTTCCTGTTTCTGTCCGCGACACCATCACAGAAAGAGGCTTCAAGAATGTTTTCCGTATAGCCGCAAAAGATTCATGGTGGACAAGGGATCAGTTCAAGTTCCTTGATGACATGAAAAAGGAATTCGGCGTTGATGTTAAAAATGTTGCTTTCGTTTATGAAAACGGTGACTGGGGCGTGGGCTTCGCTGAAAAATGGCGTGAAATGGCAAAAGAAAGAGGCTATAAGGTTGTTCTTGATGAGCCCTATCCCAGTACAGCAAGCGACCTCACACCTGTTGTGATTAAGCTTAAACGCTCCAAGGCTGATGTTGTTTTCATGACTTCAAACGCCGCAGATGCAATCCTCCTCACAAACACAATGGCTGAAATGAAAGTAAACGTAAAAGCCATAGTAACAAGCGGCGGCGGACACGCTGACCCTTCCTTCCTTAAAGCTGCCGGAAAGAACGCAGAATACATATTCGACCTTGTTGAATGGGAAGCCGACCTTAACCGTCCCGGACTTAAGGAAACCAACGAAAAATTCGCCAAAAAATACGGCTACAGCCTTGCGGGCGAATCTGTTGATGCTTATGCCGCTATGTATCTCATAAAGGATGTGCTTGAAAGAGCAGGCTCCACAAAGCCCGATGCTATCCGAAAAGCGCTCAATGAAACCAACCTCTGCGGCGGTACTGTGGGTCTTCTTGCCTATGACTGCATCCAGTTTGACCAGAGCGGACAGAACAAAAACGCCAGTCTGGTTATTGTTCAGATCCGTCAGAAAGGGAAAGACATGGAACGCATCACCGTATGGCCTAAAAACGTGAGAAGAGCAGGCTACACCCCTGTTTTCCCTCAGCCTAACAAATAATAAAAGTCATATAAGGACAGGAGGAGGGCGCAGGCTCTCCTCCGGGTCTTTCCAAGGAGCTTACACATGATTGGTTATGTCGAGTCTGTGATAAACGGCATTCTTATGGGGTCAATATACGGCCTCACCGCCGTAGGGCTTACTCTTATTTTCGGCGTTATGAAGGTTATCAACTTCGCCCACGGCTCAATCCTTATGGTGGGAATGTTCGCCGCCTACTGGTTTGTCACCCTCACCGGGCTTAACCCTTATCTGGCGCTGTTTGTTGTCGTGCCGTTTCTTTATTTCTTCGGTTTTTATCTTCAGAAGTTTGTCATCAAGCCTATATTTGAGGCGGAGAAGGACATCCGCGAGCCAATAACGGTGATCATTGTGACAACAGGGATATGGTATGTTCTGGACAACCTTGCGCTGCTTCTTTTCGGCGCTGAGTTCAGGGTGGCCAAAACGGCAATTTCGGGTCAGATGCTTGAGATATTCGATATGTATTTTCTCTGGTCAAAGATAATAGGTGCGGGTGTAACCCTTCTCCTCGGTATTTATCTTTACTGGTTTCTCAGGCATTCCCGCATGGGCAAGGCGGTGCGCGCCACAAGCCTTGACCGTGAGGCGGCAACGCTCATGGGGATAAAGCAGACCAGAATATACAATATCGTTTTTGGATTAGGCTGTGCCTGCTGCGGCGTGGCGGCATGTGTTCTTGTGCCGTTCTATTACGTCTACCCCACAGTGGGCGTTCCGTTTGACATCAAGGCGTTTGTGATTGTCGTTCTCGGCGGTCTGGGGAGTGTTCCCGGTGCTATTCTCGGCGGAATAATAATCGGCCTCATAGAAACAGTCGGAGCTCAGTTCATGGCGGCCACATGGACAGAGATGCTGATTTACGTGTTTTTCCTGTTTGTTCTGTTCGTTAAGCCGTCAGGGCTTTTCGGTCTGAAACAGGATTATTGAGGGGAGGGCGGAATGAAATTTCTTCTTAATCAAAAGCCATCCAACATAGGTATTACCCTTGCAATAATCGCTCTGCTGTTTGCTGTTCCTGTGTTTGTGAGCAGCCCGTCGGTTATGCAGATTCTTATACTTATAATATTCTACGCTTACCTCACCTCCTGCTGGAACTTTGTGGGCGGTTTTGCCGGTGTTCTCCCTCTGGGGCATTCTGCATTTGTGGGGATAGGGGCGTACACATCGACCACTCTTTATCTCACTTACGGTCTCAGTCCGTGGATAGGCATGTTTGCCGGAGGCGTGGTTGCCGCACTGATGGGAATACTCATCGGTCTGCCCACACTTAAGCTCAGGGGAGCATATTTTGCCCTTGCCACCATAGCCTTCGGTGAGGGGCTGAGGGTTTTTGTAGAAAACGTGGAGAAGATAGGCCCGCTTGAGATCAGGGGGCCGAAGGGGCTTCTGATTAATCTTACAGAAAGCTCATTTGCTCATTTCCAGTTTATGAGCAAGGTTCCTTACTATTACATAATCCTCGTTATGCTTCTTCTGGTTCTTCTGCTTACCTACATCATGATGAACTCAAAAATAGGCTACTATCTTGCGGCGGGCGGCGAAGAGAAGGACGCGGCGGAGGCGCTGGGCATAAAGGTTTCACGCTATAAGCTCATAGCCATGATAATAAGCTGCTTCCTCACGGCTCTCGGAGGCACTTTTTACGCCCAGCTTATGCTTTATTTCTACCCCAAATCGGTTCTTGGGCTTGAGCTTTCATACGAGATAGCATTCATTGCCCTCATAGGAGGCAGGGGAACCATAATGGGCCCTGTTCTCGGTGCACTCCTGCTCCGTCCTGTGAACGAACTGACGAGAATATATCTTTCTGATTCTCTGCCGGGACTTCACCTGATAATCTTCGGACTGATACTGATCATTGTTATGCGCTATCAGCCCAGAGGGCTTGTGGAGCCTGTTTCCAGATGGATAGGCATGCTTAAGGACAGGTTCGCGTCAAAAGAGAAGCCCGCCGTAAAAAACGGCGAGGCAGTCACGGATTAAGGAGCGGAATATGGCTTTACTCGAAGTTACCAAGGCGGTTAAGCAGTTCAGTGGCCTTACTGCTGTAAACAATGTTGATCTGGCGGTTCAGGAAGGGCAGATAGTGGGCATAATAGGCCCCAACGGCGCAGGGAAAACCACGCTTTTCAACTGCATAGCAGGTGCGCTTCCTCCCACTTCCGGCAGTATCAAATTCATGGGAAAAGAGATAGCGGGCAAAAAGCCCTATGATATATGCAGACTGGGCATAACCAGAACGTTTCAGGTGGTTAAGCCTTTTGTGACAAAGACAGTGCTTTACAATACAGTGGTCGGGGCATTCGCAAACACCAACAGAATGGACGAGGCTGAGGCAAAATCTCTGGAAGTTCTCAGAATGCTTGATCTATATGATAAAAGAGATGTTCAGGCGAAAAACCTCACACTGCCGGAGCGCAAAAGACTTGAGCTTGCCCGTGCGCTGGCTACCGAGCCTAAGCTTCTGCTGCTTGATGAGGTTATGGCGGGTCTTCGTCCGTCCGAGGTTTCGGAGATGCTGCCTATTATTAAAAGAATCAATTCCGTCGGGGTTTCCATCGTTATAGTTGAGCATATAATGCAGGCTATCATGAACCTGTCTGACAGGGTGTATGTTATCAACTTCGGGAAAAAGATAGCCGAAGGCGATCCGCACGAGGTTGTCGCTGATCCGGAAGTTATTAAGGCTTATCTGGGGGATGAATATGTCGCTACTCAGCATTGAGAAACTTAACGCAGGCTACGGCGAGATACAGGTACTTTTCGATATTTCCCTTCATATCAATGAGGGCGAGGTCGTCAGCATTGTCGGCGGGAACGGGGCCGGCAAGTCCAGCCTGCTTAAAGCCATATCAGGGCTTATCAAACCCATGTCCGGTTCTGTGAGCTTCAGAGGAGAGAATGTAAGCCGTGTTCCGGCCGATGAAATCGTGACGAGAGGGCTTGTCCATGTTCCGGAGGGGAGAAGGCTTTTCTCACTGATGACTGTGTATGAAAACCTTGAGATGGGGGCATATAACAAAAACGCCAGGGCAAACTTCAAACGCAATCTGGAAGAGGTGTACGCCCTGTTCCCCCGTCTGGCTGAAAGGCAGAAGCAGCTTGCCTGCACACTCTCAGGCGGAGAACAGCAGATGGTGGCAATAGGCAGGGGCATAATGGCACAGCCGAAGCTCATGATGCTGGATGAGCCTTCCCTCGGTCTTGCTCCTGTGCTTAAAAAGGATATTTTCGCGGCTGTCAAACGCATAGCGATAGATTATGAAACGACAATTGTTCTTGTGGAGCAGGATCTTGTGAACTCTCTGGCCATAAGCGACAGAGCCTATGTTATGGAGCAGGGGCAGGTGGTTCTGGAGGGAGAAAGCCAGATGCTCCTCACCGATCCCCATGTGAAAGCGGCTTATCTCGGAGTTTAAACTTTTTAAGCGGGCGGGTAATGCCGCCCTTCTTTTTACCTGAGCTTTACGTTATAGTCTCTATTATTTCACAGGCTTACTGATAAGGAGACTATAATGGATATTTCGGCAACTATAGCGGAACTCAAAAAAGATAAAGATTTTGCGGCAAATGTCGGCATGATTCTGATACATAACGGAACAGTGCGCGGCTGGTCAAGGGGAGACCGTGCCTCCGTCCAGAAGATGGAGGTTCACAGCGATCAGGATAAGATAGAGCAGATACGCCGTGATGTCGAGGCTATGGAAGGTATATACAAAGTGGTTATAGAAGCCCGCTCCGGCATTATGTCGCCGGGGGACGATGTGCTTTTTCTCATAGTTGCGGGTGATATAAGAGAGAATGTCAAGCCAGCTCTCGCTCTTCTTCTGGACAGAATAAAGGCGGAAGCGGTGACGAAAAAGGAATATAAAGGGTAAGGGGGCTTTTGCCCCCTTTTTTCAGGACTGTTCTTCTGCCACCTGAGTTCCGTCAAACACGAACTTTTTGTGAGTGACAGTGAGCTCGTTCATTTTTTTATAGAAGCTCTCAAAAACATCATCTCTTTCTGTAAGGTAGTAATCCGCTGTGACATTATCCTCTGTCACTGTTACGGTTACGAATCCGTTTCTTGCCGTATCGGCGAAAATCATGGGATCAAACGCCTCCAGCAGCGAATCATCAAGATTTGTGATAAGCTTGGCTCTCACTGCCGTTTTCTGGTCATCCGTGAATGCTCCCGCCGCCAGAACAGCCTCTACTGCATGCTCCACCATGTTTATGAAAGTGGAAGAGGAAACAGAAGTCCCTGTGAAATCCGCAACATTTGCTCCCGAAGTGGGGTGGTCTGTTACAAATGAGGCGTGTATGTCGCCGGAGATAACGAAAGCTCTTTTGCCGCTTGCGCCCAACTGCTCAAGGAGCATGTTCTTGCGGTTCGGGAAGCCGTCCCAGTGGTCTACGTTTGCGTAAAATCTCTGTTTGTAGTCTGCGGGGATGTCAAGGGCTGTCATATCCCATATGAGTGACGTTGTGGAAACTGAGCTGCCGAAACAGATGTTTGTCGCGCTGCTGGTGCTTATTTTGTTTGTGAGCCACGCAAGCTGGGTGTCACCGAAAACATTCTCAGGGGTTTTCGCTGCCAGAACATCCGCCATTGCCTTATAGCCCGCAAGCATATCGTATGTGGCTTTTACTACGCCGTATCTGGAGCCTATGTCACTGAAATAACCCTGTTTGCCTATGTGCATGTAGGCTATGCCTCTGTCAAGGACGTTATTGTATGTGTTGTCATCAATGAGAGGAAGCTGATTTTCGGCGGTTACTGCGGAGTTGTATGCAGTTACCAGAGCATTGAAAACATATGCGCTTACAAGCCCGTTCAGATCCGCTGCCGCTTTTATGCCTGCGTCTGTCTGGCTGAGTCCTTCCTGCATGTAAACATAAGTAAGTGTGGGAACCAGAGCCGCGGAGTATGCGTTCCAGGGTGCTGAGGTCATATCCACATAAGGGCCGAAGGCTGCCTTCTGAAGTTCATAAACAGCCGCGCCCTGTCCGGGATACTGCGCCTCAAAGACAGCGGTTATTGCCGCCTTATCAAGAACCACCTTTCCGGGGAATGCTCCTTCGGGTATGAGGTGATCGGGGCGGAATGTTCTGTAATCCGATAGTATTAAATGCAGATGTTTTCCGAAGCGGAAATCTCTATACACTCCTGCGTTGTTAATCTGTCCGTAAAGCTGCGAATCGGGAGTCTGGAAGGCTCCTTCCGAAGCAGTGTTGTCAACCGGGAGAAACTCATAGAAAGCCTGTTCGGAGTTCATTCTTCTTATGGTGTCAAATTCATCCTTCTTTTCATCAAAGTATGTCGCCGTGGCTCCCCAGCAGTCATCGGAAAACTCATGGTCGTCCCATATTGCTATTATAGGATAAAGCTCATGAAATCTCTGGAGTACAGAATCTGTTCTGTATTTTTTATATATTTCTCTGTAGTTGGAGACTGAAGCCGCACCGTAGTAGGGCTGATCAGTTCCGAGGGCGACAGCACCTGCTGTATCCGTGAAAGTAATTTTTCTGGTATCAGTAATATTCTGAAAGGAAGGATCGCCTGTGGTCTCGTATATGTAGTCACCGAGGTGAACCACGAAGTCTATGTCAGTTACGTGTTGCAGATGGTAAGCCAGAGAGTTGTAGTATCTGCCTATATAGTCCTGGCAGCTGAGGAAGGTAAACTTAACCGGGACATCCGCATCCGAAGCGGGGGCGGTTTTTGTTCTGGCGGTGCGAGTGGTGTAGCGTTTTCCGTTCTTGTCGTAATGGAACCTGTAGTAGTAGAAACTGCCTGGTTGAAGTCCGGTGAGTTTAACCTTAGTGCAGTAATCGTGTTCCGCAGTTACGGTTAGGTCGTGTGATGCGACTGTGTTTTTGAGTTCTTTATCTGAGGCTGCGATGAGTGTGATTTTGTGAGAGCCTCCTCCGAGAGTGTCTCCGGCGAGGCGTGTCCACAGTATTACGCTGTCTGACTTTGGGTCTCCGGAAACTACAGACTGAGGGAAGTGTTCCGCAGAAACTTCCGTGTTGTCACCGTCGGAGCTGCTTCCGCATCCTCCGAGCATGCCGAGTGAAGCCGCGGTCGCCGCGACTGTGGTTATTTTCAGAAAATCTCTTCTGTTAAGCATTATCCGCTCCTCTAAAGAAATATTGCCCTTAGCGGATAATGCAACTAAGTTGTCAGTAAATTTTTAAGTAAATAAAATTATTATATGAAAAAAATGTCAGCCTGCAGTCCAGATTTTTTTCTGAGATTTTCTGTATTTTTCTTCTGCCGCAGCCATGCGGTCATTGAATTCTATGAGGTGCGCGCGCATCTCTTTTTCCGCTGCGTCACCGTCTCCGGCGATAACGGCTTCGATAATTTTATCATGCATGCCCACAGGGTGAACCTCTTCTCTTGGAGGCTGGAATTCATCGGAGATTTTTCTTATAAGAATAACCAGAGATCCGACAATGGATTCCAGAAATCTGTTCCGGCTCATTTCTGAAAGAACTATGTGTACTTTTTGGTTAACATTTACATTCTCTGCGTAGTTTGAATAGGTTCCGTCTTTAGCTATCAGATATTTAAGCTTGCTTATATATTCATCAGTGACATTCTCCGCTGCGAGTCTTGCAACCTGCGGCTCTATAAGTATTCTGGCCTGACAGAGTTCAGGTATTGACAGTTTGCCGGATGAGAACAGGTCTCCCCATGCATCGCTGAGTCTGTCAAATGTCAGGTCGTTTACAAAAGCTCCGCCGGTGGCACCGTAACGTATTTCAACAAAACCCGTGGCGGCCAGAACCTTCATGGCCTCTCTCACAACAGTTCTGCTGACTTTGAACATCTCAATGAGCTCTCTTTCAGAGGGGAGTTTGTCTCCTGTCTTGTACATACCTGTAATAATGGAATCTTTCAGCTGATTAAAAACTTCGTCAGAAGCTTTAACTTGTCTTACTGGTTTGAATGCTTTCAATTGTGTGCTCCGTGTTTTCTCAGTAATCATAAATATAAATAACAAATGGTCTTATATTTAATATTACCACATTTGGATGCATTAAAGTCAAGATGTTATTGAGTGTTCACTGTATAGTTTTGTAAATATCAAAATATTCCCTTCTCTGACAATCCTGTATTTTTTAATTATTTATAATTAAGGCTTATTTCTCAGATTTCAGTTTATATCCGCTTTTATTATTAAAATTTTGTTGACATGATTGGTTGCATGGTTATATGTTTAATCATCAAATGTATAACATATGACATATGATGAATGTGGCATTATGTTTTTGAGCCGCAAAGTTGTTTATTAAAGGAGCAGGATATGAAAATCGCCAAATCTATCAGTCAAATTATGTTCAGCGCAGCGGTTGTGTTAGCCGCATGTTCAGTATTTGCGTCAACCGAGCTTAGGGGAGCGCATAAGGAAAACGGAGTTCAGTGTGTGGACTGTCACGAAACTGAAAAACCCTCCGCTCCGGCAAAAATGAAGGGATGCTTTACCTGCCACGGTGATTACAAATCTCTGGCTGATCTTACAAAGGATTTACCAGAAGCAAACCCGCATGATTCGCACTTCGGCGAACTGGAATGCGGTGAGTGCCACGGAATTCACAAACCTACAGTTATTTTCTGCAATAAGGAATGCCACAACTTCGACTTTAAGCTCAGGTAGGAGGCTATATTCAGGAACCGTTGGCTTTTCTTCCTTAAAGCCAAATATATAGAGAGAGGTTTACTCATGAAACGTTTATTTTCCATCAGGTTGCTGCTGGCACTTATGGTTGCCGCAGTGTTCTCAATGCCCGCTTATGCGGAAAAAGTGTACAACGCTGATATAGTTGTTATCGGAGGCGGCGCAACAGGGCTTGCTGCCGGTGTACAGGCTAAGCTGCTTGGCGCTGATGTTATTATCCTTGAAAAACAGGGGATAACAGGCGGATCTGCTAACTTCGCAGAAGGGATTTTTGCTGCGGAAAGCCAGATGCAGAAAAGGCAGGGTATTGACGTATCCAAAAAGTTTGCTTTCAAGGCAATCATGGAATACAGCCACTGGAGGGCAAATGCGCCTCTTGTAAGCGCTATAGTTGGCAAATCCGCTGAAACACTTGAGTGGCTTAAGGGTTTCGGTATCAATTATGAGTTCATAGGTGTTGGCGGCTTCGGCGGGCCCCTTACATGGCATGTTGTGGGCGGTGTCGAGATAGACGGCAAACACTATGAGCACGGTAAAGCGGTAATGATGACGCTTGATAAAAAGTTCAGAGAACTTGGCGGCACTGTTCTTCTTAATACCGCAGGCAAGAAACTTGTAACTGACAAAGGCAAAATCAAAGGAGTTATTGCTGAAACCAAAGACGGTGAAAAAGTTATCGTAAACGCTAAGGCAGTTATAATAGGTACAGGCGGTTACGGAAACAACAAAGAAATGCTTAAACAGTACTCAAGGTTTCCTGAAGTCATTATGGTTGGCCAGACCGGAAAAGACGGAGACGGTATCCAGATGGCATGGGAAGCAGGCGCAGGAAAAGAAGGACAGGAGATCATGATCTCTTACCGCCCCGGTCTTGCCGGTTTTTCAACAAAGTCTCACCTGATTGCTGCTGCTGTTCAGCCCTACCTTTTTGTTGACCCCAACGGAAGAAGATACACAGACGAGTACAACATAGCCGAATGGCCTTTCTCCGGTAATGCCCTTGAAAGAATAGGCGGCGTTGCTTACTCCATCTATGATGAAAACACCAGACAGCTTTTCCTTAAAGAAGGAATCCAGATGCCTCTGGGTGAGTGGGTAATCTACGGAACGAAGCTTACTCAGCTTGATGATGAGTTTAATAAAGAGCTTGCAAAAAATAACGGCAATGTTTTCAAAGTTAACACTATTGATGAAATAGCCGCCAAAATAGGCGCTGATCCTAAAGTTCTCAGGGAAACCATAGCGCGCAATAATAAAGCCGCTGCTGTTCATAAGGATGAGGAGTTCTACAAAGACTCTGACTTCCTCCGTCCGATTGAGAAAGGTCCCTTCTATGTTACTAAGCTTCGTCCCAGAGCTCTCGGAACGTTCGGCGGTATCAGAATAAATGAGAAAGCCGAAGCTGTAACTGCCGATGGTCAGACAATACCCGGCCTTTACGCAGGCGGTCTTGACGCAGGCGGAATGTACGGCGACAGCTACGATCTTGAAATGGGCGGCGCATGCTTCGCATTTGCTCTTAACTCCGGACGTATTGCCGCAGAAAACGCTGTTAAGTATATGAAATAATCACTTTCTTTCGCCGCCGCAGACGCGGCGGCATTCTTTTATTGGAGGATTAAATGAGGTTTTTTGCTTTATTAATAAGCTTTATCACGCTGGTTACCGGCTCTGCCGCATACGCAGCAGATAACATTAAAGATGCTTTTGAACAGGGAAGCCTTAAGGGTGAATTAAGAGGCTACTACTTTGAAAGGGATTTTGAAGACAGCAAAGACAGGGCGGATCTTGCCGCAGGTACATTATTTTATTACCGCACAGCCGCAGTCAACGGTTTGAGCGCCGGAGTGGCATTTGCTTCTGCAAGTGACATCGGCGACAATGACGATAAAATGGTCTACGGGCTTGTCAAAGGCTTCGGAACTTCAAAGCATGAAAGTTTCAACCGTCTTCAGGAATATTATATTCAGGGAGAATGGTTTGATACCAAAATCAAATACGGTGCTCAGGAAATTAACACTCCTTTCATGAGCGGTCATGACATCAGGCTTCTTCCCAAAACATACAGAGGACTCTCTGTGGTTAACAACAGTATCAAAAACCTTGAGCTGTCCGGTTACTATATCACCGATTTTCAGGGGTGGTGGGACGATGAATTTGTATCAATGATTTCTGTAAGCGGTGAAGAAGTTGACAGAGATCTTGTTGTGGGCGGGGTTAAGTACACTTTGCCGATTGATGCCGTGAAAATACAGCTTCAGGGCTGGAAATACTACATGAACGATGTTTTCGATACCTCATTTCTGAAAGCATACACTTCAAAGAAAATCGGCGACTACGACCTGTTCTTCACTCCATCTGTTCTGTTCCAGAAATCTGTAGGAAAAGAGCTTGGCGGAAGAGAGTTTGATACCTATCAGTACGGGTTTAACACCGGAGTGCGCGCTCACGGCTTTAATATAGCCGCATACTATGCAAAAACCGGAGATGACGAGCTCTATGTTCCATGGGGTGATGAAAAAGTCATTATTCAGCAGATCAACGCAGCAGGCAGAGCGGATGAAGAAGCCTACGCTCTGAGGGTTGAATACGATTTCTCTAAAATCGGAATAAAAGGCCTCAGCGCATATGTTTTTCACACATATTATGATGCCAACGAGCTCCAGTACTCAACCCAGAAGGCTAAGGACATAAATGAAACTGACCTGAGCGCTCAGTATAATTTTTCCGGCGCGCTTGACGGCTTCAGCGTACGTGTCCGCTATGCGATGATAGATGCAGAAGGCGGTGAAAACTTTAACGATTTCAGAGTCTACCTCAGATATAACTTTGCCTTAAACGGCAAGAAATAACAGTCTTTTGACCTCCTGTCCGCCTGTTTCCGCAGCATCACACAGCAGGCGGGCATAACGTAACAGCCGGACACGCTTCCACGGGCGTGTCCGGCTCCTCCTCAACGGATTTTGATATGGAAAACAGAAAGCTGTTTACTGCGCTTTTTATTATAAATTTCTGCATAACCCTCGGTTACGGGGTTGTGGACTCCTTTTTTTCCCTGTACGTGTTTGAACTGGGAGCCAGAGGGGCGCTTCTCGGTGTTCCTCTGGCTTTCTACTCAGTCTCGAAGATATTTTTCAGTGTTCCGGCAGGGAATGCTGTTTCGGATTCCGGGGCAGGGCGGGTGCTTGTGCTTTCCGTTGTATGTTTCTGCTTGGTATCATGCGGTTACCTCTTTGCAGGGAGTGTCAGCGCAGTGGTCATTCTGCGTATATTTCAGGGTGCTGCCTGTGCGGCTTTCCGTGCATCGGTTCTTGCTGTTCTGGGGAACAATACCCGTAAGGCCAGCTTTGCATCAGTGAGCGGAACCTTTGATATGTCATTTTACGGTGCGTTGGGCGCTGGACCTCTGGTGGGCGGCGCAGTGAGAAATTCAGCAGGGTTTGACGGGGTTTTCATTC
The DNA here is from genome assembly GCA_023395255.1 of Deferribacteres bacterium. GTDB lineage: Bacteria > Chrysiogenota > Deferribacteres > Deferribacterales > Geovibrionaceae > Geovibrio > Geovibrio ferrireducens. Next base: position 383,811 of record JAEWZN010000003.1, read on the forward strand.
TGCTTGCAGCCCTGTGTGCTGTTTCACTCCTGATTGTTCTCTTTACCGGAGCAGCAGGAATCAGCAGCAAAAAAGAAAAGGAAAACATCAATACCCTGCCATTCCGTCCGGGTATAAGGTATATCGGCCTAGTATCATTCATTTTTTTCCGGGCATTCGGAATATCTTCATGCGCAGCATTTCTTCCGCTTTTTATAGAGCACGGCATGAAGCTGGACAGTTTCCGCTCAGGCATTGTTCTTTGTGTATCAACTGTTTTTATGACTTTCAGTCTGCGCCCTCTGAGTGTGCTGAACAGATTTTTTCCCCTTAAAAATGTAATAGGTTTCGGCGGCGCTGCTGCATCTGCAATGTATCTCTTTATTCCGTTTGCTTCCGGTTTTTCAGGCTTGGTGTTAGTCTGCGCAGGAGTGGGTTTTTTCGGCGCATTATCACAGCCTGCCTGTACCGCTGCTCTGTTTGAAGAGGGCGAAAAACTGGGTATGGGCAGAGCCATAGGAGTATTTAATCTTATTATGAATATGGGGCTTGCGGCGGGGCCTCTGGCAGGGTCATTAATCTACGGTGCTTTTGGTTCCGGTGCGGTTTTCTTTTTTTCCGGTGCTGCGGGTATTGGCGGAACTGTGATTTTTCTTTTTCTTGCTGCATGCGGGAACGGTAAAATGATTTATAATGAGGCTATGCCGCGGTTCAAAACAGAGGCATAGCCTGTATTCTTTATTTTTCTGCCGGTTTCTCAGGCATTTTCCAGCCTCCTCCCAGCACCTTGAACATATCAACCGCCGCATTTATCCGCGTCAGGCGCAGAGAGGCCAGCTGATCCCTTGCCTGAAAGAGCGAGGTCTGGGCATCCAGAACATCAGACAGGCTGGACGAACCTTCCCTGTACGTAATCTCTGTAAGGCGGAGAGAATGCTCAAGCTTGGCTGTTGTCTGGTTTTGGATCTCCTCTCTTTCCTCTCCGTATTTAACGGAATTGAGAGCATCCTCAACCTCCTGCAGTGCTGTCAGTACCGATTTGCGGTAGTTTTCCGCCAGCACCCGCTTCTGCGATTCGCTTATCTGTATCTGGCTTCGTCTTGTTCCGCCGTCAAATATTGACTGAACCACTGAGGCTGACAATCCTATGCTTGCCGCAGGATTTGTGAGGGAGAGCAGGGCATCCGTTGCCAGCCCTGTGGAGCCGGAGAGTGAGAGGGAGGGAAAAAGAGCCGCTCTGGCTGCTTCAACATTTGCATCGGCGGCGGCTATCTGCGCCTCTGCCTTTGCCAGATCCGGCCTTCTCAGCAGAAGATCTGAGGGCAGCCCTGCAGAAATTTCAGGTATTTTCAGTTCATTAAAGCTGTCTGTGGCGGTTTTGAAATCCTGCGGGGCAGTTCCAGTTAGAACTGCAAGGGCGTTCAGTGTCTGTTTTTTCTCCTCTTCAAGGGATAGAAGGGTGCTTTTTCTGCTGAGAACCGTGGATTCCTGATTAAGAAGTTCTGATTTAAGCGCACTGCCGTTATTGTATTTTGACTGAACTATCTTCAGAATCCGTTCGGCAGTTTCGAGGTTGCTTTCTGCGTATTCAATCCTTTTTTCCAGTGCGAGAAGCTGAAAATAACCGTTTGCCACCCCAGATGTGAGTGTAAGCTTCACCGCGTCATAGTCGTAACCGGCTGCTTTCAGTGACTCACCGGCTCCGCGCACCTGTGCTGATATTTTGCCCCAGAGATCCACCTCATAGCTTACACCGAGGGAAAGGCTGGTTGATTCGCTTGTTCTTGCCGAACCTTCCGAAGGGAAATTCCGGCTGACTGATGAGCCGCCGTTAAGATTAACAGACGGAAACATGGCTGCTCCGGTACTTTTCAACTGCGCCTTTGCCTGTATTATGCTTTCAGCGGCAGTTGCGATGTCCGGGCTCTGCTCAAGGCTTTTGTCAATCAGTTCTGCCAGTATCTGTGAGTTGAAGCTCTTCCACCATTCAGCATCTATTGAGGCAGATTTGTTGTCATGCACGGCAGACCATGAAACAGGCATGGCGGGCGGAGTGAAAGTTTCCGCCTGTTTTGCGGCGCACCCGGCAGAAAAGAGCAGGGCGGACGCGCACAGAGTGTATGTTATTTTACGTATTATCATATTTAACCTCTATTCCGAAGCAAGAGCAGTAACGGGGTTCAGACCTGCCGCCTTTCTGGCGGGCAGATAGCCGAATATAAGCCCTGTCGCGAAGGCACAGCCGAAAGCGGCGATTACCGGAGTCATTTCATATTTTACAGGCATGCCGAAAGCGGCAACAGCACCGGCAGTACCTATACCTGCCGCCACACCGATGAGTCCGCCGAGGGCTGAGACCGTGACTGCTTCGATGAGGAACTGCTGGAGTATGTTCCGCATTCTGGCTCCTGTGGCCATGCGTATGCCTATTTCCCTTGTGCGCTCGGTTACTGAGACAAGCATTATGTTCATTACGCCTATTCCCCCTACCAGAAGCGATATTGCGGCTATGGAGCCCAGAAGTATTGTCATGGTGTTCTGCGTTTCGGAAACGTTTTCGATCAGCGATGCCATGTTTCGTATCTGGAAGTCCTCCACTCCGCCGTGCATAGCGAGAATAGCCGTAAAAACTGCATCCTGCGTTTCGCTTATGATTGATGTGTCCTTAACCGCAACGGTTATATTGCGCAGATAGTTCTGCCCGGTAATACGCAGACTGCCTGTGGTGTACGGAACAAATATAATGTCATCCTGATCCTGTCCGCCCAGACCTGCGCCCATTTCAGCCATAATTCCTATTACCTGAAACGGAATATTGTTGATGAGTATGTAGTTTCCCACCGGTTCCTTACCGCTGAAAAGAGCATCGGCAACTGTTTTGCCCAAAACAGCCACTGTGGCGTAAAGGTCTTGGTCCTCATCGGTGAAGAAAGTTCCGTCTGTTACTTTCCAGTTTCTGGCGATGATATAGTCCGGCGAGGTTCCGTTTATGCGTGTGGAGTGGTCAGATTCCTCAAACCTTACCGTTACGGAGCTTTCCTGTTCCGGTACTGCCGCTAATATGTTCGGAAGGTCTTTTATCGCTTTCACATCATCCGGAACAAGGGTGGCGATATTTGAGCGCCCCCTCATGTTCGGCGCTCCGGGGCGGACATTCATCAGGTTGCTGCCCAGAGAGCTTATTCTGTCCACAACCTCCTGCTTTGCGCCGTCACCTATGGCCAGCATGGTTATAACAGAGGCTACGCCGATGACTATTCCCAGCAGAGTGAGTATTGTTCTGAAAACATTGCTCCTGAGTGATCGCACTGCGGTTTTTGAGGCCTCAGCCAGCTCTGCGAACCTTGAAACCTTCTCCGGTTCCGGACGGTATATCTCCGGTTTTTCCGGTGCGGTCTTTATCTGTGTGTCGCTTAATATTTTTCCGTCGCTTATTTCTATTATTCTGTCTGCGTATTCGGCTATTCTTCGTTCGTGGGTAATGAGTATTACTGTGTGCCCCTTGGCTGAAAGCTCACCGAGGAGTTTCATCACCTCTGTGCCGCTTTTGCTGTCCAATGCTCCGGTGGGTTCATCAGCCAGGATTATACGCCCCCCGTTCATCAGTGCGCGGGCTACTGAAACCCTCTGCTGCTGCCCGCCGGAAAGCTGTGACGGGCGATGGTGGGTTCTGTCGTCCAGCCCCAGATCTGTTAAAAGTTCAATTGCTCTTTTCCTGCGGGCATGCTGGGGAATGCCTGCATAAACCGCCGGAACCTCGGTGTTTTCCGCCGCAGTTGCAGTGCTTATGAGGTTGTAGCTCTGGAATATGAAGCCGAATTCCTCGCGCCGGAGTCTGGCCAGATCGTCTTTGCCGAGGTGTGACACATCTTCTCCCATGAAAAGATACGTGCCGTCCGTGGGCTGATCCAGACAGCCGAGAATGTTCATCAGGGTGGATTTTCCTGAGCCGGAAGCGCCCATTATGGCTACAAACTCGCCCTGATGTATTCTGAGATCTATTCCGTGGAGAACCTCAACAGAGAGCTCGCCTGTTTTATATGTTTTGTAAATGCCACGGAGGTCTATCAGGGGCATCCTGTTTCCGTTCATCAGCGCATCCCCGGCATACCCATCCCGGGAGGCCCGCCGAAGCTGTTGTTCTGAGTGGCTTTCTTGGTTTCAGACGGGTAAAGGAGCACTGTTTCCCCTTCGTTCAGACCTTCCAGCACCTGAGCCTGAATACGGTTTGAGATCCCTATTTTTACTGTTCTTGTCTCAGATGTTCCGTCAGGTTTTATAACTGTTGCTTCCGCCGCTGACTGCTGAACAGAATTTTCCTGCTGCCTTCTTTTGCGCGGCTTCTGGCCTTCTGCGGCTGTGTCATTCTCCCGCGGACGGCGTACTGCTTCCGTCGGTTCCGCCGGGGATACAGCTTTTACCGCCGCCACAGGCACAAGAAGCGTGTCACGGGCAGATGCTGTTATGAAGAATACCTGTGCAGTCATCTGCGGGAGTAAGCTGCGTTCTGTGTTTTCCACATCAAAGAGCGCGTTGTACAGTACAACATTATTCTCTGTGGTAGGTGTGGGCTCAATGCGCCTCAGTTCTCCGTACCATCTTCTTCCCTGGCTGCCCAGAGTTGTGAAGTATGCTCTTATGCCTGTTTTGAGCTTTATGATGTCCGCTTCGGAAACTTCCGTCTGAACAGTCATTGTAGTGAGATCAGCTATCTGGAGTATGGTCGGTGCTGACTGGTTGGCGTTCAGTGTCTGCCCCTGACGTGCGCTGACAGAAACCACAGTGCCGTTCATCGGAGCGTAAATTTTGGTATAGTTCAGGTTCGCCTCATCTGCTCTGAGGTCTGATTCTGTCTGTTCTATCTGCGCCTTGAGCATTTCAAGCTGTGCGGCGGCTGATTTGTGGCTGGCCTCAGCGTTCTGAACTGTCTCAAGGGTTGTGGCATCTTCGCTGTAGAGATTCTGCTGGCGTGCGAGCTGGCTCACCGCAAGAGAAAGCTGTGCTTCCCTGTCCTTAAGCTGAGCGCGCTGATAGCGGAGCTGAGCACGGCTGGCATCAACCTGAGCCATAAAAAGGGTAGGGTCGATCTCTGCCAGAAGTTCTCCTGTTTTGACTTCGCTCCCCACCTCGACATGTATTTTTGTAAGCTGTCCTGAAACCTGCGCGCCCACATCAACATAATCAAGGGGTTGCAATGTTCCCGTTGCCGATACCAGAACCTCGATATTTCCCCTCTGAACCTGTGCGGTTGCCCTTGCTGAAACGGCATTACGCTTGGAGGAAATGTCTTTCCACAGGTTGAATGCTGTCACTGCAATGATTACCGCTATGGCGGCGGATACGGTAAAAAAAAGTACTCTTTTTGTTTTTGATGGTGCATTTTTTCTGTTCATTTCAATCCCTATCAATATAAATCATACAGGCAACAGACTTTTCTGAGATTCTGATTGCCGTATTCGTTATCAGCAATATTTGTGCCTTTACTATGGTTTAAGGCAAATGACTTGTAACTAAGGGTGAAAAAAAGTGTAACCGCTTTTGTGCAGTGTATTTTCTGCTCAAATATGTGCAAATTATTCATACTTCTCCATTCTCCTTAAAAGCAAGAAGCCGCACCGACCTACAGGAAGCGGTGCGACTTCAAGTTATAAGACAAAATTAAACCATACTAATTCAATGACGGGTTAATTTTGCCCAGGGGTAACACTGAAATTATTTTATTGCTTTCACAGGGGCGTATGACAAAAGCATCACCAGAACACTTCCGGAAACACTTATGATGCCGAACCAGACGCTCAGGCCTATTGCTGTTCCCCAGTTTGCTGTGCAGGGAAATACAGATACAAGAAGCAGAAGCCATCCGGCAGACCGGAGCGCGAGTTTTTCCTTTGCTCCGGGTATGCCGTTTCTGAACTGCTGCCAGTGCCTGTCCAGTGTCAGTGCGAGGGCGGAAAAGCCGATGAACGATATAATAAGCGACATTATTCCGTAAACCATCAGCGCGCCTCCTGCATAGCGGTTTTAACAGCCGTTTTCATCTCTATGCCCGAAGTCTTCCACGCTGCGTATGCAAAAAGAACTCCAAGCCCGAAAACAGTGAGGTCAAACCCGGCTATAATCGCATTCCCCTGAGCTATCGCGCTGAACAGGTTCACCTTGGAGGTGAAGGCATTCAGTACGGGCATGAGGCAGTAGAGCACAGCGCAGAGCGTAAGCTGTTCCGTCCATGCTTTTTTTGCGGGTCTTATCAGCGGATGCAGGCAGCAGATAAGCCATGCAGTGAAAAACATCCGTATTTCCCAGCCGGATCTTGAGGCGAGATCAAAAGGGAGGAGCCTGTTTGACCAGAAATGCACGCCCGTAGCGGCGATAAGGCCTGTTATTCCGCCAATGTTAAGCACCTCGACAAGCTTTCTTCCGAAGGATTTATCCATTGCTTTGGCTTTTTTGTTTGTCCAGATTATGAGCCCCGTGCCTACCATCACAGTACCTAGGGTGCCTGAGATGAAGAACAGCCATCTTGTGAATGTATCTGCAAATCTGGCAAGGTGGAGCGAGCTTAAAACATTCATAGTTGCGGCGATTTTGTTCGGGGCTTCGGTTACTGACTCTCCCATGAACCTGCCGTTTGATCCTTTATAAACAGCTTTCACGGAGGAGCCGCTCCCTCTTCCTGTTGCGGTTATGCTTTTTCTGCCGACAGGGGTTATTTCCATTATCATATTGTTTTTACCCTGATTGCTGATCGCTATACGCTCAATTTTTGAACCGAGCCTTTCCTCAGCGTCCTGCAGTATAGGGGCTAAGGGAGCGAGCTTCACCCTTTCGGTTACGGTTTCCGCCTGCCTCTGCTGCTGGTTCTGGGCGGGCATTCTGCGTAGGCCGTCCGTGTTCCACGGAAGCAGAATCATCATAAGCAGAACCAGACCGGAGTAGGTGATCATAATATGGTAGGGGAGGGCGAGGACGGCGGTGAATATGTGTGCGTCTATCCATGTTCTCGTCCCTTTCTTTCTGCGGAAAGTAAAAAAGTCCGCAAATATTCGTTTATGGATTATTACGCCGCTGATTATGGCTATGAACATAACCATTGTGGCGGCTCCGATTATTTTTCGCCCGGTGATTCTGTCCATGCCGTACAGCTCCACATGGAAGCGGTAGAGGAATGTTCCTCCCCTTGTCTCTCTGGGGATGATGCGCTCGCCTGTCTGAGAGTCGAGGTAGTGAACTGCCATAGGTATTCTCATGGGGGGTGCATCAGTCTGCTGAGTGTTCCCCGCTTCGGGCTGTTCTCTGCTTTCCGGTGCTGCTGCGCGTTCTCTTCTCTCGCCTGCGGGGCGGTTGTTTTCCTCTCCGGGCTGGCGTTCCCTCCGCGGACGTTCGGTATTCTGCGCGGCGGGCTGTTCTCTGAATGCCACCTGAGTTACCCTGCTTCTTTCTGTCGGCAGAGCTATTGACCATGATGATGATTCAGGGGCTACTCTGTCAAGGTAGTCCGCCGCCAGCATGGCTTCATTTCCCGCGGGTGCTGAACCGTGCAGTTCCGGCTGCATCCAGTAGGTTATTTCGTTTCTGAAATATGAGTAGGTTCCGGTGAAGAAAATGGCGAAAAGGAGCCAACCTATTATCAGCCCGCTCCATGAATGGAGCCAGCCTATTGACTGACGGAATTTATCTCTCATTGCCCGCTCCACGGAAGCAGGAGCAGACCGCCAAGGACAGCGGCGGGAATGCAGATCCCAAGCCATGCTTTAATTGTTTTAATATTTGCAAAAGTCCATATCACCGCACATGTGTAGATGATAAAAAACAGCATGTTGCCTGTTATTGAGGCGTATCTGGCCTCAAAGGGAACAAGGCGTGTGATCCATATTGCGGCAAATGCGGAAAGTATGTACCCGCCCACGATTGCCAGAAAAATACGGGAGGCTGTTTCAAGCCTGTATTTTAGTCCTGAATAGCTGGTCATTCTGACCCCCTGTAAATAAGTAATGTCTGATTTGAGGAAGCAGCCGGGAAGCACTGTTTCCGTTTTTGCTGCCGACACGTTCTGAATCTCTGAAAAGGGCGGATTTCGGGGCTTATGAGGCGAAGCCTCCAAGCATATGTCAGCATTTGGATAACAATTTTATTAGTGAGTGTCAATATTTTTCATCCCTTCTAACTTGTGAAAGAATGCAGGCCTCTTTGATGAGACCTGCATGAATGTTATAAATGATTTAGAATTTTACGTTTACTGATGCCCAGTAGCTGCGTGCTTTCTGGATTACGTTGTAGTCGTTCAGATATGTGATGTCGCCTGAATCTGCATAGCTTCCGTTTGAGTTAGCATCGTTGTAGATCACTCTGTACTTGCTGAAATCTTTATCAAGCAGGTTGTTCACGCGGGCGTTGAATGTCACGTTTTCGGAAAGTTTAAGCGAGCCTCCCAGATGGAAAAGGAGAGATTTCTTGTACTTGAACTCGTGGCTTACACCGTTCAGGGTGTATGTTCCGCCTGTTCTTTCACCGCTGTAGTTGGCATTCAGGAAAAGCATAAGTTTCGGGTTTGCATACCAGTCAAGGGTAGCGTTTGCCATATGCTCAGCCGTGTCGGTGAGGGGTTTGCCTTTTTCATCGCCTTTTGTGATTTCAGAATCCGTATAAGTGTAGTTAGCTCTGAAAGAAAGCCCGTAAGGAAGCTGAACCTTTCCTGCTACCTCAAGACCTTTTATCTCAGCCTCATCAAGGTTGCGCTTCTGTCTGTATGTGGTGTAGCCGCTGCCTATCTGATCCCATCCGTCACCGAAATCAACAATTACGGTTTCTCCTGAGGCTATTTTATCTTCGAACTTGTTCATGAAGACAGTCGCGTTGAAGCTGTGTCCGGCTTTTGCTTCCCAGTAGACGGCAAGCTCGCTGTTTACGCTTGTTTCAGGCTTGAGATCCGGATTGCCGACCCATGGGCTTGTGCCCTGACCGCCGAAACCTGTTATTCCCGCATAGAGATCACTGGCTTTTGGCGCTTTGTAGCCTGTGCTTACGCCGCCTTTTACAGCCCATTCATCGTTAATATCAACAACAGCATACACACGCGGGCTTAAGTGACCGCCGAATTCGTTGTGGTGGTCATAGCGAAGTCCGCCAGTGAGGGTAAGAAATTGAAGAGCCTTCCAGCTGTCCTCCGCAAAGAGCGACCACTGGCGGTGTTCCTGCACTGTACCCGCATCGTAGCTTCCGTCCTTGAGTCCGAAAACTCCGTCCTCCATCTCGGCATCAATATACTGACCGCCGAATATTATGTGGTGTGCTCCCAGAGGCAGTTCGTATTTTGCATCCAGAGTGTACTGGCGTGTTTCAAGGGGTCTGTCCGCACGGGGAAAGAGGGCTAAGAAGGCCGCTCTCTCATCCGCTGAAAGCTGAGAAAGGAAAGCTTCATAGCTGCTTGCGGGATAAGCAGTTTTAAGATCCTGCACAAGAAGACGCTCTGACGCGGTGAGGGGCATGGAGCGCCCTTCGTTTGCTGTTTCCACATAGGAAAGCCTCAGTTCGCTTTTGCCGAGGTTCCAGTCCGCATTATGGGTAACAGACCACTGGTCGCGCCTGAACTTCATTGTTTCGTGGTAGCCGACACGCTGGTTTCTCCATATGGTTTCTATGCTGTCCACTGTTCCGAGGTTGCTTTCAGTGTTGTCATACTCCTGATTGGATGTATCGTAGTCAACCTTTATGGTGTGTGCCTTGTTAGGAGTGAAAGTAACACCGACACCGAGGTTCCATGTTTTGTTTTCCGCGGTTTTGCCCCATCCGCCGAAGCCCAGTGTGCGGTCATATGTCACTCCGTCGGGGGCTGTTACTGATTCAAGAGCAGGGGCTGATTCCTCACGGTCAAATATGCTTCCGTAAAGGCTTACACCTATTTTACCTGCTATAATTGGACCCATTATGCTGAAACTCTGGGTGGTGTCGTCACCAAAGCCTGAATCTTCCTGAAAGTTGCGGCTGAATGTTGCCGAACCTGTCCAGCGGTCAGCAACTTTCTTGGTTATGATGTTAATTACGCCGCCCATGGCATCCGCACCGTAAAGGGTTGACATGGGGCCTCTGATAACCTCGATTCTCTCTATCATGTCAAGGGGCGGAATATGGTTAAACTGGTTGCCGCCGAAGCTGTTGGGGTATATATCCCCTATGTTGCTCTGGCGTTTGCCGTCGATCATGACAAGGGTGTAATCCGATCCCATACCCCTTATGCTGATGGTTCCCTGTCCGGTCTTGTCCACTGTTTCGCCTATGTCGATCCCTTCTATGTCCCTTACAGCGTCAAGAAGGGTGATATAGGGCTTTCTGTCCAGCTCTTCCCTTGTGATAACAGAAATGCTGGCGGGAGCATCCTTGATTTTCTGCTCGTAGCCTGCGGCGGTAACCACCACAGATTCAAGCTGGATTGTTTCCTCGGCTGATGCCGGCATTGCAAAAGCGCCTGCTGTCAGCGTCAGTGCGCATAAGCTGCGCAGTTTGGCACGTAAATTCATCAATATCCTCCGGATAAATAATTTGGGCGGTCGCTTTTAAGCGATCGTCCTGCCCCTTGTTTACTTTCTCTCTGGTAATAAAGAGAAATTTATATATTCATTATTTTTTTGAGTTTAAACACACTTTCATCACCGCGTTAATCACGCATACTATTGCCGGATATGCCTTTTTGGTTAATCAGACATTTTGGTAAGGCAATAGACCGCGTACCTTTTAAAGGCGCGGCAGGTAAAAAACTGAAACTTCTGTGAATCTCTTAGAACGGATTTCAAGAAACTGAGCAGACTGCTCACATGGAATTTATAATTTAATAGAATACGAGTTAGATAATGTCAATAAAATTTTATAGATCTAAATTATATTTTTCTATTGATTCCGTCAGGCTTGTATCAGGCTTCTATGTTTTTATGAAATGCACAGCGGTTAAGATGAATAAAACCGTTTCGGTAAATTCTATCATCGCGCCCATGAGGTCTCCGGTTATCCCGCCCAGTGAAAAACGATAAAAAAAGAGGACGGAGAAAACGCAGAGAGCAAACACCAGATGAAACCATAGGAAGAACGGCAGACCGCTGAACCAGAACAGGGCGATCATGAACGGAATTATCTGCAAAAGAGCGGCTTTCCCCGCGCCTTCGGCGAACATTTTTCCTAAGCCTTCCTTACGGGCATAGGGGAGGGCGATCATCCCGATTACGGCTGCGAAGCGCGCATATGCGGGGATTACAGCTATGAGCCATACATCTCCTGTCTGCGAGAAGGCGGACCATTTGGCGAGAAGCAGCAGCACAACAGCCACTATCCCCATGGAGCCGGCATGGGGGTCTTTCATTATCTCAAGCTTCCGCTCACGGCTCCGGTGGGAGAAGAGGGCATCCGCAGTGTCTATAAACCCGTCCAGATGGAGCGCTCCTGTCACCGCGGCGAGGTAGACGAGCATAAGCACGGGGCGGAGGAAGAAACCGTCCGTAACATGAGATACAGCCCACAGTCCGGCGCCGATAAAAAGCCCGGTGAGCGCGAAGTGCGGAATCATTGCGGCGGGTCTGTATTCCCCGCTTGTGCGTATTCTGATTACGGTGAGAAAGGATAAAGCCTGAATAAAGCCCTTCATCATTAATCCTTGCCGGAGACAGCCGCCTCCTCAAAGGTGGCTACATCACGGATAACCGCTGCGGCCAGATCGATTATCTGCATAGCGGCGACAGCCCCGGTGCCTTCCCCCAGCCTCATGCCGAGATCAAGCACAGGTACAAGTCCGAGATGGCGGAGCATAAGCTTGTGCCCCGGCTCTTCGGAAACATGCCCCGCTATCATGTAGTCAAGGGTTTTCGGAGCGATGCTTGCCGCAATGAGAGCCCCTGCTGTGGAGATTATGCCGTCTATCACAACGGGGATTCTGTGGTGCGCGGCGGCGATTATTGTTCCGGCTATGGCGCCTATCTCAAACCCGCCTACTTTGGCGAGAACATCCAGCCCGTCCTTGGGGTTAGGTTTGTTTATCTCAATCCCCTGTTTGATGAGGTTTATCTTATTCAGGACTCTGTCATTTGTGAGGCCGGAGCCCATGCCTGTCATCACTTCCACAGTTTCGCCTGTGATGACGCTGCCTATTGCGGAGGAGGGGGTGGTGTTCCCTATACCCATGTCCCCTGTGGCGACAAGGTTGAGGCCGTGTTTTCTGATCTGTTCGCTTGTAACATCATATCCGGCGAGGATGCACTGTTTCGCCTGCTCTGCGGTCATGGCGGGTTCAGCAGAGAAGTCCTTTGTTCCGGAGGCGGTTTTGCGCTGAAAAAATTCGGCGTTCTCGGATATTACCGCATCCTCCATGGAGTGCAGCGTTCCGGCATCAGTCACGAAAACTCTGGCTCCGGCGGCGTTGGATAAGGCGTTTATAGTCGCCATACCGCCCATGAAGGCTCCCATCATCTGCCCTGTCACTTCCTGCGGGAAGGCGCTTACCCCCTTAGCCGCTATACCGTGATCGCCCGCCATCACGAAGACAGCGCGTTTATCGGTAACAGGTTTTAATGTGCCGTATATTGCGCAGAGTTTTTCGGATATATCATTCAGTCTGCCCATGGCTCTGGGCGGCATGATAAGGTTTGCCGTACGCTCACGGGCTTTTTCGTAAACCGTTTTGTTGCTCTCTTTGATGTCGGTGATTATCTGCTCAAGCCTCATTTCTCCCCCTTAACATAAAGCGGCTGTCCCGCCACCATCAGTATTACTCTGTCCGCTTCGTCCGCTGTCTGCCTGTTTGCTGCCGCAGTGAGACGGACATACTCCCTCGTCAGCTTCTCGGCGGGAACAACGCCTGTGCTCACCTCGTTGGTGATTATTATCACGGGCTTGCCGCAGTTCTTGAGCGCTCTCAGGAACCTTTCGGTATATTCAGCCGCAGGTTTCTTGTAATACAGAAGATTATTGATCCAGAAAGTGAGACAGTCCAGAACAATTATATCATTTTCCTCTGCTGCCTCTGTGAGTGCCTCATCAAGCTCCAGAGGCTCCTCGTAAGTGGTGTGGGTTTCGTCCCTTTCCTGTCTGTGTTTTTCTATTTTGAGCCCCATTTCGCTGTCGGTCACTTCCGCTGTTGCGATATAGGCTTTTTTTGAATACATTTCAGCAAGCTTAAGGGCGTAGGACGTTTTGCCCGTTCCCGCTCCGCCTGTTATCAGTGTGATCATAATTTATCTCCGTAAAAAACAAAATTATTGTATGACAAGATCATTCTTTACGCTATAAAACATTATTATTTTAAAGGGGGAAACCCACGTGAAGCAGGGAAAACACGGCGGAGACATATATAAAGCGGCGGCGGAACTTAATGTGTCTCCGGCAGAAATAAGAGACTACAGCGGGAATGTGAGCCATATTCAGCCGAAGTGCCTCAGCGGGCTTAACCTGCCAGAGCTTATTTCCGTTCTGCCTGAGCCTGAATCCCGCACATTGAGAAGTGCGTACGCCGCTTCTCTTGGTGTGAATCCTGAGAACATCTGCGTGACGGCGGGCACTACGGAAGCTATCGAAAAGATATGCCGCATATTTTCGGGCAAAAGGGCAGATATTGCACTCCCTGCCTACTCTGATTATGAGTATTTCTGCCGTATGTACGGAGTCAGCGTGAAGACCCATCCGCTGCTCGCTCCGGCGGATCTTAGCTTTATCTGTAATCCTAGCAACCCCACAGGTCGCACAACAGCCCGCAATGACCTGCTGGCGCTGATAAATGACAACCCCCAGACGATGTTTGTGGTTGATGAATCCTATATGCCCTTTCATGTTAATGAGCCTGATTTCACGCTGAAAAACTGTCTTTATGACAATCTCGCCGTTCTGCGGTCTTTCTCCAAAATTTTCGGTGTGCCGGGGCTGAGGCTCGGCTTTGTGACTTCCGGCAATAGAGGGCTTATCGAAAAAATCAGCGGGTTTATGCCTCCCTGGAGCGTGAACAGCGTTGCTCAGGCCGCGGGTATGCTTCTTCTTAATGAAGACACCGCCGGAACAGCCGCCAAAACAGCAAAGCTCAAAAAAGCCTTTCTCCCTGAGCTTGACAGGTTCGGCTGGATAGAACCTCTGGAATCGGACGTGAACTTCATACTCTGCCGTCTGCACGGGGTGAGCTCCGGGGACGTTTTCAGCAGATGTTTCCGGCAGAAGGTGCTTATCCGCGACTGCGCCAATTTCACCGGGCTTGAGGGTGAGCACATACGCTTTTCCGTGCGGGGAGATATGCAGCCTTTGATCGATGCTCTGGAGAATGTGCTGTGACGCAGTTTATCAGCCTTAACCTTGTTTCCGCCGCTATAGCTTTTTTTCTGGACGATATTTTCGGCGATCCGAGGACAGGGCTCCACCCGGTTGTCCTCATGGGCAGACTTAACAGGTTTCTGGAAAAATACCTGTACGGACTGGGGTTTGCGGGCGGAATGATCTTAACTGCCGTTTCCGCTGCGTTGTGGACATCTGCCGCTGCGGTTCTGCTGCACCTTGCATACGGCGTTCATGTGTACGCGTTTGTCCTCTTAAACTCAGTCATCATATACACAGCCGTAAGCGCAAAATCCATGAAGCAGCATGCAATGAGGGTTTATGAACCGCTCACGGCGGGCGATCTCCCCTCAGCCGGGCATGAACTGTCCATGATAGTAAGCCGTGATACACAAGGGATGGATGAGGCGGCAGTTGTGAAATCCGCAGTGGAATCAGTGTCCGAAAATTATACTGACGGCGTGCTTTCACCCCTTTTATACGCTGTTTTCGGAGGCGGTGCGGGGGCTGTTTTCTTCAAGGCTGTCAGTACGCTGGACTCCATGATCGGCTATAAAAACGAAAGATATATAAATTTCGGCAGGTTCGCCGCCCGTCTTGATGATGTGCTTAATTTCATTCCGGCGAGGCTTTCCGTGTTGATAATCGCTTTTTCAGCCCCTTTCTGCGGCATGAGTATGAAAAACACTCTGAAAACTGCCCTGAAATACAGGCTAGCCCATGACAGCCCCAATTCCGCACACTCCATGTCTGCCTTTGCCGGAGCGCTGAATCTTCGTCTCGGCGGTTCTGTTTCATATTTCGGCAGGGTTAAGGACAAGCCTTTCATAGGGGACGGAATAGGGGAGCCTGCGCCGGAGAAGATAAAAGAGGCGGTAAAGCTGTTTGAAACTGCGGCGGTGTTTGCCGTTGCCCTGTGTGTTGCCGTTTACTTCGTGCTGAGGTATTACGGCGGGTGTCCTCTGGCATGCGCATAGCGGCTCCGTCATTTATAAAAAAAGCTGACAGGATTACAAATGTCCGCTTCCTGCAAGGGCTTGTGGATGAGGTGGAGCTTTTGTATATGTCAAGCATGTACATGGGTGACGAACCCGATCCGGCGGAGGTGGCGGAACTTGCGGCGACCGGGATGCGGTTTAATGTGCATATGCCTTATGACATTGATCTTTCCGCAAAGGGAAACTGGGCTGTGATAGAACGGTTTGCTGAGCTTCTCAAACCGCTGAACGCATACACGCACACGATCCATATTCAGCATCAGGAGAGTTTTTTCAGGAACCTCACAGAGTTTGCAAGGAAATCAGCCGTACCCCTGTCTGTTGAAAACGGAGAGGATGATGCGCACCTTTTCAGCAAACTGGCGGGAGCAGATGCGGCAATATGCGCCGATTTTGGGCATGTTATCCATTACGGCGGAAAAGTTGAGGATATAATCAGGCGCTGGAGCATCGAGATAGGCCTCATTCACCTGCATGGCTCCGACGGAATGCGTGACCATCAGAGCCTGAAATACATAGACAAAAACACGCTCCGCCTGATTAAACACTTTGCGGAGCTTCAGAACATCACAGTCTGCGTTGAAGTTTTTGAGGAAGATGCCTTCCTTGAATCCCTTGATATTCTCCTAGGCCTTTAAAATTGCTGTGGAGAGATACCCCGCTGATTCTCCGGGAACTTCCGTGAGCAGGTTGAAGATCTGTTCATCCTCCATTGTCACACGCTGAAAAAGGTACGCCTCACTGAGGCTGTTTTTCCGCACAAATTCCGTAAGCACACCGAGCCTTTTATGTACCTTCATCAGCACAACAGAAGTGAAGCGGCGTGTCAGCTCAAGGAGTTCCTCATCGGTATCCGGCATTTCCGCCACGCAGAATGAGCCGTCCTTCTCGCACAGGGGCAGATTCATCCTGTTTGCCGATGCTGAGAAAGCGGAGATTCCCGCTATCATTTTCGTTTCTATATTTTTAGCCTTAAGCTTATCCCGCAGATAATTGAATGTGCTGTAAACAGGCGTATCGCCGATTGTGACGTAGCTGATTGTTTTTCCTTCCGCCGCGAGCTTTTCCATCTCGGCGGCAAGGGCGGTGTATCTGGTATCCAGATCAGCCTTATCTCCCGTCATGGGGAAGTAATACCAGAGTATTTTTTCTTCCGGCACATAGTTTTTCACTATGTCGCCCGCTATGCTCCGCCCTGTTTTATCGGACTGGGGAACTATGACCACATCTGATTTTTCCAGAGTTTTAACCGCCTTTACCGTAACAAGTTCAGGATCGCCCGGTCCGAGACCGATTCCGTAAATAAGCATTATAAGCACCTCAATAATCCCAAGCTTATAAAAAAGAGCGGCGGTTTGTCCATAAATTTATCGGGGAAAAGGCATTTTAAAGAGCCCGCACCGCAGTCATCGCGGCACGGGCTTAAGAATGACAGAATCTACAGGAAAACCTGTATCAGAAACATAAGCACGGCAAAGGGAACTGCCCCTGCGGCGCTTATGGAAACTTTTCGGGGAATATAGGCCAGCATGAGCACAAGCACACTGCCGGAAACACTCATGCAGCCGAACCAGGCTGTGAGCCCGATGGATATTTTATTCTGCTGAACGCATGGCACGGCGGAAACAATAAGCAGAACCCACCCGGCGATCATAATGGCCTGTTTCAGCTTAGGGCTGAACTCTCTGTCAGTTATCTGCGCACGGTGCTTGTCCGCGGCAAGGGCTATCAGGCTGAACCCTGTGAAAGTGAGAGCAATGGTGATAAGACCTGCAAACATCATTTCGCCTCCTTTCTGGAAACTATTACTGCGGTGACGGCAAACAGAACTCCGGCAGCAAGTGCGGTGAGATCAAACCCCGCCACGACCATGTTTCCAGCAGAGAACGCCTTAAAGAGGTTAATGGACGAAGTGAGGGCATTCACTGCGGGAATGAGTGCGTACAGCCCGGCGCAGAGCCATAGCTGATCAGCCCATGCTTTTTTTCTGTCCCGTATTGCGGGGTGGATGAAGGTCAGCGCCCACACGCTGAAAAATGCCCAGAGTTCAAGAGTCATACGGTTTTCAGCGGCAGCGGGCACAAACCTGTTCGCCCAGAAGTAGGCGGCTGTGGCGGCGGCAAGACCTGTGATCCCCCCTATGTTCAGCACCTCAACCAGCTTGCGCCCGAAGGGTTTGTCGGCGGCTTTTGCCTTCTTCTGTGTCCAGATTATGAGCCCCGTGGCGGTCATCACCGTTCCCATCACCCCTGAAATGAAAAACAGCCAGCGCATGAAGGTGTCCGCAAAACGCGCCACATGAAGGGTGCTGAAAGCATTGAAAATGGAATAAGCCGCTGACACAGGCTCACTTGTCATCTCTCCGTAGAACCTGCCGTTGCGCAGGTTGTAGCTTACTACTGCTTCCGCGCTGCGGCTTCTGTCTGTGTAGGTGATTTTGTCACTTCTGGAAGGCACAAGCTGAGCCGTCATATTACGTCTGCCCGGATTGCTGATATATATCCTGCCGATTTTTTCGCCGAGCCTCTCCTCTGCGTCTTTCAGAAGAGGAACAAGGGAAACGGGCGGATACGCTTGATAATCGGAAGGGACAACCTCAACAGGCTGAGACATCATTTTTGCGCGCATCTCCTTATATTCCCTCAGAAATTCCTCTGTGTTCCACGGCAGAAGTATCATCATCAGAAGAAGCAGACCGGAATAGGTGATCATTATATGGTAAGGCAGGGCAAGAACCGCTGTGAATATGTGAGCATCGATCCATGAACGCACACCCTTGTTTCCGCGGAAAACGAAGAAATCCTTGAATATCCTCTTATGGAGTATGATTCCGGTGATTATGGCTATGAACATTGCCATTGTGGCTATGCCGATTATCCAGCGGCCGAGGGTTTTGTCCATGCCGTAAAGCTCTATGTGAAAACGGTAGAGAAATTCGCCGCCATGGGTTTTGCGGGCGTTTGTGTTTTCCCCTGTGGAAGCATCAAGAAAGTTCTGTGTTATTTCTGGACGTATGCCGTATTTCGGGTCAATCCTGAGCACACGCCAGGATGCCTCTATGGTTTTTGTGCGCTCATCCGGCAGGGCGATCAGCCATCCTGCGGCTTCATCCGGTGCGTTGCTTTTCAGGTAGTCCACTGCCTTGTCCACGGCAGCAGGATCAAATTTTACCGAACTGTGGGTCTCCGGCTGCATCCAGTGGGTTATCTCATGACGGAAATATGACAGGGTTCCTGTGAAAAATATCACAAATATCAGCCAGCCGAGTATAAGCCCGCTCCATGTGTGCAGCCAGCTCATTGACTGGCGGAATTTTTCCTTCATGCTGCACCCCGCAGGAGGAGGATAAGCCCGCAGACAACGGAAGGAATCCCCACGCCGAGCCATGCGAAAAGAGGCTTTTTAACAGCGAAAACCCATATAAAAACGCAGGTGTAAATGAGAAAGAAAATCATATTAGCGGTCAGAGCCGCAGTCTTAGGATCATAAGGCAGAAGCCCCGTTAAAAGAAGGGTAAAGGCGGCGCAGCCCCAGTATCCTCCGAGCACAGCCAGCACAGTGCGGGATGCCACATCCAGCCTGTAGACCGTTTTTGCGGAATAATTAAACATTTATTTCCCCCGATTCAAACAGTATTTAGCAGGTATTAAAAACCTGTGGGGTATATTAACGGAATATTAGAGAAGATCAATAAAATTTTAAATGACTAAATAAGTGCGTTCCATATCATGCTTGCTGTTTGAGTGAGTATTCGTTAAGTTCGTATAAAAGAGGGGAAAAATGGCAAAATCCATCATGTTTCAGGGAACAGGTTCAGGTGTGGGTAAAAGTCTTCTTACTGCGGGTTTCTGCCGTCTGCTGAAAAATATGGGTCTGCGCGCAGCTCCGTTCAAATCCCAGAATATGGCGCTCAACGCCGGAGTAACGGCGGACGGCCTTGAAATGGGCAGGGCGCAGATTCTGCAGGCGGAGGCAGCGGGAGTGATCCCCGATGTACGCATGAACCCCATTCTTCTCAAACCGCAGGGTGAGGCTAAATCCCAGCTTGTGCGTATGGGAACGGTTGCGGGCGTTTATTCCGCAAGGGACTACTATACGCTCTCGGCCGAAAATTTCTCCATAGCATCTGGTGCTTACGACTCTCTCGCATCTGAATATGACATCATAGTGATTGAGGGGGCAGGCAGCCCTGCTGAAATTAATCTCCATAAGACAGATATAGTCAACATGCGCATGGCGGAATACGCCGGGGCAGGCGTGCAGATAGTAGGCGATATAGACCGCGGCGGCGTTTTCGCATGGATGAAGGGCACTTATGACCTTCTGCCCGCTGATTCGGCAAAGCTGGTTAAAGGTTTTATAATAAATAAGTTCCGCGGAGATAAAACCCTGCTGGAACCCGGAATAAAAATGTTTGAGGAGCTTGTTCCCGTTCCGGTGACCGGGGTTATGCCCTATATGCGCCTTTCCCTTGAGGAGGAGGATTCGCAGGACATTCAGTCAGACACGGAAAAGGGCGCTGTGAGGATTGGCATCATCCGTCTGCCGTACATCAGCAACTTCTCCGACTTTGCCGCGCTGAAAGCAATGAGGAGCGTTCAGGTAATTTATGCCGTGAAGCCCCATGAGCTGAACGACTGCGATGTGGTAATAATTCCCGGCAGCAAGCACACTGTTTATGACATGAACTTCCTTCGGGAAACCGGATTTGACGATGCCGTGAGAAAGGCGGCAGTGTATAAGCCCGTCATCGGCATATGCGGCGGGTTTCAGATTCTGGGGAAATATATTTCAGACCCTGACGGAACAGAAGGGGAAAAGGGCGGAACGGAAGGTCTGGGGCTTATTGATGTATCTACAGTGATTACAAAACAGAAAGAGCTTATACATAAACAGTATAAAGGACAAAACGCATGGGAAGGACTGACCCTCACCGGATATGAAATGCACATGGGCAGAACGGAAACAGGCGCCGGAACCTCGGTTCTTGCCGAAAACGGTGTCTGCACCGCGAAGGGAAGGGTGTTCGGAACATATCTCCACGGTTTTTTTGAGCACAGCGGAAATATTAAGGCGCTGAACAGCCTCCTCGGCACTGTGTTTGAAGAAGCCGACTATATTAATGAGAAAGAGCGCCAGCTTGACCTGCTTGCGGAAACCATAAAGCAAAACTGTGATACAGACCTGATATTGAAGGAGATTTTATGAAGCTTTCATATTACCCTTTTTTAGTGAATATAAGGGGCAAGAGGCTTGTTTTCATAGGCGGAGGCAAGGTCGCCGAGAGGAAGATCTCCTCCCTCAGCCGCATGGAGCCTGAGATAAGGGTGATAGCACCGTCAGTAACAGACGGCATAAGGGATAACATCAGGGTTGAGAAGGTCTTAAAGCCTGCATCCGCAGAGGATATACGCGGTGCGGACTTTCTTTTTATCTGCACGGATGACAGAGAACTGAACCGTGAGTTTGCCATTGAAGCAAAGATAAAGAATATACCCGTTAATGTGGCGGATGATCCGGATATGAGCGATTTTCACCTTCCGGCGGTATATGTGGAGGAGGACACAGGAACGGTTGTTTCGGTATCCACACAGGGGCAGGAGCCTTCGTTCTCCAAAAAACTGCGGGACAGGATTGCGGCGTTTCTGGAAAAAGGGTGAACGGATGAACGGCTTTGTCATAGGCGCGGAAAAAAGCGGCTCAGGGAAAACCACCCTGACCACGGGAATAATCAGGGCTTTTGCGAACTCCGGCAGGAAAACCGCCGCGTTTAAGTGCGGGCCTGATTACATCGACACCCGCCACCTGACAAAAAGCGCCGGACATCCGGCCGAGAACCTTGATACTGTCATGCTTGATAAAGCGGCGGTGAGGCAGGTTTTCGCAGAGGGCTGCGCCGGGCGTGATATTGCAGTGGCAGAAGGGGTGATGGGCTTTTTTGACGGTGTTGACCATACAGATTTCAAAGGCAGTACATATGATATTGCCTCAGTTCTCGGTCTGCCCGCCGTGATTGTGCTTAACGCCGCCTCCTGCTCATACACCCCGGCCGCTTTCCTGAAAGGTATTCAGACTCTGAGCAGAGATGCGGAGACAGCAGGGGTTATAATAAACAACACAGCCTCCTTGAACCATGAGCGGCTGATAACCGATGCCGTTAAGTACCATACAGGTCTGCCTGTTTTCGGCAGTGTGCCGAGGCAGACTGAACCCCTTGTGCAATCCCGCCATCTGGGCATTGCCACCGCTCTGGAAACCGAAGAGGCTTACTACGAAAAATGCACGGAACTGGCACAAAGCTATATTGATATAAACGCCCTTGCCGCCCTGAAAGTGAACAAACCGCTGACAAAAGCCCGCAGCGGATACCCTGAACCGGATAAGCTGTGCGCAGTTGCCTTTGACAAGGCTTTCAGCTTTTATTACGAGGCAAACTTCCGCGAACTCAGAAAAAGAGGGTATGAGCTCTGCTTCTTCTCCCCCATGAAAGGAGAGACAGTGGACAATGCCGATCTGGTTTACATAGGCGGCGGTTACCCTGAGCTTTACGTAAGGGAGCTTGAGGGGCACGGAGCCATGCTTGACTGGCTGCGGGAGTATTCTCTCAGCGGCGGGCGGATGATTGCTGAATGCGGGGGCATGATGCTCCTGACGGAAGGCATTAATATTGAAGATGAGTTTCACCGCATGGCAGGTGTGTTTGATGCCGAATGCCGCATGACGGACAGACGGCAGGCTCTGGGTTATGTGCGTGTTGCTGACAGTGCGCAGCTTAACGGGCTTGTGGGGCATGAGTTCCACTATTCCGTGCTTGAAAACGTGCGGGAAAAATACATTTTTCAGCTTGAAAAAGTCACTTCAAAGACTCGATCTGAGGACGGCTTCCTGAAAAATAACACACTGGCGGGCTATGCACATTTTCATTTCGCCTCAAACCCGCCTCTGCTGGATTTCATACTGAAATAAGGAGTTTTTATGGATAAAGGTTTAAGTATAGAGAAGGAAAGCTTTGAGATAATAGATTCGCTGATTGATCTCTCCCGTTTCAGCGAGGCGGAGAAGCTCATAGTCCGCAAGCTTGTTCATACCACAGGCGACCCGGAATTTGCTGAACTGACCCGCATTCACCGTCTGGAGGCAGGGATTGAGGCTCTCAGGAACGGAGCGCCGATAATAACAGACGTAACCATGGTCACAGCCGGAATAACCAAGAGGTATCTGGGTGAAAGCGGCAATGAGGTTCTATGCTTCATCAGCGAGCCGGAAGTGATCGCAAAATCAAAGGAACTTAACCTCACCAGAGCGGAAACGGCGGTGGTTTACGCCGCGGAGAAATATCCCGAAGCGGTTTACGCCATAGGCAATGCGCCCACTGCGCTTTTGAAGCTCATCGAACTGACTGAGGCGGGCAGAATGAACCCTGCGTTTGTGGCGGGGCTGCCTGTGGGGTTTGTGAAGGCTGCTGAGTCAAAGGAGCTTCTCATGCAGACTGACATCCCCCATGTTTCAAACAAAGGGGCAAAGGGCGGAAGCCCGTGCGCCGCGACAGTGATTAACGGTCTGCTTCTTCTTCGGGCGGGTTTATAACCACAAAATGGATTTTAAGCATAAGGCAGGCGTTCAGCTTTTCCTTAAAGCCGCTCCCTTCGCCGCTGTTTTTTGAAACCACGCATCCTGCGCCGAGCTCACGGCAGAGCGCGGCGTTAAATTCTGTGGTGAAGGGACCCTGCATGGCGATAATTTTTGAACGTTCAAATCCCGACTGCACACATTTTTCAATGGACTTTTCATAGGGCAGAATCCGCACCCAGCCGATATGGACAAACTCTTTGAACATGTGGATGTTGTTGCTGCCTGTGGTGAAAAGAATCCGCCTGAAATCAGCCTCCCGCAGGAAACAGGCTGCTTCCTCATAGCTTGAGAAGACGTGAACAAGGTCTGTCTCTTTTATCTCCTCTGTCTTTCTCACAAGACTGGTATAGGGTATGCCGCATCTGCATGCGACGGCTTTTGCGTTTGCGGTTATCTCTGCCGCGTGAGGGTGTGTGGTGTCTATTATTTCAGTTACATGGCGGTTTCTGATGAAGTTTTCCATGGTTTCTTCACTGAAACGGGTCTTCATTACATTATCCGGGTATCTGAGGCGGAATTCCCTCTCGCCGTAATCAGTGGCGAGGGTGATGATGAAATCCTTCCCTTTGAGCCCCTCAACAGCTTTGTGCGTGGCGGATGTTCCGCCCAGAACCAGTATCACGCCTATTCTCCGTATTTATCGGTATACCCGCGCGGGGTAACGAGTCTGCCGTTTTTTATCACTGTTTTTTTACAGCCGATTATCAGAACAGTGCTCATATCAAGCTCTTCCGTGTTAAGTTCTGACAGCCTGCCCACCCAGAGCGTTTCCCCCTCTCTGTGGGAGTTGCGCACATACCCACAGGGCAGATCCCCCCTTGAGGCGAAAACTTTCAGCGCATGCTCTATCTGTTCCGTCCGTTTTCTGCTTCTGGGGTTATAGACTGCGCACACAAAATCCCCTGCGTTCACAGCGTCTATCCTTTTTCTGATAACCTCCCAAGGTGTCAGCAGGTCGGACATGGAGATCACTGCCAGATCATCCGCAACAGGTGCGCCCAGACGTGCAGAAGCGGCGAGGGCGGCGGTTATGCCCGGTATTACCTCTATAATATCAGTATTTGCCGCTTTTTCATAAACAAGAGATGCCAGGGAATAAAGCGAGGCATCCCCCCCGCAGACAAGGGCAACCTTTTTCCCTGCCTGTGCGGCTTCCAGAGCCTTTTCCACCCGCTCTGTTTCTCCGGTCATGCCGTTGGTGAACACTTCCGCTTCGGGGGAAATGTATTCCGCCACCGCCTCAACATACGGCATATACCCGCAGACGAAATCGGCACTTCTCACTGCGTTCAGAGCGGCCGGAGCTGTGTAGTCCGTTTTGCCGGGGCCGGTTCCCGCTACGAAGAGCCTGCCCTCAGCCATTGAGGTTTTCCTTGACTATTGCCACAGTCACAGTGCCCATGACGGTGCGGGGAAGAACAAGAACAGGGTTGACCGCTGCCAGTATGGCGGACGGTTCTGCCACGCCGGGAATACCGAAATGTTTCATGGGAGCTTCATGTTCTGTAAAACAGTACAGGCTGTTTTTATATGCCTTTTCAGGAAGGAAGCGGACATAGATATTAAGCTCCTTTACTGCCTCAAGGAGTCCCTGTTCATCCTTCTTCACCCATGCGGATGCGGCAAGGCGCAGGTCTTTTGTGCCGATTCCCGCCAGTGCGCATGCTCCGTGAACAGCGTGTATTATCTCAGCCTTTGACGTGCCTTTGCGGCAGCCTATGCCTATTATGTGTGTTCTGTTCGCCTCTGTGGCGGTGGTGATTACGGGCACTGCTCCTGTTATGGATGCCACAAAGTGGGCGAGGCTGTTTGCGCCCCCCTCATGCCCTGCTATGGAGCTTATGGCGAACCTGCCCACTTCATCACAGGTGACCACAGCGGGGTCAGTATGCTTTGACTTAAGATGCGGCGCGGTCATGCGGGTAACTATCCCGTGCGCCATGACCGCCGTTATGCCTCTGTATGAACCGTCCATAAGGCGGGTGAAGCATTCTTTGAGCGCTTTGTAAGGCACTGCGCCGTATTTTCCGGCTATCTCCTCCGGCAGGAAGAGGTCAAAGCCTGCCTCTTTTGCTATTAACGCGGCGAGTTCCGCCCCTTTTTCCGTTACTGCTATAACCGCTGTCTTACGGGCGTGTTCCATGAGAAAAATCCTTATCGTACAGTTTGGAGTAAGATCCTTTGCCGCCGAGGGCATGGCCTATTATCACCAGCGCATGCTTGGTTATGCCGCTCTCTTTTATTTTTTCACCAAGGTCGGTGAGTGTGCCGCGGAGAATCTGTTCATCAGCCCAGCTTGCACGGTAGACTGCCGCCGCGGGAGTGTCGGGGCTCCAGCCTTTTTTTATGAAGGTGTCCGCAATGTCCGCGAACCTGTCCACGGAGAGATAAAAGCAGAAGGTTCCGCCGTGTGAGGCGAGGCGTTCCATGCTCTCATCCTCAGGCACAGGGGTTCTGCCCTCTATGCGGCTTATCACCACTGTCTGGGAAATTTCAGGCAGTGTCAGCTCATTTCCGAGGGCGGCGGCAGAGGCGAAAAGCGCTGTCACGCCGGGGATTATCTCATACCCGATTCCCAGAGCGTCCAGCTCCTCCATCTGCTCATTCAGAGCGCTGTAGATCGACGGGTCGCCCGTATGAAGGCGCGCGACGCTGTGCCCGTTTTCTATGGCTTTCTTTGTCACTTCTATAATCTCATCCAGATTCATGGATGCGGAGTTGTATATGTCAGCGGTTTTTGTGCAGTGGGTAAGAATATCCTCTGAGACCAGACTGCCCGCGTAAATAACCGTTTCGCATTTTTTGATTGTGTTTATCCCTTTGAGGGTAATCAGTTCCGGGTCGCCGGGACCTGCGCCTATGAAGTAGACTTTTGCCATTTATTCACCTGTTTTTCTTATTCCTATCACGCAGGAGAGAGCATCCTCCGGGATCGGCTCATCCGGCGTTATTTTGTGTATTATCTCATTATCAAGACTGAGGTTTGCGGCCACCCAAAGTTCAAAGCCTTTTATCAGGCGGCTGTTTTCCTCCAGAATTTTTTTGGGATTATTCACTTTGTCGCAGAGGATGAGAAACTTATCCGCGTTCACTGCTTTTTCACTGTCAAATCCGCCGCGTCCGTGGGCTGAGAGAAAAACAGCGTCCTCCCACGGTTCGGCTATGGCTGCGAATGCCGCCTGAACAACACTTACACCTTCTATTACCCTGACATTTTCCCTGCCGAACTCCTTCACAACGGATTTTGCGAGGCTGAAAAATCCCGCATCCCCCGTGACAAGCACACCTATGCGCAGGCCTCTGTTGGTTCTTATAAATTCCAGAGTGCCGCTTATCAGCGGTTCCGGTTCGTGGTAGGGTACACTGACCCAGCTTCTGAATCTTTCCGCGCCCACCGCGAGGTCTATTTCGCTGAGCGCTTTTTTCGCCTTCCCCGTGAGCATGTCAGGGTGTCCGGTTCCGGTGGAGATTATGTATATATCAGGCACTGCAGGTTCCTATGAGATCACCTTTCATATTAAACAGAAGAACATCCGTCCTCTTAAAGCCGTAATCCATCCTCACGCGTCCGCTTATCAGTTCCGCTATTCTGCCGAAACCTTCCGGATGAGTGAGGCAGATTTCCTCTACCGTGTTGAAGTCTCCGCTGAGACTAAGAGCCCGGCTCACAAACCCCTGCGCCTGCGGTGAAGCGGCTGAGTGGGTGTTGTAATGCCCCATGGCGAGTTTGGCGAGTTTGCCCGGATGCCCGGCGAGTGTGACCTCGCTTACGCCCTTTGAGCGCAGATAGCTGAACGCCTCACCGAAGTAGTTGCTTACCATCACCGCCTCGTCATCAGGATAAACGGCCTGAAGGTGTTTTTCGCCTATTTTGCCCGCAACAAGTGTTATGTGTCTGTTTTCAGCGAGCTTGACATCTATTTCGCACCTGAAGGAATCCACCAGTGCATCCACGCTCATGGGATGAACAATCCCCGTTGTGCCGATTATGGATATACCGCCTGTTATCCCTATGCGCTCATTGAATGTACGCTCAGCGAGCCTTTCCCCTTCGGGTACGGATATTGTTACCACTGCACCGTTTTCTGTCCCTATGACTTCGCGGACATTCTGCTCAATCATCATGCGCGGCACAGGATTTATTGCCGCTTCTCCCACAGGGATCTGCAGACCGGCCTTGGTTACTCTGCCTACGCCTCTGCCCCCTGTGATTTCGATTCTGCCGCTGCTGTTCAGCCGCACACTGGCGTGTATCTCCGCCCCGTGGGTAACGTCCGGGTCATCGCCCGAATCCTTTACTGTAAAAGCGCCCTCAGCCGAGCAGCTAACGGGTATTCTCATTCGGCTGCCGTCCGGCATGATCACATCTGCGCAGTCAGTCCATATTCCGCTTATGATGAAGTCTGCGTGTGCTCTTGCCGCTGCCGCTGCCGCTGTGCCTGTGGTAAATCCTTTTCGCATTTTGAAATGGTGTTCCGAAATAAAATATGTGTCAAGGAGAATTATATTGACTTATCCGCCGCGTTTGGCCGAAAATGCGTCAGATATACGAGGTGGAGACAGAAACAGGGAATTTGGTTAGAATCCAAAACAGTCCCGCTACTGTAACCGGAACGAACCCGCGTAAGCCACTGTCTGTTAGAAGGATGGGAAGGTGCGGAATTAGGCGGCTTTTTTTAAATGCCGTGCCGGAAGTCAGGATACCTGTTCTGTTTGAACTTTACGAGGATGAAGGCACCAAAATATGCCCCCCCGCAGGATTTCCTGTCGCACCCGTATAAAATCCCAATTTTTTTAAAGGAGGAGTATGTGAAGCACATATTCGCAGTGTTCCTTGCCTTTCTCGCTTTTACGGGCGCAGTTCAGGCATCAGGAGGAGAAAAGGTAATGGAAGAGAAAACAGCAATCGTAATCGCATCATTCGGCACAACCTATGAAACAACTCTGGAGCCGATACTTGCCCTTGTGAGGGAAACTCAGCTTAAATATCCGGGAACGCCTGTTCGTCTGGCTTTTACCTCAAATGTAATCCGCAGGATATGGAATGAAAGAGTCGCTGACACGGCTTACCGTAAGGCACACCCTCAGATTCCCGAAATGCTTTACGGCATTAAAAATGTTCTGGGCGTTATGGCGGATCTCCAGAACCTCGGCTACAGAAACATAGTTGTTCAGCCCACTCTGATAACGGATGGCGAGGAGTTCGCGGATATGACAGCTTATGTTGATGCCCTTGCCTCCATAAAAACACTTAAACCCAGACTCCAGCCCTTTGTTGCTGTGGGCATAGGCAAACCCCTCACCGGGGCTTACTCGCACGCAGAGCATCTGGAAGTGCTTGCTAAGGTTCTGGAATCTGACATTAAACAGGCAAAAGAGGCAAAGGCTGCCCTTGTTTATATGGGGCACGGGAACGAGCACATGTCTCAGGGGGCTTACTACGAGCTTGAGCTGATACTTAACCGCATGTACGGCGTTCCTGTTGCCATTGGTCTGGTGGAGGGGCTGCCGGATTATGAATCTGTTCTTGAAAAACTCACTGCCAAAAAGGTTAAAAACGTAATCCTCAGACCGCTTATGTATGTGGCGGGCGACCATGCCCAAAACGACATGGCGGGTGATGAGGAAGATTCATGGAAAGTAATGCTCACGAAATCAGGGTTTAATGTCACCCCTGTGCTGGAAGGCCTCGGCCATAAGGCAGCCGTGAGGCAGATTTTTATAAACCATCTTGAAGCCGCAGCAAAAGAAGCGGGGATAGAGCTTAAATAGTATGAATAAAATATCAGTAAGATCCCTTACCAAGGTTTTCGGCAGGCAGACTGCCGTTGACAAAATAAGCTTTGATGTGGAGGAGGGGAGTATACTTGCTCTCCTCGGTCCCAACGGGGCAGGTAAAACAACTACCATAAACATGCTGACCGGACTCACGATTCCCTCTTTCGGCGAAATACGCTACGGCGGAGAGATATTCGACCCGCAGAGCAGGCGGATTAAACAGACAATCGGCGTTGTTCCCCAGCATAACAGTGTGGACAGGGATCTTACTGTGTATCAGAACCTCAAGACCCATGCGATTCTGTTCGGCGCTGACAATATCAGAAGCAGGATAGAAAAAGCGCTGGAGTTTTCGGGTCTTTCCGCCCATGCGGATAAAACAGCCGGAAACCTCTCCGGCGGGATGAAACGCAGGCTGATAATTGCCCGCGCCCTTCTGCATGAGCCTTCCGTACTTTTTCTGGATGAGCCTACTGTGGGGCTTGATGCCTCTGTCCGCAGAACCATGTGGGACTTCATACGCAGCATAAATCAGGAAAAGCGATGTACAATCCTCCTTACAACTCACTACATCGAGGAAGCGGAACTGCTCTCTGACCGTGTGATGATTATGGATAAGGCTAAGATTGTCACAGAAGGCACAGCAGCAGAGCTTAAGGCAAAGGTCGGCAAATGGGCGCTTGACATCTACAGAAACGGAAAAACGGAGACAGAGTTCTTTGAAACCCGTGAAGCCGGGCTTGAGCGGCTAGCATCACTGACGGAAACTGCCAGCATAAGGGAAACCAACCTTGAGGATGTCTATCTCACCATCACGGGAAGGAGGATAGACGCATGAACGGCATAAAAGGGGTTTTATACCGCGAAACCAGAGTTCTGCGCAGCAGGTTCTGGAAGGTGCTTGTCTCATCCGCCGTATCGCCTTTTCTGTTCCTTCTTGCCTTCGGGTACGGAATAGGGCGGTTCGCCTCTGTTGACGGTGTTGATTATCTTACGTTTCTTATACCCGGACTGATTGCCATGAGCAGCCTGAACCAGAGCTACGGTATTTCAGGCGAAATAAATATTTCCAGATTTTACTTCAAGGTTTTTGACGAATACCTCCT
The DNA here is from genome assembly GCA_023395255.1 of Deferribacteres bacterium. Taxonomy (GTDB): domain Bacteria; phylum Chrysiogenota; class Deferribacteres; order Deferribacterales; family Geovibrionaceae; genus Geovibrio; species Geovibrio ferrireducens. The sequence continues at coordinate 413,596 of JAEWZN010000003.1, forward strand.
TGCTCCTGTGAGCAGATGGGAGATAGTTGCGGGCGAAATGCTCTACGGTGTCATCAAAGGGCTTATCCCTGTCGGTATTATTCTGCTTTACGGAGTTATTGCCGGAGCTGGGCTTAAGATCAGCCCTATGTTTGTGCCTGTGATGTTTGTTCATCTTGTTGTGTTCTCTCTGCTGGGGATAATTGTAGCCCTTGTGGTTAAAAACCACGGAGATCAGATGTCGGTGAACACTTTTGTGATAACACCTATGATATTCCTCTCAGGCACTTTTTACCCGGTGGATAAAATGCCTCTCATCGCAAAGCTGATAGCGCATATTTCCCCGCTGACTTATTCCACTCAGCTTATAAGGTGTTCCCTCATAGGCACTGAGTGCGATGTGCTTCTTAATATGGGAGTGATGCTCACTGTTGCCGCAGTGCTCTTTATTACAGCAGGGCGGATTCTGAAAGGGGTTGAGGGTTGAGAGCCTTTTGGCTTTTCATCCTCTTTTGTGTATGCGCGGCGGCGGCTTTTGTCGGCTCCACGGATATAAGCCATTTCCGCACCGATGAGGTGCAGAGGGATATTCTTCTGAATATGCGCATGCCGCGGGTTGTTTTCGCCGGGCTTACCGGCGCTATGCTGGGCTTAAGCGGTTCAATATATCAGCTTGTTCTGCGCAACCCCCTGGCGGACAGCTTTACCACAGGCGCGGCATCATCCGCCGCTCTGGGAGCAGTTGTGGCCATTGCTGTCGGTCTTCCGGCCGATCTCGCGTCCCCTGTGGCTCTTGCCACGGGTCTCGGCGGGCTGATGCTGGTTTACGGAGTGTCATACCGCAGAAGCGGCATAAGCCCCGTTACGATGATTCTGGCAGGTGTGGTGCTGAATATAGTTGCCTCATCGGTGATCGGCTTCGTCAAATTCTTTTTTGAAGAGTCTTTAACGTCCATCGTCTTCTGGCTGATGGGCGGCTTTTATATGATTACATGGGCTAAGGCCGCTTTTGCGGCGGCTGTTTTCTGTCTGTGTGCGGGATATTTCCGTTTAAGGGCGCACCCTTTGAACATACTTGCCCTTGATGAAATGTCCGCAGAGACCTCAGGCGTTAATGTGCGCGCCGAAAGGATGAGGGCGTTTGTGTTTTCTACCGCTCTTGTGGCCGTTTCGGTGAGTTTTACAGGGCTTATAGGCTTTGTGGGGCTTATTGTTCCGCACATAGCCCGAAGCTTTTACGGCAGTGATGTGAGGCAGGGGATATTCTACTCCTCCGTTTTCGGTGCTCTGCTTATGGTAACTGCGGATGCTGTCGCCAGAACCGTTATCCCGAACGGAGCCGAGCTTCCTGTGGGGATAGTGACCGCTGTTCTGGGCGGAGTGTTTTTTCTCTACATGCTCCGCAGCAGGCAGACGGAGATGTGGCATGATTGAGATCAGAAGCCTTGAGTTCAGGCGGGGCGGTTTTACACTCAGTGTGCCGGATCTTGCTGTCCATAAAGGCGAAAAGATAGCCCTCATAGGTGAGAACGGTTCGGGCAAAAGCACGCTTCTGCATATCATTGCAGGGCTTATACCCGCTGAGGGAGTCAGCTTCAGCGGAAAAGAACTGGGCAGAACAGGCAGAAAGGAACGTGCGGAGATGATAGCCTTCATGCCTCAGCTTCCGTCTGTTGTGTTCCCTTTCACAGTGTTTGAAGTTGTGCGTCTGGGGGCTTATGCCGCAGGGTATATGAAGGATGCGGACGGACTCACGGAAGAGGTTCTGCGGCTGACTGCTCTCACCGAACTGCGGGACAGAGCCTTCACGGAGCTTTCCGGCGGGGAGAAAAGGAGGGTGATGACAGCCCGTGCCCTTAATCAGCGGACGGATGTTCTCCTGTTGGATGAGCCTGTATCCATGCTTGATGTAAGGCATTCTCTGGAGATTCTGAACCTGCTCACATGTTCCGGCAGAACACTTATCGCCTCCATGCACGAAGTGAATCTGTCGGTGAAGTATTTTGACAGGATATGGATGATGAATAAAGGAAAACTGATATATGACGTACCCGCGGAAAAAGCGGATGCATCCATGCTTTCGGAGGTTTTTAATGTTCAGGCTGTTTCTCACGCTGATCATTTTACTTTCAGCATTTAGCGCATTCGCCGCCGAAAGGGTGGTGATACTGGCTCCCGCCGCCGCAGATATTTTTTACAGACTGGGCGCGGGCGGCAGGGTTGTCGGTGTTACTAAGAATGTTACAGAGTTTCCGGCTGCTGTGAAGGTCGGTACGCACATCCGCCCCAATGCGGAAATAATACGCTCTCTGAGGCCTGATCTGATAATTACCGGGTCGGCCGATGAATATTACGCGGATGCTGTTAAGGCTATCACCGGAGCCTCGGTTTATAAGTATGACCCGCTGAGCCTTGAGGAGATCCTCGCTGCCGCGGCAGAGATAGGGGAGCTCACGGGAAGGCGGGCGGAAGCCGCCGCACTTACTGCGGAACTGAAAGGGAAGCTGGCCTCCGTCAAGCCGCTTAAGTCAAAGCCGAAGGTGATATACGAAGTCAGCCAGCTTCCCTACACTGTTGCGGGAAGAGGGAATGTGGTTACAGCGGTGATCAGAGCCGCAGGCGGGGAGATGGCTGCGGATGCGGACGGCAAGCTTGTGAAGCTGTCTCTGGAAAAGGCGGTTGCGCTCAGGCCGGATGTTTACATATGGCAGACGGGACCCATGAACCGCAACCCTGTTGAGCCATGGAAGCGGCCTGAATTTTCAAAAATGAAAACGAACTGGATACATGCGGATGAAACGAAGTACTCAAGAGCCAACACAGGTTCTTTTGATGCGGTTCTTGAGCTTAATTCAGCGCTGAGGAAATTATATGAGTAAAAAGCTTATTATAGTGGGCGCGGGGCTTAACAGAGGCTCCATGACCCTTGCGGGTGCAGATGCTGTCAAATCGGCCGATGTTGTGCTGTATGACAGGCTGATTGATAAAACCCTGCTTGAATATGCTTCCGGCACATGTATTGATGTAGGTAAGCATCCTTATGATAAAAACTGCATACTGCAGAAAGATATAAACGAAATCATAACGGCGCATCTCACGGAAGGCAAAACCGTTGTCCGCCTCAAAGGGGGGGACAGCTCTGTCTTTGCGCGCACCGCGGAAGAGGTTGAGGCTGCAAAGGCCGCCGGAGCAGATGTTGAGGTAATAGCGGGGGTGACTTCCGCCTCTGTTCTCTCCGCCAAGCTTAAAAGCGCCCTCACTGACCGCAGGAATATACCCGGCGTGGTGTTCATCACCGGACACACAAAGGAAGGCACTCTTGATGATGCGTACAACTGGGAGGCGCTTGCAAAGCTGGGACTCACCATAGTCGTGTACATGGGGGTTAAAAACCTCGGCGGAATAGCAGACAGGCTCATGAAAAACGGCATGGAGGCTTCTGTTCCCGTGCTCATAGGGGAAAATATCGAAACCGCCGGGGAACGGATAATGTTCACCTCTCTGGGTGATGCGGGCAGGTTTGTTGAGGAAAATGCCGTCAAGCACCCGGCGACAATCATCATAGGGGAGATAGTTAACCATGCCGGATAACAGATCATGCGTGCATGTCTACACCGGAAACGGCAAGGGGAAAACCACGGCGGCTCTTGGGCTTGCCGTCCGCTGTGCCGGAGCGGGGTTCAGTGTGTATTTCGGCCAGTTCCTGAAAGACGGCGATTATTCCGAAACCGAATCGCTGAGGCTGTTCGGCGGCAGGATAAAGCATGAGACCTTCGGCCGCGGAGGCTTCATAAAAGGGGAACCGTCCGGGGAAGATATAAGCATGGCGCATGAGGGTTTCCGGAGGGTGAAGGAGGCTGTTTTCTCAGGACTGTACAGGCTTGTGGCGGCGGATGAAATAAATGTCGCCGTATTTAAGGGGCTTATCAGTGCGGATGATGTGCTGGAGCTGATGAAAACCCTGCCCGAAGGGGTGGAGCTTGTGCTTACCGGGCGTTACGCAGCGGAAGAGGTTATGGAGGCGGCTGATCTTGTAACTGAAATGCGTGAGGTTAAACATTACTATTCACAGGGCATCCCCGCCCGAAAAGGTATAGAGAAATAACGGGCAGGCTCAAGCCTGCCTTTGTACATCCTTTCTTTTTTCTTTACAAATCTTACAAGTCTAAAAAAGTTTCAATACGCCATAAATATAACTACTATATTAGATAGATCTAATTATGTTAAAGATCTTGACAATTGTTAGTGGTCTTGATAATAAGGGCTGAGATTACTCAGGCGGAGGTTTGTATGATTGAGGAATATTTCAGCAAGGGCGGAGTGATGATGTACCCTCTGCTGTTTTTTTCAGTTGTGCTTACGGCTGTTTTTATTGAAAGACTGATATTCTTTATTTTTAACAGAAGCTCAAAAAATATTCTTGAAAACGCCGAGCATTCATTTTCCAAAGGTGATTTCAAATCCGCCCTTTCTTCTCTTAAAAATTCCCGCGGCGCAATGGAAAAAGTGGCCGCAGAGATAATAACCCACATTAACTGCTCAAAACATGACCTTGAGCACATAGCCGAAAACAGAGCAATCTCCGAACTCCAGAAGTTTTCACGCGGGCTGCATATAATGGATCTTATAGGCAGAATATCCCCCATGATAGGTCTTTCCGGCACAGTGCTGGGCATGGTGAAGGCTTTTCAGTCTATCTCCGCGCAGAAAGGCGCTGTTGATCCTTCCGTTCTGGCGGGCGGGATATGGGAATCGCTTCTGACTACAGTGTTCGGGCTGATGGTCGGCATACCCGCTCTGATTATTTTTCACATATTTGAAAACGAACTCGGCAAAAAAGCGCTGATGATAAAACTTAAAAGCGAGGAAATGATCCGCCGTGCAGGAGTCAGCGGTGATTAATCTCAGCATGTTTGCCCGCAAAAGCAGGTCGGTGGATATGACACCAATGATAGACATGGTGTTTCTTCTTCTGATCTTCTTTCTGCTCACCTCGGTGTTTGCTGTTCCGTCCATTAACTCAGACCTTCCTGCAAGCAGCACAGAGCAGAAAACCGACAAGCTGGAAAGCCTTGTCACCCTTAAAGCGGACGGGCGGGTATTGGTAAATGAAACCGAAGTAGCGCCGGATGAGCTTGAAGCTGCTCTGAGAAGCATTGTTTCAGAAAAAACTGACAAGGTGATAACCCTCGCAGCGGACAGAGAGGTCAACTTTGAGTCCATAGTGAAGATTATGGACAGCGCAGTGAGAGCTGGGGCGGTATCGGTTGAATTTCTTACGGAGAGCAAGAGTGAGCAATAATAACGGGCGTGTTTTCATCGGAAGCCTTTTTATCTCGTTACTGCTGCACGGTGCTGTTCTGTTTCTGGTTAAGGTGGAAAAAGCTCCCGCCGGGCAGAAGGAACCGGAGAAAATTACCGTAAGTCTGAGACAGACGGTGCAGGAAGAAAAACCTGCGCCAGTCACAGAACCGCTTCCTGAGCCTCAGCCTGTTGTGAAGCAGCCGAAACCCGTAAAGAAACCTTTGCCGGTCAGCAAAAAGCCTTCCGCAGTGAAAGCTCCGGCGGAACAGGAGATATACACGGAGACAAAAGCCGCAGAAACCGCCCCCGCAGAACCTGTAATCCATACTGCGGCGGTGAGTGCCCCCATCCCTGCGGCTGAAAAGCCGTCTATGCCTCCTCAGCCTGAATTTGACTTTGAAGGGTTCAAGGCACGGCTTACGGACGGAATGGGGCGCAATAAGAAATACCCTTACGCCGCAAGGCGCAGAGGGTATGAAGGAACGGTTCTTCTGAAGCTTCATATAGACTGTGAAGGCAGGCTTCAGGGGCTGAAAATGGTGGAGTCCAGCGGATTTGACATTCTGGATAAAGAGGCGCTTTCTCTTGCCTCATCGGTTTTTCCCATACAGGAAAAGCTGCCGGAACCTGTGACTCTGCTGATTCCGGTTAATTACAGCCTTCACAACTGAAATACGGACTAAAGGGCGGATCCCCCTGTTTATAAAACTCATAAGGTTAAGGAGAATCTATGTACAGAAAACTGTTTTTAGTGCTTCCTTTGCTTGCATTTTCACTGATTTCTGCTTCCGCTGCGGAGATAGAGACGGAGAAGATAAAAGTAACGGCGACAAGGGTCGAAAAAGAGATGAAAGAAGTCCCCTACACGGTAAACGTAATCACCGAAGAGGATATACGCAAATCCGGCGCGACAAGCCTTGCAGAGCTTTTAAGAGACATCCCCTCCGTTCAGATGACAAGTACCGGAGCGGCAGGAATCCAGAGGCTGAGCCTCAGAGGAGAAAGCAGTTCCAGAACACTGATCATGGTGGACGGAATGAAGATTACCGAGCAGAAGTCCATGGATGGAACGCCTCTCTTAATTGATGTTAACAGCATCGAAAGGATAGAGATAATCAAAGGGCCCGGCTCTGTGCTTTACGGTTCGGAGGCCATAGGCGGCGCAATCAATATAATCACCAAAAAGGGCGGTGACAGACCCGTGCAGGGCATGCTGAGCTACACATACAACACCAACAGCGATTCTTTTAATGCGGCAGCTTCACTTTACGGCGGAGTGAAAAACTTCTACTACAGAGCGGAAGTTTCGCAGAATGATTTCGGTAAGCGCGAAGATTCCCACGGTGATAAACTTGACGGCACGGAATATGAAAACACCAATATGAGCCTTCTTGCAGGGTACAAAAACAAAAGGTTCGATACAGGCGTTCAGTATACCAAGTATGAATCCGAGAGCGATGTCTATGTCGGCGAGATAGAACCGCCGTTTACGGATATGTTCATGCAGCTTCCTGAGTGGAACAGGGAAAAATACGCAGGATGGTTCGAGTACCGCAATCCGGGCGGTTTCCTTAACAAAGCAAGACTTGATGTGTTCACACAGGAAACCTACAAAAAATTCATAAACAACATGGACATGGTGGTAAGCATGGGGCCGATTACCATGCCGATGTATTACAGAGGGCTTACTAAAAACACTCTGGATACCACCGGTTTTCTTGGTCAGTTCGATTTTTCACTTTCAGACAGCAATCTTCTCATAGCGGGTTTTGAGTACAATATTGATGAACTGAATGCCAAGGACAATATACAGACCTTCGGCGCTTCAGCAGCCACTTTGACAGATACTGACGCAAAACAGACCACAATATCGGCGTTCGTGCAGGACGAGCAGATTCTGGGTGATTTTATCCTCAGTGCCGGACTCCGCTACACCAAGGTTGATAACGAAATTGAGAAAACAAACAATGCAAGCATCCCCGATAAGGACACTGACGATGATAATATAGTCGGCAGTCTTTCTCTGGTTTACACCGGGATAAAGGACACCGCTCTGCGTGCACTGTATTCCAGCGGTTACAGAACTCCTAACCTTCAGCAGCTTTATATGGGCACAACACACGGCAGCAGCACACCAACATTCTCAAACCCGGATCTTGATCCTGAGACCTCGGACAACTTTGAGATAGGCGCAAGATTTGCCAACAAAGCGGCAGATATTGACCTTGCCGTGTTCCATACCAGATCGGAAGATTATATAACGACAGTAACAATACCTTACGGTTCTTCCACCGCCCGCATGTTCACCAATGTTGAAAAGGCGAAAACCACCGGAGCGGAACTCACTGCACAGGTATTTCTCGGCGATTTCACCCCTTACGTTAACGGCGCTTACATGAGGCGCAAATATGAGCTTGAAACATTCAGCACATATAAGGTCGGTTCTCCTGAGCTTACTTCAAGGTTCGGTCTGCGTCATGATGCGAAATTCGGAAAGAAATTCACGCTGAATACTGATATTTACGGCCGCTACGCATCCAAAGCCGAATCCGAGTCCACCTCAGGCAGCGGCGAGATAGATACCACCGAATCCTACACCACGCTTAACCTTGCTCTCACAGGTTCATACGCCTACAGGGACGGAAGAAGGATAATGCTGGGAGTGGAAGCGCTTAACATCAATAATCAGGACTATGAGCTTGCTATGTCGCCGATTCCCGAACCGGGGAGACATTTCATTCTCAAAGTTTCCGCAGATTTCTAAGGCCGGGCATGAAAGTGTTGATCATGTACGCAAGCCGCTACGGAACAACGGCGGTTATTGCGGACTGGATAGCCGAAAGGCTTATGTATGAGGGATGGGAGACAAAAAAGGGAGAAGCCCGCGAGGCTCCCTCCTCTTTTTCCGGCTACGATCTTGTTCTGATGGGATCGGGAATTTACGCAAACGGCTTCCTGCCGGAGATGGAGAGTTTCATCGAACAGCGTAAGGATGAGCTTACCGAGGTTAAAACAGCATTTTTCGGTGTCGCTATGAAGACTGACAGTATGCTGGTCAGGGGCAAAACCATGGGCGGTGTGCAGATTTTCGAGAAGTATGCGGCACTGACGCAGTCATGCATCTACGGTGAAATGCTTCACGGCGAGATGGTCTATGCAAAAATGACCGAAGCGGACAAAAAGGGCATGGATTATTTCTACCGTATGGCAGGTTTCAGCGACCTTGAGATTGCTGAGAGAAAGAAGCCGCGCAGTCTTATGAACAAGGCGGAGGTATGGGTATTTGCCGAGAACCTCGCCAAACGGCTTATGAAAAGGTAATAAATATGCAAAGCTGGCTCAGATACATAGACGATGACAAACGCAGGCTGATATTCGGCAATGAAGGCACCGCCGAGCCTGCGAAGGCTTATGATAAAAAACGCACTGTTCACGCCGGAATAAGAGGCAGAGGCGTGGATGCTGATAAAACCATGTCCGTATGGCAGACAGAAGCCGGGCGCAGGCCTTCTTTTAAGGATGCATGTGTTTATATTAATATTCCCTTCTGCCAGACCAAGTGCACTTACTGCGGCTTCTTCAAGAACCTGTCGGACGCGGCGCTTATTGATGACTACACCGAATCCCTCACTTGGGAGATAAGAAGTGCAAAGGACTCGCCTTTGTATTCCCACGGAAAGGTAAGGGCGGTGTACATCGGCGGAGGAACACCGGGAACGCTTTCCGCGAGGCAGATCGAGAGTCTCCTGAAAGCGGTGTGCGGAAGTCTGCCTCTTTCAAATGATTGTGAAATAACCTTTGAGACGAGAACTTACCAGTTCGGTGATGATAAGATAAAAGCCTGCATTGAAAACGGAGTTAACCGTTTTTCTCTGGGCGTTCAGTCTTTTGATACCAAGGCGAGACGTGCCATAGGCAGGGTTGATTCCGGCGAAAAGGTTATGGAGATGGTTCATAAGCTCACTGAACTGAAAGAGGCATGCGTTTCTCTCGATTTTATCTTCGGTCTGCCCCACCAGCCTGTGGAAACCTTCCTGAATGATATTCAGACAGCCGACTGCCTCGGAGTGGACGGTATGGCGCTTTACCAGCTCAATGTCTTCGAGGGCGGGAAGATGGACGAGGGGATAAAAAGCGGAAAAACCGAAGCAGTGCCCGAAACCGCCAGACAGTACGAATACCACACTGCAGCATATGAAATGCTCACTGATATGGGCTATTCGCAGCTTTCCATGTCCCACTGGGTAAACGGAACGCTGGACAGAAGCGTTTACAACCGTTTCACAAAATCAGGCTGCATTCTTCATGCTTTCGGTGCGGGAGCAGGCGGAAGAACGGAAAATTACGGTTACTTCATACACCCCGCCGTGACTCCTTACAATATGATGAGAGCAAAAGGGGTTAAGCCTGTAATGGGGCTTTCCGAGAAAAACCTTATGAGCGGACTTTATGAATTCATTAACGGGCAGATGGATACGGGAATCCTCCGTTTTGACTCGGCAGAGAGGCTGTTCGGCCTTGATCTGAAATCAGTTTTCAAACCCCTTACCGATTCATGGGAGAAGCGCGGGCTTGTATCTGTGGGTGATAAAACAATGAAGCTGCTTCCATCGGGGCAGTTCTGGTACGTGAATATGACTCAGGCACTGCTTGATATTCTGGAAATAATGCACAGCAAAGGGGTTTACGAGCCCTCTGTGGACAAAATAGCCGCTCAGGGCTAGGAGGATTATATGCAGACGGATAAAATCACAGATTATCTTTCAAAAAATCAAAATGTTCCCACACTTTTCGCCGCGCGTGAGCTTGGCGTATCCGAGAGAGAGATTCTGCGCAATATAGATGATGACGGCATAACCGAAGTCAGTGGCAGCTTTTTTGACTCCGTAATGAAAGAAATTGCGGGTTGGGGAGCGGTTACTGTCATTGTAACCAATGACTCGGCAATTATTGAGATGAAAGCCTCAGTCCCTGTGGGGCAGTATGCCAGAGGTTTTTTTAATCTGCATTCGGATGAAAGCCCCCTCGGCGGACATATCTCCTTTGAGGAGATAGAGAGTGTATTTTTTGTCAGCAGACCTTTCATGGGCAAGGAGAGCCACTCTGTTCAGTTTTTTGATAAAAACGGCAAATGCTCTTTTAAGATTTATCTTGGCCGCGATTCATGCGGAAAAGTTCTCGAATGCCAGAAGGCGGATTTTATAAAACTTAAAAAGAGGTGCATGGCATGAAGCGTATTCTGTTGGTCATTACAGCACTCTGCCTGCTTGCGTCATCCGCATTTGCCTTCACCTTCAAGGATGATGCCGGCGACAGCTACACTTTTGACAAAACACCGGAGAAGGTCGTGGTGCTGAACAGTTCAAATCTTGAGCTGTTCATAGCTGCCGGGGGAAAGCCCGCAGCGTACGGGGAAAGCGGCACAATGCCTGCATATCTCAAAGAGTATATCAAAGGCATCCCTTCTGTCGGTAAGGTCCAGAGCCCTGACATTGAGCGTATTGTGGCGATGAAGCCTGATCTGGTGATAGGGATGAATTTCCCGTTCCACATCTCCCTCAAAGGCTCCCTGAAACAGGCAGGAATACCTCTGGCGGTTTTCGGTGTGCAGGACAGGAAGGATCTCACGGAGAAAATGGCGGTTTTCGGACAGATAACTGGCAAACCTGACACTGCTCTTAAAAAGGTTGTGTCAATAGGCTCGGAAATTGATAAAGCGGCAAAAACCGTCGGGAAGCCATCGAAAAAGGTACTCATGGTATACGGGACCCCGGAGAGTTTCAGCATGGCGCTTCCCGCCAGCTTCATAGGGGAGATAGCTGAACTCGCAGGCGGCATAAACATAGCCGGGAAGGATATGAAAGGAGGTACAGGCATGTACAGCGGGTTTGTTCCGGTCAGTCTGGAATATGTGACAATGGCCGACCCCGATATGATCTTCATCATATCCCACGCCAATATGGGAATGCCCTCAGAGGACAGCCAGCTCACTAAGCACCCGGCATGGAGTGCCCTGCGCGCTGTCAAAAACCGCAAAGTGGTCAGCCTCCCGTTTGACACTTACGGAATAAACCCCACTGTGCGTCTGGGCGAGGCCGTGCTTGAGCTTTCCGCACTGATTTACCCGGAAAAATATAAATGAAATATGATGCTGTAACTGATCCCGAAACCAGAAAACGCTTTCTCACAGGCTTTCTCGGTGCGGGGCTCCTTCTTTGCGGGCTTATTCTCAGTATCGCAAAAGGCTCTGTGGGCATCAGCCCCGGAGACTTTTTTGCGGTATTTACCTCCGCAGATGCGAATCAGGGCATATATCAGGTGATAATGAACATCCGTCTGCCGCGCATTCTGGTAGGCGGACTTGTGGGGATAAACCTTGCTCTTTCCGGAGCTATACTCCAGTCAGTACTCAAAAACCCGCTGGCTGATCCCGGCATAATAGGCATTTCCGCCGGAGCAGGGCTCGCCGCCATGACGGTTATGATTCTGTTTCCGTCCCAGTCGGCTGTGGTTCCTCCTGCGGCTTTTCTGGGGGCGGTGGGTGCTGCTCTTATAATCTATTTTATTGCTTATGACGGCGGAGCGCACACACTGCGCCTTGTGCTTGCTGGTGTTGCGCTTTCAGCATTTCTCGGAGCTTTTATGTCCGCCCTGACAGTGCTTTTCAGCGACAGGGTTCAGGGCACGGTAAACTGGATGGCTGGAGCGCTGAACGGAAAAAGCTGGAACCATTTCTACATGGTTCTCCCTTATTCCGCGGTGGGGCTTTTCGGTGCTGTATTCGGGGCAAAATATCTTAATATTCTCGCTCTTGGCGATGACATAGCCCGCGGTCTGGGGCTTAATGTGGAGAAAGCAAAGTTTATGCTTACCATTCTGGCTGCGCTTCTTGCCGCATCAGCAGTTTCAGCAGTCGGTCTTCTGGGGTTTGTTGGACTGATTATTCCTCATATAACGAGACTTATAATCGGTTCAGACAACAGGTTTCTCATACCGTTCAGCGCTCTTTTCGGCGCGGTGACAGTTATCTTTGCGGACACGGCAGCAAGAACGCTCTTTTCGCCATATGAACTGCCTGTGGGCATACTGATGGCATTTCTGGGTGCTCCGTTCTTCCTTTATCTTCTCACAAGAGGCATAAAATGATGACCGGATGCCTGAGTGTAAACGAACTGCGTGCCGGATATGCAAAAAAAGAGGTTCTCAGGGGAGTGTCCCTATGTTTTGAAAAGGGGCGGATAACAACTGTCATCGGCCCCAACGGGTCGGGTAAATCCACCCTGCTGAAAACGGCGGGCAGGCTGCTCCGTCCTTTTTCCGGTGAGGTTCTTCTGGAAGGGAAATCGATTGCCGGAATGGATGACAGGAGCATAGCAAAAAAGATAGGCATACTGCCGCAGTCACCCTCAGCGCCTATGGATCTGCCTGTGCACTGTCTTGTGGCGTTCGGGCGCACACCGCATCACGGTTTTATGAACCGCTACACAGATGAGGACAGGGATGCAGTAAACTGGGCTATAGAGGCCACAGGGCTTGCTGACAAGCGCTTTAAACGCATAGGTCAGCTTTCCGGCGGGGAAAGGCAGCGGGCTTGGATAGCAATGTCCCTTGCGCAGAAACCGGAGATTCTCCTTCTGGATGAACCTACAACTTATCTGGATATTCACCACCAGTTTGAGGTTCTGGAGCTTTTGAGCAGGCTTAATGATGAGCACGGGATGACAGTAATCATGGTTCTGCATGATCTTAACCTCGCCGCCGCGTTCAGTCACAGGATAACTGCCCTTAAGGACGGCATAACAGTTGCGGACGGAGCACCGGAAGATGTATTGTGTACGGAGAATATAAGCCGTGTTTTTAATATCCGCTCAAAAATTATCAGAATTAATGAGGAAGGAATCGAAAAGACAGTGGCCGTCCCCCTCGGAGTAAGACATTGATTCTTAAAATAGAAAACCTTCATAAATCTTATAAGAACGTAAAGGCTGTTGACGGAGTGAGCTTTCACATCAGGAAAGGTGAGATCTTCGGCCTTCTCGGACCCAACGGAGCTGGCAAGACAACCGTTATCAAAATGATTTCCACACTGACCAGACCCGATTCGGGCTCCATTGAGGTAAACGGATGTGATGTAATGGGAGACAGGCGCGGAGTGCGTCAGTCTGTTGCTGTTGTGCCGCAGGAAAACAATCTGGAGGGTGAACTCACCGTTTATGATAATCTGCGTGTTTATGCCGCTCTGCGCAGGGTTCCCTGTTCCCGGAGCACAATTACGGATGTTATGGAGCGTTTCGGCATAATTTCCAAAAAGAATGAGCCGGTGGACAAGCTCTCCGGCGGACAGAAAAGAAGGGTGATAATAGCAAGGGTGATGCTGGCTGAACCGGAGCTTATTCTTCTGGACGAACCCACGCTTGGGCTTGATCCGTCTATCCGCAGGGAAATATGGAACCTGATAGCCCAGATAAAAAGCAGGGGCAAATCCATCCTCCTCACCACTCACTACACGGAAGAAGCGGAAAACCTGTGCGACAGGGTGGCGATTATGTCCGCAGGGAAGATAAAGCGCATGGGTACGCCGGAGGAACTGATAAGCGAGACAGGCAGATATGTTCTTGAAACCAGCGGGTCAGACGGTTGCCGCATTTTCCGTATTGTCCGCAGCAGAGATGAGCTTGATGCCGCCGTCAGGGAAAACGGAACAGCGGGCTACACAGTGAGGGATGCCCGCCTTGAGGATGTTGTGGTGAGCGAAGGGGGAATTAATGAACACGGTGTATGACTTTGCTTACGGAACATGGGCTGTTTTTCTTCGGGAAATGCTTCTTCTTAAAAATAAGCTTAAAAAGTTCGGCTTCGTTGTTTACTCCCTTGTATCGCCGCTTATATTTCTTACGGCGTTCGGGTTCGGGTTCGGTTCACGCATAAGTTTTGACGGGGTGCGGTATGAGTATTTCCTTGTGCAGGGGATAGTCTGCATGACATCAATGATGAACTCATACAATCTTGTCATGACATCGGTCAGCTTCGGCAGACTGTACACAAAAAGTTTTCAGAACATTATAACATCCCCGGTCTCAGCGCTTTCTGTTATGACCGGGCTTGTCATGTCAGGCATTCTGCGCGGGGTTATGGCTTCCGCTGTGGTTATGTCTGCCGGGTTTCTGCTGTTTGACGTTTTTCCGTTCGGCTTTTACTCTGTTGTCGCCATATTTTTCAATCTGCTTTTTTTCTCATCCCTTGGGGTTATGATAGGCTTGTATCTAAAGGATATGGAAGCAAATGCAATGATAATGAATTTCTTTATAATGCCCATGAACTTCTTTTCAGGCACATTCTATCCTGTTGATAATTTGCCCTCTCTGCTTAATAAGCTGGTCTATATATTTCCGCTCACTCATACAAATATTATTATACGCGCCGTAAATATGGATTCAGCTATCCTTATGTCTCTGGTAATCCTGATTGTTCTTACTGTGGCCGCTTTTCTGTGCGGTGTGCTGATGCTTAACCGCTATTCCGAATGAACTAATTCGCGTGGGTTTATCCGAAAATGATTGACAACACTCCTTAAGCGAGTTAGAAGTTTAAAACTTTAATTGATACTGCTAATAAACTCGTATGCTTTTCAGAAATCAGCTTTGGGAGGGGTTAAATTTGATGAAGGAAGAACAGACAATAAAACCTGTGGACAATGAAAAAGAATACAGATGCCCGAACTGCAGCAAACTTCTGATGAAAGGGGATGTCAACCTTGTCCAGATCAAATGCCCACGCTGCAAAAACATTGTCACATTTAAGAGATAGGTTCAGTAAAGGTCAAAAATTCCTGTATATTTCTTCCGCCGTATAAGCTATTATCCCCGTGTTTCCTCAGGGGAGGGCATATGGATGCGGATGCCGGTTATTTAAACAGCTTTGTAGATTCAGCAAAAAAGGAATACGGGGAGCGGTACGATTCCCTCCGTTTTCTCACACCCGACGAGGCCGTATCGGCCGTTTTAAAACGAAAAGAGCTTCTTGAGAGCCTGAAAGATAAAATCAGGTGGGACTATGCCGGAACAAAGGCGGATTCCGAAAACCTTTCCCCCGGCTGCCGCCTCTGCGGAAGCGGTGAGTGGTCATGCCTGTTTATCAATAACAAATGCAACTGCGCCTGTTTTTACTGCCCGGCATCTCAGGATGAGAAGGGCGTTCCCGCCACTAACACAGTCACCTTCCCCGCACCGGAGGAATACGCCGCTTATCTCAAAAAATTCGGCTTCAAAGGCGCAAGTATCAGCGGGGGTGAGCCTCTGCTCACGCCTAAGCTCACTCTGGCCTTCATACGCACCATAAAAAAAGCCTTCGGGAGCAATATATACCTTTGGATGTACACCAACGGCACACTGGCTGATTCGGAGATACTGGCTCAGTTGAGGGACGCAGGGCTTGATGAGATCCGCTTTGATATAGGAGCCACATCCTACAAACTGGACAATCTCAGACGCGCCTGCGGAATTATACCCACGGTCACAGTCGAGATTCCTGCTGTCCCGGAGGAAAAGGAGCTTTTGCAGAAGCTCATGCCTGAGCTTGCCGAATGCGGTGTAAAGCACCTTAACCTGCATCAGCTTAGGCTTACCCCGTACAACTTTGAAAAGTTTATTAAGAGAAATTATACGTATATACACGGCGAAAGGGTGACTGTTCTGGAGTCTGAACTGACTGCGCTGGAGCTTATCAAATACGGCAGAGAGAATAACATTAATCTGCCCGTCAATTACTGCTCATTCGTTTATAAAAACCGTTTTCAGGCAGTCGGTGCCCGCAGACGCAACGCGGCATTCATCATGAAGGATTATGAAACACTCACCGGAAGCGGACACATCAGAACAGTCAGCCTCAAAGGGGAGAGGGCAGAGGAAACTGCCGCATCGCTTGCGGACGGCAGACAGTTCATGCTGAACGACAGTGAGCTTTTTATACACCCCTCACTCCTTGCAGGGCTTGATTTATCAAACCTGCAAATGACAGTGCGTTACTCCGCCGCGCGCCAGCTAGGCTCTGTCAGCTACCATAACCCGTTTATGGAGGTGAAGGTGACAAAGAGCAAGAAGATAACTGTGGAGCGTTACCGCACTGGTGATGACGTTATCCTTGAGGCTGATGAGGCCGCATGCTTCGCCGGAACCGGAGTGATGCCCGTCAGGCTCGCCGCCTATGAAGAGATAAAAGAAGGCTTGCAGGAGTACATATAAAGAAAAGGCGTGCCCAGTCTGAGCACGCCTGTCTGATTTTTGTTATTCGCTGCCGAGTTTAGCGAAGTAGTCTCTGGTTTCCTTGACCACCACAGGGGTAAGTCCCAGAAGGCCTATAAGGTTGGGCACTGCCATCAGTCCGTTGAAAACATCTGAAAGCAGCCAAACAATATCAAGCTTTGAAATTGCGCCCACACCGACAAATACGATGAATACGTATCTGTAAACAGGTATGGACTTAAGCCCGAAGAGATACTCCATTGATCTTTCGCCGTAGTAGCACCAGCCGAGGATGGTTGAGTAAGCGAAAAGTGCAAGGCTTACCGCCACAACTACCGCACCGCCGGAAAAACCGGTGGAGAAAGCGAATGTGGTGAGATCAGCGCCGTTTCTGCCGCTTGCCCATGTGTCTGTCACTATGAGAACAAGGCCTGTCATCGTACAAACTATGATAGTGTCAATGAAGGTCTGCGTCATGGAGACAAGAGCCTGAGTAACGGGGTGTTTTGTCTGCGCTGCTGCCGCTGCTATGGGTGAGCTTCCGAGGCCTGATTCGTTGGAGAAAACGCCTCTTGCGACACCCATCCTGATGGCGAGCATAACACCTGCTCCTGCGAAACCGCCCGTGGCGGCTGTGGGGGAGAAGGCTTTCTCAAATATGAGAGCAAAAGCACCGGGAAGGTGACCTGCGTACATAACAAGGATAGCGATTGAGCTTAATACATAGAAAACAATCATGATAGGTACAAGTACGCTTGTAACTTTGCCTATGCTTTTAATCCCGCCGAGAACAACCAGCGCCGTGATGAACATCAGCGCGATGCCCGTATAGTGCGCGGGTATGCCGAAGGTGCTTCTCATAGCGTCAGCAACCGAGTTTGACTGAACCATGTTGCCGATACCGAATGAAGCCACCACAGCAAAGACTGCGAAAAGAATACCGAGTTTTTTCCAGCCCAGACCGTTTGAGATATAGTACATAGGTCCGCCGCTCATTGAGCCGTCGGCTTTCTGAACACGGTACTTAACTGCGAGTACGGCTTCTGCGTATTTGGTTGCCATGCCCACAAGGCCGGTCATCCACATCCAGAACATCGCACCGGGGCCGCCTATGGCTATTGCTGTTGCAACACCCGCTATGTTACCCGTCCCCACCGTAGCGGAAAGGGCAGTCATAAGCGCCTGAAAGTGTGTGATGTCTCCGGGATGGTCGTCTTTCTCTCTCTTTTTTATGAGAGCGAGCCAGAGTGAGTGAAAAAGTTTTGTGAACTGAAGGAACCTGAGATTGATTGTGAGCCAGATTCCCGTGCCCACGAGTAAGACCAGAAGCGGCGGGCCCCAAACTATATTGCCTACCGCATTAAGAAGGTTTTGAAATTGCTCCACTGTTTACCCCCAATAAAGTTGTAAGTGGAGATAATACTATGTAATTTCATTATTTTCAAACATTTGTTTTACGTTATGAGCTTGAGTGCTGCGGAGTCCGCATCGGTTTCAGTGCAGTTAAGGGCGGATTAATGTAACGACGGTTTAAGGTGTTCTGCGTCCCCGCTTTTTCCCGCTGAAGATCAAGCGGGGACACAGGATAAGTTAGGAGAGGGGTAGAAAGCCTATTTCAGAAACTCCGACAGGTGCATAACATTTATATTCTTCCCTTTTTTGCCCAGTCCGCCCGCGATCTGGATAACGCATCCGGGGCAGTCGGTAAGAACTGTGTCCGCGCCTGTTTTATCAATATTTTCTGTTTTCTTATCAAGTATTCCCGCTGATATGCCCGGATATTCCACCGACCATGAGCCGCCGAAGCCGCAGCATACGTCGCTGTCTGTCATGGGGATGAAATTTTCACCCAGAAGCGAGGTGAGAAGCTCCTCTGCTGAGGAACCAAGCCCACGTTTCTGGTGGCAGGGTGTATGGTAGGTGACTTTTGCCCCTTTATTAAACGGGATATTGGTCAGACCTTCTTCTTTGATGAACATTGCAAGGGACTTAACCTTGTCTGAGATCAGTCCGGCTTTTTTGAAATCCTCCGGTTTATCTTCCGTGTAGTGTTTGAAGTCCTCTTTCACTGCAAAACCGCAGCTTGGGCAGAGAACGAGGTACGCCTTATAGTCATCCGGGTTTTTCATCTGTGCGAGACAGGCAGAGATGGTTTTGCGTCCGCCTTCTCCGTCCCCTCCGTGGATTGCGGGGAGGCCGCAGCAGGTGGCTTTGTCAGGAGTATCAACCTGATACCCCTGTTTTTCAAGGAAGCTTACCAGTGCTGTTCCCATCTGGGGGTAGAAGTACTCCACAGCGCATCCGGGGTAGAAGAATACTCTTCCTTTTGCTGCGGAGGGGTTTACTCTCTGCCCGTTAACATCCGTAAATGTTTTCTGCTTGATTGAGGGAAGCTCGCGGAAGTTTATCTCTCTTCCTGCAAAGGGGATTTTCTTTATTCTGCCGCCTGCTGTCAGCGGGGCTGCGAGGATGGAGCCCGCCTTCATTATCACGCGGAAGCGTTTACCGCTGCTTAATATGTTGCTGTAAAGGAATTTTTTAAGCGGATTCAGGCCGAATTTACTGCCCATATTCACATTGAGCTCTGCTATTATCTTCTGGAGGTCAATTCCTGACGGGCAGTTTGTTGAACAGGCGCGGCAGCCGATGCACATCTTAAGGATGTCGCGGGCTTTTTCCTCACCGTGGAACATAGCCGTCATTATGAGGCCTATTGCCCCCAGATAAACATGGCCGAAAACGTGACCTCCCACCATTTCATAGGCTGGACAGACATTGGCGCAGCTTCCGCAGCGCATGCATTTCAGCGCTTCCGCGAACAGAGGATGGTCAAGGAAGGCGAGCCTTCCGTTGTCGAGGAATATATAGTGTACCTCTTTGTGTCCGGTTGCGGATGCTTCGCAGGGAACCTGACCCTTTATCCATGTGGTGTATGTGCTGATTCGCTGTCCGGTCGCGCTTTTCGGGAGCATTCTTATTACTTTCAGCGCTGTTCTGAAATCCGGCACAAGCTTTTCATAGCCGAGAAGCACAAAGTGAACAGGGGGGACAGTGGCGGAAAGTCTTGCGTTCCCTTCGTTAGTCACCAGTCCTATGGTTCCGGTGGATGCCACTGCAACATTAGCTCCGGTGAGCCCCGCTCCCGCCTCAAAGTAGGAATTTCTCAGAGCGTGACGGGCGGTTTTCACCATCGCTGCTATATTTTCCCTGTCAAGCCCTGCGCTGAGGAGGGCATTGAACAAATCAGCCACCTGACCGCGGCTTTTATGTATGGCGGGCATAACCATGTGGGAAGGGTGTTCCCCGGCAAGCTGGAGAATCCATTCGCCGAGGTCTGTTTCCACAGGTTTTATGCCGTTTTTCTCAAGATAGGCATTGAGCTTGATCTCCTCACTGGTCATGGATTTTGATTTGACCACGGAGCCTGCGCCTTTTTCACGGCATATTTTTTCTATGTAGCGACTGGCATCAAGGCTGTCTGCCGCTCTGTAAACGGTTGCCCCGCTTTTTTCCGCGTTTGCTTTGAACTCCTCAAAGAGGTTTTCCGCCCTTTCTCTGGTGAGGGCTTTCAGCGAGTTCATTTCTTTTGCCATAGAGGGAAAGTCGAGCCCTGCATAAGCGTTTGCCTTTGATGCTTTATATGCTGAGGCGAAGTTTTTAAGGTTGGTGTAGAGGATTTTGTCGTTCAGGCTGCGTTTTATTCCGTTTTTTCCGCTCATGTCTGCCTACCTGTCCGTTATTATATATACTGTCATTTCGCATGGGCCGTGCACACCGATAGTGAGCACTCTTTCAATATCTGCCGTGCGGCTTGCGCCTGTGATAAAGGCGGTGAAGGATGCCGGATTGGATGACTTTTCCTCAAGGAAGTCAGCCACGTCCTCCAGCATGGGAACTATTCTGGACGCAGGTACGGCCACATGAAGCCTTTCCGCCAGACAGGTTGCTTTCCTCAGTCTCTCATCAGTGCTTTCAATTACCACGCTTCCGGTTTCGGCAATGGCAAAATCAGCCTCAACAAGGGCATCACCTATGCCTTCATTTCCGGCAGTGATAATTTTTTCGGGGAGTGCGTCCGTTTTCAGGCTTACATAGTCAAAATTATGCTTGCCGAGTGTTTCTGAAAACTCTTCGAAAGAGAGGAGCAGGTTTTTATTGCTTACACTTTCGGAATATTTGATAAAGGTTTCTGTCAGTACGTTCATTTCAGCGTCACCTTTTTAGTGGTCTTACCAATAGCGTATATTTCCATGAAATCTAAGTCAACAGTTTTTTATGGGCATTGTTTAGTATCATCTAAAAAATTAACCTCATGTTTAAACCTATGAATAATGGCTTTAATAAAGGGTTTCAAAGGTCTGATTTGATTATAACATGTTTATGAAATATGCGATAAAAAAGATTGACAATGACGTTCCTATGGTATACTTCTTGTAAGTGGTTTGAAAAATTTACCACTTACTGGTTAGTGTTCTCTCAGTCAGGAGGAAGTATGAAAAAACTGGTCAAACTTTTAATTTCATGTGTGATGTTCACAGCTATGATCTTTGCCGTAGTCGGCTGCGGTCAGGACAAAAAAGCTGAAACAACAGCCGCTCCGGAAGCAGCAGCGGCAGCCAAAACCTATGAATGGAAAATGGCTACAACATGGTCGACAGGGATTCCCTGGCACGATACGGCTGTACACTTTGCTGAAACCGTTGAAAAAATCACCAACGGCCAGCTCAAAATCAAAGTTTTCCCCGATGGCGCGCTTGTGCCCGCTTTCGAGGTGTTTGACGCTGTGAGAAACGGCGTTGTGGAAATGGGTCACGACTGGCCCGGCTATTGGAAAGGCAAAGATGAAGGCTTCGTTGCTTTCGCTTCTGTTCCTTTCGGTCTTAATAACATCGAATACTCCATATGGCTTATGGAAGGCGGCGGTATCGCCCTTGCTGATGAGCTTTACGGCAACTTCGGTCTTAAACCTCTCATGGGCGGTAACTCCGGCCAGGAGATGGGCTTCTTCACCAAAAACCCCGTTACTGATGTTAAACAGCTTTCCGGCATGAAAATCAGAACAGTGGGCTGGGCGGCAGACATCCTTAAAGAAATGGGTGTTTCCGTTACTCCGCTTCCCGGCGGCGAAATCTACCTCGCGTTTGAAAGAGGCGTTCTTGACTCAGCAGAGTTCTCAACTCCTTTCATCACTTACCCCATGGGCTTCCAGGAAATTGCTAAAAACGTAATGCTTCCCGGCTGGCACCAGACAGGCGTACAGAACATGTTCACTGTAAACAAGAAGGCATATGATGCTCTTCCTCCTTACCTCCAGCAGGCTCTTCTTATAGCTTCCTATGAAACACAGATGTGGGACATAGCAAGAAGCGAAAAGAAAAATGCTGAGGCTATCCTGAAATATCAGGCAGAAGGTGTGAAGTTCAACAAGCTTGACCCTGCTTCTCTTAACGAACTCAGGAAAACCACTGACGCTTACCTCGCGCAGCTCAGGGCGAAAAACCCTCTGCTTGATAAAATACTCGGCTCTCAGAACAGCTTCATAGAGGAATACTCTGTGTGGAAAGACCTCAGAGGCGGAGTTGCTGCTTTCCCGAAAGATCAGTATCTTGCGGGCAAACACTACGAATAATATATCAATCTGACTGCATGGGGCGGCTCTGCCCGCCCTGTGCAGTTTTATTTTCGGTCGGACTGTAAGCATCTTACGTATATGGAACAGGCGGTTAAAATCCGCACAGTATTGTTGCAGTCATTTTTCGGAGCATTTATGGAAAAGTTAATCAAACTGATAGAATCAGTAACAGAGTGGGTGGGAAAGGTATTTTCTTTTTCCATTTATTTGCTGCTTGTGGTTGTTGTCTACGAAGTTATAAGCAGAAAACTGTTCGGAAAACCCACAGTGTGGGCATTCGACCTGAGCAACATGCTCTACGGAGTTATGTTCCTCATGGGCTTCGGCTACACGCTGAAGCATAAAATGCATGTAGGTATAGATATTATAACAGCAAAACTTAACCCGAAGGTTCAAGGGTGGATAGCTGCGGTGAGCTACCTCGTGCTATTCTTCCCTTTTATGATAATAGCTATTAAGGCCTCTTATGTTTTTGCTCTTCAGTCCTGGCAGGGGCTTGAGCGTGTGCAGTCCCCCTGGGGAGCACCTGTTTATCATTTCAAAACATTCCTGGCAGTGGGCTTTGTCTTCCTTCTTATTCAGGGGATAGCAGAATTCCTTAAAGCTGTTCAGCAGATCAGAGGTGTGAGAGCATGATGTCTCCTGAATTTTTATCGGTAGCGATGTTTGTCATCCTGCTTGTGGTTGTTTTCCTCGGACACCCCCTTGGAATAACCCTCGGCGGGCTTGGTATTATTTTCGGAATTCTGGGCTACGGCCCCACGGCGTTTTTTATCCTTGCCAACAAAAGCTACGGCCTGATGACCAACTATGTTCTTGTGGCTATTCCGCTTTTTATATTGATGGCACAGTTTCTGGACAAGTCCGGTGTGGCGGACGAACTGTATGAAACGATGTATGTTGTCATGGGTTCGATCAAAGGCGGGCTTGCGCTTGCGACAATAGTCGTGTGTACCGTGTTTGCCGCTACAACTGGAATCGTCGGCGCTTCTGTTGTTGCTATGGGTCTTCTTGCCGCACCCTCCATGGTTAAGAAGGGGTACGATCTCTCGCTCACCGCGGGGGTTATCACTGCGGGCGGAACACTGGGAATACTTATTCCGCCGTCGATAATGCTTGTTGTGTACGGCGGTCTGATAGGAATGAGCGTCGGCAAGCTTTTCATGGCCGCTGTTGTTCCCGGTCTTTTCCTTGCTCTTCTGTATCTTATCTACGCTTTTATCTACTGCCAGGTTAAGCCCAACGCAGGCCCTCCTATCCCTAAAGAGGAGAGAATCCACACCGGAATGCAGAAATTTGTGATGATGTGCAAGTCTCTTTTCCCCCCTCTGTTCCTCATACTTGCTGTACTCGGAAGTATTTCCGCAGGTATCGCAACACCTACTGAGGCGGCAGGTCTTGGCTGTGTGGGCGCACTTATTCTTGCGTTTGCCAACCGCAGGGTTAACATCAAACTCTTTAAGGATGCCTCCTACGCCACATTGAAAATAACCTGCATGGTTATGCTTATCTTTGTCGGCGCAAACTTTTATACATCCATTTTCATGGGTCTCGGCGGAGGAGAAGTTTTCACTGACATTCTCTTCTCAGTCAGTGACAACAGATATGTGATACTCGGCGTTATGATGTTCATCATCTTCCTTCTGGGAATGTTTGTGGACTGGCTGGGAATTCTTCTTCTCTGCGTGCCGATATTCACTCCCATAGCTGTAAACCAGCTTGGTTTTGACCCGCTGTGGTTTGCGATACTTGTCTGCGTAAACCTCCAGATGTCGTTCCTTACGCCTCCTTTCGGCTATGCACTTTTCTATCTCAAAGGGGTTGCACCGGAAGGAATGGAACTCAGCCATATATACAAAGGTATTATACCTTTCGTACTGCTTCAGCTTATAGCGCTGATACTGTGCGTGGTATTCCCCGACATTATCACATGGCTGCCTAACGCAGTGTTTAAATAAGAGTGAGGACAAAATGCTTTCCAAGAGCCTGATAGCCAAATTCGCCGAAATAGCGGGTAAAAATGTCTGGACAGAAGAGGAGGATCTCATGTGCTACGCATATGATGCCTCCTTCGGCGAAATGTGCGTACCCGAAATTGTTGTTAAACCCGAAACTACCGAACAGGTGGGCAGAATAGTCAGACTATGCTGCGAAGAGAATATTCCTCTCGTAACGAGAGGGGCAGGAACAAACCTCAGCGGGGGAACGCTGCCCATAAAGGGCGGTTGTGTGCTGCTGATGTCCAGGCTTAATAAAATTCTGGAAATAAACACAGAGGATATGTACGCAGTGGTTCAGTCCGGCGTGGTTACTGCTGATCTGGCTATGGCTGTCAGTGCGAAAGGGCTTCTTTATCCGCCCGATCCGGGAAGCATGAAAATGTCCACCATAGGCGGAAATGTCGCCGAAAATGCCGGAGGGCTCCGCGCTCTCAAGTACGGTGTAACCGGCGACTACGTTATGGGTACTAAGTTTTTTGATATTGAAGGAAACGCCGTGATAGCCGGTGGTAAAACCGTTAAAATGGTGACCGGCTTTAATCTCAGCGGACTGATGATTTCATCCGAAGGTCTGCTCGGCGTTATGACGGAACATACACTTAAGCTTGTGCCTCAGCCGCAGGCTTCGCGTTCGATGCTTGTTATTTATGATGACCTTATGAAGGCCAGCGTGACAGTGTCGGAAATAATCGGGGCGAAGATAACTCCTGCGACTCTGGAGCTTATGGACAGGTTTACAATTAAGACTGTTGAGGAAGGAGCCAGAATCGGATTGCCCACCGATGCTGACGGACTTCTTCTCATAGAGGTGGACGGCCACCCCGCAGCGGTAGAGGACGAATACGCCAAGATCAAAGAGATCTGTAACAAACTTGGCGGAAAAGTGCATATCGCTGAAACTCTGGAAGAGAGAGACAAACTCTGGGAGGCGCGCAGAAAGGCTCTCAGCAGCCTTGCGCGTCTTAAGCCCACGCTGATTCTTGAGGATGCCACTGTCCCCAGAAGCCGTATACCGGAGATGATGCAGTGTATCAAAGACATCACCGTTAAGTATGATCTTACGGTGGGAACCTTCGGTCATGCCGGAGACGGCAACCTTCACCCCACAATCCTTACCGATAAAAGGAACAAGGATGAGATGATAAGGGTGGAGAAAGCCATTGACGAAATATTCGCCTCAGCCCTTAAGCTGGAAGGAACAATTAGCGGCGAGCACGGAATAGGTTCGGCAAAGGCAAAGTATCTTGAGAGCGAGGTCGGGGCCGGAACAATCCGCTTTATGAAAAAGCTGAAAGACGGCCTTGATCCGAAAAATCTTCTTAATCCTCACAAAATGGGGCTGTAGATGGATGAACTGTTAAAAGAGCTCCATGAGCTTGAGGAAATGATGCTCCAGTGCATGAAGTGCGGCACGTGCCAGTCGGACTGCCCGCTTTACCGCACTGACGGAAGGGAATCATCGGTTGCGCGCGGTAAAATATCGCTGCTCCAGTCTGTATATGAAGGACGCATTGAGGACGCAGGCAGAATACTGAAACATCTGGATCAGTGTCTTCTCTGCACTAGGTGTCTTAAGGCGTGTCCCAGCGGCGTTAAAACCGATGAGATCTTCCTGCGCGGAAGGGAAGTGCTGCGCAAGATAAAAAAACTGCCCAAATGGCAGAAACTTATACTTAAAACTGCTATGGAAAAGCCGGAACTTATGGCCAGAATGGCTCCGCTTATGCACATGGGGCTTAAGTTCGGCAGCAAAAAGGTTAAGGACGGAATTTACAGACCCATGATTCCGGGTCTGGGCGGAAGAAATGTTGTGGAGATCAAAAGTGAGGCCTTCGTAAAAAAATACGGCGGGCTTAACAGAGCCGACAATGAAATTATGCGTGTTGTATTTTACCCCGGATGTGCGGTAAACCTCATATACACCGAGTGGGGAACCGCTGTGGTGGAGGTGCTCAGGCACTTCGGTGTATCTGTTTATGTGCCGGAAACAAACATCTGCTGCGGAATACCTGCCGCCTCCATGGGCGAGCTTGAAATGTACAGAAACGCTGTTAACGCCAACTACGATGCTCTGGCAGAGTATAAGGACGCTGCATATATAATCACGAGCTGCCCCACATGCAGATACGGCTTGTATGAGATGGGTCCCAAACAGACAGGAGCAGAGTGCCCGCTGGAAGTTGTGGACATTCTGGTTTTCCTTGAGGAAATTCTCAACGTGAGGCTGCAAACCGGGGCAGAAGGCAGAAGCACAATCCATTTTCCCTGTCACTATCAGGACAGCAAAAAAGGTCTGGTGGAAAACTTTGTGCGCAGCAGCACAAACACTGAGTATATGAAGCTTGATAACCAAAGCTGCTGCGGTTTTGCCGGTACTTTCAGCATAAAATACTATGAGCGCTCAAAAGGTTTTTCACGTTCAAAAATTGAGGAAATGAAGGACAAAAAAACAGACAAGGTATACACCCCTTGTCCGGGCTGCGCCATGCAGCTTGCTGATGCTGCCGCGAGAGAGGGGCTTGATGCGGAAGTCACTCATCCTGTGACGGAACTTTATAATTTTATAAAAGAAATAAAATAGTGTTCCACGCAAAAAATATATTAGAAAAATGTAATTTTTAATATATACTCTTTCAATGCTACTTACTGTTAAAGGCCGTGGAAATGAAGTTTGAAAAGATTAGACAGAAAAAGATAAGTGACATTATCTATGAACAGATAAAGAAAATGATACTCACTGCGCAGCTTGCCCCGGCGGAAAGGCTTCCGTCGGAAAGGGAGCTTGCCGCGCAGCTTGGCGTAAGCCGTCCGTCACTGAGAGAGGCTCTCCACAAGCTGGAGGCTCAGGGGTTTCTGACTCAGAACCACGGTGACGGAACCTACGTAAAATCCCTCACTTCCCAGACCATCGATAAGGCTATGGAGGAGTTCATCAAGCGTGAGGATGCCATAGTCGACCTGATGGAAGTGCGTAAAATCCTTGAAACATGGGCTGCCAAAACTGCTGCCATGCGTGCCAGCGATGAAGAGATAGCCAATATGAAGGAGTATCTGGATGAAATGCGCTCAGCTCTTGACAAAGGAGAAGTGGGGCACATCCCCGATGCAAATTTTCACAACACAATATCATACGCCACCAACAACATACTACTGATCCACATTATGAACACAATATACCAGTGGGTGGAAAAGGTGAGCTATGAGGTTCGTTCACGTCTTTACACTGATAATGAACGTTTTGAGCGGCTTTATCTCCAGCATCAGAAAATCTACGAAGGGATAAACGCCCGTGATCCGGAGGAGGCGTACAAGGCTATGCTTGAGCATATGGAATATGTTGTTGATGAAGTTAATGAAATAGTCAGAACTAATAAATAGTCTGATTCCGCAGGCCAACTTCTTTAGATAAAAATCTGCACAAAATGTAATTTTTATATACTATTTTTTATCATTATCCCTGCAAGCTGTGTTATTATCTGATACGGACAAAATAACTGTGCTTATGCGGGGTATCTTATGGATGACCATGACAGAAGACAGACTGTTCTCGTTGTGGACGATGTCCCTGAGAATATAGACATTCTCAGCAATATACTTAAACCTGAGTTCAGGGTTAAGGTAGCCATAAACGGGCGCAAGGCGATTGAAATTGCTGAAAAAGATCTGCCTGATATAATCCTGCTTGATGTTATGATGCCAGAAATGAGCGGCTATGAAGTATGCCGCGCGCTCAAATCCAGTTTAATCACCCGTTCAATTCCTGTTATTTTCATAACCGCCAAAGGTGAGGTAGAAGACGAGTCTAAAGGTTTCAGTGCCGGAGGAGCGGACTATATCACAAAACCTGTGAGCGCTCCCATTGTACTTGCCAGAGTTAAAACGCAGCTTGCTATGTATGATAACAAACGCATGCTTGAAAACATGGTGCGCGAACGCACAAAGGAACTGCAGGAAACAAGGCTTGAGATAATCAGACGCCTTGGCTTTGCCGCTGAATATAAAGACAACGAAACCGGAATGCACGTTATCCGCATGAGCAGATACTGCCAGCTTATCGCAAAGAAAATCGGCATGAAGGATTCAGAAGCTGAGCTTATACTCACCGCCGCCCCCATGCATGATGTAGGTAAAATCGGCATACCTGATAATATACTATTGAAACCGGGGCCTCTTGATGCGGAGGAGTGGCGGCTGATGAAGGAACACCCCAAGATTGGGTTTAAGATTATAGGCGGCCACAGGTCAGAGCTTCTTCAAACAGCCGCCACCGTTGCTCTTACGCACCATGAAAAATGGGACGGGAGCGGTTATCCGGACGGGTTAAAAGGGGAGGAAATTCCGATAATAGGGCGTATAGCGGCTGTTGCGGATGTTTTTGATGCGCTCACCAGTGTGAGGCCTTACAAAGCTGCATGGAGCATAGAAAAGGCTGTGGATTATATCCGCAGCGAAAGCGGCAGGCACTTTGACCCCAGAATGGCGGAAGCCTTTCTGAAATGCATGCCGGATGTACTGAGCATTAAAGAGAACTTCGGTGACTGAAAATGAAACGCAAAAAAACACTGGGATTTTTAAAATTATTTGCAATTGTTTCCGCTCTTTTTATCATTTCTCTCTCTGCGGCCTACGTTGCAGTGGCGGTCACTGAAAAAATATTCATATTCAAAAAGCGCTCTGAAATACAGTTAAGAGCTTCCGAGATAGTTGACAACATTCACTCCCGCACAATTTACAGCAAAAGTATGGGCGCAGCAAACATTCTGGGAATAATCAATATTTATGTAAAATCAATTGTTCTTGGTGACCTGCCTTATGATCACCCTCTTGTTATGGATATTCAGGAGGTGGTTCTTAAAGAAAATGACGCTGAGGCAGTTTATGTCCTGAATAAGCAGGGAATAGTTGTTTCCTATTCTGACATCTCACCCATAACTCTTACAGGTCAGAATTTCAGCTTCCGCCCCTATTTCATTCAGGCTATTAAGGGGGTACAGAACGTTTTTGCTGCTCATGGTATTTCTTCTAAAACAAGAGGTCTTTACATTGCCACACCCGTATACGCGGACAAAAAATCTGATTCTCAGATCATAGGCGTAATAGTGGTTAAGGATTCCATCAAACACCTTGAGGATTTCATGAGCAGATATGAGGATCCCGTCTTTATGGTTTCCCCCCATGGCGTTATATTCGCATCCAACAGGCCGGAATATCTTTATAAGGTAGCGGGCAGCCTGAATCAGGAGAAGAAAAAAATGCTGTCCTCTCTCAGGAGGTTCGGAGCCTCTTTTGAGCGGGATGCAGAGGAACTGGGCGCAGTTCTGGACGGAAAAGATATAACACTTAAAGGTGAGAAATATCTGGTCAAAACTCACCCTGTTGACTGGCATGATCTTGAGGGTACATGGCGGATAGCTTACCTTGTAAAAATGGAGAGCATTCTTCCGCCCATTGTCAGATATTCTGTTTTCTGGGTTGTGTTTTCTGTGGTTCTGATAGTTCTGGGTATGGTCTATGTGGCTTGGGGCAACAGAAAAATGAGGATGGCTGCGGAAGAGCAGAACCGGAAAATTTTCAAGGCTGTTGAACAGAGCCCGGCTTCCATTATGATTACAGATGCTGAAGGGCGGATAGAGTATGTTAATCCCAAGTTTACCGAGCTTACTGAATACAGCTTTGAAGAGGCAAAGGGCAGTACGCCTTCCATACTTAAATCAGGAAACACTGATGACGCTGTTTACCGCTCCCTGTGGGAGACTATTCTTGCCGGTAATGAGTGGCACGGCGAATTTTTGAACAGGAAAAAATCAGGCGTTTACTACTGGGAATCAGTTGTAGTATCCCCGGTGAAAAACAGTGCAGGGGAAATTACAAACTTTGTGGGAATCAAAGAGGATATAACCGATAAAAAACGGGTGATGAAAGAGCTTGAAGCAGCCAGACTGACAGCAGAAAGCGCCACAGAGGCGAAGTCTATATTCCTTGCCAACATGAGCCATGAGATACGCACACCGCTCAACGCCATTATAGGTCTGAGTGATTTGGCGCTGAAAACCGATCTTACTCTGAAACAGGCAGACTACATAAGGAAAGTAAAAAACGCAGGGGCATCGCTGCTTTCCATTGTTAATGACATACTCGATTTCTCAAAAGTTGAGGCGGGCAAGATTGAGCTTGAAAATATTGAGTTCGCGCTTGATTCCGTTCTGGAGAACATTGTTACTGTGGTGTTCCAGAAGGCAGAGGAGAAGGGGCTGGAGTTTCTGCTTCATGTCACCTCGGATGTGCCTGCTGTGATCAAAGGCGACCCGCTCAGGCTTGGGCAGGTGCTTATTAACCTTGTGAACAACGCCATCAAGTTTACCGAAGAGGGAGAGGTTGAGCTCAGTGTCAGGCTGATTAGAAAAATTGACGGAAAGGCCGAAATAGCTTTTGCTGTGCGGGACACCGGGGTGGGGCTCTTCGAGGAACAGAAAAACAGATTGTTCGCCGCTTTTGCTCAGGCAGACGGTACAACCACCAGAAAATACGGCGGAACAGGGCTTGGTTTAAGCATATCAAAAAAACTCACAGAGCTCATGGGCGGCTCAATAAAGGTTGAGAGTGAGTACGGCAAGGGGAGCACATTCTCTTTCAGTGCAGTATTTGAGACCGGAACCGCTGTGGCTCCATGGCTGAAATACGGTCGGGAGCATCTTAAAGATATGAAGTTTCTTGTTGTTGATGATAATTCATCAGCCAGACAGATAATAATGGAAATACTTCAAAATCTGGAGTTTGAGCCCGATGAGGCAGGCAGCGCAGAGGATGCGCTGATAATGATAAAAGAGCATGATGTCAGCGACCCATACAAAATAGTGCTTATGGACTGGAAGATGCCTGAGATGAACGGTCTGGAAGCTGCTGGCATTATAGCGAACGACTATACAATAAAAAACAAGCCCTATGTTATTCTTGTTACTGCATTCGGCAGGGAGCTTGACCGTAAGACAGTTGAACTGCACGGAGCGCATGGCTCTATCCTGAAACCGGTGACAGCATCCTCTCTGATTGACGGTGTCACATCAGTTGTTTTCAAGTCCGGATATGAGGTTGATATAAAAGCAGCCGTCACAGCCGAGAATTTCAGCGGTGTGCGTGTACTTGTTGTTGATGACAACGAGATAAACCGACAGATAGCTGTTGAGCTTCTTGAAGATACAGGCGCAGTAGTGTTTGAAGCCGAAAACGGTAAAGAGGCTGTTTCTTTCCTTAAATCCGGCGAGAGGTGCGATATAGTTTTCATGGATCTCCAGATGCCGGAAATGGACGGATACGAGGCCATAAAGATTATAAGAGCCGATACGCATTTTGCTGAGCTTCCTGTTATAGCCATGACTGCCCATGCCCTCA
Source organism: Deferribacteres bacterium (assembly GCA_023395255.1). GTDB lineage: Bacteria > Chrysiogenota > Deferribacteres > Deferribacterales > Geovibrionaceae > Geovibrio > Geovibrio ferrireducens. The sequence goes on from JAEWZN010000003.1 coordinate 445,140, forward strand.
ATGAGGAGCGGAGGAAAACACGCGAGGCGGGCATGAACGGACATATAACAAAACCTCTGATGCCCGAAGAGCTTTACAGCTGCATGAAAAGCTTCTGCATAACCGGTGAGTTCGGCGGAATTTGCAGTGTTTCTGTGGGGAGTGCGCTGAATGAGCCCGATATTCCGCCTGTTGAAGGTCTGGACTTTAAAAAGGGGCTGCGGACTGTGGCAGGCAAGACAGGACTTTACCTTAGGATGCTTGAAAAATTTGCCGCATCAAACGCAGATACGGACAAAAAACTTCTGTCAGAGCTTGAAAAAGGTGATCTTAAAGCAGCGGAAATCACAGCACACACTGTCAAGGGTGTGGCCGGCAATATAGGTGCGGACAAACTGTACGAACTGTCGGCAGTGCTTGAAAAACTGATTGCTGATGAAGGGAACTACCAGTCCGCTGCGGAAGAGTTCGCCGCAGAGATAAGCAGACTCACCTCTGCTATTACTGCTGCTCTTAAATCATCAGCACCTGCAAAGCAGCCTGAACCGATTCAGACTGTTTCCAGAGAGGATTTTGAGCGCATTATGGAAAAGATGTGCAGCCTGCTTGAAGATGACGACAGCGAGACTGTGGACTATTTTATGAGTGTCCGTGAACAGGCCTCGGCTTTTTTCAGCGAACAGGAGCTCAAAAGGCTGCACAAGGCCATAAACAGCTACGAGTTTGATGAAGCTCTCAAAATACTCAGGAGTGAGCACAGCTAGAAGCCGCTGAGCCACTCCTTAATCCTGATCTCAATTTCATCCCTTACAAACGCGGCGAAGGCCAGTGTTTCTTCATCCGTTCCTTTAAAGGATGACGGATCTGCAAACGCCCAGTGGAGTTTTTCGCCCGTTCCGGGGCATATTGGGCACTGCTCGGCAGCTTCCTTATCGCAGACAGCTATTACATAATCATACTGCCTTCCTTCCTTAAGGTAGTCTGCCACTGCATTTGTGCTGTTTTTCGATATATCTATGCCGATTTCAGTCATAGCACGCACTGCAAAAGGGTTAAGCTTACCCGGTTCCAGTCCTGCGCTTTCGGCAATGAATTTATCGGGAGCCATGCTGTTCAGCAGGGCTTCGGCCATCTGGCTTCTGGCGCTGTTGTGAATGCATACAAAAAGGACGCGTTTTTTCATATCAGCACCCGCATCCGCCGCAACCACATCCGCCTGAGCTTTCGCCGTCGCCGAAGTCGTATTCCTCGTCTATTATCATTTCCTTGATTATATCCACAGTGGGGAGGGGCTTGCCTTCATGAACCACAACTTCGTCTATCACGACACCGGGGGTAGCCATGACGTATTTTGATATTTCTGTGGTATCTTTCACGTATTCCACCGTAATATCAGTGCGCTCAAGCTCTTCCACAGCTTTGAGCACGTTTTCGTGGACAATCTGGCAGTTGCGGCATCCGGGTCCGAGAACTTTTATAATCATATGTCACCTCTTAGAATTTTCCGTATATCATACCTGCGGCTGTGGACATTACTATAACCAGCAGAACATACACCGCAGTTTTTTTTGTTCCTATAACACTCCTGATAACCAGCATGCTGGGCAGGCTCAGTGCCGGGCCAGCCAGCAGAAGAGCCAGAGCGGGGCCTTTGCCCATACCTGCACCTATGAGCCCCTGAAGAATAGGTATCTCCGTCAGGGTGGCAAAATACATGAAAGCGCCTATCACCGATGCAGTGAAAACTGCCCTCAGGCTGTTTCCGCCAACAAGGTTTTCTATGTACAGTGAGGGAATTATACCCTCATGCCCCGGCCTGCCCAGAAGGAAACCCGCAGCAAAAACTCCTATGAACAAAAGCGGAATTATCATTTTAGAGTATGACCATGTTTCTGTCATCCATGTTCTGCGTTCATCGCTTTTCATAAACCTGAAAGACAGGTAAACCGTTAAAAGCAGACTAACAGCAGCAAGATACCATTTCAGTGAATAAATAAGCGAAAAAAGTCTGCCGCTTTCTGAATCAGGTTTTGCCCATGTGGCAAACACCAGCCCGGCGCTCATCACCGCAAAAAAGAGAACAGTCATGCCTGCGGAGCGTGATGAACGGGCAGCCTGAGCCCGTTTGGGGGCGCTCTGTGTTTTTGCCTCATCTTTGAAGATAAGAGCCATTATCAGCCCGATTGTTACCGCGAACACCACGGAACCCAGCGCGCGTGCTATCCCCATTTCAGCGCCGAGCACCCTTGCGGTGAGTACAATTGCAAGTATATTTATTGCCGGACCGGAATAAGCAAAAGCTATGGCAGGGCCTATGCCCGCACCTCTGGAATATATTCCGGCAAACAGAGGCAGAATGGTGCAGGAACAGACAGCAAGTATGCTTCCTGAAACAGAGGCAACTCCATACGCCGTAACTCTTTTTGCCTCAGCACCGAAATACTTGACCACAGAGGCCTGAGAGATCATAATACTCATAGCTCCGGCTATGAAAAGAGCCGGGATAAGGCAGGTGAGGGTGTGTTCCCTGACATAGTCCTGAAGAAGGTAAAAGGCCTCCAGTATGGCTCCGGAGACTTTCGGAGAGGAAAACGGCACAAAATAAATGAACCCGAACATGGCCGCTAAGATAAGGAATATATTTCGTTCTTTCATGTTTTACCTCTGAAAGGATTAGTATATTTTTTTAACAGGCGAGTCAATATATTTTTATGGATATAAAAATGGAAAATGCTGAGTCAAGAGTGAGAATACTTAAAGGGTTTGCGGATGAAAGCAGATTTAAAATATTGATGCTGCTTAATATACGCCCGCTGTGCGTGTGTGAGATAAATTATATGATGGATATTGCCCTTTCCACTATTTCGGCTCATCTCAAAGTGCTTAAAAAAGCAGGGCTTATTTTTGATAAAAAAGAGGGAAGGTGGATAACCTACACCCTCACTGACGATCCTTACTGCATCAGGCTGCTGAATATCTGCTCGGAGGGCATTGACTTCTCTGCGGAAAAGAAAAAACTTGCCTCGGCAGATCGCGTTATGTGTGCAGAAAAGCTCTATGAATAGGCTTTTCAGCTCAGACTGATATGCAAATGTTCAGTTTTTGACGTGAATTTTCACATTTTTTGTTGCGCTATGATTCTTTCTTTATATCTTATATTCCAGAGTTTCATTGTTGACAGATACTTATTGATAAACAGGAGGTCGGGTTCCGAACGTGTATTCTCCTCTCAGATGCGTGGACGAGCAGGCACTGCGTTTTGTTAAAAACATTGATCTTGTTTTGTCAAAACGGGTTCAGCGTGATGTTTTCAGCCCTGAAAGCAAGTGGCACAGGGCTGATATGAAGCATAGTCAGGTAATGGATATTAAACTTGATGTTATATCCATAGCTGATAACTGCGTGGAATGGGCTGAAAAGCTGGAAAAAGAGTTCTACGGCTGGATTGCTGACTGCAACAGGGATCTCACCCAGTGGGATGAACCGGTTAGAAAGGCTCTTTCCTTTGACAAACCTTCCGAAGGTGTGTTCACATATTACAACGCCAGCATATCGTACCTTAAGAGCCTTGTAACTTTCTGCAAGTCTGAAATGCTTGTGACTCTTGACGATGATGACAGGAAGTATCTTAATGATCTTATAAACACCGCCTCCGGTCTGAAAAAGACAATCAGCGGCATATATAACTACTGCTACGATATACATACAGTTAACTCAGACCTTGTTGAGGGCAGCAAGGAGGCTCTGCAGGAGCTTTACCGCGGAGTGGAGCGTCTGCTCCGGGTCTGTGCGGAAGCAATCAGCACGGGTTACTCGCTGAGAAGAAAGTATAATAACCGGAAGTTCGCCAGCGAGTACAATTCTGACTACATACACGCTTCCGGGGGCAGGATAATAGAAACTGCCAATCTGGTCTGGATGTTCAGGTTTATATTCTGGTTCGGTTATAAGAAAAAGCCGGAGGAATATCCCATTAACCACATTCTGGCTCTGGAAAATAAGGATGTCATAGAGTTCCGCAGAAACGTCAACACTGTGATGCGCAGGGTGATAGGCGAGCGCCATCCGCTTTACATGCGTTTTAATACGCTTATGTCCTCCGTTATTCAGGGAATGGGGCTCAAAAAGCTGGACAGCCATCAGCTTGAGTATCTTGAAAACACCTTTTTCGATATGTGGGCCATTGCAGCCGCAAGAACGATCCTTGCTGAAAAAGAGACACAAATGTAAATTTTTGTAAAACGGTTGTGCATATTACCTTCACAGGATATAGTTATACATATACACAATATTCTGAGGAATGATTTATGGACAGCCGCAATGGCAATGCAGACAAAGCCGATTTCAGGCTCTCTCCGGAGCAGCCTTCATTATCTAAAAAAATTCTGAATGATGAACAGCGTTTTTCAGCACGTATTCTTCTTGTTATCGATTCCCTGAGCGGGCATATTCTTGATGCCAGCATTGCTGCCGTTCATTTCTACGGTTATCCTTTTGAGCGTCTCATTTCCATGAAAATAACGGAGATAAACACTCTGCCTTACTTTGTGGTGATGAAGAAGAGGCTGGAAGCTGCTAAAAACAGCAGGAGCAACTTTATTTTCCCCCACAGGCTTGCTGACGGCAGAGTGAGGGATGTGGAGGTCATTTCAAAGACTCATTCTGTCGATGGAAAGAGGTATCTCCTTTCTGAAATCAAGGATATTACAGACACAGGCCGGGCGACAGGCTGAGCCTACTGTTCGGAAAGGTGTCTGTAGATTGTCTGCCTGTTTATACCAAGAAGCTGAGCCGCCTTTGAGATATTTCCTTCCGCCTCGTCCAGCGCCATCTGTATTAGGTGATCACTGACCTCTTTTATGGTTGGGAAAACGCCTCTGTAGGTTATTTCAAGCCTGTCCGCGAGACCGGGGATCTCCATCTGTACTTCAAGCTTAAGCCCTTTTCTTCTGAAATAGTCTGCAACCAGCTTGTCATCTATAATCTCAGGATGTGACTCCGCTACCATGTCATGGAGTATGCCTTCAAGCTCCCGCACATTGCCGGGATATTCGTACCCGGTCATCAGCATAAGGGCCGGCGCAGTTATAGCCGGTTTGCGCGTATTGTATTTTTCCGCAATTTCCGCAAGCAGGTGCTCCGTTACAGGGAGAATGTCCTCCTTACGCTCTCTCAGCGGAGGAATCGTTATATTATGGAACATAAGGCGGTAGTAGAGATCCTTGCGGAACTCTCCTGTTTCGCTCATTGTTTTCAGGTCTCTGTTTGTTGCGGCGACAATTTTCGTGTTCACCTGCCGTACGGTGTCCGAACCGAGCGGATAGTATGAATTATCCTGAAGAAGCCGGAGAAGCTTAACCTGCGAGCTTTGTTCCAGATCGCCTATTTCGTCAAGGAAAAGCACCCCGTTTTCCGCGGACTTCACCAAACCTTCCCGCATTCCGTCAGCTCCGGTAAAAGCGCCCTTAACGTGGCCGAAAAGGGTATCGGAAAACACAGTGTCATCAAGGCCTGATACATTAACCTTTACCATACGTCCCTTCATACCGGACATATCATAAATAAGCTCTGCTATCAATTCCTTACCGACTCCTGTTTCCCCGGTGATGAGAACAGGGGTAGGGGTGGGGGCTATATTTTTCATGTAGCCGAAAACACGCGCCATTCTTGGACTGTTTGAGACAAACTTTTGAGAAATCATGCTGTGGTCAGCCGGATCAAAAAAATCTTCCTTAAGCTTATCCAGTTCCTTCATGGTGAAATAGTGTTTAACAGCTTTGGTAACGGCGGCTACCAGCCTGTTTTTGCCGGATGCTTTCGTAACATAGTCAAAAGCGCCCTGACGCACGGCGAAAACAACTGTTTCGGAATCTTCCGCGGCGGTCACTATAACCACAGGGATTTCCGGGAACCTGAAATTGATGTCGGTCAGAAGCTCAAGCCCGTTGATATGAGGCATGTTAATATCCAGCAGGATAAGGCAGAATCCGCCTTCCTCAAGAGTGGTGAGAACTTCACGGCTGTCATTGATGCAGACAGGCTTCTGGGTGAAGCTCTTGCCTATGATACGCGCAGTATATTCAAGGTGTGACAGGTCATCATCGACCAGCATTATTTTGTAAGTATCCATAATGCCTTATTTTATTGATTTTCTTCTGTGATTGCAAGCGAACCCGTTTGGCGCTGTTTCAAAATGTGTCACATATTTTTTATAAAGAGATATGCTTTGTATTGTTTTAAGGCATTTTCTATTAGCATGTTAATTTGTTATCTTGTCAATTATGTGTCATAATTATTATAGATGAAAGAATAAACAGCTTTATATACAATAGTTTATGGAATCAATAAAATTTACTAATAAGTAAAAAACATAAACTGGCACACCTCTTGCACTATATGTAGGCAGATACAAAAAGTGCATCATTATTTTACGAGGTGGTTTATGGTCGCCGAAACTAAATTCGAAAACGTAAGTCTGCTTTACTTCTGCGAAGGTGAATATATTTCAGAAGAATTTATCCTTTCAGTAAAAAACAGGATAAAAAGACTCACCATAGGAAGAAGCCTGAGTGATATGTCGTCCATACTGGACAACATAGATGTGGATGTTCTTCTTCTTGATATAAACCCCGGCAGGATTCCGGCTGAAGTGCTTAATGCATTTCTGATCAAGATGAAGAGTAAAAATGAAGATCTCTCGGTGATAATCGTGACGAAGCCGAGCGAGTTTGCAGATAATCTGACCGAAGCGGATTTTGTTGTCAGCAGGGATGTAAATCCTGAGCAGTTGAAACGGCTTGTGGAGCTCTGCTGACACATCTGACGAATGGGGCTGCCTCCGGGCAGTTTGAGACCCCGTTCATCATATACATCTGACGGGCAGGGCTGCCGCGGCTGGTCTGCGGTATTTAGGCCCTGCCCACTTTAAATCTGACAGGCAGGACTATTTCAGTTCAACTGAAACAGACGTGTGATTCCTGCCGTTATATCTGACCATACGGTAAGTGCGGCACATGGCTCCGATAAGCCTGAGTCCTTTGCCCGAAGGGGCGTAAAGTTCTTCCTCGGAGCTGTAGCGGAAAGGATGTCTGATAACTTCATTATCAGGCATCCATTCTGCACCGTTATCTATGAACAGCATTTCTATTTTGTTTTCCTGAATATCTATATCAAGGGTGATATTCCCTGTTTCACCGCGCAGCTTGCCGTGTCTGACTACATTTACCAGAATCTCATGGGCTATGCAGCGCACCTTGAGCGCAGGGGAAGCCTCTATTCCGGTTTCTGTCAAAACAGACTCAAGCTTCTCACATTCATCGGCAATCGCGGAAATATCCGGCTTGAAAGAAAGTTTTATTGTATTTTTCATAATTGTGCCCGCGGCAGTTGTTATTTTTAGGTGAAAAGGGTATTGTTTAATGTTAAAGATATTATCGCTGTATTACGATTGAATATTAGTCTTATTTTAGTTTTATGTCCCTTTGGTTCCAGGAGGTTGCCGTGAGTCTCAGAAAAACCCTTTTATTTATACTTTCCGCCCTGATGCTTGTGCTTGCTGCTTGCAGCGGAGGAAGCAGCGGCGGCGGGGATTCTGTCCGGCTTGAGAATATCGTTACTAACCCAACATATGCAACAGTTACAATTGGATTTTCTGAACAGATTTTTGCTTTTGCTCATTATTCAGATGGATCCGTTGAAAATATCACTAATCTTGCTGACTGGAGCTCATCAAATAATGCTGTTGTGACAGTAAATAATGCAGGCTATATTACAGGTCACTCAAATGGAACAGCGTCAATCACTGTTGAATATAGAAATATGACTAAAACCATTAATGTTGTAGTGGAAGAAGGTGAGATTCTCATGGGAATTTCAGTAACTCCCGCAAAAACAACTGTTTCACAGGGTTCTTCTGTGTCTCTCACTGCAACAGGAATATACTACAATACTGAATCAGGAGTTTTAGCCAAAGACATAACAAATAATGTTGAATGGTCTAGTTCATCATCTTCTGTTTCTGTTAATAATACAACTAATAAAGGTTTTATTCTTTCATCTTCAGCAGGTTCTGCAACTATAAAAGCAGAAATGGATACATTTACAGGCACGGCTGTCATAACCGTGAGCAGCGCAACACTGCAAAGGGTGGAGATCGAGCCGGACGAGCCCGTGAACGCTGCCGGAGCAACAAGGCAGCTTACCCTTGTGGGTTATTACTCAGACGGAACTACGAGAAATGTAACTGCTGATGCCACTTGGGTTTCCCAGAGCACGAATGTGGCAACAGTGAGCAACGCATCAGGTTCCAAAGGGCTTGTAAACACGCTTACTGTGGGAACATCCGTAATTGTTGCCGCAGTGGGCTCCATCACGGACACCACAACAATTCACGTTGAGCCTATCATCGTTACTTCCATAGATATAACTCCCGCAGTGGTGAGCCTCCCCTCCGGCACAACGGTTCAGCTTACTGCCACAGGCACATACTCTGACGGCAGCACGCAGGACATTACCTCTTACGCTTCATGGTCAACATCAAACGGTGCGAGGGCGACAGTTTCAGGCGGGCTGGTAACAGGCGTATCCGCCGGAACAGCTAATATAACAGCCACAGTGGGCGCTGTCTCACGCTCAGTTACTGTTACGGTAACTGCCGCCGCACTTTCCTCCATAGAGATAACCCCGCCTGTGGCTTCAATAGCGAACGGCTTTGATCAGCAGTTCACAGCAACAGGAATATATACAGACGGAAGCACAGCGGACATAACTGAAACCGCAGTGTGGGATTCCTCAAACGGCGCAGCAGCTACGGTGAGCAACGCGGCGGGCACAAAAGGGCTTGCCTCCTCTCTCGCAGCGGGTTCAACACAGATAACCGCCTCAGTGGGTATGATAAGCAGCGGGGCAGCAACCCTCACTGTGACACCCGCCACTGTGCAGTCTATCCAGATAACTCCCGAAGCACCGTCCGTTCCGCTTGGGCTTACCCAGCAGTTTACGGCTACAGCCACATACTCCAATAACACCACGATGGATGTGACCGCCCTAGTGACATGGTCAGTGGGCAACCCCGTTGCTTCTATAAGCAACGCAGCGGGAACCAGAGGCATGGCTTATACCCTTGCGCAGGGTTCAACGGTTATCACCGCAACTCTGGGCGGATTGAGCGACACCACAAACTTTACCGTCACACCCGCCGTGCTGAATACTGTTCAGGTTACTCCCCTTACCGCAAGCATGTCCAAAGGGAGCACTCAGCAGTTCACCGCAACGGGCATATACTCAGACAACACTAATGTTAACATAACCTCATCCGTTACTTGGGTATCTACAAATGCGGCATCAGCCTCCGTAAGCAATGCAGCGGGTACAAACGGCCTTGTGACGGCTGTAAACACAGGAACGGCGACAATATCGGCCACTCTCAGCGGCGTGACGGGAACCTCAGCGGTTACAGTCACGGCTGTTGCATTGACCCACATATCCGTAACCCCTGCCTCTTCAAGCGTGGCTCTCGGCGCCACCAGACAAATGACGGCGATCGGCATATACTCCGACTATTCAACTCAGGATATAACTGAGCTTGTTACATGGAGCTCCTCCGCAGCGTCAGTCGCTGCCGTGAGCAATGCAGCGGGAACAAAGGGGCTTGCAACAGGAATTGCGGAAGGAACTGCAATCCTGACGGCATCATACAGCGGGGTAACGGGAACAGCATCACTGACTGTTAACCCTGCGGCGCTTACATCTATTGTCCTTAACCCCATTATGGTGAGCAGCCTCCCTGTGGGCAGTACAAGGCAGTTCCTTGCCACGGGCTACTATTCCGACGGTTCATCCATGGATGTAACTGCCATTGCCGCATGGAACTCAAGCGTAACAGCAAGAGCAACAGTGAGCAACGCCGCCGGCAGCAAAGGTCTTGTGACGGCAATATCCGCCGGAGTGACAAACATTACCGCTGCCATAGGCTCAGTGACATCTGCCAATGCGCCTGTTACGGTAACCCCTGCCACCCTCACTGCGATAAATATTACCCCTGTGGCTCCTTCCGCCTATGAAGGCACAACTGTTCAGTTCACCGCAACAGGCGTATATTCAGACGGCACAAGCGGGGATATAACTTCGGCAGTCACATGGATTTCTGATAACCCCGCCGTTGCCTCAATAAGCAACGTTGCCGGAACAAAGGGGCTTGCCTCTGCCATAGCCAACAACGCGACACCTGTTACCATAATCGCTTATCTTTCAGGTGCTGCGGGCTCAACAACACTCAAGGTGGATGCGGCTACGCTGACATCCATAGCAATAACCCCTGCGGGCGCTTCCGTGGCTCTGGGCAACAGCCAGCAGTTCACCGCGACCGGAACATACTCCACAGGCTTCACTGCGGATATTACAGAGCAGGTTACATGGCTCCTCGGTGATTATTCCGTCGCATCGATAAGCAACACTGCCGGAAGCAGGGGATTTGCCGTTTCCGTTGCTCAGGGCTCAACAACAGTCACTGCCACTCTGGGCGGCGTGACTTCCCCGTCTGTAACACTGACGGTTAACCCGGCAACCCTTACGAGCATAACCGTTACCCCGGCTCCGTTCTCCGTAGTTGTGGGTGAGACCGTTCAGCTTACGGCAATAGGGCATTACTCCAACGGAAGCACGGCTATTATAACTGAAACTGCAAACTGGACATCTCTCATGACATCCCGTGCCACAGTCGGCAATACGGCAGGGGTTGACAAAGGGCTGGTGACTGGTGTTGTTGCAGGTTCCACAACAATAAGGGCAACCATAGGCGCGGTTATAGGCTCATCCAACGTCACTGTTACAGGATATGCGATAACGTCAATATCCCTTACTCCGCCGAACGAGACCATCGCCAACGGAGCCACGCAGCAGTATACGGCTATTGCCACATACACCAACGGTTCCACCGAGGATATAACGAATGCGGCGGGTACGACATGGTCAAGCAGCAATACGGGCGTTGCAACCATAAACGCAACCGGGCTTGCCACGGCAGATGCTGCAAATGACGGAACAGTGACAATAACTGTGAATAAGGCCGGAGTGTCGCAGACCGCCACACTGACTGTTAACTAAAAGTACCGGGGCAGGGGGCTTGACAGAGTCCTCTGCCGCAATCCGGCTGCTCTGAATAACTGGGTTTCTGTTCAGCGGGGAAGGGTGATGGTGAAAACTGCGCCGTCCTCTTCATTCCGGGCAGATATTTTTCCGCCCATATTGGTTTCAATTACCGTGCGGCACATGTAGAGACCCACGCCGGAGCCTTTTCCCTGCTCCTTGGTGGTGAAATAGGGGTCAAATATATCAGGCATTATGTCCTCAGGTATGCCGCCGCCGTTATCTTTTATTTCCACGGTCACGTCCCGGCTGCTGCCGGTTACGCGGGTGACAATTGTTCCTGTTCTCGGTGCTTTGCCTGATTTTTTGTTTTCTGATATGGCTTCCACTGCATTGTGATAAATGTTCAGCAGAACCTGCTTGAATTCGGTGGGGAAGCCTTCCGCCTCGTATGCCGTATTTTTACAGTCTTCCGTTTTCATATGTCCGTAAACAGGTACAGGCTCGGAACTGTTCATAACAACAAAGAGTTCGATGTTGGCATATTCCGCCTTCGTTGTGATCATTCCGAGGCTTTCAAATACAAGCTCTGCGGTGTTGAAACGCACTTTCGCCTCATTTGCAGCGTAGAAGTTCCTGAAATCATCAATGGTTTTGGAGAGATAAACAATCAGATGCATGCAGCTTTCCGTCATGCTTTTCACATATTCCATATTCATTTCGCCGCTTTCAAATGAGTCTTCAAAGTCCTGAATGTAAAGCCCCAGAGCGTTTATCGGCTGCCTCCACTGGTGGGCTATTGCGTTTATCATCTGCCCCATGGCGGTGAATTTTGACTGCTCAAAGAGAAGGTGCTCATTTTTCCTGCGTTTTTCCGTCTCGGCTTTTATTGCTTCCTCAAGGTTATGATTAAGCTCCTCAAGCTGGGCTGTTTTGGCTGTCAGCTCTTTCTCAAGCTTCCTGCCGGATGTTTTGTTTTCCACAATGCCGAGAATGGTTTCAACATCGCCTTTTTCATTGAAAACAGGAACGGCGGTAACGGTGATTATTAATTTCCCTTTAGCGGTCTGAACCTCAGTCTCTTTGGTAATTATAAAACTTTTCATTAATTCAGCATCTTTGTCCGTTGCGCGGAAAACGGGGAGAAGGGGAAACTCCTCCCTGAGTTCCTCCTCTGTTTTGCCGATTGCTGAGGAGGAGGGCACGCCGAACATGGAAGTCATGGTTTCATTCCAGATGGAGAACCTGTGGCTGTTTTTTATGCTTTTTGTATAGATGCCCAAGGGTATGCTGTCTGTTATTTTGCTGTAGAAGAGCTTTTGTTCCTTCTTTTGTCTGCTTTCATCAAATAAAACTGCTAAAAGAGGGCGGAGAGTTTCAGCCAGTTTTCTGAATTCATCCGGTAAATCCGTGAGGGGTTCCGGCTCTGCTGTTTTTGTCTCGAAGGATTTGCTCACATATTCCTCAATCCTTCTGAAGCCGCTGCGTATTTTAAATCTGAGGTAAGCTGCGATCAAAAACAGACCTGTGCAGGCCGCCAAAAAGGCAGAGTAAACAGGAACCGTGTTTATGTTTACTGTAAAATGCGGGGAAGAGTCTGTCAGTGAAGGGATCTCAGCTGTCTTGCCTATCACCCAGTTCCAGCCCTCCACAGGCATAACATAGGATATTTTACTGAGGGTTCCCCCGTTTTCGTAGCTGTTCAGGGTGTATTTCACAAACCCGCCGCCTCTGCGGGCAGTTTCCATGTGACTGTTGAGTACATCTCTGCCCTGCGGGTCATTGACAGTCAGAAGATTATCCCCGGCATTCTTCCCAGTGAGCAGTACTCCATCATCAGAGACAATGAAGAGCTTTTCTCCTTCCGGAGCTTCCAGAGAGGACGCAAAATCGGCGGCGCTGCGCATCAGATCCTTCTCAAAATCGTCAAAATATACGGCGGAGCAGATGTACAAATCCAGTTCTCTGAAATAACGGACATGAATCCTCTTGGAAAAAAGCGGGGGTGCTTCGCTTAGTCCGTTTTTATTGCTGAGAATATTAAGAAAGCCTTCCGAATCTGTGACAGCCTCTTTCAGTTTCTGCGGGTCAAGCTTTTTACGCAGATCGGCAGAAACAGGTGAAAAAAGCGTTTTCCCCTCTCTGTCCACGGCGAATATATAGCCGCTGCCATTCAGAAAACGGAGCTGAAAAAGCGGAGTGCTCACCAGTTTGATAATTCTGTCTCTTGATTCTTTTGTTTCGTGTTCGGAATATATGTCTGACGTGATGAGGTAAGCTTTTGATGCCGCATCAGAAAGCCGCTGCCTGAGTTTTGCTTCGCTGCTTTCTCTCAGAAACCTGATATAACCTGCGAAAAGCTCGGTATCATGCTTGAGCTCGGCTTTTTTTATCTCCGAAGCTTTGGTTCTTTCCGCTTCGGTCAGTTTCTCTGCTGTATTTATGTATTCGTTAAAAAATACCAGCGCAAAAGGCACGGCAGATGCAAGCCCTGCCGCCAGAAGGCACGTAAATATAACGCTTGTCAAGCTGGTGAAAATATTTCTCATTATTAATAATCCTTTATAAAAGTATATTTTAAAATGCCGTCATAATCAATGATGATAATGAATGATATTGATATATTGCGCCGGACGGTGGATGTGATATAGATAGGGCTATGGAAAAACTCATAAAGCACCTGCATAAGGGACAGTTCGCCGCATCCCTTAACTATGAGAGGGTTATCCCGCCCAGAGATGCGGAGTTCGAAGAACTGAACATAATAGAGTCGGACATTATACGAAACGCCGTCAGAGATATGGGTATAGATAAATTATACACCCATCAGGCTGAAAGCTACCGCCATGTGCGGGCAGGGAGGGATATTATTGTCACCACCCCAACCGCCAGCGGGAAGACTCTCTGCTATAATCTCCCTGTAATAGAAGATATTTATCATAACAGAGGCGTGAAGGCGCTTTATCTGTTCCCTCTTAAGGCTCTGGGGCATGACCAGCAGAAGAGTCTGGAAAATTTCATCAGTGAAATCCCCCTCGGCGGCGGAATAAAAACAGCGGTCATCGACGGGGACACAGATAAGAAACTCCGCCGTAAGATATTGAAAGACCAGCCTAATATAATAATCAGCAACCCTGACATAATGCATTACTCAATGCTGGCCAAGCGTGAGGAGTGGGACGGCTTCCTGAGCGGACTGAAATACCTTGTGGTGGACGAACTCCACACATACAGAGGCGTTTTCGGAAGCCATGTCTACAATCTCTTTGCCCGTTTTCAGAGGCTTTACCCGCATGTGCGCATAATCTCCTGCTCGGCGACCATAGGGAGCCCGGCGGAGTTCGCTTCACAGCTTTTCGGGCGTGAGTTTGCCCATGTATCAAAAAGCGGAGCTCCGTCCGGCAGAAAGCATTTTCTGATGTTCAACCCCGATATTCCTGCGGCGGCGCTTGCGAACTATCTCCTGAAAGTGAATATCGAGGCCGGGGTCAAGACAATCTGCTTCACCAAGTCCCGCAAGCAGACTGAAACAATATTCGCCAGAGCCATATCCGCTGACCCGACATATGCCTCTGCCCTCAGTTCATACAGGGCGGGTTTTCTGCCGGAAGAAAGGCGGGAGATAGAGAAAAAGTTCTCTGACGGTAAACTGAAAGCCGTTATTTCCACATCCGCCTTTGAGCTTGGGCTTGACATAGGCGGGGTGGACTCCACGATTCTTGTCGGTTATCCGGGTTCAATGATGAGCCTCTGGCAGAGGGCAGGGCGCAGCGGAAGGGGCATTAAGGACAGCCTCATAATCCTTATCGCGGGGAATGACGCGCTGGATCAGTACTATGTGCGCAAGCCTGAACTTCTGTTTGAAGGCAGGTTTGAGGAACTGGCGGTGGACAGGGAGAACACCGAGATAAATGAGGGGCACATCATCTGCGCCGCTTATGAGAAGCCCGTTTCAAGGGACGAGTCTTACTATAAAGAGAACGCAGTCCAGATAGAGAAACTGGCGGCGGAAGGAAGGCTCTTTGAGGAGGCGGGAGGCGGCAGGCTGTTTGCTCTGGGCAGATACCCTTACGGCGATATTGATCTTCGCATGGCGGGGGACAGCTACACCCTGAACTGCTCCAAAATCATGATAGCCACCAACTCCGGCAGACGTGTTTACACGGAGAATTTCAAGGGCGCGGTCTACCTTCACAGGGGCAGCCAGTTCATAGTGACTGACACTGACAGGCAGAAACGGGAGATAGAACTCCAGCCGTTTAACGGCAACTATTTCACCATACCCCTTACCGAAAAGCAGACATCTGTTCTCCACGAGCGGGACAGAAAAACCGAAGGGAACATGCGGGCGTGTTTCAGCGACCTGCGGGTTACGGAAAGGCT
This sequence comes from Deferribacteres bacterium, assembly GCA_023395255.1. Lineage (GTDB taxonomy): Bacteria > Chrysiogenota > Deferribacteres > Deferribacterales > Geovibrionaceae > Geovibrio > Geovibrio ferrireducens. The sequence continues at coordinate 460,587 of JAEWZN010000003.1, forward strand.
TACCGGTTATTCCAAAATCTCTGCCCGAACAGGGGAAAAGCTACAGGATGTTGACCTTGAGGAAGACCCGGTGATGTTCGAGACCAAGGGGATGTATTTCCTCATCCCTCCCGCTTTCAGGCAGGAGATCGAAGCGCAGGGGCTGAACTACATGGGAGCTATCCACGCCTTTGAGCATGCGGTTATAGCCATGCTTCCCACTGTGGTTCTGAGTTCGCGGGATGATGTGGGCGGCATTTCATACCCTTACCATCCGCAGCTTGAAAGCTCCGCCGTGTTTGTTTATGACGGCTATCCGGGCGGTGTGGGGATAGTGAAAAGAGCCTTCGGAAGAATACGGGAGCTTCTGGAAACCACGCTGAATCAGGTGAAGTTCTGCGGGTGCGAGGACGGATGCCCCGCCTGCATATATTCGCCCAAATGCGGCAGCGGCAATTATCCGCTGGATAAACAGGGGGCGGTCTATCTGATAAAACGCCTTCTGGAAGAGGATTTGAAGGATGAGGAGGAAAAGACTGTGATAAAATGCGAAAACAGCGGCGAAGTGCTGGTTTATGACATAGAGACGAAATATTCGGCTGACGAGGTCGGCGGATGGAACAACAGCCATAAGATGGGTGTGTCCGTTGCTGTGGTTTATTCCATGAACAGCGGCGAGTTCAGCGCCTACAGGGAAGAAAAGATAACCGAGCTCACCGAAAGACTCGCCTCCGCACGGATGATTGTGGGGTTTAACAACATAGGCTTTGACAACAAGGTGCTCTCCGGTTACGGAATGCCCGCATTCAGGGGAACTTTCGTGTTTGATATGCTGGCGGACATCCGCAGCCTGACCGGGCAGCGGTTCTCACTGGAAAAGCTTGCCACAGCCACCCTGAATACAGGCAAATCCGCAGACGGGCTCATGGCGCTTCAATGGTTTAAGGAGGGGCGCTTTGACCTCATTGAGGAATATTGCATAAAGGATGTGGAAGTGACGAGGGATCTTTTTCTGTTCGGGGTAAACAACGGTTTTATCCACGCGCCTGTAAAAGACGGAAGCCTGATCCGCATCCCTGTGAAATGGAAGGAGATACTCGCATCCTACCTGTGATCGCGCTTTTTAAAACAATAATCACTTTTTAGTAAATTTACCCTTATTTTAAGACCTTCCCTGTCTTGACTTGGTATGTTTAATACAGTATCATTGCAGACTTATTTTGAAATAAATAAGCGAAGCGTTCGTTTTTAGGTAATCTTTTCGGAGGTATTTGATGGAAAAGAAAATTAATGTGGGCATCATCGGTTACGGAACCGTGGGCAAAGGCACTCTGGAAACTTTAAAGCATAATGTTAAAAGCACAGCCGTTAAAACGGGGCTGGACATTAACGTTAGGGCTGTTGCCGATCTCCGCATTAACGATTACACGAACGATACGCTTCTTCAGACTGTTCCGGTACGAACGACGGACGCAATGGAAATTATCAATGACCCTGAGATAGACATAGTTGTCGAGCTCATCGGCGGTTATGAAACGGCAAAACGCTTCATTCTCGCTGCTGTGGCAAACGGCAAACATGTTGTCACCGCTAATAAGGCTCTTCTTGCAGTTTACGGGGCTGAGATCTTCAAGGCGGCAGAGGCCAAAGGTGTTACCATCGGCTTCGAGGCCAGCGTGGGCGGCGGTATTCCCATAGTGAATGTGCTTAAGGAAGACCTTGCCGCAAACCGCATACTTGAGATAACAGGGATCATAAACGGTACTGCGAACTACATTCTCTCCAAAATGGAAGAGGAGGGCAAAGAGTTCGGCGATGTTCTGAAAGAGGCTCAGGCTCTCGGTTATGCCGAGGCTGACCCCACATTTGATGTGGAAGGGCACGACAGCGCGCATAAAATTGCGATTCTCGCCTCCATAGGCTTTGCCACCCTTGTTCCTTTTGAAAAGGTTTTTGTGGAAGGCATAACAAGCATTAAGCAGGTGGATATAGATTTTGCCAGAAAACTCGGATGCCGCATAAAGCTCCTTGCCATAGCGAAAAGACATGACGATGATATAGAAGTAAGGGTTCATCCCACTATGATCCCCGTGACCGACCTCATGGCGCAGGTTAACGGAGTTTTTAACGCAATCAGCGTTAAAGGCAATAAAGTGGGCGATACCTTCCACTACGGCAGAGGCGCAGGCGGTGAAGCCACCTCAAGCGCAGTCGCGGGGGACATAATCGGCATAGCGCGCGACATTATGTCCGGTGCGGAGCGCAGGGTTCCTGTCCTGGGGTTCACCAAAGAGCTCACTTACTACTATCCTGTAAGGGATATTAAAGAAATACAGTCCAGCTTTTATCTCCGTTTCCTTGCGGTGGATGAGCCCGGTTCACTGAGCAAAATAGCCAGTGTGCTCGCAAAATACGGTATAAGCATTTATCAGGCTATCCAGAGCAGCAAACAGAGCAGCGGTGAAACTGTTCCGCTTGTGTTCATGACTCATCTGACAGAAGGGAGCAAGGTTATGCATGCGGTCAACGAGATCAACAACCTCAGCGTTGTGCGTGACAAAACCGTGGTCATCAGGGTTGAGGGTCTGGAAGACTGAGCAGAGCATCAGCTTTTTATCGGAAGCTGCTTCGCTGTCTGCAGACCAAATGAATGTTTTATAAGGCAGGTTTAAAATGAAATATCTTGTTCTGTTATGCGACGGAATGAGCGACCATAAAATCGCAGAACTCGGTGATAAAACCGTGATGCAGTACGCCGACACATCGAACTTTGACCTTATGGCAAAGGGCGGTGCATGCGGCTTCATACGTACTGCGCACGGCGGGCTTTACCCCGGCAGCGATATATGCAACCTCTCCGTTATGGGGTATGACCCCTTTAAATACTACACAGGCAGAAGCCCCCTTGAGGCCGGAGCAATGGGAATCACCCTCGGTGAGAAGGACATGGCTTTCCGCTGCAACCTTGTCACCCTCACGCCCGATCGCCTTGTTATGGATGATTTTAGCGCACACCATATTCCGGGCGATACTGCAAAGTCAGCCGTTGCCGCTCTTAATGAACTGTTTAAGGATGACGGTGTGGAGTTTTACCCCGGTGTGGGCTACCGCAACATCATGGTTATCCGTGATGCGGACTTTGAACTCAAAACAACCCCTCCCCATGACATTATGGGGCAGGAAATAAAAAAATATCTTCCCGCAGGCAAAGGTTCTGATAAAATCAATGCTATACTCACTAAGGCATCGGAAGTATTTGAAAAGAATACATACGGCCGCGCCAACGCCATCTGGCTTTGGGGTGAGGGCGGCAGACCGATGCTCCCCTCATTCGAGGAAATGTACGGGCTGAAAGGCTCCGTTATAGCCGCTGTTGACCTTATAAAAGGCATAGGCACGTTTGCGGGCATGAACATAATCAATGTTCCCGGCGCAACAGGGTTCATAGACACCAATTTTGAAGGCAAGGCGGAATACGCCGTTAAAGCCTTCAATGAGTGCGACTATGTTTTTCTCCATGTGGAAGCCCCTGATGAGGCTGGACACATGGGCAGCATAGAGGAAAAAGTGCGCGCAGTGGAGAATATAAACAGCAGAATGCTCCCCATCCTGCTGGACGGACTTCGTTCCTTCGGCGACTACCGGATTCTGGTTACGCCCGATCATCCGACGCCCGTTAAAATCCGTACCCACGTCAATGAGCCTGTTCCGGCGATTATATACGGCTCCGGCGTGGAAGCCGACTCTAATATCGAGTATAATGAGTTTGTCAAACCCGCTTTCTTCATGGAGGAAGGTTACAAAATAGCGCAGTATTTTCTGAAATCTGCCGTTATAAGGGGTTAGGTTATCCCAACTGTGCACAGTGCAAAGTGGGAAGCACATGGATGTGCTGACGCCGTGCGGAGCGGAGCCGTGTTTATCACGGCGCGAGCGTGTGTCTGAAAACCGCCGCTTAGGTTTCGGCGGTTTCTGAACCAAGCTTGCTGAAATCTGAC
>JAEWZN010000018.1 GCA_023395255.1 Deferribacteres bacterium
TTATAAACTTTAAACGTGAATCCATAGGTCGCTGCTCCTGCCAAGGCATAGACACCTCCATACGGGGTCTATAACATGTTACCTATGTCTACGGTTAATTATGTTACCTATGTCTATGCGTTATACAAAGGACAAAAACACCCTCCTTTCGTAAAGGAGGGCGGGGGAGGATTTTAAAAAATCCATACATGGAACTGACATGACAGTAAAAAACCGCACATCCTGTCGGTTTTTTACACACGCTCGCTCCGTGGTAAACACGGCTGCGCTGCGCACGGCGCAGTTCCATCCATGGAACTGTTTCCGCTTATTTCGTCTTCATTGTGAGTGAGACTCGCCCTCTATCTTTATCCACGGAGAGTACACGCACATGGACATTATCGCCGACGGAGACTATGTCGGACGGGTGTTTCACGAACCTGTCCGCAAGGTGGGAGATGTGCACTAGGCCGTCATTTTTCAGACCGAGGTCAACAAACGCGCCGAAATCCACCACGTTGGTCACCTTCCCCTGAAGCGTCATCCCCTCTTTTATATCCTCAAGGTTGACCACGCCTTTTTTAAATATAACGGGATCAAGACTGTCTCTTATATCCCTGTCCGGCCTTTCAAGGTTTTCCAGAATATCTTTCATGGTAAATTCGCCGAGGCCTGTTTCATCCGCTATCTTTTTGATATTCTTACTTTTGAGGGCAAGGCGGATAAGCTCCGTATTTCTTAATGATATATTAAGCTTGTTCAGAAGCGAATAAGTGGCCTCGTAGCTTTCCGGGTGTATGAACATAGCGTCCATAGGCTCCTCACCGTCATAAACCTTGAGGAAACCAGCGCACTGGAGGAAGGTCTGCTGGCCTATGCCGTCCACTTCCATAAGCTGTCTGCGGCTCATGAAGCGGCCTATCTTCTCACGAAGTGCCACGATCTTCTCAGCGGTGCTTTTTGTGAGCCCCGCCACATACTGGAGCAGTGACGGGCTTGCAGTATTGAGATCCACACCGACGCTGTTCACCACGTCCTCAACAACGTTTTCAAGGCTTTCACCAAGCTTTTTCGGGTTAACGTCATGCTGATACATCCCGACACCAATTGAGCGCGGTTCTATCTTAACAAGCTCGCTGAGCGGGTCTATAACCCTTCTGGCGATGGAGATTGCGCCTCTGATGGTTACATCAAGCTCCGGAAATTCCTTTGCGGCAACCTCGCCCGCCGAGTAAACCGATGCGCCCGCCTCGCTGACGATGGTATATGTTATTTTGAGTTCTTTATCTTTAATGAGTTCCGCCACGAACTCCTCAGTTTCACGACTGCCTGTGCCGTTACCGATCGCAACAGCAGTTACGCCGCATTTCTCCATGGATTTAAGGAAAAGCCTGCGGCTCCCCTCCACATCCTCCTGCGGCTTGGTGGGGTACATCACCCCCCAGTCCAGAAGTCTGCCCGTTTCGTCCACAACGGCGAACTTGCAGCCTGTTCTGTATGCAGGGTCTATTCCCATTATCACCTTGCCCTTAACCTTCGGAGTCAGCAGAAGGCTTTTAAGGTTTTTAGCAAAAACATCTATCGCCTTAAGTTCAGCCTCGTCCCTCAGAGTTGAGCGGAGGTCAAGCTCGGCGGAAACGCTGATCGTCTTTTTGAGGGCAGTGTTTGCGCATTTCAGGGTGATGCTGTTCAGCTTCATCCCCTTCTGGGCTGAGATTCCCGTTACAGCCGCGAGACAAAGCTCCTCATCGGGATTGAGCTTCACCTTGAGAATCTTCTCCCTCTCTCCCCTGAAAATGGCAAGAACCCTGTGGGGCGGCAGTGTGGTTATCTTCTCTTCGTATTCGTAGTAATCCTCATAGGATGTTCTTTCCGTAACCTCTTTGCGCTTCTCGCAGGAGACAACCGTGGTGGAGGAATAAAGCTCGCGGATTCTGGTTCTTACATCAGGGTCACGGCCTATGTCTTCGGTGATAATATCTGTTGCCATCTCTATGGCTGCGGGAACATCCGCCACGGCCTCGTTTATGTATTTCGCAGCTTCCGCCTCAAGCCCTTTTAAGTCCTCAGCGGCTCTTATATATTCCGCCAGCGGGAGAAGCCCCGCCTCACGGGCTATGTCCCCTTTGGTTTTACGTTTGGATTTGTACGGAGCGTACAGGTCTTCCACATCCTTAAGGGTTTCTGCGGCGCGGATCGCTTTTTCAAGCTCCGGCGTGAGCTTTTCACGCTCCCTTATGGCCTCGATGACCTCTTCCTTTCTCTTTTCGAGGTTCACTATGTATTCGTATCTTTCGATAACCGCCCTTATCTCCTCCGCCTCCATACCGCCTGTCATTTCCTTTCTGTAGCGGGCGATGAACGGAACCGTGTTACCTTCGAGATGAAGCTCGATAAGGTTTTTCACATTGCTGAGTCTGAGCGAAAATTCACTTGCAACTTTTTCGATGAACATATTCTACCTTTAAATAAATTTTTTATACCCACAGCAGCAGATAATACCAAGCTGCTGCTGTGATGAAGGAAAGAGGTATACCTACCCCAACCATCAGTGCCGTAAGAGGCCTGTCGAGATCGTTTTCCGCTGCGATTATGCTCGCTGTGATCATGGGTGCCATGGCTGCCTCAAACACAGTAACCTGAATGGCCTGCCCGCGCGCGCCGAACACAAAAACATACAGCAGAAATATGACAAGCGGAGCGATAATTAGTTTATAAAAAAGACCTAAACTCAGCCTGCCGTATGCGGTTTTTATATCCCCCAAGTGAAGCTGAAACCCCACTGAGGCGAGAGCCAGAGGTGTTATGGTTGCTCCCAGCGCACGGAGGAAGTCTATGAACCAGGGGGGGAAAACCACAGGCTTGAGTATCAGTGCCAGCGCCATAGCCTGAAAAGGGGGGAACATCAGCACTTTCTGCACTATTTCCCATGAGCTTACCCTGCCGGAGGCATATTTTGCCGCAACCATTATGCCCAGTGTGGAGAGAACAAAGAACGAGCCCTGATCACACAGAACGCCTATGCCTATAAGCTCCTCACCATAAAAGGCGTTTATCATGGGGAAGCCCACGAATGAGGTGTTCCCCAGACCGCCTGAAAGCATAAGACAGCCGATAGTCCTGTCATTAAGCTTAAGCATTTTTCCGACAATGAGAAAAAAACCTGCGCCGAAAGCGAATACTATAATCCCCATGAGAGCGGGAAATATAAGATCCGAGCTGAATTCAAGCTGGTGGATATAAAGCAGTGTAACGGCAGGGAATGTTATGTTGATGATGAACTGGTTCAGAACATTTGCCGTTCCCGAAGGAAAGCGCCCTGAACGCTTCATCACGATTCCCATGATGAAGCTGTAGAGCATTACAAGCATATTCACCATATCAGAGTCCGCTTACAGGTCGAAATCAGCCCAGACCGGGCAGTGATCAGACGGGGAGTTCATCCCCCTTGTTTCGTAATCTATCCCCGCACCCACAGTAAGCCCTGCCAGAGCGGGGCTCACAAGCACAGTATCTATACGCAGGCCGCGTTTAGGCTCACGCTCAAAGCCTTTGCTTCTGTAGTCAAACCATGAGAAAAACTCAGCAGATTCAGGGTGGATTATGCGGTAGCTGTCCTGCATGCCGAGAGAGAAAAACATACTCATCCACTCCCTCTCCTCCGGAAGAAAACAGCATTTGCCCTCTTTCAGCCATCTTTTCATGCTGTCAGCCCCTATGCCGACATCCAAGTCCGTGTAAGCCACATTAAAGTCACCCGCAAGGGCATAAAGATCAGTCTCTTTGAAGTTTGTTTTTATATATTCTGCCACTCCGGCGTAAAATTCGCGCTTCATGGTGAATTTTCTTTCGGTGTCCCTGCTCTCTCCCTGCGGGAAATAGCAGTTGATTACGCTCAGCATCCCCTTCGGCGTTTCAAAGCGGCACATTATAAAACGCTTCTGCTCACCTTCCGCCCTCAGCCCCTTTTCCACATAAACAGGCTTCTGCCCGGAGAGAACAGCAACACCGTAATGGGTTTTCTGACCGTAATATTCGCTGTGAAACCCCATACCGGCGAACTCCGAAGCAGGAAAAAACTCATCCTCAGTCTTGGTTTCCTGAAGCGCAATAATGTCCGCCCCGTTTGCCGAAGCAAAGGCAGCCACATGTTCAGTCCTCTTCCTGACGCTGTTAACATTAAATGAGACTAATTTCATAATCACTTCCTTATTTTCAGCTTTTCAGTTTACTAAATTTTGTCCATTATAATCAAGAGCGGTGTTTGAATTTGTGTTATAATAAAATCTGACACAAAGGGAGGAACATGAGAATACTTTACTTTCCGGGGCTTGCCCATGTGGTTGAGAGATCGGTAAATACAAAAAACAGCCTGAAATATATTCACCTCGCACGTCACTTCACTGTGGATATATACCCCTACAACCGGACTCCGGAACTCTCTGATGCGGAAGACTATGATGCTGTTGTCGGCTCATCCTTCGGCGGTTACTTTGCTCTCAATATGGCGGCGCAGAAAAACATGACAGGAATAGCGGTTAACCCCTCATTCTATCTGGACAAACGCATACGCATGCTGAAAATCACCGGTGACGGGCTTGACCATATAGACGAGGAGAAGCTGATAAGCCTGAAATGCTCGGAATCACTGAAAAAGAGCGGACAGAACCTCCATGTTTTCATGAATATGGATGATGATGTAATAGAACCCGCAGGTATAGAAAACGCCTGCACAGAGTACGGAATAAACTTCTACCCATTCAAAACCGGCGGTCACGAAGCCCACAACTTCGAAAAGGACATGCTGCCCAGAATAATCAGAATCTTAACACAACAGTTCCACGCTTAACATAACAACCCCAGGGATGGGGTTGCGCCGTGCGGAGCGAAGCCTTGTTTTGCAAGGCGCGAGCGTGTATTCAAAATTTCCATGGACGGTAAATTTTGAATTATCAGGACAAGATGTTGCGCCGTGCGGAGCGAAGCCTTGCTTTGCAAGGCGCGAGCATGTATTCAAAATTTCCATGGACGGTAAATTTTGAATTATCAGGACAAATGTATGAGATTGCTTCACTTTGTTCGCAATGACAGCAAATTATGTCACTGCGAGGAGCGGGAGCGACGCGGCAGTCTGAGTTTTTTGCCTTTTCATAAATCCTCCCCCGCCCTCCTTTGTCAAAGAAGAGTGTTTTGCTTTTAGCCGCAACAGCTTCCCCCTTTTATAAAGGGGAACCGGAGGGGGATTTAAGACGCTCTGGGTCATGCCCCGCGGCAAGCTAAAACTTCACAACCTTCGGCGCATTTTTCGCAAACTGCGGCATTGTCATGCCGATTGTAGCGTTAATATATGTCGGGTCGGTTACTGTGTAGCGTTTGCCCTCAAAGGAAACATAGTCTCCTTTCACATTGGATTTAAAAGCCACTGCCGCCGCGATATGTCCCGGATAGTCCAGAAAAACCGTATCAAGCTTAAGAAGCTGTCTCACAAGGTACGTGAACAGTATGCTCCTGTCCTCGCAGTCGGAGTACGGGTAATAGATTGTCTCCATGGCAAAAAGGAACTTCTCCCGCCCGAACTGCTGGTCGTCTGTGGCGTATTTGAAGGCTGTCTGCACAAATTTCAGGATGATGTTCACCGCCTCCTCATCGCTCTTGCCTTTGATAATCGGCGCAAGCTGAGCCAGAAGCGGCTTGCCTGCCCAGTCAGGAAGCCCGGCCTCTCCGTAAAGGCTCACATCTGTCTGCGGGTGGTATTTCAGGTAAACTATATCATTCATGTTATAAGGAACTTTAATATTGAAAGTCTGCCCGCCGTAAGTGAAGCTCAGGCTGCGCTCTGAAACTTTCCTGCCGAGGTCGGGGTAGTCGGTCATACGGAAATCCATAGCCCTGTCTGCCTTCGGGTAGCTTTTTTCATAGGTGTACACACTGCCCAGATTATTTATAAATCCGTCTGCGGAGACAGCGTAATATCTTTTGTCGTTAAGCGTGAAGAACGAAACTCCGTAAAGTCTGGTATTTGCCGGAACAAGGAGGTAAACGTTCTCCTTGTCATAGGCGGTTCTTGTTTCATACCCGGCTTTGCTGAGTATGAACCATGTGAGCAGAACCTTGCCGTTTCTGTCGGCTGCTATTTTACCGGAGGCCTCACTGACAAGGAGAATGAAACCCCAGTCGGTCATTTTGAGCTCTTTTCTGTATTTAAGCAGGTTATTCATCAGGGGTTCGTAGTCAGCCAGAGCAGCCTTTTCCCAGAATTCGCCCAGTTTGCTGCCGCTGAGGGGGGCTTCCGCGCCAAGCTGGAGCTTGGTATCATAGCCGACTTTTATGGGGCTGCCGAAGAAGACAAACTCAAGAGCCCTACCCTTGATCGAAGGGGGAGCAACAACCACAGGTGCAGGAACAGGAACCGGAACAGGCTGAGGGATTACTGCCACATCAGGCTGAGGTTTCACGACCGGTACAGGCACAGGTTCAGGTTTCGGTTCAGGCTTCACGACCGGTACAGGCACAGGTTCAGGTTTTGGTTCAGGCTTCACGATCGGTACAGGCACAGGTTCGGGCTTCGGTTCAGGCTTTACGATCGGTACAGGCACAGGTTCGGGCTTCGGCTCAGGTTTCACGATCGGTACAGGCACAGGTTCGGGCTTCGGTTCAGGCTTCGCCACAGGAGCCGGGGGAGCGGGAGGAACTGGTTTTGCAGGTTCAGGAACCTCAACAGGTCTGGGAGGAGTGGGTTTCACCACCGGAATGGGAGCTTTTTCCACATGCGGCGGTGCAACGGGTATTTTGATCGGCTTCGGCTCGTCAATCTGCTTGACGGGCTCCTCGGTCTCGACCCTGATCCACATCTCTTTCAGAAATGCAGTGAATTCCTTGTCCCTTTCATCCTTAAACTGCTGGAACTCATCCATCTGCGATTTCATGTATTCTTCAAAGGTCTCAGCTTTTATAACTGAAAAAGTGGAAAACACCGTAAGAACTATTAAGGCTGTCCTGCCGAAATGCATAGTTTCCTCCTGACTGGTTAAGAAACCTGAATATAAAATATATTATACAGCTAAAATAGCCCACGGGTGATAGAAAAGTACAGGTAAAAGGAACAAAAAACGCTCCCGGAAAACGGGAGCGCCTGATGCTGAGAATTTATTTGAAGGATATTTCGATGATTTCGTATTCGATTTCGCCGCCGGGAGCCTGAACAATAGTCTCATCGCCGACTTTTTTATTCACAAGCGCTCTGGAGAGCGGAGAGAGGATAGAAATTGTTCCGCTGCTGATGTCCGCCTCGTCCGGCCCGACTATCTTGTAGGTTTTTCTTTCTTCTGTATCAACATTTTCTACTGTTACAGTAGCGCCGAAAATAACCTTATCGGAGGAGAGTGAAGATATATCTATAACGTCAAACCTGCCGATCTTGCCTTCCAGTTCGGCTATGCGCGCTTCTATCATACCCTGCCTTTCCTTGGCGGCATCATACTCGGCGTTTTCGCTTAAGTCACCGTGGCTTCTCGCCTCGGCTATAGCTTCAACAGCTTCCTTTCTTTCAATCGTCTTGAGCCTTTCCAGCTCTTTTTTGATCTTTTGAAACCCTTCTTTTGTTATCGGGATTCTTTCCATTGCCATCCTCCGAAAGTTTCCTGCCGGTGACGAAGGTGTTAATATAGCCGTCATTGAATCTAATTTCAAGTTCATCTTCGAGATGGACGTCTTTTGCCTTCCTGACCAACCTGTTGTTTATGCTTACCAGCGCATAGCCTCTTTCCAGAGCCTTTTCGGGGCTGACCCCGCCGAGCCTCGCGCTGAGGAGCTCAAGTTTCTGTTTATTTTCCTTTAATGCGTCCAGCGAGAGAGTTTTAAGCATCCTCAACGCGCTGTCCGTTCTGTTTTTCATTCTTTCCAGCCGTATGCCCGGATGGTGTTTTCTTATCACCCCGGCGCAGGTGTCCAGCTTTCTGGAAACGCCGAAAAGCCTTTCCTTCATCTTCGAGGTTATTTTCTGCTCACGCGCACCCAGCATATTCTTAAGAGAGGCTATCTTTGCCGCAGGGGAAGAAGCTCCCAGCCTGCGCCCCAGAAAGTCCATCCGCTGATTTAAGCGGTTGAGCCTGTTCTCCATGAATGAGCCGAGCCTGCCCTGATAAACCGCAATCTCTTTTTCTCTGACAGCGTAGCCCTCAGAAAGTTTGACCGCTGCCGCGGTGGGTGTGGCGACCCTCAGATCCGCCGTGAAGTCGCATATGGAGAAATCTCTCTCATGCCCGACAGCGGAAATGCAGGGAACCTTCGTCGCCGCAACTGCCCTGGCTACGTTCTCCTCGCTGAAAACAGCCAAGTCCTCAAGCGAGCCGCCGCCGCGCATAAGCACAACTGCATCATAGACCTGCGTGAGGCTTCCCGCCGTGTTCAGCGCCTTAATAATAGGCAGCGCCGCTTCCTTGCCCTGCACAGGTACAGGCCATATATCAATCACAAACCTGCCGCCGGTCTTTTTTGCGGTGGTTATAAAATCCGTAACAGCCGCACCCGTGGGTGAGGTTATAAGAGCTATGCGCTCCGGCAGTTCGGGAATATTTTTTTTGCGGGCTTCGTCAAAAAGCCCTTCTGCCTCAAGCCTGCGCTTGGTTTCCTCAAACTTCTGCCAGAAGAGCCCCACGGAGTCGTACTCAATCTTCCGGGCGATGATCTGGTATGCCCCGTCAGATTCGTAGAGCTTAAGCTCCCCGGTCACCTCAACGGAATCTCCGTTTTTGGGCGTGTATGAGCGGGCGGACACGGCGGCGTTTTTGAACATAGCCACCCTGATCTTCGCCTTGTCGTCTTTCAGTGAAAAATACAGATGCCCTCTGGGTGAAACAGAAAAACCTGTTATCTCCCCGCTGATGGTGACTGTGTCCCTGAAAGTGCCCTCAAGCAGATTTTTAATTGCTTCGGTTATCTCCGTTACTGTGAACCGCTTCATTGCCTATAATATAAATGTCCTCATCCGGTGAGCGCATGTTAAGCTCCTTTCTGATGAGAAGCTCCAGATATTCCTTATCTTTTTTTATTGCTTCAAGCTCTTTCTGAAGGCTCCTGATCTTGGAATCCATCTCCATAATCTGAGCTTCATAAGTGTTTTTGAGCCCCACGAGCTCCCTGTATTTCAGCACGCCGTTGTGGCCGAAAAAAAGGTAAAGCACAAGTCCCGCTATCAGTGCAAAGTAAATTAAGCCTGCTTTCATGGTTTTTTCGCCTTCTGCTCCACAATTCTCGCCGCAGCCTGTCTCAGTGTGGCGGGTACTTCCTTTGAACGGGAAATATACTCGACATCCTGAAACATAAGCCTGCCCACCAGCCCCATTGTTATATCCAGAGGGGTTTTGGGGTTTCTGACTATGGCGCTGATGATAGTATAACTTTTCATCCATTCCTTGTTCAAGGCAACTTCGCGGAAAATATGCTCCGACGTGCTTTTGTTTTTCACAAGGAACTCAACCTCTTCCTCGGTCATTCTGGGATTGCGCATAACGGCAGATGAAATCTGCTTGTTAGGACTGCGAACCAGCAGCCCGCGCGCCTGTTTGTTCCCTTTGGAGGCAAGTTTTATCTTCTGGGCAATGCTCATTTTCTGAATCTGCCCGTAGAGGTTTTCCTCAAGCTCTTTTTTGGTCTCAAAATCCGGCTGCCAGCCGGATATGCCCGTCACTCTCGCCGCTGTATTATCGCTGAGAAACGGGTTTTTCAAAAGAAGCACCGCCAGAGACGGTTCATCCACCAGAATATCAGCATCCGCCAAATTCTCCAGAATCTCTTCCTCCGCGGACTGGGCAAATGCAGTGAAAATATCCGTCCGCAGACCCTTGTTCGTCGCAGCAGCCGCGAAAAACTCCGGCGAATTTTTCATCATCCGGCAAAGGAAAATGAACAGATCACCGCTGAGTGAAGGCTCCGTGCAGAGCGCTCCGTAGAGATCCGCTCTGTCCTTAAGCCATTCAAACATAGGCTTTGCAAGGGTTCTCCGCTTCTCCAGAACGCACTTCACCCACAGAGGCTCGTCCCCTGCGGGTACTCGGTTTTCCGCAAAAATTATTGATGCAGTGCCGTCATCCGTTTCCGAAGTGAGAAACGAAGAAGTGGAAATCTCCATCATGCCCTCTGCCGCAATATATCTATTCAGATGAACCAGCCGCTGCAGTCTCTGCGATCAGGTGGTTTCGCATTTTCTCAAAAAACTCCAGCGCCTGCGGAAATGTGTAGTCCTGAAAGGTCCACGGCAGAGGCTGATAGGCGTTTTTTCTTCTCTGAAGCTGAAGGTCGGCATAAATTCTGCCGCCTATGTATATTCTGTGGGTAAAATTCTTTGTGCTGGCAGCGACAACTTTTTCAAGCGCCACATAACCGGGATCTACGTTTATAAATCTTTTTCCGTCCGTCATAAGGCTGTTTTCAAGCTCCACAGCCTTAATCTTGAACTCCGCCAGTCTCTCCGGCGAATCTATAACTTCATACCCTGCGAAATATTTCGACTGTGGTCTGCCCATTTCCGGGGTGTAGTATTCCGTATGGCTGAAATCAAACTCAGGAGACTTAAATAAGGGCTTCCCGAAGATACTGACGATGGCGGTATCAGGCTCAGGGAAATATTCCCTGTTGTACAGAACCGCGTTAAAATAAATAACCCTTAAAGGTTCTCTGAAACCGCCGCCGAAAACCATCAGGCCATTTCAATTTCGTCGATTTCCTCGGAAGGCTCGATAGTTGACACTGCGTGTTTGTAGATCATTTTCTGGGAATCGTCCTTCAAAATGATCACAAAGTTGTCGAACCCCTTTATAAGTCCTTCTATCTTGACTCCGTTAACCAAATAAATAGTCACAGCGATGCGTCTTTTCCTGATATGGTTAAGAAAAACATCCTGAATGTTGACTTTTTTGCTCATAATACCCCCAGGAGTAATAATAACGTTAATTCACAAGTATAAGTCAGGGTTAATTTTTTTTCAAGTCCAATAATCGCGTATGAATGCGGAAAGCTGGTCTGCGTTTTTGTCATCCCCTGCGCGGAGTTCAGTCAGCCCGTCCATATGCCCGAACCATGTGACCTGCCGCTTGGCGAAGTTGCGGGTCTTCTGCTGAACGGCTGCCAGAACCGAAGGAAAATCAGCCTTTCCCTTCACAAGTGCCGCAGTTTCGCGGTAGCCTATCGCCTTAAAGGACTGCATGTTCTCGTTATAACCACAGCCCAGCAGGTTTTTCACCTCATTCGCCCAGCCCGCATCAAACATCTTCACAACACGTTCGTTTATGCGGGCATACATCCGCTCACGTTCATCCGTTATAAGAAAGACGGAATATTTATGCTTCGGGTTAACATGAAAAACTCTCTGCGCCTCACGAACATTCATTTTGCACAGAGCATTTATCTCAAGCCCGCGGATTATCCTTGTTTTATCGGATGGAGGGATGGATGCGGCAAATTCAGGGTCAACTGATTTAAGCCTTTCATGCAGAAGGGTAAAGCCGTGCTTTCCCCCCTCTTCTTCCAGTGCGGCTCTGAGATTTTCATCCCGCTCCGGTGCACTGAAAATCCCTTTTATGAGAGTTTCCGCATAGAGCCCTGTTCCGCCTGCGATGACAGGCAGCCTGCCCCGTGAGATTATATCATCAATCAGCTTTTCCGCATGCTCAAAAAAATCACCTGCGGAGTAGGTCTGGTCAGGGTCAAGAATGTTTATGAGGTGATGGGGAACCGCCGCAAGCTCCTCACCGGAGGGTTTGGCAGTGCCTATGTCCATGCCTCTGTAAACCTGATAAGCATCAGCGCTTATTATCTCTGCATTATGGCGGAGCGCAAGCTCTATGGCCAGTGCGGTTTTACCCGTGCCTGTTGCCCCTGTTATTATGGGAATAATCATCTGTTGAATTTCCTGAACAGGGTTTCCTTGTCCAGTGAGTAGGTTATAGGCCTTCCGTGCGGACATGTATGCGGGTTGGAGGTTTTCAGCAGGTCAGCCATTATCCTGTCCATTTCGGGAAATGTGAGCTTTTCCCCCGCCTTGACCGCGCATTTGCATGACATGGTGAGAATTCTGGAATCCTCCTGTCTGCCCTTGGCGCACTCTGCCATTTCGGTGAGCATCTCCCTTATCTCCTTCTCTATGTTGCGTTTGAGAATATCCGCCGGAACACGGACAATTTTCAGGCTGTCAGTACCGAAAACTTCAAGCCCGAAGCCGAAAGCAGCCAGATCCTCCGCATTCTCCTCAGCGGCTCTGAGTTCTTCCGCATCCGCCTCCATAACCATAGGTTCAAACAGGACGATGGAAGGTATGTTCACGTTTTTTTCGTTGAGAAACTTCTCATAAAGCACACGCTCATGCGCCACATGCTGATCAACGAAGAACACGCTGCCGTTCATCTCGCAGATTATCAGCGAGTCAAACGCCTGACCGATTATGCGGTAGGGGCGTTCTTCGTATACTGGCTTCTGAGCCTGAGGATGTTCTCTGTATGTATTTGAATAACTTGGTTTTTCCTGAACTGTCTCCATAACGGAGGTTATGTCGAAGGAGGGTCTGGCTTCCGCCACAAAATATTCCTTCGGATCTGAGGGTTCCGCACCGAACCAGTCGGGCATGACATTCACGGCGGTTTCGTCCTGCCCGGCGGGCGTATTTTTCTTATTATCGAGAGTTTCCTTAACGCAGTCGTGAACCATGCCGAAAATATCCCGCGAGTTCAACATCTTAACAACAGCTTTGGCAGGATGCACATTCACGTCCACATCCTCCGGGCGCACCTTTATCTCCACTGCGCAGGCAGGGTATCTGTTTTCGGGAATGAGCCTGTGGTAAGCCTGAACAACCGCCTGAACAACTGCGGCATCCTTCACCACGCGACCGTTAACGGCGACTATCATCGCGTCTCTTCTGTATCTCTGTACTGTGGGCAGACTGGCTGCCATGCGCACGAAAACGCCGCTGTACTCTTTCTCTCCGTAAATAAGTTCATCCACACCCAGAGCGGTTTTTGCCTTAAGGAGAAAGCTTTCATCCCGCCCTGCGGAAAACACTTCCTTTGAATTGCTTTTAACACGAACGGACACACCGTCGGTAAAAACAGCGAACTGTTTAACAAACCTGATTATTTCACGTTCAAGCCCCTGCGGGCTGCCGAAAAATTTCAGCCTTGCGGGAACATTGCGGAAAAGCTCCTTCACTGCCACGCATGTGCCCTGAACGGACGGAGCGGGACGCAAGGGTTCCACAGCGCCGAACTTCACGCGGAGCTCGTTCCCCTCGCCTTCTCTGGCACTCATTATGGAAAAATCGCTTACGGATGATATGGCGGCAAGGGCTTCGCCCCTGAAACCGTAGGAATGTATGTTCCAGATGTCGTCGATGTCTCTGATTTTGCTGGTGGCGAACCTTTCAACGGCGGCGGGCAGATCCTCCTTAAGGATTCCCCGCCCGTTGTCGGTTATGCGGATGAGGGACAGCCCCCCCTCCTCTATTTCAACGGAAATGCTGTCTGCGCCTGCGTCAACTGAGTTTTCCATCAGTTCCTTCACGGCATTCAGCGGCTTTTCCACCACCTCGCCCGCCGCAACTTTATTCGAAACGCTTTCGGGGAGGCGGATGATCTCTTTCATCATTACTCCGCGAAAACACCCATGTTGCGGAATTTTTCGTATCTCTGCTCAAAAACCTGTTTAGGCGAGAGAGACTTAATCTCTTTAAGATGGCGGGCTATCACACCTTTGAGGGTATGAGCCGTCTGGTGATGATTTCTGTGGGCCCCGCCGAGGGGTTCGTTTACTATTTCATCAATCACTTCAAGCTCTTTGAGATCCTGAGCGGTTAGTTTCAGAGCCTCAGCCGCACGCCCGGCGTAGGAGGCATCCTTCCAGAGGATAGACGCGCAGCCTTCGGGGCTGATGACTGAATATGTGGAGTGCTCAAGCATGAGAACACGGTTGCCCATAGCTATCGCCAGCGCCCCGCCTGAGCCGCCTTCACCCGTGATTACGGTAATCATGGGTACTGTAAGCTCAGCCATAACCATAAGGCTTTTGGCTATCGCCTCAGCCTGTCCTCTTTCTTCCGCCTCTATTCCGGGATAAGCTCCGGGTGTATCAACAAATGTTATTACCGGTCTGCCGAATCTCTCAGCCATATCAAACATCCTCTGCGCCTTGCGGTAGCCTTCGGGACTTGCCATACCGAAGTTCCTGCGGATGTTCTCCTTTGTGTTGCGCCCCTTCTGGTGGCCTATTACCATCACAGGAGCATCATTAAAATTCGCCATGCCGCACACTATAGCCTGATCATCCCTGAACAGCCTGTCGCCGTGAAGCTCCAGAAAGTCGGTAAACATAAGCTTGATGAAGTCAAGGGTATAGGGGCGTTCGGGGTGGCGCGCCACCATAAGCTTCTGTGACGGCGTAAGACGCTGGTATATATTTGCTTTTACTCTCTCAAGCCTTTTCTGGAGAGAGTCCATCTCCTTCTGCATCTCATTGTCGGAGAGGGAGGACATATTCTTTATTTCGGCTATCTTATTTTCTATCTCAATAATCGGGGCTTCAAAATCCAAGGGCGCTGCCATTACTACACCTTCCTTAAAATATTGCGGACTGTGCCTGTCCGTATTTGAATTTTTGTATATTTCTTTGCTATGCTGAACCTTTATAACTCCATAACAGTTCAGCATAAAAAAGATAACTTACATACAAATCAGTTTTGCCTATCCGCAGTATCGACTGTTTATATAAGCGTTAAACCTGACAACTGCAAGACAAATTTATCGGGTCATAATTCGCCCCGCAACAAGGAAATCCTGCGGAAGTGCTTCTCCCGCAGGATTTTATATTCAAGGCCTTCTCTATTTGAATGTTTCGATGGCAAGGTCAAACATAGGGGGTTTAAATCCGCCTATAAGCTTGCCATTGAAGTAAAGCGCAGGTGTTCCGCTGACGCCCATAGCCTGTGCGGCCTGCATCTGCTCAGCGACTTTTCCGACTGTTGCATTGTCATTTACAAGTGCTTTGAAAGCAGCAGCATCAGCAGTTTTAGCAGCAAAGAAATCTATAATTTCCGCATCTGTTTTCGCATCGAAATCAGGGGTTGTGCTGTAGAGATCATCATAGAAATTGGCGTTCTGAGCCATTCCCGCTTCAAACACTCTCGCGTAAAGCTCTGCTTTCGGGTGGAAAGCGAGGGGGAAGTGCATAAAGTATATTGCGACATCCTTTCCTGCGAGCTTTTCTTTCAGGTACTCATGTGTCCTTCTGCAGTAGGGGCACTGAAAGTCGCTTACTTCTACAATGTAGTTTTTAGCGTCTTTATTGCCGTATGCGAGGGTCAGCTTGCTGAGGTCAATGTTTGCGGGGGGAGTGTTTTTGAAAACAAGCTTATCTTTAATCCCTGTGCCTGTAGCAACTTCTGTAATGTCGGGAATGATGTATTTTCCATCGGTAAATACATACTGCTCCTGGCTTCTTTCAGCATCTTTGAACGTAAGCTTAACAAATTTGAGCGCCTCAACACCTTCCACAGGTTCGATAACTTCAACTTCGTAGGTAACATCGTTCATGTTTTTGGAAGTGAAAAATTTGCCGAGATTTTCCTTCATAACTGCGGAAACGTCCGCCTCAGGCTTCGCGGTTTCCTTCTGTGCGCCGCATGCTGCGAGTGAAACAAGCAGAAGAACGGCCAAAATGCACTTTTTCATAATTCAAAGCTCCTTTTAATATAGATTAGTAAAACTAATCCTAAAGACAGCAAAAGTTACCACAGGTTCCGAAAAAAGTCTAATTAATAACAAAAATCCCGCATCCTGCGGGATTTTTGTACACGCTCGCGGTTTGCAAAGCAAACCTTCGCTACGCACGGCGCATTGTCTTGCCTTAATAATCCAAAATTTACCATCCATGGAAATTTTGGATACACGCTCGCGGTTTGCAAAGCAAACCTTCGCTACGCACGGCGCAACTCCATCCTTGGAGTTGCCAGAGTCTTTTTTTTTTCAGCCACAGGTCACTCTGAGCGAAGCGAAGAGTCTCAGCATATATCAAATAAGAGATTCTTCACTACGTTCAGAATGACTGAAACAGAGCATCAAAGGAGAGCGGGGGAGAATTTGCTGCACTACGCACGGCGGGCTTTATCCTGCGTCACATCCCCTTTATTATTTCCTCAATCTGCCGTGCCGATTTCTCCCAGCCGAAGCGCCGGATATTTTCATACCCTTTATTTATCAATCCGGCGCGCAGTTCCGCGGAATTACGCACACTCAGAACCTTTTCCGCTATATCCGCCGGGTTCAGAGGGTCGCAGTAAACAACGCTCTCCGCGCAGACTTCCCTCAGGCTCGCAGCAGGGGATGAAACAACAGGGCATCCGCTTGCCTGCGCCTCAAGGGGCGGAATGCCGAAACCTTCATAAAGGGAGGGGAAGACAAATACCGACGCTGCGGCATACACAGAAGGGATGTCCGCATCATCTATATAGCCGGTGAAAAACACACGGCTTTTCAGGTTTTCAGATCCGTTTACCATAGAAGCCACTGTGGAATCACCCGTGATGAACCCGTCCTTTTTACCCGCTATGACCAGATTCACACCGTCCATCAGCTCCATAGCCCTCAGCAGCGTGATCAGATTCTTGTTCGGCTTCACATTGCCGACAAAGAGAATGTAGTCATCCGGCAGGGAATACTTTTTTATAACATCAGTGTTCCTAGCTCCGCTGAAAAGTTTTTCGTCCACTGCATTGTGGACAACCTTTATCTTTGCCGCATCCGCAGGACAGTATTTCAGAATCTCCGTTTTAGAAAATTCCGAAACAGTGAGCACAATATCAGACAATGTGACGGCGCGGCGCATGACAAACTTCGCATATCCCCTCTGCACTGCGGAGAATATGCCGCTTTCCGCCGCCAGATGGTAAGCATCATGCACCGTCACAAGCCTTTTCCCAGCCCGCAGGGGCAGAAGCGGAACATTGTAGTGCGGCGACCAGAATACATCACAGCGCGGAACCTTCCTGAAAAGCTCGGCCTGCTCCCTGACAGAATATATCCCTGATGATGTTTCTATAAGCTTCACTCTGTCTGCCCAAGGGAATGCCCTTATCTCCTCCGGATTGCCGAGAAGGGTTATATCAAATGAATCAATAAGGAACGGCACAATATTTCTTATGTATGTCCCGATGCCCGATGCTCTGCACATACGGAAATCAACTGCGAGAACGGTTTTCATATAATTTAAAAACTCCGTGAGCTTTCTGAGGGGGTATTATCACACATTTCTTCCAATCTTTATACCCGTTTGTGTTTTATCTGCCATAATAAAACAGCCGTCTGACAACGCCAAAACACCATCCCTCTCTTGATTAATGCTCTTTTTAGTGATATGTATTTTCTCCCCCAATAAATCATAAAGGAGTGCTGTCGCGATGGATTACAAAAGCACGCTGAATCTCCCGGAAACCGGATTTCCCATGAAAGCCAACCTCTCCGTGAGAGAGCCGGAACGCATAAAAAAATGGGACGAAGAGAACGCATATTCCAAAATAATGAAAAAAAGGGAAAACTGCGAAAAATACATTCTCCATGACGGCCCTCCATATGCAAACGGCCATATCCACATCGGACACGCACTGAACAAAATTCTTAAAGATTTCGTGGTGAAGGTAAAATCATTTGAAGGCCGTCAGGCGCCCTACATCCCCGGATGGGACTGCCACGGTCTGCCCATTGAACATCAGGTGGACAAAAAGCTCGGCAGCAAGAAGCATGAGCTCTCAAAATCTCAGATAAGAAAGCTCTGCCGTGAATACGCAACAGAGTTCATAAACATACAGAGGGAAGAGTTCAAGCGTCTCGGCGGTTTCGGCGACTGGGACAACCCTTACATAACCATGGATCATGTTTACGAAGCCAAAACCCTTGAGGAGCTTTACAGATTCTTCAACAACGGCGGAGTTTACAAAGGTTCAAAGCCCGTTTACTGGTGTACAAGCTGCGTTACAGCCCTCGCCGAGGCGGAGGTGGAGTACGATAACCACACATCACACTCCATATATGTCAAATTCCCCGTCCGTGACGCTGACAAGGCAAAGCTCGGACTTGCGGCATCAGATAAGGTGTCATCCGTAATCTGGACAACCACGCCATGGACACTCCCCGCGAACCTTGCCGTCTGCGTTCATCCCGATTTTGTTTACGCTCTCGTAAAAGTCACTGAGGCGGATAATAAAAATCTCGACGGCGAATACATAGTCGTTGCTGAAGAGCTTCTTGAAAAGCTTCTCGGCGAGTTTAAAATAACCGCTTACGAAAAAACGGCAACCTTCAAAGGGGCGGATCTCGAAGGTATAAAAAACAAGCACCCCTTCTATGACAGGGATTCAGCAATAATACTCGGCGTTCACGTAACCCTCGAAGCGGGCACGGGACTTGTCCACACAGCCCCCGGCCACGGTCAGGAGGACTATGTTGTCGGTCTCAGATACGGCCTTGAGGTGCTTAACCCTGTGGACGATTACGGCGTGTTTAAAAAGGACACGGAAATATTCGCAGGAGAGCACATAAACAAAGCCAACCCCAAGATAGTTGAACTCCTTGATGAAACCGGCGTTCTCCTCTCCCACGGGAAAATAGAGCACTCCTACCCCCACTGCTGGCGCTGCAAAAACCCCGTAATATTCCGCGCCACCCCACAGTGGTTTATATCCATGGAAACCAATGACCTGCGCAAAAAGGCGCTGGACGAGATAAAAAGGGTTCAGTGGGTTCCCGCATGGGGACAGAACAGAATCAACGCTATGATAGAGCACAGACCGGACTGGTGCATCAGCCGCCAGAGGACATGGGGCGTACCCATAGCCGTTTTCACCTGCCAAGACTGCGATGAGGTATATATACCTAAGGATGTTCAGGAAAAAGTTCTCACCTCTTTCCGTGAGCACGGCGCGGACGCATGGTTCGACATGGAAGCCGAAGAGTTTATCGGCAAGGATGCCAAATGCCCGAAATGCGGCGGCGCAAGGCTGAAAAAAGAGACGGACATCCTTGATGTATGGTTCGATTCCGGCGTTTCTCACTCCGCCGTGTGCGAGGAGAGAAAAGAGCTCGGCTGGCCTGTGAACATGTACCTTGAAGGGAGCGACCAGCACAGGGGCTGGTTCCACAGCACACTCCTTGAGTCAGTCGGCACAAGGGGAAGAGCACCGTATGACGAGATACTCACCCACGGCTTTGTTGTGGACGGCAAAGGGCGCAAAATGTCCAAATCTTCCGGCAATGTTGTGGCTCCTGATGAAATTATAAAGAAATACGGCGCAGAGGTTCTCCGCCTCTGGGTTTCCGCGGAAGACTACTCGGAAGACATAAGAATCTCCGATGACATAATAAGCCGCCTTGTGGAATCCTACAGGAAGATCCGCAACACGGCCAGATACCTCCTCGGCGTAATATCCGACTTCAACCCCGATACAGACGCAGTTGAATACGATAAGCTGCTTGATCTGGACAAATATGCCCTGATCCGCTGGCAGGCTGTGAAGGAGCGCATCTACAACGCATACGACAGATACCAGTTCCACGTGTTTTACCACACGTTCCTGAACTTCTGCATAAACGACCTCAGCTCCTTCTATCTTGATATAATAAAGGACAGGGTTTACGCATACAGAAAGGATTCGCACCAGCGCAGATCAGCGCAGACAGCGCTTTTCACCATAACAAGAGAGATGAGCATAGTAATGGCTCCCATTCTCTCCTTCACTGCGGACGAGATATGGGAGTTCATCCCCGGCTGGAGCGGCAAAAGCGAACTTGTTTTCGAGGAACTTTTCCCCAAGGTTCTCCCTCTGAAAGATGAAAAACTTGAAGCGAAATGGAACAGAATCATAGAGATCAGAAGAGAAGTCAACAAAGCCCTTGAACTTGCCAGAACGGAAAAAGTTATAGGGCATTCTCTCGGTGCGAAGGTTATCGTCGGACTCTCAGAAGCCGACAGAGAAATCATGGCAGCAGATGAGGGGATAGAGAAAATCTTCATAGTCTCAGAACTTGAGCTTACAGACATAAACACCCTTGAAGGTGCTTACACCTCCGAGGACAAAACTGTGAAGGTAATAGCAAGCGCATCCGCAAACCAGAAGTGCGAGAGATGCTGGTGTCAGGTTCCCACAGTGGGGGCTGACCCCGCTCACCCGACAATCTGCTCAAGATGCGCCGAGGCGATAAGCTGATATGAAAAAAGTCCTTATCCCTCTTTTCGCCGTCCTGCTCATTGTTGATCAGGCTACGAAGATCATAGTCAAAAACACGTTCATGCTCCATGAAACCCGTGAGGTCATACCCGGATTCTTCAACCTGACCTACATACTGAATCCGGGCGCAGCTTTCGGTTTTCTGGCTAAAATGAACGAAAGCTACCGTCAGCTTTTCTTTGTTCTGGTTACTCTCATAGCGATAGCCGCTGTGGCTTATCTGCTTTACAAAGAGCACGAGATGAAGCTGAGGGCGTTCTCTTACACGCTTATTATTGCCGGAGCGGTCGGCAATTTTATAGATAGGGTTTACATCGGAAAAGTGGTGGATTTTCTGGATTTTTATGTATCAGATTACCACTGGCCTGCCTTCAACGTGGCGGACAGTGCTATATCCGTAGGGGTCTGCTTGCTTATGCTTGACCTTTTTCTTCATAAAAGGAGTGAGAAGAAATGATAGTAAAACCTGAAAGAGCGCTGATCAGCGTTTCCAAGAAAGAAGGCGTAGCCGAATTCGCAAAAGAGCTTGCCGCAAGAGGGGTTGAAATAATCTCCACAGGCGGGACAGCCAAACTTCTGAAAGAAAGCGGAATCAGAATCACCGAAATAGGTGAGTTCACCGGATTTCCCGAAATGCTGGACGGCAGGGTAAAAACCCTTCACCCCAGAGTGCACGGCGGCATCCTTAACGTCCGTGACGATGCGGAACACCAGAAAACCATGAAGGAGCACGGTCTCAAAAACATTGATATTGTTGCCGTCAACCTTTACCCTTTTGAGGAAACTGTCTGTAAAGCTGGCGTAAGCCTTGACGAAATAATCGAAAACATAGACATAGGCGGCCCGTCCATGGTGAGAAGCGCCGCTAAAAACCACAAGTTCGTCACCATCATAGTGGACGGAGCGGATTACAAACGCGTTATAGCCGAAATGGACGCACAGGGCGGAACCACCCTTGAAACCAGACGCGATCTGGCAAGAAAGGCATACGGACACACTGCGCTGTATGACAGCATCATCGCAGGTTTCTTCAACAACCTGCTGGGTGTTAAGTTCCCCGATGAATACACCCTCCCCGCGCGCAAGAAACAGGGTATGCGCTACGGCGAAAACCCTCATCAGGACTCAGCTTTCTACGTTCAGCCCCTTATTAAGGAGCCGGGCGTTTCCACCGGGGTTCAGCTCCACGGAAAAGAGCTTTCCTTCAATAACATAGTAGACATCAGCGCCGCTGCTGAGATCATTAAGGACTTCTGCGGAGAACCGGCTATCACAATCATAAAACACACCAACCCCTGCGGCACAGCCACAGGCTCAACCCTCCTTGAGGCTTACGAGCGCGCCCTTGAGTGCGACCCCGTGAGCGCATTCGGCGGCATAGTCGGCGCTAACAGGGAGGTGGACAAGACCACTGCGGAAAAACTCGCCGAGCTTTTCCTTGAGGTCATAGTCGCACCCTCCTTCAGCAAAGAGGCAAAAGAGATCCTTGAACAGAAAAAGAACCTCCGCCTCATAGAGATAGGCGATCTCTCCGGCGCGAGGGACAACGAGCTTGATGTTAAAAAGGTCACAGGTGGCGTTCTGCTTCAGGACAGAGACCTTCACTCCTTTGACGACATAGCCGCCCTCCCCTCACCCTCCAAACGCAAACCCACCGAAGGCGAGCTTAAGGCCATGGCTTTTTCGTGGAAAGTTGCTAAACACGTTAAATCAAACGCGATAATATACGCCAACGAATATCAGTCCATAGGTGTGGGCGCAGGGCAGATGAGCCGTGTTGACTCCGCCAGAATAGCCGCTTTCAAGGCTAAAAAACCCCTTCAGGGATGCGTAATGGCAAGCGATGCGTTCTTCCCCTTCCGCGACAGCGTGGATCAGGCGGCAGAACAGGGCATAACTGCCATAATCTCCCCCGGCGGCTCAATCAGAGATGAGGAAGTCATTCAGGCTGCGGATGAGCACGGCATAGCCATGATCTTCACCGGCATCCGTCACTTTAAACATTAAAATTGGCGGCAAGCAGGAAAACAAACTTAAGTTCACCTACAAAATCCCCCTCTATCCCCCTTTAAAAAAGGGGGAAGCAGATAAGAACACCCCTCTTTCATAAAGAGGGGCAGGGGGAGATTTTAATGAATAAATCACACATTGCCTGACCGCGAATGCGTGAGCAGCAAACTGACTGGACGACGTATTACAGTGTCACTGCGAGAAGCGAAAGGGCGCGAGTCTCTGAAATATACAGAGAGATTGCTTCACCCTTTCAGGGTTCGCAATGACGCATTACAATTCCATGGATGGAATTGCGCCGTGCGAAGTGAAGCCGAACCGAGTTCGGCGCGAATGTGTGAGCAGCAGGACAGGATGTACCTGCCTGCGAACTATCATCAGATAAGGATTAGCAATGAAAATACTTGTTGTAGGCAGCGGGGGCAGGGAACACGCCCTCGCATGGAAACTGGCTCAGAATCCAAAGGTTGAGGAAATCTTCGTTGCTCCCGGCAACGGCGGAACCGCTCTGGAGAACAAAGTTACCAACATCCGCATAAAAGCCACCGACCTTAAGGAGCTTGCGGATTTTGCAAAAACAAATAACGTGGCACTCACCGTTGTCGGCCCGGAAGATCCCCTCGCCGCAGGCATAGTGGACTACTTTCAGGAACGCGGGCTGCGCGTCTTCGGCCCATGCAAGGCAGCAGCACAGATTGAGGCAAGCAAAGCCTTCGCAAAGGAGATGATGGTTGCGGCGGGAATACCCACAGCATTTTACAGGGAGTTCACCGATTTTGAAGCGGCGAACACCTATGTGCATGAGAAAGGCGCACCCATCGTTATAAAAGCGGACGGACTGGCTGCAGGCAAAGGTGTTACAGTTGCCTTCACTGCGAAGGAAGCGGAAGCCGCACTGAAAGAGATCTTCATAGACAATATCTTCGGCGAGGCCGGAAACAGAGTGGTGGTTGAGGAATTCCTCAACGGAGAGGAAGCCTCGTACCTTGCTTTTTCCGACGGGGAAACTGTGCTGCCCATGGTTTCAAGTCAGGATCACAAGGCTGTTTACGACGATGACAAAGGCCCCAATACAGGCGGAATGGGCGCTTACTCCCCCGCACCCGTGGTTACGGATGAAATATTCGATTTCGCAACGCAGAAAATAGCCTACCCCCTGATAAACGAGTTTAAAAAGCGCGGCATAAAATATGTCGGCATAATTTACGCAGGGCTGATGATCACAGCAGACGGCGTAAAGGTGCTTGAGTTCAACGCCCGCTTCGGCGACCCGGAGACTCAGCCGGTGCTGACAAGGCTCAATTCCGACCTGCTTGAAATTTTCGAGGCATGCATAGACGGTAGGCTTAAGGAAATCAGCGCAGACTGGAGTACAGAGCCCGCTGTGTGCGTTGTCATGGCCTCAGGCGGCTACCCCAAAGACTATGAAAAAGGCTATGAGATAAACGGCATAGCAGATGCAGATAAAATCAAAGGCGTAAAGGTATTCCACGCGGGAACCGCAACTGTGGATAAAACAACCGTAAACACCGGAGGACGCGTTCTGGGAGTTACCGCAAGGGGAAAAGACCTTGAGGAAACCATAGAGCGTGCCTACGAAGCGGTGAAAAAAATATACTGGACAAACGCCCACTTCCGTAAAGACATCGGAGCTAAGGCGCTCAGGAGGCTTAAGAAATGAGTAAAGTCGGTATCATAATGGGCAGCAAGTCAGACCTCGGTATAGCCGAAGCTGCCATTAAGGTTCTTAAAGACTTCAATGTGCCCTGCGAAGTTATTGTTTCCAGCGCGCACAGAACCCCCGAACGCACAGGAGAATGGGCAAGAAATGCCGAGAATAACGGCTTCTCCGTGATAATAGCTCTGGCGGGCGCAGCAGCGCACCTTGCAGGTGTTGTGGCCAGCGAAACCAACCTTCCCGTTGTGGCTGTCCCTGTTTCCGCTACAACCTTAGGCGGTCTTGATGCCCTGCTCTCAATGGTGCAGATGCCCGGCGGCATACCTGTTGCCACAATGGCAATCGGCAGCGCAGGAGCAAAAAACGCAGCTCTTTTCGCATGTCAGATAATAGCCAGATCAGACGCTGCGCTTAATGCAAAACTGAAAACCTACCGCGAAAACATGAAACAGGAAGTCTACAAGGCTAACAAAGAAGTACAGGCAATGCTGAACGGCGCACAATAAAATGCTTATAATGAAGGCGGATTCGTCCGCATTCGAAAAAATATTCTCTCTGGCGGGCTCACTAAACGAGCCCGTCATCTTTCCTACAGATACAATCTACGGCATAGGCGCGTCCGTGCGGGACTTAGCCGCTAATGAGAAAATTTACGAAATCAAAGGCAGGGAAGTGAACAAACCCTTTCCCGTGCTTGTCGGATCAATAAAACAGGTTGAGGAGATAGCAGAACCATCTTCTGCAGCTCTGAATCTGCTGAAAAACTGTCCGTTTCCGTGCACACTGGTTCTTAAGGCAAAGGAAAATCTGCATCCATTAATGACGCTGAACGGAAATGTTGCGGTCCGACTGCCGAAGACCGAGCCTCTGGCGGGCTTCTTACGGGAATACGGCGCAGTTACCGCCACAAGCGCCAACCTGTCCGGCATTCCATATGAAGGCGGGATAGAGAATATGGTCAAAACTTTTTGCACAAAGGTAAATTTCTATTTATACCAAAATAATACGGACACTTCACCGTCCGCCATTGTGGATTTTACCTTTTCTTTACCGCAAATTATACGTAAATCAGACATAATCAGCCTTGACATTATAATGTCATATGCTAATTTATGCTGATAGATTTCATAAAGGAGAAGATTATGAAAAAACTCATAGTTGCAATGGTTGTCGTCTGTTTTGCAGTTGCTGCGGCAATCGCGGCTGGTCCCGCAAAAATCGACCTTAAAACATGGGTAGCAGGCGAACCCTCCAAAGCTGCTGTTCAGTTCCCCCACGATGTACACCAGGCTAAAAACGAATGTACTGACTGCCACGTTAAAGCAGACGGCGGCGCGCTTAAAAACCTTAAAGCAGGCGGAGAAGTTAACTTCAAAGGCGCTATCAAAGTTAAAGCGACTAAAAACGAAGCTCACGATAACTTCTGCTGGGAATGCCACGTAGCGAAAAAAGTTCCTCAGGGCAAATCCTGCAACAAATGCCACGCAAAATAACAGCGGCATAACTCTCTAAAAAACAACAGCCCCGAACGGCATACGCCGTTCGGGGCTTTCTTATTTCTATAAGGCAGTAAGAGCTACTTCACCACAGTTTCGTTGCCTACCACAAGGTTCCTGCCCATATTTTTTGCCTGATACAGCCTTTCATCAGCCAGATTAACCAGTTTCTCGCTGCATCTGGTTTCAGAAATGCATGCAACGCCGAAGCTGCTTGTAATGCGGGCGCTGATCCCTTTGAACACTGTTGATTCAATGGTTTTACGCAGCTTTTCTGCCAGAGTGTATGCTCCGCCGCAGTCTGTTTCAGGGAGGAGGATGATAAACTCCTCACCGCCGTAGCGGGCAACACTGTCTGAATCTCTCGTGAGTGAGCGGGCATAGAGGCTATCTCTCTGATCACTTCGTCACCCAGTATATGCCCGAACCTGTCGTTTATTCTTTTGAAATGGTCAATATCGAACAGTATCACTGAATATGGCTCTTTTGTGCGGCGGAATCTGCTGTCTTCCTTGCTGAGTGTTTCATAAAAGTAGCGTCTGTTGTATATGCCTGTGAGTCCGTCTGTAATGGCCTGAAGCTGGAGAAGCTTGTTTGTCTTCTCCATGTCGTCCAGCAGAATTTTATTGAGAAGGTGAGCCCTCAGACGCAGATAAAACTCCTCCACATCAAAAGGCTTATGAAAAAAGTCATTAACTCCCGTATAAAACAGGCTGTTGCGGACTTCCCTGTCGTCAGAGACGGTCATGGCGATAATAGGAATATTTTTGAAGTTGTAGTCCTTTTTAAGAAACTTGACAAATTCGGCACTGGTTTTGCCCGAACCGAAGAAGTAATCGATCAGAACAATATCCGGCACATAGCTGCCGCTTTTCAGCAGATCCATTGCGCTGTCAATATTTTCCATACATATGGGACTCACGCCGGATTTTTTCAGAAGACCGCTGATAAAGTTTCTCTGGAGCTTGCTGTCCTCAACGAGAAGAGCTTTCATTCCGCCGAAACAGCAGGTTCCCACAAAATCTTTGACATTCTGCAGAAAGACACCTAGGCCTTCTCTCACTGAGTTTTTCAGAAAATATCCGAACGCTCCGTTCTGGAAGCATTGTATACGCACGGCATCATCAATCAGGGAGGTTATGATGATCACTGTCGTCTGTTCAAATCTCTGTTCATACTTCATTTCCCTGCACAGATCCAGGCCTTTGCCGTCCGGCAGAACCATGTCCAGCGTCACTACATCGTAATCATTTTCTGCCAGTTTTTTTCTTGCCTCAGCAATATCAGCCGCCTCTTCAACCTTGTAGCTGAATTTTTCCAGCTCGGTTCTGATGCTTTTACGGATGAGTCTGCTGTCATCGACAACTAATGCTTTTTCCATACCAAACCTATATCGATTCAATCAGTGAATAATAATTATACAATAATTACCGGAACGAATAATATCACCTGATTTAAATATTTCACAGTGAAAAAAATGCTGAACAGTGCCAGGAAGGCGTTTTGTGCGTTTAACTGATTCGGAATGAACGGATAAAAAAATTAATTATTTTGCTTTCGGATGGGTCTGATCGTACACTCTCAGGAGATCGCTGAGGTTCAGGTGAGTATATTTCTGCGTTGTGGATAGGGATTCATGCCCCAGAAGCTCCTGAATGGTGCGGAGGTCTGCCCCGCCCTCAAGAAGATGTGTGGCGAAGGAATGCCTGAACGAGTGCGGAGAGAAATCCAGCGGAAGCCCCGCCTCTTTCAGATACTTCTCCACAATGCGCCCGACAGAGCGTTCGGTCAGTCTTGTGCCGTATTTATTGAGGAACACAGCATCATCCTTCGGGTAATGCCCCTCAGCAGGCACATCGACACGCACACGCATATATTCCGTTATAAGTTCACCCAGTATATCACCAAGGGGGATTATGCGTTCCTTCTTCCCCTTTCCGCGCACACGCATGCGCATTCCGCGGAGGTCAACATCGGAAATATTCAGCCCGGTTAGCTCTGAAACACGCACACCAGTTCCGTACATAAGCTCCAGTATCAGCGCATCGCGCATTCCGGCGGCTTCTGTTTTATCAGGGAGTTCAAGGAGGCTCAGGAGATCGTCTATATTAAAGACATTAAAGGCTTTTTTCTCTTTTTTCGGAAATTTAAGCATACGGGCGTGGTTGTCATCGGTGATCCCTTTTTTATGCAGAAATTTGAAGAATGATTTCAGGCAGGCTATCTTCCGCTCCGCTGTGGATTTCGAAATGTCCCTGTCAAAAAGTGAGGCGGCAAACCCCCGCAGAATAAAGAAATCCACAGATTCCACATCGTTTATTTTTTCAGTTTCCAGATATTCTGCCAACTCGGTCAGATCACCGGAATACGCCTTTATTGTATGCTCTGAGGCGTTTTTTTCGTTTTTCAGGTACAAAATGAAATCGGCGATCGCACGGTCTGAGTTCATAATAGTAATCCGCACATCCTGTCGGATTAAGATACACGCTCGCGCCATGAAAAACCCGCCGCTTAGTTTCGGCGTGGTTTCTGCACCGAGCTTGCTTAAAAACCCGGCTTCTCTGCGCACGGCGCAGTTCCGTCCATGGAACTGTACTGCTAATCGTAATCCGATTTTATATTTCAGTTTTATCCAGGAAAGCCTTCAAAGCGCTGACAGCCTTTTCCGCCATCATGCTTTTTTTCAGCTTTTTGTCCTTTATCCGCTCTTCCGGAGCGGGCAGCATACCGAAGTGAAAATTGCTCGGCACGTATTTTTTCCGTGTTGCCTCGTATTTGTCTGTAACAAACAGACCCAGCGAACCGAGGGCGGTTTCCCTCGGAAATGCCCTGCTTTCACCTCCGGTGAGCCTCAGTGCGAGGTCATACCCGGCGATGAGCCCGGATGCTATGGATTCCAGATAGCCTTCCACGCCTGTTATCTGCCCTGCGAAGTATAAGCCGTCCTCATATCTGAATCTGTCGTCCAGCTTAGAGGGGGAATTGATATATGTGTTGCGGTGAACAGAGCCGTAACGGAGAAATTCCGCGTTTTCGAGCCCCGGAATCATCCGGAACACCCTTTTCTGCTCGCCGGTCTTCATTTTGGTCTGACATCCCACAAG
Source organism: Deferribacteres bacterium (assembly GCA_023395255.1). Classification (GTDB taxonomy): domain Bacteria; phylum Chrysiogenota; class Deferribacteres; order Deferribacterales; family Geovibrionaceae; genus Geovibrio; species Geovibrio ferrireducens. The sequence continues at coordinate 28,528 of JAEWZN010000018.1, forward strand.
ATTATAGGCAGTGCCCTCCTCATTCTCCTTACGGAGCTGGAGAACGGCGTAGTATCTCTTATCTGTTTCAGGATGCTCAAGCCCCACAGGCTTCAAAGGGCCGAATGCAAGGGTTTTGCGGCCTCTGGCAGCCATTTCCTCAATGGGCATGCACCCTTCAAACACGTTCATCTTCTCGAAGTCCTCAAAGGCAACCTTTTCAGAATCCATGAGCGCATCATAAAATGCATCGTATTCATCCTTTGTCATGGGACAGTTGAGATAATCGGGATCGCCTTTTCCGTAGCGGCTTTTGAAGTAGCACTTGGTCATGTCCACTGAGTCGAAATCTATAATGGGCGATATGGCATCAAAGAAATACAGTCCTCCGCCCATCAGGTTCTTTATTTTATCTGCCAGAATATCCGATGTCAGAGGGCCGCTTGCGATAATCAGCGGCCTCTCAGCGGGAATCTCCCTGACCTCACCGCGCACTATGCGCACGTTCTCCATTGCGGAAAGCGTTTCGGTGACTCTGGCGGAGAACATCTCCCTGTCCACAGCGAGTGAGCCGCCCGCAGGAACCCTGCACTCTTTTGCAATACGGATAAGAAGACTGTCCATAAGCTCCAGTTCCGCCTTGAGGAGACCTGAGCCCGTGTCTGTCGCCTCCGCCTTGAGGGAGTTGGAGCATACAAGCTCTGCAAAACCGCCGCCGGAGTGGGCGGGAGTCATTACGTCAGGGCGCATCTCATAAATAATCACAGGAATATTGCGTTTGGCAAGCTGATAAGCGGCCTCGCTCCCTGCGAGACCGCCGCCTATTATATGAACGGGATTCATGAAAAGACTATTCCTTAACGGTTATTGTACCGTCTTCCAGAGTCTGAATCGGTTTGGCGTTTTTGCATTTGGGATATGCTGTGCAGGCAAAGAAGCGGCCTCTGGGGCCTTTCTTGAGTGCCATCGGGCTGCCGCATTTCTCGCATTTGACATTTTCGTCAACCTTGAGAATCTCAGGGGAAATATTCCCCTTGGCATCCGTGGTGATGTTAGCGGTAAAGCTGCATTCCGGATAGCCGGAGCAGGCTATGAAGTTGCCCCTTCTGCCTTTTTTAACGGCAAGCTTGCCGCCGCATTTCGGGCATGGGGTGCTGATCTCCGCCGTCATCTCCTCCACAAGCTTCACCTTGCCTTCCTCATCACGCACATACTGCTTGATGTTCTTGCATTCCGGATAGCCGGAGCAGGCAAGCATTTCGCCGAAGCGGGACTTTTTGATAACCATCTCGCTTCCGCATTTATCGCACTCTATGCCTGTGGATTCGTTTTTGGGCTTCTCTATAAGCTTTATGCTTCCGTCCTCCTGCCTTTCGTAATCGGAGGAGAAATCACACTCAGGATATTTTGAGCAGGCTGCGAATGAGCCGTTTTTTCCGTATTTTATAACCAGTCCGCCGCCGCATTTCGGGCATTCGGAATCAAGGGTCAAATTAACGCTGAACTGCTTTTCCGCAACATCAAGAACAGGCTTGAAGCTTCTGAAAAATTCATCCAGAACCTCATCCCACTTAACTGCGCCTTCTGCAACCTTATCCAGATCGGTTTCAAGACCTGCGGTAAATTTTATTTCAAAGATACTGGGAAAATTGCTGACAAGGAGCCTGTTCACTATGCGGCCAAGCTCTGTGGGGCGGAGTTTTTTCTCCGCTGTTTCAACATATTCCCTTTCCTGTATGGTTGAGATGATGGAAGCGTATGTACTTGGGCGGCCTATTCCTTCCTGTTCAAGGGTTTTGATTATGCTCGCCTCAGTGTACCTTGCGGGGGGCTGAGTAAAGTTCTGTTTGGGGTCAAAGCTTTCCGCTTTTGCGGGAGTGTTCTCTTTTATATCGAAGAGGATAGCCTCGGCATCCTTCTGCGCCTCTTCGTCCCCTTCTATATAAAGCTTTCTGAAACCGGGAAATTTAAGGATTTTGCCCTGAGTTTTGAACTCATAGGCTCCGCCTGTGATTGTTATCGTGCTCTGGTCATATTCGGCATCGGCCATCTGGCTTGCCACAAAACGTTCCCAGATCAGCTTGTACAGCTTATACTGCTCTGCTGTAAGAAACTTCTCCACTGATTCAGGAGTACGCTCAACAGATGTGGGGCGTATGGCCTCGTGAGCGTCCTGAGTTTTCACTTTTGTCTCTTTTGCCTTTCTTACGCCTTTTGTGAGGAAGTCCGAGCCGAACTCCTTTTTGATGTAGTCCGCCGCTTCCTTAGCCGCCTCATCGGATATTCTCACCGAGTCGGTACGCATATAGGTGATAAGACCCGCAGGCCCCTGAGCGCCGAGATCCATACCCTCATAAAGCTTCTGGGCATTGACCATTGTCCGCTTTGCGGAGTAGCCCAGCTTGCGGCTGGCCTCCTGCTGAAGCATTGAGGTGGAGAAAGGCAGAGGCGCTTTCTGCATTACGGTTTTTCTCGCGACATCAGTCACGGAGAATGAGGCTTTTTTAAGATCGGAGAGAACCTTGTCCGCCTCTTCCTTCTTACCGACTTTTATCTTTTTGCCGTCCTTTTTTTCAAGTCTGGCTTTGAGTTTTCTGTTTTCGTCATTATCCAGAAGGAACATGCCGTCTATTGTCCAGTATTCCTCCGGCTTAAACTTCTCTATCTCCTCCTCGCGCTCACAGATGAGGCGGAGAGCCACGGACTGCACCCTTCCGGCGGATAAGCCGAACTTAAGCGGCTTCCACAGAAGCGGGCTGACCAGATAGCCCACGAGCCTGTCCAGCACACGGCGGGACTGCTGAGCCATTGCCATGTCCATGTTTATATCAACAGGGTTCTCTATCCCTTCATGAATACCTTTCTTGGTAATCTCGTTGAAATAGACCCTTTTCACTTTTTCCATGTTCTTTTTGCCGAGTTCGCCGGCTATATGCCATGCGATGGCCTCCCCTTCACGGTCGGGGTCGGGAGCGAGGAAGATTTTTTCCGCAGTCTGAGCCTCTTTCTTGAGGTCATCCAGCACCTTTTTCTTCCCTCTGATTGTGATGTACTCAGGCTGAAAGCCGTTTTCTATATCTACCCCCAGCTTGTTTGAGGGAAGATCTTTAACATGTCCCACACTTGCAAGAACCTTATAACTTCTGCCCAGATATTTTTCTATGGTTTTGGCTTTCGCCGGAGACTCAACAATAACAAGGTTTTTAGCCATACACCCGCACCTGCTTAGTGATCGTATTCCTCGTAATCCCCTGCGCTTTCGGCAAAAAGGGACTTTTTCTCCATGAGGTTAAAGAGAACATGGTTTTTCACCTGCTCAACCCCTATGCGGTAGTTATCCGTATCAAGGAGCGATTCTATAACAGTTTCCAGCGACACCATGTCCATAACCCCTGTGATATTGAGTTTCTGGAGATAGTTCATCGCCTCGTCGGTGAAAATATTTTTCTCTTTTCTGGAGAAGTATCTGTAGCCCGCAAAAGGGGCAAAGCTGTTCATGTCAAGAACGGCAAGCACCTGTCTTATCTCGTTGTCCTCAAACCCTGTGGACTGGAGATAGTCGGCAAGGTCCTTTTCGCTGACCTTGTCAGAGGAGTCGATGTAATCGATTACCAGGTTAAGTGCAATCACAAACTTTTCCACCTGCGCCTCCGTTTATTCTGTATTTGCCGTCAATGTCGCAAATTATAACGCCTTCAAGCTCAAGCTCGCTGAGGATTACCATCATATCACCGACTTTCATTGCTGCCGTGATGCAAAGTTCGTCTCTGTTCAGGGGGCCTTTTGCAAGGAGGTTATAGATTTTGTGCTTTTCAGGACTGTCAAAGACTATATTACTCTCTTCTTGTTTGTCAATGAATTTTCCCCTCGGCAGAAGGCGGCTGAACTCCTCCACAACGTCGTAGTAGCTCTCTATGAGCCGTGCCCCGTTCCTGATCAGGTCGTTGGTCGCCCGGTTTCTGCTGTCCGGCGAGGCGGGTACTGCGAACACCTCCCTGCCCTGCTCATTTGCGTATCTGGCGGTGATGAGTGAGCCGCTTTTTGTGGAAGCTTCCACAACAACAACACCGTGGGAAACTCCGCTTATTATCCTGTTGCGTATGGGAAAGTTGCGCGCGTGAGGCGGCTCGTCCAAGGGAAATTCGCTTAAAAAACAGCCGGATTCACAGACCTTGTCCGCGTATCTGACATTGGCTTCCGGGTAAAGGCTCATCAGCCCGTTGCCGAGAACCGCCGTTGTATACCCCTTCTTAAGTGCTCCCCTGTGGGCGTGAATGTCTATTCCGGCGGCAAAGCCGCTTACTACATTGAACCCGACCTCAGCCAGATCCTCTGACAGTTTTTCGGTGTAAGCCATGGATGTGCGGGAGGCATTTCTGGAACCCACAACAGCTATGCAGGGCATGCGCAGGGGCTCAAGCCTCCCCCTGCTGAAAAGCACCGCGGGCGGGGAATGAATCTCCCTGAGCATGGGCGGATAGCCGCCCTCCTCTATTGTTGTTATGTCTATATTATGTTTCCGTGCGAGATTTATCTGGTCTTCTACAAATTTCCTGTCCACATTGCGGCTTATCACCGCCTGCGCCTGACGCTGATTGAATCCGGCTTCGGCAAGCTCAGTCACTCCGAGGTCAAACACGCCGTCCAGTGTGCCCAGCCTCCCCAGAACTTTTGAAACTGTCTCATCGCTTATCCCTTTAACGGATTTCAGCGCAAGGTAAGTATAAGCCAGACGGAAATTCAATATACCTTTCCTTTATTCGAAATACTTGTGTATGCCGTAAGCAAGGCTGATCCACATATTCGCAGAAGCTGTAACAGTGGGCATCGGCACATAGAAATCCCCGCTGTGCAGCGGCGGATGGTTCCCCTTTTCATTTGCCCCGGTCCAGAGGAAAACCCCTTTAACAAGCCTCACATACTCGGAAAAGTCCTCCCCGCCGAGGGTGAGCTTATCATAGAGTATGTGCGGAAGGTTTTCAGCGTCAGCAAGTTCGCAAATAAACGCAGCAAGGGAAGGATCATTATTCACCGGGTGCGTGCCGTCCTTTATATCAAGCTCAATCTTAACTCCGTAAAGCTCTTCAATGCTCAGTGCGAGGGATTTCAGCCCCTTTTCGATAACCGCCTTAACTTCCGGGTGAAAATAACGGAAAGTGCCTTTCAGCTCGACCTTATCAGGGATAACGTTGTCTGCGCTTCCTCCGTGTATGCTCCCGAAGGATATGAGACCGGGGAGTGTCGGGTCTTTCAGACGGCTGACAATCATCTGCGCCTTTGTCACATAGTCCGCGGCGGCGGTGATTGTGTCATTGCCGAGGTGAGGCATGGCGGCGTGGGTTGCTCTGCCTGTGAAGGTGAGCGCTATATGGTGGGAACCGGCCATGCAGGGGCCCGATTTAACGGCGGATTTCCCCATGGGGATCTCGTTTTCGGCGTGGGCGGCGAAGATACAGTCCACACCGTCAAGGCAGCCCTGCTCTATCATAAACTTAGCGCCGCTGACTATCTCTTCTGCGGGTTGAAAAATGTAGCGTATGTTTATCTTCGGTTTGGTTTTGCTCCTCTGCACAGCTTCCAGAAGCAGGAGAAGGGCAGTCATATTATGGTGATGTCCGCAGAGGTGTTTATATTCGGTTTTTTCGGGATTGGCAGGCAGCGCGTCAATATCCGCCCTGAAAGCGACTGTTTTTTCAGCGCCGAAATCCAGAGTGCCGTAGCAGCCTGTATCAAAAATATGGGAAGGAGTTATCCCGTTTTTCTCCAGAAATGACACTATGTATTTTGTTGTCTGATACTCTTTGAATGACGGTTCCGCAAGAACAGCCAGATCGTCCATTAGCCTTACGGCGAGCCCCTGATCGGGCTGAATTCGGTCTGCCGGCATGAGCATATCCTCCTCACCTTTTGCTAATTTACTTACTGAAAAACATTAAGGTCAAGGGAAAAAACAAAAAAGGCTGCGTACGCTGACTGATGACAAATACAAAAAGCCCTCCTTTGTGTCACAAAGGAGGGCTGGGGAGGATTTATGTTATTCAGTCAGAAATATACGTTAATTGTATTCAAAAACCTCGGTTCCGGGAGGAACTGTCGGTTCGAATACCTTTTTATCTATGTCTGCGTTAAGCTGGATGTTGGTGAAGGTCACCTCGGTTTTGTTGCCTGTGGGGTCCTCGCTGATCACTTTTGTTATCCTGCTGCCGTCTGTCTCAACTTTTATATATCTCACGCCTATGTCGCTCAGGGGCACAAGGTTAAGAACATTGTTCCCGCCCAGCGTCACATGGAAATTTTTGCGGATGTTGCCTATGTCAAGCATAAGCCTTGTGATCGCATTCTGATTGCCTTCGGCATTTTTCTGGCGGACAAGCTGGCGTATCTCGCTGTCGTAGTAGTCCACCCTGTCGGATGTGAAAAGATAATACTGTCTGTAAGGGTAGCTGTAGTCCCACAGGGCACGGTATTTGTTGATAACGTAAATCCTGCCCACATATTCGTCCTTGCCGAAGTTCTCTATCTCGGTAATCTGCCTGAAATCAGCCCTGTAGCTTTGCAGGTTGCTGAACGAACCGAGTATTTCGTCTATTGTTGCGCCGAAAGCGCCGGTACTTATACAAAGCACCGTTAAAAGCATTATGATCTTCTTCTTCATTCAAACCTCCGCCTGAATCAGCCGTATCATATTCTGACATTTCTAAGTGTCAAAGGTTTTATTGAACATTAAGGAAAAAGCCGAAAAGGTATCTTTTGTAAAATAAATTTTATCAATTGACTTTATCAAGCATGTACAATAACTAACATGTATCTAATAATATACCTCTGTTTAATTATTGACTATACCTATAAATATTCAGCCTATGCCTTAAAAAATAACAAAAACACCCCCTATGTTCCATTTTTTATTATCCATGCCTATTTATACACCGTTTCAATATTAATATAGTAACCAAATACTCCGTATACCCTTATACTTTAGGGCTTGACATCAATAATACATTATTTTATTATCGAATACTTTCAAGATACAGAGGATAAGTTATGCGAATTAAGAAGCTTATGTCCGCAAACAGGGGCGAAATCGCCATCAGAACCTTCCGTGCCTGTACAGAGCTTGGAATACGCACAGTTGCTGTGTACTCCACAGAAGACCGCTACTCACTCCACAGATATAAAGCGGACGAGGCTTATCATATAGGACGCGGGCTTGACCCGGTGGCCGCCTACCTCAATATTGACGAAATTGTCGAACTCGCCGTGCGCGAAAATATAGATGCCATACACCCCGGCTACGGCTTTCTTGCCGAAAACGCAGACTTCGCCGCTGCCTGTGAGGACAAGGGAATTATTTTCGTCGGCCCCTCCCCTGAAACAATAAAAATTTTCGGTGACAAGAAAAGCGCCAAGGATCTCGCCGTTTCCTGCGGTGTACCCGTAATCAGGGGCTCAAAAGGCGTGGTGCAGGATCTCACGACAGCGAAAAAAGCAGCGGCTGACATCGGCTTTCCTGTACTGCTCAAAGCCATTGCAGGCGGAGGAGGAAGAGGAATCCGCATCGCAAGGGACGACAGGGAGCTCGCAGACAACTTTGACTCTGCCAAAAGCGAAGCCCTCAAAGCCTTTGGCAACGGCGATATTATAATTGAGAAATATATCGAAAAACCCAAACATATAGAGGTTCAGCTTCTGGGTGACAGGGGCGGAAACGTAATTCACCTTTTCGAACGTGACTGTTCGGTTCAGCGCAGACATCAGAAACTCATAGAGATAGCCCCCTCCATCAACGTTCCGCAGGCAACCCTTGATAAAATGTACGAAGCCTCCATAGCCATAGGCAAAGCATCCGGACTGAAAAACGCCGCCACTGTCGAATTTCTTGTGGATAAACATAATGACTTCTACTTTCTGGAGGTCAACCCCCGCATTCAGGTTGAACACACAGTCACAGAGCTCATAACCGGGATAGACATAGTGCAGAGCCAGATATTCATAAGCGCAGGCGAACTCATGTCCGGCGAAAACATCGATATAAAATCACAGGAAGCCGTAACAAAATCAGGCTACGCCATCCAGTGCCGCGTCACAACGGAAGACCCCCGGAACAACTTCATGCCGGATACGGGCGAAATCGAAGCTTACAGGATAGCCACAGGCTTCGGTGTGCGTCTTGATGCGGGCAACGGCTTTACAAACGCAAAAATAACTCCCCACTACGACTCACTGCTGGTGAAGGTTTCCACTCACTCGCTCCAGTTTCACCGCGCAGCAAGCAAAATGCTCCGCTCCCTGAGCGAATTCAGAATAAGAGGGGTGAAAACCAATATCCCCTTCCTTGAAAAAGTCATAAACCACAAGGATTTCCTTGAGGGTAACATATGCACAACCTTCGTGGACAACACTCCGGAGCTTTTTCAGTTTCCCGCACCGAAGGACAGAGCAACCAAGGCGCTTATGTTCCTTGCCAATAACATTGTGAACAACCCGTCCGGAGTTAAGCTCACCCCTGAGCGCATACTGCCCAAGACCGATGCGCCGCTGATCCCCTACGGAGAAAAAATTCCCTCCGGCACAAGGGATATACTCATGCGCAGCGGTGTACAGGGAGTGATGGATCACATCCGCAACTCAAAAGAAATTCTTTTCACGGATACAACATTCAGGGATGCCCACCAGTCGCTCCTTGCTACCAGAGTGCGCACAAACGACATGCTGAAAATCTCCGATGCATACGCAAGACACCTCAGCCAGCTTTTTTCACTGGAGATGTGGGGAGGTGCAACATTCGATGTGGCATACAGATTCCTCAAGGAATCGCCGTGGGACAGGCTCCGTCTGCTCCGTGAGCGCATACCGAATGTACTTTTCCAGATGCTTCTGCGCGCCTCAAACGCAGTGGGTTACACCAATTATCCCGATAACGTGGTGAAGGCTTTCATCAAACAGGCCTCCGAATCCGGCATTGACGTATTCAGAATCTTCGACTGCTTCAACTGGACAGATCAGATGATCCCCGCCATTGAGGAAGTTAAGAAGAACGGCCGCATAGCAGAGGCGGCAATCTGTTATACCGGGGACATAGAAAACCCCGCAAAAAGCAAATACTCCCTTAAATACTATACAGGACTGGTAAAAGAGCTCGCAGACGCTGGAACCGACATAATAGGCATAAAGGATATGGCGGGGCTGCTTAAACCTTACGCCGCGAAAACCCTTGTGAAGGCTATCAAGGAGGAGACGGGGCTTCCCGTTCACTTCCACACCCACGACACAAGCGGAAACGGCGAGGCCGCAGTGCTCATGGCAATAGAGGGCGGAGCAGACATAGTTGACGCAGCCATAAGCTCCATGAGCGGGCTTACCAGCCAGCCGAACCTGAACTCCGTACTCGCAGCCACGGCCTTCACCAGAAAAGCGTCCTCGGTAGATGCGGAGTGGAGCCAGAAAGTTTCCGACTATTTTGAGCGTGTGCGCCGATACTACTTCCCGTTTGAAAGCGGGCTCAAATCCGCAACCGCAGAGGTCTACAAGCATGAGATCCCCGGCGGGCAGTACTCAAACCTCATTGTGCAGGTGGAGGCCATGGGCCTTATCGACCGCTGGGAAGAGGTGCGCAATATGTACGCCCATGTAAATGCCGAACTGGGCGATATAATCAAGGTTACCCCATCATCCAAGGTGGTCGGAGATTTTGCACTATTTCTCGTTAGAAACAATCTTTCAGTTGACGATATATACGATAAGAGTGATACACTGTCATATCCGGACTCTGTTGTGTCATTTTTCAAAGGAATGCTCGGCCAGCCTTACGGCGGCTTCCCTTACAGACTTCAAAAAGCTGTTCTGAAAGATGAAAAACCCATAACCGAACGTCCGGGAGATGCTCTGGCTCCCTATGACTTCGAGGCGGCACATGCTGAGCTCAAAAACACTTTCGGGCGTGATTTTAACAATGAAGAAGTTTTAGCATATGCTCTCTATCCGGCAGTATTTAAGGATTTCGTAAAATTCACAGCCGAATACGGAGATCCGTCAGTGTTCGATACCAAATCCTTCTTCTACCCTCTCCGCAAGGAAGAAGAGATAGAGGTGAGGATAGAACAGGGGAAAACACTGATAATCAAATACCTCGGCGAGAGCATGCCCGACGAGAAAGGCTTCCGCAAGGTTTACTTTGAGTTAAACGGAACCCCGCGTACAGTTAAAATTAAAGATAACACATTGACAGACATTATAAAGTCAAATATTAAAGGTGAACTGGGCAATCCGCAGGATATATGCGCCACAATGCCCGGAGCAATCACCAAAATAAACGTGAAAAAAGGTGATAAGGTCAGCAAGGGCGATCTTCTTGCAGTGACCGAAGCCATGAAAATCGAGACCAAGATTTCCGCCGCATCCGGCGGTGAAGTTGCAGAAGTCCTCTTAAACCAAGGGGATAAGATTGAGGCGGGCGACCTCATAATAAAACTGAGCTGACAAGGGCTTTTTACGGAAGTCCCCCTTCACTGACGAAAAGTCCGTCAGCTCACGGCGTAGTCTGAATTGGGCGATTCAGGCTAAGTTCCTTCCAGCTTGAGGGTTAAGGCGGCTCCGGTTTTCCGGGGTCGCCTCCCCTCTTTACCTTATATCGCCAAACACACGTCCTGTGGTTTGGCTGAATTCCTTCGGCTAATGGAACATTAGCCGAACTCAGGTTCCGCTGAAATCTCCGCAATAAATTGCTCCGATTCGCTCCACGGACACCTCCATGTGTCTGTTGCTACGCACGGCGCAGTTCCATCCTTGGAACTGTGAGGCTATTTCAAATGGAAGTATTTACCTTAAACGGCAACAACTTCCCCCTTTGACAAAGGGGGATTGAGGGGGATTTCCATAGTTCTGAACAGGTCTCTGCTGTGTTTTTATCAAACGAAAACAAAACCTTCGCTTCGCATTGCTGTTTCACCGCCGCACTCCCCGCAGTGACACAGCAGCGCGTCATTGCGAACTCCGCAGGAGTGAAGCAATCTCTCACTTCCCGCTCCAAAAACTACATCCTGTGTTTTTTACACACACGCTCGCGCCGTGGTAAACACGGCTTCGCTTCGCACGGCGCAGTTCCATCCTTGGAACTGTCTGAGACTCTGTAGTGAAGTTCAGACAGTTCTGAGATACTCCGCCACACGCAGGCAGACATCAAGGGGAATACCCGTTTCGATGTTGATCTCCTCCGCGGTGATCCCTTTGCGGGCATATATATCAGGCATGGTTTCAAGGAGTTTTCTCAGTCGCTTTTCGCCCAGCCCTTCAATCTCCAGCATCGGCGATTTGGTGAGGTTTTTCAGCGCAAGACTGCGGGAATAAGCGATTGCGAACCTGTGCGCCTCGTCCCTCATCCTCTGAACAGACATCAGAAGCGGATCATTTTTCTTGAGATTAACCGGATTTTTACGTCCGTAAAGATGTATGGACTCTATGGATTCCGCACCTTCGTGCTTCATGAATTTTATACTCCGCCCTTTGGAGATGGAAATGAACAGCGAGTCAGACCCCGCCTCTTCCGCCGCCCGCACAGCGGAGTTTAGCTGCCCTATGCCGCCGTCTATTATATACAAGTCCGCCGCAGTTTCAGAGCCTTCGGCTATGTTCTCCATCTTTCTGCTAAAAAGCTCATAGATAGATGTAAAATCGTCATTTTCCGCGGATTTTATTTTATATTTCCTGTATTCGCCCTTTGCAAAGTGTCCGTCTATGCTTGTAACCGCAACACCGACAGTATGGTTTCCGCCAAGGTGGGAAATATCTATACACTCTATGCGGCGGATGTCCCTGTCTGTTTTCAGCAGGCTTTTCAGCCTCTCCCCGACATCCTTCCTTCTGCCGAGCTGGCGGATGTGCGTTTCCGTCTGGATGCGGGCATTCTCCAGCGCTGTTTCATGCAGTTTTTTAAACCCTCTGGTGATGACGGTTTTCTTTTTCCCTGCCATTTTGCTCAGTGCATCAGCCAGACGTGAGTTGTCATCCAGACCGAAGGGAACCACAACATCGGGAAACTGGCGCACCTGCCCGTAAAACTGCATAATGTATGATTCCAGAATGTTTTCAGCATCTTCATCCTCAAAGAATACCGTCTCGCTCCCTATGAGCTTGCCGTTTCTGATGAACTGCATGGTGATTCCGGGAAGATTTTCAAAGGTGTGAGGAATGAACACATCCACCGCGCGATGCTCATCGGTGAAGACCACAGTCTGGCGGTAAAACAGCTTTTCCATTGAGCGCAGCCTGTCCCTGATGAAAGCGGCCTTCTCATACTCCATCCGTTCGGAATAGACCGCCATATCTGCCTTAAGGCGTTCTTTAACGCCGTCAGTATCACCTTTGAAGAAGGTGCGGATCTGCTCCACCATCTTCATGTACTCTTCCTCGGTTATGGTTCCTTCGCAGGGGCCAAGGCATTTTTTTATCTGAAATTTCAGACAGTGCTTTTTTTCGGAAAATTTGCGGTCATTGCACGAGCGCAGGGGGAAAACCCGCAGAATCTCCGCCAGAATGCCGCGCAGCTCACTGGCGTTTACAAAAGGACCGAAGTATGAAGAGTTTTCATCCGATGTGTTTCTGGTTACGGCCAGTTTGGGGAAACGTTCGCCTGTGATCTTTATGTACGGGTAGCTTTTGGAATCCTTAAGCCTGATATTGTATCTGGGCTGTTCGGTTTTAATAAAATTGGCTTCCAGCAGAAGGGCTTCCGCCTCATTGTCGGTCACAACAAACCTGAGAGAGACCGCCGCCTGAACCATACGGAGCACTTTGACAGGCTTATCGGTATCGGCAAAATATGACGACACACGGGAGCGAAGGTTTTTGGCCTTGCCCACGTATAAAATTTCGCCTTTTTTGCCTGTAAAAAGGTAAACGCCGGGATATTCGGGTATTTCGTGAAGCGGGTATTTGTCCATCAGGGTTATTATAATAAATAAATCATTTTTGTGGAGTGGATAATTTAATCAGACCTAGAGCGTGAACTCAAATACAAAAAGAGCTTGCTTCACTTCGTTCGCAATGACAGTTATTTACGTCACAACGGGGAGCAAGGTGACGCGGCAGTCCAAGGGGGCATTGCCCCCTCCTGCTTTTCGCATACTCAAAAAAAGTCTTAAGTCCTGAACCTGCCCACAAGCTCCTCCAGACCTTCGGCCTGTTTGCTGAGCTCGCTGACTGTGGTGGCTATCTCATCAATCGACATGGAACTGCGCTCAATATTGCCGGAGATAACCTGTGTGTTCTGGTTTATGTTCTGGATAGCCGTTACCTGCTCCTCCACACTGGCCGCAATAATTCCGCTGGTGGTGTCTATCAGCTTGACTGATTCCACTATGCGGTCAAAGAAGCTCTGCGTTTCCTCAATAATCTCAACTCCGCCTTCGACTTTGCCCCTGGCTTTTGACATGCTTTCAGAAGCCACGTCAGCCTCATTCTGGAGCGCGGTTATTATGCTGTCGATCTCTTTGATTGCGCTCTGGGAACGTTCTGCAAGCTTACGGACTTCATCAGCCACAACAGCGAATCCGCGCCCGTGTTCTCCCGCCCTTGCCGCCTCTATTGCAGCATTAAGAGCCAGAAGGTTGGTCTGATCGGCTATATCATTAATAACATTAAGTATATTACCGATACGGCGGGATGACTGCGAAAGGTTGTCAACCGTAGCACCCAGATTATCCACATTGCTTTTTATATCGGTTATCTCTTTAACAGCGGAAAGAAGCTTCGCTCTGCCTGCTGTTATGTTTTTATCCGCGGTTTCCGTTTTGTCCTTCATCTCATCCAGCGAGCGCAGAACCTCTTCTGAGGAAACGCTTATCTCTTCCGTGGCGGAAGCGGTGGCAACTATCTGCGAGGACTGGTCGCCGAAGCTCACCGCAAGCTGCTCTGAGGTTGCGGAAAGCTGTGTGCTGCCCGCCGCCACCTGCCGCGCTGAATCCTTGACTGTATTTATAATCTCATTGAGCTTTTTAACAAACCTGTTGAAATGCCCTGCCATTTCCCCTATTTCGTCATTGCCTTTCACAGGGAGGGAAACAGTAAGGTCGCCCTCACCTTCGGAGATCTGCTTAAGAACGTCATTAGCACTCTTTATACCGCTGAGGAGTGCCCGTGCGATAACAACAGAAACCACAAGACCGAAAAGCAAACCGACAACAACGAAGGCAATGAGTTCATATCCCGCGCGCTTCTCAACCGCGTTGGATCTTGTTTCAAGCTCTTCTATTAATTTGTCATTCACTTCCGTGAGCGCATCTATCTGGTCTCTCATAGCCTGAAACGCAGCAGCACCCTCATTGAGCGTGAGCATAAGCGCAGTCGCCCTGCCTTCACTCGTATCTGCTTTTCTGGCTTCCACAATTTTTAATGAAACTGTCTCCCACTCCCTTCTCTGGCGGTCATACTCCGCCAAAAGAGCTTTTTCCTCAGGAGTGGTTGCCGTTTCCCTGTATTTGTTCATTCTGTCGCGGGACTGCTGGGCGTTTTCATTGTAATCTTTCAGCAGTTTCTGGAAGTTATCGCTTTCCGCATTGGAAAAAATCATAGTTCTCTCAGCAATAAGAAGCTGATGGAGATCCCTGTCAGCCTCAAGGAGAAGCTGTACGGCAGGCATACGGACTCTGAGAGCCTCAGCGAGAAGATCGTCAATGCTCTGGGTGCTTTTATGCCCCACAAAACCACTGACGGCAAGGAGCGCGAGCAGTATTCCGAAGCTGATAAAAAGTTTGGTCTTTATCCTGATATTATTTAACAATGACATAGAAAGCCTCTCAAAACAAGAATTTGGTTCTTTCGCAGCTACATAAACAATTATACGATCGAGTGACTAATTATCAAGCTAAAGTGATTTGAAATAAACTTTGACTCCCCGCCGGAATACCCGGCGGGGTAAAATATGACTAAAGAAGAGAATTTACAAATTCTGAATATTCCGCAGCATTTTTCTGGAGCTTAACAGCCGCAGTGCCCACCACAAAGCCGTCCGCAACCTTAAGCGCCTTGTCGGCATCGGTTTTGTCCTTTATGCCGAAGCCCATAACTATTTTTTTATCGGTAAACGCTTTTATCTGCTGTATGCGTTCAGATATTTCAGGGGAAGACAAGTCCACACTGCCCCCGGTTATGCCCCTTATCCCTATGAAGTATATGAAATCACCCTTCATCACAGCGGCTTTCTTTATATCCTCTTCGCGGGATTCGGGAGTAACGAACGGAATCAGAGGAATCTCAAACCCCTGATCATAGAAATAGCTGTGAAGCATGTTCGGCACATCGGGGATAATGAGCCCTGAGAGCACATCCTTGAAATCGTCCGAAAATTTCTTTATTCCGTAGTTATATATAATATTCGCATATGTCATTACGTACAGTTTCGCTTTCCCTTTGCTGAGGGTCTTAATCCCTGCGAGAACATCCCCTGCCTTCACACCTGAGCCCAGCGCCTCCTGCACGGCAGAGGCTATCACGGGGCCGTCCGCCACCGGCTCGCTGAAGGGAACGCCTATTTCCACAAATTCGTATCCGGCGCTTATTACAGCATCAAAACATTTAACGAAGCTCTCCCTGTCAGGATAGTTGCCTACAATGTATATACCTCTCATATATCCCTCTCTGAATCCTTGTCTCCCCTGCCGGAGAGGTTGATAAGCACCTTTCTGCCCTTGAACTTATCCTTATTTTTCAGCACATAGGCTATGGCGTGGCTCGATTCCACAGCAGGAACTATCCCTTCCCTGCGGGCAAGCTCACGGAAGGCGAAAACAGCGTCCTCATCCCTGACCTGATCATATATAACCCTGCCTGTTTTGTGCAGGTATGAGTGTTCAGGCCCTATACCCGGATAATCCAGCCCCGCAGCGATTGAGTGCACATCCGCGACCTGCCCGTCCGCGGTCTGTACAAGGTAGGTCACGCATCCGTGGAGAATCCCCGCCCTGCCCTTTCCTATGGCCATGGCGTGATCCCCTTCGTCATCCGAGAGACCGCCCGCCTCTATGCCGTAAAGCTCACAGGGGGTGTCAAGAAAGCCTTTGAATATGCCTATGGCGTTGCTGCCGCCGCCCACACAGGCCACCACAGCATCAGGGAGAAAGCCCATCTCCTCGAAGCTTGCCCTTGCCTCCCTGCCGATTACGCTCTGAAAGTGCGCAACCATCTCAGGAAACGGGTGAGGCCCTATGACGGAGCCGATTATGTAATGAGTGTCCTCAACGTTTTTAACCCAGTCACGCATGGCGGCGTTCGTGGCATCTTTCAGGGTTTTTGAGCCATCATGGACAAGCTCAAGCTTAGCTCCCAGAAGCTTCATTCTGTCCACATTGGGCTTCTGCCTCGCAGCATCCACCGAACCCATGTACACTGTGCAGTCCAGCCCGAAGAGTGCTGCAACCGTGGCAGTCGCCACGCCGTGCTGTCCGGCTCCTGTTTCGGCGATTATCCTTTTCTTGCCCATGTAGCGGGTAAGGAGTGCCTGAGCTATAGTATTATTTATCTTATGGGAGCCTGTGTGGTTAAGGTCTTCCCTTTTAAGGTAAATCTCAACTCCATATTCCTCGGACATCCTTGAGGCATAGTAAACCGGAGAGGGTCTGCCTATGTAGGTTGTGCTGTATCTGGCGAGATCCGTCTTAAACTCCGGATCGTCTTTAAGCCTGTTAAAATCTCTTTCAAGCTGTTCCAGCGCAGGAACAAGTGTTTCGGGAACGAACATTCCGCCGAAATCACCGAAAAATCCTTTCATATATCCGCTCCTCTTACTGCATCTATAAATTTTTTCATAAGTTCATAGTCCTTTACGCCGTCTTTCTCCACTCCGGAGGAAACATCGGCCCCGAACGGGCGCACAGCTTTCACAGCATCCGCAACGTTTCCGGGGTTCAGGCCGCCTGAGATCAAAAGCTTGTTTCTGTAGGCGCTGAGCCATTCGGGAAAGCCTTTGTATATGCCTGAGCCTCTGCTTGCGTCATAAACGAACAGAGCGCATTCAGTGTCCCGCTCGTCTCTGTCCGACGCATAGGCGAGATTGGGGATTTCCACCGCCTCGGACACCTGAACATAGTCCGCCAGATGCGCCGCCTCCTTCACCTCAGCAAAACTTACGCCAACAACGAACGTTTTTATCCTTCCCTGAGCGTATGTTATAAGCCTAGCCGCATCTTCGGCGTTCACGTATCTTCTGCTGGGTTTATGCATCACGAAACCCGCGGCATCGTACCCCAGCTCGACCGCCTTATCTATCTGCTCAAATGTTTTTAAACCGCAGACTTTTACAAACATGCAGCCGCCATCATCTCAGCGAAAAGCTCCTCTATTCTGTCGGAAGCCATAAGCCCTGAGCCTATAAGGAACGCATCCGCCCCTGCCCCGCGCATCATGGCCACATCCATCGGCTTTTTCATGCCGCTTTCCGCCACCTTCATATAGTCGCCGTTCAGAATATCCAGCATGTGCGCACCGTAACCCATGTTTATCTCAAGGGTTTTCAGGTTGCGGTTGTTCACACCCAGAAGCTTGGGTTCGCAGGCCAGAACTGTCTCTATCTCCTCAAGGGCGTGTACCTCAAAGAGTACCTCCAGCCCAAGAATCCGTGCCTTTTTAGCGAGATAAAGCATCTCATCCTTATTCAGCACAGATGCCATGAGCAGAACACAGTCCGCCCCTGCGGAGTAGGCGTTTGTTATCTGCTTTTCATCAATGATAAAATCCTTGCAGAGAACGGGAATCTTAATCTCCGCCGCAACCGCCGCCAGATCGTTTATGCTCCCCTTGAAGTATTTTTCATCACAGAGAACACTCACCGCACCTGCGCCGAGGCGTTCGTAGGTTTTTGCCTGAACAACCGGATCAGCCGCCGTGTTTATATCACCCAGAGAAGGGGAGGCCTTCTTGACCTCCGCTATTATCGGCTTTGTCCTGAGCGATTCCCTGAAATTCAGCACAGGCTTTGTCCGCCTGCCCGGAAAGGTTTTCAGGGTTTCCATCTCTCTGCGTTTATTGGCTATTATTTCATCCAGCATTTCACCCTCTGAGGCTTTCGAGTTTTTCAACCACTTTTCCGCTTTTTATCACGGATTTCGCCTTTTCAAAACCATCTTTCATGTCAGCGCAGATTCCGCTCACATAAAAAGCCAGAGCCGTGTTCAGGGCGATGAGATCCGTGAGCTGTTCATCCTCTCCGGCTATGGCTCTGAGAAATTTGGACTTTGCATCCTCTCCGTCTGTTACCACGGGCATCTCAAAGGGTGTGAAGAAGTCAGCCGGATTAACGCTGAATTTCTCGACTCCGCCGGATGTTATCCTGTAGCAGAGTGTGGGGGCGCTGCTTGAAACCTCGTCATATCCGTCTTCGGAACTGTAGAGGATTACCCCTGTTCTGCCCATTTTTTCAATGGCTTTTGCCAGTTTTTCAAGCTTGTCTATGTTGCTGATCCCTATGAGCTGGTAATCAGGGTCGCAGGGGTTTGAGAGAGGGCCGAGGAAATTGAACACTGTGGGAACCTTGATAGCTCTTCTCACCGGACCAGCGTACTTCATTGCGGGGTGGAACTTCGGCGCGAAGAGGAAAACATAACCGTGCTTCTCGAAATATTCCCTGTCCATCCCCTCGTCAAACTCAATGGGAACGCCGAGATGACGCAGAATATCCGCGGAGCCAACCTTGCCGCTCTGTGCGACATTTCCGTGTTTGACTATGTTTACGCCCGCCGCCGCCAGCACGAGGGAGACCGCAGTGGAGACATTGATTGTGGATTTGCCGTCACCGCCTGTTCCGCAGGTGTCTATGACTATTCTGTCACCCTTGTCCAAACGTATCTTCTTCTTGTTCATGGCGTTTGCCGCACCGGCTATTTCGTCCGGAGTTTCACCCCGAAGGCGCATAGCCACCAGAACGGCCGCTATCTCCGCCTCGGTGAGTTCCCCCGCCATTATCGCGTCAAAAAGTTCGCTTGCCTCTTCAAAGCTCAGTTCATGCCCCATAGCGGTTTTCTGTACCAGCGTCATTTTATCCCCCTTGCGAAATTTATGAAATTAGTGACCATTTTCGCGCCCTCTTCACTGCGCACGGACTCAGGATGAAACTGAACGCCGAAGAGCATTTTTTCCTTATCTTCCATAGCCATAACCTCGCCGTCGCTTTTTGCTCTGGCTGTCACGAGATGATCCGCACCTTTTACGGCAAGGGAGTGGTAGCGCACAGCGTCAAACTCGTTTATCCCTTCGAAAATAACGCTTTTCTCCGCCTTCACCCTGTCTATCTTTCCGTGCATAACAGACTTCGCCCTGCCCACCTCATAACCCAGATGATAGCCTATCGCCTGCATTCCGAGGCAGACACCGAAGATCGGTTTTTTTCCTGCGTATTCTTTAAGGTAGTGCAGGCTTGTGCCTGAGTTTGCGGGGTGCGAAGGGCCGGGGGATATTATAATCCCTTCGTATTTATCGGCATTAACCGTTTCGTTATTCTTTATAAGCTCAACCTCCGCGCCGTTCAGTCTGAACAGGGCATACAGGTTGTATGTGAATGAATCGTAGTTATCAACGAGCAAAAACATTGCTGTCCTCCAGATTTTTCAGTCTTTCGCATGCAGCGAACATTGCGTTGAGCTTGTTATTTACCTCTTTAAATTCGTTTTCCGGCTTGCTGTCGTAAACTATGCCCGCTCCGGCGCGGAGTATCATTTTATCCGGCTTAACAAGCGCGCTTCTGATAGTTATGCATGTATCTAGGTTGCCACTGTAGCCGAAGTAGCCTACGCATCCTGCGTAAAAGCCTCTGGTTGTGGTTTCGTATTTGCTGATAAGCTCCATAGCCCGCACCTTCGGCGCGCCGCTTACTGTGCCCGCAGGGAAGGTTTTCATAAATGCATTCAGGGGCGAAAAGCCTTCCTTAAGCTTTCCGGAGACAGATGAAACTATGTGAACCACATGGGAATAAACCTCCGCCTGAAAGCATTCGTCAACATTCACGCTCTCAGGTTCGCACCCGGCGTAAAGGTCGTTGCGGGCAAGGTCAAGGAGCATGAGGTGCTCTGAAATCTCTTTCGGGTCATTCAAAAGAGCGTTCTTTATTCCTTCTATGTCATCGCCTATGGGGTAAGTTCCCGCTATGGGCTTGAGTACCGCCTTTTTGCCAACCACTTTCAGGTGTATTTCGGGGGACGAACCGCAGAGAACATCTTTTCCGAACTTGAGATAAAACATATAAGGAGAAGGGTTTACATTGCGCAGCGCCCTGTAGAAACTCACAGGGTTTACCTTAGCCTTAATCTCGAACCTGTTGGAGAGAACAACCTGAATGGCCTCGCCTTCGATTATCTCTCCCCTGAGCTTTTCCACAAGCTCCATATATTCAGGCTGCTCAAACTCCTTAACAGGGTCAGCCATACCGGAATCGTGGGAGTCAAAGTTAAGTCCGTGAAGTTCCCCGGCCATAGCCTCAGTGCGTTTTACCGCCTTGGCGTATGCCTCTTCCGCATCCCCTTTAAGCGAAACGGAGCATGCGGCGTAAATCCTTCCCATGCGGTTGTCAAACACATAGAACTCATCCACTTCGAAAAAGCCTATGAGGTTCTCATCTGAAGGTTCAGGGAGAAGCTCGCGGAGTGTGCCCATATAGTTTGCTGATTCGTAGCCGAAATAGCCCACAAAACCGCCCGCGAAATCGCCGAAGCGTCCGTCGTTATACCCTTTGCTTTTGAAAAACTCCTGCCCTAGGTAGTCCATGGGGTTCATCATGAAGGTGTTCTTCTTGCCCCCTTTCTCTTCTGTGATGGTTCCGCCCTTAAAGGTTATCACCCTCTTGGGCTTGCGGCCGAAGAAAGAGAACCTTGAAAAAGTCTTATCGAGATTCGCACTCTCCAGAAGAAAAACATGCTTCTCATTTGAAAAATTGCGGAGAAGGGCAATGGGCGTTAGCGTGTCCCCGGCTATCTCCCTGTAAACCGTAGCCCGGTCATACTTCGCTCCGTCTGCCTTGCCTTCCGCTATGTCTTTGAACACGCTGAGTTCGGGATAGATCATGTTATTCACTCCTATTTATATTTTTACGTTTTTTATCTTTATTCTCGGAGGGAACCTTTCTTTAAAGAAACTGTACCCTTCACTTTCTTTCCCTGACTGCACAGGATGTCGGCAGTCGGACTATAAAACGGCTCCACGGATGGAGCCGCGCCGTGCGAAGCGAAGACGCATTCACTGCGGCGCGAGCGTGTGTCCTGACTGCACAGGATGTGGCAGTCAGGACTATAAAAACAGAAAGGGGGTCGCTGTTTTCACAACGACCCCCTCTTAAATTCGGTTAAACCAAAAAGAGCCGCGCGGCATGTACCGCGCGGCTCTGTATTATCACAGTATCAGCGGACAGCCTCCTATTCTGAAAGCGTCCACCACCAAAAATTAGCTGTAAAGTTGAAACCTTTAAATGCCATTTCCATAATCAGTGATTATAAGTATCTGTATAAAGAAGTCAAGCGGAAATTTTCCGCCTTTCCTGCATGAACCATGCAGCGGCGATGGAAACAGAAACCACAGAACCGATCAGAAGCAGAAAAGCATTCCACCCGAACCTGCTGTAAACAAACCCCGGAAGGAATGAACCGAAGGTTCCGCCGCCGTAATAGAAGGAAACATACAGTCCGTTGGTTATCCCTTTTTTATCTTCCGCTATCTTGTTGACATAGCCGGATGCCACTGAGTGCGCCAGAAACATGCCGCAGCAGAAAAGGAACATGCCGAAAAACATAACGTAAAGGCTCGGATAGGTAAACAGAAACAGTGTGCAGGCATAAAACACGAGAGCCGTGAAAACCGTGTTCATCTCTCCGCCGAAAATCTTAATTATCCTCAGCGCGTTCAGCGACATGACTATACCCATGATATAGCCCATGTACATGATGCCTATGGTGAAGGAGGACGAACCCGCGCTTATCTCCCTCACCCTGAAAGGTATGAAGTTCAGAATTGCGGCAAAAGTAAAGAAAGTAGCGAAAATAAGCAGATAGATTGTGGCGAACTGCCTTTTTTTAAGCACATCCAGAACAGAGCGGACGCTGAATTTTGAAATCTGTATCTCCGCCTCGTGGAGGCTGCGGATAAGCACAAATGCAAGCGAAAGGCTGAAAGCGAGTATGAGAAACGTCCAGCGCCAGCCAAAGTATGAGGCGATAAGCCCTGAAAAAAATCTGCCCGCAAAACCGCCGAGGATAGTGGAGGAGATGTAGTAGGCCATCTGCTTCTGCACTGTTTCCCGTTTGGTGACGGTGGAGATATAGGTCATTATGGAAGTGAGCACCGCAGGAATAGCCATGCCGACAAAAAAACGTATGACTATCAGCAGGTGGAAATTATCCGTAAAAAAGAACGCAAGCTGGAGAAGAGCCAATGCGCCTATACCTATTGAAAAAAGCTTTTTTGAGGAAAACGATTCCAGCATATAGCCGTAAACAATCGGCGCAATGCCAAGGGGAATCATGGTGACGGTGGTGAGAAGAGCCGCCTGCTCCTTGCTTACGCCGAATTCGCTCATCAATATGGGCTGCAGCGGCTGGGGGGCATACAGGGCGGAAAATGTCATGACCGTGGCATACACCATGATCAGTGTATGGTAAGTTCGCACTTCTAGTTTATCCCTCTGTTCAGGCTGAAAAGTACACCTGCTATAAACATAAGTGCAGTATAAAAAACAAATGCTAATATGACAAGCATTAAGGCTATATAACCGAAAATATCCGGAGCATGCATCAGAACGGTCATCAGGGATTCTTCATAATAAAAAAACCACTGGTGCTCCTTAAAAACCACTTCATGAAGGAAGTAGAAAACCTCTTTTACACCGAAAGCATAGATCAATAACCCGCTCAGGCAAAGAACACCCAGAGTCACCGGAACGGCAATAATCGGTCTCGCAGGACGGATCTTCTGGTTCGCCATGGCGATAATGCAGAAAAGGGAAGCCACAATGAAAAAGTATGAGCTTATCTTAAACCAGAAAACAACATCCGAAACATCCATAAGATGCTGAATTTCAGGTGTTGTGAGGAGCTTGTATGACTGCTCGGTCATCATTGGCCTGAACTCGATATTCTCAAGCCCTTCACCCGCGCTGTTTATTGCCCTGCTTATTTCACCGAAGAGCCTTTCATGCTCCTCCTTATCGGTGAGGACAAACAGTTTTTTCTCGCTGTCAGCGTTTTTCGGGGCGTATTTCCGCACCATGCCGTCAATATCAAGCATTTTGTACATGGAGGAATAGCCGAAGTCAAATTTTGACATAGCTGTCCAGGAAAAAAAGGCGGAAGTGTAAAAAAGGCATACGCCGAAGAGTATGTTAAGCAGAATACCTGCCGTTTTTTTGTTCATAATTTCAAAGCCCCTCGTCGGGCGTATCCTTGTAGGTATCTCTTACGGTGATAAATTTATCAAGATTATCAAAAAATACTTTAACCAGAGCAGGGTCAAAATGCTCTCCGCTCTCTTCCCTGAGAAGGTTCAGAATCCGTTCCATTTCCCATGCTTTTTTATACACTCTGTCGCTTCCGAGGGCATCAAAAACGTCTGCAATGGCGGTTATGCGGCCGAAAATATGTATATTCTCGCCGGAAAGGCCGTAAGGGTAGCCCTTTCCGTTCCATTTTTCATGATGGGTGAGAGCCACCGTTGCCGCGGCTTTCAGTATTTTCCTTTCGGAATGCCTGAGTATGTTGTAGCCCATAACTGCGTGGCTGCGCATAACTTCCCATTCCTCATCAGTAAGCTTGCCGGGTTTTAAAAGTATGGCATCAGGAATGGCAACCTTCCCTATGTCATGCATGGGGGAAGCCATTTTCAGGAGTTCAGCCTCTTTTTCGTTCATGCCGCTGCCGATAGCCAGAATGTAGGAGTATTCGGCAACCCTTTTCACATGGTAGCCCGTCTCCTTTGAGCGCATCTCTCCGGCTTCCGCCATGGTAAAGATAATCTCCTTCTGCGTGTGCTCTATCTCCTGCTGCATAAGCACTGTGGAAAGCTCCTTCCCCGTGTAGGTTGCGGCCAGCATCAGCCTGCGCACATCCTCCTCAGTGAATTTACCTTCCTCAGTCATTTTATTTATAGCCTGAAAAACCCCTATGACGTTTCCTTCCGGGTCGTGGTAGGGGATTGCGATCATGTTTCTTGTGCGGTAGCCTGTCTGCATGTCCACGGTTTTGTCAAAACGCGGATCGCTGTAGGCATCGTTTATGATAATCACCTCATCATTCTCCGCTGCTTTTCCCGCAATGCCGCTTCCCAGAGGAATGCTTATCCTGTCCAGCCCGTGGGCAACTTTTGTCCAGAGGATGTCCCAGCGCCTGTCTATCAGCCAGACTGTACACCTGTCCGCCACGACAAGATCACGCCCCATATCAGCCAGAATCACAAGCATCTGATCCAGACGGTGTTCGTTTGCAATCAGTCCTATGTAGCTGAAAATAGATGCTACAAGCTCTTCTGCCGTGGGCTCCGGTTTGGGGATGTACAGCTTTTCAGACATATCATTTCTTCCTTGATTCTAAAAACATATGCACAAACACAATTACTACCATAATAGCAGCTGTTGCAAGCAAAATCATTTTTCCGTCGGTCATGGCCGACTGGAAATGCTTCTGGGCTGAGGCCACCCTTTCAGGCAGCTGGCTGTGATAAATAAGGTTCATCGCTACTCCCTGAATATTTTCAATACTTCTCCTATATAGATTCGGTGATAATCCTTAGCCGGATAAAATTTTTCTGCACCTTCGTCCAGAAAATTACGGCTGTCCATATCCTGAAAATATATCTTTTTGCAGAGAAGCACCAGTCTTGCCTGCTCAAATGCTGTTGAACCGCCTATGGGAATGGCAGTGAGCCCGGTTTCCAGCGCCTTGTCATAATCCCTGCCTGACTTTGAGCCGCAGAAATTAAGCGCCGGGCGGAACTCCTCACTGAAAAAAGAGAGGGTAAATTCATCATTCTTTTCCATAAAGCCGTAAGTGTGTCTGGTGGGGCGCACATAAACAGTTGCGGCGGGCTTGTTCCAGAGAATACCGAGGCCGCCCCAGCTTGCGGTCATGGTGTTGTAAGAATCGGGTGTGCCCGCCGTGATCAGCGTCCAGTCTTTGCCGATCAGCCTGAAAGGGTTGTCGCTGAGTTCTTCAGGCTTAATAATATCAAAATGCTTCATTTATTCTCCTTTGATGCGAGAAATTCCGCCACTGCAGAGGCTTCGCTCCCGGTTATTTTAAGCCCGAAGCCCTTCATTCTGTCAATGGTGGAAGCCCACTTCTTCTGATCGTACTGTTTTTTCAAAGCAAGCTCAAGGCTGTGGCATCCGGCGCATTTAGAAGTAAAAACCTTTTCACCGTCAGCCGCTTTTGCGTTTACGGTTATCAGTATACAGACAGAAATTACAACGATTAGAAAGATAATAAAAGATTTTAAAGATTTCATGACTTGCCTCCTTGATCTGATAATAAAAATCCGTACATCCTGTCGGATTTTTATACACGCTCGCGCCGTGGTAAACACGGCTTCGCTGCGCACGGCGTCGGCACTTCCTGTGCCTCATTCACCTGAGACCTGATAATAAAAATCCGCACATCCTGTCGGATTTTTATACACGCTCGCGCCGTGGTAAACACGGCTTCGCTGCGCACGGCATCGGCACTTCCTGTGCCTCATTCACCTGAGACTTGATAATAAAAATCCGCACATCCTGTCGGATTTTTATACACGCTCGCGCCGTGATAAACACGGCTTCGCTGCGCACGCCAAATTAGCGAGACCGCCGCGCCGCTGAAGCTCCCCGCAGTGACACAGTTTACCGTCATTGCGAACGAAGTGAAGCAATCTCACTTAAACAGCATCGTCGTCCCTTCTCAGCGTCATTCTGAACGCAGTGAAGAATCCCAATGCGCCGTTTCCCTTCACACACATGGTTCAGGAGCATCACAGAAGCGGCTGTCGCTCATACCTAATTTTATCACAGCTATGACAGGATCAAAGTCAGATAATCATAAATCGGAGTGATAAAAATAGCAGGAAGCATGTTTGCCGTGCGGAATCTGGCAATGCCTGCCATCCCTATTCCGATGCTGAGAATGATAACTCCGCCCGTGACGGAAATAGCGCTGACGTACATAGGCTCGCTGAGGAGAAACCTCAGATTAAACGCCAGAAGGCTCAAAATGCCCTGATAAATAAAAACACTGACGGCGGAAAAGATTACGCCTATTCCCAGTGTCGAGGCGAGGATAACCGATATTATGCCGTCAAGAAGGCTTTTCACATACAAAAGGCTCGGATCATTCATAAGCCCGTCCTTTATACTGCCCAGTATGGCGAAGGAACCCACGCAGTAGATAACCGATGCAGTCACAAACCCGTTTACAAAGTTCTCCGACTTGCTCTTGATCGCTTTTCTCAGGGTTTCCCCAAGCTGTTCCAGCCTGCCCTCTATGTTCAGAAGCTCGCCTATTACCGTTCCGATAACAAGGGAGACTATAACAGGAAAAAAGTCATGATCCTCAAAAGCCATTTTAATGCCGAGAACTGCCACGGCAAGCCCCACAACCTTTACCACCGAGTCCTTAACCGATTCGCTCAGCCTCTTGCCAAAGAGAAGCCCGGCCACGCTTCCGGCCACTATGGCCGCGCTGTTTACCACTGTTCCGATGATCACCTGAAAAACCTCTCCACATATTCAGTGGCTTCCGCCGCCAGAGATTCCGACTCAAGGCGCATGGTCACTTCATCATTATAATTAAACGCGCTGTAAGTGTAGTTATGGCTGCCGGAATAGACTATCCGCCCGTCAATAACTGTCATTTTTGTATGAAGGCGCTTTTTCGGGCTGTCGTAAATAACAACCGCACCGGCCCCAGCCAGTGCTGCGCCTGTTTCCCTGTTTGCCTTAGTGAGAAAGGATTTTTCATCCTCCTCAACATCAAACACCACCCTGACCTTCACGCCTCTTTTGGCGGCATTTTCAAGGGAAAGGAGCAAAAGCTCCGTATCGGCGGGCTTGTCCCTGTCCGCTTTGAACATATAAATTGTCATGTCTATTGAGCGTTCCGCGGAAGTAATATCTTCAATCAGCGGCACGATGAGCCTTTTTCCGTCCAGAAAGGCAACCTCCGCCGTGTGCGTGTTCAGACGCGCGGAAAGGTTGGAATATACGAAAAAGACTATAAAAACAAATGCGATTAATAGTTTAAAGACCCGCGACCGAGCGGAGCGCTTCCCAGACATTATCTTTACCGTGTCCCGTAAGAGACGAGTAAAGAAAGAAATGTTCCTTATCAATTCCCACTTCCTCTGCAATAAGGCGAACCTGTTTTGCAATCTGATTGTTTGAAAGTTTATCTGTTTTTGTGAGTATCACCAAAGTGTGGGTTTCCGTCTCGGAAAGCCAGCTCAGCATGTCCATATCCTCTTCGGACGGGAGGCGACGTATGTCCAGAATCAGCACACATGCTTTCAGGTTGTCCCTTTTGGTGAGATAAGTCTCTATACACTTTGCCCACGATGCCCTTTCCGACTTGGAGACGGCGGCAAAGCCGTATCCGGGCAGATCCACAAACATTATTTCATTATCAATATTGAAAAAATTAAGCGTTCTGGTCTTGCCTGGTTTGGCGCTGACCTTAACCAGCTTTTTACGTCCGAGAAGCGAGTTTATCATGGACGATTTGCCCACATTGCTTCGCCCCACAAAGGCTATTTCCGGCAACGCGCTTTCGGGGTAGTCCTTCTCGAATACTGCCGATTTCACAAATTCCGCCTTCACTCAAAAACCCCCATGTCACGGAGCAGACACTTCATGCCGAAGCCGAACTCCACACTGAATCCCGCTGCGTTCTTATGTCCGCCGCCGCCGTTTCTCACTGCGATTTCAGCCACATCAACCTCCGGGATTGAGCGCAGCGAGACTTTCTTCTTCTGAGCATTGACTATCACCACGTAATCCACGCCGAGTTCATTTGTGATGTAGTTGCCCACTTCGGAGTTGTATTCCTCGCAGAAAACGGCATATGCGCTGCGCCCCTGCGTATCCGTAAACTGAAAGCCGGACTTGGCGGAGTTGCGGATATATCTGTCGCGCCTGTCTTCTTCTATTTCGATAATGAGCGATTCGCTCTCGCCGAATTCGGCGGAGGGCACGGCGAGAAACCTTGCCTCGAACCTGTCTATACCCAGCTTCATAAAGAGGATGTTCATCTGGAGACTGTCAGTACGTTTCATGTGCCACATGTCAAAGTCATTCACGCAGTCCACAAAGTCCGCATATGGGGAAACATCATACCCCTGCGCCTCAAGCCATTCGTAGGTGAGCTTTGTGGCTGATTTCGTGGTGTCATGCACCACACCGTGGTTCCCCTTGAGCCATGAGGATGTGGGGTGATGGTCTATGAAGGTTATTTCCGTTTCGCCCAGCACGCTCTCATAAGCCCTTTTGGAGGGGGAAACATCCGTGATAATCACGCCGTCATAGCCGCCGCTCTCTTCCTCAAGCGCCTGATCAACATCATTATAGTTGAGGTACAGCGTGTTCACGTTTTTCAGGTATTTCTTGATCAGTATGCCGCAGCCTACCCCGTCAAGATCGTTGTGTGATATATGAAGATGCAAAATACACTCCTTGTTTTAATTATCAAAACCGGCATTGAAGGCCGGACTTTCAGGCATTACTCGCCTATTATTTTCACAAGCACCCGCTTACGCCGTCTGCCGTCAAACTCGCCGTAGAATATCTGTTCCCAAGTGCCGAAGTCAAGCCTCCCTTCGGTAACGGCGACAACAACCTCCCTGCCCATTATCTGGCGCTTGTGGTGTGCGTCCCCGTTGTCCTCCCCTGTGAGGTTGTGTCTGTAGCGGGTGAGCGGTTCATGGGGCGCGAGTTCCTCCAGCCATTTTGCGTAATCGGTGAGAAGCCCGTCCTCATCGTCATTTATAAAAACAGAGGCTGTTATGTGCATGGCATTAACCAGACACAGCCCCTCCTGTATGCCGCTTTCAGCCAGAGCCCTCTCCACATCACGGGTGATGTTTATGAACTCCATGCGCTTTGTGGTGTTAAAGAAAAGCTCTCTGCGGAATGATTTCAAGTTTATCTCCTGAAAAAAATATTCAGAATAACAGTGAGGACAATGCTCACTATGATGGAGGTAACTATAGGGAAATGAAAGGAAAAGTTCTTCCCTTTAAAGGCTATGTCACCGGGCAGGCGACCGAGGCCGAACTTCCCACCCACAGTGAATATCACTCCTGCTATAACAATGACAATGCCCGTAATAATCAGCATTCTGCCAATTCCGCCCATCTAAAGTCCCTCTTTCAGTCCGGCGAATTTCTTAGCCAGCCGCCCCTTGAAGGCACCCTCTTCACTGTATATGCAGCCGCAGTATTTCTGGCGATACATCTCAAGACGCTTTGATTCGTCTATGCCGTGCTGCCAGCCTTCCCGCCAGTCTTCATAGTGAAACGGCACGCCATATTTCTTCGCTGCCGCCTCGCACATTTCGATAATAAGTTCATGCTTCTGGTATCTGCTGTAAAGCAGTGTGGTGGAGAAGCAGTCAAATCCCTTCTCCGCCGCAGTCTGCGCCGCTTTCTCCATACGTGATGAATAGCAGTATGCGCAGCGCATATTCTCACGGTAGGCGGCGTTTCTTGCGAAATCCGTCAGGCCGTAAGTATCATCCGCAATCATTTCAATCCCCTGTGCCCTGTTGAACAGGACAGCCTGCTCAAAGCGGGCATAAAGCTCCGTGAGCGGGTGTATGTTCGGGTTGAAAAAATATGCGCATATATCGTGCCCGCCCTCTTTCAGTTCCCTTACGGGATAAACCGAACAGGGGGCGCAGCACTGATGAAGGAGTATTCTCATTTCACTTCCGGCAGATGTTTCAGAGATTCTGCAATCGCCGCTTCGGGGTATGCGTAGTCCTCAAGCTTGCCGTCGGTGAACGCCTCATATGACATCATGTCGAAATGTCCGTGTCCGCTGAGGCAGAAAAGCAGGGTTTTGGCCTCTCCGCTCTCTTTGCATTTCAGGGCTTCCTTGATTGTGGCGGCTATGGCATGGGAGGATTCCGGAGCAGGAACCACACCCTCTTCCTTCGCGAACATAAGCGCGCTGTTGAAAACCTCAAGCTGGGGAACGCTCTGCGCTGTGATAAGCCCCTGATTGTAAAGCGCGCTCACCAGAGGAGACTCCCCGTGATAACGCAGACCGCCGGAGTGGATCGCGGGCGGCTCAAAGTCATGTCCGAGGGTGTACATCTGCATAATGGGCGTAAGCTTCGCCACATCGCCGTAATCGTAGGTGTAGATGCCTTTGGTCAGCGTGGGACAGCTTGCGGGCTCCACGGCAACGGCCGTGACGTTTTTGCCGTTCATTTTATCCAGAACAAAGGGGAAGGCTATTCCCGCAAAGTTCGAGCCGCCGCCGCATGATGCGAATATCATGTCAGGATAAGCGCCGATCTTGGCAAACTGCTTCTGCGCCTCAAGACCAATTACGGTCTGATGAAGGCAGACATGGTTGAGCACGGAGCCGAGGGCATAGTTAGTGTCCTTGCGTCCTGCCGCTTCCTCCACAGCCTCGCTTATGGCAAGACCCAGACTTCCCGGCATATCGGGATTTCGTTTCAGAGCTTCACGCCCTGCGTTTGTGAGTTCAGACGGACTGGGGAAAATCTCAGCGCCGAACATTTTCATAAAGGCTTTTCTGTAGGGTTTCTGGAAGTAGCTGACCTTAACCATGTAAACCCTGCACTCCATGCCGAACTGTGCGCAGGAGAAGCTGAGCGCACTGCCCCACTGTCCTGCTCCTGTTTCGGTGGTGAGCCTTTTTATTCCCGCCTCTTTGTTGTAGTAGGCCTGAGCCACGGCAGTATTTGTCTTATGACTGCCTGCGGGGGAAAGCCCTTCGTATTTATAATATATTTTTGCTGGTGTACCGAGGGCTTTTTCCAGTCTTCTCGCCCTTATAAGGGGCGACGGCCGCCACAGGGATATTATTTCGCGAACCTCATCGGGGATGTCGATCCATCTTTTATCTGTCATTTCCTGCTCAAGCAGAGCAGGGGGAAAAATCGCAAGAAGCTCTTCGGGCGCAACAGGCTTGCCCGTTGCGGGGCTTATTGGGGGTGCGGGAAGCTTAGGCATATCCGCCATAATGTTGTACCACTGCTTGGGAACTTCGCTTTTATCCAGATACACTCTGTCTTTATCCATGATTGTTACGCCCTCCGTAAAAACTGATATACCCGCTCATTTTAGGTGAACTTAAACGAGTTTTCAATATATTATAGGTAAAACGGTAAAGGCGGCATAAAATGGTATCGGGAATCCTGCCGCACATAGAAAATCGCTGCTCCGCAAGGTGCTGACCATGAGAAAAAACAATTGTCATTCTGAGGCAGAGCCGAAGAATCCCTGACTTTTGAGACTGCTTCGTCATTTTACTCCTCGCAGTGACTTATTGATAACGTCATTGCGAACCCTGAAAGGGTGAAGCAATCTCAGGCTTCCCCTGCAAGATACGGGAACCGCAGGACGTAGTTTTTACCGTAATAAACCAAAGGAGGAACAAATGGCAAAAATAGCATTAATCCTTGCAGACGGATTTGAAGAGATAGAGGCACTGGATGTGCCGACGCCGTGCGCAGCGAAGCCGTGTTTAACACGGCGCGAGTGTACACGGTAAAAACACAGGACGTAGTTTTTACCGTAATAAACCAAAGGAGGAACAAATGACAAAAATCGCATTAATCCTTGCAGACGGATTTGAAGAGATAGAAGCACTGGGAACGGCGGATATTCTCCGCAGGGCAAAGGCAGATGTTTTCATAGCGGGGCTCAGGGAAGGAGCGGTTTCTTCCAGCAGAGGAGTGAGAGTTCTGCCCGATGGGCTTATTGACAGCGTAAACGCTGATGACTTTGATGCGATAGTCCTCCCCGGCGGTCAGCCCGGAGCGGATAACCTCAACGCCGACAGGCGGGTGATCGACCTGCTATACAGCTTCAATGAAAAGGGAAAGCTCATCTGCGCCATATGCGCGGCACCTTACATTCTGGCGGAAAAAGGACTTCTTAAAGGGAAAAAGGCAACCTGCTTCCCTTCATACGCCGAAGTGCTTGGCGAAAGCTACATTGAGAAAAAGGTTGTGGAGGACGGCAACATAATAACCAGCAGAGGTCCCGCCACAGCGCCGGATTTCGCATTCGCCATTGTTGACAGGTTGATAGATAAGAGAATTACAGATACGTTAAAAAAAGCCATGCTTTACTACTGCGGCTGTTAAATACTAAGCAGCCGTTTTTCAAGAAGCGAACGCATATCTCTGCGTCCGTCTGCTATGAGAAGAATAAAAACATTTTGTTCATCAGCATGATAGATTATACGGTATGGTTTAAAATATATCTCCCTGAAACTTTTCATGCCTAGTGCGGCAAGCTCAGCGGGGAAAGTGCCTCTATGCGGCATTTCGCTCAGATTTCTGATGTTTTTAGTAATGGAATCAATGACATATTCTGCGTTCTTTCTACCGTCATGTTTTTCAATATACGAAAATATATCCGCAAGGTCATCTTTCGCTGAGCCCGTAAAAAAGATTTTATGCACGGAAATCACCCCTCACGGATTTCCCTGATAACATCATCAAGCGGAAAAACCCGCCCTTTCTCAATTTCACCCATGCCCACGGCAAGAATTTTCAGAAGCGCAATTGTTTCCTGCGTCTTCTCATAGTCCTCGATCGACTGGACAACCGCCTTTGCTTCTCCGTTCTGGGTGATAATCAGCGGTTCATCAATATTGCGTATGATTTCAGCGGCGTTGGATTTAAGCCAGCTTATGGGTTTAATCTGTCCTGCAAGCTTCATAAATTCACCTCATAGACTGAATATAGTCCTTATTCAGTCATAAGTCAACGAAGTCCCTTCATCACCCGCAGGAGTTCGGCAAGCCGCTTCTTTTCATCTCTTGTCAGGCTCCTGCCTCTGTAATAAGCGCCGTGAAAAACTGCGGCAAATTCATCCGCCAGTTTTTTGAGCTCCGGATCTTTTATATCAATCTCGGTGAGCCCGGCGGACGGGTTCACGTCATAGCCCTTTCTTTTCATAAGCTTACGGAAAGCATGGGCGTAGCTCTCATCCCCTTTTGTCCTGAATACACCCCTGAAACGCCAGACTGCAAAAAAGAGCGCAGGAACAAGCAGATAGAGCAATACTGCCAATGCCCTGAGTGCAATCGCCCTGTAATCGGTTTTCAGTTTTTCAGCAGCATTCCGCACGGAGCGCACCGCCTTAACCTGTTTGGAGAAATCATAATTTATTACAAACGCATTCCAGTAAAAATTCACTGTGTCCGCCAGAAGACGCATGCGGAATGCGAAGGTTCTTTCGCCGCCGCTGAACGCGGAAGGAGCCGCAGGCGTGGGGTCTATGCGCCGCCACCCTTTCCCGTCAATATACGCCTCCACCCAGACATGGGCGTTTCTCTGCGGAACGGCGTAGTAGCCACCTGCGCCGTTGTAGTATCCGCCCGCGTAGCCGCCCACGAGCCTTGCGGGGACACCGTTCCGCCGCAGTATAACCGCCGCCGCGGATGCGTAATATTCACAGTTGCCCAGCTTTGTTTTAAAGAGGAAGTCCTCCAGCGGAGTCCGGGAAACGGGCAGCCTGTCCAATGAATATCTGAAGCCGCTGCGGATGAAATACACCTGCATAAGCTCCGCCAGCCCTTCACCGGATGCTGTGTTTCTGAAATTGTCCGCGAATTCCGCAAGCTCCGCAGAAAGCTCAGGCAGTTCCAGAAACTGTTCATAACTATCGTATTCCTCGGTCAGATATTTTCCGGATGCGGAATAAGCCGTGTACTGAAGCCGCTTCTGCACCGGACGGTTCACGGAGTAGACAAACCCCCGCTCTCTTTCGCTGCCCCGCATATCCATGTGGAACGGAACATCCAGCCCGAACAGATACTTATCACCGTACGGCTCAAGATAAACAGTATGCTCAGTGAGGTTCTTTTCAGGGCGTATGCGCCATCTGATACCGGATTGTTTTGATGCGCTCCATGTTTTCCCGTCGAACCTGTCCATGACAATGCCACGCCAGTATGGAGAAGAACCGCTCATTTCAGGCATTTCCGCACGGAAAATCAGCCTCGCATCCTGCTGAATATCAGAGACATTGCCCAGTGCCACACTGTCCGAAAAGCCGGTCATTGTGCCGTCCTCCCTGTTCAGAAACTGGAAGACCGGATAATTTGTTCTGGGCAGAACGGCAAACAGCATAACCGCAACGGGAATAGACAGAAGCGGTATCGCAAGTGTTTTATAAATGATACGTTTTATATGTTTAACAGGCATCACCGCCCGTTCGTCCTCCGTCATATATGTCAGAAGAACCATTGAAACGGAAATCAGCAGGAAAAGAGCAAAAACAAACGCCAGAAACCATATACTGAGGCTGATGAGCGCAGAACCCGCCGCCATGAACATGGCTATCATGTATATCTGCATAAAATCGCGGAATTTCTTATTCGGCTCGATAAATTTTACCGACTGAATAGCAAGCAGCGCCTCAAGGGCGGGAATGACCATATTCTCCATATTCATACGGGCTATGGTGAAAAGAATAATCAGAACAGACAGTATATTAAGCCACAAACGCGGCACACCGCCCCTTTTCCCCGCTTCCGCCCATGCTCCGTAGACAGTTGCGGCGAAAAACACCGCAGTGTAGACAACCCCTGTCTCCCCCACAAGGGGTATCACACCTATGAGCGCTATCAGGTATGTGAGGATGTTCACCACATTTCTAATCTCAGTCATAAAGTGCAAGCTCCCTGAGCATCTCAAGCCTGTGCACCGGAGTGACATCCGGCGGGAAGAGCTTTTCAGCCGTTTTCAGTCCCACGGGAGTGCCCTTATCCATCAGGCTGATGATAAGCCATGCGGCGCAGGAAAGCCTCTGCTCCGCACCGCCGTTCAGCTTCTCCGGCTCAATAATCACCGGTTCCGCGCCGAGGGATGTCATCTCCTTCACTTTCAGGCTGCCTGTGCGGGCTGTTGCCTTCCAGTGGATCATGCGCATGGAATCCCCTGCGGTGTAGCTGCGGATGGACATCAGTTCAGAGTCAAAGCCTTTTCTGTCGGTTGCGTTTTCGCCCTGTCCGCCGGATTTTGCACCGGAATATCCCGAGATGCATGGAAGAGGAGCAGGGAACACAATTACATCCACCGAGTCGGTAAGGTCTTTATAACGGGTGAAAAAGTTGAACGGAAAAACGGTCGAAACATACATTCCGCTTAAAATATGACGGCCCCTGGAGGGGAAAATTATTTCAGCGAACTTAACGCTCTGCCCGCCTGTGTCCGTGAAGGGGAAAAGCAGTTCCTGACTCTGAATATGCACCCGTATGAGGAAAGCCGGAAGAAACCGCCGCTCATTCACAAGCCGCACGCTCACAGGACAGACACGTCCGGCGTATATCTCATCCGGCAGACCGACCTCCACCCGCAGGCGGTTCATATCCGCCACGCCGAAAAACCCCGAAACCGCCATGAACCCCAGCATCAGGGCAACAATGATATACACAAGGTTGTTGGCGGTGTTTACCGCGCCCACACCCATAAAAATGCACAGGGCTATGTATATCCACCCCGCCTTTTTTATCCGTATGACTGACGGCGCGCCCTGCTTCTTCTTTTTCATGCGGGCATGTTCACTTCATCTATGAGTGAGCGGATGTAGAAGTCCCTGTCAGTCCCCTGAAACTCTTCATTAAAAAGCACCCTGTGGGTGATGATATACTGCGAAAGCTC
This sequence comes from Deferribacteres bacterium, assembly GCA_023395255.1. GTDB lineage: Bacteria > Chrysiogenota > Deferribacteres > Deferribacterales > Geovibrionaceae > Geovibrio > Geovibrio ferrireducens. The sequence continues at coordinate 64,356 of JAEWZN010000018.1, forward strand.
CTTAATATCCTCCGGGATAACATAATCGCGCCCTTTGAAATATGCGTTTGCCTTTCCGAGACGTATCATAAACAGCGTAGCTCTTGTGGAAAGCCCCGCGCGGAGGAACCTGCTTGTTCTTGTTGCCTGTGCGATGTCCAGCACATAGTCTATAATTTTATCGGCTGCCTGAACGTCCTTTTCTATCTCTTTCTGAATATTTTCTATCTCCGTCAGCGAAAGAAGCGGCTCGATGTCATAAAGCTCACGCCTCCTGCTCCCGCCGCTCAGGATCATCCGTTCCGCCTCTCTGTTCGGGTAGCCGAGGCTTATCTTCATCATAAACCTGTCAAGCTGTGATTCGGGCAGAGGAAATGTCCCGAACTGATCTACCGGGTTCTGGGTGGCAATCACAAAAAAGGGGCGGTTGAGGTTATATGTATTCCCTTCCGCTGTGACCTGCTTCTCCCCCATCGCTTCGAGAAGGGCGCTCTGTGTCTTGGGAGTGGCGCGGTTAACCTCATCCACAAGAACAATGTTGTTGAACACAGGCCCCCGCTGAAACTCAAAGCGGTTGTCATCCTTATTATAAATGGAAAGTCCGGTGACATCGGTCGGCAGAAGGTCGTTAGTGCACTGAATACGCCCGAAGCTTAAGCCAAGAGCCTTGGCAAGTCCGATAGCGAGGGTTGTTTTCCCCAGCCCCGGCAGGTCTTCAATCAGGAGGTGTCCTTTTGTAAAAAAAGTGAGGAGTGCAAGCCTGAGCCCCTGATCCTTTCCGTGGAGAAACTCACCGAGAAAACTCATCATCTCTGTTATCTGTGTGTTTTTAACTTCCATAGCCCCCCTCCTTTGTTCTTTTATATATTCTACCCTAAAGATCATATTAATAAACAGTTTTTCTTTCGCTGCAGAAATCAGCAGTTTTACTTAAAATTTACTTTCATACAAATAATGATTATCTCCGCCGATCAAAACAACCATCAACAGCAGAAAAGACAGCAATGATAAATCATATCAACTGAATATGATTTACTATTAATTGACAAATACCCGATGAAAGGATTACCATTATTAAATTTTTTAAAGATGCTTCATTTACTATCAGGGGAGAGAATAGATGAATCTGGTCACCTGCCTTTCTATACGGACAAAGTTTCACATTATGCTCGGACTGACCGTGCTGATGTTTTTAGCTGCGACATTCTACCATTCCTACATTTTTACATCAGTCTGCATTGTTTTGTTCCTGCTGTTCATGTACATCCTTTTCCGCTCGATAACCGCTAAGCTGAAAGAAATAAGCGATAAAATGGCATATCTCAGCGGAGGAAAAGGAGACCTGACAGCGAGAATGCCCCGGATGAAAACCGACTGTTCGTGCATGGTGGCTGATATGTCCCAGTCTCTGAACACATTTCTGGACTTTGTTGACAACGAGTTTGTGGACACCCTCTACCGTGTGGGTGACGCGGCGGAAAAAACAATGCCTGTTTCCATGGCAGTAATCAAGGTGCGGGAATCTGTGGATGAAAATATGACAATGGCAACTCAGGTTGCCGCCGCCAGTGCCCAGATGCGCCTAGCCATTCATGATATAGCAATGAGCGTGAATGATTCCTCTGTGAAAGCCGCAGAAAGTGTAGAAATGGCTCAGCACGGCACACAGGCCATAGAGGAATCAAAAGCATCAATGGAAAGCATTAACAGCATAATACGCAACCTTGGCGGCGAAGTTGCCAAGCTCACTGATAACGCAAATAAAATAGGCGGAGTAATCTCTGTCATAAACGATATTTCCGATCAGACAAACCTTCTGGCGCTCAACGCCGCAATCGAAGCCGCCAGAGCGGGGGAAGCGGGCAGAGGCTTTGCCGTTGTTGCGGATGAGGTCCGCAAACTGGCTGAAAGAACGCAGAAGTCCACCAAAGAGATAGAAAACATGGTCAGTGAGATGCAGGCGAATATACGCATAGTCACCGCAGGTGCTCAGGGGGTTATAGAATCTGTTGATGTGCAGAAAAGCTGCACCGAAAACGCTTTTTCAAGTTTCCATGCCATCAATGCCGCAGTAGAAGACCTCAACGCCGCAATAGGCAGTATTTCCGCCGCAATAGAGGAACAAAGCGCTACAACTGAGGAGATAGCCGGAAGTGTGGAAAACGTTGCAAAGGCCTCCGAACACACAAACGATGTGGTGATAGAGCTCATGGCGGATGCAAACCACCTCACAGGCAGCCTCAACGGAATTGCGGATAAATACGCCAAGCTGACATACAGCAGCAAAGGCTTTTACTTCGTAACCGCAAAAATTGCCCATATAGCATTTATGAAACGCATATTCGACTGCTTCCAGAACGGTACGACAATTCAGCTTCCGGATCACACAACATGCGGCTTCGGCAAATTTTACTTCGGCAGAGGGATGGAGCTTTTCGGCAAAGACCCGGACTTTCAGGCACTGGCAAAACCGCACGAGGGAGTGCATAAGCTGGGCAATGAGATAATGAGCAGGCTGAAATCAAACAACAGAGCGGGCATAGAGGCTTCCATCAACGAACTGGACAGAAATGTGAAAAGCCTTGTTTCAAAACTCGACTCTCTGGCGGAAAAATACAGATAAAGCCTTTGACATAACCCCCCTCTTTTTTTATAAATAGTTCTCTAAAGGGGGGTGTTATGGTTGTTGTTTTTCTTGCGTTGACATCTATATATGCATACTACAAAGTCGGGAGCTTCGCCCTTCTGGGGCTTACTGCCGCCGTATTTGTAATTAACAAGGCAGCCCGCTACAAAATGGATCACGACCGCAAAAAGAAAGCCCTCCCCTCTGACAAGGTTGACCCTTACTCCACGGACATAAATATCATTACATTCCTTATACTTGTGGCCATCTTCATCCACAGCATGTACCGCATGCTCACCTTCGGGGTTACCGCATAAAAACCTCTTTCCGGTAAAATTCACTTGCGGCAAATTACGCCGTGTCTAACTTTATAATTAACAGTAAATTACAGGCAAAGGAGCCGTATATGCGCAAATTTCTCTTTATAGCATTGCTGGCGCTCGGTCTTTCAGGATGCGCAAGCTACACTGTTAATGTAACAGGTTACGGCGGTCTGGATAATTATCCGGCCAAGACATATGATTTCATGCTTTCTCAGGATATAAGAACAGACCTTGAGGCGATGGGCTACGTCAGCATGCTGGAAAAACAGCTTGCCTGCATAGGCTGGGAAAGGGATGCAAAATCGCCTGAATACGTGATTGCCCCCGCCTTCGGCATCACAGGAAGCAGGGATAATGAACCCAAGGCTCGCTTCGGCGTGGGCATAGGGGCAGGAACCTTCGGCAGCGGGCTGTCACTCGGAACCTTCCTCGGCACATCCACAGGTTCATCCTCAAGGGATGACTACACCAAGTATCTGGATGTAAAGCTTTTTACCAAGGGAAAAACAAGTGAGCAGCCTGTATGGCAGGGAAAAATCTTCATACAGGACAGAGAAGAGAAGCTCAGCGAGGTAATGCCTGTTCTTGTGAAATATGCCGTTGAAAACTTCGGTAAATCAACAGACGGCAGCAAGGAGTTCACCTTCAACGCCACAGGCAAAAACATGGAAGCTCTGGAAACCTGCCCTGCGGAGTAGAAAACAAATAACGAATCAGACAGCAGCGGCATTTTTCCCAAAACGGGAAAAATGCCGTTGACATATTCACAGCTACACTCTATCTTTATCTATGAGAATAATTGCCCGGAAAACCTTAACAGAATTTTATACTCTGCATCCTGACAGCAGAAATGCTCTTGAAGCATGGTTTTATGAAGCAAAACAGGCAAAATGGCAAAGCTTTAACTGCATAAAGGAAAAGTTCCGCAGTGTGAGCATTACCAGCGGGAACAGAGCAGTTTTCAATATATGCGGCAATAAATACAGGCTGATAGTTAAACTACATTATACCGCCGGACTGGTTTATATACGCTTTATAGGAACGCACAAGGAATACGATAAAATTAACGCCGCAGAGGTGTAAGATGAAACCTATAAGAACAGAAAAAGACTACAACAATTACCTAAAAAGAATAGATGCTCTTATGGATATGCCTGAAACACAGGAAACTCTTGATGAACTTGAAATACTTTCTATCCTTGCGGAGAAGTACGAGGAAGAGCAGTTCCCCATAAACACCCCTGACCCCGTTGAGGCAATAAAATTCCGCATGGAGCAGATGGGGCTCTCCAACAGTGATATAGCTCCGTCACTTGGCGGACACAACAGGGTGAGCGAAGTTCTGAAAGGAAAAAGAGGACTGAGTATTAACATGATCAGAAACCTGCATAGGAATTTTAATATTCCGTACGAATCGCTTATAGGGGCATAAAATATCTCTTTGTTGCATATGACGAGCCTGTAAATAGAAGTGTGTAAACGTCGTATGTGTTAAACTAACATGCGAGGTTTATGATGAAATTCGACAAGGACAAACTGAAAGAGCTGCTTGCTGAAAGCGATGTAAAAACCACAGAAGAC
>JAEWZN010000006.1 GCA_023395255.1 Deferribacteres bacterium
CTGCGAGTGAAGAAAAACTGCAAGGACGCAGGTTTTTCTGAGCAATGACAAAACAGAGATTGCTTCACCCTTTCAGGGTTCGCAATGACGTATACCGTACCAAGGATGGGACTGCGCCGTGCGAAGCCATGCTTGCTGCTGAATGCTGATAGCTCCCCTTTTTAATTTCAAAGGGGAGGGCGGGGGAGATTTAAAGAGATTATGCCTTTTGTCTGTCTAGTCCTCTTCCGGGCTGTCTGCGCTTATTTTTTCCAGACCGAGTGAATCCAGCTTTTCGAGGGGCTTGTCAAGCATTCTGCGGCGGGTTCCGCTCAAAAGCTCGTATTCCTTTGCCGCGTCCTCTATCTTTTTGCCGAGGCCTTCCATCTTTCCGGTGAAGAGATCCCACTGCTTGCGGAATGTGCCCATAATTGTGAGTATTTCCGATGATGTCTGCTCAAGGCGGAAATTCTCCGCCGCCTGCCTGATCACCGCAAGAACGGAGAAGAGCGACACTGGCGATGTCAGGGCGACCTTTTTCTCAAAGGCGAAGTCCAGAACATCCGGGCATTTCTCCATCATGAAGCCGAAAATCTGCTCATTCGGGATGAAAAGCATGGCGAAATCCAGCGTATTCTCAGCGGGGTCTATGTAGTCCCTGCCGGAAACCTCCTTAATCCGCTCCTTAACATCCTTGGCAAATGCCGATGCACGCGTCTTTGCAGCCGCGTCTTCTGTTTCGTCCAGATATTTCAGGTAGTTTTCCAGCGGAAACTTCACATCCATATTAAGTATAGCGCCGTTGGGCATTATGAAGGTGTAGTCCGGTCTGCTGCCGGAGGTTTTCAGGGTTTTCTGCCTGTAGTAGTTTACGTTTTCCATGAATCCGGCTGATTTCAGAATATCTTCCGCCATGCGTTCCCCCCAGCGGCCGCGTTTGCCTGTGGAGGAGAGGGCCTCCTTGAGGGATGATGTAACCCTGAAAAGCTCTTCGGCGTTTTTGGATGTATGGCGTATCTGCTCAGAGAGGGCGGAGAATTTGGATTCCCTGTCCTTCTCAAACTCTTTTACAAGCTTTTCGACCTCGGTGAGTTCCTTGGTCATTTTATCAAGCTGGGCATCGATCAGCGCTTTTTTGCCGTCCAGCTGGGCGGCACCTGCCTTGCGCTCATTTTCAATGTGCTTCATAAGCTCTGCCGTGGTTTTGGAGAGCGCCTCAAGGGAGAGGCCTGAGAAACTGAGCTTAAGCTGCTCCGCCATTTGCGAAACAGTTTTCTCCGCATCGAGCCGGAGAGCCTCCTGCTTCCGTGAGAGCATGGTGAAGAAAACCGCGCAGACTCCTGCGCCCGCGGTGAATCCGAGAAGAAAGATAACTATTGATGAATTTTCCATGATCAGAATTTAGCAGAAAGAGAATAAGCGGGCAATATGGTTTGTTCTTTTGCCGATTCTGTTTTAAATTATATTCAGCAAATTTCGGAGTGTTCCATTGGTTCATAAGGGTTTTACTTTTCTTATATGCGATGCGGGCGGGCTGGTTCCCCTTGCCGCTGTTCTGCGCAGGCTCACTGCGGGCGGGGAAGCTGTTTTTCCGTTTGTCCCTGTCCCGTTCTCTCCGCGTATGTCTCACACCCTCTGCGGTGCGGGAACTTCTGCGGATGCTTATATGCTGTCTCTTGCTTGCGGCATAAACGCCTCTTACCTCATGTCTCTCAGGGTGAAGGCGGGAAGCGTTCCTGATTCCGAAACCTATGAAAACGCCGCAGCAAGGCTTGAGGAAATATCGGCAAGCGCAGCCTATGACCGAATAGCCCTTGTTCTGGATGCTGACTGCGGCGAATGGGGCGAGGAGCTGGCGGGGCTCATATGCGGCGGCGTTTATCTCTGCGGAGGCAGCGCATCTGTCATGGCAGTCTGGGACGGGGCATCGGACGAACTGAGGGCGCTTATGAAAGGTGCTCTGCTTTCGGAGAAGAGCTGGAGCTTTCTTGCTAAGCCGCCCCTGCCTGTGATTGCCGCTGTGCCGGAAAATTTGCCGGAGGCAGAGATTCTGCCGGATTTATGTATTTTCGGCAATACGGACGGTGTGAAAACAGGGGTGATCAATCTTCCTTCCATGGCGGACTGTGATGATGCCGTCCCGTTTCTCATGTCCATGGATTTCAGTATATCGGTAATAAATGAGCCGCACGAGGCAGATGAATGCGGCATACTGATACTCCCTTCCAGCGAAAATCCGAGGAGCGATCTCCGCTTTCTAGAAAAAAGGGGATTTGATGCCAAGCTTAGGGAAGTTTTCGGGCATAAGCCTCTGATAGCATTCGGTACTGGGTTTTCCATGCTGGGGTCGAGGTTCAGCTTCGAAAGCGGAACGGAGACTGGGATCTTTTCCGGACTGGGGCTGAGTGATTATGAATCGGTTGTGCGCGGAGGCAGGAGGCTTGTCTGTTCCAAGTTCCGTTTCAGCGGCGAGAAGTGGCTTTTCCACCCGATCAGCGTCAGTGAGGAATATCTTTTCGCGGGCATCCCTTTCCACGGGGAGACGGCAAGCGAGCCTGTGCGGAATTTGCTGCACATGGCGCTAAAGATTAAGCCTGATTTTTCCGAATATATCATAGCGGCGCGCGCACTTGGTGTTCTGGCCGATAAATGCATAGTGAAAAATAATATCTTCTGACAATGGGAGGCCTATGGTTCCGTTTATTTTCAACCTTACGGATAAAAAAATTCTTGTGGCGGGCGGAGGTGCGGAAGCCGAGTCTCTGCTTGTGCAGTTTCTGGGGCATGACCCGGAGATAAAGGTTATTTCACCCGCATGCACCGAAAATATCAGGCTTTTTCACAGGTTCGGCCGCATAGCGCTTGAAGAGAGATGGGCGGAGGAAACCGATGTGGATTCTTCCTGCTACTTTGTTTTTGCCGTTACAGGGGACGCTGAGGTGGATGCAGAGGTCGGAACATGGGCGCGCAGAGCACATGTGCCTGTATATGTGCTGAATAATCCGCAGATTTCTGACTTTGAACCTGAAAAAGATGAAAAGAATGAGACCGGTGATTTTGACAGAATCAAAGAACTCCTTCAGGCAAGGCGCGGCTAATCCTGAAAGGTGGGCAGGCTGAGGATATACCATGTCACCCCTGCTCCTGCGGCAGTGAGGATGAGGAATACAAGGATGCTGCCCGAAATCACAGATGAGAAAATAAGGGAAAACCAGAGAAGGCAGAGGGCGCGTATTTTTATTCTGCGGCTTATGCCCAGTCCGTTTTCATAATTTCTGATTATATCTCCGAAGTATCTGTTTTTCAGGAGCATTTTGTGAAACTTCTCCGAGCTGCGGGCAAAACAGGCTGCCGCCAGAAGTACAAACGGAGTGGTGGGCATAACCGGGAGAAAGATTCCGACTATGCCCAGAAAGAGTGATATAAAACCAAGAATAATAAGGATTATTTTCATCTGCTCTCCTGAGTATGCTCCAATATAAAAACATAACCCGGATAATGCAATAAAAGTTTATTTGAAGCTTAAAACTTTCGCAGGATGCAAGGCTCCTTATATCAGTACCTGAATTTTTCGATGGACTGTCTCAGTGATTCCGCGGTGGATTCAAGGTCGCTGAGTGTTTCAGCTATCTCGTTTACTGCTGCTGCGCTCTGCTCTATTCCGGCGGATATTCCGGTTGTGCTGTGCCCTGTGTGCTGAATGGCTTCGGACTGCTCATTAACAGAAACAGTGATAATGCTGTTTTTTTCCGCAACGTCGGCCACGGCGCTGTTTATCCTGTCGAAGGCGCTTTTTGTGCTTTCGGACTGCATAACACATTTCTCAACATTGTCTGAGGCTGCCTGCGCGCCTCTTACAGCGTTTTCTGTTTCTGTTTTGAAAAGGGTTACAATGCTGATTATCTCCCCTGTTGATGACTGAGTTTTTTCAGCGAGCTTCCGCACTTCGTCCGCAACAACCGCAAAACCTCTGCCCGCTTCACCGGCTCTTGCCGCCTCTATGGCCGCATTCAGTGCCAGAAGGTTTGTCTGATCGGCTATTTCGTTTATAACTTTGACAATATCGCCTATCTCGTGAGATGTTTCGCCAAGTTTCTTAATCGTCTTTGCCAGGCTGTCGCTGTCATTTTTTATGGCAGTAATCAGCCCGACTATGCTTTCCAGTTCGGCACGCCCGTCAGCTATGCTTTTTGTGGCCGACTGTGCTGCATGCTCCACCTCTTTTATGTTTCCTTCGATGGAAACTGCGGTGGCGCTCATTTCGCTCATTGCTGCCGCTATGCCTGTGACCTCTTTAGACTGCTCGCTGAATGTCACGGAGAGCTCTTCCACCGCGGCGGCAAGCTGGGTTGTGCCTGATGCTGCAACGGATACGGATTTAGCCGTGCCGCTCACCAGAAACTGGATGTTCTCAATAAAGCAGTTAACATTTGCCGCCAGTTCACCTATTTCATCACGGTTGGATACATTGATCCGCCTTGTCAGGTCTCCGTCACCTTCATTAAGCTGGGCAGTGAGGTTGATCAGCAGCCGGATATTGCCTATCACAGATTTCAGGAGAACAAGGATGAGCGAAACAAAGGCTGTAAAACCTACAACCGCCATTATCCCTGTGAGGGAAAGCTGGCTCTTGGCGGCTGTTATCCGGGAGTTCATGTAGTCTGTCATGGTGAGTGCTATGAAATCTTCTGTCTCTTTCATTGCGTTTATTTTCCGGGTCATAAGGCTGAACCATTCCTCGGCGTTTACACCGAAGCCGCCCTCAGCACTTTTTGCCGCAGCGGTTTTTTCCATTTCTGCCGCTTTCAGACTGTAGTCAGAGTTTTCGGCATTGTCTGAGCTGACAGCAAATTCTTTTCTGGCGCTCCAGCCAAAGGATGAAAGATAAGCTTTCCTCTCACTGGCCAGACGCAGGTACTTTTCATACATACCGTCAGCAAAACGGTCGTCCGCGAAGACAGAAGCCAGAACAGCGCGCATAAGCCCTGTCTGTTCCTTGGCACTCATGTAATTGGTATATGCGATTATATCCTTGGCAAGCTGAGGGTCACTGACATCAGCCGCCATGTGGGAAACAGCGCTGAGAAACAGCCTGTTTATTTCTGAGTAGTAGTTAATTACCTCCGCGGGTGCGGCTTTTCGGGTTTCGGTATCTCTGCGTATTTCTGCAAGCCTGCCAAGTCCGTTCATGGCATTTGTTATGCCTTCTGATTTGAAAGACGCTTCCTCTGAGGCTTTTCTGATTTTTTCCAGTGCCGCATCAGTGGCGGTGTGCTGAGTGTTTAAACTGCTGAGAAAAGACTTGTCACCGCCGGAAAGATAACCTGCGGAAAGCCCGCGCTCCTTCTGGAGCTCGTGCACGAGGGCGCTGGATGAAACTGAAAATTCAACAAACTGCCGGAGCGCTTTTGTTCTCATCAGTATGTCTGCATCCTGAAAAAGTCCGGAGACAGTGTAGAACGTAAGCATAATAAACGGAATTAACAGTGCCGAGAGTACTTTTGTTTTTATTGACATATTTTTCACGGCTTCACCTTTATCAGAGAGAATTATTTGTAATATACATTACAAACCATGAAAAATAATTGACCAATATCAATTTACTGAATAGCAGCGGAAGAAAGATATGTCTCAGTTCTTCAATAACCTCAAACTGACAGGATGACGTACTACAGAGTCACTGCGAAGAGCAACGCGGCAGTCTTTAAATATACATAGAGATTGCGAAGCAGTAATTCAGGCACATGGATGTGCCCGTGGAGTGCGTACCGCAAGGCATACAACTCCAAGGATGGAGTTTCGCCGTGCGAAGCGAAGCCTTGCTTTGCAAGGCGCGAGCGTGTACAGAAAAGGGACAGGACGTGCCCTTTTCTGCGGCAAGACAGAGATTGCTTCACCCTTTGAGGGTTCGCAATGACGCAAGACAGCTCCCAAGGATGGGACTGCGCCGTGCGAAAAGGTGTTACAAGGCACATGGATGTGTCCACGGAGCGCGTACCGCAACGTATGTAAGGAACGCACAGCGTAGTGAGAGCAGCAAGCGGCTGTGCCGCGCAGGCTGCGAGTGAAGAAAAACTGCAAGGATGCAGGTTTTTCAGAACAATATAAATTAAGACAGGATGTTCAGTTTGATGTTATTAAACAGTCCCAAGGATGGGACTGCGCCGTGCGAAGCGAAGCCGAACTGAGTTCGGCGCGAGCGTGTACATCAAACTGACAGGATGTTCAGTTTGATGTTATTAAATAAGACGGGAAGCCCGAAGGCTTCCCGTTTACGTATTATAGGTTTTGCGTGAAGGATTGCAGTAATTATTTTTTAATTCCAGCAGCAGCTTCCAGCATGTCAGTAGTGACAGATTTCGGACGCTCGATCGGGTAGCCGAGGGCTCTGTCCCAAGTGATGTTTGCAAGAACGCCGATGGCTCTGCCCACACCGAAGAGAACTGTGTAGAAATCGTACTCTCTGAGACCGTAGAACCACTGGATAACGCCGGACTGTGCATCCACGTTAGGCCATGGGTTTTTAGCTTTTCCGTGCTCCATAAGGATGTCGGGAGCAACATCGTAAATCATTGCCACAACTTTGAAGAGTTCATCTTCGGGAAGGTATTTCTGGCAGTATTCACGCTGAGAAGTGTATCTGGGGTCAGTTTTTCTGAGAACGGCGTGGCCGTAACCGGGGATAACCTGACCGCTGTTGAGTGTATCCCAAAGGAATTTTTTAAGATCTTCTTTAGTGGGCACTTTTCCGCCGAGTTTAGCGTAAACATCCTGAATCCAGCCGAGAACTTCCTGATTTGCAAGACCGTGAAGGGGGCCTGCAAGACCGTTGAGACCTGCGGACAGTGAGTAGAAAGCATCGCTGAGAGCAGAAGCCACAAGGTGGGTAGTGTGAGCGGAAACGTTTCCTGACTCATGGTCTGAGTGGAGGATGAAGTACATTCTTGCAACATCATCATAAGGATTGTCGATTCCCATCATGTGTGCAAAGTTGCCGCCGAAGTCAAGGCTTCTGTCGGATGCGATGGGAGTGTCGCCTTTATATTTCATTCTGTAGATGTAGGCTGCTATTTCGGGAAGTTTAGCGAGAAGATCGCATGAATCTTCATACATGGGTTCCCACGCAGTCATTTTGTTGAAGCCTTCTGCGTAGAATTTTGCGAATTTTGATTCACGCTGCATAGCAAGAACAGCCGCAGAAAGCATAGTCATGGGGTGAGTGTCTCTGGGCATAGCTCTGAGAATATCTATAACATACTGGGGAACCTGAGCTCTTTTCTTGAAGTCTTCAACTACTTCTTCGGCCTGAGCCTTAGTGGGTATTTCGCCTGTGAGAAGGAAATACCAGAAGCCTTCAACATAGGGATAATCCTTTCCGTTGGGTTTCGGGAGTTTTTCCATTACTTCGGGGATGGTAAGTCCGCGGAAGCGTATTCCTTCCACCGGGTCAAGATATGAAATGTCGGTAACAAGGCACTTAACGCTTCTTGCACCGCCGATAGCCTGTCCTATTGTAACTTCACCTATTTTAACGTCGCCGAACTCTTTTGTGAGTCTGGCCGTTCTGGGGCGATGTTCCTCAATTTTCTTCTTAAGAACGTCCTTAAGTCCCATTAGTATGCCTCCTTGTTATTATAATAATCTTCAATTTTATACCGCTGTTTATTTTCTATCACTAAGACCATTCAATGTCAATAGGGAAATTGTATACAATGTACATTAAAAAATCAGGTAAACAGCCATAATAAAATAGTTGTTTTAAGTGTTTAAAGCCTTTTGTATCAGGCTTTAGAAGGGGTTAAATCTGCTCTTGATCCCGCATGAGCCTGTCAGGGCTAAATTATCTTTAGTTCAATTACCAGAAATAAACAGAGATTTGATAAGGGGGAATAAAAGAGGATTATCGGTATAGTTTATAGATGTGCCGCAGAAGCCTTGCGGACGGCTTTCCGAGATCGGGTTTTAAAGATGATTTCTATTTCACAGACTTGAATAATTTTGAAAGTGCTGATAAAAATAGATTTCGTCTGCTATAAAGAGGGGGAGTTTTTGACAGGTTTTATTTTTATAGTGTTCAGCGCTTTGTGTCATTCCCTCTGGAACGTTCTGCTCAAACGCTCCTCTGATAAGTACGCCTTTAATTTTTTCATGCATTTTGTTAACCTGATTTTTTTCACCGCCCTTTTTCCGGTTTTCTTCCGGGAACATATGTATTTTGATAAAACAGCAGTTATCTACGGGCTGATAGGCGGAACCTTCTTTACGTTATATCATCTTTTTTTATCAACAGCTTACCGTTACAGCGACGTATCGTCTATTTACCCGATAACCACATCCTCGCCGTTTTTTATACTTATCTGGGCTACTCTTTTTCTGGGTGAAAAGCTGACTTTTTACGGAGTAACAGGAATCATTATCACTGTTGTGGGTGGGATAATGCTTAACGGAACGAAAGGTTCGCGCCTTAAGCCGACAAAAGGAACGGTGTTTGCCCTGCTGGCGGCCTTCTCTTACTCCTTCGGAGCGCTGGCGGACAAGGGCGGGGTGAGCGGCGGAAACATGATTTTCTACACCTACTGTCTTTGCTTTTTCATGACCGCTTATCTGGCTGTTTATTCGCTGAGGCACAGGCCGTTCCGCAAGGAGTTTGTAAAGGCGGAGAAAAAATATTTTATCACCGCAGGGGTGATAGTGTTTCTGTCTTTTACATCCTACAGATACGGGCTGACCTTTATGGAGGTTTCGTATGCGGCTGCTCTCAGGCAGGTGAATGCCGTTTTTGCACTTGTTATAGGGGTTATGGTTTTCAAAGAGGCATTTTCCCTCAGTAAGCTCACCGGAACCATGATTATTGTGCTGGGTGTTATTCTGATCAGATTTGGCATGTAATTTGATATTAATACATTCAGGTAGTGGAACAACCACGCTCACTGAGAAGGATCTCGCAAGGGCCGGCGTAACAGCCGGCTTCCTTGATCTTGGAATGTGATTTTATAAAAGTCTTATCTGACAGACGTTTTCAATAAGCTTTCCCGTCGCCTAATTCATCTGATTTCAGGCAGTGCCATGTGGAACTCTAAACACTTGATCAGGAAAAATTTTCTGATCGGTGCGATCATTTCCGATCGGAATTTTATGCCTGATCAAAGATTTTTTATGAATCCGTTTATGAAGGTATGGTCGGTGAGGCCGAGAATTTCTCTCTGGGCTTTGTAATCATTTACTGCTTTATTTTTGGCGTTTTTGATCAGCTCTATTTTTTCTGCGGATTTGGTAAATTTCTCTTTCAGGCGTTCCAGTACGCAGCCCAGCTGTCTGCGCTTTTTGCGTTTGAGGTTAAGGGTAAGTTCATGCTCCACACGCTCTATCATGTGTCCGAGGCGTGTGTGGAACCTCTCCTCGCTGCCCAGCATCTCACAGGCAATTTCCACCTTTCTGCCCAGTCTGCAAAGGGTGTCTGACTTCATTTCGGCAATATCGTGTTCAAAACAATCCATTCCGCTCATGGCGGAAATATACAATGTCCATATCTTAATTAGAAGCGAAATATGTTGCGTTTTCGTGTTTATGGTATTAATTTTCCAACTCGGTAAGAAGACCGGGCAGTCGCCGGTGCGCATATGCGCGCGGGAGGAAAGTCCGGACACCGCAGGGCAGGACGGTCGGTAACGCCGACGTGCAGTGATGCAGGGAAAGTGCCGCAGAAAACAGACCGCCCGGCTGAAAAGACGGGTAAGGGTGAAACGGCGGTGTAAGAGACCACCGCTCTGCCGGGTGACCGGCGGAGGCACGGTAAACCCCGTCCGGTGCAAGGTTAAATAGGTGAGCATCTAAGGGCTGCCCGCCCGCGCTCACGGGTGAACCGCTTGAGCCTGAGAGCAATCTCAGGCCTAGATTAATGACTGCCTCAGCCCCTTAAAAGGCTCAGACAGAATCCGGCTTACAGGTCTTCTTATTTTATAACACCAAACTGTACATCCTGTCAGTTTGGTGTACACGCTCGCGGTTTGCAAAGCAAACCTTCGCTTCGCACGGCGCAGTTCCATCCGTGGAACCGTATGCGTCATCACCTAATACAGCTGCGCATCGCGCACGTTAATGAAAGTGAAGCTGAGACCCGCGGATACTTCTTTACGGGTTCCTGATTCAGGCTTGGTAAAAAATTATCCCGACCCTGTTTATATGTTCTTTGAGCTCTTCGTTTGAAATATTCTTGTAGACCGACAGATCGACCGAATAAGGAAGGAGCAGATCGTCGATTCTGTGTTCGATTTTTTGCAGGATCTCCAGATTCAGTTCTGTGCCGAAAAGAGCGAGATCAATATCTGAGCCTGTTTTGTAGTTCCCTTTTGCCCGTGAACCATACAGCACAGCTTTTAATACCTGGGGAAACCCGGCGAAAACATCCCGGATTTTCTGAATAGCTTCCTCGCTCAGTCCGTATTTCATTTATTTTCGCTCTCTTTTATTGAGTTCAGCTTATCCATCAGCTTGAGGAATTGATCAAAATAGCTGTTCAGAACAAAGGTCACTATCTCTTCTGTTGTTTTCTCGTTGTATGTGTGTGAGGTCAGATTCCGGCTTGAAATCATGCTCATCCATGCTTCGCCGTTATCAATTATGCCAAGCCTGAACGCTTCTCTTGTTACATCTTTAGAGCCATATAAGTCGCTTTTGCCTCTGTTCTCTAAAAAATCTTTTAAAACCTTCCACGCAAGCTCGTGTGTATATTTAAAAGCCTGTATCAGACCCTGTTTTTCAAGCTTGGAAAGCTCCCTCGTTCTGCTCAGGTTCACCGCATCTGTAAGCTGTTCCAGTGCCTTGATATAATTTGAGAAACGCTGCTGCCACCGAATGTCAATAGTCATTAAGATTCTCCACAGTATTTTTCATAATGTACCATAACATATCATGATCAGGCAGTCATTGGGGAATCTCAGAAGCGCTCAAGAAACTCCGCGAGAGAACCGGTATCCCTCACGCAGTGATCCGCTATCTCCCTCAGCTTTTTGTTCCCACCGATGCATACGGAATTTCCTGCGGTTCTGAACATTTCAAAATCGTTCTCTCCGTCTCCGAAAACCCATGTCTCATCAGCCGAAAACCCTGTCATTTCCAGAAGGGTTTTAAGCCCTTCGCCTTTATTAATATGAGACGGAGTGAAATCCATGCAGTCACTGTGGTAATAAGCGCTGATGTAATCCGATTCAAACTGATGAGCTAATGCATGGAGGAGCCCTATGTCCTCCTCTCTGACAGGGTAGAAGGTTACGTTAAGATGATTTAGCTGAGTCCATATCCGTCCGCCGAATTCCTTTCTGTACGCAGACTTTATAAGTTCAATGCTGTTTTCGCATCCTTCTGGTATGCTGGCCAGACGAAAGCCGGACGGAGGAAAACAGGCATCAAGGCTTACTGCGCCGCCGTTTTCGCCTATGACTGCTGCGGAGGTTATCCCAAGCTGCCTGCACAGGCCTGTGATGTAGGTGAACGGCTTGCCTGAGGCTATGGCTGTTTTATGTTTCACAGAAAGCCGCTTCAGCTGTGAGGCAAGGGCATCGGGAACTGCTTTCCCGACTTCACATATGGTTCCGTCAATATCAAATACAAAAAGCATTTTTTTCATAAAGCATATTATTACACAAAGTTAAGCTGCGGTAAAGTGTAGTGATCTTTATAAGTGCCTGAACTCAAAGATTTAACGCATTTCTGACATGGATTGTTTTTTGTATACAACGTTCTGTTTGACGAAAATGAAAAAATAGTTTAGATTGAATACAGTATACAGAATACAGAATATTAACGCAAGTAAATAAATTGTTTAAAATGTTAATAGTGTTCTGGTTTGTTTTATGTGAGCAAATGCTGATTTCTTTAAATAAAACGGCAAAAGATGGTTAGGGAGCCGGTTTTTGAAGCAGGAAAACGTATTGGAAAGCAAACCCCTGAGAGAGAAAATCGCCGATAAGATACGGGCGGACATAATAAAAGGCGTTCACGCCGACGGCGAAAGGCTTGTTGAACCCAAGCTGGCGAAAAGTCTGGGAATCAGCCGGACTCCCATCAGGGAAGCGCTGAGACAGCTTGAGACGGAAGGCTTCATAGAGATTGTCCCCCGTAAGGGCGCTGTGGTTAAGGCTCTTACTATTAAAGATATAGATGATCTGTACGCAGTGAAGGCAAGCCTTGAGGGGCTGGCGGCCAGACAGGCCACGGCAAACCTCACCGAAAAGGATGTTGAACGCCTTCGTAAAATAAACGAAAAATTCCGTGATATTGCATATGAGAACCCAAATGTTATGGACGAATACCTTAAGTATAATGTGGACTTCCATAATGTCTTTATAACCGCTTCGGACAACAAAAAAATTCTCGAAATTCTCGATAGTCTGGCAAAAAACTTCCAGAGGCTGAAAACAGTTCTCGTCTCAAACCGTGAGCGTGCAAAGCATGCCGTGGCCGAGCATCAGGAGATTATAGAGGCTTTCGC
This sequence comes from Deferribacteres bacterium, assembly GCA_023395255.1. Classification (GTDB taxonomy): domain Bacteria; phylum Chrysiogenota; class Deferribacteres; order Deferribacterales; family Geovibrionaceae; genus Geovibrio; species Geovibrio ferrireducens. Next base: position 12,470 of record JAEWZN010000006.1, read on the forward strand.
CTCAGGCGATCCCGATCTGGTTGAGAAAAAGGTGCGCTGGCATATACAGAATGCATGGGAATATCTGAAGCACAACATCAGGAAATAAATCAATAAGCGCCCGGACAAACCCTTTCGGGCGGCGGATGCAGAGGTTCAGTGATGGGAGTCAGGGATATTAACATCGACAATACCCCATTAAGCGAAAGAATAGCGGAAACAATAAGAACAAACATCCTCAAAGGAGTTATAAAAGCCGGAGAAAGGCTGGTTGAACCGAAGCTCTCCGAACAGCTTGGCATAAGCCGCACACCTATCAGGGAAGCTCTGCGCCATCTGGAAACCGAAGGATTCATCGAAATCATACCCCGCAGGGGCGCTGTGGTTACGGAGATAACGGATCAGGATGTGGACGAGATCTTCGTTATAAAAATCAGGCTTGAAGCTCTGGCCGCAAGGCTTTCCACCGAGAGGCTCACTAAAGAGGATATAGACAAAATGAAGGATCTCGCTGCCAAGGTGCGTGAGGGTTCTTCCAAGGTTGGCCATATGGTGAACTGGAACTCGGAGTTTCATGATATTTTCATAAAAAACTGCGGAAACGAGCGCCTTATAAAAATTCTTGCCGGTCTCCAGCAGCAGTTCAAGCGCGCCACCGTCTTCTCCTTCTCCGAAACCGGAAGGACTCAGGAGGTCGCCAGAGAGCACCAGAGCATTATAGAGGCTCTGGAACTGAGAGACAAAGACAAAGTGGAGAAGCTTGTGGAAACCCACATCCGCAATGGGTGGGAATTCATAAAATCGAGACTCTGAAAAATTCTTGAGGAAGCGGAGTCCTTCCGCTTCCGTTGTTATCAATGGTTCATATTTTCTGTTTCATTCAGTTACATTTTTTCTCTTGATTAGTGCGTTAGTTGTCAATAAAATGTTAAATATACAGTTGTGTTTAACTATCCAATTAATCAGGAGCAGCCGCAAATGCCATATTCTGAGACTGCCGGAGTATTGAAACTTAACGATTCCCTGAAAATAGGCACGGGTGCGGAACGCGCCTGCTATATCCACCCGCTTGATCCCGGTCTGTGCGTTAAGGTCAGGTATGTGGACAGAACAAACAAGCAGCCGCAGAACGAAGCTGACTACGCATATTACAGCTTTCTCGAAAAAAGAAATATAGACTGGGACCACATAGCCAAATGCCGTGGCTGGGTAAAAACAAATCTGGGGGACGGGCTTGTTTTTGATCTGGTGAGAGGTAGTGACGGGGCTCCCTGTAAGTCTCTGGAGAATCTTATTTCCGAGGGAATACCCCTTTATTCATTTCTCGGTGAGTTGGACTATCTTTATAAATATCTTCTGAAATTTAATATTCTGCCGGCAGATCTCAGGCTGGACAACATCATGCTTAAGCCCGATATGCAGGGGGAGTGCAGGCTTGTTATTGTGGACGGTCTTGGCAACAGAAACTTTTTCTCATGGGCAACAAACAGAATAAACTCCTTCGGCAGGTTGAGAATCAGCAAAAAGTACAACAGATTTCTGTTCAAAGCCAGACGTGACGGACTTCTCCCTGAGGACGTTTTAGTCCCTGAAATTCTTTCCTGACATGGGCGCAGAGTGCTGACTTATAATCATTAATATCCTCAAGTTTTCCAATGACAATACCTCACAAGTTTGCTATAACGGCTTAAAATTTCTGACTCCCCGTTTATTTTCTGCGGGGAGGCTGTTTTCACCTCAGAAAATATCACCATATTCATAAATGAGCGGGGTTGTTTTATGAAAGCACAAGTATTTGTAAAGTTTAAGAACGGGGTTCTCGACCCTCAGGGGCAAACGATCCTGGGCGCTGTAAACCGTATGGGGCACGGCTTTGTGAAGGATGTTAAGGTTGGGAAGTTTTTCGAAATCGAAATTGAAAAATGCGAAAATCCTGAGGAAAAGCTCAAAGAAATAGCCGACAAGGTTCTTGCCAACCCTATCATCGAAGAATTCAGAATAGAAATACCCGGAGAGAAATAATGAAAGCTGGAGTTGTTGTTTTTCCGGGCTCCAACTGCGATCACGACTGCTATCACGTTTTAAAGCATGTTCTCGGTATGGACACGGTTTTCCTCTGGCATAAGGATGCCGACCTCAAAGGCGCTGATCTCGTTGTTCTCCCCGGCGGTTTCTCATACGGCGATTATCTCCGCTGCGGCGCAATCGCCAAACATTCCCCCATTATGCAGGAAGTAAGCGAGTTTGCTGATAAAGGCGGCCATGTTCTGGGCATATGCAACGGCTTTCAGGTGCTCACCGAGTCCGGCCTGCTGCCCGGTGCTCTCCTTCGCAATACTGAGCTTAAGTTCATCTGCAAATATGTAAACCTCCGTGTGGATAACGCCGGCACAGCCTTCACCAGCAGATACGCCGATGGTGAGATAGTGCGTATACCCATAGCCCACGCGGAAGGAAACTACTTTGCCTCGGAAGAGGTTATAAAAGAGCTTGAGGAGAACAACCAGGTTGTTTTCCGCTACTGTGATGAATACGGCGAAACCTCCGATGGCTCCAACCCCAACGGCAGCATAAACGGCATAGCCGGAATAATAAACAAAGGCGGAAACGTTCTCGGCATGATGCCGCACCCTGAAAGATGCGCGGAGGAAATCATGCAGACCAAGGACGGCTTCCATATTTTCGAATCTCTCCGTAAAGTTGTAAAAGGTGTTCTATGAGCATGTACGATACATTCAAATACCCTGAGGTGACCGCAGAGGCCGCCAGAGGGATGGGGCTCAAGCCGGAGGAGTTCGACCACGCCAGGAAAATCATCGGCAGAACCCCCAACTATATAGAGCTCGGCATATTCTCCGCCATGTGGAGCGAGCACTGCAGCTACAAAAGCAGCCGCGTTCACCTCGCCAAGCTCCCCACTGAGGCTGCATGGGTTGTGCAGGGGCCGGGGGAGAACGCCGGAATAATCGAAGTTGACGGCGATATATGCGCCTGCTTCAAGGTGGAGAGCCACAACCACCCCTCATACATAGAGCCTTTTCAGGGCGCGGCCACAGGTGTGGGCGGAATCATGCGCGATGTCTTTACCATGGGTGCAAGACCCGTCGCCGCTATGAACTCGCTGCGCTTCGGCAAAATAGACAATGAAAAAACAAGATCGATCTTTGAAGGCGTTGTTGCCGGAATCTCATTCTACGGCAACTGCTTCGGCGTTCCTACTGTGGGCGGCGAGGTCTTCTTCAATGACTGTTACGCCGGAAACCCTCTGGTGAACGCGTTCAGCTTAGGTCTTGTGAATAAAGATAAAATCTTCCTCGCCAAAGCGGAAGGGGAAGGAAACCCCGTAATATATGTCGGCGCGAAAACCGGCAGAGACGGAATCCACGGCGCAACCATGGCCAGCGAGGAGTTCTCCGCCGAGAGCGAATCCAAGCGCCCCAATGTGCAGATAGGCGACCCTTTTAAGGAGAAACTTCTCCTTGAAGCTTGCCTTGAGCTCATGAAGGAGGACTGGGTTGTGGGGATTCAGGACATGGGCGCAGCGGGGCTCACCAGCTCATCTTTTGAGATGGGCGCTCAGTCAGGCGTTGTGCTTGATCTGGACAGGGTTCCCACCCGTGAGAAAGGGATGACCCCATATGAGATAATGCTTTCCGAATCACAGGAAAGGATGCTCATGGTCGTGCGCAAAGGCTGCGAAGATAAAGTTAAGGCAATTTTCGATAAATGGGATCTGGACGCTGAGGTCATAGGACACGTGGCGACAGACGGATATGTCCGCCTCCGCTGGCAGGGTGAGGAGGTTGCGGCTCTTCCCGCTGCTCCGCTCTCCAAAGAGGCTCCCAAATATAACAGACCGTACGCAAGAGGCGCATACATGGACGAGCTTAACAGTTCGGTTGAGGTGGAGGAACCTGACCACCTTAAGGGTGTTCTGCTTAAGCTTCTTGCTGCTCCGAACATAGCCTCCAAGAAATGGGTTTACACACAGTATGACCATATGGTGAGGATCGGAACCACGGTTCTTCCCGGCTCTGACGCATCTGTGATACGTGTGCCTGAATCAAAGAAAGGCATAGCCCTTTCTGCGGACTGCAACAGCCGCTTCTGCCGTCTTGACCCCAGAACCGGGGGAATGGCAGCCATAGCGGAATCAGCCAGAAACGTTGCTGTCAGCGGCGCGCGCCCCAGAGCGTTCACCAACTGCCTTAACTTCGGCAACCCGGAAAAACCTGACATCATGTGGCAGTTCGTGGAAGCGGTTGAGGGTATGGCAGAAGCCGGAAAAGCCCTTGAAACGCCTGTGGTGAGCGGAAACGTGAGCCTCTATAACGAAACGGAAGGTAAAGGGGTTTACCCCACACCCACCATAGTGATGGTCGGCGTTATAGATGATGTGGAAAAAGCCGTTACAAGCACCTTCAAACTTGAAGGGAGCAGCGTCTACCTTCTCGGTGAAAACACCGATGAAATAGGCGGAAGCGAATACCTGAGCACGATACACGGCATAGAAAAAGGTATGCCGCCCAAAATAGACCTTGAAAAAGAGAAGAAGCTTATCAATCTTCTTGTGGAAGCGGCAGAGAAGGAACTTATGCTCTCTGCCCATGACACAGCCGAAGGCGGCCTCGCGGTTGCCGTTGCTGAAATGTGCTTCGGTGAGAAGCAGCTTGGGGTCAGAATAAACCTTGATGACAATATGCGCACGGATCATCTTCTTTTTGGGGAAACTCAGGGCAGGGTGATAGTTGAGGCTGGCGGGCTTAATTCCGCAGCTTTTGAGAAACTCGCTGAAAAGCACGGTGTGAAATGCACCCGTATAGGCACAGTGGAAGGCGCTCACATAGTTATAAAACATCAGGGCAGAACAGTAATCAAAGCCGAAGTGCAGGAAGCGGCAGACAAGTTCCTGAACTCAATCGGAGAGTGGATGAAATGATATTGGATAAATTTCACGAGGAATGCGGCGTAGCGGGCGTTTTCGGCTGCAAAGAGGCGGCAAACCTCGTGTATCTTTCACTGTACTCCCTCCAGCACAGGGGGCAGGAAGGGGCGGGAATCGCCGTCTCCGACCGTGAGAAGATAAGATATGAAAAAGGGCAGGGGCTTGTGGCTGATATTTTCAGCGCAGACAAGATAGACGCACTGGAAGGGGATATGGCAATAGGCCACAACCGCTATTCCACAGCGGGCGAGAGCCATATCCGCAATATTCAGCCCTTCTGCGTGGAGATAAACGCGGGTCCGGTGGCAATAGCCCACAACGGAAACATAGTCAATGCGGACGAGGTGAAGAAGCAGCTTGTTAAAAACGGTGCAATCTTCAACTCAAGCTCTGATTCGGAAGTTATAGTCCACCTCATAGCCAAAAGCGGCATAGAAAATCTCATAGATTCGATCACCGCCTCTCTTAAGAAGCTTCAGGGTGCTTACTCGCTCCTGATCATGACTAAAGACAGGCTCATCGGTGTGCGCGACCCTCTGGGTGTGCGTCCGCTGATTCTCGGTAAGCTGGTGAACGGTTATATACTCGTATCGGAAACCGTGGCGCTTGATCTCATAGGCGCTGAGTTCATCAGGGAGATAGAGCCGGGCGAGATGGTGATCATCAGCGATAAAGGAATAGAATCCCTTCATCCGTTTGAGAAAAAGACTCCGAAACCCTGTATATTCGAGCATATATACTTCGCAAGGCCGGATTCCATGATATTCGGTGAGAATGTTTACGATGTCCGTAAAAGGATGGGCAGAATGCTTGCCATCCAGCAGCCTGCAGAGGCGGACATAGTTGTTCCCGTCCCGGACTCAGGGATTATCGCCACAATGGGCTATTCAGAACAGAGCGGCATACCCCTTGAAATGGGGCTCATAAGGAACCACTATGTGGGTAGGACATTTATTGAGCCTTCCCAGTCTATCAGGCATTTCGGGGTTAAGATAAAGCTGAACCCCGTTAAAAGCGTGATCAGCGGGAAAAGGGTTATAGTTGTGGATGATTCCATCGTCCGCGGAACAACAAGCCGTAAGATAGTCAAAATGCTCCGTGAAGCCGGCGCGAGGGAGATTCACTTCCGAGTGTGTTCACCCCCGACCAAGTTTCCCTGCTTTTACGGAATAGATACACCCACCAGAAAGGAGCTTATAGCCTCCAGCCATAACATAGAGGAGATACGCAAGTTCATCACAGCGGATACACTCGGTTATCTGGATATAAACTGTCTTGAAGAGTGTGCGGGCGGCGGAGAGTTCTGCAAAGCCTGTTTCAACGGGGACTACCCGATGATGTCGCTGGACGGCGGCGGGGAAAACCCTAAATCAGGATGCTGATATTAAGCAGCGCCCTCTCATTGAGAGGGCGTTGATACTTTTTATACATTTTGAGATCGCTTCACTGCGTCCGCAATGACTGATATTTGAGTCCCTGTCAGGAGCGCAGCTTTCACGCTTTCTTATACAACGCCAGACTTAAACCCAGAGCCATCAGTATAACTCCCGCGATCCTGTTCATAAGAGTGCCCGCTTTTTCGTTCTTTTTCAGGTAATCCCCTATGAACCCCGCCAGAATGCCGCAGACTCCGAATACTATGAATGTGCAGACAATGAACAGCATTCCGAAAACAGCCATCTGTCCTGCCGCAGAGCCGTTTTCAGCCCTGACAAACTGCGGCAGAAAGGCTATGAAGAACAGCGCGACTTTTGGATTGAGCATATTAGCCGTTATGCTCTGAATGAAGATAGATTTCGGTGAGAGCACCTTGGTATCGCCGCCGTTAAGGGATGCACCCTTTGCTGTGAAGGTTTTCCAGCCTATGTAAATCAGGTATGCCGCACCCAGAAGCTTGATTACTGTGAATATTGTAACCGATGACATAACAATGGCCGAAAGCCCCAGAACTGCAAAGGCAGTATGGGCTATATTGCCGAGGGAGAAGCCGGCCGCTGCGGAGAGAGCCGCGCTGCGCCCCTGCGTCATGCCTCTTGTGATTACGTATAAAATATCCGGCCCCGGAGTGACTGCGAGAACGACAGAGGCCGCAGAGAAGAGAAGAATCTGCTGAATATCAGGCATTGGTGCACCTTTCAGTTTTTTGCAGATATTGGGATAAATGACGGACAGTGTCAAGGATAAAACCGGAAGGGTGCTCAGAACTACGAGGCAACGGCAAAAAAAAGCCCCGCTTGCGGCGGGGCTCTCAGGTTTTGTTATTTAAAAAGGTTCTCGTAGAAAGGGCTTATCTCAATCTTGGCTTTTGTTTTTGCCTCATCAAGGTAAGCTTTCAGTGCTTCGTCAGACTTAGTCATGAGAAGCTCATTCTTAATCATGGCTGCGTAGTCTTTAAGCTCGTCCATTGAGGGTTCGGCTATTTCATTCACATAAACCGCGTAAACGGAGCTTCCGTTTACAAAGGGTCTTGCGATGAACTTGGCTGCGCCCGCTTCGAATATCATATCGTTCAGTTCAAGGTTCATGCCGATTCCGGGAATCTGCTGAACTCTTATGAACTGGGGAGTTGTTGTGAAGGTTGAGCCGAGTTTGTCTGCTGCTGCTTTGATGTCAGCCTCTTTCATGGCTTCCTCAGCTTTTGCAGCGGCAATCCTGACAGCTTCCGCTCTTATGTAGTCAGTCTGAACAACGGAGCGAACTTCGTCAAACTCAGGTATTCTGGATTCCTGAACGTCTGCTATTTCGAAGATGTAGCTTACGCCGTTTATTGTTTCAACCTGGCTTACTTCTGACTTGGAGAGTCTGAAAAGCTTGTTCATAACATCAGGGTTTGCGGAAACGGGCTCCACTATATCCTCAGCGGAGAAGAAGCCTGTTTCCCTCACGGGAAGCTGTTTTTCAGCCGTGCCGTTGTATGCGGTGATGTTTGCGGCTCTGACTATTGCTGTGTATCTGCCGAAGACATACTCTCTGAACTCGGCTTCACCAGCCTGAGCGGTGAGGAGTTTTTTGATGTCTTCCTTAACTTCTTCCAGCGCGGGTTTGCTTGCTTCCTTCTTCTCTTCTGCCTTGATTATATGGTAGCCGTACATTGTTTTTACAACGCCGCTTACCTCGCCTGTGTTAAGGGCGAATGCTGCCTGCTCAAACTCAGGAACCATCTGGCCTTTTGTGAAGAAGCCGAGGTCGCCGCCGTTCACCGCTGAGGAGTCTGCGGAGTATTTTCTGGCAGCTTCCGCGAAGTCGAGCCCGCCTTTTATCTCGTTTATTATGCTTTCTGTTTTAGTAAGTGCTGCTTTGACAGCTTCCTGATTGTGCCAGTCCTCAACACGGATCAGTATGTGCCTTGCGTGTACGGCTTCGGGGGTGTTGAACTGATCCTGATTGCGCGCATAGTAGCTTTCTGCATCCTGATCGGAGATAACCGCAGCGGGTGTGAAAGTTGCGGGATCGAAGTATGTGTAAAGGACTTTGATCCGTTTGGGGATGCGGTAGTTCTCTGCGTTTGCGGAGAAGTATTCTTTAAGCACCGCTTCCTCTGCCTTAACTTCGTGTGAGAAGTTTTCGGCATCAAGGGTTATGTATGAAACTGAGGCTTTTTTGTTTCTATATGTGTATTCCTTCGCCACTTCCTCATCACTTACGGCTACTGAGGATGTGATAAGCTCACGCATTTTTTCTGCAAGTCTGTCCGTCCTTACGGATTCTTCAAACTGCTGGGGAGTCATGCGGCTTCTGGCAAGTATTGTCTGGTATGCTTCCTTGTTGAACTGTCCGTCCACCTGAAATGACGGGATGGAGGTGATGACAGCCAGCACTTCTTCATCGGAAACGGTTATGCCGTTTTCCTTGGCTTTCTGAATGAGGAGGTATTTGTTAGTGAGATCTTCGATGACCTTTTTCTCAAGCTCTCCGTCCTGAGCGAGAGAGTCGAAGTTGTCCCCGAAAATGCTTCTCATGTAGTTGCGGGTGTTTTCAAGAGCATTGGAATACTCTTCGTAGGAGACTGTCTGTCCGTTGATTTTCATGAGGAAGTTTGCATTCGCAACTTTATCACCCACACCCCATACAAGGAAGATGGTGACGACAAATGCGATGATAACAAACCAAAGGGCAAATTTAAGGACGGTTTTTTGTTTTCTGAAGCTGGTAAGCATTTGGTGACTCCGAAGTTTTTAATTAAACTTAAAAAGGCTCGACAGGGAAACTCCGGCACATAATCGCAAATGTTACCGTTGCTCCCTTCCGGGCCTGGCGGGGTTCACACAGCAACCATTGCAGAGGCCCCATCGAGCCACTCTCTTGATTCGTAAAGCGGAGAAGGAGGGATTCGAACCCTCGGTACGTTTTCACGCACATACGAGTTCCAGTCGTACGCCTTCAACCTAGCTCGGCCACCTCTCCTTAAGAGAAAAACAGATATATCAGGCACGTCTGCATCTGTCAACAATTAAAGACAAGTCTTTTTAAGTCTTAAAGCGGAAAAGTTTAGACCGCGCTTATATAAGGATATTTTTGCGGAAAGGAAGGTTTAAAACGGGCAGCCGGAGAGCCGCCCGTGTTTGTGTTATTATTTAAATTCGTATTTAAGTCCGGTGATTTCCGCCAGTTCGTCCATTCCGGCACCCATCAGGTTGCTGAGCATTACCTGCTGAATGCTTACAGGTTCTTTTGGCATCATGGTGATTACTACCTCTTTCCTGTTTTCCAGCAGGGCTTTTTTCATATCTTCCGCAAGTTTTCTTTCAAAAGGGGATTCGGTTTCGGCTATATCCTGATCAAGCTCTGCCGCAAGCTGCTGCTTACGCTCCTCAAGTGTGGAGTTGTCGCCTTCCTCCGGGCTGAGGAAAAGCTTGTCCGCAGCGCCTTTGTCCTTCATTGTTATAATGAAGCTGTTCAGTTTGAGATTTGCCAGATCCTGCTGAACCTTCTGTGCAAATTCGGGATTATTCTGGAGAGCCTCAGGATTTGCCGCATCAAACTTAGCGTAGCTTTTTATATCCACACCGCTGAATGTGAGGTTCATTTTCACGTCAACAAGGTCTCTGAACATGAAGTTCAGCTTGGAATATTCATAAACTTGTTTTTTGAAGTCCGCTTCAGTGGCAAGCTGAATATCTATGACAAGTTCATCAGCCTTGATTCTGCTTTTAATTTCCGGTGAATCGACCGGAAAACGCAGCGCAGTTACATCAATGATCGTGCTTTTCGGTATTCCGTCTTCAAGTTTATATTTTTTGATGTCTATTTCATCAACTTTTATAACCTGCTCACCGTTGGCTATTACGAGATCTCTGATTCTGGATTTGTGTGAGAGTACATTGAAGTTCAGCTCATCCGCTTTGAACTCAAGCCCTGCTTCCTCAAGTGAAACCTGCTTCATGGTTCCGCCCATGGTTATGGGGCTGACACTGAGCGCCTCATACCTTATTTTTTCGCTGAAACCTGCCGAGGATGCAAATTCGTTGATCTGTTCAACAACTTTTTGTTTGAGGTAGTAGGATGTGCCTATGTAAAGGACAATCAGAAGGACGATGACAGCGGCCGGTATAAGACGTTTTTTACTCATATTAATCACTTGCTCCGTAATATTAATCAGCCTTCTTTGTGCGGCTTTTCTATAGTCTATTGATTCGCGCGCTAATATCAAGTAGAATAAACACCTGACAGGTCTTTTTTTTGTAAATGTAAATTACCGCCTTGCGGATTTGCACCCGCGGGGATAAATTTTTTTTACGGCAATGAACTTTTAAAGCCGGTGCTTATCAAAGTAAGCAGGAGGAACAAATGGGAGATGCTCTCGTAGTAGAAAAGGTAATTGACGGGGACGCGGCATCGTACGAGCTGCTTATCCGTAAGTACCAGTCCAAGCTTTTCAGCACGGTTCTTCATATGGTCAAGAACAGAGAACTGGCCGAGGACATAGTGCAGGAAAGCTTTTTAAGGGCTTTCAGGAAGCTGGACACCCTTAACAACCGCTCCCAGTTTTATCCATGGATAAAACGAATTGCCCTTAACATGGCGCTGAACCACTTTGAGAAAGAAAAGCGTGTTCTTGATGTGGAGACGGAAGATGATGAATCCAGCTTCTTTGAAAACATTTCCTCCGGCGAAAGCCCCGAAGAGCTTACGCTGAAAGAGGAAATGAAAAGGTATGTGCGCATGTTTGTTGACTCCCTGCCGGACAGGCTCCGGGTGGTCATAATCCTCCGCGAGGTGGAGGACATGAGCTACGAAGAAATAGCGGAGATGCTTAATATCCCGCTGGGAACAGTCAGAAGCAGACTGTTCAACGCAAGAAATATTATAAAAGAAAGACTCATAAAACAGGGGCTTGCAGATGGACTGTACAAAACATCGTAAATTGTTGTCAGCTTATGTAGACGGTGAATGTTCGCAGTTTGAGTCCGCTGCTGTGGAGGCGCACCTCAAGAAATGCGCCCCCTGCAGGAACGAACTTTCGGAACTGTACACACTCGGTTCCATGGTGACAGAAGGATACTCAAAAACAGAAGACGTGGATTTTACCTCATCCATTATGTCTTCCATTATGGCCGACTCCGGCGAATCCGTAGCCGTAGTGAGCAAAAGCAGAAAGAAATTAATCGGCTTCAGCTCGGTTGCAGCGGCACTTGTGGCAGGGCTTATGGCTTTTGCCGTTATGAACCCTGCGGAAACCGAGAGTGTTGCATCAGGTAACGAAAAACTGGAACGCTATGTATTTGAGCATGTCGCGAGCACATACGGCAGCTCAAGCGATGAAATCGGAGTAGTCAACTTCGGACAATGACAAGACTTATTTTTTTGATCCTTCTTATACCCTTTGTCAGCTATGGCGGCGATGTGAAGGTTTTCTTCAAAATCGCCGTTGACGAAAGGGCTTATTCCTCCTTCCTTCTTGAAAACCTGGGTGCAGGCCACTCTGCTCTGCATGATCTTGCGTCCAGGCTCAAAGAGAAGCATCTGGAGATGGATAAGATTCAGAAGGACTTTTACAACATTAAAATCGATTACGGCATGAAATACTACGGCCACGATGTCGCCCAGTATGACATAGTGCCCATTCTGCCGGACAGGTTCAGGCACGTTCTCCTCGTTGATGAGAAGTGGGACCAGATTCTCCGCAGGGAAGTTTATGACCCTGACGGCAAACTGATCTACGCCTACAGCTTCGAGGACAGGGACGGTGACCTCAAACCTGTGGTGGAGCAGCCCCGCCCCGCGGTTACAACCGGAAGGGACGAGTTCCCCGGTTTTAAGGCTGTGTTTAAAAAAGAGCTTAAGGACGGAACAATCCAGACGCTCTACTCGGACGGCCTCAACAAGTTCTCCGTTTTTGTCAGTAAGGCGGAGGGCGAAATGAAGGATTCCGCCCGCATATTATACGGTAACTATGTTTTCAGAAAAAAAGTGGGCGAAACTCTCTACACTGTTGTGGGAACCATCCCTTTTCCGCAGATGGAAAAGGTTGTCGCCAGACTTGCCTTCAAGGAGGAAAAATAAATGTTAAGAAAGATTACCGCTCTTTTATCAATGCTGATAATTTTTACTGCCGCTGCGGCTCAGGCGGCTGTTGCCCCCGTCAGCTTTTCTGATGTTGTTAAGAAAACGCGCGACGGCGTTGTGAATATATCCACTACCAAGACTGTTACAAGGAAAATGCCTGATATTTTCCATGATGAATTTTTCAGGAAATTTTTCGGCGATCAGTTCAATGCACCGAACAGCGGCGGCAAACCGCAGGAATATAAAACAAACTCCCTCGGTTCCGGCTTTGTTATAGATGCTGCGGGGCTCATAGTCACAAACAATCACGTTATTGATGGCGCTGATGAGATAATTATCAAGCTCAACGACAAGCATGAGTTCAAGGCGACGGTTGTCGGCAAAGACCCCATGACTGATCTTGCCCTTATCAAGATAGACCCCAAGGGCGTAAAGCTTTCTCCCCTTAAACTTGCTGATTCCAACTTGGCTGAAGTCGGCGACTGGGTTGTTGCCATAGGAAACCCTCTCGGCCTTGAGTGGACTGTGACTGCGGGTATAATCAGCGGAAAAGCCAGAGCTCTCGGCAGCGGCCCTTATGATAATTTCATGCAGACGGACGCATCAATCAACCCCGGCAACTCCGGCGGTCCCCTCCTCAATCTTGATGGCGAGGTGGTGGGTATCAACTCCGCCATTATCCCCTCCGGTCAGGGGCTGGGCTTCGCTGTTCCGGTGAATATGCTTAAGGACATCCTGCCCAAACTGAAAAAAGGGAAAGTGGACAGAGGCTGGCTGGGTGTAACCGTGCAGTCACTTGATGACAAAATTGCAGAGGGACTTGGGCTGGAAAACAGCGAAGGCGCTCTCATTGCGGATGTTGTAAAAGGTGACCCCGCGGAGAAAGCAGGTATCAAAGCCGGGGATGTTGTTGTGGCGATCAACGGCAGACCGATAAAGGACAGCAGAGACCTTATAAATATAATCGGCGGCTATGAACCTAATAGTGTGGTGAAACTCACTGTGGTGAGAGACGGCAAAAAGCGTGATATTTCCGTTAAGCTCGGACTGAGAAAAGATGACAACAGCACAAGCACTGCTCCCTCTGAGCCCGAAGTTTCAAAACCCATAGCAGTTAAGGAGATCGATGCGGCGACAGCGAAGAAATTCGGTGTGGACGGCGGTGTGGCGGTGACATCTATAGATGAAACCACAAACGCTTACAACGCAGGTCTGAGAACCGGAGATATAATACTCTGGGTCAACAGACAGTCGGTAAAATCCGCAGAGGACTTCTACACCAAGTATGACAAAATAAAAGCCGGAGACGTAGTCTTCCTCAAGGTTGTCAGCAGAGGCAGCGGAAGATTCATAGCCTTCGATAAATAAAGCACAGACACACTCACCTATACATCTGGCGGGCTTTCATGCCCGCCTTTTTTGTGAACTCAGGCTGAGCATTCAGTCAGCCTCCGGCACACCTTTAATCTCCTTTATCCCGTTAATTAATTATATGTTTGAAAAACGCCGCATCCGCCGCTATAATAAAGGGTTAATACATTACGGAGGAAAACATGCCATCTTTCGACGTGGTCAGCGAAGTTGACGGTCAGGAACTTGACAATGCTGTGAACATTCTCAAAAAAGAGATCGAGAACAGGTACGATTTTAAAGGCTCTAATACAACCGTTGAACTCAATAAAAAAGACAAAAAGATCCACATGGTCACAAACGATGACATGAAGATAAAAGCTCTCAGAGAGATGCTGATAGGCGCTCTTATAAAGCGTTCCATAGACCCGGACTGTCTGGATTTCAAAGACCCTGAGCCCACCGGCAACAGGCAGTTTAAAAGGGATGTCATGGTTAAGGAAGGGCTGGACAAGGAAGTGAGCAAAAAGATCGTAAAAATGATCAAAGACTCAAAACTCAAGGTTCAGGCCTCCATAATGGATGACAAGGTTAGGGTGCAGGGCAAGAAGATAGACGATCTTCAGGAAGTTATCCAGTTCCTTAAGACATCTGAACTCGGCATACCCCTTCAGTATGTCAATATGAAGAGCTGATCCCCGTGAAAGAGCTTTTTAACGGCGTAGTCCGCTTCCGTGACGAAGATTACGCGGATCACAGGAAGCTTTTTGAAAACCTTGGGGACAAGCAGGCTCCGCACACTCTGTTTGTTGGCTGCTCGGACTCAAGGGTGGTTCCTAACCTTATCACGCGCACCATGCCGGGAGAGCTTTTTGTGGTGCGCAACATTGCCAACATGGTTCCCCCTTACAGGGAAACTTCTGACTATGTTGCCACAACAAGCGCTGTTGAATATGCCGTGAATATTCTCAATGTGCAGAATATCATCATCTGCGGTCACTCCAACTGCGGCGGCTGTTCAGCCCTTTACCAGTCTCCTGAAACTCTGTCAAATGTTCCGAAGGTCAGGAAATGGCTGGAGCTTGCTGAGCCGGTTAAGAAAAAGGCAACAGAGATCTGCGGTGATGACCCGGCAAAAAGGGAATGGGTTACGGAACAGGTAAACATCATCCAGCAGGTGCGCAATCTGCTGACCTATCCTTATATTAAGGAGAGGGTGAATAAGGGCGAGCTTACGCTTTACGGCTGGTATTACATAATCGCCACGGGCGAAGTTTATAACTACAATTTTGAAACAGGTTATTTTGACTTGATAGGCAATGAGCAGTAGAACCGCCGGCCTCACAGCGGGGCTGGCATCATATATTTTCTGGGGGCTCAGCCCTGTTTACTGGAAGCTTTTTGAGCAGGCTTCCGGTCTTGAGGTGCTTGCCCACCGCCTTGTGTGGTCTTTCTTTTTCCTCCTGGCGGTCATTCTGCTTCTCGGACGCGGCAGTGAGGTTATACACGCATTCGCTGACAGGAAAACCGCTCTCCTCCTGTTTCTTTCCTCAATAGCCATCAGCATAAACTGGGGTGTCTTCATAATTTCTGTAAATACGGGGCATATACTTCAGGCCAGCCTCGGTTACTATATGAACCCTTTTGTTAGCATGCTCTTCGGTATACTGATTTTCAAGGAAAAACTCAATAAACTCCAGATATTTGCGGTTGTTCTTGCAGCATCAGGCGTATTGATCTATGCATCCGGACTGCGGAGCTTCCCGTGGGCTTCTGTCTCACTTGCCGTAAGCTTTGCCGCTTACGGGGCACTGAGAAAGCATGTGCGTGTGCTTCCTGTTCCGGGACTTCTGGCGGAAACGCTGATTATGTTCCCTATCGCCATAGGGTATCTTATATATCTGGAAAGCATATCGGCAGGTTATTTTGGGCATTATTCCCCCGGTTATGACGCGCTGTTTATTCTCGCGGGGGTTGTGACCTCCGCACCGCTTCTCGGCTTTGCCTTTGCAGTGAAGAGGCTGAGGCTGATTACCATAGGCATCTTCCAGTTTACTATCCCGACTCTGCACCTGCTGATAGGTGTATTTATCTACTCCGAGCCGTTTACCCCCGTCCATGCCGCCACCTTCGGCCTCATCTGGATCTGCGTCGGCCTCTTCATCGTTGACGCGGTTATGCAGACAAAGAAGGCTTAAAAGCCCCATGGAAGGGGCTTCGCCGTGCGGAGCGAAGGCTTGCTCAGCAAGCCGCGAGCGTGTGGAACAAAACCACAGGACGTAGGTTTTGTTCCTGTAAGTCAGAAGGCTTAAAAGCCCCATGGAAGGGGCTTTCGGGTATATTTTCTGACTGATTGTTTTTCTTGGTAAAAAACATGAGAAAGGATTGAATATAACTCTTATCAGGAAACTTTTTTAACGGTAAAAAGTTTCCCGAACCCTTCAAAAAACCGAATTTGCTTCGCAGAACACAAAATATCATGCTGTAATCAGCATGAAAGTTAAAAGATGGGGCTTCGCCGTGCGGAGCGAAGAAGAAATACCCCCCGACCCCTCTTTAGATAAAGAGGGGTGATCAGTTTTGCCTTCCCCCTTTGCAAAGGGGGACCGAGGGGGATTTTTTTGATAGGTTTTGAGATGCTTTACTTTAATTCTGCCTGATTTATTTTTTCAGAAAAGCGATAAGCTTATCGAAGTCCGGGCTGGAAGTAACTTCCGGCACGTATTCAGCATAGGTCACAACATCATTCTCATCCACGACAAATACCGCTCTGGCAAGGAGCCTGAGTTCCTTAATCAGCACCCCGTAAGCTGTTCCGAATGCAGCCTCCCTGTGGTCACTGGCGGCTACTGCGTTCTCTATGCCTGCGGTGGTGCAGAACCGCTTGATGGCAAAGGGGAGATCCATGCTGACGTTGATAACGGCGTATTTGTCGCCCATTGAGGCTATCTCGCTGTTAAACCTGCGGAGCTGGAGATCGCAAACAGCGGTGTCCAGAGAGGGGGTGACACTTATGACTTTAATTTTTCCTTTATAAGTATCAAGGCTTACAGGTTGCATTCCGCCGTCCAGCACAGTGAATGCAGGAGCCTTATCACCGGTTTTGATCTCATTGCCGACAAGGGTTACAGGGTTTCCTTTCATGGTTACAGTTCTTGTTTTGTTCATCAATTCCTCCGTTTCTGACTGAAGTGCACTGCCATACCGCTTAATGCTATGAATATTATACCACATATTCCCATAAAATCAGGCACTTTGTCACCCGCCATAATTCCTGCTACTGATGCGAAAAACAGACCGGAATAACTCACCGATGCCGCAACGGAGGCTCTGGCCAGCGAATATTCCTTGGTGAGAAAATACTGGGAGACGGTGGCAAGGAGCCCGACCATTATTATGCAGTACCACTCATAACCGCCGGAAGGCAGACGGTGGAAAAGCCCTTTGAGTGCGTCATTTCCCAGAGGCGTATAATATACAGCGGCGTAGACCATCGGCGGACCTATGACCCCCGCCGCTGCGAATGAGGCTACAATGGCGCGGGGCGAGTAATAGCCGCGCAGGTTGCTCACTGTGGTGTAGGCCGCTGCGGCAAAAAGCCCGCTGAGCAGTGCGCATATGCTGCCCGCATTCAGTCCGCCTGCTTCCGGGCGCATCAGCATTATCACTCCAAGAAAGCCGGTTAAAAGCCCTGCCCATATTATCAGTCCCTGTTTTTCCTTAAGCAGGAAAAAAGCAAGAAGCGCCGTGAAGATAGGATCGATTTTAGTGAGCGTAGCGGCTGTTCCCAAAGGGAGTACAGTTATGGCGTAAAAATAGAAAAACAGCGCCAGAAAGCCGAATATGCCGCGCATCGCAAGCATGACAGGTTTGCCGCCTTTTGCGCCGGACGGACGGGCGATTATGGTGGGGACTATGATGATCAGCCCTATAAGATTGCGGAAAAAAACTATTTCGCCCGTGCCCAGTGTCTGGCTGAGTATTTTTACATAGTACCCCATGCTTGCAAAAAGAGCAGAAGCCAGAAGCATATAAATTATACCCGCTTTCTCCGCGGGCTGAAAACTTTCGTCCATTGATGTTCAGTACAACTTCCGTCTCAAACGGTCAACAGGAGATTCTGGTAAGCCATCCAAAACTTATGCTGAAAACCAATATAATTAACGATAAATTTTCTTTGAACTTAAAATGAACCGTGTTATATTGTTAAAAAAGTTATTCCATGCAATAAATTCAGCAGTAAATCAGGGAGGTCTGTTATGGTGGCTGTAAGCGTTGAAGAGAACAACGTTAAAATAAAAGGAAACATCAAAAGTATAGACGATTATCTGGCTGTGAAGAACGCCCTGCAGGAGCTTGCAGACAAAGGCGTACGCAGCATTGATGTATGCTTTACTGATTCAGTGTCGATAACATCTTCCATGATCGGCTTCATGCTTAAGCTTATTAATGTTGATAAAATTGATCTCCGGATCCTCGCCGGGGATAAAAAACTCATTGCCCTGCTTGAAGAGCTCGAACTGCACGGAATTTTCCGCGTGAGCGAGCTCTGAATCTTTTTACCCCGCCGCCCCGCCTTAAATTATTGCCGTTGTTCTGTTGCGGTAGTATAATATTATCAGATAAACTAATTTAAACTATTACAGAAAGCTTTGCCACTGTGCATCGCGGAAGGATTGGATGAAGGATATATCTGTACTGATTGTTGAGGACGATCCGTCTGTGGCCGGAGCTCTTGAACTCAGGATGAAACGTACTTTCAGCAGGGTCTACAGTGCTCATGACGGCAGAAAAGGGCTTGAAACAGCGCTGGCCGTGAGGCCTGATGTGATCCTGACCGACCTTCGTATGCCCCATATGGAGGGGCTTGATATGATAGAGGAAATCCGTAAAAGTCTTCCAGATGTTCATGTGATAGTGCTTACCGCATCCAGCGACAGGTTTGACCGTAAAAGAGCGGAAGAGCTTGGAGTGGAAGGTTATTTCACCAAACCCCTGATGGTGAACGAGCTGATTGCTAAAATTCAGGAGCTGGTGTGATATGAAGGGAGGGTGCGCTCTCTTTCTTCTCCTTTTTCTTTTTGTGTCTTTCCCTGTTTTCGGCTCTGAACAGTCATTCTACACTGTCAGGGAGTACATGCTTAAACATCCTGAACAGGCATGGAAATACGACCATTT
Source organism: Deferribacteres bacterium (assembly GCA_023395255.1). GTDB lineage: Bacteria > Chrysiogenota > Deferribacteres > Deferribacterales > Geovibrionaceae > Geovibrio > Geovibrio ferrireducens. Next base: position 31,428 of record JAEWZN010000006.1, read on the forward strand.
TGTAAACATCGTGCGCAGCCAGCCCGAACCGCTCAAGGCTATGAATGTGAGGCCTGTGAAGATAGCCGTTGTCTACCCCGCTCTGCAAACTTCTGACTACTGGCGAAGGAGCGTTAAGGTTTTGGAAAAAAGGCTGAACGAGCTTAATGTAAATTACACCATGACGACATATTTCAGCCGACCCTCAGGGGACACTCGCCTTCAGCTTGCTCAGCTTGCACAGGCCGCAGCGGAAGGGGCGGATTTCATCATTGTCTCCGCTGATTCCGCTCAGATGCGCGGGGCTGTGGGCAGGCTGCTGTTTGAAGGAAAACATAAAATTATAGTTCAGAACATCACCATGCCTCTTAAAGAGTGGGAGCCGAAACAGCCGCTGATTTATACCGGCTTTGATCATATGATCGGTTCAGGTATGCTGGCGGATGCCATGGCCTCCATGAGCACCGGAAACACGTCATATGCCGTTCTTAACTGCTCCGCAGGCGAGGTGGGATGGCTGAGAACAAAAGGCTTCCGGGAAAGGCTCCGCAGACACGGGGAGTACACCGGAAAAGCAGAATATATAACCGACTTTGACAGAGAAAAAGCACGTTCGGCGACAAAGGAAATAATCAGGAAATACCCTGATATAGGCTTTATTTTCGCATGCTCCACAGATATAGCCGTCGGAGCCGCAGAAGCTCTCCGTGAGCTCCGCGCTGATAAGGTGATCCTCAACGGATGGGGCGGCGGGGACGCTGAGCTCAAGCTCATTTCAGAAAAAGAGCTTGACCTTACGGTGATGCGGATGAATGATGACAGCAGCATAGCTGCGGCCGAGGCGGTGAAGTTTGTCGTCTCAGGCAGGGAGAAAGAGGTTCCGACTTTGTTTTCAGGGGATTTCAGCCTTGTTACTTCCGCAGACAGTGCAGATAGAATAAAAAATCTCAGAATGAATGCGTTCAGGTATTCCGGTGAAAATGAATAGGATAAAGTCTGTAAAAATATCCTCCTTTCTGGCCTTGCTTCTCACCTGTTTTTCAGTGGTGCTCGCGGTTGTTATTCTAGTCTGGAGCAGTGTGGATGCCGGAACCATCATAAAACATGAACAGTCAAGGCTTCTGAAAAGAAACCATGATACCGCATCCATGGTTTTTGAAAAGGAACTGGAACATCTCGGTTGGGTAACGCGTGATCTCAGGGTGAATGTCAGGCAGCTTCTTGCGAGAAATCCTGATATAGAATCAGAGAATTTCAAAAACGGTTTTTCATCAATATACGATCTGGCTGCCGGGGAAAATCTGGACATCATGATCTTTGTCTCCTTTGACGGTACAAGGGTGATTAATGTCGGTTCAACCTTCTTCAATACTGACGGAATTATCAGCTTTCTCCGTAATAACGGCAACAGCGTGGATGCTTCCGGTTCGGTTTACTCGGTAGTGGAAGAGAGCGGAACTGCACCTCTGAATCTTATTCTGGGTTACACCCCTGTCAGCAACCCCGCAAACGGTGAGGTTCTCGGAAAAATATTTATAGGCAGAATAATCAACGGCGCTCCCGACATCATCAGAAAAGCGGCCTCAGATGCGGGCGCAGGCATAGCCTTTATCACCGCCGGACAGATTATATCAGCCTCTGACGGATTTGATCTCAGCCGGTTCATGTCGGCTGCATGCACTGATGCCGGGCAGGTCTTTCCTGTTAAGGGCGGTTTCTCAGCATACTGCAGACCCCTTGAGCTTAAGGGGAGCGCCACGCCGCTGATGATTTATCAGCTTACTGACAACCAGTCCCTTGCTCTCATGAAAAAACAGATTACAGGCAGAGCGGCAACAGCCGTACTGCTCATCATCCTGATGACCGCTGTATCGGTTTACGGTTTTCACAGAATCACTGCGCGCTCACTTATTTACCTGATAGATTATACCCACCGCATAAGCGTTTCCGGCAGTACCGATGACTTTGCCCCCACCCCGGTGGAGGAGTTCAACAGGCTCGGTGCGGCTGTTTCCTCAATGAACCGTGAGCTTCGGGAAACCCAGGCCTATCTCAGCAATTTCCTTGGGTTTGCCAAGGTTCCGCTCATCGCCTGGGACACGGAAAATAAAATAGTAATCTTCAATAAAGCGATGGAAGAGCTTTCCGGAATAAGCGAATCCTCTGCCGTCGGTGAGGATCTTGAGATTATTTTCGCCTGTCTCACCGGGGACAGGCTTAAGGAACTCCTGCTGAAAGCGGCTGGAAGTGCGGATACTCTGTCTAACTTTGAGTCCATGGTAAAAAATATCAAAACAGGGGAGATGAAATACATCCTCTGGAACCTCTCAATGGCAGGTACGCCTGCGAAGAGTTTCGGTGTGGTATTGCAGGGCATAGACATAACCGACAGAAAATCATCCGAAGAGAAACTGCTGCTTGCTTCAAAGGTGTTTGAAAATACCATAGAGGCAATCTATATAACAAACACCAGAGGGGTGATCCTCAGCGTGAACAAGGCCTTTCTTCGCATAACCGGATACAGCGAGGAGGAAGCTATAGGAAACAAGACCAGCATTCTCCGCTCCGGCAGACACGCAAACCACTTCTACAAGGGGCTCTGGAACGCCCTTAAGGAGAGCGGCACATGGCAGGGGGAGATATGGAACAGGCGCAAGAACGGCGAGCTTTACCCGGCGCTTCTGAACATATCCAGCATAAGGGATTCCGGCGGCAATATATCCCATTTCATAGGGGTAATGCATGACATCACGGAAAGAAAGAAATACGAAGAGCAGATAAAATATCAATCCCATTACGATCCGCTTACCAACCTTCCTAACCGCTATCTGTTCCACGACAGGCTGAGCATGGCGATCTCAAGGGCAAAGAAGAACCACAATTATGTGGGGCTGATCTCCATAGATATTGACAGGTTCAAAAATGTGAACGATACCCTCGGCCACAATGTGGGCGATATACTGCTCCAGAAAATAGCTGACCGCATAGTCGGCACAGTAGGGGACAGCATAACGGTAAGCCGTCTGGGAGGGGATGAGTACACGGTTATAATTGAAGACCTCTCAGACAAGAACAGAGCCGTTACTGTGGCATATAATATAATAAAACAGCTTGAAAAACCCTTTCAGGTGGATGATTACGAGCTTTTCCTGAAATGCAGCGCCGGGTTAAGCTTCTACCCCGATGACGGAGAGGATGTGTTCACCGTTGCCAAAAATGCCGATGCTGCCATGTACCGCGCCAAGTCAAAAGGGCGCGGCATGCTCCAGATATACACGACTGACTTTAACGACACAGCTAAGGACAGGCTGCTGATAGAGACCAAGCTGAACCGCGCTCTGGATAACGGAGAATTTGAGGTGTATTACCAGCCGAAAATCAATCTCAGAACAATGGAACTGGTGGGCATGGAGTCGCTTATCCGCTGGAATAATCCTGAGTTAGGAAGGATTTTCCCCGATATGTTCATCCCCATAGCAGAGGAGACAGGGCTGATTGTTTCAATAGGTCAGTGGGTTCTGAAAAAATCCTGTGAGGATCTGATGAGGTGGCGTTCCATGGGGTATAACCTCAAGGTGGCAGTGAACCTTTCCTTAAAGCAGTTCATTCAGAAAGACCTGTATATGTCTGTCAAGAATGTGCTTTTGGAAACAGGAATGGAACCCAGACACCTTGAGCTTGAGATAACGGAAAGCACAATTATGGTGGACACCGAAAACACCAGAGATATTCTCGACAAGCTCAGCTCACTGGGCATAACATTTGCCATTGATGATTTCGGCACAGGGTTCAGCTCAATCGGCTATCTTAATAGAATACCCATAGATACCATAAAGATAGACAAATCCTTCACCCAAGGTATAGACACCAGTGAGGACTCGCTTTCCATAGTCCGGTCGGTTATTCAGCTTTCCAGGAATTTAGGTATCGAAGTTGTGGCTGAGGGCGTGGAAAATGAAAACCACCTTCGTCTGCTGCGCGAGCTTGAATGTGACCTCGCGCAGGGCTATTATTTCAGCAGGCCTGTACCTGCCTCAGAGTTTGAGAAGCTGATTTCCGGTTGGAATGAGAGTTTCTCGCTGGAAATCAAATCCGTCAAATAACTTCTAAAGCTTTGACGGACCAGCCATTCCAAACCCCTGCGTGGTTCTTATGCCAATGCCTGATTCCACAAGGAGAGACAGATCATCCGGATGGCCGCTGAGCCTGAATGTTCCTGTTATCCCTGTGAGCATCATAAGCGATTTTCCGGTCTTCTCCCTGAATTTGTCCAGAGTGTGCTTAATTACGGTTTTGCGAAGCTTAACCGATTTGAACACTATGGGTTCCTGAGGATATTTTCCTGTCATCCCGAAAATACGCATGGAGGAAATCTCCGCCAGCCTGTCTGAATATTCCTTTTCAGACACCTCAAGCTCGCAGTAACCGTCCTCCACAGGGGGGATGATGGGTTTCTTTGAGTTCAGTGCTTCCAGCAGAACAGGTGAATGAGTGTGCAGTGTGACATCGGAGCCTTCAATAACAAAAGGTTTGTTGAGAAGCTTTGAGTTTTCAAGCATATAGGTGAGCTTTTTGCCGCCTACAAGGATCTGCCCGCCGCGGGAGAAGTCAATATCCTTCTTTTTCTCAAATCCTTCCTGAACAGCCTGAAGAAATTTCTCATAGGGGCTGCTTATGTAAAGGGTCACAAATTTGTTTTCAGGTATCTGAAAAACTGTGTCCTGAACCTCGAAACTGTTGTCAAAAACGATCGGTTCCTTCCTGAATCTGTCCCTGGAAAAGGCCAGATTAAAGGTGAAAAACTTAAAGCTTTTATCAGTAATACCCATCCCCAGTGATTCATAGCCTGTTTCCGCGGCGGATTTGATAATTTCGGCTATTCTGTTTCTGAAAATGACCGGTACTTCAGTTGCGGTAAGAGTAAGTTTCAAAAGCATCGCGGAAGTCTCCTGTCAAAAGAAAATTCACAATTAAGTATGTATGCTCATTTATATTAACATAAAGATAATGAAAGTACAATCTTAACAAAACCTTATATATTGAATAATATTAACGAAATTTATGAAATGACAATAAAAAAAATTAATACGACTCAAAAAAAAATAAAGCGAAATGATTATTCAGTTCATAATTATGCTTTCATATAAGTATTATAATTATTATTGGCATAATTAAGGTTATTTATCGGTTCGGTTAAGTCATCTTTAACCTGTTTAATGCGGCTTTTTATAAGTACACAGGATGTTTTTCTGTTTTGCTTCCGGACTGTTTGATTACTTTCACGGAGATTACGGCTTCTGTGAATAATAAACAACTAAGAATGTTTTAGTGTATTGTTAATTATTTATGAACGCCTGTTTAAAATCGCCATTTGTGTGCCTTGTTCAGAGAGGATTTCAGGTTAATAGAAAATAGTTGTTAAACAAACTTAACCGACAGGTTTACGCAATGCTTATTTAGTGATATAAAATAAGAATGGACGAAGCACTTATAATATCTACACAAAACAGACTCAGTAAAGAGTATGTGGCTTCACTGGAAGCGATAAGATTTGACGGGGAAATTATTACGGTTACAGAGCCTGAGCATGCTGAAGAAGTATGCAGGGAACTTGGCGGATATAAAGAACTCGGATTTGACACTGAGAGCAGACCCTCTTTCAGGCGCGGAGTGAGCTATCCGGTTTCTCTTGTTCAGCTTTCGACCCTTGACAAGGCTTATCTATTTCAGCTTAAAGACACTGAACTGCCTGACGGGCTTGTAAAAATCTTCTCTGATCCGTCAGTGAAGAAGATAGGTGTCGGCATCCGGGACGATATAAAGAAGCTGAGGGAGCTTACCCCGTTTGAGGAAAAAGGTTTTGTTGATCTCGGTGACATAGCTGCGGAAAAAGGGATAATCCAGTTCGGAGCCCGCGCACTGGCAGCCAGATACCTTGGCCGGAAGATAGTGAAATCAGCCCAGAAGACCAACTGGGCGCGCAGAGACCTCACGGATAAGCAGAAAAACTATGCGGCTACGGATGCATGGGTGTGCCTTCTGGTTTATCCGCTTCTGCTGAATGATTCTCACGATTACAGGGAATATCCTGCGGAAGCGCCGGAAGCGGAAAATGAATAACCCTTTCATCCTTGAAAAAGAGATAGAGATTCAGGGCTATGACATAGACTACGGCGGCGTGGTGAGCAACATTGTCTATATCCGCTGGATGGATGACCTGCGCACTGCCCTGCTTAAGGCTCATTATCCGGTTGATGTGATGGCAAAGGACGGCATGGCTCCTGTGGTAAACAAGACCCATGCCCATTATAAACGTTCCTCTTTTTTCGGTGACAGGCTGACAGCGGAAATCCGTATGACCGCCCTTGAAAAAGTGCGCTGGGAAATACAGGCGGTCATAACAAACGGAGACGGTAAAACTGTTTTTACTGCTGTTCAGTCCGGAGCGTTTGTTGACCTGAGGAATGGAAGGCCCGCACCCGTTCCGCCTGTATTGGCTAAGCTTTGGGCTGCCTATCAGGCGGAGAAACTGTAAATATCCTTCACTGACCAGCTTATATTTCCGTTTTCATCCATGCGCATGCTTACGCTCTTTTCTTCCGTGTTATCAAACAGGCTTGCGTATTTCATAACTGCTGCGACCTGATTTATCGCATACTCCTCGCTGAACTTCATGTGTCTGTCAAAGGCGTCTATCATTGCGTGGTTGCCTGAAATTCCCCTGAAAAGGTTTTCTAGTTCCTGATTATCCTGAAACATTTGCTCTATCTCAGCTTTCTGAGGATGATCCCCTTTCACGGACACGTGTCCGTCCGTGCCTGTGGTCAGCTCAAAGGACGGGTCGGAAGAAATGCCCCTTTCCTCCATTATTGCCTTCATGCTGTCGGAGAAAATACTTTCAAGTTTTGCTGTACGCTCCTGAATACTCTCACTTGAGGAAGAAGGCATGGTATAGGGCACGCCCAGTTCGCCGTGCCTGCCGTTTTTCGGCTGTTCGGCCTGCAGGTTTTTAATGATGTCGATAAATTCCTGCTCGGCCTTGCTTTTGTCTGCTTTTTGGGTTGTGTTAGGGGACTGAACTCCGCTGAGGTTGTTTTGAGAAATATCACTGATCATTTTTTCCTTTCCTTGCGCCGAAAGAAAATATTTTAATATTTGTAGCAAAAAATATGCTGAATAATGGGAATAAAACAAAGGGGGCTTGAAGCCCCCCTGTGAAGCTTAAATTATCTCATTCCTTTAATCATGAGTTCTGCTGTTTTTCCGGCAAAAAGCGACGGGTTCTCCGGCGCGGAGCCTTCCACAATCAGCGCAAGGTTGAAGAGGATGTCCGCATAGTCTTTTATTACGGATGACTTTGCGTCAGTTTCGTGGAGTTTTTTCATCTCCGCGAAGAGGGAGTGTTCAGGGTTTATTTCCAGAATCTTTTTGGATTTCGGGATAAACTGACCCATAGCCTCCATCATGCGCGCCATGTGCGGGTCTATGTCGTTATCATCACCCACAAGGCAGCAGACGGTGTTTTTCAGCCTTCCTGAGAGGCGCACGTCCTTAACCTTTTCCTTGAGGGCATCCTTTATGCTGTCAAGCAGTCCGCCCAGTTCCTTCTTCTGTTCCTCGGTTTTGGCTTTGTCATCAAGGTTTATGTCCCCTTTGACCACAGAGCGGAGTTTTTTGCCCTTATATTCGCCGAGGGAGGGGATGACTATTTCATCCACCTCGTCGGTCATGAAGAGAACTTCAATGCCTTTTTCGGTGAATGATTCAAGATAGGGGGATTTTTTCAGTTCGGCTATATTGCCCCCTGTGATGTAGTAAATCTCCTCCTGATCCGGCTTCATATCCGCAAGGTAGCTTTCAAGGTCGGTGAATTTGCCTTCCTCGGTTCTGCTTGAGCGGAACATGAGAAGGGAGCCTATCTCCTCTTTTTTGGTAAATTCGTAGTGGAGGCCTTCCTTGAGGATTTTACCGAACTCCCTGTAGAAAACGGCGTAGCTGTCCGCCTCGTTGGCTTTCATCTCTTTAAGGGTATCCAGAACCTTTTTGGTGATGTTTTTTCTTATCACGTCTATCATCTTATTGTTCTGGAGAATCTCCCTTGAAACGTTAAGGGGAAGGTCGCTGGAATCAGCCAGACCTTTTACGAAACGCAGATACAGCGGGAGAAGCTGCTCGCAGTGCTCCATTATCTGCACTTTTTTAACGTAAAGCGCGGGGCCGAATTTGAAATCCTTGTACAGAATGTCAAACGGCGCCTTGGCGGGTATATACAGCAGAACAGTGAACTCCGCCGTGCCTTCTGCGCGGTAATGTATTGTTTTCAGCGGATTAGTGAAATCGTGGGAGATGTGTTTGTAGAACTCGGTGTACTCCTCTTCCGTCACTTCCGACTTGTCTTTCAGCCAGATGGCCTTCATGGAGTTGAGGGTTTCTTCCTTAACAGTTGTTTCGGTTTTGCCGTCCTTCTCCTCTTCTTCTGTGACATCCATCACCACAGGGTATTCGATGTAGTCTGAATATTTTTTGACGATGCTTCTGATTCGGTATTCATCCTGATATTCTTTGGCATCCTCCTTGAGTTGGAGGATGATGTCTGTCCCTCTGGATGATTTTTCCGCGGGTTCAACTGTGAATGTACCGTCTGCGGCGGATTCCCACTTCACTGCATCCTTTTCCCCGGCTCTGCGGGTGATCACAGTTACCTTGTCCGCCACCATGAATGCAGCGTAAAAGCCCACGCCGAACTGGCCTATGAGTTCCGGGTTGTTTTTCACATCTTCCGACTTAAGCCTGTTGAGAAATTCCTTTGTGCCTGAGTGGGCAATGGTTCCGAGAGCCTGCACCGCTTCTTCTTTCGTCATGCCTATGCCGTTGTCGGACACTGTGAGAGTGTTGTTTTCCGGATCGCAAATCAGCTTGATTCTAAAATTTCCGTCCCCTTCCAGCATGCCCGCATCCGTGAGAGAAAGATAACGAAGTTTGTCGATAGCATCGGAAGCGTTCGAAACCAGTTCTCTCAAAAAGATTTCCTTGTGGGAATAGAGTGAGTTTACCACAAGGTCAAGCAGACGGCTTACCTCCGCCTTGAACTGAACAGTTTCCTGCGCCATTTAATTTACCTCCGTAACTTGATTGATTATTGCAACTTACAAATATACAATATGCGTCATGAATATCAACAGTTTTGGCAGCGAGTACTGCTCTCTGCCGCTTAAGGTCTTAATTGTTTTTTTCCTGTTTGCTGCCAGCGCTTTTGCGGATCAGCGGCTGGACAGGCTGGGTGAAGCGGCTGTCAGAGACGGGCTCACGGAAGGCGCAGTTATCCTTGTGAGGCAGAACGGGCGGGTACTCCATTCCGGCGTGTACGGAACCGCGGCAGAGGGGAGCGTGTTTGATCTCGCATCCCTCACTAAGGTATATGCCGCAACCCTTGCCGTTATGAGGCTCACTGACTTGGGTCTTATTGACCCTTCTGATAAAGTCGGCAGATTTTTTCCTCAGTTCAGGGAAGGGGAGAAAGCCGGAGTCACGGTGGAGCACCTTCTGCGGCACAGGGCAGGGCTGCCTGCGTGGGAACCGCTGTACTGTGCGGAGAAGCCGAAGGATTACCTGCTGAATATGCCTCTTCAATATCAGCCTGGATCAGAGAGAATCTACAGCGACCTCGGATTCATGATACTGGGGATGATAGCGGAGCAGGTAAGCGGCATGGCGCTGGATGAATTTGTTAATGAGCAGTTTTATAAACACATGGGGCTGAAAACCGCAGGGTTTAAACCTGCTGATGTTTCAGGTGTTATGCCCACTCTGTACGGCGGTTTTGAGGCAGCAATGATTAAGGATGGCACATGCCGGAAAAGGTTTAGGGAAGAAGTTCTGAAAGGGGCAGTGAATGACGGCAACGCCCGGATGGTTTTCGGCGGCGCTGCCGGGCATGCCGGGCTTTTCAGCAGTGCGGAGGACTTGGCGGCACTCACTGAAATGATCACTGACGGAAAATACATTAAGCCGGAAACTGTAAGGCGTTTCATGCTGAAAGATGAAGCCGGGCAGGGGATGGGTTTTGCCATGACAGAGCAGTCTCTCCACGCGGAGGGAATCACCAACGGGACATTCGGGCATCTCGGTTTTACGGGAACATCAGCCGTCAGTGTGCCCGAAAAGGGTTTGAGTGTGATCATCCTCACCAACAGGCAGATGAAGGGGCTTGATAAAAAGGGGCGCTACCCTGACTTGAAGGAATTCAGAAAGGCGGTTTTTGGCGAATCGGTGCGCCTTGCGGATAAAAGTGTGTTAAAATAGTTTTTACGGAGAAGAGTATAATGAAAAAAATCCTAATAGTTTTCTTTGCAGCGGTTGTCATTCCGCTGAATGCACATGCTCTGGATGCGCCTTTTATTGTGGGCGGGAACACAGCCTCTCAGGGTGAATATCCTTTTATGGTGGCAGTTGCCTATGCGGGGGCTGCCCCTCTTACAAGCAGACAGTTCTGCGGCGGAGTGCTTGTTGCACCCGAGTGGGTTCTTACGGCGGCGCACTGCGTGACCAGCGAATCCGGCGGAACCGTGGTCATTGACAATCCCGCATCTCTTGCTCTCTACATAGGCGAGTATGATCTTGCCAGCCCCAGCGGAATACAGAGAAGCGTTTCAAGCATATACGTCCACCCGTCATACCTGACAAACTCTGTTCTCGGAAGCGGCTACAGGGATATTGCCCTGCTTGAGCTTTCCTCCGCGGTGAGCGCAGAATACGCATCAGTGCTGAGAACCGCCGATGCGCATTATTTTGCTCTGCCCGGTGATATGTCAACCGTGATAGGCTGGGGGAGCACAAACGGAAGTGTTGGTGTTTATCCGGATAAGCTTCAGGAGGTCAGAGTTCCCATAATTGACAATTTAGAATGTGCTGCTTCTATGGCTCCCTATGACATTTATGATTATGAAATGTGTGCAGGAAGCACAGGCAAGGATTCCTGTGGCGGCGACAGCGGCGGGCCTTTGCTTGTTGAAAAAAACGGCGGCTGGGTGGTTGCCGGTCTGGTGAGCTGGGGGCCTGAAACCTGCGCAATAACAGGGAAATACGGTGTTTATGCGCGTATTGCGGATAATCTCGCATGGGTGGAAGGCTACACAGGGGAACTCGACTATGGCAATACTTCCTCTTCCGGAGGTTCAGGTGGCGGATGCTCAGCTTCTGAAAACGGCAATATATCATTGCTGCTTATGTCTGCGGCACTTGCAGTGTTTATAAAAAGAGGCAGAAGAAAAGCTTAGTAAGGAATGTTACCTGCTTTAGCGGGGATTCAGACTGATGACAAACGCCGTGACAGGTTTGTTCATATCTGTAAATCCCCTTCAATCCCCCTTTGTTAAAGGGGGAAGTTGTTGTGTGCAAAAAGCAAGAACTGAGACTGCCGCGTCGCCTTGCTCCTCGCTGTGACGCAGCTTCCTGTCATTGCGAACTTTAGTGAAACAATCTCATCTGCCCGCAATATCAGATTCTGAGTCTGTCATCAATCCCCGTGCTGCGGGGATTTTATTTTCTATATCTTTCTTCTTATTAATATTATTCCGGAAATCAACATCAGAACAACCAGAGCGTAATCCGCTTCGGTTCCTGCGGAACATCCGCTGCCTCCGGAACCGCCTGATGAGTCTCCGTCATTATTGCTGTTTCCGCCGTTATCCCCCGGATCTTCATCATCACCGCCGGTTGTTCCGTTGTCATCATCGTCATCATCACCGCCGGAGGAAGAACCGGCAGTTACAAAATATGACTGAACCGCTGAGCTCAGGGAGTTGCCCGCCTGATCTTTTATTCCTGCGGAGATAGTGAGGATATATGCTGTTCCCGCACTGAGGTTTGCAGCAGGGTCAAAAGTCACATTATTGCCGGAGATTATAAAATCGCCGTTTGTAACGGCAGTCATAGTGGACTGGTTAATAAGAGACAGATTTGTTGTGTTCAGTGTGGAGGTAAGTACGCTTTCGCTGAACTGAACACTTATATTTGTACCGACTGCCACATCTGTTGAGTTGTTGGCCGGGGTAACACTGACAACATAAGGTGCTGTGGTGTCAAGGACAATAGTGTCTGAGGCTGCGGAGCTTATATTTTCCGCCTCATCCTTGAGCCATGCGTAAACCGTTTTGGTTCCGTCTCCGCTGCTCAGGGTGAAGCTTACATTAACGGAAAGACTTTTTGTGGTGTAGGTGGAGTTAAACACAGATGCATCCGGCGTTATGCTGTTTTCGGAAATATAATAGCCGTTTATCCCTGTTCCGTCCGCTCCGCTTATGTTCACCGTGACGCTTCTGGTATTGGTGAACGCGCTTCCGCTGTTTATGGAGGCCGTGACATTATAAGGCGCTGTGACATCATTTCCGTCTGCGATTGAATTGATGACCGAGTCAACATTTATCCGCCCTTCTGTTCCGTGGGAAGCGCAGCCGTAAGAAACTTCGGAGCGTGTGCTTTTCATAACAGTTTCAAGCTGGGTCACAGACAGCGCATCGTTCTTTTGTCTGAAAACAGCGAACGCTCCTGCAACATGGGGTGTTGCCATTGATGTTCCGTTCCATGCACCGTAATCCGTATCTCCGCTGCCCACTGCGGAGTTTATGTTGACTCCGGGGGCAAATATGTCCAGAACTCCGGTCAGGTAGTTGCTGAAACTTGCCTCTTCATCGTTGATGTCCGTGGCTCCGACAGCTATCGCATCGGTGATGCAGGATGGAGATGAAACATAGCCGCATAAACCGCTGTTTCCTGTGGCGACCGCAACTGCTATGCCCGCTGCCGTGAGGTTGCTGACATGGTTTGTAAAAGTGGGATCGTTATTATTGCAGTAAGCACTGAAAGAGCTTCCACCCAGACTGAGGTTTACAGCCGCTATGTTGTAATTGTTTCTCTGACCGTAGACATACTGGAGTGCCGCTCTTTGATCAGAAGGGTATGAAAGAACGCAGTCCCTGTATGGAAGCTGATTGTTTGTGCAGAGAGGTTCATTCTCAAATCTGGAGAAAACCTGAATTGCTATTATGTCCGCGTCTTTTGCCACACCCTTCTGGCTTGGACTGTTTCCGGCGGCGATTCCAGCTACATGGCTTCCGTGGTCATAGCTGTCATAGCTTGATGCATAATGCGCCGCTGACCCTGTGCCTGTCATGGTTGATGTGCTGCTGGGGCAGTCGTTCAGGGCGGAGAAGCACGCCTCCACTATGTTTTTACCCGCAAACATTTCATGGGTGCTTCTTATTCCCGTATCCAGTATAGCTACATACCAGCCTGCGCCTGTGTAACCCGCAGTCCATGCATCGTCAGCGCCTATTTTTCCTATGGAGTCAGCCCCGGCTGAGGGGGAGGAGAGGGTGTCCGGGAGTTTCTGCGGGACATCTTCTATTATATATTCCACCAGAGGATTGCTTAAAAGCTCTGTAAGCCCGGCAGAGGTAACTTCCATTGCCGCCTCCGGAGTGAAGTCATAAGCCCTTTTGATGATATAGTTTTTTGAGTTTACAGCCGAGAGAGCATCCCTCCTGCTGCGTTCGGTTTCCGCCTTTACAGCGTCATCCGCCCGCTCAGCGGCGCGTCTTGCGGCTGTGCTTTTACGGTTTTGCACTGCGCTGCGGGAAGCGCTGATCAGAGCCGGATAGTTTTCCGATTTGAACCCGACAATAATCCTCACATAGCCGTCTTTAGCCGCTTTCATGGCCAGCTCGGCCTTATTGAGCACAAAGGGGGATGAATCGGCGCGGCTCTCCGCAGGAAATGATGAGAAAAGAGATAAAATCAATAATAATGCAAGCAGTTTTAAACGCATTTTTCCCCCGGCCTGAAAACCAAAGCAAACTATTTTCAGAGGTGTGTCTTAATTTATAACGGATAATCTATGCCTCTGGTTTCACAGAGCAAGGTAATTTAACCTTAATATGTATTAACGGGTCAGTTTCTTATACAAAAATAACTCTGCCCTGTATCTATCCCTATGCTGCATTCCAGAGTAATATCCGCAATCATATTCAGAAGTCCTGCCGCATCGTCAGTTATCTGTGGAGTAACGCTCATTCCGCCGACATGGATTGTGAGGAACTTGCCTTCCGGGGTTTCGTGCTCAATAGCGAGATTATTTATGTGCTTTATCACTGTTTTGGCTATAAATTCGGCTCCTTTGAGGTCGGTGGAGGGCAGAAAAAGCGCGAAGCTGTTTCCCCCCACTCTTGCCAGAAGATCCCCCGGCCGCTTTGCTGATTTTTTCAGTGCGGAGGATATTCTGCGCAGAACCTTGTCACCTTCGAGAAAGCCGTATTTTGCGTTATAGTCGCGGAAGTCGGTTATGTCTATCCGGAGAAGGGCTATTGCCGCCTGAGTGCGTATTGCCCTACTGACCTCCTCCTCGACCTTGTAGATGAAATATCTTCTGGATAAAACTCCGGTGAGGCCGTCAATGTTGGAAATATCCTCCAGCTTCCTGTTGTTTTCCTCTATCTCCTTCTCACGGCTTATCCTGCTGATTATCTCTTTTCTGAGGGCAACTGCGGTTCTCATACGGGCGAAAATCTCCGTTCTGTCGGAGAAGTCCTTTATATAGTCCATGCATCCGGTCTCAAGCATAGCCCTGACTATATCTTCACTGTTTGCATTGCCGAAGGAGATAACCACAGTGTCCGTGTACTTGCCGTCGGACTTGACGGCAAGTGTCACCTCATATGCTTCCGTATTGTTCTCGAAGTTAATAAGAATTATATCCGGCTGAATAAGCGGCTTAGCAGGGCTCAGTATTGCCAGCTTGTCAAACGATTCGAGGAGGGTCATGTTCTCAACCCATGAAATTTCCTCGATTCTGGACAGAGCGTCCTTCAAAGGTTTCAGATCTGTCCGCGCGTCATCAATGACGGCAAGGATCATAAATTGGCCTCCGCTATGTCTTCGCTCACTGTCACGCGGTTAAGCTCCTCTATTGTGGTGAGGCCTCTGAGTATTTTTTTAAGCCCGTCGTAACGGAGGGTTTTGTAGCCCCCTTTGGCCATTGTATATTCCTGAACCTGAAGAATGTTTGCGCCTTCGGCGATCATTTTTCTCACTTCATGGTCTATCATGAGGAGCTCATGAATAGCTATCCTGCCCTTATACCCGCTGCCGTAGCATTTCGGGCAGCCTTTCCCCTTGTAGAACTGCACCTTTGTTTTGCCGTCCCACTCATAAAAATAGCGCATTATCTCTTCCGGTTTGAGGTCATAGGGCTCCTTGCAGTGATCGCAGATGCGCCTTATCAGCCTCTGGGACATAACGCCTATCATAGACGGAGCCACGAGGAACGGCTCAACACCTATTTCCAGAAGTCTGGTAACAGCCTCCATAGCGCTGTTGGTGTGCATTGTGGCGAGAACAAGGTGACCTGTGAGCGCTGCCTGAGCGGCTATTTTGGCTGTTTCCGTGTCTCTGATCTCCCCGATGAGTATGATGTCCGGGTCCTGACGGAGGAATGAGCGCAGAGTGTTTGCGAAACCAAGCCCGACCGCGTTATTGACCTGCACCTGCGTAAGCCCCTGGAGGCGGTATTCCACAGGGTCTTCAATGGTCATAATGTTCACTCCCGGCTCATTGAGATATTTAAGCAGGGCGTAAAGTGTGGTTGTTTTGCCGGAACCTGTGGGCCCTGTGACGAAGAATACGCCGTTGGGGTTTTCCATAAGCAGGTTGAGTTTGGAATATATGCTTTTGGAGAAATTGAGATCCGTAAGTGAGGGGACTGTTTTTGAGTCCTTCTGACCGAGAATACGCAGAACCGCCTTTTCCCCGTAGATGCTGGGAACGGTTGAGATACGGAAATCTATGGCGCGGTTTTTAAGCTTAAGTACGCATCTGCCGTCCAGCGGGAGCCTGCGTTCGGTTATGTCAAGGTTTGACATAACCTTAAGCCTCGATATAAGTCCTGTGAGTATAATAACGTCAAACTTGAGGAGATCCTGCAAAACGCCGTCTATCCTGTAGCGCACACGGACAAAGTTTTCCTGTGGTTCTATGTGTATGTCGGAAGCGCCTTCTTTTATACCGATGAGCATTATGGCGCGCACAAGCTCTATTATCGACTGATCCCCCGCCATTCTCTGGAGCTGTCCGGCGGTGATCTTGCTTGTTCCCTTTACCAGTGAGTCAACAGAGATTTTGGCAAGGAACTCATCTATCTTTGTGCTGTCCTGATAGCTTATCTCAAGGGTGTCCTCAAGGTCTTCCGGCATGGCAAAAACAGTGCTGACGCTTGCTTCAAAGAATTTTTCGCAGGCGCGTATCGCCTCCATATTTTCCGGGTCTGAGACTGCTATTGTAACTGTATCGCCGAATTTATAGAGAGGTACAACCCTGTATTTTTTGGCAATATCGGAGGGGAGCATGGTGAAAAGCTCATAGTTGATCATGGTTCTGCCAAGATCAACGTAGGCCTTGTTTATGGAATCGCCCCAGAGCTTCGCCATGAGGTCTCTGGAGGCGGCTCCGCCCTCAATGAGATAATGGAGAATGTCTGCTGCGCTGCGGTTGAACTTCTTAAGCAGGTTGGTTTTATCCTCTTCGGTCAGAACCTTTTCCTGAACGAGGAGCTCCATGAACTCGTCATTTATTTTTTTCATGGCTATTCACCCTTTTTAAGCTTTATTTTGTCTTTGCTGGTGATAAGCCTCTGGATTCCGTCCTGCGTGAGCTTGCGCTGGGTCATTTTCTCAAATTCTTCGTCAGCCTTGATCTCCAGAAGGATTTCCCTCAGGTTGTACCTTATCCTCATTTTTGCTTCTCCTTGCTGTCAGGAAAGAGTTCCATGACTCAACGATTATCTGCCTTATTTCCTTTATGGGAGTATCTTTTCTTATATAGTTGTATGCTCCGTGCTTTATGCACTCATCAACAGTTTCCACATCAGCAACAGAGGTGAGCATTATGATCAGTGCGCCCGGCTGGAGCTCTCTTATCTCTTTTATGGACTCGGTTCCGGTCTGCTTGGGCATGTTGATGTCAAGGAGGACTATGTCCACCTTAAACTGCCTGCACAATTCCACAGCCTCAAGTCCGTTCTGCGCCTCTCCTACGAGTTCGCAGTTGATGCTCTGGATTACTTTTTTCATTATAAGACGAATATGGGCTTCATCGTCCGCAATAATTACTCTCGGTGCTACACTCATATGCTTGTCTCCGCAGGCAGTTTTACGGTTATTTCCGTTCCTTCGCCTTTTTTGCTTTTTACGCTGAAGCTTCCATGATGTGCGTACACAATGCTTTTGATGATGAAAAGCCCCAGTCCCGTGGATTTTTCCCCGTCGGTCGGCTTGCTGCTTACTGTGCAGTATTCGCCGAAGAGCTTGGGAATGTCCTCCTCGCTAATGCCGACACCCTGATCCGCCACTGTTAATGCGGCGGAATTTCCCTCTTTATATAGTTTAACCGTAACTTCCGTATTTTGCGGTGAAAATTTTACAGCGTTGCCCAAAAGGTTGTCCAGAACCTGATCAATCCTGTTTTTATCAACGGATACAATGCCCACATCCTCAAGCTCTCTTTTGATTGTGATGTTTTTTCTGGCTGCCAGAGGTTCGTTTATGTTAATGCGTCTGTCTATGATTTTTCTTAGTTCGCTTTCCTGTTTCAGAAGGGAGAGCCTGCCGCTTTCGATAACCGCGTAGTCCAGAAGATCATTCACCAGAGAGAGCATTCCGTGGCTGGTTTCATGTATCATGCTGAGCATTTCAGCCTGATCCCCGTTAAGCTTTCCGTCAAGCTCGTCAGCGAGCATTTCCGCAAATCCGCGTATGGAGGCCAGCGGGCCTCTGAGATCGTGTGCTGCTGTTCCGAGAAAGCGGTTTTTGACCTGATTTAAGTCCTCCAGACGGCGGTTGAGGGTCTTGAGCTCCTCCTCCTGCTGTTTGCGTTTATCGGTTTCCAGCTTAAGCTTTATTATCGCATCCACACGCGCCTTGAGCACGGGCTTTGAAACAGGCTTGAGTATGAAGTCCGCCGCTCCGGCCTCAAATGCGTCCGAAAGGGTCTGGGCATCGTTTTTAACAGAGATCATTATGATTGGGATATGCTCGTAGATAGGGTGGGTTTTCAGCCTCTGCACAGCCTCTATGCCGTTCATCTGAGGCATAACTATATCCATAAGAATAAGGTCGGGCAGCTTTTCTTTACTGTTTTCCGCCTCATCCAGAAGCTCTATTCCATCCCATGCGCCGGAGGCTTTCTGTATATTTTCATATCCGCATGAATTAAGTATGCGCTCAAGAATGTTCAGTGACGTTTCAGAATCATCCACAATAAGGATTCTGCTGCTTCCGTTCATTGCGTATCTCCGGTCAAAAATAAGTTATAAGATTAATCAATCCGCGTGTATGGCGGATATGTGCTAGTAATAACATGTATAACCTCTGGTACACAACAGGAAATCGGTTCCCGTCCGCCTGTTTTATCTGTTGGCACATTAGTTTATAATTACTTTAAGATAACATTAAATATGGAAAAAGTTGTCATTTTTTTCGGAGGAATACAATTCTTCTTGAAGATTTATTTCTTTTGCATAATAGTTCATCTGCGTTTTAAAAGGCGAGGTGGAAAAGGATGATATACTGGTTCGGAATTCTTCTTGCGGTTTTTTCCAATGTTTTTTATCACATAAGTCAGAAGACGATCTCCGTGAACGCAAATCCTGTGGTTTCACTTGTGTTTACTTACATCACCGCTGCTGCAGCCTCACTCTTTCTTATTCCGTTTTTTCCGCTCAAGGGTACGCTCACCGAGGAAGTAAGCAGACTGAACCTGCCCAGTGCGGTTCTGGGAATTTCCATTGTCGGGCTTGAGCTTGGGTTTCTTCTGGTGTACAGAGCCGGGTGGAACATCAATATAGCGGGCATAGTGGTAAGCGTTATGGTGGGGCTGTGTCTTATTCCCGTGGGTTACCTGTTTTTCAGTGATACGCTGACCGCAAAAAGCGCTCTGGGAATTGCGCTCTGCATAGCAGGCCTTGTGCTTATCAATTTTAAGTAAATCAGAACAGCGGCAGTTCCACCGTGAAGCGGCTGCCGCCTTCCGGGTTGTCTGTCACGTATATCCTTCCGCCGTGGTCGGTTACAATCTCCCTGCATATGGCAAGCCCAAGGCCTATTCCGCCTGCGCCTGTTTTCGTTTTTGATGACTGAGTGAATTTTTCAAAAATAAGCAGCTTTTCAGATTCGTCCACACCGGGCCCGCAGTCCGTAACAGTTATTTTCAGGAATGAGTTTTCCGGCTCGATTTCTGTTGTGATCACACTGTCCGGCGGGCTGAATTTGGCTGCGTTTGAATAAATATTAAGAAAAACCTGCCTGAGCTTTGCCGCATCACCGCAGATCATAATGTCATTTTCCGGTATTTCCGCGGTTATCTTTTTTTCAAGGAATGCTCTCTCCAGTTCCTTCACTGCTTCCATGAGGAGATCTGCCGCCATGCATTTTGATATTTTGTATTTCATTCTGCCTGATTCAAGATCGGAAAGGTCTATGAGGTCATTTATGAAAGACAGCAGACGGTCAGCGCTTTCCGTTATTTTCCCGAAATAGTTCTTCTGTCTTGTATCTTTGGTGTTTTCGAACTTTTTCATGCCGAATGATGAATAGCTGAGTACAGCGTGCATCGGCGTTCTTATTTCATGGGACATGTTCGCCAGAAACTCGGTTTTTACCATGCTGGCTTCCGTGGCCTTTTTTCTCGCTGTTATAAGTTCTTCCGTCACCTTGGATATTTTCAGGTTTTCGCTTCTGAGATGAGTGCTGATGTCTTGCAGATCCTTTATTCTCTCCTCAACTGTCTTTTCGAGGTTTTCCTTTATCTCTTTCAGGCGTTTTTCATTATTGATGGCTGCTGAGTGGTCAGATAAGAGCCTTTTTCCCATCTGCTCCAGTTCACTTGCTCTCTCTTCCGCTTTTTTATATGAATTCTCGACAGATTCCATGAAAAACTTTTTCCCTCTGCCGACAACAATGAACACCGCATACATCAGCAGAAGGGCAGCCAGAGCGGATATTGCGGCGTTTGTATAAAACTTGTGCCTGTGATCGCGCAGAATGTTTTTTCCCGTTATCTCTGATGAGGGTTCATTAACCCCGGCCGCAACCAGCCAGTTCCAGGGTGTTATTCTTCTTACCACTGTCATGCGGAGGTTTTTGCTGCCCGTGTCACCTTCCGGTATTTCATAAAAGAAAGAGCCTTTTCCCTCCCCAAGTCTGGATGCCAGCTTGTCCATATATATACTGTCTGTGCGTATATTCCCGGCAGTTTTGATGATTTTTATAGTGTCTCTGTTTTTTTCGGCAACAGCAAAAAAGTTTATGGAATTACCGTTTTCATTGAGATTTTCAAGCTGGGAGATTATGTAGTTTTGTATTTTTTCCGTGCTTTTTTCATTGCAGAATCCAGAGCCGATTATCATTCCGTCAGGAGCAAGCTTTTTTATGTATGCTGTTTTCTCAATAATATCCCCCTTTTCAGTATTAACCCTGTAGCTTGTTACAGCAGAACTCCCGTAAGGCATCTCTCTCATCAGTTCTTTCAGTCTTTTAAGCTCATCGCTGATGATTACCTGTTTCAGCTTCCCTTTAAGAGGGTGCACCAGCAGCTTGTCACCTGTCAGTGCGTAGACATACTCATCTCCGGCTGATGAGTTGGCAGTTTTCAGATATTCGAAAAGAGCTTCGTTATCAGCCGCTCCGGGGGTTTCCCTTACTTCCGCTACAGAGGCTGTAAAAGACTCCACCCTCTGGCGTACGGAACGGAGGGATTCTTCCTGCTCCTGCCTGATAACAAAGTCAATTTCCGCCTCAAGCTGTTCCATGAGATGCTCAAGGTTCATCCTTCTGTTTTCTGCCGCCTGTTTTTCCGCTGCCTCAGTTTTGATTTTGTAGGAATCGGAGTAAACTGTGAGAAGCACAGCCTCCGCAAACAGTATTCCTGTAAGGAGCAGAGCGGTGAGCAGAGAGAAATTCCTTTCAATGGCGGCTGTTGCGCTGTGTTTGTTCATTGCTGCTCCATAAGGTCGGGGATGACTACGGAGAAGATGCTGCCCCTGTCTGTTTCTGTTATGAAGAAAGTGCCGCCGCAGCGTTTGAGAGCTTCGTTGAAAATGCTGATGTTGATTGAAGCACTGTCCGGTGAGGCTGACAGGCTGAAAGTGCTGTGCCCCTTAAGCTCATTCAGACCTGCAATATACCCGATTTCTACAGTGGCAGCGTTTACAAGAACACCGGAACGGAGGGATTTTGTGGGAAAATAGCGCAGGTTGAGAACGCTGTCCGGAGCAGAGTTTCTGGCTGCGTAAGTGAAAAGGTGAAGAAATGCAAGCTCCGCATGTCTGCACCTTGTCAGCACACGCATGTTCTCAGAGGAAAACTCTATATTGAGAGTGCTTTTTGCCGAGGCGAACAAAGGATTTGTCTCGTAACTGAGTTTTGCAAACAGCTCACGGAAATCAAGGGGTGATATTTTGTCTTCCGTTTTTCCTGCCTCAAGTTTGGAAAGATCGATGATAAGCCCAAGAAAGCTCATCAGCTCGCCGCCTTTAGCGTGTATTCTGCCGAAAAGCTCAGCTATTTCCTCAGGTTTCATCTCTTCAAAATGCGAGCTTCCGATTTCTGAAAAGGTTTTGATGTCTGTTACCATGGTTTTGAGCTTATCAGACGTGTTTGTGAGGAACTCACGTTTCATTACGTTGGCCGCCTCGGCCTTTTCTTTTTCAGCGCGCAGGATATGATCCTGCTGAGTGCGTTCCATATTTTCAGCGATGAGCATTTCATTCATCTTTTTATACTCTTTGGTTTTCATGGCGAGCTTTTCCTCAAGCTCCAGCCTTTGGGTATCTAATTTTTTTTCCTTTTCCATATGCAGACTTATTTTTTCAGCCAGTCTGAAATTCATCTCCTGTATTCTGCTGAGTTTTTCTCCGACGGGCTTCATGGCGGAGGATGCAAGAATTTTATTTTTGACAAGTATGAAAACCGTGAAAATCCCCATCGCGCCGAACAGGGATATTATCAGAAATCCGCTTGATACATCTGCCGCGGCTGAGTCCGGAGTGTCTGAGGCCGGATATATATTTTCATAGCCGAAAAAATGGCTCTTGGTAATATGCCAGTTCCAGTCCGGGTATTTTTCTGTCAGTGTAAGCACCTCCGAATATTTGCCGAAAACCGGGTCTCTGCGGATGTGGATCAGGCTGCTTTTGTTGCCGTATACGACCGGAGCAAACTCAGTACTTTTACCTGCATTTGCCTCCTCTGTTCTTTCGAGCTCCTCATTCATAAGAGTTTTCAGAAAACTGTCCCGTGTGAAGGTCTGCACTGATTCGAATATATTGATCCTGTCGTAAGCCGGATAAAGCATGTACTGATTTGTCAGATCATCAATAACCTTCGCTTTGATAAGCTTTTCCGTTTCTGCATGGTCAGTCTCCGCGATCACGCTGATTCCGGTTTCTTCATCTGAGATGAAATAAGCAAGTTTTTTGTTCATTGCCATGCCGTATGCGGAATCAAGGGTGTATGAAATGAAATGACCGTTAAACTTCTCAGAGTTTGCGGTCAGTTCAGCAAATATGTTCTTTGCCTCACTGTTTCTGAATCCGTAAAAAGATGAATTTTCATAAAGTTCGTCAGCCGGAAAAATGTATGCTCTTCCGTCTTTGCCCAATACATATATTCTGTAGGTTTCATCCTGTCTGTTGAGGGCGGCAATAACCGAAACTGCAAAGACCGCTTTTTCGGCCTGTTCATTCTTCATTTTTGTTATGAACTTTATGGCAGTTTCTGCGCGGTTTTTGAGTCTGTCGTTTATTGCGGCCTCTTCCTGTCTGCGGATGTAGGATATTCTGTTTACAGTACTGTCCAGTTCCTGCCTAAGTTCCTTAGCAGCCATTTCTGTTTTGGTGTCAAGCGCATGGCGCGCTTCATGCGGAGAGCGTATTATGCTGTCGGTAAAAAAAAGGATGGTTCCCGCAGCCGCCAGAAGCAGGAAAAGGGCCGCAAAAATACCGTATTGAGCGGAATATTTTATGGCTGCCCGCCTCTGCACGGCACTGACAGTCTGAAAACAGCGCCGCCGCAGGCTGAGTCTGAAACCTCTACGGTTCCGCCGTGCATCTCCGCTATATTTTTTACAATGCTGAGGCCTATGCCCATGCCTTTTATATGCCTGCGGCTGTCTGTTATGCGGAAGTCATTGAAAATTGTGGTTTTTGTGTCATCATCAAGCCCCTGACCGCAGTCCTCCGCATGAAAAAGAGCCAGCCCGTTATCGTAGAAAACCTTAAGCTTTATCTCCGAGTTTTTGTCGGAATAGATGACCGCATTCTCCACAAGCATTGCGAGAGCCTCACTCAGCGCTTCCCTGTCTCCGCTGATCAGGCTGTCAGATATGATTTCAGTGCTGATTTTAATATTTTTGTCATCCGCATCATGCTGTTTTCTCTGCACGGCTTCACGCAGGCATTCAGATGCCTGAAATTCGCTGAGCCTGAGTTTGAAGCCTGATTTCAGCCTGCAAAGCATAGTGGTTTTATGCACCAGATCCGCTATCTGCTTTGCTCCGTGGAGAATAAGCTCCGTGAGTTCGCGGCTCTCTTTATCCAGATTCCTGTTCTCCAATAGGATTTCTGCCGGGCCTACAATGGCCGAAAGCGGTGTTCTGGTTTCATGGGAGAATATGTTTATGATGTCGCGCTTAACCGCATCCACCTCTTCGAGGCGTTTGAGCTTGAGGAATACTTTTATTTTTGCCAGCAGTTCGTCATCGTTGAAAGGTTTTGTTATGTAATCATCAGCCCCGGCTTCGTAGCCTTTGAGCCTGTCCTCAGTCATGGATTTGCCGGAGACGAGGATTATCTTTGTGAACCTGTGGGTTTCCCCGGCGCGTATTCTGCGGCATACCTCATACCCGTCCATTCCGGGCATCATTATATCCAGCAGGATTAAGTCAGGCTTGAATATTTTCTCCGCCCTGAGTGCATCCTCACCGGAGGCAACAGCTGCGCATGAGTACTCAGAAGCCAGTATCTCCATCATTATGTCAAGGTTCACCGGGTCATCGTCCACTATGAGGATTCTGTGTTCGGATTCCATAAAAAAGCCTCCGCAGGGTTCTGCTAATAATAAAGCTGTTTTTCGCGCACTTCAAGATCGCATTGCGGGTTGTTCTTGTTTATAGTTTTTTAGGATGTTATTATCCGTTTTTTGTTTAACAGGTGTTATAAATATGTACGCATTCCGCAGCAAAAGCAGAATAGTAGTAACCTGCGCCAAGGGGATAAACCCGTTTCTTGAGGCTGAGCTTGAGGCTCTCGGTTACAGTATAAAGAATGAGTTTACCGCAGGGCTTGAGATTGAAGGCTCCATGAAGGATGCTATGAGGCTTAACCTCATGCTGAGAACAGGTAGCCGTGTTCTTTTCCAGCTTGCCCGTTTCCGCGCCGCAGGGCCCGATGAACTGTACAAAGAGGTAAAAAAGCTTCCATGGGAGGATATGCTCGACCCGTCCGGGTATTTCAGCATAACTTCATCAGTTCTTAATGACAATATAAGGGACACCAGATTTGCCAACCTCCGCTGCAAGGATGCAATTGCGGACAGAATGACGGCTAAGCTGGGCAAAAGACCGGACACCGGGCCTGAACTAAACGCCGCGGTTCTCTTTCTTCACTGGAGAGAGGATGAATGCGCGCTGTACATAGATACCTCCGGCGAGGCGCTCTCCAAAAGAGGATACAGGTATAACCCCATGATGGCGCCCATGACGGAGACTCTGGCTGCTGCTGTCATCATGAAAACCGGCTGGAAGGGAACGGACAGCTTCATTAACCCCATGTGCGGCAGCGGCACTCTGGCCATTGAGGCGCTCATGAGCGCTCTCAACATGGCGGGGGGGATAATAAGACGGAACTTCGGCTTCATGCACATTTTAGGCTTCAATAAAAAAGAGTGGAGCGATATACGAAACGATGCGCTCCGTGTGGTGAAGAAGGAGATTAAAGGGCAGGTCATAGTCTCTGACCATGATGAAAGATGCCTTAAGGCAGTAGAAGAGAACGCCGGATACGCCGGGGTGGAGGAGTATCTGGATTACCAGCTCTGCGATTTTCGCGACTGCACAGTGCCGGACGGCGGCGGGGTGGTTATACTGAACCCGGAATACGGCAAAAGGCTAGGCGATGAAAAGCACCTCGAATCCGTTTACGGCAGCATAGGCGACTTTTTTAAAGCCAAGTGTCAGGGCTACAGGGGCTACATCTTCACCGGGAACATGAATCTGGCTAAGCATGTGGGTCTGCGGACAGCCTCAAAAACTGTTTTCTTCAACTCTAAGATAGAGTGCCGCCTGCTTGAATATGAGCTTTACAAAGGAACAAAGAAACATCAGGATAAAGACGAAGAAGCATAGTTAAGGAGCAGAAACAATGATCAAAAAAGTTTTTCTCTGCGCTTTCTGCGCGGTTTTTCTCAGTGCATGCCTCACTCCGAAGGAGTGCAGGGTGGCTAAAAATGTTCTTATCATGCCTGCGGATTACAGCACATCGCAGGGTGCGGGTATTGATTTCGGAAGAAATTTTCAGAAAAAACTCACAGACGGAGTAACGGACAGATTCAAGGCTCTTAAGATTAAGGAAGGGTTTGAAGGCGAAAACAGCGATATTATAGTCCGTGTTGTTCTTGTGGAATATTCCGACCCGGTTTTCAGCGACAGCCTTGTTAACTCCGGTACAGGCAATGTTGAGGTGAGTGTGAGAATTTTCAGCGGGAAGGGTGCTCTGCTGAAGGAAACTTACATAATGCGTGACCTGAAAAAAGGCACACAGGAAGAGGTTCTTAAAAGCATAGTCGATGAGGCTGTGACGTTTATAGATAAAAAGTGCCTTTAGGCTGAAAAGGGGCGGAATAATTTCCGCCCCATTATGTGTTTAAATCATGCTTATATTCTCAGAAACCTAAGCTGAGAGTAAGAACGTGTCTTTCGTCCTCAAGCTGTCCGGCGTATGCGCCGAGTTCTTCCTGATAGTAAGCGTAATCAAGCGTTACATAGCGCAGATCCACACCGAAACCTGCTGTGAAATAACCCTGGTGGATACCTGTTCTCAGTGCGAGAGCCTTCCATTTTGCCTGTGCGCCGAGATTCACCCTTTTGGCTATGTCGCTGTCCTGATCATTTGCCTGGAGCACATCCCTGAAATCCGCAACAAAGTCTGTTGAGAAGGGGCCTAACTTGGGAGAATATGCCACTGAGAGGTTAAAAGTTGTCTCAAGGTCTTTCGCATCGCCCATGCTGGTGGTTCCTATGTTGTTGATGGCGGCACCCACTCTGAGGTTTGAGGTGTTTTTGGGAGTAATGTTGTAAATAACGCCCACATTCGCAAGGAGCCCTGTCCCTTCTTCGAGGTCGTCTTCAATTATTTCGTCAAACTCATCGCTGGCTATATCTGCTACAGAATAGGTTTCGCTGAGGCTGCGTCTGTTCATGAGGATCACGCTAACGCCTACATCAAGCTTGTCGCTCATGAATGAGCGGGATATACCGCCTATAATTCCGTAGTCAATAACAGCGTCCGCATCCAGTTCAGGGAACACTTTGTTTCTGGCTATTCCTGTCACCTGCGCACTGGCGAATACGCCCAAAGAAAAGTTCTTTTTGTAGTAAGCGGGGAAGAATGTGCCGTTGAAGTTCTGGTAATCGCCTATAATATCACGGAGAAAGTCCGCGACTTCGGATTCATCGTCCCAGTCTGTATCACTGTAGGCGTTTTTATTGTCCATGAGGTTGTCATTGGCACCTATCTGAAGGTCCAGTATGCTCCATCTGGATTTGTCAATCCTCGCGAGTCCTGCGGGGTTGTAGAAAAGAGCGTACTGATCCTCACCCATTGCGTAGTATGCATCACCCATTCCGAGAGCTTTTGTGGAGCGCACTATGGACGGGTACTCCAGTGAGGCCGCGAACAGCACCGAGGGGAGTATAAGTATCGTTATAAGAATTATTAATTTTTTCATTATACATGCCCCCCTACAATCACATGGTTAATGTAATCTGCAATATCACCCGCATCGTAAATATCGTTGCTGTCATAGTCCAGATCATCCAAGAAATCCTGAAAATCTTCCTTGATGTCGCTGGTGTCGCCGCCTTTGATGCTGCTGAAAACATCAATAGCGCCTGCTATCGCTGTGAGGTTTCTGTTGATGCGCTCGTTGGCAGCCAATAATGTCTGAGCTTCGCTTGCATTGTTGATTACATCCTGCTCATCAACAAGTGTGCCGTTGAGTGCATCACTTATCCCTTCCTGAGTGAGAACGAGAGAGTCAACACTGCTTACATCCATTACAGTTTTGGCTACGAGCAGCACTGTGTCCAGTGCGCCCAGAACACCTTTGAGAGTTCTGACGTTTTTGTCGGTTGAATTTTCGTCAAGCACGCTGAGAGCCTTGTTGACCCATTCAAGGTATTCGGAAATTGTGATCGGAGATTTGGCTCTCACTGAAGTTGAACCTGAGGGACCGTCTGCAGCTATCTCATCAGCGCCGAAAATTGATGAGATAATATCAAACGTGTCGAGATCGGAATCCGCTACTTCGATCAGGTTGATGAAGTCCACATTGACCTTGCCGAGATAAGCCGAAGCCAGATAAACCTGTTCTTTGGGAGTGAGGTCAGATTTTGCTTCAAGTCTGCTTATCACCTTGTCGTAGTCCCCCTTGTCGAGGGCGAGAAGCATATCAAACTCTTTTGCCTCGCTGCTGCTGTCATCTGCAACATCCTCAAACAGGTTTGTTCCGCCGCATCCCGCAAATGTAAGCGTGAGCAGCAGGATACTGAGAAGTACTGCCAGTTTTTTCATGTTAAACCCCTTTGTTGGTTGAATTAAATTATATTACCATAAGCATGATAATATTCAAAGACAGGTTAAAATAAAAGGTCATTTTACCAGCGCGTAAAATTGTTCTGTTGCTGTTTTTATCTGCCGATAGTATTATTCAGGCTATGATGATTAAAGCTTTTTTCGTATGCGTGTCAGTTTTTTTTCTTTCCGGTTTTTGCCTTGCCGCGGATCTTTCCGTGATGACGGGACAGATGATCATGGTAGGTGTCAAAGATACCTCCGCAGAAGGGATAGCTCTTGTTAAAGACCAGATAGCTAAGGGGAAAGTCGGCGGCGTGGTGCTTTATAAATACAATATTGAAAACCCTCGTCAGATAAGCAGTTTTAACAACAATTTAAAAGCTGCCGCCGGAAAGGGCTCTCCTGTCCTCTTCACAGCAGTGGATCAGGAAGGGGGAAAAGTCCAGCGTCTGGTGGCGGAAAAAGGGTTCAGAAGCTATCAATCCCACCGGGACACAGCGGGGAAACTCACTCCTGAGCAGGCTTTCAGGCAGTACTGTGAAATGGCTGCCGATTTGAGTGCGGCGGGCTTTAATGTGAATTTCGCTCCGTCAGCGGATCTCAATGTAAATCAGGACTCACCGGTTATAGGCAGGCTGGGCAGAAGCTTCTCCGCTGATGCTGAAACTGTGGCGGCATACGCCGGAGAGTTCGTCAAAGCGCACAGCAAGGCGGGTATTGTGACTTCTTTGAAACATTTCCCCGGTCACGGCAGCGCACTGAACGATTCTCATCTGGGGTTTACTGATGTTACCGGAACATGGACAGAAAAAGAGCTTGAGCCCTTCCGGCTTCTCATAGACAAGGGGCTTGCCGTATCTGTTATGACAGCCCATGTTTTTAATGCTGAAATCGATCCGCTTTACCCCGCCACAATGTCAAAGAAACATCTTGATATTCTCCGCAGGGATATAGGCTATGACGGTGTGATATTCACGGACGACCTCCAGATGGGTGCGGTGAGGGATAACTTTTCTTTGGAGGAGGCTGTTGTCCGGGCTGTGCAGGCGGGGGCGGATGTGCTTGTTTATTCCAATTTCTTCTTCAATGATCCTGAGTTTCCGGAAAAAGCAGCAGAAATTATAAAAAAGGCTGTTGAAACGGGGCAGATCAGCATGGAAATGATTGAGCGCTCATACACAAGGATTATGAAACTTAAGCAGAATCTCCGTTAAAAGTTATCCCGATTATACTTCCGCTAAGCAGCCACATGAGCATCGCCACTTCGGAATCTCCCAGATTGTTCTCTGTCAGACCACAGAGAAGAAATACTAGAAAAGCAGCCAGAACTCCGTATGAATAAGGTATTCTCCGTTTAACCGCCTTAGCCAGTTCCTGCCCTATTGCACCGAGAAACAGCAGAAGAGCCGTAAGGCCTGTCAGCCCGTATATTGCCGCATGATGCAGGTATGAGTTATGCGCATGGGCCATTGATGCCAGAGGCTTATCCGTATATTTGCGGACATTTTTCTGAAAGTTGCCATAACCTACTCCGAATACAGGGTTATCTCTGATGATTTCAACAGATGTTTCCCATAAAACTATCCGTGTGCCTATTGAACTGTTTGAAACTCTGTACTCCTTCGAAAATATTTTTCCGAAGCGTTCAGACAGCGAAGGGACAGTAAAAGCTGCCGCTGTGAACAGGGTACAGAGAATGAGGCTGTATACCAGTCCTTTGGTTTTGTATCTGGCGACAAGCATAACCGCTATGGCTAAAGGAAGAGAGAGCAGGGGGCCTCTTGAGCCGGACAAAAGCAGCGCAGAAAACATGACAGGAAGTGCAGTGCAGCAGAGCAGCCTGTCGTAACGGGATCTGAATTTATTTTCAATAACCGTGAACAGACAGAGAATCAGGATGATTACTATACTGTTCCCGAAAGTAAGAGCATGTGTCATAAAGCCGTTTACCCTGTCAGCGTCCATGAAAAAATACTCGTAAATGGCATAAACGCCCGCGAAGCACCCTCCGGCGATTACAGAGAGAATAACAGTTCTCAGTCTCTCAGCATCGGTAACAAGGAACATTGCGGTAAAAAGAAATGCCATGCCCCAGAAGTTTCTCAGGGATTTTGTGTGCTCAAACTGGTTTTCCGTGAATAAAAATGTCAGCAGTATGCTTCCGTAGAGTATGCAGAAGAAAATAAACATCCTTGATTTGAAGAGGGAAAAATCACCTTCTTTGTAAATTATCCATGTTGTCCATATAATCATGATCCCAAGGAGAATCTGAGTGGCGCTTATGGAAACGGATTGAGAAAATCCGGTTAATGCAAGAATGTAGTTCATCTGTCGGCTCCCCCGAAAGCTTATATTTATCCGTTGAGTTCTTCGAGTACGCGCAGTATCTCAGGCAGAAGCTGTTTTTTTCTGGAAAGCACACCCGGCAGATCAAAGCAGCAGTCCTCCGTCCTGTTATAGGCGAGTATTTTCTCCGCCGCCTCAAAGCCGGTGGTGAGGAGTATGCTTCTTTCCATAATAATGTCTGTGACAAGGAGCATTCCCCAGTCCAGCCCTTTTTCATTTGTATTTATGCTTATTGCCTGAATCAGATTATTTTTGACTTCATCCATCTCCTGAAGGGTAACCACCTCGACCTGGCTTATGCCCACTTTGATGCCGTATTCTTCGTATATTTTGAAATCCGTGTTGATGATGCTTTGCGGGTCTCTGGTTTTAAGGCTGTCCGTGGCGGAGAATATCTCCACTCCGTATTCCTCGTAGTTTATTCCGGCGAGTTCAGCCAGCGCGCTTACCGCTCTTTTGTCCTCCTCGGTGGTTGTGGGAGATTTAAGGATGACGGTATCTGACAGTATGCCGGAAAGCAGGATGGAAGCTGTTTCCCTGTCTATCTCAACTCCGTTGATTATATACTGCTGATAAACAAGGGTGCATGTGCTGCCCACAGGTTTTGCGAAGAAGTGTATGGGTGTTTTCGTTTTGATAGTTCCCAGCCTGTGGTGGTCGACAATTTCGTGAATCAGTGCTGTTTCCGCACCGTCCACAGCTTGTGAAAGCTCATTGTGATCCATGAGGATAAGCCCCTTCTGGACTTTTTTTATCAGATCAGAGCGTGTGATAATGCCTATGAGCCTGTTGTCCCTGAGCACCGGAAGCCCTTTATGGTCAATCTGGAGGAGCTTGTCCTTCACTTCCTCAAGGTAGTCCCCTTCGTCCACGGAAGGTATGTCGGTCTTCATTACTGCCTTGGTGGGTATGCTCAGCTGGAGGCGGCGCACTGTCTCGGCCGTGTCCAGTTCAGAGATAAAAACCCAGCCTTCGTAGCCTGAAAAATCAAGATCCACATCACTCTCGTCCCTTATTCCTGTGAGGATTATGGCGGGAAGCTGGCTTTTTACCGCATATTCAATTATGTCCCTGCGTTTGCCGACTATAAGCACTATGTCTTTTGATTTCTGAAGCTCCATTCTGGCCTTGAATCTGTCATAGGGCATTGCGCCGATCATCACCGTAGCCCTGAACTCTTCTCTTTTCCCTCTGACGTAGTTATATCCGCCTATGACCTTTTCGAAGTTTTCCGCCCTGAAATGAAATACGGGCTTTGTGGTTACATCTTTTGTAGCGAGGAAGTCCGAAAGCTCGAATATGCTTACTATTCCTTTAAATATATTCCCGCCTTCAACAACGGGAGTGATGCGTATTTTAAGCTCGTCTATATTTCTGATTACGCCGAAAAGCGGTTCATTTTCATTGAGGGCTATTACCTGTCTGGTCATTACGTCACTGACTTTAGGGTAAACATCTTTTATGAATACAGGGGGTGTTATTCCGAATTTATCAAAAATGAATCTTGTCTGTTTGTTAAGGTTTCCGCATCTGGCGGCGGTGTAGATATTTTCTTTATCCAGCTTGTTTTTGAGCTTTGCATATCCGTATGCGGAGGCTATGGAATCAGTATCAGGGTTTTTGTGTCCCACAACGTATATTTCGGGCATTCGTGCTACCTCTGTAAAATAATCTGAACGATAACAGGGAATACCTGTTAATGCAAGCAGACATCAGGAAAAAATTTTATCCAGTGTTTCTTTCCTGTATGTAAAGATTTCATCCAGTTTTCGCTTAACATAAAGCATGTGCGCCAGCTCGCCCAGAAAACCGAAGGGTAGGATGTAGTCCACTATGTCGGTCATCTCTGTTCCGTTATCTGTTTCACGGAAAATGTGCTGGTGATGCCAGAATTTATATGGCCCGAATCTTTGCTCGTCCACAAAGAAGAACGGTTTTTCCGCGTGGGTTATTTCGGTAATCCACTGAACGGGAATCCCGCCGAAGGGGGTAATTGTGTAGCGGACAACCATTCCGGCGTATGTTTCCGGCGGGAGCTCTGTTCTGACCTTAAAGCCCAGCCACGGCGGCGTAATCTCCGCAAGTTTTGACGGATCACCGAAAAACTCCCATGCCCTGTTTATGTCAACAGGGAGCGTCTGTTTACGTATAAGTGTATGAAGTTTCAAAACATCACCCTTTGTCTGACAAATTTCTGACATTTCTGCCACAAGAGTATTAAACCCATAATTATTTTAAGATGTATAATCGATAGTACGGCAAAAAATTATAAAAATGAATGCCTGAAAATGCGCAGCGAAACGGCAAAATGAGGGGAAATCCTTTTAATTATGGAAAAAACGGGCGAAAAATCATTATTTAATGTTAGAATTAATCAGGTGAATGTGATGAGGCAGTATTTTATCCGCCATGCCCACGCGGAAGAAAGGTATGAATGGGCGGGGGACGATATGCTGCGCCCCCTCACAGGTGAGGGAAAACGGCGGATGGAGAGGGCGGTGCGGAGATTCTTCTCAGTTTATCCTGCGCCTTACCATGTTGTTACCTCGGAGGCCGTCCGGGCGGTGCAGACTGCGGAGATAGTGTGCGCCGTGACCAAGGGCGGGCTTGTTGCGGAGCCTCTTCTGAATCCGGGAGCGGATATAGCGGGCTGGCTTGAGGCTGTGAAGAAGTATCCCGGTTATTCCACGACCGCTTTTGTGGGGCATGAGCCGGACATGACTGAGTTCCTCTCGTTTTACATGGCGGGAAACGCTATGGAGCTGGTGCTTAAGAAGGGCTCAATATGCCATCTGGAAAACAGGCATCTCATTAACCTCATACAGCAGAAACTGCTGACTGACTGAGGCTGATATTTTGAAGAATCATATTTTTGTTCTTAAATCCTTTTCACCGGATGAACTGCAAAGCTTTACCGGCTGGAGCCTTGGACATGAGGCCGTTAAGAGCGGCGCGGAGGAATCCGGCTTTCTGCTGGATACATTTGACTGGCTGCTCTGGCAGGCGGAATGTGTTCTGTTCTTTTCCGGCTCTTTTTTAAGGCTTTACAGAAACGGAAAAACAGTCAGTGCGGAAGCTGTGTCCGCGCCGAAAAACTATGAAGATATACCCGAAGGCAAGCTCCGTGAACTGGTGCGGATGAACACCAGCCCCAGAATTTTGGAGATAAAAGCGCAGTGTGCGATAAAAACAGACTGCTTCGGCATCATCAATGAGGACGGCAAAACTATCTGCCGTATAAGGCTGAGCACTGTCGGCATCAATGATTTCTCATGCTTATTCGCGGAGCTTATGCCGCTGAAAGGCTATGACAGAGAGGGGGCTATGGTTCAGGCCGCCTTAGAGGATCAGGGAGGAAAAAGGACTCTCAGATCCCCCATTGCCCATGCCCTGAGGAAATCAGGTCTCAGACCCGGTGCATACAGCACATCAGCCGAGGCTGACTGCGCACCTGATGCACCCGTTGCGGATGTTCTGAGGGATATTCTCCTGAAACTGCTCAATATTATTGAGCAGAACGAAGCAGGGGCGGTTGAAGGGCTCGACTCTGAGTTTCTCCATGATTTCAGGGTGGCGCTGAGGCGTTCACGCTCAGCCTTTACAATGTTTAAGGGTGTTTTTCCGCCGGAGGAGCATGCATATTTCCGGGCAAAGCTTTCCGAACTCTTTTCCCGCACAAATTCTGCCCGTGATCTGGATGTTTATCTCAGAAAAATACAGGAATACAGAACCCTTCTGCCGGATGATATGCGTGATGATTTGATGCCAGTGGAGAAGTATCTGGTACGCTCACGGAAAAAAGAGCATGAGCGGATTGTGTCTCTTCTGGGTTCCGCAGAGTATGCTGACCTGAAAGCGGAATGGAGAAGCTTTCTCAGCCATGAAACACACACGGAAGAGGGCAGACTCAGTGTCCGGGATTCCGCGGCGGAAGTGATAAAAAAAGCATACGGCAGAATATATAAGGAAGGGCGGGATCTGCACGGGGAGAGCCCAGCGGAGGAGATTCACAGGGTGCGCATAGGCTGCAAAAAGCTGCGTTATGCTCTTGAATTTTTCAGGACTATTTTCCCGGAGAAGGCCGCGGACGGAGTCACCAAAAGGCTGAAAAGGCTTCAGGATGCTCTGGGGGCTCATCAGGATTATGAGGTTCAGCGGGAAAAGCTGATGTACTATACCGAAGAGGCGGCAAAAAGGCTTAAAAAGCCTGTCAGTATGTCCCTTGCGTCAGGTTATCTTGCGCGTTATCTGGATGAGCTTCAAAAGGCGGAACGGGAAAAATGCCTTGAACTGATTGAGGATTTTGTCTCTGCAAAAACACGCGGGCTTATAAATGAAATGCTGAAATAAAAAATACGGAGCTGGCTGATGAAGATAATGGCGGTTTACAGTATAAAGGGCGGGGTGGGCAAGACTGCGGCGGCGGTGAATCTGGCTTACTGTGCGGCGCAGAGCGGAATGCGGACGCTTCTCTGGGACTTTGACCCGCAGGCGGCCTCCACTTTCTATTTCCGCGTCAAGCCGAAGCTGAACAAAAGCATGAAGAAGGCTGTTCAGGGGAAAAGCGACCTTGAGGCGGAGATAAAAGCCACTGATTTTGAGAATCTGGATATAATTCCCGCTGATTTCTCCTGCCGGAACATGGATCTGTTTCTGGATGCGGCGGATAAGCCGAAAAAAGCCGTCCGTGACATGTTCAGGAGCGTAAGCGGGGGCTATGATCTTGCCATAGCGGACGCGCCGCCGGGGATCACCCTTCTCTCGGAAGGTATTATGAAAGCTGCCGATGTGCTGGCGGTTCCCCTCATTCCCACTGTTCTTTCGCTCCGCACCTGCGGAATGCTCCTTGATTTCCTGAAAGAGAACAAAGTGAAGGATGTCACAACCGCTCTGTTTTTCTCCATGGCTGACAGACGCAAAAAAATACACCGTGAAGTTATGGACAGCACTGAGTTTGAGGGGGCAAAGCTTCTTGAAAACCATGTGCCTTATTCCGCAGAAGTTGAGAAAATGGGGCTTCACCGCGCCCCTGTAGGCGTGTTCAGTCCGAAAAGCAAAGCGGCTGCCAATTACGAAAGCCTGTGGAAGGAGATTCGGGAACTCTTTTGATGAGTATGTTTAATTTAGAATTAATCTAAGTCATTTTTTGTCGAAAATGTCAGAGAAATGTCAAATATTCTTGCATCCCCGTTTAGTCAGGGGTATATTCATTATTACATAAACCAATGTTAGAAATTATGCAGGCTAATAAGTATGCCTGCTATATTCAGAGTAATGGAGGCACTATAGCTGTCTGAAAAGTCAAAAGGAGGGTTCTATGGGGACAACCGTACTGCTTAATCTCACTGGCGGAGTTGCGCTCCTTTTATGGGGACTTCACATGGTTCAGAGCGGCATAATCCGTGCTTTTGGTGCGGATTTGCGAAGGTTTTTGAGGCGGGTGCTGAAAAACAGAGCCAGCGCATTCTTTGCAGGATTAGGTGTAACAACGCTTCTGCAAAGCAGCACAGCAACAGCAATGATGCTTGCCTCATTTTCTGCCTCCGGTCTTATATCTCTTTCCCCTGCAATAGCAGTCATGCTTGGTGCTAATGTGGGAACTACTCTTATTGTTCAGCTTCTTTCCTTTGATTCATCAGCGTTTGCTCCTGTTTTTCTTGCTATAGGCGTTTTGGCCTTCAAACGCGGCACAAGAACCTTGATAAAGGATCTCGGACGTGTTTTCATCGGCTTGGGTTTGATGCTTCTTTCACTTCATATACTGCTGGAAAGTTTTGCACCCGCAGAGCATGCGCCTGTTATGAAACAGCTTCTGCATAGTGTGACAGATGAACCGCTCCTCACGCTGCTCCTTGGTGCGGCTATCACCTGGGCAGCGCACTCCAGCGTGGCTACGGTTCTTCTTTCAATGTCTCTGGCTTCATCCGGTTTTATAAATGAATCTGCTCTTTTTGCCCTTGTACTTGGGGCTAATGTGGGCAGCGCACTCAACCCTCTTCTGGAAGGAGCTTCCAAAGGTAATCCCGCCGGGAGCAGGCTGCCTGTGGCAAATCTTTTCACTCGTATTTTCGGCTGTATCATTTTTCTGCCTCTGATTGAACCCTGCATTAACTTTCTGAGCATGTTTGATCCGGATCCTGTGAGACTCGCAGCAGATTTCCACACTTTTTTTAACCTTGCGGTTGCCATAATTTTCATCATTCCTGTCAACATTTTTGCGAGGCTTACCGAGCGTCTTCTGCCAGAAAAACAGAGTGCGTCAGATCCTTTCATTCCTCTGTATCTTGATGAAGGCAGCCTTTCCATGCCGCCTGTGGCACTGGCCTGTGCCGCACGGGAAACCCTGCGGATAGGTGATATTGTCGAAAATATGCTGAAAAACGGAATACGGGCACTGTTTACCAGTGACAGAAAGCTGGTAAACGAAGTATCCCGCACTGATAATATAGTGGACAGCCTGCATGAGGCTGTGAAACTTTATGTTGTGCGTATCACAGGCGGAACTCTGGAGGATGATGAAAGCAGGAGGGCATTTGAGATCATGACTTTTTCCGTTAATCTGGAACATATAGGGGATATTATTGATAAAAATCTCATGGAGCTTGTACAGAAAAAGATAAAGCATAAACTGAAATTTTCGGAAGAAGGCGCATCTGAACTTAGTGAGCTTTACCGCATTGTGGCGAAAAGTCTCAGAATATCATTTGGGGTTTTTCTCAACGGCGATGTAAAGTCCGCTGAGAGGCTTCTGGCGGAAAAGGCTAAGGTGAAAGAGCTTGAAATATCCGCCTCAGAGAACCATATGCGCAGACTCAGGGAAGGGAAACCCGAAAGCATAGAAACAAGTTCGCTCCATCTTGATGTGCTGCGGGATCTCAGGCGGATTCACTCGCATATCTGTGCTGCTGCTTACCCGGCACTTGAAGCCGCTGGAAAACTGCCCGGCCCTGTTAAGTCAGATAGGGTATCTGTATGAAATGTGTTCTGCTGCCTCAACATTTCTTGATTATAAAAGTTCAAAGGTTATAATTTCTTATGGACAGCCGGGTTTATTGCCCCGTTGCAAGGAATTTGTCAAATTATGCTTTGAGGTATTACAAACTTCTCTGTTGTGTTGTAAACTCAAAATTCCCGGAAGGTTCACAGCCGCAACCGGAAAAAACGGAGTGTCCGGATGTTAGGAAACGGAATAAACATAGCCGTGGTGGACATAGGAAGCAACACTGTCCGCCTCCAGGTTTCACAGGTTAAGGATAAGAGCTACAGGGTTCTTGAGGAATACAAGGAATCAGTGCGCCTCGGCGATGAGGTGTTCGAATCCGGAATGATTACGGAGCCCGCCCTCGCCAGACTTTTGCAGAGCCTGAAAGAGGTGCGCGCAATAATAGACAACTGGAAGGTGCATCAGATCCGGGCTGTGGCAACAGCCTCATTCAGGGCGGCATCAAACTACAGCGAAGTTATTCAGAAGGTGATGGACACCTGCGGCTTCGGCGTTGAGATAATCAGCGGCGAGGAGGAGGCGCGCTATACCTTCATCGCTGCTTCGGCAAATTTTGAGATAAGCAAGTACCACGCCCTTGTGCTGGATATAGGCGGCGGCAGCGCGGAATATTCCATTGTGAACAGAGGAAGGCTTGAAAAAGCGCACAGTGTGGAGCTGGGCTGCAACAGGCTGACCAAAATGTTTTTCAAAAGCGACCCTGTGACTAACTCAGAGTACCAGACATTGAAGGATTTCCTTGTGAAAGAGGTTCGCAGGTTAAAGCTGCCCAAATCCATCGATCTGGTTATCTGCACCGGCGGCTCAATGGGCAACCTTTCCACAATCCATTACCTGACAGGCGGCCAGAGGGCTGACAGAACAGTAAAATACCTTGAGCGCAAGCACCTTAAGAAGCTGATAAATGATATAAAAAATAAAACCATGAGTGAGCGCATACAGATTCCCGGCATGGAGGAGAAAAGGGCGGATATTATTCTGGCTGCCGCCATGCAAGTGGATGCCGTACTGGAAGAGACCGACGGCGAAGGGCTCTACACCCTCAGCGGCGGACTGAGAAGCGGACTCACCATAGACACCATAAACAAGATGGGGCTTGAGCTCCCTTTTCAGCAGAATATGGACAATATCCGCCATGCCAGACTCATAGAGATAGGCAACAAGTTCACCTTTGAGGAGCGCCACGCAAGGCAGGTGACAAAGCTCTGTAAAAAGATGTTCGACGGGCTTTACGCTGAGCTCGGTCTTGAAAAAAGCGACTGGCCTGTGCTTGAGGCTGCCTCTCTTCTGCATGACATAGGCAACTATATTTCATACTCCAAGCACCATAAACATTCGCAGTACCTTATAATGAACTCCGACCTCATGGGCTACAACCACGATGAAATAAACATGATAGGCAACATCGCCAGATACCACCGCAAGAGCCCGCCCCGCTCATCCCACAGGCTTTTTAATATGATGGACGAGGCCGACCGACACAAAACAGCGGCAATGAGCGCCGTTCTCCGCGCAGCGGACGGGCTGGACAGATCGCACAAGTCTCTGGTGAGGGATGTGGAAGTGCATGTTAAACCTAAGAAGATAGAGATTAAGCTTGTTTCCGAGTACAACCTTTCCCTTGAAAAGAAAAAGTTCGAGATGAAAAAGGACCTTCTGGAAGAGATAAGCGGTAAGGAGCTGGTTATTCTATGAAAAACGGTCTTTTTGCAACGATTAACATAGGCGCCAGTGCTTTCCGCATGCAGATCTCCGAGTTTAATGAAGGGCAGGAGCGCATAATGGAAACTCTGGTGAAGCCCCTCGGCCTCGGTAAGGACACCTTCACCAAAGGCTACATAACGCTGGACAGTGTTTACAAGGCAACGAATATCCTACAGATGTTCCGCCATAAACTGGACGAGTACGGCATAAAGAAAAACTACAAATGCGTCTGCACCAGCGGGGTGAGGGAGGCGCGCAACCGCTATTTCCTCATAGACCATGTGATGAACAAGACAGGGCTTAAGCTTGATGTTATTGAGCCTTCGGATGAGATATACATAAAATACATCGGCGTTAAGAACGACATAAAAAACTTTGAGAGCTACGAGAAAAGGGGTGTTCTGTTCGCCAATATCTCAAGCGGCAACGTATCCATAAACATCCTTAAGGACGACACAAGCATTTTCTCCGGCTCACTCCCGTACGGCAGTCTGCGCCTGCGCCAGCTTTTCAAGGGAATACCCATACACAGCAGGTACAAGGCGTATAACCAGTATGTGGAGACAATGTTCAACACCATAAACTCGTCCCTCGGCGGTTCGCCTAAGATAAAATATCTGGTGTGCTCCGGCAGTTCGGTAAACACTCTCCAGTTCATCTTCGACCCGAAGGAGAACTATTTCCACCGCACAAAGCTTGAGGAGCTTTACGAAAGAGTTAAGGACAAAACCTCTCAGGAGAACATGACTATGCTGGGTATAAGGATAAGCGAGGCGAAGGTGCTTGTGCCCATGCTTGAGACTTATCTGCGCCTTATGCAGTTTGTGGGCACGGACAAGGTGCAGTTCAGCCGCAAGTCGTTCCCCAACGTGCTCACGAGATATTACTCAAACAATATACGCGACAACGGTTTCAGGGGCAGGCTCCGCAACACGCTTTATCATCTGGGCAGACGCTATAACTTTGACGAGCCCCACTCAAAAGTGGTGACCGACTACTCCGTTCAGATTTTCGATGCCTTGGGCGATCTCCACAACCTCGGCATGAACGAGAGGATGCTCCTTGAAGCGGCGGCGATTCTCCATGACATAGGCTATTATATTGATGCGAAAATGCACCATGAGCACTCCTATTACATAGCCAAGGCTTTTGACATGCCCGGTCTGGATCAGGAGCAGATAAAGATAATCGCCTTCCTTGTCCTCATGCACAGGGTGGGCACGGATGAAACCGCGGAAACAAGACTTTCGTACCTGAATATGGAGACACAGCTTACCATCAGAAAGCTGGTGAGCATTCTGCGCATAGCGGACTCGCTGGATACAAGCCACATGCAGCTTGTGGAGAGTGTGGATGTTGAGGTTCTGAGCAGCAAAATAATCATAAAAGCAAGAACCAGAAAGCATGCGTATCTGGAAAAACTGGGGTTTGACCAGAAAAAGAGTATGTTCCTTGAAACATTCGGTATTCCCGTTGAACTGGAGATGAAGGTACTTTATGAGTGAGTATAAATTTATAAACAGGGAAATAAGCTGGCTCCAGTTTAATGAGCGGGTGCTGAGAGAGGCGGAGGACGAGAGTGTCCCGCTTCTGGAAAAGCTTAAGTTTCTGGCTATCTTCTCGTCCAATCTGGACGAGTTTTTTATGATTCGCGTTGCCGGGCTTTATGATCAGGTGGACGCGAAATACAATATTAAGGATGCCTCCGGCTACACCCCGAAGGAGCTTCTGGCGAAAATATCCGAAACCGCGCACAGGCTGGTTAAGGATCAGCAGAAGATTTTCCGCAAAGTGATAAAGGAATGCGCCAGACACCACATAGTCATCCAGCCGGAGATTGACGGCGAGCTCTCTGACATTGTGGAATCCATATTCAATGACGAGATACAGCCCCTTATCTCCCCCGTTACCCTGAGCGCGGCGAACCCTTTTCCGTTTATCTACAACCTGCGCCAGTGCATTTTTGTAAAGCTTGAGAGAGCGGGCGAAACCCACTACTCCATAATAATAATTCCCGAAAACCTCCAGAGAGTGTTCAAAATACGCCTGCACCGCACATACTGCATCACCAGCGAGGAGATAATAGCCCGCTGCCTTCCGCAGGTTTATCCGGGGTATAAGGTAATGGACAGCTACACTCTCCGCCTTACAAGGAACGCCGACCTCACAGTGGAGGAGGACGAGGCGGAGGATCTGCTGAAAATTATAGAAAAGAAGCTCCCCTCACGCAAGAAGGGGAATGTGGTCAGGGTTGAGCTTGACAAAACCGCGCCGGATGAGGTGCTTAAGTTTCTCCGGGAACATATAGGCTTTGATGATGAGGATGTTTACATTGTGGACAAACCCCTTGACCTCACATTCCTTTTCTCCATTGCAGACGGCAACCCGGATCTTATGTACCCTGAGCACAAGCCGTTTGTGCCCTACGGGCTGACTGCGGATGAGAATATTTTCGACAGGCTGAAGGAGCGGGACTTTGTTTTCTACCGCCCGTATCACGATTTCGGGTTTCATTCCGCCCTGATACGCCGCGCTGCTGCGGATGATCAGGTTCTGGCAATAAAAATGACCCTCTACAGGGCTAACCGCGGCTCAAGCATAGTGGAATCCCTCTCCGAGGCAGCAAGACGCGGCAAGCAGGTCTGCGTGGTGATAGAGCTCAAGGCGCGCTTTGATGAGGAGCGCAACGTGGGCTGGGCAAAAAAGCTTGAGGAAGCGGGCTGCATAGTCACTTACGGAATACCGGGGCTCAAGATCCACTCCAAAAACCTCCAGATAATAAGAAGGGAACCGCAGGGAATAGTCCGCTACAGCTATCTTTCCACAGGAAACTTCAATGAGGCGACAGCGAAGATATACACGGACATAGACTACATCACAGCGGATGAAACTGTGGGCAAGGAGTGCGCAAACCTGTTCAACCTGCTGATGGGTTATACTGACTACGCTGACTGGGACAGGATAAGCGTCGCACCGACCGGGCTCAAGGCGAAGCTCCTCTCACTCATGGATTACGAGATAGAAAATGCAAAGGCGGGGAAAAAGGCAGAGATGATCGTGAAAATCAACTCGCTGATAGATAAGGAGCTTATCATGAAGCTCCATGATGCTTCCCGCGCAGGTGTTAAGATAGAGATGATAATACGCGGAATCTGCGGTATGACCGCGGGGGTTACGGGGCTGACGGAAAACGTCAGCATACGCAGCATCATCGGCCGTTTTCTGGAGCATCCCCGCATAATCTGTTTCTATCACGGCGGCAAAAAGCGGCTTTTCATATCCACAGCGGACTGGATGGAGCGCAATATGCACTCAAGGGTTGAGCATCTTTTCGAGATTACTGATAAAAACGCCAAGGACTTTATGATGACGATACTTTCCAGCAACCTTAAGGACAATACCAAATCCTGGGTTCTGGAAGGGGAAACATACAGGAAACTCAAACCGGAACCAGGGGAAGAGCCTCATAACACTCAGGAGTTCTTCATAGGTAAGCAGATCGGGCATTAGTCATAAGCTTATGTTGCCTTTTGCTTTGTTAAGGTGTATCTTAATAAGACAGAATATATCTTATTAAGGTGCGGTCATGGCAAAGATGTGCAGACTATCAAAATCCGAACGGAAAGAAAAACTTGACGGCGAAAAGCCAAAATACATCTGCAAATGCGGCAAAGAAGCCGTAAAGGACAAGCATCTCTGCAAGCCGGAAAAGCTGTGATGTTAAAAATTTGGTTTCTTTGGAAAGAGTTTGAGAAAACCTTTCTTTGCCATTAAAGAAAGGTTTTCTCAGTTTAAAGTATCAGTAACATGAAACAGGGATTACTTTCCTGTTTTCAGCATTTCCCAGTATTTTTCATATATCAGGATAGCGTCACCCACATCCTCCTGAAACTCTCCTTTTGCTACTATCGCATCAGAAGGGTAGGAGATCGGATTGTTTCTCACTTCGGGAGCAAGGAGTTTTTTGCCTTCCTTGTTGGGGATGGCGTATCCTATCTCTTCACTGATTATTTTAGCTATCTCAGGTCTGAGAACGAAGTTTATGAAAGCGTGTGCCTCGTTGATGTTCTTTGCATTTTTGGGAATGGCAAAGTTGTCCATCCAAAGTATTACGCCTTCTTTCGGGTAAACATATCTCATGGAGGGCATCTCTTCCTGAGCAAGGAAGGCCTCGCCGTTCCAGTTCATGCCGATAATAACTTCGCCGTTGATGTAGGGAACCTTAGGTGATTCCGAGTTAAAGGTGCGCACTGAGGGCATAAGCTTTTTCAGCAGTTCATATGCGGCCTTGATCTCAGCTTCCTTTATTGTGTTGCCGGAGTAGCCGAGCTGAACAAGCGCCATCTGGAAAACCTCTCGCACATCATCAGTGAGCAGGATTTTTCCTTTGTATTTTGGCTGCCAGAGTACACTCCAGCTGTCTATTTTATCCTTCACCCTGTCTGCGTTGTAGGAGATTCCGGTGCTTCCCCAGAGATACGGAACGCTGTAATCGTTGCCGGGGTCATAGGGTTTGTTCAGCAGTGTTTTATCAAGGTTTTTGAAGTTGGTGAGCTTGTTTTTGTCGATTTTGGCAAGGAGGTTTTCCTTCCTCATTTTGCTCACATAGTAGGTGGAGGGAACAATAAGATCGTATCCTTTCCCGCTTATGAGCTTGACTTTGGCGTACATTGCCTCGTTGCTGTCATAGGTGTTGTAGATTACCTTGATCCCCGTTTCTTTCTGGAACTTCTGAATTACTTCCTCAGGCATGTACTCTGACCAGTTGTACAGGTAGAGCTCCTTTGCGGATGCCGCAAGGGGCATGCTCATAACCAGAAGAAGTGCAAGAATTTTAAAAAGCTTCATTTTCTCTCCCTCATCAAGAATTGCGACGTCATAACCATGACGAGCGAAAACAGTAATATAATCGCGCAGAGCGCGTTTATTTCAGGCTTTACGCCCAACCTAACCATAGAGAATATGCGCAGGGGCAGAACCTCATATCCCGGCCCCGTTACAAAAAAGGAGACAAT
The DNA here is from genome assembly GCA_023395255.1 of Deferribacteres bacterium. Lineage (GTDB taxonomy): Bacteria > Chrysiogenota > Deferribacteres > Deferribacterales > Geovibrionaceae > Geovibrio > Geovibrio ferrireducens. Next base: position 75,370 of record JAEWZN010000006.1, read on the forward strand.
CACATCGTCCAGCGAAAGGGTGAAGCTGAGGAGCCACCCCGCAGCCACCGCAGGGAGAGACATGGGGAGGATTACTGATTTGAAAATCCTCATCTCGTCCGCGCCGAGGTCTTTTGCCGCTTCTATCACATTTTTGTCAAACCCGCTGAGGCGTGAAAAAACCGTAACCACCACAAAGGGTATGGAGAAGGTTATGTGCGACACCAGCAGGGTCCAGAAACCAAGTTCAATCTTAACTGATGCAAACAGCACCAGAAGTGATATACCCATGACAATATCCGGCGACATTATCACCACATATACGAGGGCATAAAGGAGCTTTTTGCCGAAAAAGCTGTACCTGTAAAGAGTTACCGCTGTCAGTGTGCCTATGACAGTTGCGGCGGATGCGGAGAGAAACGCCACCGTAAAAGAGTTGATGGCGGCATCAATCAGCATGGTGTTGGAGGCAAGCTTGCTGTACCAGTCAAGGGTGAAGCCGCGCCAGCCCGTCATGTATTTGGATGAGTTAAATGAGTTTACAACAAGGATGATAACCGGGATATAAAGAAAAAGGTAAACCATCAGCATGTATGTGCTTTTGAAGAATCTGCTCATACCGCACCCTTCTCCCCGGCTTTCTGCACAAGCTTGGTGCTCTTGTAATAAGCAAACAGGAGTACAGCCATAATCCCCGTGAGCACAACGCTCACTGCGGAGCCGAAGGGCCAGTCACGGGCGGAGAGAAACTGGTTTTTGATCAGGTTGCCGATAAGCAGATCCTTTGCGCCCCCCATGAGGTCGGGTATGTAAAACAGGCAGAACGAGGGGAGAAAAACCAGAGTGCATCCGGCTATGATCCCCGGCATTGTCAGTGGGATTACAATTTTTATAAAAGTCTGAATCTTCCCTGCGCCGAGGTCTCCTGCGGCTTCGATATATACTTTGTCCAGCTTTTCTATGCTGGCGTACAGAGGCAGAATCATAAACGGCAGAAGAGAGTAAACCATGCCTATGGTCACCGCTGTGCCGGTATAGAGAAGCTCCAGCGGCTCATTTATTATACCGAGACCGAGGAGCACGGTGTTCAGCAGTCCGTTTGTTTTAAGCACTATCATAATCGCATATGTGCGTATGAGCGAGCTTGTCCAGAAAGGGATGATAATCAGCATGAAGAGTATATTTTTCACCCTGCCTTTAAGCCTTGCCAGCCTGTAAGCGAAGGGATAGCCCACAACGAGGCATATCAGCATGGAGATAAAGGCCAGCCTGAAAGAATCGGCGAATACTGTAAAATATACGCTGGAAAAAATTCTCTGGTAGTTTTCAAGGGTGAATGTAAATGTTACGAAATTACTCTCGTGCCTCTCAAGGAAGCTCACGCCGAATACAAGGATATTGGGAACGAAAACAAAAACTATAAACCACAGCGAAATGACACTGATAACTGTTGTTTTAAAGAGGCTTCTCTCATTCATCGGCCAGAACCACCTCCCAGCCGCCAACCCAGCTTACCGCCACATCCTGTCCCAGTTTGTAGTCGAATTCCTCATACTCCTCATCAAAAAACTCACTGGCGAGAAGTTTTTTGCCCGAAGGCAGAACAATTATGGATTCAAGGGTTGCGCCTTTGTAGGTGGTTTCCTCCACCCTGCCGAAAATGGAACCCGCTTCCGGTTTTTCGGTTTTTGCGAGTTCAGCAACCCGCAGGTCTTCCGGGCGGAGAAGAATATTTACTTTCATCCCTTCCGCAGGGCGTTTCTTTGTATGTATTTCACAGGAGAAGCCTTCGATTTTACAGGCAAATCCGTTGTCAGTGTGTTTTTCCACCACAGAGTCCAGAATGTTTATCTCACCCACGAAACGGGCGACAAAAAGGTTCGCCGGCTGCTCATAAACCTGCTTGGGCGTACCGGACTGCTGTATAACCCCTTCATCCATAACGATAACACGGTCGGACATGCTGAGCGCCTCTTCCTGATCGTGAGTTACGAAGATGAAGGTTATCCCCAGCCTGCGCTGAAGCTGCTTAAGCTCAACCTGCATCTGTTTGCGGAGCTTGAAGTCCAGAGCGGAAAGGGGCTCATCAAGCAGCAGTATGCGCGGCTTTTTCACCACAGCGCGGGCTATGGCCACCCTTTGCTGCTGACCGCCTGAAAGCTGGCTGGGTTTTCTGTCAGCATATTCGGACATTTTTACCATGCGGAGAACTTCATCCACATGGGTTTTGATCTCGGATTTCGGCATTTTGTCCATATTAAGCCCGAAAGCGACATTTTCAAAAACTGTCATGTGAGGGAAGAGGGCATAGCTCTGAAAAACCGTATTGACGTGTCTTTTGTTGGACGGAAGGTCGGTTATGTCATCTCCGGCGAGAAGTATTCTCCCCTCACCTGGCTGTTCAAACCCAGCAATAAGCCGGAGTATTGTTGTTTTGCCGCATCCGGACGGACCGAGAAGGGTAACAAACTCCCCGTCAGATATGGAGAGATTGAGATTCTTCAAAATGGTATTATCGCCGAACGATTTTGTAATGTTGTTCAGTTCTATTATCGGTGCATTATGTTTCATTCCGCACTATTTACAGGAAAATTACAAACTATGTCAAGTTTTTCAGTTGAATTTTCGTAACATATTGCAGATTCGTGACAAAATACATGTTCAGAATTTCTGTTTCATGTGTGAAAAAGTGTGTTTCATGGATGTATCTGAGGCAGTATTTCATATAAAATGGCATATTTTGTAAATGACGGCAGTAAAAGATGGGTTAAAATGCATGAAAAACACATAATTGTATAAAAAATCCATTCGTGAAAACATGGGTTTCTAAAGAAACAAAATTGTCTTTTCGTTCTGTTCCACTTGCGGTTAACTTTTATCCGAAAATATTTAAAACATTGTTAATATTTATACATACTTTCGATGTGTCACTATTGATTCTGTGTCCAATAATAGCTATTGATATTATTGATGAGTTCTTTATGCCTATATTATCAGATGTTTATGAAAAGATACACGGTTCTGTTTTTGCGGTATTTTTATGGTTAAATTATACACCCATTATTAAATAGGGGGTGGTTGTTTTATTAGTGAAAAACTTTTTATTCTGTCTTGAAATGCCGATGGAATGGTGTATTGTGAAGAACAAGAGGTGATGCAATATGGAACAGAAAACCCGTTACGGTGTGGGTGATATTTTCAGGATTTATGACAGAGCTCTCGAATCCTACAGAAATGTCATCCTTGTCAGGATCATTATCACGGAAGAACACTTCTACCTTCTCAGCATGCACTCATTCGAACCGTGGAGCGAAAGGGTTCTCAGCACGAAGGACATATTCAAGAAGACTTCCCTCACGATTGACGAAGTAAGCTATCTTGCTGATTCTGTGGATATAACATATCTTGGCAATGCTTACGAGCTGAAAGAAGAGTTTGACGGACTGCTCCTGAACAGAGTGGCCAAATAAGCTGAAATAATTTTTCTGAAAAATAAAAATAGCGGTCATAAAAGCTGTCCCACGGGGCAGCTTTTTTATTATCAAGTTTTGTAAAAATCCCCCTTTACCCCTTTGACATACGGATTAATGGTAGTATAGTTGTCTTACGTATTTTATTTCACTTTTACGGTCCGGGAGGAAAGCCGGAGTAAAAACTCCGGCGGAGATTCTTCGCATACGCTCAGAATGACGCTCTAAGGGACTCTTTTCTTCAACTCCAAGGACGGAGTTGCGCCGTGCGAAGCGAAGCCGTGTACACACCCATGGATGGGTGCGTGGAGCGCGTACCGCAGCGGATGCGAGGAACGCAAGCGCAACCAGAGCAGCAAGCGGTTTTACCGCGCAGGCTGCGAGTGAATAGAAACTGCATGGACGCAGGTTTCTGCGAACTATGGCAAAAGGTGAAATATGACATACGGAAAAAATACCGCATTAATAGTAGTGGACGTTCAAAATGATTTCTGCCCCGGCGGAGCGCTGGCGGTCAAAAACGGAAGCAGGGTCGTTCCTGCTATCAACTCTCTCATGGACAGCTTTGAGGTTATTGTCGGCACGCAGGACTGGCATCCTGTTAATCACAGCTCATTTGCATCAAACAATGAGGCTGAGCCATTCAGTGTGAAAACGCTGAACGGAATTAATCAGGTGATGTGGCCTGAGCACTGCATTCAGGGGAGCAACGGGGCTGATTTTCACCCTGATCTCCATGCTGATGCCTTCAATATCATTATCAGGAAAGGAACAAACCCTGACATAGATTCGTATTCCGCATTCACCGAGAATGACGGTGTGACAGTAACCGGGCTCAGGGGCTGGCTCAGCGAACTGGGTATTGAAAAGGTTTATATAACCGGCCTCGCCACGGACTTCTGTGTCCTGTACACAGCTCTGGATGCTGTGAAAGCCGGTTTTGAAACCTATGTGATTGAAGATGCCTGCAAGGGTGTTGACTTCCCGGAAGGGAATGTTGTGAAGGCTGTTTCCGCCATGAAAGAGGCGGGGATAAAAGTTGTTCAGTCCGCGGATGTAAGGTTATGAAATGCTCATACTCCGCCCTTATGACGGACTTCTACGAGCTCACCATGATGCAGGGGTTTCTGGAAAAAGATCCGGACAGACAGGCGGTTTTCGATATGTTTTACCGCAGACAGCCGTTCGGCGGCGGTTATGCGGTTTTTGCAGGGCTTGAACCCCTTCTGGCTGCTTTGGAGAATTTCAGCTTCTCCGACAGTGATATAGACTATATAAGAAGCCTGAACTATTTTTCAGATTCCTTCATCGGCTATCTGAAAGATTTCCGTTTCAGAGGCGAGATCCACTCGGTGAAGGAAGGCACGGTAGTGTTCCCCAATGAACCGCTTATGCGTGTTAAGGGAACCCTCCTTGAAACCCAGATCATAGAACCCCTTCTTTTAAACTTCATAAATTTTCAGACACTTATCGCAACAAAATCCGCAAGGGTATGCAGTGTGGCGGGTGATGCTTCTGTTATGGAGTTCGGTCTTCGGCGGGCTCAGGGCACAGACGGAGCTCTTTCCGCTGCAAGAGCCTCTTTCATCGGCGGGGTGAATGCCACCTCAAACGTTCTGGCCGGAAAGGAATACGGAATCCCCGTTAAGGGGACAATGGCTCACAGCTGGGTAATGAGCTTTGAGAGCGAGCTTGCGGCGTTTGAGGCCTTTGCTGCCATGTATCCGGATGACTGCATTCTCCTTGCCGATACATACGACACACTGGCCTCCGGGGTTCCCAACGCCTTGAAGGTCTTTGCCGGGCTTAAAGCCGCAGGGCATAAAAACTACGGCATAAGGCTGGACAGCGGGGACTTGAGCTTCCTCAGCCGAGAAGCACGCAGGATTTTTGACAGTGAGGGCTTTCCGGATGCAAGAATCGTTGCCTCCAATGACCTTGATGAGTGGATCATAGAGCAGCTAAGCCGCGAAGGTGCGAGCATAGATGCCTACGGTGTGGGCACAAGGCTGGTTACTGCGGATAAAGACCCTTCCCTGACCGGAGTCTATAAACTGGCTGCAAAAGAGGATGACGGACGCTTTGTCTCCGCAATGAAGATAACCAACAACCCGGAAAAGATGTCCAACCCCGGCATAAAGAATGTGTACAGGTTTTACGGGGAGGACGGAATGATGATTTCTGACCTCATTCTCCTTGAGGAGAGCATGGACGAGGTTGATGAACTCATAGCTGAGAAAAAACCGATCCGGCTCAACCATCCCTCCATCGAATATTCGTTCAAAACCCTCGAAAATTATGCAGAGGCGAGGCTTCTTCTAGGCAAAGTTATGGAAAACGGCAGAAGAACGGAGCCCGGAACCGACCTTAAAAGCATTCAGGCGCACGCAAAGGCGGAGCTCTCTGCCCTGCACGGCACATACAAAAGATTTCTCAACCCTCACATATATAAGGTGAGCCTATCCAACAACCTCAAAAAGCTTAAGATGTCCATAATAAAGGAACACATGGGCTGAAAAAGGCTTCATAATATTTTTTTTCGTTGAATTGGCGGCGGAAGAATGTTAAAGGCTTTAGTTAAAAAATGATAACTTAAAGCGGGAGAAGAGTAAGATGGCAGAAAAGAAAGTCCCTTTTACCAAGCAGCAGATCGAAGAACTGATCAAGAAATACCCTACGCCTTTTCACATATACGACAAAAAAGCGATTCTCGAAAACGCAAAGAGGCTCCAGAAGGCTTTTTCATGGGCTCCTGAGTTCAAGGAATATTTCGCTGTGAAGGCTCTGCCCAACCCTTCTGTGATGAAGGCGCTCAAATCGATCGGCATAGGTGCGGACTGCAGTTCACATGCCGAGCTTCTTCTCTGCGATATGGCGGGCATCAGCGGTGAGGACATAATGTTCACCTCCAACGAAACCCCCGCAAGTGAATACCGGAAAGCAAAAGAACAGGGTGCGGTAATCAACCTTGATGACATAACTCATATAGACTTCCTTGAAGAGGTTGCTGGCCTACCGGAACTGATCTGCTTCCGCTACAACCCCGGCCCTCTGAAAGGCGGCAACGCGATAATCGGCAACCCTGAGGACGCTAAATACGGCCTCACCCGTGAGCAGATGTTTGAAGCCTACAGCAAATGCAAGGCAAAAGGCGTAAAGCGTTTCGGCATGCATACTATGGTGGCCTCAAACGAGCTTAATGTTGACTATTTCGTGGAGACGGCGGTCATCCTCTTTGAGATGGCTGCTGAAATAGCTGAAAAAGTAGGCATAGAGCTTGAGTTCATCAACCTCGGCGGCGGAATCGGCATCCCCTACAAACCTGAGCAGGAAGCTGTGAACCTTGAGGTTCTCGGCGCCAAGATTAAGGAAAAATACGAAGGCATACTCTCTGCAAAAGGGCTTAACCCCAAAATATACCTTGAGTGCGGAAGGGTGATCACTGGTCCTTACGGCTACCTCGTGACTCAGGCTCTGCATGAAAAGAAGATATACAAAAACTACATAGGTGTTGACGCATGCATGGCAAACCTTATGCGCCCCGGCATGTACGGCGCTTATCACCATATAACGGTTCTCGGCAAGGAGAATGCACCCGCTGATACGGTTTATGATGTTGTGGGCTCGCTCTGCGAAAACAATGACAAGTTCGCGGTGGACAGAACACTTCCCGTTATCGAAAAAGGGGACATAATCGCAATCCATGACACAGGCGCCCACGGCCACGCCATGGGCTTCAATTACAACGGAAAGCTCCGCTCCGCAGAGTTTTTCCTCAACGAGGACGGCTCTTTTGAAATGATCAGAAGGGCTGAAACCCCTGAGGACTATTTCGCCACTCTCAGGTTCTGAGACAATCAGCGCCGCCTCTTCAAAAAAGGGGCGGCTTCATCTTTTTTTTCAATCTCCCTTGCGGATGTTCATTACTCTGCTTATAATATAAGTATCTCCTTACGGCGACCCGTCACGTTGAACTTAACCTTGTATCCCGCTTTATTCTTTTGCGGAGGTGCACAATGGGAAGCAGACATCACCACAACAGCCCCGAATACCTTAAGAACATGTGCGATACCGCGGGTCTTTATGCTATGGCTCAGGAGGGTGATCCCGCCGTGGGCATGGAAATGACAGAAATGCTCATGGAAAAAGGCTTTGAAAGCGGGCTCTACTACAGCAACCTGTATCAGAACATAGCCTACGGCCTTCAGGGGCATGAAACGGAAAATTCCAGATACTGGAGAAGTGTTTACGAAACCGAACTGAGATAGTTTTACCCTTCGGGCGTTTTTCAGCTTAACTCTTTGACAGCCGATGTTTAAGGCAGTATCATCCCTAGCATGAACATAATCATTCTCAAAGAAAGTGAGCTGAAAGAAGGCAGAGCGGAAGTTTCGGGAAGGCGGCTTAAGCACCTGAAAGAAACGCTCAAAAAAAACGATGGAGATGAACTTAAAGCAGGGGTTCTGGGCGGAAAACTCGGAACGGCACAGGTGGAACAAGTCGGCGAAGAAAAAGCCGTTCTGATGTTCACACCGGATAATGACCCACCCGCTCCCCTGAATGTACGCCTCACCATCGCTCTGCCCCGCCCGAAGGTTTTAAGACGAGTCCTTTATACCCTGACCTGTCTCGGCGTGAAGGATATTCATATATTCAACTCCTGGCGGGTTGAGAAAAGCTACTGGTCAAGCCCTCTCCTTGAAGGGATTGACGATTTTCTCATACCCGCCCTTGAACAGGCAAAAGACACCATCCTCCCGACAGTTACCTTCCACAGACTTTTTACCCCGTTCATCCGTGAAACTCTGCCGGAAATCAGTAGAGATACCCTGCGTCTGGCCGCTCATCCTGCTGGCAGCCCTCTCAAATCAAGGCCTCAGGAGGCTGTGACCCTTGTTATAGGCGCTGAAGGCGGCTTTATTCAGAAGGAGCTGGACACTCTGGAGGAAACAGGTTTTTCCTTCTTCTCCTTCGGCGAAAGGGTGCTGAATGTGGAAAGCGCAGTGCCTTACATTCTGGGGAGGCTTCTTTGAAAATTCCGGGCAATTTTTTTCAATCATTTTCAGCTTTTTGAGAGTATAATTCACCCATGAAAGCGGGAGTGAATGTAACCTACTGGCACAAAGATTTTCTGGAAGGGTTTGAATCATGCCGTGTCACTGACAGCAAGCATGCCTTCCCCAAGCATGTGCATGATGATATGTACTCCATCGGTCTGATGCACGGCGGCGGCTGCTACTGCGTGAGCAATGCTGATTCAGACACGATAGTTCTGCCTGATGAAACAGTTTTCATAAACCCTTCTCAGGTTCACTCAGGGATTCCCCTCGGAAAAGGGCGCGCCACATACACAATGCTTTATTTCAAAAATGAGCTTATGGCAAAACTGGCGGGGGATATTCTTGAGCGTCAGCCGTTTCACCCTGAATTTTCCGATATGGTGGTTTCATCGCCTGAGGTGCACGGCTCATTTCTTAGCCTCTACAGCGCCCTTCTGCATTCCGAGGAGAGCATGGAGCTTGAGGCCGCGCTCACCGAGATCCTTTCACAGGTTATCCGCGGCTGCGGAACATCCGGCAAATCCGGCGACAGAAAGCTGGTCCGCAGGGCAAAGGAGTTTCTCAGCGGCGATCTCTCCTGCAAGGTCACTCTGGAGGATATGGCGGGGGAACTGGGCGTGAGCAGGTATTACCTTCTGCGCACCTTCCGGAAAGAGGTTGGCGTTCCGCCCCATGTTTACCGCACAGGCAAGCGCATCGAGCTTGCAAAAAGGCTTCTGCGTCAGGGTATGCCTTTTGCCGAGGCCGCACTTGAGACCGGATTTGCGGATCAGAGCCATTTCTCCAATAAATTCAGACAGTTCACGGGTTCAACCCCTGCGCAGTACGCTGATTCCTGCTCAGGGGCAATTTTCTGCAATACTCACGGATGAAAAGGGGTTATCCTTGCCTCCTCACATTGAGGAGGACTGATTTATGACCGAAAGACAATCCGCTCTGATGCCGTTTGCCGCCGTTTTTGCTGCGGTTATTTTCTGGGCGGGCTCATTCACCGCCACACGCATAGCGCTCACCGAACTGCCCCCTTCAACCATTGTATGGATAAGGATGGCATCGGGCTTTATCCTGCTTTTTCCCTTCTGCTTAAGGCTTTTTCCCAAAAAAATCACGATGGGGGAGATAAGGCTCCTTGTGCTTATGGCGCTTTTTCAGCCGTGTCTGTATTTTCTCCTTGAGGCGAATGCGCTCAGGTTCACCACCGCTTCCCAGGCCGGGGTAATCTCCTCCACAGTGCCTATGTTTGTCGCTGTGCTTTCTGCTGTGTTTCTCGGTGAAAAAACAGGGAAAACAGCCATGGCAGGCCTTGCGGTTTCCGTTCTGGGTGTGGCTTGGCTCACTTTCGGCAGCGGTGCGGACGCAAAAGCGGCAAACCCCGCTCTGGGCAATATAATGGAGCTTGGCGCCATGGTCTGCGCCGCAGGCTATATGGTGCTCACCCGCAGGCTGTCTGCGAAGTTTAATCCGTGGGTGCTTACGCTTATTCAGGTGGCCTCCGGCGTTCTGTTTTTTTCCGGCGGTGCGGCTGATGCCTTCCATGCGGAGTGGAGCGGATGGGTGATTACTGCCGTGGTTTATCTCGGAGTGTTCGTCACTGTCGGCGCTTTCGGGCTGTACAACTGGGGGATAAGCAAGATACCCGCCACAAGAGCGGCGGTTTTCATAAACCTTGTTCCGGTCTTTGCGGTTTTTATGGGGTGGGGCATACTGGGCGAGTCACTGGGAGTTTCCCAGCTTGCGGGCTCCGCTGTTATCGCCGCAGGTGTTTTTCTGGCGCAGAAGAAATAAGAGAGTTTTTTTCAATAATTATATTTGATATATTCGGAAAATCCTCCCCTGCCCTCCTTTAATAAAAGGAGGGTGTTTTGCGTTTGTCTGCAATAACTTCCCCCTTTATCAAAGGGGAACCGGAGGGGGATTTATAGATGTCGCCAACCAGAGGCTATTATAACAAAAGTTTCTGAAAAGCCTTCTACATCATATCCGCAAAGCTTATATCCACAGCCAGCACTCCGGCAAAGCTGCCCCCCGCATCCTTCACGGGCACTGCCACGGTGAAGCAGAAGTTGTCAGTGGCCACAGACCTGTAAATATCTGTTACGTAGACATCTCCTGTCTCTTTAGGTTTTCTGAACCAGTCCCTCGTGCCCCAGTCGGAACCGACGGAAAGGCTGTCATTGGAATCGCGCACATTTCTGTTCCATATATTGGGCGTTATTTGTCTGCCTCTGGCATCTGTTATGTACGCAAGCTCTATGTAGCTGTTGCGTTTGATGAACTGGTTCATATAGCCTTCTATGGAGGAGGCGTTCATGGAGGTGACTTCTCTGCTTTTTGCCGCCTCCAGCGCAGCTTTTGCCGCCTTCTCGTGTGAGCCTGTGCGGAAAACACCGACTGAAACAAGGAGGTCATCGCACCCGTTGTTTATCTTATCAACTATGCCGTTAAGCTGAGTCGCCAGTGCTGACTGCTCCTCCGCGGCTGCGGCTATGCCGTCTATCTCGCCGACAACGGACTTCACGGTAACATCCTGCTCCTGTCCTGCTGCGGCTATGGTGTTCAGGTGTCTGTCAAGTTCGTCCATGTGGGTTGCCACATCTTCCAGAAGCTCCACCGCCTCCTCGCTTATCTCCGCCGATTTCTCGACAGATGAAAGCACCTTTCCCACGGAGCCCATTGAGGTTTCTATGCTGCTTTTGATGCTGTAGAGAATCCCCTCCACTCCGTTTGTGGCTTCCATGGACTGCTCCGCCAGCTTGCGTACTTCCGTTGCTACAACGGCAAAACCCCGTCCGGCCTCGCCCGCTCTTGCCGCCTCGATGGATGCGTTGAGGGAGAGCAGGTTTGTCTGGTCAGCTATCTTTTTTATCATCTCCATTATGGAGCCTATCTTGCCGGACTGCTCAGAGAGTGCTTCCATCTGGTTTTTCAGTCCCGTCACCATCTCTTTGACCTCCAGCATGGATTTCTCGGAGAGGCGGCTTTTTTCCATGGCTATCCCTGCTGACTTGGTTATCTGCGAGGAAAACTGAGTGGCTTCCAGTGTGCTGTCCGACACATGTTCCACGGAGACAGCCATCTGTTTTCCTGCGGCGGCTATCTGTATGGCTTTTTCAGCCTGAATTTTTGACTGCTCTCCGAGGGATCTTGCCGCCTGATCAAGCTCAGGGGCAATCTGAGAGAGTGTAACGGATGATCTTGATATGGATTCCACCGTTTTTCTGAGTGAGTCGAATACACTGTTTAAAACATTGCCTGTTTTTTCTGCGAATCCCCCCTTGAGAGATTCGAACCTGCTGTTTAAGTCCCACCTGCCGGAGGCCATTCTCTCAAGCGGTTTCAGCAGTTTATCATGAAGCCCTGACGTAAAATTAAACATAATCACCTCTTTTCAGACCTGTACGCAAGATGCGTACCAGTTTGAAAAATATTACGCAGAAGCCCGGCGGGCGGCGAAAAGCCGGATTTTTGCAATTATTGCTACAAGGAAGTAACTGTTTGTGGTTAAAAATGAATCTTTTGCTGTTTAAATTATGGGCAGGTTGAATGTTGATGACTGTGAACTGTCATTAAACTATAATTCATAAAATAAGGAGGCGGATATGAAGAGCAGACTGGCTGAACTGACTAAACTTGGCTTTGAACCTGTGGCGACACTTTGGACTGACGAAGCGCCTGAGGGCGCAACAGCTTTCGGCGAAGGCAAAATGGGCTGTGTTATCTCCCTTATGGCTTCCGCGGCAAAGGGGAGGGTGAGTGTTATGGATTCAAAACGCTTCGGCTGTCCCGGTGCGGGTGTGGGTCTCGGTTACGGAGACTGTTATTCGAATGTTTTTCCCGGCGGGCGCGACTGTTTCTGTCATTTTCTCTCCTCCGGCAATGAGGGCTTTCCCAAAGGCGAGGCTGTAATCAGCGGCATGAAGGGGAACGCGCCGGAACACTTTGTACACCATTTCTCCCATGGGGAGCGCTACATAAAAAATCCTGAACTCACTGATGATTTTGTGAGCACCGTGGGTTTCATGAATCTGAATAAAATGACAGTCTTCAAGCCGCTTTCCATGGTTGAGCCTGAGAAGGAAACCCCGGTGAGCGTAACTTTTGTCTGTAAACCAGCCCAGCTTTCGGCCATGGTGATAATGTGCAACTATTTCAGAAAAGGGATAGAAAATGTTAAGGCTCCCTTCGGCGCGGGATGCCACTCCATTGGCATTCTCACTTACAAAGAGGCAGAAAGCGAAAACCCCAGAGGGGTGATCGGAATGTTTGACATAACCGCTCGTAAAACAATCAAAAAAAGCCTCGGCGAGGATGTGCTCACATTCAGCATGCCTTATTCGCTGTTTCTGGAAATGGAGGCCAATGTAGAAGGCAGTTTCCTTGAGGAAGACCATTGGCGGGAGCTGATCGGCTGAAAATTTGCGGCGGCTCAGGCCGCCTTTTCTTTCCGTTTATTATGGGATAATGTCTTATTCTTCCGAATTCACTGCCTCGAAGATGAACAATAATTTTTATTGACGGTCTTCTTCATAGTGCCCACCCATTAAATAATCAGAGGTTTAAAATTTTGACGCAATTTTCGATTTTAACGGGTCTTGTACTTTTCTCATATGTATATTTCAGTTTTGTTTCTGCAATCTCATGCAGCTACATGGTCAGGGGGTTGTCAGCGGCAGTTCTTCTTATTGTAAGTATGAAGTTCTTTATTTACAGGGAAATAGGCGGCTCACTCAGCGCCCCGGCTTTTCCTCAGCCTGTTATGTTTGTGATGGAAGTGCTCTTTTCCTCAGTGGTTGTTCTGTTCCTGCTTCTGATAGTTAAAGATGCGGCCTCAGTTGTACTGTGGGTCGGAAACCGTCTGGGGCTCGGCATAGATATGCCTTTTTCCCGCTTTGGCATGAACATGGCTGTCTTTGCCGCTTCGGTTGTAATAGGTGCTTACGGCACATGGCAGGCTGTAAAAGTGCCGGAAGTGAAAACAGTAAATATCAGCATCCCAGGTCTGCCCGACAGTCTGGACGGTTTTTCCATTGTTCAGCTTTCGGATATACATATAGGATCATTCCTCAAAAAAAGCTGGCTTGAGAAGGTTGTGGAGAAAACTAATGCTGCAAAGCCCGACATCATAGCCGTTACCGGAGACATGATTGACGGCACACCGGAAGACCTTCATGAGGATATTGCCCCTTTGGCGGGGCTCAGGGCTGGATACGGCGTTTACGGAGTCACAGGCAACCACGAATATTACTTTCAGGCGGAAAGATGGGTTCCCGTTTTCAGCGGATTGGGCATACGCATGCTCAGCAATGAGCATGTTGTTCTTGATGTTAATGGTACAGAGATTGTAATTGCAGGTGTTCCCGACAAAACCGAAAAACGTTTCGGCGGACTTGGGGCAGATATTGATAAAACACTGACCGGAGCGCCGGAAACCTTCCGCCTCCTTCTTGCTCACCAGCCCACGGAAAACACTGGCAAGGCAGATATAAGCCTCCAGCTTTCAGGTCATACCCACGGCGGTCATATGCCTCTTGTCAGCTATCTTACCGCACGCTCCAACGGCGGCATGCTGAAAGGCCTTTATGAAAGGGAGGGCAAGCTGATTTATGTCAGTCCGGGAACAGGCATCTGGCCGGGCTTCTCATTCAGGTTAGGGGTTCCCTCCGAGATAACCAGAATTGTGCTGAAACAGCAAAAGGACTGAACTCAGCCTCTCTCCGGCAGGGTCATGAACATCTTCTTGTTCTCCGCCATGCTGTCCGCTATGAAGTTAATTGTCGCACGGACACGGGCAAGCTGTCTGGAATCGGGGTTCACCTGAAGCCAGAAGGAGCGCTCCGTATAAAGCTCCGGCAAAACTGGAACAAGCTCCGGCTTGGTATGTGCCATGAAATAGGGGAGTGCGGCCACACCGGTTCCCGAAACAGCGGCATACATCTGCCCCACAATGGTGGAGCTTTTGAACCTGCTTTTGTGTTCAGGGGAAAAGTCTTTCATGAAATTAAGGTTTTCATCATAAAGCAGATCTCTGATATAGTCCGTCACGTCATGGGACAAGAGATCGTCCACGCTTCTGATTTCATCATGGGATGCTATATAATCTGCGGATGCGAAAAGGCCTATGCGGTAGCTGCTCAGCTTGCGGGCTACGATATTACCCGATTTCGGCTTGGTCAGTGAGATAAGGATGTCGATTTCCCGCTTGGAAAGGCTGTAATACATCGGAACGGGGAGCAGCTCAATATCAAGGTTGGGGTGGGTTTTCAGAAAACCGCCGAGCTGAACCGCCAGAAAGCAGTTGCCCAGACCGTCCGGCGCGCTTATGCGCACTGTGCCGTAAAGCTGGCTGTTTTTCCCCTGAACATTTATTTCAAGGCTCATTATCGTAGCTTCCAGTTTTTCGGCGAAAGGGAGGAGAGTTTCACCCGCAGGGGTGAGACGGCAGCCTTTCTCCGTGCGTAGGAACAGGGTGGTGTCCAGAGTCTCCTCAAGGGCGGAAATCCTTCTTGCCACCGTGCTGTGCGTCACCTGAAGGCGGGAAGCCGCCCCCGCGAAGGAGCTTGTTCTGCTCACCGCCAGAAAATATCTTAAATCGTCCCAATTTTGATACATAAATCCTCTTTGTTTTGCTGAGAGTACTAGCTGATTATTTTTGCACAGCAGGTGTCGAATATTAGTTATTTGCTGTTTATAATTATATAGCATATTTAAATATGAGTTGAAACAGTAATTGAATCGTAAAATTCGGAGGAAATATATGAAAACTGTCAGCGGACTTTATGCATCACAGATGTCGCACGAAGAGATCTTCGAACTTGAAAGACTGGGCAGGGAAATGCGCAGCGAAGCGTTCCATAAAATGCTCGGCTCGCTCTCTGCAAAAGCAGGTCAGCTTTTCAGAAAAGCCCTGCACATAGACTCACACGGCAAGCTCCACCACAACGCCCGCGCGTGAAACAAAAATAAACATACTCCTGACTGAGTATACACAAAAAAAGAGCACCTCTTTTGAGGTGCTCTTTTTTTATTCCGTTTAGAGGATATTCAACAGGAAAGAATTAAGACAACTTTAATTGAGATGAACAATTTTACAGAATAATCTATCTTAGATTATTTAGGACAGTCTCAGATTATTTTATGAGAGCTTCTGCATAACCTCTTAAACTTTCAATCTTGAGAGCATCTTCTGGTATATCAGCAATCTTTTCCTTCGAACTGTAAACTATGAGTGGTCTTTTGTAGTCTTCCGGATGGTCGGAACCGTGGATTTTTTCATGTCCGGCATGGTCGGATGTCACAATCACCAGTGCTGAACTGCCGGATAACGCTTTTTTAAACAAACCGCCTAGTTCCTCATCAATAAAAGCAAGTTCCTCGATATATTCACCGGACATCCAGCCGTATTCCGGCCCTACATAGTCAAGCCCGCTTATATGAAGAAATATGAACTGCTGCTGAGCTTTATCAAGCATCGAAACGGCTTTTTCAACTGCGTTGTCGCCTGCGTAGATATTGCTGTCAACATGACCGTTATTCAGGTAACCCAATTTTTTCTTGCTGTAGATACTGAGTGTTTTGTAGCCTTTGTTTTTTGCAAATCTGAAAATGGTATCTGCTTTTACAGTTTCATCGCCTGTCGTCCAGTTATTATCGGTTTTGCCGTTCATAGCAGGAGTGAGTCCGGTAAGCATAGATGTATGCGCAATAAGAGTTTTCGGCGGTTCACTGCTGAGAGCCAACGGACTGTACGCTCCCTTTAGAGCTAAAGCGTGGATATTCGGACAGTTTTCAGGGCTCACCGCATCCGGATGGAGAGCATCAATTGATATAAGCAGCACTGTCTTGTACATAGGTTCAACACAAAAGGCTGTGCTGTGTATAAGAATAAATAAAGTCAGTGCTACTATTTTTGTCATAAAAACTCCTCGACAGAATTTAATTAAATCGGTTTTCAGATTATACCGCAAAGAATGGATAAAAGAAGAGAAAAGGACTAATAGAAAAGGGCTTCGCGGATGGTTACGGAAGCCCTTGGATGATTTTCTTATGGAGGTAATCTCGATATGATTACCTCTGTAACTTATTGTTGTTGAAAGAAAGACGTGCGGCTTTATTTATTAAGTACCGCCATAAGTACCGTCTTGTTTTTCTCTTGATAATTCAAACAACTACGACCTGTTTTTGACAGAAAAATAAAATACAAAACTGTGCAGCTAAAGGCAAGCCTTTTTTTCTGTTAATTTACATGGTTTAAAAAAATTAAGCTATTTGCTCTTTTTCGGTTGTTACATGCAGTTTTGAATTTATCCAGTTCTGTATTTCGGTTGCTTTCCATGCAACAGTTCTTGTTCCCAGTTCATACTGGCGAGGGAAATCACCGTTTTTTATTTTAACATATATACAGCTTCTTTTTAAACCTGTTAGCTCTTCAACCTGTTTAATTCTAAGCAGTTTTTCTTGCTCCATCATTTTCTCCTTTGTCTTAGCAAACGATTAATGCGTTTGCCAATACTTTCCCAGGAATCCTTACAGCTCTTATCCCTGCCTCTGTGATGATGTCCACTGACACCATTTTTTTATTTCTCAGGTAATCGAGGTAGAACGCCATATCCTCTGATTCAATGCATTCTGTGGCGCAGTTAAAGTAGTCAAGGGGTTTGCCCAGATAGTTGGCAATTTTTGATAACGTTTCCAGATCCGGTTCTCTGCTGCCGCTTATGTAGTTGCTGAGTCTGGAGGGAGATAGTCCAAGCGCATGGCACAGTTCAACTTGCTTCTTTCCGCGAAGCCGCAGAAGTGTTTTTATTTTTGTTCCAATAAGGTTTGCCATTTTTGCTCCTTTTTTATGAGCCGGGGGAAATTCCCCGGCTCTGTGCCAAAGGTGTAGAAGGAATCGGCACAGCATCTGCCGTGTGCCGTTCGGCATTGAGCGGTGACCTATGTCAAGTTTGTTAATTACGTTCTGTCACTTTTAAAAGCTCCCCTGCGTGCGCAGGGGAAACTTCCTGAGTGATTTTATTTTATTATGCCGCCGTTACTCCGGCGGAACTTTTGTTTGCGGAAGAGGGTTGCTTTTTACGTTCACAGTGGTAGCAAAAATTGTGAGCTGTCCTTCCGCCCTCAACAGGGCAGTGAAGGATTCTGCGCTTTTTATTCGGAAGCTTCAGAAAAGCTTCATAACAAAGAGCAGCCATCTCTTTAGGTGTCCTTATCATTTCAACTCCTTAAAAACAGGAGCCGGAAAACCCGGCTCCTCAGATGGAGAGAGGTAATAGTAGGTTGCGGAATACCGCACCAAAATGTCTTTAAGAGTCAGTTTTTCGGGGCAGCTTCAGACCGTGTCCCCTCGGTCTCTCTTTTGCCATATCAAAAGAGAATATGTTATGAATTATTATCTACGTTTTGGTGTACGGATAAAAAACTTATTTCTTCTCTGAGTTTTTCTGCCTGTTCTTTGGAATCACAAGCTATGATCTTACCGGCAGAGGCCAGAACATGTCTCTTGCCATTAATTGTAGTTGCCAGTCCGTACGTTGAATTGCTCAGCTTGATGACTTCCATAATTTGAATATTAATCAGCATAGCGTGGACTGTCAACTGAAATTTAGATAGAAATATTATTTTCAAATAAAATATGTAGTTATCATCTTGACAATAAAGCTCAATATGCTACTATCGGAATGTAGTTATTTATTGTGGTTTTTTATTGATTTGTGCAGATGTGTTGATTTTGGAAGGGGATTATTTCTCAGGATATTCTTTTGGATTTAAGTGCTAGATACTCTTGAACATTTTTCTCTTTTTCTGCCGCTTTTATTAATTCTTCAATCCCTGAATCATCAAGATATTTTGCTATGTTATGGAGTTTGTTAAGCTTTTCATTTGGAATCTCTGTTTTGAGAGCTTCTTCGAGGCTGATTTCGTTGTAAAAATAGCTCATGGGTACTTCAAGGGCTTTTGCTATGCGCTGCTGGGTTTCTCTGTCCGGTTCGCGAAGGTTTTTGACATAGTTGTTGATTACTCGTTTGTCTGTATTAAGCATATTTGAAAGATCTGTCTGTCTAAGGCCTTTTGCTTTAAGGAGATTGAGTAAGAGCTCTCCGTATGAGAGCTTGGCTTCAGGTGTGATTAGCGGATTGTGGTCTTTGTCTATTTCATTTGTTTCCCCAAGCAGAAAGCTCATAGGGACATCAAGTGCTTTAGCAAAAGCGTTGAGAGTATCGATGCTCAAGCTCTTTCCTCTTACGCCTCGTAAGATATTTGATATGTAGACTGCTGAAAAGCCAGTGATCTCAGATAATTTATTTTGGCTCATGCCTCTGTGCTGAAGGGCTTCTCTGAGTCTTTTTCCAATTTCCATACATATTAATCTCATTTTACCGATTATTTTCAATATCCGCATAGAACATTTAAGTTTGACTTATTTAAACTCATAGATTAAATATTTATTAGTGGAGGTAAGAAATGGAAATTCATCCTTTAAAAATGTGGTTATTAAATCATGGTTTAAGTCAGAGAGAGTTTTCACAACGTTCTGGAGTACACGAAGTAAAGTTGAGTGAATTTCTCAAATGGAAAAAAACACCCAGTCTTGAAACTGCTATAAAGATTGTGAAAGCAACAAACAACGAACTTAAAATAGAGTCTCTTGTGAGGAGTGCGTAGTTATTGGGTAAAGGCACTTAGAAATGAATAAGTATCTCATTGATGAACCGACACTTGTTGTGTTGCCGACACTAGCCCGAAAAATAGGGCTGAATGAAGCTATCCTTCTTCAGCAAATTCACTACTGGCTAAGGTCGTCAAGGCATGTGCAAGATGGTCATCGCTGGATATACAATACCTATGCCGATTGGTTGTCACAGCTACCGTATTTAACTTTAATTACACTACGAAGAACAATTCAAGGTCTTGAATCTCAAGGGATAGTTATCTCAACAATAGAATTCAATACTGGTGTGAATAAAACCAAATGGTATAGAATCGACTATCAGAAACTACAAAGTAAAACAGGGCTTCCTGCCCATTCAGGTT
Organism: Deferribacteres bacterium; assembly: GCA_023395255.1. Taxonomy (GTDB): domain Bacteria; phylum Chrysiogenota; class Deferribacteres; order Deferribacterales; family Geovibrionaceae; genus Geovibrio; species Geovibrio ferrireducens. Next base: position 94,910 of record JAEWZN010000006.1, read on the forward strand.
TACTGATTGATGAATATCCTTTGATTTTTCAACCTTCGCTTGCCGCAGCTTTAGGACTGAATGAGGCAATATTCCTTCAACAGCTTCAATACTGGCTTACTCAAAGCGAAAAATATCGGGACGATAAAGCATGGATAGCAAAAAGCCGTGAAAAATGGCTTTCTGAGTTTCCGTTCTGGAGTTTAAGCACTTTCAAAAGAATCGTTAAGAGTCTTACAGATAAGGGAATAATATACAATACTGAACAGTATAATGAGGATAAAACTACGCAAACAAGATGGTTTGCTATCTGCTACGATAAAATCCCTGCAAAGTTTATGGGTTTTGAAGAGATAAAGGCGGCTCAATGTGAACATTCAGAGGTTCAAAAGGAGCAGACGGAGGTTCATATTGAGCAGTCGGAGGTTCATATTGAGCAGTATGGAGGTTCAAAAGGAGCAGAACCGCGGTTCATATTGAGCAGTTCCTCTATATATACAGAGACTGATCCAGAGACTATAACAGAGACTGATAGATCTTCTGAGATTAACGATACTGATAAGAACACAATTGTGGAAAAGTCTAATGATTTTGTAGTGAAAGTGGGTGAGTCTGCTTCTTCTGCTGAAGAATTATCCACTGATGTTGAAAAATCTTCTGCTGACAAAGGTCAGAAATCGATTCTTAGAGGAGATGGCGGTGAAAAGAAGGTTAACGGGCGCGAAGAGGTTGACCCCCCTCTTAAAAACGAAATTTCGGCTTTGCTCCATAAGGCAATTTCTTATTACACTGAACTTGTTGTAGGAGCTAAAGCTCCGGAAAGGAAAGTCAAACGATATTCTGACATGGTTGAAAAAGCTGTTTTTGAGCATGGCATTGATGTGATTGATAAAATATTTGATGAAGTTAAACGTTCTGATTACCTGCTTGGGTTCCATGACTTTAAATTCACGTTTCCATGGTATATCAAGAACGCTGAAAAGATTCTTTCCGGTGAGTACAAAACATTTAAGGGAAGTAAGTACGATAAAGCACAGACGTGCAATGCTGAGAGCAGAACATGCAGGCCTACAACTGAAACTAAGCAGCCTGATGAAATGTGCCGCTATTGTATACGCTGGCAAAACAGAACCGCGCCTGAGCAGGAAAAAGCACGAACCCCGCAGGAAATAGCTGATGATTGCCACAAGGCATTTCAGAAACTTCCCACTCCACAGAGAAGGAAGCTTCATTGCCCGGTCGAAGGCGGCAGAACAGCCCATGATTTCTGCAAATTATGTCCTATGAAAAAAGCCGATAAAGCAGCGGAGTTTCATGAAGAGGCCGCAAAATGCTTTGAGCGATGCTCCGGCATGTGCGGAGTAAAAATATTATCGCATCCTGCATTTGATTATTGTGCGTATTGCCCCGGCAATACGCCTCCGAAGCCCAGGGGAAAGAAAAGTAAAAAAAGCCCCGAAGGATCAGTTCAGGCAACTACAGGTATTATTTCAGCAGACAGGAATGATTCCGGTGATATATGGGCAAAGGCTTTTCAGTGGTTTCAGGACAAAAAGAAGACTGTCAGCGGCTATCTAAGAAAATATATGCCTTTTACGACTTACACTGAAGAGGATCTTCTTGATGAAGCTCTGACTGTTGCTTATGAAACACTGATGCCGATGATTGCTGCTCACGATAGTGTGAGGAAATCTGTATTTGAAAGCCATTTCTGGATGAATCTTGATCATCGTTTAACACGTATGCAGACCATACCGGCCGTATGTGATGTAATGGGTGACTCTGGAAGAGATAATAAAAGCGCATGTGTATTTTATGAAATAAACACTGAAAATAACGATTTCGCCGAATATGATTCACTGAAGGCGGAGCCTTCTGTGATTGAAGATATTCACGAAACTGAGTTTAAAGAAATTTTGTTGAGTGTGCTTCCTCTGACAGAGGAAGAGATTTTAAAGTATCAATTGGGTCTGACGGACCGTGGAAAACTGAGTATTGTGGAGATTGCCTTGATACTTGGATATTCAAAGCAGAATATTTCAAAGAAAAGAAAATCTGCTATGCAGATACTTGAGCGTTTTGTAAAGAAATATAAAATTACCCCGGCTACTAAGCCGGATGATTTAAGAAAATTTGCGGAAGAGTTTTCAAAAGAAATCTTTAAGCCGGTATCGGCTTATAAAATCTTTGAGCTGGGGAACCTTTTAAAGACAGGATAAAAAAACGGGAGCCCGAAGGCTCCCGTGAGGCAGACATGTGTCAGAACATGTCCGGTCTGCTAAAACCAAATTCCCATAAGAATGATGGGCTTAGATCCCTTCGGCCAGCCGCCTTTTCAGCAGCTCATCTGTCCTTCCCTTACCCGTTGAGGATGCCACTCCCCTCCAGTGCCGCAGGCTCTTAACCTGTACGGTCGGACGCAGACGTAATACTTTCGTACAGGGCTTACTACGGATCCTCCGTGTCCTGCCTGACAGTATCAGACAGGTTCCATCCCCGATTCAGACAACGCACCAGCAGCTTTCTTGCCTCGATGCTGTGAGCTCTTACCTCACACCCCCCAAATAACACCTTAGATGGCTCCTGTGCTTTGATTTTCAGCGCCGGCACTTATGCCGGCTTTAATGCAGTTTTCGGGCTACGAAGTGTCACAGATCGCCTTACTCGCACATACTCATCAAAGTTTCAGACGGAGCTTTCTCTCGTCATCATAGTGTTTCGGGTCGCCCTTGCGGGCTTTAAACCGGCTGCTCTAACTGCTAAGTTTTCCGGATGACCAGTCCGTTATTCCCCGCAGCCGCCGGTTCCCTTGCACGTTAACACAGCTTCTGATGAAGCTTTTGTTCCCGTGGCCAAAAGGGTGTCTGTCTTATCCAGGCGCACCGCTTCCTGAGTGAAAAATTAGTGCTTTCTTCGCCTTTTATAAAGGCTTTTATGATGTGAACTCAACTCAGAGTCACACCCCGCCGCATGGGCAGGTAGCTCCTCTGAGCTGGTTCCCGAACCGGACGTGCGAGTTTCCTTCGCATCCGGCTCTCCGGCCCATCCTTATTCCGCAAATAGCAAATGGTTTCTTCGCAGCCGGTCTTGCTGCGGTACATGCGGACTTCGGATTTCTTCTTACCGGGAAAAATGGTTTTAGCAAACCAGGCAGGCAATCTATGTCATCAGCTCTATGAGCTGCTGTTTTGGGGATTGCGCCCATGACTTCAGTTCCATGTGACTACATGAATTTTCCTCCTAGGTGACGGCTTCCCGCCGTAATAAAGGAACTGAATCCTGAGCAATCCCCCTTCAGTGTGCATAACTTCCGGCTATGCCGGACATCATAGATGAAAATGGAAGGGTTAATCTGTGGGAACTTAATCCCTATGGGACTCCTCTCTTTCCGAGAGCTGCTTTCCGCAGCGATGGAGTTTCCTGCTGTCCGCAGGAGAAAAAGTGAACATCTATGACGTTCTAAATATCCTCCGCATACGCTCCGGTCAAGCGCAAAGTACCTTTACGCTTATCCACTTCTTTTATAGGTCGTAATTGTTTAATACAATTACGTTCTTTTTAATCGTTCGGTAAATGTGTATTTGCTACACAAATACTTTGTTTCATGCCTTCGTCATTACGAAGCTATGAAGATAGATAACAGTTACCCCCTTGTGCGCCGCACACAATTAAATCTGATTCTCCGGAATTCTTTCAGAAACGGTGAATTGTATGAAATCATGAACCGTCAGGCTTTCCGCACTATGGCGGATAAGCTGACTGAGAAATACTTTTACCGTTCCGGCACGGTTATATATGAAGAAATGAATGAATTATTTCGGGCCTACCTTTGCTTGGCGCCGTTCATTCAGAAAATGCGAAATTCATTTAAGCTTGACTGGACACGCTGGCACGCAGTAAGCCGCCTGCGCCGTTTTTTTGGCGGGAACCCTGCTTACGAATACTATAAAAAAACCGTTTATCAGCGTGCTCACGATGTGGAACTGCTTTCATCGAAACTCAGACAGCACGGAATTACTGATGCCAAATTCCTTGAGTTCCTCACTGAAAAATATCTCTGCTTCTGGGGAGCAGAGGGGTTAAAAGGCAGTCTTGCAAACTGCATATTCGATCCTTTCTTTTTCTCTGTGAAAGGATCCGGGTTAAGGGTTGGGAACACGGTTATTGAGGTTTCTGCCAGATACTCTGAAGGCTGTAGTTCCATTACGAAGATTCCGCTTGAAATACTGTCATACAGCATAGCGGTCAGCAATAAAAAACGAAGATACGTTACTGTTGAACTTACTCAGGATGCAATTAACAGTTTTAAGGAATCTGTGGAAGCTGTTTTGAATAAAAGCTGCTCTGATGCCTATAAAGTCGGACTGCTTCTTTCTCTTAATGCTCAGTTTCTTGAGCGTAGCCGTTACGCAAAGGATGCTCTGGAGCAGATACAGGAGCTGAAAAGCTGGGCTGTAAAACACATGAAACCCCACGCTGCCCGAAGTAAAGACTTCGGAGATATAGCGGGACAAATCCTTAAAGATTTTATAGAAAACAATGCCGGCTACTTCGCTTATAAGCAGTCTAATTTCTTCTGGAACAAAGATTATTCAGACATTCCCGAAAAAACGTACCTAGTTTATTTCAGTCCTTACAGGGAGGAAGCATGAGGCTTTACAGATACCGTAAAGATTTAGGACGAAGTGATTTGTATGTACTGCACCATATCAGAAAAGGTTTCAGAAAAATGATTGAAGCAGAACGGCTTCAGGTAATGTTTGCCGGTGAATGCTTTGAGCAGCTCAAGCTTCCGGCATGGCGCAGAGTGTCGCCGCTCAGGTATGAACTGGGCACGGTTAAATGGAGACCTGTTCACATCACTGTTATCCGCAACTGTGATGTGAAGAAGATTGCAGAATACCTTTCATTTCCGAAAACGAATGTTCTCAACACTCTTTTTTCTTTTTCAGCTCTGCCTGTTGCGGCCGCAGAGCAGTCAGGTGATATTCAGAAATTTAAGTCTGATTTTGTTTATAAAAACATAGTCTGCTATGCAGTTGTTACTCAAGCAGTTTTCAGGTGAGTTTATTAAGTGTTTCCAAAGCAATGATTAATAAACACCGAAGCAGTTAAAAATAATTTCAAAAAAGTTTTCTTTTAAACGCTTAAAAACCGCAAAAGAGTTTACCCCTTCGTCATTACCAAATTAAGAAGACAAAGGAGGTTTCCATGATAGGAATTGATGTCGGATTCGGAGATGTAAAAGCTGTATGGGTTGAAAGCGGGGATTTCAAATATCACAAAATCCCCACAGCAATCAAATATGCCTCCGGAAATAACGGATTTACCGAAGAAAATATTTACACCTTTCAGGGCAGGGAATACCTGCTTGGAGAACAGGCGCGCTTCGGAGCTTTTTCAACACGTTCATTTGAATTCCTTAAACGTTATGCGGGTCTTTTCATATTCCATGTAATCAATGAGCAGGGATTTAATGAAAAGAGGGTAGGGCTAGGACTCCCGTTGACGTGGTACAGCAAAAAAGAAGAGTTTCTGACGGAGCTGACAGCAACAGTAGTGAACGGAAGTAAGCTTGATATAGAGCCCTCACTGTACCCTCAGGCAGTGGGAATACTTCTTGACTACAGGCTGGATATAAAAGGCGGGACGAAGCAGGAAACAGGCATGAACGGCATCATAATGGATGTCGGTTTCAATACGGTTGATGTCCTTTGTTTTGAGAACGGTACGGCAGTACGTTCAGACTCCGCAACATTGGATAAGTTCGGTATTTCCAGAATCATTACGGAGCTTATTGAGAGCATCCAGCGCAATCACAATGTCGGCTTGTCAGAACAGGAAGGCAAAGAAGTTTTTCAGAACGGCTATATCAGTATTTTCGGTCATAAGCAGGACATTTCTGAAACAATCAGAAATATCACTGAAAAATACTTTGATGAGTTGATGCACCGCATAAAGTCAAACTGGGAAAACAGATTACAGAGGGCTGATGTACTTATCCTCGCCGGCGGCGGAGCAATCAGCCTGAAAGACTATCTCCCTTCTGAGTACTCCAAGATCATTCAGATACCTTCAATGCCTGAGTACAGTAATGCAAGAGGCTACCTGAAAGGGCTTATAGCCGCAGGAGGCGGGAAATGAGCAGGATTACCATTCAACTGCCATCCCGCCCAAGTAATGACATCGATGAAAGGCTCGGAAGACCGAAGCCTGAGAGCGGTCAGAGCGGCTGGGTTGCCGGAACGGTTCTTTCAAACAATTGCACAAATGTGGGTTTCGGTGTGTTTCAGAATCATCCTTTAAAACTTCAGAACGGCTTATTTGATGTAGGCAGAGGTTATTTAGTGCCTTTGCCTACGAAGTACAAAGAACTTTTTGAGAACATGCCGCAGGAAGCATTTCCCGCTGAAGTAACAGTTGTATGGGAGGTGTGACAGTGAATGAAAGAAAGAAGATTCAGGTTCAGGTGAGTTCTGAAATCCACAGAACTCTCATGTCAATCTCACAGGCTCAGAGGGGGCAATTCATCAACATGGCACTTCATAACTATATGGAATCCGAAGATGGTCAGAAGCTTCTAAAGCAGTTTGCCAAACATCAGCCTGATATGCAGAAGCTTAAAGAAGAACTTCCCGGAACAAAACATCAGGAATCAACAGGGAAACTCAACAGCATAATGGGGGATTTCGATTAATTCCTTTTCATAAATGAGGTGCGATTATGGCAGAAAAAGTAAGGGTAACAGTAAATTTCTTCAATATAGAATCTCAGGAGGATGGCGTATTCGCGATCCTTTCGGAAAAGCTGGCAAATCTCTTTGATAATGGAGTTGACTATGGTTTTTTTGAGACAAAAAGCAGGGAGATAATGTTCAAACTGTTCGAGTCTTTCGAGGTGAATCAATATCCCGCCTATCTTTTTGGGTTGGTGAAAGAGAAATCAAGCTGGCCGGCATGGTACGACAGAAGCGGTAAATTGAGCGAGGTTCCGCTGAATTCAGGTACACTCGGCGGTGTGACGTACGGTCTTGTTATACCCAATGACAAGCTTATCCTCACAGCCTCAGGCAGTCTTGGCAAAGGCGCATTCACTGAGTTCCTGCGCTGGCTCGCTGATAATAACACAGTGATACTTGACCCTGTTTTTGTAACAGACGCATACAATCAGGTGCAGAACTGGGAAGTTTTCAGGAAATTTGAGCTCAGCGTGGAAGCTCCCACCGCTGACTTTGTGGACACAGTGCTTGCCAGTGAATCAGGTCGTGAGCTTGGTTCAATAATGGGCACGTTGGAAGGTCTGAAGATGAACATCACCGTCAGCATGGGTAATACAAAGGGGAGTATGTCCGCTCCGCAGCTCAAAGCAATTGTCGGCGGAATTATTTCTGACAACTACGCCAAGAAGCTGATCATCACCGGAAAGAGTTTTGAAGATGAATCCAGTGAAAGTCTGGATCTCATGGCGGCAAAACTTAAATACGCTGCGGATGTGGCTGTCAGCAAAACTTATCTAATGCCTGATGAAGCCCGCACAGCGTTTCTGGAAGGCTACTACAATAATCAGCAGTATCTTGTGAGGGATGAGTGATGAACAAGAATAAACTTATCGAATATATCAGCTTTGCAGCAGTGATTTTAGCTTTGTTCGGCTTCCTTTACTTTGACTACAACAGGCCGGAAAATAAAGCTAAACGTGCAGTCAGGAGCGTGTACGAATCAAAATATGACGCAGTTTTGAGTAAGATAGACGGTACGACTCCTGCGTACATAGTTGACCAGTTGCGCCCGTCATGGAAGCTTCTGCCCGGTGACGGATTGCTTCAAATAATCAGGGTTGTTCCTGCCAAGATCTTACATACTTCATTAATGCAGTTAAGAACAGATCTTGCAGAACGGTTGCGGGATTATGAGATACTCACAAAAGTCAGCATCATCCGCATTGAACCGAAAGATATTAATCTTCCTGTTATTCAGGAACTTATAAGAGAAACAGACCATGAAATCAGTCACACAGATAACGGAACTTATCTTTTTATTTCGCATTTCACTCCCACACTTAAAGAAGATGTCGGAGGAACACATGAAAACCCGTAGCAAATGCACCCCGGAGGAGATCGGTCTGTGGCGGCGCGGGGAGATGGTTATCATCATCCCCTGCCTGAAATGCGGGCAGGATTTTGAGAGTACCGGGAGCAACAACCGGGTCTGCAAATCCTGCTGGGCATCTAACAAAAACACGGCATCGGCATATTCCGAGTCCGCTGTCAGAGAAAATATAGGGTGGTAGGGAAGTGAAAACAACCCTGTATGTTTAATCTGTATCCACAAGCTGTTCGGGGTCAAGTTCAAGAGCCGCGGCAAGTTTTTCAATCGTTGAGTTTCTTGGGTTCTCTGCCTTTTCCATCTGAGAAAGTGCCGCTTGGGTGATTCCCGCCCTTGCGGCAACTTCCTTCTGAGACAGACCTTTATAAATTCTCCATGCTTTCAGCAGATTGCAGTCTTTCTCAACGGATATTCCTACAACATCATGCGGAATTGTGATTCTATGTTCTTTTGTCATCTCAAGATATTGCCTATAAGGAATAACTGCAAAAGTCGGGGTATCACCCTGATATATAATTTGTGCATCAATAAGTGTTTTCATCTCTTTTTCTTACCTCCTCAATGTTGATTATTTCGAGGTTTTCACTGAAAATTACTCTGTATCTTTTCACCTTCAGCCTATAAAGGTTATCGTAACCAACAAGCTTTTTGACATTGCGGCATTCCGGAAAACTTTCAAGTTTCTGAACAGAGAAATAAATTTCTTCTCTTGTTTTAGCGTCCTTAATCTTTTTAAGCTGTCTATAAGCCTTCGGTGTCCATTCTATTGTTCTCATAAGTAAAGATAACACCTGTATAAGACTTCGACAAGTATTTACTTATATTCTCTATATAATCCAAACAGTAGACCTCCTTAGCCATTAAGAGAGTAAGGAAACTTACATAGGAGGTTTTTCATGTCAAAAGACAAAGTTTCTATTTTTTTCATGGTCGTCATGCTTGTGATGGCGGCGAGTATGGCATTCGGAGCAACAGCACCGGCATCCGGAGATTTTGCATATGACGCATATGATATAGGCGTTAACAAAGTTATCGGAGGACCTCCGGGGTATCTCATTTCTGCGGCAGGGGTGGCTTTTGGCGCTACGATGATCGCATTCACCGGAGCCGTAAAGCTTGGAATAATGGCACTTGTAGGAAGTGCGCTGTTCCTCGGTGTTAACGGCATTGTGGGAACGATGGGAATTCTTTACTGAGCTGCTATGCGAATATTTATCCCGCAGTATCTGCACAAACCAAACAAAATCCTTTTTTTGGAAACGGATGAACTTGTGATTATGTTATTGGGGATAGTCTCGTCCATGATGCTTAAAAGCTTCCTCATCCTGGCTCTGGGATTGGCTTTCTTCTACTACTACCGGAAGGGGAAAGCCAAGTTCCCACGGGGCTTTTATAAGCATCTGCCCCATATATGGGGCTTTAAGCAGTTTCGCCATTTCCCGTCTATTTTCATAAGGGAGTTTAAAGAATGAATTTCAAGAAATATGTCAGTACCGCTTCAAACCTGTTCGTTGAAAACAGATTTGCAAAGCTGGTCATTACCGTTATGGCATTAATCATTGGCGGACAGATGTACATGCTGAACAACGCATACCGTGAGAACAATGTATATCTGGTTCCGCCGGGGCTGGAGGGCAAGGTCAGGGTGGCGGGCAGCCACCTTGACCCTGTTTATCTGCAATCGATGGGGATGTACATTTCGCAGCTCATGTACAGCTTCATTCCGCAGGATGTTATCGGAAAATACGAGGAAATATCATCGCTGTTTGTGCCGGAGCTGTACCAGACGAACAAGCAGGAACTTCTCAAAATCGCCGCTGAGTACAAAGACAATGATGTGTCGATGAGCATGAAAGTCTTGGAGATTAAATCTACTCTGAACCCGAACATAATCGAAGTCACCGGCAAGGTTGAGAAGTACATAGCGGACACGAAGACGGACACGGAAAACACCGTTATCAGGATTCGTTACACAATCCAGAACGGCACGTTCAGGATTACCGCACTGGAGAAAGGCAAATGATAAAAAGACTTATTCTGGCGGTGCTTGTTACCGCCTTAACTGTATTATCAGCGGTCGCAGACAGCATAGAACCGGAGAAGGTTGCATATGTGCCACTGTCAAACACTGATGTGAACCGCATAGTCTGCCCTTATCCCATCAATGACGTTGTTTATAGCCAAGAAAAGGGCGTGACTGTGAAAGTCACTGATTCCAACCTGTTCGTGAAGTTTCCCGTAACAGTTGTTGAGAAGGAAGGGAAGGAGGTCGGCAAGACATTCTATATCGGCAATACTGAGCTGTTCCTCGTCTGCGGTGAGAAAGTTTATACGCTTGTCATGCAGCCGAAGAAGATGCCCGCACAGACAATTTATCTGTCAGACACCGCAGGGCGCATCAAGAAGAGCCATGAGTATGTCAGCCAGAACGACTATGAATCACTGATGTTGGATCTCATTCAGGCAATGATTGATGTACGGACTCCGCCGGGCTTTGTGATGAACGATGTGAATCTGTCAGAGAACTACAGGAACATCCGTTTTAACACAGTTAAGACACTCACTGGCGGCGGGTACGTTGTGAAGGAGGTCATTCTTCGCTCTGATAGGATGGTGAGTATCGCTGATACTGAGTTCATGGTGGTCAGAGGCTTTAAGAACGTGAAAGCCGTGGCGATAATGGATTCTTCATTTGTCGGCGTAACAAAAGCCTATGTCATTGAGGGGGTGGTTAAATGAGCGAAGCACCCAAGGGCATAGAGCAGTTTAAGGCAAAGTACGCCGCACTCTCGCCGAAGACAAAAAAGACAATCAACATATCACTGGCAGTATTTGCAATGATTCTGCTGTTTATAGGTGTTTACTACAGTTCCGGACTGAACAAGAAGGTCATACGGCGTGAGCCCACGGTGACGGTATCAGCAAAGAACTTTGCAGAACCGGAGGATAGAAACACATCAATCAAGCTGGGGGTCGATAAGAAGGTAAATACGCTTATGGAGCGCATAGAGCAGCTTGAGAAAGCTCAGAAAGCTCCGGCTTCCGAACCGCAGCAGATGCCGTCAGAGGTAATCACCGGGATTCCGCCTGCTCCTTCCGCTGCGCCAGCAGTTCCGGCAGAACCGCAGCGAATTGAGCGCAGACGTGCTGACTTCGGCAGCTATGCCCCGGAATATACCGAAGCTAAACCGCAGAAAGTTGAGCGCACCGTGGGCGGCATAGGGCATGTGTCTGTTCCGGTGGCAAAGACTGAAACAAAGAAGGAAGAGCGGGCAAAGAAAGTCAACTATATTCCTTCAAACAGCATATTCAAAGCAATGCTGATAACCGGCGTTTACGCTCCGACACTTGCGGCAGGTAAACAGAATCCTTCCCCGGTTATGCTCCGGCTTCAGGATCTCTCATTCTTCCCCAACGAAATCAGGCGCAACCTTTCCGGCTGCTTTGTGGGCGGTGAAGCTTTCGGCAATTTAT
>JAEWZN010000002.1 GCA_023395255.1 Deferribacteres bacterium
ATGGGAAATCTATTACAGCTTTCATAAAATGGCCATATGTGATATGAGGAAAAAAATTATTACGAGGACATAGAAAAATGTTACCTATGTCCTCGGTTGATTCTGTTACCCTTCTCTACGTTGCACACTTATCTGCAATAGCTTCCCCCTTTTTTAAAGGGGGATTTGAAATAGCTGATTAAAGACTGCCGGCATGAACACAGGAGCAGGATGTGCGGTTTTTAATGCTAGCCGACCTCAATCATCGAGGCGGTTTTCGCAGACATGGTTATTATAAGCCCTTCATGGGTATGGAGAACGACATCCTGTTCAGCATCCAGATCCACACGCTTGCCGCTTTCTATTCCTTCCATGCTTATTACAGACCCTACGCATATATCAACACCGCAGAGGAAGGCGGTTATTTTTTTCCCTGCTGCTATGCCGTTAACTTTAAATTCCGCCCCTTTGGGTGAGAATGTGAACTGAAAATTCTTCCTGTTCTCCGTATCGCCTATTATCATTGCGGCTACAGCCTCTGAGATGCGCACACGGTTTTTGTGATTAACCATAACCACATATTCCATTGGGGGCAGATATTTTATTATTTTCAGCTTTATTCTTTCCTTTATGCCGAGCATGGCGAGTCTGGCGGCGTTTTTATCGCACCTGCCGAGGCTGTGGGTGATTACAGTGGATGAAAGAGGTGCATTGTAAAAGGGTTTCGGCTCTCCTGAGCCCGCCCGGACAGTGATATGTTTGGCGAGCTGGCCGCTTATAACCCTTACGCCGTTTTTTGTGTCAACTTTGACGGTGGGGCATTTTATGTCATCAGTTTCGAGCTTGGTTACGGCACTGCCTTTATAAAGCCCCAGAGATGCGAGCTTCTGGGCGGATTCCCCCTGCGGGGTTCCTTTTATTATATAGCAGCGGCCGCTTTCGGCGTTTTGAAGGTTAAGCATCTACTTCTCCTTTTTTCTTTTTACGCCGTATGAGGAGAGGCTGAGGGCGTAAATCAGTGTCGAAAGCGTGGTTCCGTTGTGGAGCAGGGCGCTTGCCAGCGGGCTTATTCTGCCCATGAGCGAGAGAGCGACGGTAGCGGTGTTCACGCCTATGTTAAACCGGAACATCTGCCTTATGACCTTCATAGTTTTCACTGCAAGAACCCTTGCTTTGACTATTCCCATAAGGTCTTCCCGGAGGAGTATGACTGCGGCTGTCTCTTTAGCGAGATCCGCCCCCTGAGGAAGGCTGATGCCCACATCTGCGGTGAGCAGGGCGGGTGCGTCGTTCACCCCATCTCCTGCGAAGGCGATTCTGCACCCCTGATTCTTAAGCTGTTTTACTATGCCCGCTTTGTCTTCGGGCTTCATTTCATAATAAACTTCGTCTATTCCGAGCAGTTCCGCCACATGCAGTGCGGAATCGCGGTGGTCGCCTGTGAGCATTACGGTCTTTTTAACGCCGTGCTTCTTTAACTCTTTTATAACCTGAGCGGATTCATCGCGCAAGGTATCTTTGAGCGCAATCAGCCCGCAGAGCTTTCCGTCTATGGCGACATAGAGTATTGTCTGCCCCTTTGTACGCATTTTCCGGGCATCTTCATCAGCGAAACAGCAGACAACTTTTTCATCCTCCGCCACGAAGTGATGGCTCCCCACAAGGACGTTTTTGCCCCCCACATAGGCGGAAACGCCGTGGGCTATGATGAAGTCCACTTCGCCTGTCTGCTCCGTTTTGAGGCCGCGGTTTTCGGCTTCCTTCACAACGGCGGAGGCTATGGGGTGTGAGTAATATTCCTCGGCTGAGGCCGCGATTCTGACTATTTCGTTTTCATTATATCCGTTATAGGGCTGAACCTCCGTCACGGAGAGCATCCCTTTTGTGAGCGTTCCTGTTTTGTCAAAGATGATTGTGTCAATCTCCGCAAGGTTTTCAAGCGCCTGAGCGCCCTTGATGAATATGCCTTCTGTTGCGGCGTTGTACATGCTGGCCTTTATCGCTGTCGGCGTGACAAGCTGGAGCGCGCATGAATAGTCCACGGAAAGAACGGAGGAGGCGCGCCTGAAATCCCTGGTGATAAGCAGTGTCGCAAGCCCTGCGGCAAAGGTCACTGGAACCATTTTGTCAGCCGCAGCGAAGGCTTTCACTTCCGTTCTGGATTTGTTTTTCAGCGAGTTGCTTATGAATTTGGCTATGCGGGCCGTTGTTGTTTCGGAGCCGACCTTTTCGGCTTCGATGATGATTTTTCCTTCCGCCATCACTGTGCCGGAATATACGTAGTCCCCCGGCTTGATATGAACAGGCAGACTTTCCCCGGTTACTGAGGCCTGATTCACAAGCCCCTCTCCGGAGGCGACTTTGCCGTCCACAGGTATCATCTCCCCGGAACCCGCGCGCACCATATCGCCAATCTGGAGGTCACTGACCGCCGTTTTTTCCTCCGACTGCCCCCTGACAACCCAGACGTATTCCACTTCGGGTTTGATGAGGCTTTTCAGCATTTTGTCGGATCTGTACTCGGCGGATTCCTCAAGATAATGCCCCAGATTAAGCAGGAAGGTTATGGAACCGGCGGTAAAGTAGTCCTTTCTGGCAAGCAGCATGGAGATAACCGCCGCATCCAGCACTTCTACCTTGAGCCCTCTGGTGAACAGGGTTTCTATACCCTCCATGAGGATAGGTGCGGCGCCGAGATAAGTAAGCGGGCGCCTAAGCCCCTGCGGCAGGAACAGCTTGAGAATCCACATTGTTCCCGCCCAGTAGACATTGATTAGATCCGGAGAGTTCTGGAGTTCCTCCTCCGCGTTGAAAACCGTATGACTGAACGCTGAGAGAACATCCAGAACATCACCCCGTACATCTGTATTTTTGTCAAAGCTGACCACTGCCGTTTTTGCCTTCTGGTTAACACGGACGGACTTCACGCCCTTAATCTGCTCCAGACCGGATTCCACAAGGGTTGCATCCAGAGCGGGGTTGCCCAGAACGGGAGCCTTGAGGCGGATTCGCCCCGGCATGTCATGCACTATTCCGACCTTTTCCAGTCCGGTGAAAAACATTGAGCCTAAAATGACAGCACCTTCTAACTTTTCATATTTTCAGGGTAAAGGTAGTTGTGGTAAATGCTTAAGCCCACAAGGGCACACCCGGCGGCTATGTGTACATGCTTAGCCGCCTTGCCTTTACCGAACCCTGAGACAACAGTCGCCGCCATGGTGAGTATCATGGCGTTTTTGACCAGCCTGCGTTTGCGCATTACGGCAGACGGGTTTTTCTTCTTCGCCGCCTTCTTTTCGCCGCTCACGTTTATTCTCCTTCGACTTCCGCCTGAACGTCCCTGATCTGCTCTTTCAGTTCTTCAACGCCGGACTGAAGTCCGCCCCAAACCTTAACAACGCCTTTGACTATGGCTTTTTTAACTGTGGGGTTGGTGAGCAAAAGGGCAATGCCCGCACCCACAGCAAAGCCTTTTACATAGTTGGGCTCACGGAAGTTGAACCACTGTTTAAGGTGGGGGTAAACGGAAGCATCCGCATACTGCTGCTGGGGAGGATAGGGGTAGGGGTAATATCCGTACTGGGGGGCCTGAGGGTTCTGGGGATTCTGTTTCTGATCGCTCATGTTAATCTCCTTTTTTATATATTATTCTGATTTTAAGGGTTCTTCGTCTTTAAGCTTTTCACTGACGGAGGCTGCCGCTTCGCTAACTTTTCCGGCGGCTTTGCCTGCTGCTGCTTTCACTTTTTTACAGGCCTTTTTGCCTTCTGTGTCCAGAAGGTATTTTGTGCCTGCGGCAACGGCAAAAACCGTGAGTATGCCGAAAACGCCGCCGAGCCTGAGAAGGCTCACAGCCGCAACGCCCACTGCTGTCGCCGCTCCTGCGCCTGCCGCGTCTTTTGCGGTTCTTTTGGCCGCTTCTTCCTTGGTGATTTTTCCTTCCTTAACATCCTGCGCCTGTTTTGCCGCGGAAACTGCTCCGCCCACTACAGCGCCTGCCGCCGCCCCTATGAGAGAGGCTCCCGCGGCCGCTTTTGCCAGATGGTGCATAAAAATCCTCCTTATTCGGTCTCTTCGGCATCGTCTGTCATGCCGCCGAGTGTTTTAGAGAAAATACTCATCAGTGAATCCTTTATGGAATCGTTGGAAAAGAGCATGGCAACACCCGCTCCGATCAGCATTCCCTTGATAAAGTCGCTTCCTGACGCATCCGCAATTTTTCCCACTGCGGAAAGATTGGGGTTTTCCTTGATCATCTCCCCGAATTTGCCGAAGAGCATGCCGAAGGGGTCTTCCCCGTGGTGCTCTGTGTGGTGTGCCCCATGAGGCATTTGCGGCATATAGCCGTAAGGCGGCTGAGGCGGCATGTAGCCGTATGGCGGCGGGGGTGGCGGCATATATCCGTACGGCATCTGAGGCATATACCCGTATGGAGGCTGAGGCGGCATAAAGCCGTAACCGTAAGGAGGGGGAGGCGGCGGCATATGGCCGTAGGGCGGCTGCTGAAATCCGTATTCAGGCATACCTGTGAACTCTTCTCCGTTTGGTGCGTATCCGTAGGGTATTTCCGTTTGGTTTCCGGCGTGCGCTTCTTCTGCGCTTTCCGGTTTCTCCGATGCTCTGAAGGCATTCTGAGGAGTGTTTTCCGTTGTTTTTTCTTTTCCCGATGCAGAATCTTTCTGCGGCTTATCGGTGCAGCTTTCTTCCTTTACGGGATTTTCCGCATCAGCGGCTTTTTTTCCCATTTACTGCCTCCTTAACTTTGCATGTAAGTGTCCTCGTATCGTTTGAGTATCTCTCTGCAAATTTCTGTATCTTTTGTTGTTATCAGGTTTTCAAATGTTTTCGGGTCTATTATGTTCGGGTCGTAGCGTATAACCACTGAGCGCGCCATTATGTTCACCCTTGTGTCGAGCACACCGGGGAGGCTGCTGCTTATCTGTTCAAGTTTCTTGCTTACGGGATCCTTCACCACGGAGGGGTCAACCTTGAGCCTTATTCTTCCTTCCACATGGTGAGCCACCGTGACGTATTTTTTCGCCGCGATTAAATCTTCGAGCATTTTTCCCCATCCCCCGTTAATTCAACCGCTTCCGTCTCTGCAACGTTGAGAGGCTGCATTTCATATTTTAAAAGTCTGGAAGAGTTTGCCAGAACACCCGCTGTGTGGGCTATGTGCAGGAGACCTGCCATAACCGGAGGCAGAAGCCCCGCCGCGCCGAGAAACGCGCCCGCAACATTTGAGCCTGTTGCGAGCATGAAGTTCTGGTGTATTACTTCCTTTGTTTTTCTGCTGAGTTTCCTCAGGTACAGTATTTTTTCAAGGTCATCGTCCACAAGGGCTATGTCCGCCGCTTCCACAGCAACGTCAGACCCCGCCGCACCCATGGCTATGCCCAGATCCG
Source organism: Deferribacteres bacterium (assembly GCA_023395255.1). Taxonomy (GTDB): domain Bacteria; phylum Chrysiogenota; class Deferribacteres; order Deferribacterales; family Geovibrionaceae; genus Geovibrio; species Geovibrio ferrireducens. The sequence goes on from JAEWZN010000002.1 coordinate 5,385, forward strand.
CCTTGGCAAGCGCCAGCACATCGTTTATGCCGTCACCTATCATGGTAACCTTATGGTACTGCTGAATCTCAGCAACTATGTCCGCCTTCTGTTCGGGCAGAACCGAGTAGTGGCATTTGTTGAAGCCCAGCCTGTCCGCCATGGCCTGAGCGGAGTATTTTTCATCTCCGGTCACAAGGATGAACTCCTTCACCCCTTCCTCACGGAGGCCTTTTATAACAGCTTCAACATTATCCTTCTGCCTGTTTTCCACGGTGAGAATGCCGATAGCTTTTCCGTCCTCCGCAACATATATGACGCTTAAGCCGAGCTTCTCGGCTTCATCCCGTGCTTTGGTGAGCTTGGAGATATTTATGCCGTATCTGTTCATCAGCTTGGCGTTGCCGATGAAAATCTCCCTGCCCATGGCTTCCGCCCGTACACCCATTCCGAGGATGGTTTCGCACACGGCATGGGTCGATTCGGTGCTGCACATCTCCCGCGCCTTGTCGCGTATCGCCACGGCTACGGGATGTCTGTTGTGAAGCTCCGCTGTATATGCTGAATATATTACATCGTACTCGGTTTTTCCTTTAACAGGGATGATGGAGATAACCTTCGGCTCATCAGTGGTGATTGTGCCTGTTTTGTCAAAGCAGAATGATTCCTGCGAACCTGCTTCCTCAAGGTATCTGCCCCCTTTGATAAGTATGCCTCTGGACGCGGCGTTTGAGATGGCAGCGCTTACGGCGGAGGATGCGGCGAGAACTGTGGCGCACGGGCATGTCATCACCAGCAGTACGGAGAATGCCCTGTAAAAATTGCGGGTGATGAGGAAGGTTCCCAGTGTCATCCAGAAGCCTGTGTTCACAAGCCTTCTGGCCAGTCTGTCCGCCTCAAGCTCTATGGGAGCCTTGTTTCCGAGGGAATCCTCCACAAGGCAGAGTATCCTTGAAAGATAAGTGGCATCACCCACGTGGCTTGCCTGAACATATATCAGCCCGTTCTGCACGTAGGTTCCGGCGAATACCTGTTCACCCTCGAAACGGTGCACAAGCTCGCTGCGGCCGTTTATGGAGGCCTCATTTACAGCAGCCTCACCGCAGGTTATGAGCCCGTCAACGGAGATTTTCTCCCCTGTGTGGATGACTACTGTGTCGCCGACGTGAATCTGCTCCACGGGAACCTCAAGCTCCTGCCCGTCTCTGTAGACGAAGGCTGTCTTGGATGTGACATCCAGTATATTTTTTATCGCCTTGCGGGATTTTTCGGTGACGTAGCCGTTCAGCAGGTCGCTTCCCGTGTTTACCCAGAGTATCTCAAGGGCAGTGAGCGCTTCGCCCGCTATTGCGGCAGATGCCACACCGGCTCCGAGAAAGCTGTTAAGGGAAACTTTGCCTGTTTTGCCGAAGTCCTTCACAGCCCGTGCTATGAGCGGAACAGAGAAAGCGGCTGCTATAAGCCCCAGCGGGCTGAACAGGGACTGGCTGACCGCCAGCCTTAATATTTTTGTGCGTATGAAAACGCCGCCGAGGACAGCGGAAAGTATGCCGAATTCTGTCGGCGTGGTGTCCGCCTTGGGCTCCTCATTCCTCACGCATACGCAGCCCTGCCTTTTACAGGCGGGTTCTTTTGCCGTTCTGCGCGGGGCGGGTTTCACTTCTGTCACTGCCTTAATCAGCTCCGACGGCAGAACAACGGTGCAGTCATAGTTTACCACTATGCTGCCCCCTATGTGGCTGCATCTCGCGCCGCTCACACCTTTAAGGCTGCGGAGTGCTTCCTCCACAGCTGAAGCGAGGGAGGGGGAGCCGATCAGGTTTTTATATTTCAGGCGGATACGCCCTTTGAGAGAGTGTTTGATTACTATCAATTTAGCCACCTGTAACTTTATTAAGAATGGTGTTAACAAAGTTAGTTTCTGTCTAATCATATATGCTTTTTGAGGTGATTATCAAGCCAAAATGTTAAAAAATGTCAGATTAAATTGTAAAGATTATCTGCGTATGTCCGGAACTGTCAGGCAGGAGTGAGGTTTTCAAAATATCTGTCAATGAGTTCCGCGGTCTCGTCCATGGTTTTCACAGTGTAGATTTCAGTCCTGAAAGCAGTGGATTCGGGCAGACCTTTGGTGAACCAGACGGCATACTTTTTCACTGCGTCCATGTAGTATTTCTCTTCCCTGTACATGGCTTCGTATCTGACCATTCTGTATATGAGCGAGTGTATTTCCTGCGGAGTGAGGTAACCTTCCGGGTTTCTGCCTTCTGCGAGGGCTTTGAAAATCCACGGCGCTTTCATCATGCCTCTGCCGATCATCACCCCCGCCGCTCCTGTTTCAAGCATGCGGCGGCAGGACTCCGTACAGAAAACGTTTCCGTTGCCTATCACAGGAATGGGGCTTCTCCTCACAGCATCGGCTATCATGGCGTAATCCACATCTCCTGAAAACATCTCGGTTTTGGTGCGTCCGTGGAGGCTTACTGCATCAATGCCTTCCCCCGCGGCTATTTCCAGCACTTCTGGGTAGTTTATGCTGTTTCTGTCCCAGCCGAGGCGGATTTTAATTGTGAGGGGCTTTTCCGTTGCTTTTCTGGCGGCTTTTATTATTTCCCTGATTTTAGCCGTATCCTTGAGAAGTGCCGCGCCGCTGCCGCTTTTCAGAACCTTTTTCACCGGGCAGCCCATGTTTATGTCGTAAAAATCGGCCTCTGAGTATTCATCGCACACTTTCAGGGCATCACTGACTGATTCCGGTCTGGAGCCGAAAAGCTGAATAGCGTAAGGATTATCCCTTTCTGTGAGGTGAATGTACTCAAGGGTCTTTTTACCGCCCCTGATCAGCCCTTCCACGGAGACCATCTCGGAGAAGATGATTCCGTCAAAGAAGTCACGCACAGCCAGCCGGAACGGAGGCGTGCTGACACCGGCCATGGGGGCAGCGACAAAGATATTTTTGCTCAGGGTTTTTGTGATTATGTTATCCGATTTCGGGCTGAGTGTCATAAGCTGTTCCTTCCAGAGAGAAAAATCTGCGCCTGTTGTAAAATCTGCTGGCGGCGTAGGCTATCATGTCGCCGTTGTCAGTGCAGAGGCGGAACGAGGGGAAGTACACATTCTCCCCCTTTTTGCAGGAGTTTCTGAAGGCTTCCCTTATGTAGCCATTGCAGGCAACGCCGCCGGAAACAACGACATTTTCTCTTTTCAGCCTGCGGGCTATGCGCATGGTTTTCAGTACAAGTGTGTCCGCCGCTGTTTTCTGGAATGAGGCGGCGAGGTCTTCGTTAGCGTATATGCCTTTGTTGAGGCTGTTCAGCACGGCGGTTTTGAGTCCGGAGAAGCTGAAATTGTCATCTTTTTTCATTGCAACGGGAAGGGGTACAGCGTCCCCTCTGCCGGACTTTGCCAGTTTTTCTATTGCAGGCCCGCCCGGATAGCCGAGGTTGAGCATTTTTGCCACTTTATCAAAGCTTTCACCCGCTGCATCATCCACTGTTTTTGCCACAAGGCGGAAGTTCAGTGCCGCGTCCACATCATAAATATGGGTGTGCCCGCCGCTGATGATCAAAGCGAGGTAAGGGGGTTTAAGCTCCCTGTGCTCAAGCTCTGCGGCGAGAATATGCGCCGAGAGGTGGTTCACGGGCATAACGGGAATCCTGAGTCCGTAGCCCAGCCCCTTGGCAAAGCCCACACCCACAAAAAGCGCGCCGATAAGCCCCGGAGCGTTGGTAACGCCAATTACATCAAGATCAGAGGGCGTGACAGAAGCATCAGCCATACATTTTTCGTAAAGCGGTTCCAGCTTAAGGATGTGGTTTCTGGAGGCGACTTCAGGAACCACTCCGCCGAAGAGGTTATGGATGTCCGCCTGAGAGGCTGTATGGGTGGAGAGAACCCCGCGGGCGGTGTCATACACCGCCATTGAGGTTTCATCGCATGAAGTTTCTATACCTAAAAAAAGCAAAAAGTGTTCCTCTTAAATGTTATTTCCTGTGCGCCAGTTCTTTGATGGAAACAATTCGGACACCCGCCTTTTCCACATCTGCCAGATGTTTTTCAAGGGTGCGCACGGTTTCCTCTCTCAGGTGGCCGATCATGATGAGGCTGCCGTTCTTTTTGGCGAGTTCAACCCCTTCCATGATTTTTTTTCTGATATATGTTTCGTTGTTTTCATTGTCAATGAATTTTCTGTTCTGACCGCACTTCATCCCCTGCTTAAGGCAGACATCATAAGCAACTGACTTGCCGGAGGTATAGCTGTCTATGTAGGTGTCAGTGTGCTTTTTCATGAAGCCCAGAACCTGCTCCATCTTGGTTTCGCTTTCCGTAAATGCGGAGCCCATGTGGTTATTGAAGCCGTCCAGCTTTCCTATCCGCTTAACGTTGTTATCCGCCTGAGCCTCTATTATGCTGGGGGGCATGTTCAGGAGAACGGCTCCCTTGCCCGGATCAGTATCGGGGTATGATAAGGGTTCCATGGGAAAGTGCAGAAACACTGTCTTCCCGCCTGCGCGGGCGATTTCAGCAGTTTCTGTGTCATGGGGAAGATAGGGAAGTATGGCGAAAGTGACAGGGTATTTGATTGCCGCTAGTCTTTTTGCCAGCGGAACACTGTAGCCGCAGTCATCAATCAGGATCGCCAGCTTCGGGGCATCAGCGGGCAGAACCACGGGCTTGTCCTTCTCCTTGGGCTTTTCTGTTTTTTCCACGGGGAAGATCAGTATAATGCTGCCGTTTTCGCCGGAAGCGCTGAGGTTGTCGCTGAGGGTTGTCTTAAATCCCAGATTCTCAAGCATGGGTCTGAGCTCTTCTGTGAGTTCGTCCTTTTTATCCTCAGAGAGACTGATTACATATGTGATAACAGGAACGCTTCCGTCATCCATTTTGCGCGACTTGATGGTTTCGCTGCTGATTCCAAGATTAAACATGACGAGCTTAAGCGCCTTGTCCGCCTCTTCGACGGTGGCGGATTTATTATCCTTTGTCACCACCTCTTCCTGAACAGAGCTCAGCGGGGATTTTATCTCTTTTTTCTCAGTGAGTTCGCCTTTGCCTGCGGCCTTCATTCCGAGATAAATTCCCAGAAGAAGCACTAAAACGGCGGCAAGAATGCCGCCGAGTATATATAACTGTTTTGAAGAGGCGGTTTTACCCGCCCCTGTTGTTCTGCGTCTTCCCGGTTTGCGTACCGGTTTTTTTCTTTCAGCCATTTTTTATCATTTCCCTCAGTTTTTCCACAGCGGCTTTAAGCTGTTCGTCCCTCTGGAGGTCGATCACAGGCTTGCTTATATCAGCGGCGAGCTTGTCTATCTCTTCCTGAGTAAGGGTAACGTTATCCGAAACATCCTCAACAGAAAGGTCGGGCTCTATGCCCTTATCGTGGATCATTCTGCCTTTGGGTGTGTAGTATTTCGCCGTTGTGAGTTTGACAGCGGAACCGTCCCTGAGAGGTATTATCGACTGAACTGAGGCTTTGCCGTAGGTTTTTTTACCGACAAGAACGCCTCTTTTATAGTCCTGAATGGCTCCGGCGAGGATTTCGGACGCTGAGGCCGATCCTTCGTTAACAAGGAGCACAAGCGGGGTTTTCTCCTCCCTCAGGGTGAATGTGGATGACTTGAAGTGCTGATCCTTGCCTGTTCTGTCCTTGGTGTACACAACCTCTTTGCCGGAGGGGAGGAATATGCTTGAAACATTTATAGCCTCGCTGAGCAGACCGCCGGGGTTATTGCGCAGGTCGACTATTATGCCCTTATATTTATTTTTTCTCAGTTGTTCGATTGCGGTTTTGATCTCGCCGGATACATCCTCTTTGAACTGGGTTACCCTTATGTAGGCAACATCCTTGCCGATCATGTCCGCCTTAACTGCCTTAACCTTGATGATGGCTCTGGTGAGGGTTACGTCAAAGGGTTTCGGGATGCTGTCGCGGTGGATGGTTACTGTGATGTTTGTTCCGGGTTTGCCCCTGAGTTTGTTAACCGCATCTTCAAGGGACAGGCCTGTTGTGGCGTTGTCCTCTATCTTGATGATTTTATCGCCGGATTTGAGTCCGGCCCTGAATGCGGGCGTGTCTTCAATGGGGGCTATAACGGTGAGGATATTGTCCCTCATGCCTATAGTTATGCCCAGTCCGCCGAACTCACCCTTGGTCTCCACCTGAAAGTCCTTGTACTCTTTTTCGGTGAAATAGGTTGAGTGGGGGTCAAGACCCTGAAGCATGCCTTTTATGGCTCCGTCCACAAGGGTTTTGTTCTCAACAGGCTCAACATAGTTTTTTTCTATCAGATACATAACTTCCGTGAACGAGTCCAGGTTTTCATACCTGCTGGACTTGGCGGAAGCTGTGCCGGTTTCCTTGATGAATATTCCCGAAGCGGCCAGAAAAATAAGAAGGGCGGACGCTGCGAGAAGCGGTAAAAGTTTCTTTTTGAAGTTCATACTGTTTATCTCCTAACGGGTTTAAGCCACTCAGCAGGGTTGAGAGCTTCGTTATGCTTACGTATTTCAAAGTAAAGATAGGGCGTTTCAGGCTGCTGGTCAACAGCTACGGAGCCTATTGCCTGTCCTGCGGCCACATTGTTTCCGGTCTGCACGTTTACTCTGCCCATATTTGCGTACAGGGAGTAGTATGCGCCGGGGTGTCCGACAATGATCAGATTTCCGAACCCTCTTATGTTATCCACATATTTTACCGTTCCCTCGGATACAGCCCGCACATCTCCGTGTTTTGAAGGGCTGATTTTTATTCCCTTATTCTGAATTGTACCCTGAAAACCCTCAACTTTCTTGGGGCCGAAAAATTCTATGATTTCTCCTTCCAGGGGCCAGTCCATCTTTCCCTTAAGCCTTCCGAACAGGGTTGCGTCCCCTTCATCGGCCTTTTCCTTTTTACGGTTTTCCTCAAGCTGAACACGGATTCTGTCCATCTTTTTTTCAAAATCCTGCTGTTTTTGGCTGAGGATTTTTATGTATTCCCGCTTGCTTTCCTTATCCTGTTCCATGACAGCAACAAGCTGGTTTAGTTTTGTTTTTTCTGTGTTGTACTCATCCACTAGACGCTGTTTCATGCGGAGAAGATGCTCAATATCGCGGGACTTTCCTTCTTTTTCATCCTTTATCTGCCGGAGGCGGGCGGATTTGGCGGCAATTTCATCCGCTTTTTTCATTAGGATAGTGTTTATATTTTCCACTATCTCCATGTTTTTTATGGTGTCCCTTGATTCTTTGGTGAAGAGCAGAAGCTTGATATTCACATACTCTATGTTGTCAATCAGGTAAATGTTGCTGGTCTCCACCGAGTCCCTTATGGTGGCTATTTCGCTGTTGAGTGTTTTTGTTTCCCTTTCCAGCGCCTGAACCTCTCTCCTCAATTGCACGGACTCTCCGGTGAGCTCTGAGATCATTTTTCCCTGCACATCCAGAGTTTCGTTGAGGTTATCCACCTTTAGGGCAACGGTTTTTTTGGTATTATCAATTTTGTCGATCTGTCTGCGTTCCTCGTCCAGCCGTTTTTTTATGTCGGTCAGGTAGCTTCTGGTTTCCTTAAGCCTGTCTTCGTAATAATCGGCAGAGGCGTATGCGGCTGTGAGCAGCAGCAGGCCTGCGGCGGCGGCTTTAAGATTCATTTATGCTTTTCACCTTATTCAGGAAGGAGGCAACGCTTATCATACTGGCTACCGCGCTTATAACCGCAAGGTAGATATAGGTTTTGATAAAATAGAAAATATCAGGCAGCACAATGAAGTTAAGACCCACAGGGGCAAGGAGCTTAACGTTCAGAAACAGCATGAACAGATACACAAATGAGGATGATATAGCGTAGGCTATGCTTATCTCCACGAATGAGCAGATCATGTACGGGGTCTCTATAAATGTTCTGGTCGCGCCCACGAGGTTGTAGATTTTAATATCCTCCCTGTAGCGGAACAGGCTGAGGCGGATTGTGTTGAAAATTATTATGCCCACGGAAACGGTGAGCAGCAGGGTGAGCACCACCAGAAAGATTTTCACCGCTGAGCGTATATCATTGAAGTTCTGAATCCATTTTTCACCGTAACTTGCCACATCAACATTGGCAAGAGCCATTACCCTGCGTTCCATCTCCCTGAGGCGGGTAACATCCTGAAAGTCTTCCTTTATGCTTATTTCTATAAAAGCCGGGAAAAGCTCGGCGGGTATTTTGTCCAGATAGTTTATGTTCACCGTGGAGCCTTTCAGGTAGTTATACGCGTCATCGGGCGAGTAATACTTAAGGCTCTCCACCCCGTCTGTCTCCTCAAGCTGTTTCAAAAGAGCTTCAATGGAGGTTTTGGAGGATGACTTAACATAAACCCTCATGGAGTCGGTCTTGGTGATCTCTTTCAGGAAGGTGTCAGACGAACTGCCGATTATCACAAAGGTGCTGTAGATGAAAAGCACTGTTATAACTGTTATGACGGATGCGAGGTTGAGGGAGAGGGTTTCCCTGAAAAGTCTGAACCCGTTGCGGAGAACGACGCTAATCTTCATCGTTTTCCTCCTTTTCGGGCGCTTTGAAGCCTGTGGCGCTGTCTGATTTTATTTTGCCGTATTTCAGTTCCACCATCCGCGCCGGGAAGTGCTCCATCAGCCTCTGGTCATGGGTTGCGACTATAACTGTTGAACCTTTGTCCCTGTTTTCGAGGAGCAGGCGCATTATGGAATCCGCGTTATCGTTATCAAGGTTTCCCGTGGGCTCATCCGCCAGAATTACCTTCGGTTCGTTTATCAGGGCGCGGGCTATTGCCACCCTCTGCTTTTCACCGCCGGAGAGCTTTTTCACAATTGTGTCACGCTTAACGAAGATGCCCAGCTTCCGCAGAAGGGGGAATATCTTTTCCTCCATCACTTTCGGCTTGAGGTAATATATCTCAAGCGCCATGCGGAGATTATCATAAACCGTTTTTTCCTCAAGAAGCTTAAAGTCCTGAAACACTACGCCTATGCTGCGTCTGAGGTATGGGATTGTCTTATGGTTCATATTGCTGACATTCTGACCGTCCACCATGACTATGCCTCTGGTGGGGTTGAGATCGGCGTAAATCAGCCTGAGCAGTGTGGATTTTCCGGCTCCGCTTTCCCCGGTAATATAGAGGAACTCGCCGGGGGCGACCTTGAGGTTTACACCGTCCAGAGCTTTTTTTTCACCAAAAAAAGATACGTTAACATTGTATAGCTTTATCATACCGAAAATCTTAAGGAATTACGGCGCACACAAATGCGCCTATGAACTGAATGGTACATGCAAAAAACAACAATATCAAATGTTAATCACTGAAAAAGAGCACCCTGAGGCTACTTTTTGCATATAATTCCGCCGCTGTCAAAAACCTCGACCATGTTTCGCCCTTTGTCTTTAGCTTTATAGAGGGCTACATCCGCTTTGTTTATGAAGGTGTCTGAGTTGTCATGGTCATCAATTTCCGCCACGCCGAAGCTGCATGTTATTCTGCCTGTATGGGGGAAGGATGCGTTTTCTATTTCCACACGAAGTCTTTCCGCTATTTCAGTAGCACCCTGGCGGGAGGTTCCGGGCATAAGCACTGTGAACTCCTCGCCCCCGTAGCGAGCAAATACATCCGTCTTGCGGATAGCCCTCTGCACAATGGCTGAGATCTCCTGAAGCACGGTATCTCCGACCTGATGCCCGTAAGTGTCGTTAACCATTTTGAAATGGTCGACATCAAACATTATCACACTGAGCTTCTGGCTGTATCTGCGAACCCTGTCTATCTCTTTGTTCAGTTCGTCATAAAATTTCTTTCTGTTGAATATGCCCGTGAGGTAATCCTGATTGGACATAACCATGTAGAGCTCCTTCTCCTGCTCCAGCTTGGTTATGTCACTGAAACTCAGCAGCCATTCCGCATGCCCCGGAACCTTATTAACCCTTATCATAAAAGAGGAATTGTCCGAGTTGTTGGGGTCCTTATGCTGGAGATCATTTGTCATTATCAGCATATGGTCTTTCTCAGGGCTGTTTATTACGGTCTTCACCCACTCGCTGAAAGGCTTGTTTCGGTAGAAGCTGTCATCTTTTTCAATCAGGAAGTAGTCAATGGAGCCGAACTTATCCTGAAACTGGTCTATATGTTCGCATTTTATGAATTTCAGGAATGACTTATTGAGATAAGATATTTTTTCGCCGTCAGTGATTAAAAGCATCTGCGGGTTAATATCCAGTATGGTTTTGATGAACTGGTTTTTGGAATCCAGCTCTTTCTGCTGAATAACGGTTTTCGCCGTGCGTATCAGCACCTGTATGAATTCCTTGAAGTTGATGGGCTTCTTTATGTATTTATCAATGCCTATGTCTATGGAGCGGAGGAAGAATTCCTCGTCATTATGCCCGGTGGTTATTATAATGGGTATGTCCGCATTATGCTCACGGATCTGCTCTGCCATGCTGAGGCCGTCCATGACGGGCATGCGGATGTCGGTTATTATGATGTCCGGTTTGTGTTCAAGAAACATCTCAAGCCCTTCGCGGCCGTTGGATGCCTGATACAGGGTCTGAGTGCGCCTCTGGAGGAAACGGGAAAGGCGCTCCCTTATGGAATCCTCATCTTCGACATAAAGTATGGAGAGCTTGTCAATCAGCCCGCTTTCCGCTTCAATCACTGCAAAACCCCTTAAATTGTTATTCTAATAATATTCTACACCATTCGGCGTAAATTTCTAATCAATTTACCGTAAACGGGAAAAATTGTCCATTGGATAAACCTCCTTAAACATGTACGGCGGGCATGTTCCATTCCCCTCTTGAATTTGGTTTTTCAACCTGATACTATCTGCTTTTCAAGGAAAACACGGAGGACGAAATTTGAAGGCTGTCATTAAATCCCTTATCGATAAAGCAGTTGAGGAAATATTAAAGGAAAGCGGGCTTGAAGCCGAACTGCCGGAATACACCGTTGAAGTGCCGAACAACAAGGAACACGGCGATTTCGCGGCGAACGCTGCCCTTAAGCTCTCAAAATCCTTAAGAAAAAACCCGTTTGACATAGCCGCTGACATAGCGGGAAGGATGAAACATTCTCTTATCGAAAAATGCGAGCCTGTCCGTCCCGGTTTTATAAATTTTTTTATATCAAAAACCTTTTATACCGACCTTCTCCGTGACTGCATAAGTTCTGACTCCCCCTTCATGTCTGACATGGGCGGAGGGAGAAAGGCGATGGTGGAGTTTGTAAGCGCCAACCCCACTGGGCCGCTTCACATAGGCCACGGCCGCAACGCCGCATACGGGGACAGTCTGGCACGTATACTTAAAGCTGCCGGATTTGAAGTTATGACCGAATATTACGTGAATGACGCAGGCAAGCAGATGAGTAACCTCGGCAAAAGCATTTATGTGCGCTACCTTCAGGTGTGCGGGCAGGATGTTGAGTTCCCGGAGGACGGCTACAAGGGTGACTACATAACAGACATAGCAAAAGAGCTCCATAAAATACACGGAGGCAAGCTTCTTTCAATGAATGAGGCAGAGGCGCAGAACATCGCCTTTGAATACGGCCTTGAGGATATAAGGGGCGGAATAGAGGCGGATCTGAAAGAGTTCCGTGTCACATTCCAGAGATGGTTCAGCGAAAAATCCCTGTACGAAAGCGGAGAGGTTGAGGAATGCCTTACTGAACTCCGCACCCTCGGCCATGTCTATGACAGTGAAGGTGCTGTGTGGTTTGCCTCAACAAAATTCGGCGATGATAAGGACAGGGTGGTTAAACGTCAGAACGGCGAATACACCTACTTCGCCTCAGACATAGCCTACCACCGCAACAAATTCAGAAGAGGGGTGAGAACCAGTATTGATGTCTGGGGAGCTGACCACCACGGTTACGTGAAAAGGCTTGCCTCAGCGGTTTACTCCCTCGGCATAGAGGACTTTGATTTCAATGTTTCGCTGATCCAGATGGTGAACCTTATTAAGGACGGCGAACGTGCCTCCATGTCCACCCGTGCGGGTGAGTTCATCACGCTGAAATGGCTCATAGACGAAATAGGTGTGGACGCGGCAAGGTTCTTCTACCTTATGAGGGATTTTGAAGCTCAGTTCGACTTTGACATAGACCTTGCCAAAAAGCGCACTTCGGACAACCCTGTTTATTATGTTCAGTATGCCCACGCAAGGGTTTACGGACTGTACTCCAAGGCTGCGGAGCAGGGGCTTGAGTGGGAAAAGGGAGCTAACCTTCACATCCTTGAGCTTGATGAAGAAAAAGAAATAATAAGAAAGCTTTATGAACTTAAAGGCATAGTGGAGACTGCTGCATTCCACAGACAGCCCCACAGAGTGATATACTACCTTCAGGAGCTGGCCTCTATGTTCCACTCCTACTATTACAATAACGTTATCATAAACCCGGAAAGCCCTGAACTCTCCGGAGCCAGACTGAGCCTCTGCGCGGGTGTTGCCGCTGCTGTGCGTTTCGGTCTTGACCTCCTCGGAGTGAGCGCGCCGGAAAGGATGTAACTTGTCGGACAACAGGGACAATTTCGGCAGGAAGATTCAGTCGGTTTTTCTGTTCTTCCTGCTTTTCGGGCTTGCGGCGTATTTCTTTGTATATGTGGCAGAGAAGGTGTCTGAACCGTCCAAAGTAACAACCGCTCAGAAACCTGCGGAAAAACCGGAGGAGATGACAGACCCTTCCGAAGCGGGTGAGCTGACCTACAGGCTTGGCTACGACGGAAGTGTGGAAGTTTCGGAAAGAGCACCGGGCGCAGCGCCTGAGGAGAAGAAAATTCCCGCTCCTCTGCCCTATGAGGAACCGGAGGAAAAACCTGCGGCTCCGCCGACTGAGAAAAAGGAACCGGAGAAGCCTAAGCCTGCTCCTGCGGCGGAAAATAAACCCGCACCTGCTCCCAAACCCGCTGAAAAGAAACCTGAGCCTGTGAAACCTGCGGAAAAAAAGCCAGAGCCCAAACCCGCGGCAAAGCCTGCGGAGAAGAAGCCGGAACCTAAACCTGCCGCGCAGGAAACCCCGAAGCCGCCCGCAAAGGGCGCTTACGTGCTCCAGCTTGCCGCCTACAAAGATGAGGCGACTGCAAAAGCCGAGCTGAATAAGCTGAAAAAGAACTTTCCCGATATTTATTATGTTAAAATAGATCTGGGAGCAAAGGGGATCTGGTACAGGCTCCGCTGCTCGCCCAGCGCAACCTATGCGGAAGCGCAGAAAAAACGGGATGACATAAAGGCGAAGTACCGCCTTGAACCCATAATCGTAAAATCGGAACTATGAAGCGGATAATACTGCTTATCACATTTCTTCTGCCGACGTATCTTTATGCCGGCTCCGTTACTCTTCTGGAGAAGACCCGCCCGCTTCTCAACGGTGTTCAGGTGTTCGTGCTTGACCCTGCTTATGAGAAGAACCCCGGCAGGTTTTTTGATGAGGTGAAGAAGCAGGGGGGCAACACTGTTTTCTTCCGTGTCTTCCATAACTCCTCAGACAGATACCACTTCCTAAAAAACAGCGAATGCGTCACAGGTGTTTATTTTCAGACTGATGAAGCATGCGTTGTGGATGATCTCCTCCCCGTGATGATAGAAGAGGCGCACAAAAGAGGCATAAAGCTTTATGCATGGATGGCTACACGCACTCTCTCTTTCCTCAAGACACCGCTCCTTATGGAAAAAACCTTCGCAGACGGTCAGGGCACGGGTGAGGGCTACGGCGCGAGTATTTTTATGTCCGCAGTGAGGCGGAAGCTAGTGCGCCTTTTTGAGGATTTGGCCGCATATGACATAGACGGAATCCTCTTTCAGGATGATTTTATAATGCGCCACAGGGAAGGGGCAAGCCTCTCCGCCCTGCATGCCTACTATATGGACACAGGGCTTATGCTCACCTCCGGCGACCTTTTCGGCTGTCTTGAAAGGGAAAACCGCACGAAGGTTCCCGGCGGCTGCAATGACACTTATATTCCATGGGCATACTGGAAAGCACAGAAAATGGCGGATTTCTTCCGCGAACTGAGACAGGCTGTTCTGGTGCGCAATCCCTCAGTGCGCTTTGCCGCGAATATATACTATGAGACCCCGGCCGATTCCATGAAGGGGATAAGCTGGTACTCCCAGTCGGTGGATATGCTGCTGGATGCTGGGTTTGACTATCTGGCGGTGATGAGCTACCACGACCAGATAGCAAGAGAAATGAAGCTGGACTATGAAGGCGCTAAGGAATATGTGAACGGAATGCTTCAGAATCTTGTCAGTAATGTTGATGAAAAAGAAAGAATCCTCATGAAACTTCAGAGAGTTTCATGGGCGGATAAAAGCGGCGTAGACCGCGGCGAGCTTGAGGGTATATGCCGTCTGATAGATTCATACGGCAGTATCAGCAAGGCAATAGTGCCTGTTAACAGGTCTTCGGAAATATCCGGCGACTGTTTCAGGTAAAAAAAGGAAGGTTTATTTATGAAAGTAGGTATTATAGGCGGAGGAATAGCGGGTTTGTCCGCTGCATTCTGGCTTTCACGCGTGGAAGGGGTATCTGTCACTCTTTTTGAAAAGGATGACAGACTCGGCGGCTGCATAGGAACCGCAAGTGAAAACGGATTTACAATCGAGGCAGGCCCGAACGGTTTTCTGGACAGCAAGCCGCACACGGTGCAGCTTTTTAAAGATGCAGGTCTCGGCGAAAAGCTTCTGCCAAGCAACGATGCCGCCCGCAAACGCTTTATCATGCGCTACGGCAGGCTTATCAGGGTTCCCGAAAGCGCACCTGCATTTTTCAGGACTGATCTGATCAGTTTCAAAGGCAAGCTCAGGCTGATGGGCGAGCTTCTTGTTCCTCAGAAGAAGGACGACCATGATGAAACTGTTCAGGAGTTTGCCATACGCAGACTCGGACAGGAAGCGGCTGATTATATGATTGCACCTATGGTTTCCGGTGTTTTTGCAGGGGATGCGGCGAAGCTCAGTCTTAAATCTGCTTTTCCGGTTATCTGCGAGCTTGAATCAAAATACGGCGGACTCTTTAAGGGAATGCTCAAAAAACCTAAGAAGAAAAGCGGCCCCGCAGGTCCCGGCGGCGTGCTTACATCATATATCGGCGGACTCATGCAGGGCGTAAACGACCTTGAGGAAAAGTGCGCCGGAGTGGAGATAATTAAAGGCTGCACAGTCAGCGAAGTGCATAAGGGTGAAAACGGGTTCAGGCTTGTCACCACCGGAGGCGAATATTACTTTGATAATATAATCTCCGCCGCTCCGGCTTATGAGGCAGCAAAGTTTTTCAGTACGCTTGATAAGGAACTGGCTGAAATAATGGCGGGCATACCTTACTCTCCGGCATTTGTGGCTGGCCTCGGCTTTAACGAGGCTGATGTTAAGGACGAACTGGACGGCTTCGGCTATCTCATTCCCAAACTGGAGAATAAGAAAATCCTCGGAGCACTCTTCACCTCTTCCATATTCCCCTCCAGAAGACCGAAGGATAAAAAACTCGTCAGGGTTATCATGGGCGGAGATACTGACTTAGGCAGATCGCTCATGGCCAAGACTGATGAGGAGCTTGTGGACATAGCCTACGATCAGGTTAAGGACACACTGGGAATAACAGCAAAACCCGTTCACCATAAACATTTCCGCTGGGACAAAGCCATCCCGCAGTATTACCCCGGCCACGCCGAAAAAGTGAAGGCTGTTGAGTCCATCTGCGGACGGATCGGCGGCGTTTACGTGGGCGGAAACGTCCTGCACGGCATAGCCCTGAACGACTGCACACGCAGAAGCCTTGAAATAACCGAATCAATCGCCCGTTCACTTGAAAAGCAGGCTTAAGACGGTTAAAATTTGTCTATACGGTTCCATGGATGGAACCGCGCCGTGCGCAGCGAAGCCTTGCTTTGCAAGGCGCGAGCGTGTATTCAAAATTTCCATGGATGGCAAATTTTGAATTATCAGAACAAGATGCCGCGCCGTGCGCAGCGAAGCCTTGCTTTGCAAGGCGCGAGCGTGTATTCAAAATTTCCATGGATGGCAAATTTTGAATTATCAGATTAAGGAGGGTATATGCCGAAAGTCGGAGTTGTTTTAAGCGGCTGCGGAGTTTTTGACGGAGCCGAGATACATGAGGCCGTTCTCACACTCTATTTTCTCCAGAAAAACGGAGCGGAGACAATCTGCATGGCTCCTGATATTGAGCAGCTTCATGTTGTTGACCACCTCAGGGGTGAGGTGGCTTCGGGAGAAAAAAGAAATGTTCTCACCGAGTCCGCGCGCATAGCCAGAGGCAACATAAAAAACCTTGCCGATGTTAAAGTAAGCGATTTTGACGCGCTTATTTTCCCCGGCGGGTTCGGAGCGGCAAAAAACCTGACTGATTTTGCTCTGAAAGGTTCTGACTGCGGCATTAACAGCGATGTGCTCCGCATAGTCCGCGAAACTGTTCTGGCTAAAAAACCTCTGGGTGCGGTGTGCATTGCCCCGGTGGTAATTGCCAAAGCCCTTGCGGGAACGGGGATAAAAACATCCGTGACCATAGGGGACGATGCAGGCACGGCTCAGGCCGTGGAAGCGCTGGGAACAGTCCATGTGAACTGCCCTGTGAAGGACTTTGTGGCGGATGAAGATAATAAAATAGTGACCTCCCCGGCGTACATGCTGGGGCAGAGCATACCGGAAGTCGCCGAAGGGATAGAAAAAACGGTGAAAAAACTTCTGGCTATGATATAAAGGCCGCCGCTCAGCGGCAGGATATTTTTTTGAAAAAAGTGTGAAAAAACAGCGATTCCGGATATTCCGCAGCCTGCGGGGTATCCGGTTAATATTTTTAAGCACTTATAAAAAATATCTGCTGAACGGAGTATTGACACACAGGTATTTAGGGTATATAACGCTATGTACCGATGTATATAACGAGAGCTTGAGATGAAAATAAAAGGTGAACTCGGTTTTAACGCAGCAGATAATTTTTTTATCAGCGCAGGCAGAATAAACCTTCTTAAAGCTGTCGCCGAAACGGGATCAATCTCGCAGGCGGCAAAACATGTCGGACTCAGCTATAAAGCTGCCTGGGATGCCATACAGGTTATGAATGAAGTGAGCGAGAGCCCGCTTGTTATTAAAAAAACAGGCGGCACAGGCGGAGGCGGCGCTGAACTCAGCCCCTACGCAGTGAAATTGGTCACCTCATATGACCTCGTAAACGGCAAGCTTGGCACTATTATGTCTGAGATACAGGAGAGCATCCACGATCTGGATGAACTTATGGCAGCACTTCGGAGGCTAAGCGTGAAAACAAGTGTAAGAAACCAGTATTTCGGCAAGGTTAAAGAGATTTATCTCGGTCAGGTAAATGCCGAGGTTATTCTTGAGATCAAAGGCGGTGATGAAATAGCCGCAACAATTACAAAATCAAGCGTGGAAAGGCTTGGGCTTAAGGTCGGAGGCGAGGCTTTCGCTATGATAAAAGCTTCCTCAGTTATAATCGCTGACCCTGCCGTTAAGGATAAGCTCAGTGTGAGAAACTTCCTCACTGGCACAGTCGGGGAACTGGATGCCGGAGAGGTAAACGCCTTTGTAACAATAAAACTTGAAGGCGGAAGTGAGCTGACAGGTGTAATCACCAAAGAATCACTCGCCTCGCTCGGCATTAAAAAGGGCAGCAAAATATCAGGAGCGTTCAAGGCTTCTTCTGTCATAATAGGCGTAAACGACTAATCCCTTTAAAAAATTATAACAGAATGCTGTGCCGTTTAATTACGGACAATATTCTGCTGTCCGGAGGCGGGGCATGCTGGAAATTAACGTAAAGAAGCAGCTTGGGCAGACATTTATAGATGTTAATATCCGTATTCCGCGGACAGGAATCACTGTTTTCTACGGTCATTCCGGCGCGGGGAAAACCAGCCTCATAAATATGATTTCTGGTCTTCTCACTCCGGACAGCGGGCATATATCCGTAAACGGCAAAACCTTCTTTGATTCCGGTGAAAAGCTGAATCTGCTCCCTGAAAGGCGCAGATGCGGCTGCATCTTTCAGGATAAGCGCCTGTTTCCTTACCTTTCGGTTAAGAAAAACCTTCTCTTCGCCAGCAGAAACGGCGAATCCTCCCTTGGGTTTGAGGAAACTGTGAGGCTTCTGGGCATAGGGCATCTGCTTAAGCGAAAGCCTGTTTTTCTCTCCGGCGGTGAGGCGCAGAGGGTCGCCATAGGCCGTGCGCTGCTTTCAAATCCGGAAATTATGCTTATGGACGAGCCTATGAGTTCTCTGGATTCTGAGAGAAAAGAGGAGCTTATTCCATTCATAGGCAGACTGCCTGCGGCAAGCGGCATCCCTGTTATTCTTGTGACTCACTCATACGATGAAATGATACGCCTTGCTGATTATGTTGTGGTGCTCAAAGGCGGCAAAGCTGTTTCCTGCGGCACTGTAAACGAAATTTTCCATAAACCGGAAAAAGAAGTATGCCCTTACTGCTCCGCCCAGTTCACCAAAAAATTTGTCACCCCCAACAGGCGGCTGAGGGTGTCATAGAGCAAGTACTGTTCTTCGTCATGCTGAACGGAGTGAAGCATCTCAAATCCTTGCGCTGTGAGTGTTTTCACTGTGTTTGCAATGAGGCGGGAAGTGTTCATTATAATATTCAGGAGGTTATTGATGCTTAAGAAACTTATAGTAATCACAGTTGTTTTCGTTATGACCGCAGGGGCTTTTGCCGCGGATGAAGTAACAGTGGCAGCAGGTGCGGGCTACAGAAAGCTTGTGACCGAAATGGCAGCATACTGCGAAAAAAAGGAAGGCATAAAAGTGAATATGTCCTTCGGCAACCTCGGTCAGGTTATTGCGCAGGTTAAGGCAAGCGGGCTGATTCCTGTTGTTGTGGGTGATAAAAACTTTTTCACAAAAGCAAAGCTTGATATAAGCGATTTTCAGCCCATAGGCAAAGGCAAGCTTGTCCTTGCATGGCGAAAAGGTATTGAGATTGCTTCCACTGATGAAATAACCGCAGACAAAATAAAGCGTCTGGCCATTCCCAATACCGAAAACGCCATATACGGCATAGCCGGAACTCAGTATCTGGCAAGTTCAGGTCTTGCTGACAAGGTTAAGGAGAAGCTGTTTGTTGTTGCTACTGTTCCGCAGGTTAACTCATACATAGCAGCCGGAGAGGTGGACGCGGGGTTCTCAAATCTCACGGACACTATGGGTATAGCTGATAAAATAGGCGGTTATATAGAGATAAACGAAGGCTACGCGGAGATCCCCATAGTTGCTGCTTTTCTTAAAGAGAGCGAAGGCAGCGCCGCCGCGCTCAGGCTGAAAAACTGTTTCGCCGATGCCGAGTCTGCAAAAATAGCCAAAAAACACGGATTATGATCGATATACTGAATGATGAAAACATAGTTTTCAGTATTCTGCTTACCGCGAGAACATGCCTTGCCGTGCTGGTGCTCCACTGCGCGGCGGGGCTTATGCTCGGCTACTATCTTGGTAAAAGAAAAGGGATATTTGCCGGGTTTGTTGATTTTCTGGTGACTCTTCCCCTTGTGTTTCCCCCGGTAGGTACAGGTTTTATATTGCTCTATCTTTTAGGCCGCAACGGACTCATAGCCTCAATTACGGGCGGCGCCGTCACACCTGACATTATATTTACCGAAAAAGGAGTAATCACAGCCGCATTTATAGCAGGTCTGCCCCTTGCGGTGAAGCCTGTTCAGTCCGCAATTGAGCGGGAGGTGCTGAAACTCGCCGAAGCCGCCAGAACTCTGGGGAAATCAGAGTTTCAGACTTTTTTCCTTGTGGTGGTTCCATCTGTCAGGCGCAGCCTCGGTGCTGGGCTCATCCTTGCAGCGGGGAGAAGTCTGGGCGAAGTAGGCATAACCCTGATGGTTGGCGGCAACCTCATAGGCAAAACCAACACTGTTTCCCTTGAAATATATAACTCTGTGATGGATGCCGACTTTACCGGAGCGGCTTTTCTCTGTATACTTCTGGGAAGCATATCTCTGGCGGTGTTTTTCTCGCTGAAAAAGCTCTCCGCCCTTTAGAGACCGTGCCTGAAGGAGGCGTGTTTTGATTATTTACGACTATCTTATTGAAAGAATACTGACCGAAGACGTGCCCTACGGGGATATAACAACCGAAGCCATGGGCATTTCACGCATAAAAGGCATAATGGAGTTCAGAGCGCGGTTTGACTGTGTTCTGGGCGGAGTGGCAGAGGCCTGCGCCGTGCTCAGAAAAGCCGGGGCGGAACCGGAAGTGTTTTTTACCAGCGGAAGCAGGGTAAAGGCCGGAACACTGTTCATGACAGCCTCCGGGACAGCCGGGCAGCTTCATACAGGCTGGAAAGTGTCTCAGAATATAATGGAATATGCCTCCGGCATAGCCACGCGGACAAGGGAGGTTGTGGACAGTGCGAAAAGAGGGAACCCCGCAGTTGTTGTTGCCTGTACCCGCAAAAGCCTCCCCGGAGCGAAGACAATCTGCATGAACGCAGTTGAAGCAGGGGGAGCTGTTCCGCACAGGCTGGGGCTTTCCGAAACTTTTCTGTTGTTTGAGAACCACACCGTTTTCTTCAAATCCGAAGCTGAGGCTTATGCCGCCTTTGAAAAAGCATGCGCAAACCTGCCCGAAAAAAAGCCCGCCGTGGAGGCGGATTCCCTTGATGCAGCACTCAGAGCCGCCAGAGCCGGAGCGGGCAACATTCAGTTTGATAAAGTTAAACCCGAAACTCTCACTGAATGGGTGAAGCTGATAAAGGCCGAATACCCCGGTATAATCATAGCCGCCGCAGGGGGGGTAAATGCCTCAAACGCTGAGGAATATGCCCGCACAGGGATAGATGTTGCGGTGACCTCGTCTGTTTACTGGGGGAAACCAGCCGATATTGAAGTGGTTATGCGCCCTGCGGAACAGCTTTGAACTTTGTGTTCTTATAATTTTCCTAACAATTGACCCGCTTGAAAAATATCCCCGCTTCATGTATGGTTAAATGTGGCGTGTGTTTAAAACATATGCCGCAAACTACGGGTGATTTATGAAAATTCTGCTTACCAATGATGACGGAATCTACTCTGACGGCATATATCAGCTTTACCTTGCCTTGTCTGAGTTTGCGGATGTCACCGTTGTTGCTCCGCTGACAGAACAGTCCGCAGTGGGGCATGCCATTACAATTTACGATCCCCTCCGCACGGAGGAGTTCTACAGATACGGCAAATTTTTCGGCACTGCGGTAAAGGGAACCCCTGCCGACTGTGTGAAAATAGCTCTCTCAAACATCGTTGCGGAAAAGCCGGATCTTGTTGTTTCCGGAATTAATCACGGTGCAAATGTTGCCACAAACGTAATTTATTCCGGCACTGTTTCCGCCGCTACCGAAGGGGCTATGCTGGGCATAAAGTCCATAGCGGTCAGCCTCGCCTCCAAAAGATGCCGCAACTTTGAACCTGCGGCTAAGGTCGGCGCATTTTTCGCCAGAAAGCTTTACCATATGGACACTGACAACGGAATGCTTCTGAACATAAATGTTCCTCCACTTGAATACGAGGAACTTAAAGGATGGAAATACGCTGTTCAGGGCAACACCAAGTTTCTGGACAGCTTTGCCGTGAGGGAAGACCCGAAAGGGAACAAATACTTCTGGCTCACCGGAGAGGAATACAAGAGGGACGACCGTGATAATTCTGACGACTATGTGGTTTCTCAGGGGTATGTCAGCGTTACGCCTCTTATGTTTGATATGACACATCACGGGCTTTATAACAAATTAAGATCAACGGAGGACGGCGGTGAAATTAACTAGACTTTTTATGGTTCTTATCGTGGCTGTTTCGCTTTTCAGCGGTATAGTGGGATGCGAGGGCGGATGCTCTGACGCTACTTCGCCCGAAAAGAAAACCGAAAGCGAATAATGAAAAAATTTGTTGCCTCCTGTCTGCTTTTTGTTTTGACCGCTGTTCCGGCTTTTGCCGATGTGCTCATCCCTGAATTTGCGTTCACGGGGGAGGATATTTCCAAGTTCAGCGTGGCTCCTTCCTACATGGACGTTTCACTTTCGTTCAATGTTGCCTCCGGCTTTGATACATACATCAGGCAGGAAAGCTTCCGGCTGGAAAACACTCAGGAAAAAGAGTACTCATCCGCCGAACCGGGCGGGATGTACTCCGGCAGCTTCGGCACAAGCCTTTCTTCCGTTTTTGTGGGGGAAAGGGCCTACCGCAACAACATAGTGAAAAACTTCATCCGAAAGGAATACATTCAGGTTATTGAATCATACGGGAAATACAGGCAGAGGCTTGCAGGAACGCCTTATATTCAGGAGTGCTCGCTTCTTTACGGTCTTTCCCTTATGGAAACGGGCAATCTCTCAGGCGGTGCGGATGCGCTTAAAACCGTTATAAAATCCGGCGGTGCGGCGGGTGATATAGCCACGGACAGCCTTTTCTCATATTACTTCAACACAAAGAACTACCCTGCCGTCATAACCGCAGGAAGGGAACAGCCGAAGTTTACCGAATATTCACTTTATACATACCTTTACTCCCTCATGCAGAGGAAGGACTACGCTCAGATAGAGAAGACCGCTGCGGAGCAGAAGGAGCTTTTTGACAAGTTCCCTTATATGTATGATTTTGCTGTGGTGGCGGACTACCTTCTCGGCAAACCGGAAGAGGTGGCAAAGCTTGCCGGCAAAGCAACCGCGAACACAGCACCCATGATAGCCGACACCCTTCTTTCACGGGGAGACAGAGCCGGGGCTGAAAAGCTGATTAATGCCATGCCTGAGGGTGAAGCAAAAAATGTTCTGAACGCGAAGCTTGCCGTTCTCGGCAGGAATGTCAACAGAGCGGCTGAGCTTACCGGAAAGCTTAAAGCGGATGAAAACAGGCTGAACGTTTTCTTCTTCTACGTCAGGCAGATGTTCCCTGCGCTTGATCCCGCCTTCGGCGACCGCATAAACTTTGATAAGAAAATTAATAAGGACTATATAAACTACTATAACGGCCTTGCGGCAATGGCCGGGAAAGACTATCCGCAGGCGGTGCGCCGTCTGGACAGCATAATATTCAGCCGCGAACTGATGGAGAGCGCATATTTCTACCGCGGTATAGCATATTTCCGCACGGATATTTCAAAAACCGAGTTTCTCCTCCTGAAATACATAGATTCCAGCGAAGAGGACGAAAAGGTTAAAATAGCCCGTTATGTTCTGGGGCAGATTTACTACCTCCGTGGAAGAACAGCGGATGCCCTGATGCTGGTGGAGGACTGCTTCACAGATGACTGCAAGCTGCTTAAGGCTGAAATAGCCATAGGCGGACAGAAATATGAGGCTGCAGAAGGATTTCTCGGCAATCTACAGGGAGAAAAAGCCTCCAAACTGCGCGCTGCGATTCTTTACAACAAAAAAGACTTCAATGGCGCTCTGGCCGAACTGAAAAAGGTTCCCCACACTGAAAAAGAGACTGATTACCTCCTCATGCTCACGTATCTCAAGCTGGATCAGCATGACGAGGCTGTGAAAATATACAGAAAACATTTTGCGGACATGCAGTTTTTCGACACTCTGACGGAGAGTCTGTTCCTCGCCGGTGACTACAGGCGTGTGCTTGACCTGCTGAACTCCACGGACAATGAGCCGAAAAACCTTCTGCTTAAGGCTAAGGTTTACACCTCAATGAAGCGTTATGATGATGCGGAGCCTATTTACCGTACGCTTATCGCCAAAAATTACGCTATATTCGACTCGGTTTACGGTCTGCTTTCCGGCTATGCGGCAAGGAATATGAAGACTGAGTTCCTGAAAACCGGAGAGATGTCACTCACCGGACTGGGCAGGTTTGAGAGAAAGGATTTCCTGCTCATTCAGGCAGCCAGACTTGCCATAGATCTCAAGGAGATTGATCTGGCAACCAAGATGGTTAACCGCTTTTTCGGCGAGTTTCCCGATTCCCAGTATGTGCGTGAGGGGTATCTCCTGCGCGGAAGGCTGTTTAAAACCACAGGCAGGCTTGAACAGTGCATAGCTGATGCGGACAGGCTTATGGTTATCGGCGGCTCAAAAGAGGATGCCCTTTTCCTAAAAGCTGACTGCACGGAGGCCAAAGATTCTGCTGCGGCTGTTAAAATATATCTCCAGCTTACTGAATCCGAAAGGTTCAGGGAGCTTGCCAACAGCAAGATTGCCGAGGTTTCCAGAAACCCTGCGGAAGTTCTGAAATCCGCTGAATATTTTAAGGACAAGGATTCGGAGCTTTACTATACGGGTATGGACAGATACCTCTCACTCCTTGACGGGGCGGAGCTTGTTAAAAACGAGCAGACGGTTAAAGATATGCTGGTAAGTAAGAATATTTCCGTTATGCCGGGTGCGTATTTTCATCAGGGCAGAATACTTGAGGTTAAAAAGCAGCCTGAACAGGCAGCAGCAGCATACATGAAGGGGTATTACCTCTTCCCCGAATCAAAATATGCGAAACAAAGTTTAAGAAAAACGGTCGATATATATAAGAAGCTCGGAAAAACTTCTGAGGCTCAGGTGCTGGAGAAGAAGCTCAGCGGGAAATAGGGAAATCCCCCTCTTTCCCCCTTTGTTAAAGGGGGAGGGTCATTCTGGGCATTTATCAGAGAATAGCCGAGCAGGTTCCCGTGGAAGAGACTGCCGCGTCAGGCTCACGCCTTCCTCGCAGTGACGGTTAACATGTCATTGCGAACTCTTTAAGAGTGAAGCAATCTCTCATGCGAGTGGGGGTAAGCTGTAGGATGTAGTTTTTTTCAAACTGTACAGTCTTATGACCGTATGCGGCGTAAGATAGTATATAAGTGTGTAATATATTTAAGGTATTTATATCGGTTCGGATAGCGGATGAGCGTGATAGGTTCCCATGGAAGAGACTGCCGCGTTAGGCTCACGCCTTCCTCGCAGTGACGGTTAAGATGTCATTGCGAACTCTTTAAGAGTGAAGCAATCTCTCATGCGAGTGGGGGTAAGCTGTAGGATGTAGTTTTTTTCAAACTGTACAGTCTTGTGACCGTCTGCGGCGTAAGATAGTGTATAAGTGTGTAATATATTAAGGTATTTATATAATTGGAGGTCTATTGATGTTGGATTCATTCGTGCAGATTATGGAGAAGGGCGGAGTGCTTATGTATCCGATTCTGTTTCTGTCCATGATTTCCCTTGGAATATTCCTTGAGAGGCTTTATGCCCTCAGAAAAGAAAGATATATGCCGAAGCTTTTTCTGGATAAGCTTTTTGAGGCACTCAGCAAAAAAGATCTCGGAGCGGCAAGAACAATCAGCAGCGCTGATGCCAGTTCTGCTGCCAAAATCGCCTCTGATGTGCTGAACAACCTTGACCTGCCCATTTCCAGACTGATGGAAGCCACAGAGGAATCCGGCCGTTACGAAGCCCGCAGGCTTGAGAAATATCTCCCCACGCTCCAGACCATAGCCAGCGTTTCCCCTCTGCTCGGTCTTTTGGGTACGGTTCTCGGTATGATTAAGACATTCATAGTGATAAGCTCTCAAGGTGTGGGCGATGCTCAGGCTCTCGCCGGGGGTATATCCGAGGCGCTGCTTACCACTGCGGCAGGTCTCAGTGTGGCTATCCCCACCATGATATTTTACTACATAGTGCGCCACAGGTCTGACAGGGTGAGCCTTGAGCTTGAACAGGCCACCAGTAAAATGATTAACCTTATCTTCAAAGAGGGCGGACAGTGAAATTTTCCAGAGACGACCGCAAACAGAGCCTTGATATAAATATTACGCCTCTGATAGACGTGGTCTTCCTTCTGCTTATTTTCTTCATGGTATCAACATCATTCATAGTTTCGAGCTCTATTGATGTTGATTTGCCCAAGGCGAAGGGTGACCCGGTGGAGGTTAAGAAAAATATCCGTATTTCCATAAACAGCGAAGGCGGAATCCATGTTAACGGCGTTCTTTACGCTGATGACAAGGTGGCGGGAATACTGGACAGCCTTAAGAACGAAAGCCCTGAGGCAACGGTTGTTATAGAAGCCGATAAGGCGGCAACCCACGGAAAGGTGGTTTTTGTTATGGATGCTGCCAGAAAAACAGGCTTTGCAAAGTTCGCAATAGCAGTTGACGAGGAGTAGTCTTGGCACGGCTTTTTCCGTTTGTTCTGATCTCTGTTCTGGCGCATATAGCCGCTTTGGGCTTTCTGCCGGAATTTAAGGTCGATTTTTCGAGCAGATCCGAGCCCATAGCGGTGGAGATAATTCCTCCGAGGCCTAAGATTCTGCCCAAACCGCCCGTAAAGGTGACCGGTGTGCCGGAACGGCCTGCGGAAAACCCTTTCGGAAATGTTGAACCCACAATAACCATGCCGGAGCTTGATATTCCGAAGGTTGATGTCGATACAAATTACGAGGTCGAAATTCCTGACCTTAAGGTAAGCCGTGTCACCACGGATTCCGAAGTCAGGGTGGATAAAAGGCTCCTCTCAGAGATTCAGTCCACCCGTGAGACTGTGGAAAAGGAAGTCAGGGCAGGGCAGGGCGAAAAATCCACCACTGAGGCGAAGGAATACGCGGACAGCAGTTTCTTTGTGCTGGAAAATATAAGCAACAACAGACGCCGCATAACCCATGTGCCGCCTAAGCCCACATTTTCTCTGTCTAACGACACAAAGGTGAACGTGCGTTTCAAAATAGACAAACAGGGAACCACATACGGAATAGTGCTCATAACAAGAAGCGATTCAAACATAGAGAAGCTGGCTGTTGAATTTGTGGAAAGGCTCAAGTTCAACTCAGTTACATACGCAACCAACGACTCCGCTGAAATAACTCTCTACTTCAAGGTTAGATAATGAATTCTCTTACTGAAAAAATACGCGCCCGCATTGCCGATAAAGGTATGATAACTTTTGCTGAATTTATGAATATGGCTCTGTACGAGCCGGAGCAGGGCTACTATCAGAAAAAGAACCCCTTCGGTCATCAGGGGAGCTTTTACACCTCCGTAAACGCTTCCGCATCCTTCGGCAGAACCCTTGCCAATGCTTTTGCTGATACGGCGGAAAGGCTTTCTCTACCCGCCTGTTTCTGTGAAATGGGTGCGGGAAGCGGCATGCTGGCTAATGATATTCTCACGCGCCTTAAAATCTCCAAACCTGAATTTTACGCAAGGCTCAGTTACACCATCATAGAGAAAAGCGGCTATCTCATAGACTGTCAGCGTGAACTGCTTAAAGAGCATGAAGGAAAAGTAAGCTGGAAAAGCTTTGAGGAGTTCGGCGGATTTCAGGGTATTTTCTTTTCAAACGAACTGGTGGACGCTTTTCCGGTGCACAGAGTCATCAGGCTTGGGGAAGATGTTAAGGAACTCTATGTAATTGAGCATGAGGGCGGGCTGACATTTTATCCCGACAGGCTTTCCACCCCGAAGATACAGGAATATCTCGACAGGATAAACCTCAGAATAACGGACGGGCAGATAGTCGATCTCAATCTGGACATGATAGGCTGGGTTCAGGCTCTGGCCTCGAAGATAGAAAAAGGCATGGTTTTCACCGTGGACTACGGCTACCCGGCGGAAAATATATTCGCCTCATACCGCAGGGACGGAACTGTGACCTGCTACTTTAAACATTCCCAGAACAATGACTTTTTCGAGAGAATAGGTGATCAGGATATAACCGCCTTTGTGGATTTCACTTCATTGCAGAGCTATGGCAGGGATGCGGGGCTGGAGCCGATTTCACTTACACCTCAGTGGCTGTTTCTTGTGCAGTCGGGTATTCTGAGCGAAATAGAAAATGCGGAAACAGACCTCCAGAAGGCATCGGTTAAGGCGCTTATAATGCCGGAGGGCGGCTTCGGGACAAACTTTTTTGTTCTGGCGCAGAGCAGAAATGTTGAGATACCGGACGACTTCCCGTACCGCAAGGGAGCCAAGGAAACCCTTGATATTCTGGCGAAAATGAACGGATTCTGAAAAACCTGAGAGGCAGTAACTGTTGGGGAGAAACCGGAATTTATCCAAGATGATTTAATGTATTTCTATTTTATTCATATTTTTTTCTGCTATTCTGAGTTTATCAGTTAAAATTCATCTTACGGACAGACACAATGGAAATGAGAAAATACGTAACACTGCGTATAACTTTATTATGCGTTATGCTCACTGCCGCAATGACGGCTGTTATCGGCATGAAATCGATTTCCGATAAAAAGGGGGATATAGGGGAAACCCTTGCAGAAACAGCATATCTTACATCGGATAAGCTGGATCGTTACATGTGGTCGCGCTACAGCGAGATAAAAACCTTCTCAAGAATAGATGCAGTGGCAGAGACGGAAAATTATGCCTCAATCAGAAAAACCATTGAAAATCTTCAGAAAAATATTCCTTCATTTTCATGGATAGGTTTTACCGATGCTGTCGGTACTGTAAAGGCCAGTACGGGCGGGATTCTCGAAGGAGTAGATATATCAAAGCGTCCTGTATTTGCTGAGGGGATTAAGGGTGAGTTTGTTGGGGATGTGCACGATGCTGTTCTGCTTGCCAAGCTCCTCCCGAATCCCAGTGGCGAGCCTATGAAGTTTGTGGATATAAGCTTTGCAGTCGGCGGGGAGGAAGAACCCAAGGGAGTTCTTGCCACTCATTTAAGCTGGGAGTGGGTCAATGAGATGCAGTCCAATTTTCTTGATCCGGTGAATATGCGGAATAACTCATCAGTTTATATAGTCAGCTATGACAATACTGTGCTTCTTGGGCCGAATGAGGAAATCGGAAGCAAGCTTGCACTCGACAGCCTGAAGTATGCCCGGAACAATGACTCCGGCTGGCGGGTAGAGGACTGGGGTGACGGCAGCAAATATCTTACAGGCTACTCATTCAGCAACGGTTACGGGGATTACAAAGGGCTTGGCTGGACTGTCCTCATCAGACAGCCGCTTAATGTGGCTTATCAGCCTGTTCAGCAGTTGCAGTTTTTTATAATATCCACCGGAGTTCTTTTCACTCTTATATTTTCTGCTGCCGGGTGGTTTTTTGCGGGTGCAGTATCAAGTCCTATAGTCTCTGTTGCGAAGGCAGCGGATAAACTGAGGTTCGGCAAGATTGCCCCTATCCCTGTCTACAAAGGGATAAAAGAGATTGAGGCTCTTTCGGATTCAATAAATGATCTAATTCTCAGCTTGTCCAGCACCGAGTCAGAGCTGGACAGCATGCGCAGTATAGCTCTGGCGGATAAACTCACCGGACTGCCCAACCGGGCGGCACTGGAGAGATTTTTGGAAAAAAATACCGCTCTGGCAGCCAGACAGGGTTTTGCTCTTGAATTTATGTACATAGATCTGGACGGTTTTAAGCCGATAAACGATACCTACGGTCACGCGGCCGGGGATGAGGTGCTGAAAGAGGTGGGCAGAAGGCTTACTGCGTCAGTCCGCAAAGAGGAGATAGCAGCCAGAATAGGCGGGGACGAGTTTGCTGCTGTTCTCTTTGCCAGTGATTCGAATACCGGGGAAAATGTCGCAGCAAGAATAATAGAGTCAGTCTCAATGCCTGTTGATATAGACGGAAAATCGGTCAGAGTCGGGTGCAGCATAGGCATCTCTCTCTGGCAAAGCGGAAACTGCACAGCCGAGGTATTCGACAAGGCGGATAAAGCGCTTTACATATCAAAAAGGAACGGAAAAAACAGATACACAAGAAATTAAAATAAAAAGAGCCGCCCTGAGACGGCTCGTATATATTTTATATAAGCTTCTGTACGAGGAAAAACAGCAGATAAAACAGCAGGAAGAAGCATATCACAAAGGCGGATATGCCTATTGACCAGTATTCCATCAGACCTTCCACATAACCATCCTCAGATTTTGCCATTTTCTCCCTGAGCCCCTTGAACCTGTTGTCGGGAACCATTATAAGCAGGAGCCCCACAGGGTTTCTGGTGAGCATCCCCAGCGTTTTCGGTATATAGCCGAAGAAGAGAGCCTTGCCGAAATCCATAAACCTGATCAGTATGTTGTCCACAAGCCATAGGAAAAGCTTGTAGCCTTTTCTGTAGAAAAAGTCGAAATCGAGGTTGACTGACTTTATCTCCGCAGGGTAAAGCCCGCTTCTCAGCAGCAGCGTGAACGCCAGTATGGAGAACAGCAGAAGCTGAAGCTGGAAGATGGTGTGGTCTGCCGTGTATGCGTTGTATGTGACTTCATAGGGGAGTATCTGAAACAGATAGCCCGGAAAAATGCCGAGGAAGATGTTCAGGAACGCCAGGAAACCCATGCCCATGAGCATATTGAGCGGCGCTTCCTTCGGTTTCAGACCGCTGTCATGCCCGAAGAAGGCAAAGAACGGAATCTTGATCCCTGAGTGGTCAAGAACGCCCGCAGAGGCAAACAGGAGCACAAGCCAGATTACCATGAAGCCTTCTGTCGCAACGGATGACAGGATCATGGATTTTGTTACGAATGCCGAAAACAGAGGAAAGGCTGAGATTGTCATTGAGCCGACTATGGTGAAAACCGTGGTGAACGGCATGTATTTGTAAAGCCCGCCGAGCTCTGTTGCCTTTATTTTGCCTGTCTGGTGGAGAACAGCGCCCATGCCCATGAACAGCAGGGATTTGAACATAATATGCACAAAAGCCTGCCCCACAGCGGCGTTTATCGCCATTTCGCTCCCCACGCCTATGCCCACAACCATGAAGCCGAGCTGGTTAATAAGGCTGTATGAGAGAACCTTGCGCAGGTCATTCTCAAGCACAGCGTAGAATATGGGGAAGGCGGTCATCACCGCTCCGGTGACTATGAGCACCTCTTCGCCGGAGAAGCCTCTGGCGAGGGTATAGATAGCTGTTTTTGTGGTGAACACGCTGAGCATTACAGTGCCGAGGAAGCTTGCCTTGGGGTATGAATCCACAAGCCATGTGTGGACGAACGGCCATGCGGCGTTCACGCCGAAGCCTATCATGATAAGCCCTGTGGCAAGGTCTGTCCAGCCCATGTGTACGAAGGCGGCATTGCCCGTGGTGGTGATATAGATCACGATTCCGATGAGCAGTGCAAGTCCGCCCACGAGGTGGAATATGAAGTAGCGGAAGCCCGCTCCCACAGCCTCAGCGGAGTCATTGCGCCAGATTATGAAGGTGGAGGCGACTGTCATTATCTCCCAGAAAATGTAGAGAGTTATAAGGTCATAGGCGAAAACCGCACCCAGACCGCCGCCCGCGTATATGAGGCCGATTATGAACTCTTTATTGCTTTTCACATGTATTCCGTAAACCAGAACGGCAATGGAAACTATGTGGAAGGCATATCCGAAAACGAGAGAGAGCTTGTCCACCCTGAAAAGGGCGAGTTCATGCCCCAGAAACTCGTACTGGAGGTAAACTCCGTGGGGGATCATGGCGAGGTTGATAAGGCTCAGCACCGGAACGGCAATGAGCAGGGCGTTGCGCAGATTGCCTTTGAGGAAGCCCGCAATGACTCCGCCGAGCATGAAAAACATAAAAGGAGGAATGAGAAGACCGCTACTCATAGTAGTTCTCCTTTCTCATGATCAGCGGGCGGATAACATACTTGGCAAAAAGCACCAGCCCTACATAGGATATAAAGCCGTAAACGGCGTAAAAGCCTGTTTTTTCCTCAAAGAAGAAGTAGGCGTGTTTGTGGACGAATATATCCGCAAAAAAGATAACTGCGCACAGAACATAGAGAATAATCAGAATTATCTTTATGTTCCGGGGGTTATCGAAAATATATTTCTTTTCGGTATCCTTCATGATTAATCCGCCCCCTAGTGAGATAAAAATATATAAGCGAGGTACAGCACAGCAGCCGCAAGCACAGCGCCGAAAACAGGCTTATAGCCCGGCACCGCGTCGTGTTTAAGCTCTTCGAGTTCCTTGTCATGTTTTGCAGCCATAATGCCCTCCTACTCTGTAAAAAGTCCGCTGACTATTATGTCAGTGAATCCGGTGAGAACCTGCGGGAAGAAGAACAGAAGCACCGCTGCACCCGCTGTTATGCACATGGGAATGAGCATGGCGAGGGGAGCTTCGGTGACTTTGTCGTCCATACCCGCATCCAGAGGCTTCATGTACGCCGTGTAGATGATTGGCAGGAAGTACAGCGCGTTGAGGAACGAGCTCACCGCGAATACCACAGCCACGGGGAGCATCCCCGCTTCCACAGCACCTGAAACAAAGTAATACTTGCTTATGAAGCCTGAGAGGGGCGGTATGCCTATGAGGCTCAGTGCGCCTATGGTGAACACCGCCATGGAGACAGGCATTTTTTTGGCTATGCCGCTTATCTGGCTGATGTACTTCTTATGCAGAGCCACATAAACCGCACCCGCCCAGAAGAAGAGGCTTATCTTCGAGAAGGCGTGGATGGTTATGTGGATTATGCTTGCTTTAA
Organism: Deferribacteres bacterium; assembly: GCA_023395255.1. Taxonomy (GTDB): domain Bacteria; phylum Chrysiogenota; class Deferribacteres; order Deferribacterales; family Geovibrionaceae; genus Geovibrio; species Geovibrio ferrireducens. The sequence continues at coordinate 37,741 of JAEWZN010000002.1, forward strand.
TGCCTGACGGGGAAAGCAGAGCCGCCCCCACGACAATATATGAAAGCTGGCTTATGGTGGAGTAGGCGAGCCTTGCCTTGATATTGTCCTGCCTCATGGCTATCAGGGATGAAACCACAATGGTGACGCACGCAAAAGATGCGAGGAACGCTCCCGCGCCTATCTCCTTGAGGAGGTCAACGCCGAAGACATAAAGAATAACCCTCAGCACTACAAAAACACCCATCTTCACCACAGCAACAGCATGCAGAAGCGAGCTGACGGGTGTGGGTGCCACCATGGCGTTGGGCAGCCATGAATGGAAGGGCATTATCCCTGCCTTTGCTATGCCCGCGATGTAGAAGGCAAATATGACAACGAAGAAGAGGCTGTGTATTCCGCCTGTGTCACCGAAAACGCCGCCTAACCTGAAATCCATGGTTCCGGCAGTGAAATAGGTGAACACTATAGCGGGAAGAAGGAACGCAATGGAGGTTCCCAGAAGGTATACAAGGTAAATCCTCGCCCCTTTGAATGCCTCCTCGTTCTCTTCGTGTGCGATAAGCGGATATGTGAAGAGCGTAAGCGCTTCATAAAATATGTACATAGTGAACAGGTTCGCCGCGAAGGCAGCGCCTATTGTCACGGAGAGCGAGCCCGCGAAGCAGATGAAGTATCTGGTCTGCGCATGCTCATTAAGCGCCCTGACATAGCCTATGGAATAGAATGAGGTGAGAATCCACAGGAAAGATGCCGTGAGGGCGAAGAAAAGCCCCAGACTGTCCACCTTGAAGGCAATATCAATGCCCGGATAGGCGGTGACAAGCTTGAAATATATCTCCTTTCCGCCGAGAACCGCCGGAACCATACTGAGAACAATGATGAACTTGGCAACAGCGGCTATTATAGTCCAGCTTTCACGCAGGTTCGGGTTTCTGCGGGAGAGATAAATGGGAACTATGGCAGCAAGGGAAACCAGCACAGCGTAAAGAGGCATAGCGGAGTGTATCATTTCCATGCCACACCTCCGAGAACAGCCTCAGCAGCTTTGGCGGCCATCTCCACAGGGAAGGTGGCGAAAATGCCGAAATATACGCAGAGAAAGGCGACAAAAGCCATGGGGATAACCATGCCCATCGGTTCGCTGAGCTTTGTTTCCGCGGAGTGAGCATCAGCATGAACATCACACTCGTGACCGCCTTTGAAGTACATTACAAATATTACTTTGCCGAAGTAGATTGCCGTAAGCAGGGAACTGAGGAGCACAACACCGATTGCGTACCAGTGGCCAGAGGCTATTGCACCCATTATCAGATACCATTTGCTGACGAAGCCCACTGTGAGCGGAACGCCGATTATTGAAAGGGAGAAGATCGTGAATGCCGCAGCCATAAAGGGCATTCTTCTGCCCAGTCCCGCGAAGTCGCATATCCTCTCTGTGCCTATGTTGAACACTATAAGACCCACAACAAAAAACAGACCGCCTTTCATAAGAGCGTGGCTGAATATATGCACCATGCCGCCTGTGAGCGCTTCTGTATTGACCATCGCAGCAGCCAGAAGGATGTAGCCTATCTGCCCCACGCTGGAGTAAGCGAGCATTTTCTTTATGTTTGTCTGCGCTATGGCTATCACAGAACCTGCGACTATTGAGAGCGAAGCGAAGAAGATTATTATACTTGTCATGGGGATTGAGCCGAGGCTGAACTCAATGTCAAACACTGAGTACATAAGCCTTATGAGCACATAAGCACCGACTTTGGTGGATGTTGCGGCCATGGCGGCGCTCACCGCTGAGGGTGAGTAGGTGTAAGCGTCAGGCAGCCAAAGGTGAAGGGGGAAAACCGCCATTTTCACAAACAGTCCCACCAGAATGAATGCATAGGCGGTAAGAACCACGCTTGAATCATGCAGAGGCTTCACCCTTTCAGCCAGATCAGCCATGTTCAGCGTACCAGTCACCATATAAAGGTAGCCGATGCCGAGAACGATGAATGTAGCGGCTATTGTGCCTATGACCAGATAGTTGAAGCTTGCCATGGGAGCATATCTTTTGCTGCTGACGGCTATGAGGGCATAGCCAGAGAGGGATGTTATCTCAAGGAAAACATAAACGTTGAAAAGGTCACCCGTGACCGTGATGCCCATCATACCAACAACAAAGAGGATGAACACAGAGTAGAAAGCGGGGTGCTTCTCCTCCGGTATTTCCTTTTCCACGAGCTCTTTCCCGAAGAGGAGCGAGACGAGGGATATGAACGATATGACAGCCAGAACAAACGCGTTCAGCATGTCTATTCTGTATTCTATGCCGATAGGGGGAGCCCAGTTGCCCATGAAATATGAGATGGGGCCTGTGGCGCTCACCTTGGCGAGCAGCGACATTATCATGCCGAATGAGGCTGTTATAACAGCGACAGTCACATACCAGCATATTTTTCTGCTGTACATACCCAGAAGAGGGATCACAGGAACAAATATCAAAGGGAGAGCAACAAGAAAAGCGGGAAAGTTAGCTGATAAGTTCATCGGCCTGCACTCCCGCCGGAGCTTCCGGCTTCTATCTCTCTTATTTTATCGTCTTCTATTGTTCCGTAGGCCTGATAGATTTTGATCATAAGAGCTATTGCCACCGCAGTTGTGCTCACTGAAACCACTATCGCCGTGAGTATCAGAACATGGGGAAGCGGGTTGTCATACCTGACTGCCCCCTCCCATATAATGGGTGCTGTACCGTCGTTAACCTTAGCCATTGAGATGTAGAAAAGGAAAACGGATGTCTGGAATATGCTTAAACCTATGATTTTCTTCATAAGGTTCTGCTTGGCGATAACGGCGTAAAAGCCTATCATCATCAGGCAGACGCATATAAGGTAATTGTATTTTGCGGCTATAAAATCAATCATCGTCCTTCCTCGCAATCTCAAAGAATATCGTGACCATTACCGAAGCAACGGCAAGACCGACACCCAGTTCAATCCCTATCATGCCGAGGTGGTTGCCCGCCTGGGCTGAGCCGAAGGGGAGCTTGCCGTATTCCAGAAACAGACCGCCGCAAAGTACGGTGATGAAACCTATTCCTGCGTATATCATCAGCCCCAGAGAGCATGTGATGTCACTTATTTTCTTTTTGAATTTTTCCCTGGCCTTTTCCTTGCCCACTGCAAGGGCTATGAGGATGAAGGCGGAAGCAAAGATAACGCCGGCCTGAAAGCCGCCGCCGGGGCTTATTTCACCGTGCGCCTGAACATAAAAAGCGAACAGGAGGATAAAAGGAACCATACATCTGGCGACTGTGCGCAGAATTACATCATCTTTCATTTTTATCCCTCCTTCTCAAAAGCAGAATCACGGAGATGGCAGCAGTGAAGACCACTGATGTTTCTCCGAGGGTATCAAACCCCCTGTAGCTGGCGAGAACTGACGTTACGATGTTGACAGAGCCTGTATCACTCTCTGCATTCTGTATGTAGTACGGAGCCACATGATTATGAATCGGCGCTTCGGGGTTGTTGTAGTCGGGCATGTCTATCGTTGCGTAGCAGAGCATGGCTGCCGTGACCAGAACAATGAGCAGCGGCCCGTACTTGGCAAGGCCTGTTCTTTCTCTGGATGATTCAAAGCGGTTCATCCGTGTGAGTGCCCCTATCATGAAAACACCGGACACCCCCGCGCCGACAGCAGCCTCTGTGAAGGCAACGTCAACCGCGTTAAGCTCCGTCCATACAAGCGCTATGAAAAGGCTGTATGCGCCCAGATACATTATGGAGTTGAGTATGTCCTTAGCCTGAATTGCGGCTATAGCTATTATTACCAGAAAGAGAAGCAGCATAAGGTTAATCATTTCTCTTCCTCCATGGCTTAAGCCCTTCAACCCATGCGGCTTTTGCTATTGCATGCGCTGCCGTGGGGTTTGCGATGTAGATAAAAATTATAATGAACAGCATTTTGAGGCTCAGTATATTGAAGCCTTCATAAATGATCAGTCCGATGATAATCAGAGTCTGGCCGAGAGAATCCGCCTTGCTGCCTGCATGCAGCCGGAGGTAAAAGCCGGGGAGCCTCAGTATCCCTATTGATGCCGTGATGACGAAAAAGCATCCGACAAAAATAAAAATACCGCTTAATATGAGTTTAATTTCCATGATTTCCCCCTAGTCCAGCCGGCCTCTCTCCATGAAGCGGAGGAGAGCTATTGTGACAATGAAGTTGATCAGTGCGTAGACAAGGGCGAGATCGGAGAAATGAGGTCTGCCGTAGATATATCCCAGAAGCAGGATAATGATGATGGCTTTCGTGCCGATCAGATTCGCCGCCAGAATTCTGTCAAAGACCGTAGGACCCTTAAGCATTCTGGCTCCGGAAATAAATACCGAAAGAAGGATGAGTACCGCTGCTGTTTCAAACATTTCCGTTCCCCTCAATTTTGAGCACCCTGCGCTCCATCTCTCTGCTTAAGAGACCGTCCGCATGCTCCGGCGTGAGTGCATGAACAACAAAAATGTTATCTTCCTTAATGTCCAGCGTGACAGTTCCCGGCGTTATTGTGATTGAGTTTGCCAGAATTGTCAGTCCCAGATCGGTCTTCAAGTCGGACTTGAATTCCACAATCTGCGGATCGATGGGCAGCGAAGGGCTCAGTATTATTTTGACCACCTGAATGTTGGCAACAATTGTCTCCTTCATGAGCCACGGAAGATAAAGGAGAATATCCTTAACTACCCGGATGTGATCCTTCCTGAGCCTGCGCAGAAAGAAGTCATGGCTGAGATATGCGGCTGTCAGACTGAAAATAACAGCAAAAGCCACCAAAAGTCCGCTGAACTCTCCTGATAACATGAACCAGAAGATGAAAAGCACCAGAAATGTGAATATGAATGTCATCCCCGCTCCTTAAAACAAAACAGGTTTATAGTATCAGTTTTGAAGATGTAGTCAATATTTTTCGGAAAAACCGTATACAGGGTTTTATTTTTTAAGATATTGTAAACAATGCAAATAGTCAGTCTTACCGAAAAAGAGGCAGTCTGTACTATAGGGTTTATATATGAAACATATCTTAAAAAACTATAACTGATACAGCTTAATGTATTTTGTATACAGTATACCACTGATTTGCGGAGTTTAGGGTCATTTAAACAAAAATTTTAAAAATTTTTATGTTGCAGTATCGGCATATCCGGCATATAGATTTACTGAGTTAGATATTTCTAAGTAGGTGAACTATGATTGAAAAACTTATCCTCTTTGCCATACTGGCCTGCGCAGTATACTTCCTTTACCACAAATTTTTCAAAAGCAAAGGCTGCGGCTGCGGCGACGGTAAAAGCTGCTGCGGCGGCGGCAAGCACGAAAGTTAGGCATACACCGTGGACATATTTTCTCTTTGAGGTATATTATAACTTACCCAAGGAGATAGCCTTATGCCCGAACATATAAGCATAGCTCTCAGAGGCGAGAAGGTTCTGGGTCTCAGAGCCGAAGAGGTTGAAGACCCTGCCGACCCTCTGATAAAGCAGCTTGCAAAAGATATGCTGATAGCAATGAAAACCCACGGCGGCGTGGGTATAGCTGCGCCGCAGATAAGGGTCTCAAAGCGTGTTCTTATTATCCACTCCAAGCCTAATGAGCGTTATCCTGATGCTCCCGATATGGAGCCGCTTATCATGGTGAACCCTGAAATAATAGAATTCTCAGAGTGTTTTGACACTATGTGGGAGGGCTGTCTGAGTGTTCCCGGCCTGAGAGGGCTTGTCCCAAGACAAACGGGGATCAGCGTGCGCTTTTCAGACCTGAGCGGAAGAGAGCAGGAAACCTGTCTTCAGGGTTTTCCCGCACGGATTTTTCAGCATGAGTTTGACCATCTGGAAGGCATACTTTTCCCTTTGCGCGTTGCTGACTGTTCTGATATTTATTCCGAAAGTGAGTACAGAAGAAGGGTGCTCGGAATTTCATGATTGATGACAAGGCTTTTAACGAACTCTACCACCCTGTGCTTATCCCCCGGACTATGCTGAAAGCAGCTAAAAGCCTTCTGAGCAGTGCCTTCAAAAAGGCGGCAGGCTCCCCGCTGGAGAGTATTCTTCTCAGCCTCTGGCTGAACCACTCCGCATTCAGCGGGCTCATTGAGCGTTCCGGCTTGCCCGGACAAGCAGTAAGAAACAGGTACAGGAGAACGCTTATTCTGAACCTTCCGCCGGAATCCCTGAACCGTATGGCTGTTTTCGCCTCAAAGCATCACCGCCGAAGAACGGCCGGGGTGTTTATATGGGACGGTGACTGGGACAGGGGTGAAGCTGTGTTCAGTGACACTGACAGATATATTCTGATGTTGGATATTTGGGAAAACAGGCAGGATTTGCGGAAGAGCAGAAAATATGCCGAACTGACGGATATGATAAAGCGGGGAACTCCTTACACCGAATTTAACAAAAACCGTTCCGGGATTTATCTGAATACGGAGGATAAGGTCTGCAAATATCTGGAAATATACCTGAAATTTATGCAGCAGCTTGAAACGCACGGCTATGACACCTCGCTGGAGAAAGACCCTGTATGCATCGCACTGGACAGGGACGGCAAGCCGGTGAAAACCGCCAAAGGTCTCCACCGCCTTGCTATGGCGCAGATTCTGGGCATGAAGAGTATTCCTGTAATGGTGAGGGGTGTTCACCGCGGGTGGTGGGAGAAAACAGCCGGAACCGAAAAGGATAACAACCTGAAAGTTATGCGCACCCTTGAGCATATCCGGCAGATTATCTGAGAGCTTTTTTCAGCTTTTTCTTGAGGTTTATAACTCTCTTGTAGCAGTGCAGCCACTTTAGCGCATCTCTGACGGCATTTCCCGGATTATCACCCGAAAAGGCAGCATATTCTCTCATCATTATCATCATAGTGTCGTCATCAGGCCAGAGTTTTATGAAGTTTTTGAGCCTTTGCTCATAGGTCAGCTTTCTGAAATGCATGCGGTTGATGTCCACAAGCTCGAATTTCCAGTCAGAGCCGTTTTTACTGACAAGTATGTTTCCGGGTGAATAGTCCAGATGATGGATATTCTTTTTATGCAGTCTGAAAGTGAAGGCGGCAAAGGATTTCAGCAGTCTGTTCCTGTCTTTGATTTCTTTATCAAGAATGGCTTTTCTTATTGTAAAGTCATTTTCGGAATAGGACGAAACGTAGAAGCTCTCCTTTATCAGGCCGCCGGAGAAGAACTCAATATATCCGAGCGGATCTGGAGTGCCGATACCCAGAGATTTCAGAGCGACTGCATTCATGAAAGACCTTTTCGCTTTGCTGTCCCTTAAAAAGGAGTATGCGACTCTGTTAAAGGATGCCGGAACTTTAAATGATTTCAGAACCAGATCCATACCTTTATAGCGGACGATCCTGATTTCATTCCTGGCTTTCTGCAACACTCTGAAATTTTGATCAAATAGATGTTTGATGTTTACCAGCAGATCTTCGCAATTATGTGCGCTGTCTGCGGTTTCGTATCTGAAATAAGTCAATCTGCCTCACGGAAATTCTGTGCTGAATCATAATCATGCTATGCACATTAAAAATAATATTGCCGTTTTGGATGCAGTGTTCAATATAAAGAGTGTAATTTTTTGTAACAAAAGAATGACATGTAATTGACAGTGATGAGGTAAACTGAGTTAATTAAGCATACGCTCTTTCGCCTGTTATATAGGCTATGCGGTAGGTTACGGGAATTGTTTCACCGTCACCGAAGAATGACTGGTAAAGCTCGCAGAATCTGCGGTATGAATCTTTTCCTGCGGCTGTTGTTCTGCCTGTGAACCTTGCTCCGGTGGCTTTCTGTTTTTTCAGAAACTCTTTTACATCGGGAAATTTCAGCACATAGTCGTGTATTTCAATCTGATGGCTTATACCGGGAATTTCTGAGAGGAGACTGTCATAAAATGCGGCAGTTTTCAGAGGATAAACACTGCCGAAGCCTGTTATTCTGTTCAGCACCGCCATTTCCGCGAATGTTCCGTCACAGAAAACGGAAAAGCAGAACCTTCCCCCTGTTCTGAGTGTATCAAGCGCCGCAGGAATGGAGATTTCAGGCCGCTGAAACCATTGCAGAACGGATGAGCTCACGAGAATATCCGCGCATCCGTTTTTCAGCGGGATCTTCTCCCCGTCCGCCTGAATGAACAGGCCGGGAAATGACGATGAGGCTTTTGCCATGGAGTAGGCTATGTCAAGGCCTATGAAGCGCTGAGGCCTGCATCTGCTTATGAACATTCCGGTGAAAATGCCGCTGCCTGTGCCTATCTCCACCGCGGTATGCGGCGCGTCAGCCTCAATGAGCGAGCAGAGCCTCGCTGCTGCGATCTTCTGTATATCCGCAGAGGAATCATAGCAGTCCGCCGCTTTGTCAAAGAATCTTTTTATGTGTATTTTCATAGATTATGTCGGCAATGACCTTTTCATTAATATAGTGACCGCTTTCAATGGTGATGAGCTTTTCCCCGTGGAGCATCTCCGCCACATCCTCGCTGGCGCGGAAATTTACTATCATATCCGCCGCACCCTGCACAAGGATAACTTTATCAACGGCATTGCAGCCTTTTACATCCGCACGGCTTTCCAGCAGAAACTCAAGACCGCGGATCAGAGCAGCTACAGTCTTTTCATCCGTTGCAGGTACAAAGTCCGCCAGCCCGCATTTATCGTAAAAATCGCGCAGAACAGCCTCCGGATCGCGCTTCATTTTCTTTATCATCAGCATAATTGCCTGAGAGTGAAAGTAGTCGCAGAAGCTTATAAACGGCGCGAACAGAAATATTTTCTCATATTTATTCATTATGCTGTCTATGTTTTTGAGAATAATGTGTGCCCCTGTGGACCACCCCGCCAGTATCTCGCCGCCTTCGGCCAGAGCATTTTCAATTTCGTTTTCCGAGTGAGTTACAAATGGGAGATAAAACGGATAGGCGGAGGAAATCTGGGGAAAGAGAGCGGGAAAACCCGCCCAGCCGGAAACGAATTTAAGCATTTTTCAGCCTCCTGACGGAATGAACAACGTGCTCAAGTTCATCATAGTTCAGATCAAGGCGGATTGAGAGGCGCAGTCTCGCCGTGCCGTCAGGAACCGTGGGGGGGCGTATCACCCCTGTCTTGATTCCGGCATCTTCCAGAAGCATGCCCGCCTGCTGAACCTTGAAGTTATCTCCTATTATAACAGGAATTATCTGCGTGGAGGAACCGGCAGTATCAAATCCTGCCTGATTCAGGGCATTCCTCACTTCTGCCGCTTTTTTGAGAAGTTCCTCACCGCAGGACGGATTGCTTTTAAGCCATCTGAGAGCGCCGAGATTTGCCCCGATTACCGCCGGGGGCAGGGATGTGGTGAATATGAACGCGCGCCCCTTATTGCGGATGAAGTCTGTAATATAGGCATCTCCTGCTATATATGCGCCGAACGAGCCCAGAGCCTTGCTGAATGTTCCCATGTGAACATCTATGCGCTTTTCAAGCCCAAGTTCATGGGCAAGCCCTCTGCCGCAGCCTAGCACGCCTGTTGCGTGAGCCTCGTCTACTATGGTAAGTGCGCCGTATTTTTCCGCAAGGCGGGTTATTTCTTCCAGATCAGCCCGGTCGCCGTCCATGCTGAAAACGCTGTCGGTGACAATTATCTTCTCTTCCGTGCTTTTATATTGCTCCAGAAGCTCAGCAAGATGGGCGGTATCATTGTGGCGGTAGCGTATGTGCTTTGCCCCGCTGAGCTTTATTCCGTCTATTATGCTTGCGTGGTTGAGCTTATCCGAAAAAACCGCCGTATGTCTCCCCGCGAGAGAGGCTATTGCTGCCAGATTAGCCATATAGCCCGTGTTCAGCACAAGACAGCTTTCCGTTTCCTTAAACTCCGCCATCTCTTTTTCCAGAGTGCCGTACAGGGAGAAATTCCCCGTGACGACTCTGGACGCTCCGCTGGAACAGCCAAGGGCAACGAGCGCCGCTTGGGCATCATCAGTCAGTTCCTTTTTTTCGGAAATACCCAGATAATTATTAGAGGCAAGGTTTAAAAGACGCTTTCCGCCGGAAATAATGTATTTCCCCGCTCCTTCATCTATATCGGGCAGACTGCGGTAAAGCCCCTCGGATTTTATTTTTTCCAGTTCATGTTTCAGCTTTTCTCTCATATTTTTAAGGATATAACCCATGCTTGCGCGGTGTCAACGAATATAGTAAAATGAAAACCATGAAAACAGATTCAAAATGTCCCACAAATATCTGGCATCCATGCACACAGATGAAAGACCTTGAAACCCACCCTCTCCTTGAAATAGAGCGGGGTGAGGGGGTTTATCTCATAGACAGAAACGGCAAAAGGTATATAGACGCTGTTTCGTCATGGTGGGTGAACCTTTTCGGTCACTGCAACCCCAGACTCACGAACGCGCTGAAAAAGCAGGCCGACAGGCTTGAGCATGTTATATTCGCAGGAGCAACCCACAAACCTGCGGAGGAGGTTGCGGAAGGGCTCATTGCACTCACCCCTCCGGAACTGAATAAGATCTTCTTTGCCGATAACGGTTCATCCGCTGTGGAATCCGCCATGAAAATGAGCTACGGCTACCGCAGAAACACAGGCAGCCACAGAAAAAACCGCTATGCCTTCCTCACTGACGGCTACCACGGCGAAACGCTGGGCTGTCTTTCCGTCTGCGGGGAGACTCTCTACACCGATCTGTACGGCGATATAATGATAGATAATATAAAGGTTCTTGGACCTGACTGTTTCAGGTGTCCCTGCGGCAAAAAACGCGGCGGATGCTCTGCGGAGTGTTTCAGCTTTATGGAGAAGGCTCTGCGGGAGAACGCCGGGATACTCACCGCTGTTCTTATTGAGCCTTTGATCCAGTGCGCGGGCGGATTCAAGATGTATCCGCCGGAATACCTCGTAAAACTTCGCAGGCTCACGACAGAGCTTGATATACATCTCATTTTTGACGAAATAGCGGTCGGCTTCGGCAGAACAGGCACAATGTTTGCCCTTGAACAGGCAGGTGTCTGCCCTGATATGCTCTGCCTGTCAAAGGGGATAACCTCCGGCTATCTGCCGCTGAGCGCTGTTCTCACCACGGACGAAATATTCTACGGGTTTTATGATGACTACTCCGCGGGAAAGGCTTTTCTGCACAGCCACAGCTATACCGGAAATCCCCTTGCCTGTTCCGTTGCGTCGGAAACATTAAAAATATTCCGTGATGAGAATGTCATAGAAAACAACAAGCCTAAGTTTGCCCACATGCGCAAATGCATTGAGGAGGCCTTCGGCGGGCATCCGAATGTGGGGGAAATACGGCACACTGGCTTTGTCTCCGCTGTTGAGCTTGTAAAAAATAAAGAAGGGAACCTGCCCTTTGAATCCGGGCTGCGCACAGGTTTTCAGATATACAGAAAAGCGGTGGAAAAGGGTGCTCTCCTGCGTAATCTTGGGGATATAATCTACTTCATGCCGCCCTATATCATCAGCAGGGATGAGACGGAAACGCTTGTGGACATAGCGCGGGAATCTGTGAAAGAGGTGCTCGGTTGAGGCTTTTCATATCAGGTTCCGGGACAGGGGTTGGCAAAACGTTTTTTTCCGCCCTTCTGGCGAAGCATTTTCATGGGCAGGGCAGGGATGTTTCGTACATAAAACCCGTCCAGACAGGCTATCCTGCGGATGATGATGCCGCATTTGTAAAAAGTTTTTCAGGCATATCAAAGGCGAAGACGCTTTTTACCGCGGAGCCGCCCGTTGCCCCCTGCCTGTGTTTTGATAAATTTCCGTTTGAGGAGGCTGTCTCAGCTATAAATGATGATTCATCCGAAGTGCTTATTGTTGAAGGCGCAGGCGGAATAGCCGTTCCTCTGGATTACACCCGGATGACATGGGAGATCCCCAAACAATGCGGACTTGAGGTGATCATCGTTGTTCCCGATAGGCTCGGCTGCGTTAATGAAGCTGTGCTTAATTATTCTTTCCTTACGGAAAAAGCTGTCTCCTTCAAAGGGTTTGCCATGAACAGACATTTTTCTGAAACAGAGAGCGACATAAAAAATGCGGGAATAATAGAAAAACTTATCCCCGCTTCTGTGATATATTATTTCTCTGAATCCCTTTATTCAAAGAGTGATGAAACATCCGCACTGTAGCTGATGTGCCCTTTGCCTGCATTTGCGGCTCTGTTGGATTCGGCTATGGTTTTAAGCAGACTGTCGCCTTCACCTTCTTTCAGCTTCGCTTCCAGAGCTTTTACAACAGCCTCAAGGTTTGTGCTTCCTTCAGTTCCGAAAAAGTTTGAACCGAGCTGGAAAAATTTTTTCAGTGCAGCCTGCTGTGCTTCAGTTGTAGCTGTATCTTCTGATGAGAAATTTTTCAGCATATCCAGAGCCGCCTGAGAGATCTGCACCTTGTCAAGAACGGAAGTGGATGAATCTGTTTCAGATGAGGTTTTGCCTATGAGGAGCGGACTGGCATTCTCCTTTGCCGACTGAAGGGTTGCGGCTGCATCGTTTTTAAGAAGTTTGTTGTACTGCTCCAGCATTATACTCTTGGCTGTGACCTGCATTTTTTGCCTCCGGTTTGTTTTCGTTTTTTTATAAGTAGCAGTCCGCATGCCAATTTGATATATTGCGGAGCGGAGGAAAAGTTTATGACCAAATCACCTGTGGAAAAGCTTCTGAGTCACCGTTTCAGGGGTTATGCTCCGGTTGAGCACACCTTCTCCGGCTTTCTTGAGGCGGCAAAAAGCTCCGTAAAGTATTTTGAGATAGACACCAGAGCCTCAAAGGACGGCGTTCTCTACGTTTTTCATGATCCGTACATTCAGGGGCATTCATTTCCGCAGACGGAGAGCAGCGTCCTTGACGGCTTGAAGATATATGCGGATGAGCCTGTACCGCGCCTTGATGATGCACTTGGGATATTCAGTAAAAAATTCCCGGCTGATACTGTTTTCTGCCTTGATGTGAAGGACATAGGCTTTGAAAAGGAGCATATCCGCCTGATAGAAAAGCATGGAATGGAAAAGCAGACTGCAATAGTTTCATGGTGTGCTCTTTCGCTGATGAATTTCAGCAGGGAAGGTTTTTCCGCCCCGTTATTTCTTTCCCACCAGAGCCTTTTTTCCTACGGACTGCGGGGAAGGTTCACGGAGTTTTTTGCTCAGAACCGTATAAAAATTAAGAAATACAACGTGTTTACCGGCAGAAATGTTTTTGAGTCCGTCCCGCGTGAGCTTTATCAGGGGTATTTTCACTCCCTGCGCTGCCGTACCCTGCCGGATAATCTGCTCAGAGTCATACAGAAATCAGGCGGCGGCGTATGCGTGGCAAAAAACCTTGTCTGCCCGGAGCTTGTTTCCTACTGCGCTGATAACGGGCTTAAACTGTGGATTTATTCTGTAAACGAAATAAACTCGTACAGGCGCTTTGCCGCCATGGACGGAATTGATATGATCTTCTCCGACCGCGCGGAGAGTATTCTCAAAGAACTTATAAAATAAAAAAAGGAGCTCCGGAGAGCCCCTTTTTTGTTTTGTTGTTTTTAGGAGACAAAAGGTATCGTGCTATTCTGCGCCGATTCCAAGGTATGTTCTTATTTTTTCCTGCTCGAATTTTTCCTGCGACTCAGGCTCAGGTGCAGTGACAGAGCCTATGTAAGCAGCAAGGAAGGCTATTGTCATTGAAACGATAGCAGGGTTTTTCAGCGGGAAGATAGCCTTTTCAAAGCCGAGTATGTTAACCCATATAACAGGGCTGAACAGTATGCAGACAGTGGCGGAAACCGCTCCGGCTATGATTGACCATACAGCGCCCCTTGTGGTGAACTTTTTCCATGTGATGGAAAGAAGCAGAGCCGGGAAGTTGGCGCTTGCGGCAATGGCAAATGCCAGACCGACGAGGAACGCAACGTTCTGGTTTTTGAAAAGGATGCCGAGAGCAACAGCAGTAATGCCGAAGATAACCGTAGCTATTCTTGCAACTTTAACCTGCTCAGCTTCTGTTGCCTGACCTTTCTTGAAAACGCTCACGTATATGTCGTGGCTCATTGCGGAGGAAGCCGCAAGGGTAAGCCCCGCAACAACCGCAAGGATTGTGGCAAACGCAACAGCGGCTATGAAGCCGAGGAAAGGTTTACCGCCGAGAGCGGCAGCAAGGATGGGGGCAGCCATGTTTCCGCCCTTGTCAATGCCGAGTATGAAGTCTTTGCCGACTATTGCAGCAGCACCGAAGCCCACTATGGGGATAACAAGGTAGAAATAGCCGATGAAGGTTGTTGCGTATGCAACTGACTTTCTTGCTTCCTTAGCATCCGGCACTGTGAAAAATCTCATAAGAATGTGCGGCAGACCGAGAAGACCGAACATAAGCGCCAAACCGAGTGAAAGAGCCTCTAAGGGGCTGGTTACAAACCCGCCGGGTTTGAACATGCTTTCAAATCCGTATGTGTCGCCTACTGCTGCAAAAAGTGTTCCGGGATTAAAGCCGAATTTAACAAGGACAAGTCCTGCAAGAACGGTTACGCCGAAAAGAAGAAGAACAGCTTTGATTATCTGTACCCATGTGGTTGCAAGCATGCCGCCGAAGAGAACATACAGAAGCATAACAGTACCGACGAGGATCTCCGCCAGTTCATAAGGCATGCCGAACATAAGCTGGATAAGTTTGCCCGCACCCACCATCTGCGCGATTGTGTAGCAGAGAACCACGAGGATTCCGCCCACTGCGGAGGCGATACGTATCGGACGGTTTTTAAGTCTGGATGAAACAACATCGGCGAAGGTGAATTTACCGAGGTTTCTTAAAGGCTCTGCTATAAGGAACATAAGAGCAGGCCATCCCACGAGCCAGCCGACTGCGTATATTGCGCCGTCATAACCCTGAAGGGCAACCATGCCTGAAATACCGAGGAAAGAAGCGGCGGACATATAATCGCCGGCGAGGGCGAGGCCGTTCTGAAAACCTGTAACGCTGCGTCCTGCTGCGTAGAACTCACTTGTGGTTTTGGTTTTTTTTGCTGCCCAGTACGTGATCATCAGCGTACCGGCAACGATTATGGCGAAGAAGAGAAGGGAAATAGGGTCTGCCTTGCCCGCCTGGAAATTTGCAAGTCTTTGAGCAATAACTTCATTCATAAGTGCGCCTCTCCTATTTCAGCATCTTTTTGAGTTCTTCGACTTCTTTGTCGTATGAGCTGTTTGCCCAGAGAACATAAATAATGGTGAGAACCCATGCAATGAGTATTACTGCGACGAACAGTGCTATCCCAAGAGTAATGTTAGGTGCAACGAGTGTGACCATTTGTTCCTTATCCAGCGAAATAAGGAACAGATACCCGAAATACACCACGAAGAGGATTGCCAGCATTATGTAGCTGAAAGTCCACCTCTTTCTGACGAGGGTTTTAAACCTGTCAGAATTCACGATTTCGTGAGCGTTCATAAAGACCTCCTACCTGTTTTGGAAAAAGTGTAAAAATACAAGCAGTTTTAATTATGCGGTTTAATTCATGTTTAAATCCGCGTGCGCCTTAAAGTAAAACTACTTTATATAATGTATGTATTATTAAATTATATAGACTGTATTTGTCAAGAGTATTTTATAAAGCCATATACTGGAAAATGTTATAAGTATGTTGATATAAGGTGTAAAAAATTAATAGATCTGTATGTTTATTTAAAGTTATTTGATTAATGATTAATGAGACATTGGTATATAATTTATGATAAATAAATATGTTCATAAATAATTTGTTTAATGGAGATGTTTATCCATGATAAAAAAATATGCATTTAAGTGAAAAGCGCAATATATAAGTAACTTATGTTCAAGAAACATGTGAAAAGACGGGTCTGTAAAACAAAAATATATTTTGTTTTAAGCAATACAATTGATAGTGTATAAATATCCTAAGAGTTTAAAAATAGTCTGTTAAAAAATGTCAGATATGTATATAATCAAAAGGAAAAGGCTTTTAAAGCCTGTTTGCGCACATGTAAAATAGCGGTTGATTATTACGTATGTTTATTTTGATACCGCATCTGAACGGGAAATTTTTTCGGAGGCTTTATGGAAATCAGTTCCATGAACGGAATGACCGACATTCTGGACAGGCTCACAAGATTTTATGTCTTTAAAGGTATAGAATATTCCCGTCTCAGGCTTCTGCTTGAGAAAGGTGAACCTGTTTCCGTGGAACAGGGCGGTGTCATATTTAAAAAAGGCGAGTCGTACCATAAAGGTGTTTATCTTATATTTTCCGGTGAAGTGGAACTCTACGGCGATTCCGGCCTGAAAGCCGTGATCGATGCAGGTGATTTCGCAGGTCTCTCAAACTTCGTGGGCAAATCGGTTTACCATGTCAGCGCCACAGCCTCAAAGGATTCTGAGTTTATTTTCATACCGGAACTCAGCATATACAAGCTTATGGAGGTCTCAGAGGATTTCAGGGAACGTTTCTACGGGCTTGTGACCAGAAGGATGAGCGCCATCACGGGAAAAGACACCGCAAGCATAGAATCCAGCACATATAAACCTGTGGGCAGTTACATGACCAGCCCTGTAATAACTGTTAAAACCGCTGATACGGTAATGGACGCGGGCAGAATCATGTCAGAGTATAATATCGGCGCTCTGGCGGTTCTGGACGACAGAGAGGCTCTGGCAGGGCTCATAACCAGCAAGCACATGGTTCACAGGTTTCTGGCAAATATAGACAGCAGCCTCAGAGCTCCGTTCGTGAAAAATTTCATGGAAAAGGAACCGCTGGTGCTTCCTGCGGAGTTTCCGCTTGCCGAAGCACTGGGGGAAATGCAGATGAAAGGGCAGGAATACGCCCTTATATCCATGAAGAATAAACCGGTGGGCATAATCTCCAATAACGACATTATGCGCACTCTGTTCAGAAATACATCAATCCACAACACATATATAGAAGGTGTTTCCGGCCTTGAGGAGCTGCGCGCCTCGCACGCCGGGCTTTATAAAATAGCCGAAGGACTAGTGGGAAGCTCAAGGCTGACCTATGATGTTCTGCCTGCTGTATCTGCTATACATCTTAATATTCAGAAGAAGGTCTACCGCCTCACCGCGGAGAAATTTGCCGCTGAAACCGGTTATGACATAACAAAGGTGAAGCATTCGCTTATAATAATGGGCAGCGGCGGGCGCAGAGAGATGATGCTGGATCCCGATCAGGACAACGGTTTTATCTTTGCTGATGATGTTTCGGATGAGGACTTAGCGATGTTCCTAAAATTCGGCGAAATGTTTACGGATAACCTTGAATATGTCGGCTATAAAAAATGTCCGGGCAATGTGATGGTTACAAATCCGGAAATGTCCATGCGGCTTTCAGAATGGAAAAATAAGGTTCGTGACTGGGTGGACGGCTCGGCGGGCAAAAGCATCCTCTGGAGCAATATAGTCTTTGATTATGACGGGTTAGCAGGGGATGAAAAGCTTGTCTGGGAACTCAGAGAATATATTAATATGAAAATATCCCAGAAGCCTATATTCCTGATATATATGCTGGAAAATGACTCCAACCAGCGCAGGCCCATAAACCTTTTCGGAAAATTTATCACTGAAAAGGAAGGGGAGCACGCCGGAAAGATGAATATGAAAATAGCGGCTCTGGCTTTTATTGTGGATGTGACCCGTGCATTTACTCTGAAATGCGGTTTAAACGATCTGAACACCATAGAGCGCCTTAAACACTTGCGCCGTAAGAAGATTCTTTCTGATGAGCTTGTCTCTCAGACTCAGGATGCCTATGAGATTCTGGTGGATATAACCCTGAATGAGCAGATCAGACAGGCTCATTCAGGAGAGAGGATCAGCAAGTTTGTAAACCCGGAAAGCCTTTCCATGTACAATCAGGAGAAGCTCCGTAAGGCGCTTAATCACATGTCGAAGTACCTGTCGGTGGGGCTTAAGTATTTCAAGGGACACCCTTAACTGAATTTATGAAATGAAGCATGACTTTATTTCTGTGATTCTGAACGCAGTGAAGAATCTATATGCTGAGACTCTTCGCTTTGCTCGGCAGGATGCACGGATTACTGTTATTAAGTAAGACGGATTGACGGGCGTATGTTTCTGATATAATCTCATTTCCATGAAATCGGACATCAGGCGGATATTTTCCAACGCATCATCGCTGTTTATCCTTCAGCTTATCACATATGCCATATCCCTTGCTGCGGTTCCTTACCTTGTCCGTGTTCTGGGGCCTTCCAAATACGGGCTTGTGATATTAGCGCAGTCTGTAATAACCTATTTTATATTCCTTGCTGATTACGGCTTTGATATGTGGGGAACCATGCGCATAGCCGAAAACCAGCACGACAGCAAACGGCTGTCACAGCTCTTTCATGACGTTATGGCAGCCAAGCTTCTTCTGGGCTTTGCCGGTTTCATCATTATCCTCATCCTAATCGCAGCAGTGGGTAAATTCAGGGAGGAATGGCGGCTTATCCTCCTGAGTTTCGGTATGATAGGCGGGCAGATTCTTATCCCTTCGTGGTTTTACAGAGGCATGGAGCGGATGAAGTTCATAGCCTTCTGCCTTGTCGCCGTGAAAACAGGCTATCTGGTTCTGGTTCTTATCATGGTGAAGACAGAGGCGGACTATGCCCTTGTGCCTCTGGCTAATTTCATCGCCTACACCCTCGCCGGCTTATACGGCCTATGGACAGTATATACAAAATTCGGTCTCAGATTCACAGCCCCTGTACTCAGCGGAATAACCGAAGGTCTGCGGGGCGGTTTCACATACTTCGCCAAGGCAATCACGGATAACTTCGCCAAGATAACCAATACGGTCATTCTCGGTTTCATAGCGGGGGATGCGGCTGTGGGCTTTTACGGCTCTGCCGAAAAGCTTATGGATGCCGTACGCGCCATGCTTTCCCCTGTGTTTCAGGCTATATTCCCCCATTCCCGAAAAACAGCAGCCCGCTCAAAGAAAGAATGGTTCGGCTTTATCAAAAAAGCAGGAGCCGCTGTGGCTGTTTTTGCCGCTCTTCTTTCCGCCGCAATCTTTCTTTTTTCGGATTTCGGCGTGAGGCTGGTTCTGGGCAGCGAGTTCATGGCCAGTGTGCCTGTTCTGCAAATGCTCGCGGTTTATCTTTTCTTTTTCTCGGTTAACAATATACTGGGGGTGCAGACTCTGGTATGCTTTGACAGGGGCAGGGCGTTTCTCAGCCTTACTCTGGCGGCGAAGCTTCTTGGACTTTTGCTTTCGTTTATTCTGATTCCCGTTTTTTTCGAGAAAGGCGCGGCTTTTGCCCTTGTTTCATCAGAGGCGGCCTACAGCCTTTTTCTTATCCTATATATAATAAAGAGCGGACTCCTCAGTGATGTCCGCAGGAGCGTCACTTGAAAGCGGCATTTGTGAACAACCATCTCAGAACCGAAACTTTTTACGGAATATCAGCCCACCTTGATGCGGAGTGCTACTGGATTTCCACTGGAGATCCTGACTGGGTAAGCTTTCTGGAATCAAAGAAAGTGCCGAGAGAACGTATTCTGGATCTCGCTTTTGCTTACGGTGATGAAGATACTGATCTGGACGCGGTACTTGAGATGGAGAAACACTCCGCCTTTAAAGCTTCTGCAATGATTATGTCCGACAGGCTCCTTCGGCATAAATCAAGGGAAAAGGCATATTCGTATGTATCCTCCGTTTATAAAATGATTAAACAGTTCATTACAGATAATGATATAGATGTTGTTTTCGGCGAATCCACATGGACAGCGGAACTTGTTGCTTCCGCAGCGGCGGAGAGGTGCGGTATACCATTCCTTACACCCGCCACAACAAGAATACCGAACGGAAGATTCACTTTTTTCAAAGGGTTCTTTCAGGATAAACTGTTTATGGAAAAGCCTGCTTTTGACTCTGATCTGGAAGCCGCCGAAGAGTTTTATGACAGGTTTGTAAATCATCGTCCTGTGCCGGATTATGCTCACATAAAGCGTGATTTTTCCCTGTTCAGCGGTGAAAATTTCCGCAAGTTCAAAAAGCACCTGACATATATGATGTTTCACAGGGATAAGGATATGACCCGTCCTGATCTGGATTATCTTTTTGATCAGCGCATTTTCCGCCGGAACAATGCAAAGAGGCTGAAAAGGCTGAGGCTGAGCAGGGATATTTCCTTTCTTAAGGGGCAGAAATACTGCGTTTATAACCTGCATATGCAGCCGGAGGCGAGTATTGACGTTCTCGGTGCATATAATTCAGATCAGTTCCACATAATCCAGAATATTGCCCGTTCACTTCCGGCGGATGCCGTGGTGGTTGTGAAGGAGCACCCGCAGGCGGTGGGGGACAGAGTGCGTGAGTTTTACAACGCCGTGAACGACCTGCCGAACGCTGTGCTTGTGCATCCCGAATCAGATAACTGGGAACTGACTGCCGGAGCGTTTGCAGTGGTTACTGTTTCAGGCACTGCTGCTTATCAGGCCGCACTTCTGGGCACACCCTCCGTTGTTTTCTCTGATGTGTTTTTTGCCGAACTGCCCCTTGTGCACAGATGCCGCAGTCAGGAGGAACTGCCTGATGTCCTGAAAAAATGCATGGACTCGGACAGAAACCCGGACAGGGCAGCCTGCACGGTTTTTCTGGCAAAGCTGATCAAAAACTCATTTGAAGGTTCTGTCTACGGCAGAGAAGTCAGTGACGGAAATGTTCAGGAAGCCAATTTCAAAGCCGCGGCGAAAGGATTTAATTCTGTTCTCAGCTATATAAAGTCTGAAAATCCCACGGTTATCCGCTAATCCTTAACCAGGTACTGCTGGTTATTGTAATAGCCTTCCAGAAACGCTGTGCGCGCCTCGTCCGGGCTGAGGTAGGTTTTGCTCACTGCCACATCCGCCGAGTATTTCAGCTTGGCGCTCATTACGTCTATGCTTTCGCTGGCCTCATCCTCAAAGCCTTTTCCGGTTATTGTGAGTTTTTTTGCGTAGTTGTCGGAGATTATGCCGCCGAGGAGCGCCTTAAGCTGAGGTGCGGACATGCTCCCCTTGGTGTTGCCCATGCTCACGGTTATATCCATCTTCAACCCTTCCAGCGTACCCATTATGGAGCCAAGCTCGCGCCCGGATTCGCTGGAGAGCACAGTGTCCACAAAGTCTGCGGTGGGTGCTTCCACACTGACTTCAAACTTTCTGAAAACTTCCCAGTTCTGAATTTTATTATACGCGTCCCCGATGAAAACCGGATCAAGGATCACAGTGTTATCATCCGCAAGCCAGCGCAGAAACTCTGTGAACGCTCCCTTGCCTGCCGTGCCGGAGGCAGTGAGGATGAGCCTCTCCTGCGGGAGAGCCAGTCCGTAGGTTATGTCTCCCAGAGTGCCGGAATTAAGGGGAACCTCGCTGAGTTCTCCGTTTCTGTCATACCAGACAGGCCAGCTTGACTTCTCCTTGATAAGCCCGAAAAGATAGGCGGGGTAGCTGTTCACCTCGAAGGATTCGAACAGCTTGAACATTATCTCTCTGCTTTTTGTCTCGAAAAAGCCGTAGTCCATTCCGCTTTCAAACAGTGTGGAGAGTTTTTCGGAAAGGGTCATGAAAACCCCGTCCTCCTGAGATTCTATATTGAAGAAGTTTACGTTGATCCGCTTTTTTTCAGCCATTTATTTCCTCATCGCTTTAAATTAAGTTTATACTATCAGCAAAAGCATGAAAAATAAAGGAGGCGTGTATGAGCGCTATGGCATTTGTATCCATAACCCCGCTGGGCGAGGGGGAGGGCGTTTCCGAGTATGTGGCCAGAGCTGTGAGAGTGATCAAAAACAGCGGGCTTGACTGGCGGCTTACGCCTATGGGGACAATAATCGAGGGGGAAAGTCCCGCTGCGGTTCTTGGTGTTATCAACTCCGCGGTGGAGGAACTGAGCGACTGCAGCCGTATTTCTGTTTCCATAAAGATGGACTACCGCAGAAACAGGGAGACGGGGATGAACCGCAAGGTGGAAAGCGTTATGGAAAAAATGAACCTGTAGGAAAAAAAGTACCTTTTTGTTTTGAGTAAATGATCTTTACCGGGATTTTACCCTAAGCGTGCTAAGAACTGAACACCTGTTCGGAAGGCTTTTTTAAGTTATCCGGCCTGATGCCGATTGGAAAAGCAGCGGAGATGTGCCATGCACCAGTCAGAGAATGACTTAATGAACGATGAATCCAGCAGCACCGCACCCATAGACAGGCTTGAAAAGGTTCTTGAAAAGTGCAGAGAGCTTGCCTCTCAGGAGCCGAACGGCTGTGCAGTGGTGAACAGGCTGGCAGAGGATCTGGAAACAGTATTAAGCAAAGCTAAAAGATTGGTTTGAAATAATTATATCTGAGCTGCTTTGTTGTGGTATTATATAGTATGACGGCTTTGTGAGAAAGCCGCTGGATTGAGGGCTCCTCCGGATTAATCCGCAGGAGCCTTCTGCGTTATGACAGTATACATTATTCTGAGTCTGTTGCCGCAGAACCCTGAATACGGCAATTTTTTCCTGATTTTTTCTGGCACGTTTCCTGCTTAAAACAGTTACAGAGATTGATAAAGGCAGGATAAGAGATGCAGACCGCCGGGCAGACTACAGCAATACCCTTTACTGAGAGGCGCAAGGCAAAACTTATACCTGTATCGGAAATAAGGTTCTGTGACAGGGTGTACCGATACCCGGAAGATTTTCCCGCAGAAGTGATAACTAAGCTCATCGAGCTTGTGGCTCATGATGAAATCAACATGAAAGAGCTTAATTATCTGCACCTTGTTCTGATAGAACTGCCGAAAACAGCGGCAGAGCAGCGCAAAAGCGCATTCCCTTTTTCAGACATGCAGGAGCAGGACTTCGCCGAAGGCGGACTGAGCTTTGCGGAATATGTGGATTACCAGATAGAACGCATGAAAAGACTGGCCGAAAACGGAATAGGCGAGGACTACTCCAGAAGGATTCGCGAGCTTCTGCTCCGTTTCAGGAACCTCTGATAAGGTTCCGCCCGCTCCGCCTCTCTTTGTGAGGGCGCGTATATAAAATTGCGGCAGCGGGGAAACATTAACTGCGGCGTCGAAAGCGTGGTTGCAAAATCACGTAAATACTGTCCTGGGGGTGCAGCGATGCGCCCCCTTCCTAATTTCAGTTAATCCCTATCCACTCCAGCCTGCCGGAAACGAAGTTTACCAGATATTTTTTCACGGGCTTTCTGTAAAGCTTTGAGAGAATATCGGCGTATCCGTTTATCTGTTCCGTGTATTCCGCCATCATTTTTGATGTTATGTCGCCTGTTTTGAAATCCAGACAGTAGACAGCTTCGTCTTTGACAGAGTAAAAGTCCACTGTTTTTATCCCTTCCTCATCCGAGAAACTTCTTTCACGGAAAATTTCGGCGTTCAGTGTTATTTCCTGAAAAAACGGATCAGAATACAGCATCAACAGTGCGTTTTTTATCCTCTCCTGATCATCACTGCCCAGATACGGCGAATGCTTCATAACTGTGAAGCGGGCTGTTTCTTCCGCCTCCTGCTCACTGAAATGCACACCGAGAAAGATCGCCTCATGCAGTGCTGTTCCGAATATTTCGCCCTGGAAGTCCGTACTTTCCTCTGTGATGGGGTATTCGGGAACAGGGCGGGGAGTAAACTTTTCCGCTCTGCGTTTTTTTTCTTCCGCCTGCGGCGAGAATGTTTTTCTGTATTTTGTGCCTATTGTCAGAGGTATTTCCGCATTGTTCGCCAGAAGCTGCTCCAGCGAGTTTGCCGAAGGCTCCTCTTTAACGGGGATGTAAAGCTCGCGCTTTGCCCTTGTGACAGCAACGTAAAGCAGGTTAAGTCTGTCATGGTAGGTGGCTTTTTCTTCTGCTTCGTAAGCCTCGCGGAAGCTGCCGCTGACAAAACCGTTCAGCTTTTCGCCGTGGTTGAATATTATGCTGTCTGCCAGCATGGAGTCGCTTTCAGAGTAAAATATCATCCGCGAGTTATTGGCGTTGGGTTTTACGCTGATTTCAAGGTCGGCAATGATAACCGCTTCAAATTCAAGACCCTTCGATTTATGGACAGTCATAACCGTCACCGCGTCAGACTTTCCGGCGGAGAGGGCGTTTTCGGATTCTGCTCTGCGCCTGAACTCCTCAAAAAAGGCGGGAAGATTGGCTGTCACAGGGATATAAGCCGCTATGTCGCAAAGCTTTTTGAAGTTTGCGTCCCCCTCGAACCTTTCGGCGAGGTAAAACTCATTCACAGCCATTGCGAAGGCTGAGCGTCCGTTCTGTCCGTTTATTTTTTCTGCGAACTCTTTCAGCTCTTCCCTGATTTTTTCACAGAAGCCTTCCTGAGCCGCCTCCTCAGCGGAGTTCACCGCTGGTTCCGTCATGCGGAAGGAAAATGCGCTGAGGCTGTCTCCGTAAAATATATGGCTGAAAATGTTCATTATTATTTTAAACGGCGCGCTGTCCGTGAGTTTCTGCCTTGTTTCACTCCGTGCCGATATGCCGTTCCCGTTCAGATATTCGGTGCATGTGTCCGCCTTGAGGTTGGTTTCTGTGAGCACAGCGATTTCTGATGCTCTGAAACCTCGCTCCAGAAGGTCGTTCACGCATCCGAGGATATACTCCTCATTGCTGTCCTTTTCGATAATTTCCACACTGACATAACCTTCGTCAGGGCTGTTGCCTTTCTGCTCTGTATAGCGGAAGGTTTCATCTTTCAGTTTGCTGAAAAGCAGGTTTGCAAACTCCATGACCGCATTTGCGCTCCGGTAGTTTACATCAAGCTGGCGTTCTGTTATGAAGTCGCTGTAGCTCTCTGTAACAGTATCAAAAAGGCGGCTTTCGCCACCTCTGAACCTGTAAAGGGTCTGTTTAGGGTCGCCCACATAGAAAAACGATTTAACCGCATCCTGCTGACCGACACCTGCAAGCGCCTGCTGTACAAGTGGTTCCAGAATTTTCCACTGAGCAAGGCTCGTATCCTGAAACTCATCAATAAGGATGTGGAGTATGCGCCCGTCCAGACGGAAGTAAAGGTATTCCGTATCTTCGGCAATGCTGTTTTCCACCAGCATGCTGTATGCCTTCATTGTTATGTCTGTGAATGTGAGTACATTGCGGGATTTTTTCAGCCGTTCAACCTCGGCAAAGAAGAGGGTGTAAAACTTTACGGAAAGGCGGATCATCAGCTCGCCTTTCGCCTCAAGGCATCTGCCTATGTTTTCTGTGACTTCGCTGTAGGCTTTTTTCTGTGTTTCGGTGTATTCAAAGGTTTTGAAATAGCCGACAGCCGGGTCACACGCGGCGTAAAGGGTTGTTCCGCTTATTTTTTTAAAGTCACCGCCTGCTGCGAGGCCTTCCGCCTGTTTTTTCTGGTTTCCGTTGAGCTTTGAGGCGAGCAGTTCGGTTCCGAAGGAGCGTGATGCGGCAACTGTCTGCTGTTTATAGAAGTTTACGCCGTCAATGAGGGCAGTGAAGCTTTCCTGTGATGTTCTGTATTTTTCGGCAAGCAGAGGGAGGCCGATAAGCTGATTCTCAAAGTTTGACTGCTGTTTGCGTATCTCATCCATCAGTGCTTTCGGTGTCTGCTCCAGTGCGCGGGCGGCATTTTTCAGCATATCCCCGGTTTCCGCTGCAAAGAGCTGGAATGTTCTGAAAAACGCTTCCGCTTCAAGCTCTTCCTTCTCCTTATCCTGAATTATTGAAAAACCGGGCCGGACATTTGCTTCAAACGGAAACTGGGATATTATACGGTTTATGAATGAGTCTATGGTGCGTATGCGCATCTGGGAAAAGTTTTTCAGCACATAGTCCCGCACGGGCCTTGCCTTTTCTTCAAGTTCTTCATCCGTAAGGTTATTATGCTGGCGGAGGATCTCTCTTTCCCCTTTAAAGTCGGCTCTGTTGCCGTCTGCGAGGGCGTTCAGCACCTGAATTATCCTTTCCTGCATTTCTGCTGTGGCCTTCACTGTGAAGGTGAGGCAGAGAATCTGTTCCATCTGCGCACCGCTGAGCAGCAGGTTTATGTACCGAAGGGAGAGGTTAAAGGTTTTCCCTGTTCCGGCGGATGCTACAAGAGCAATATTACGTTTATTATCAAGATTCTGCATCAGCTTCTCCCGCACAGATCGGAGTAATCGCAGTATTTGCAGTCCGCCTGTTTGTCTGTTCTGGGATAAGACTGCTCAGGGTCGGCTATCCGGTTGAGCAGACCGTCCAGAAACTCCCTGAACTCATCCATGCAGCTTACATCGAATGCTTTGACGGTTCTGAACTCTTTTTTTATGTCATACCAAAGGATTTCATCAGGCAAGTGCCCGTGTTTGTGCATAAAAAGCAAAGCGTAGAGCGGCATCTGAACATCTTTTATTTTCTCAGGCTTAAAGTCTCTGAAATCTTTGACAGTTTTGAGTTTATAGTCGATTATAGCCGTTCTGCCGCTGTTTTCGTCTGTTCTGTCCAGCCTGCCTTTCAGGCGCATTCCGTTTATCTCCGCTTCTAAGTCATCCTCTTCCGTCTTGGGGCGCCAGCCCTCCTCAAAACGGCTTATTTCATTCACAGCAAAGTAGTAAAGCCTTTCAGCCAAATCCTGAACCTGCTCTCTTTCAAGGGGATTTGTCCTGTAAGCGTCAAACCTGCCCATTGCTTCCAGAAAACCGCTGTATATGCGGCTGTGGAGCTCTTCCGCACTTTCAGGCAGACCTGCGGAGTAAATATTTTCAAGAACACTGTGCACTGCCTTGCCGTATTCATATGGCGGAATGGAGTCCTCCGGTCTGTCTGCGGGCTTGAGGCCGATTATATATTTTGCGTAAAACCTGTACGGACAGGTGATATAATCATTGAGCATTGTGGCTGATATGCCTCGTCTTTTCAGCTTGCCCCCTATTCCCACATCCGGCCTGAAGGAGCTGACTTCATGAAGTTTCAGGCCTTTTTCCGATGTGCTGAATATGCGGAAGCCTGATGAGGAGTACTGGCGGATAATCAGCCTTCTTTTTATTATGAGCTCTTCCAGAAACGGGCTTCTGTATGATGCGCCCTTATCACGGGAAATGCATGATATGAAAGCGAATTTACTTTTAGCTATTATCTGGCTCATATAGTTTTTGATGAGGTGCTCCCTGTCCTGAAATGTTGGCAGGCGGAGGTTTCTGCGGATTTCCGTGTTCAGAAACAGATCCTTGTCACTGGAAGGCGGGAAAACATCGGCATTCATATTGGGAATAAAAACCGCATCGAAATGCATGTTTCTTGTTTCCAGCAGCCCCATAACCGTTACCTCACCCCCCGGACGGTGAAAACCTATGCGCGCAAGCCCGCCCATTAGCTGTTTGAGGGCGGTGTGCATGGGGAAGACATCTGTCACCGGTGCGTAAACGGTTCTGAGTCTTTTCAGTTCTTTAATGACCAGAGTTCCGTGCTGTTTCTCCCTCTCGTCATCAGAGTTTTCAAGGAAAATTTCCGCAAGATCCATCAGCTTCTTAGCCGCATCAGGCAGAGTTGTGTGGGTTCCATTGAAGAAGGGCGCAAGCACTTTGCGCACGGATGAGAACCCCGCTGTTTCCTCAAGGGACACTGCAAGCCGTTTCATGGTTATCAGGTCTTTCAGCCTTTCTGCGAGTGATGAAAACCCGGTTATCTTTTTCAGAAACGGCTGTGCGGCGAGTTTTTCCATTGTTTCTATGCCGATCAGACCGCCGGAGAGCATGTTTTCTTCCGCGGCCTGTCTGATTATGTCCGCAGTATGGTATATTTCAGAGTATGTTCCGTCTGTCCCTGCCGTAATATTGAAAAGGTTATAAATATCATGTTCTATGAAGTAAGCCTTCATCTTTTCATCAGGCAGAATCACTGCCATACGCTTAAAATCGATCCCTTTTGCTGCAGTTTCATATATTTTCTCGACAATGAGTTCGTATTCTTCCAACCGTGACCCGGTTTCCGCCGCTTCGATGCCTGCTGACTGCAAAGCTTGCTCATCATCCGGCACGGTAATATTCAGAGTTTCTTCAATCTCTTTATGGTTAATTGTTTTTTCGCCGATAAAGTGGAAAAACAGATGTACGGAGCAGGTTTCTGCCAGCATTTTGAGCGTCCGCATCTCATGCCGGGTTAGAAAGCCTGTGACAAGGAACACATAATCTGTGAACCTCTCTGCAAAGAACTGATTAAACTGAGGATTGTCGAACATTTCTGAGGAATCCCACAGTCCGTTTTCGTCCAGAATTTCTGCATAAGCCGTCCAGAGGGCGTAAAGGATGTGTGTCTGGCGTTCATAGTCAGTGTAGAGGGAGTGCTTAGCAAGCTCCTCCACCGTTATAAGCTCACCCTTGATCTCCCTGAAAAAGCGGAAAAACGCGCTTCCCGTTTCGGCAAAGGTGATGAAGTTTTCCATGAAGTCCGGATCTGTGCGCTTGAACAGGGCGAGTTTCTCATCCGTGCTGAGGCGTTCTGCCGCCTGTTTCATGTAGAAGTGCCTGAGCTCCTGCGGAACAACAGGTTTTTCGGTGCGAAAAAGATAGCTGTTAAATTCCGGAATGCTCAGGATAACGGGTGATTTTTCCGATTTGCTGAGCCTGAGTGCCAGCGAGCGTTTGTTCCTGCCTGTGGGCAGAACGCAGCAGACCTCGCCGCTGAGGAGTCCGGCATCCTTAAGATATTCCGAGATAACGGGAATAACTGGCTTTCCCGAAGGGGTTCTGAATGTATGAATCATAAGCCGATTTTAACATCCGGCGGGAGCATTGTTCAATATGATTATTTTTTTTCAAGCTGTCCGAGGATGTCTTTCACTTCCGCAAACACCATATCAGGAGTTATGTCCTTCATGCAGGAGTGATCCGTTTTTTTCGGAAAGCTGCCGTCTTTTATGCAGGGGGAGCATTTTTTCTCAAGCCAGATATAGCGGCTGAGGTGGTTTGTGATCGGGTATCTGTTCAGCGGGCATGTGGGGCCGAATATGGAGACAACCGGGATTCCCGCCGCCGCACCCAGAATCATTGCCCCGCCGTCGTTGGCAATGAGCATAGCGCAGCGTTTCAGCGCGGCGTAAGAGCCCGCGACCGGTATTTTTCCGCAGAGGTTTTTCACCCTTGATTCGTCAAAACTGCTTGTGTCCAGCAGTTCCTTATCACTTCTGGAGCCTATCACAAGGACATTGCAGTCCGTTTCCGCGGTAATTTTTTTGATCAGTTCAAGATACCCGCGCCAGCGTCTGAGGTCGTCCTCGGTTTTCATTCCGGAGCGTCCGCCGGGAGCCACTGCGATAACTTTTTTGTCAAAAAGGCTGCCTGAGAGATTTCTGATCCTTTCCGGCTCCGCCTCGCTGTGGTAGACATTCATGGCGTGTCCGTCCGGTTTGAACCCTTCGGCCAGCTTGCAGAGCTCTATATATGCGTCAACATCGTGAAACTCGTCCCCGTTTGTGAGCATTCGGGTGAGGTGCTTGCTTTTTCCTTCGCTGAACCCGAATCTTTCGGGAACACCAGCGTTTTTTGCCGCATTATCCCATGCGCCTTCCCGCTGCATAATGAAAATCTTCTCGGCTCTGAATGACTTTATCAGGTTTGTGACCTTGAGAACGGTTTTCATCCGGGCAATCATCCCGCCAGTGTAAAAAGCATCGTCATCAAAGGTTATAAGCCTGTCAATATTAGGATTTCCAAGAAGAGCAGCCTCGCAGGTTTTGCCTATGATATAGATGATTTCTTCATGGGGAAAGGATTTGCGGTATGCTCTCAATGCCGGGGTGGTCATTATTGTGTCCCCCAGTGCGCCGAGTTTGAAAAAAACGGTGACAGGCCTTCTGCTCAAGCTGTACTCCGGTATCTTAGTGAAGATTAAAGAATTTTATACTCAACTTAAAAATTTGGGAAGAAGTTATTGAAAGGAGATAACAAAAAAGACAAAGTCGCAGGTGTAAACTAGTGTGCAGCTATGAAATGCCTGCACACCGGTGTGCAGAAACTGCACAGCGCGGACGGGATATATACTTCTGATTGATGTTTATCATAAAGCACTTACCTCAATTCTGCCGTTTTGGCATGGAATGCGCTAAAAAGGCAGACTTTTAACATTAACGGAGGAAAGAAATGAAAAAAGCAGTATTGTTAACACTTGCAGTAGTTTTGGCTGCCGGAATGGCTTTTGCCTATGGTCCGGGAGCAAAGGGTGGCAGAGGCGGTTTCGGCGGATGCGGCGGAGCAGGGTATCAGTCCCCCTGCGGCGGCGGTCCCTGCGGGTCTGCTGCGGCTGATTTTCAGCCCGTAACAGAGGAAGCGGCAAAGGCTGCTGTTGAAAAATACGTAGCGGAAAACTTCAAAGGCTTCAAAATTGATAAGTTTGACAAATTTGTTATGCCCAGAGGCGAGTCCTACCAGGCAACAGTTAAAGATGCCAACGGCAATACATTCTTCTTCCACGTAAGAATGGACGGTTCCGTTTTCGGCCCCATAACTGCAAACTAGTTCAGCAAATTTGAAACAGGCGGGAAGCTTTAACGGCTTCCTGTCTGTCTTTTTTCTCAAGAAAAATATCTTTCTGCCGATAAAGAATGAATAAGGAGAAAATCATGGATCTTGCTTCACTCGCTTCCGGTTTTTCACAAATGAAACAGGCAGAATATGCCATGCAGGCATCAGTAGCCGTCGCAAGGAAGGCTCTGGATGTTCAGGAAAGTCAGGGCGCAGCAGCGCTTAAGCTTATTCAGTCCGCGGAACTGCCTAAAAATTCCGGCGGTGAAAAGGGCAACTTTTTTGATGCCATAGCCTGATTATTTTTTCAGCTTGTGCGTGTGGGAGTAATTAAACTCAAAGTTCCCCAGATCTGAAGTTGCGTAAACCTTGCCGTATATTTTCATCTCCGCGTCTTCTGCGAGATATGCCTTAATGAACTCCTGTCCTGCCCGCTTCGGATAAATTGTCATATTGAATGACAGGCTGCCGATGTTCTTTTCTTTGATCTGAAAGCTTTCATTGTCTGGGTTTTTGCCCGATGCGACAATTGATTTCCCCATCAGTATGTTGTATGTAAATCCAGTTATGTAGACAGGGAAAAGGTTATCGTTTTTGATTGAAAGATCAACATCCAGATCCACCTTGTCAAAGCTGAGTTTATTTTTGATGCTGACATTTTCGATTCGGACACTCACGTTGGAGGCGTAATAGTTTACCATCTGCGCACAGGCCGCGGCAAACAGCGTGATAATGAGTATTGGCAGCAGTTTTTTTATCATATCTTCACCTTTCGGTGAGTATGATATTATTTAAAGCATGAAGAGAAAAGAGAAAAATGCCGCTTCACGGAAAAGCGGCCGGATGATTATGTCAGATTTTTCCGCCTGTTTTGTCTGAAACCTTCTGCCATTCAATATTGAGAAGAGCCTGAAAATCAGCAACGTCAGCCAGATAGTGGGTGTCCAGATAATATGATTTTCCGGAGGATGAGTTTTCTGATTCATACTCCTCTTTGGATGCTGATACTGTGGCAAAGGATGACTTCCTGAAAGATATGGGGTATTCCCTTTCTATTTTATAACTGTCCAGCAGGGTGTCTATTTCTATTACAATTCTGACTTTATTTTTTATGGCATCCACATACTGGATTCCATCCGCTCTTACTATACTGAGGTCACCTGAGTAAATCCCTGAGAGTTTATATGTTCCGTGAAAGCTGTCTGATGTGCTGGCTGAAACCGGGGTTGTTCCCGCCTCAGTGGTGTGCGGGCCGGACGCTGTGCCGGAGCTTCCGCATGAAATTGTAAGAAAAGCAGCTAAAACAGCCGCCGCAAAATAATAAGGGACTCTCAGCACCTGACCTTCACCTGTGAGCGTAGTATTTGTATGTATCCGCTTAACATTTCGGCAGAAAACGAGGAAACTTCACTTTTTTCTGCCGAAAATCGCGGATAAATATCTACACTACTTTGAAGCGGTTTACAACTCTATATTGATCCTCGGACTGCATTTGCAGATCGCTTACCGTATGTGATATTTCAGCAAGGGCTATGCTGCTCTGCTCCAGCCCGGAGGAGATCATCTGTACATTGTCATTTACTGAGTTTACGGCGTCGCTCTCTTCGTTCACGGCGCTGCTTATGGCACTGTTGTTGAGGGATATATCTTTTACCGAAATCATAATCTGCTCAAATATTTCCCCGGTTTCAGAGATTGCTGTGACACCTTTACCCACCGCGCCTACAGCCTTGTTCATGCTGCTTGATGCGTTTTCTGTCTCTTTTCTGAGGGTCGAGATAATGCCTCCCACTTCCCCTGTGGCGTTTTGGGTGCGTTCAGCCAGCTTTCTTACTTCGTCAGCCACAACGGCAAAGCCTCTTCCCGCTTCGCCTGCTCTTGCGGCCTCTATTGCGGCATTGAGGGCGAGGAGGTTTGTCTGGTCTGCTATATCGTTGATAACATCGAGGATTGCGCCGATTTTTTCTGATGAGTCTGCAAGTTCGTTAATGGTTTTTGCCATCTCCTCAACGCTGCGCTTAATATCGCCTATGTCCTTAACTGCGGAGTCAAGTTTCTTTTTGCCGTCGTCAGTGAGCAAGTTGGCTTCCTGAGATCTCTTAAGAACTTCGCCTACGTTTTCGGCTATCTCCTTGGAGGTTGCGGCCATCTGCTCTACAGATGCGGCTATGCTTGATATTTGTGATGTCTGCTGGTTCATAGTGTTTGAAAGCTGCTCCGTGGAGGCGGCAAGCTCGCTGGAACCTGCTGAAACAGACTCTGAGGACTGCTGTATACTCCGGACAGTTTCGCGCACTTTTGCTATGAATGTGTTGATGTAGTCAGCGAGTATTTTTGTTTCATCGTTAACATCCACAATAATTTCCTTTGTGAGGTCGCCTTCGCCTTCTGCAAGGTCTTTCGCCGTTACAGTTATGGTTTTGACAGATTTGATTATGGATGCTGAAACCAGAAGAGTGATAACCGTGTTCACCGCCAGAATGAATAACATTATAATGAGGCTGTTTATAACGGACGAACGGCTGATAGACGCTGCTGCTGCCGCATTTGCATCCACCTGCTCATTTATCTGCATAACAATTTCCTGCACCTGATCATCGATCGCCGTACTTGTGTCATCAATGATATTGTCAAAGGCTCCGAAAACTGAGTTATCCGCTCTGTCTTCAACAGCCTGAGCGAGATCCACGCTTACCAGGGAGTATAACTTGTCGAACTGTTTGTATATATCATCAAATTTCTTAAGTGTTTCTGCGTCTGTTATTATTTGCTGAATCTGCTTTTTGTTTTTTTCATAACCGTTCAGGATGTCCGTCATCTCCTCTTTTCTTTCATCGCTGATAAATCCGTCCATTCTGTCGACAATAATATCCATCGCCAGAAGGTTAAGCTTGAGGTTTGCCATTTCCATATTGCGTGCTGCTGTTGATTTATCGAAGGAAACACCCTGAGAAGCTGCAAGACCGTTGAGCTTTCTTATGGTAAGATTATTATAAAAACCGAGAATGAGGAAGAGTGCACTTCCCGCAATGAGTATTGCCATTATTTTTTTTCTGATGGTAAGGTTTCTCATTTTTTCACCGCTTTTGAGTTTTTAATTTTTAGTTAATATATTTTTTATAAGGATTATATCCTTAATGATACTTAAAAACATTGATAAATGAAACATAATTATTTTATTGTGTTTGAAAAGGATAAACTTTTTTTCTCAGAAATATGCGAGAGTGATTGCTGATGGCTAAAAACTTATTGAAAATACTTGGTTTTATTTTTGTTAACACTTTTCTTTTCAGATGGTTCTTTGAAAATCTCGGCGGCTGGCTGTATGAAAGCGCGGTGAACAGAAATATGCTGAGGCTTGTTGTTTTCTCCCTTGCGGCTGCTCTGGTCATAGTATTTATCATAAAATTCGGTTTTCCGGCTGAAAAGGGAAGGTGGTAGTGCTTGCTTTTTCCTGAAACCTGTATAGGATATTCAGAAAAATGTAT
This sequence comes from Deferribacteres bacterium, assembly GCA_023395255.1. Classification (GTDB taxonomy): domain Bacteria; phylum Chrysiogenota; class Deferribacteres; order Deferribacterales; family Geovibrionaceae; genus Geovibrio; species Geovibrio ferrireducens. Next base: position 71,677 of record JAEWZN010000002.1, read on the forward strand.
ATAAAGGAGTTGGAATGAAAAAGATAGTCCCTGTTATTATTTTGGCTGCGGCTGTTCTGATTATGGTTTTTTCACTCAGAACAGAGAAAGACGGCGGAATGACCCTCGCAGCTCTTCAGGCGGAAGCCGCAGAAACCGGAAAGGCCATGGTGGTTCAGTTCACCTCTGACGGGTGCATTACATGCAGAAAGATGAAGCCCGCCCTTGAGAAGATTGAGTCCGAAGGGGGCGACAGGTATATGTTAAAGGTTGTTGATGTTGATATAAACACCGGCATAGCAATAGAGATGGGCATAACTGCTGTTCCGGTTCAGCTTTTTATCTCTCCGGAAGGGCAGATTCTTAAAAAGAACCTCGGCTACCTTTCCTACAAGGATTTCACTGATATTTTTGCAGAGTATTCAATATAATATGCCGCCCTCCGGGGCGGTTTTTTTTGCTGAATGTAAAAATTGTAATAAATATTCCATTTAATTATGAAAAAGTTTAGGATGTTAAAGATAAAGCGGTTTTATTCTGCTGGCGGCTTTTTCATGCATTTTCAGGCATTCAAAAGCATTTACAAAATTTGTTTTCATTAATATCTTTATAACGATATTGCAAATAAAGACTGAAGGTTTATTTCAATGGAAAAAGTAATACTTGTCGTTGACGATGACCCTGAGATACTGGAAATAATCAGACTTCTGCTTTCCCTCGAAAAATATACAGTGCTGACAGCCTCTACGGGGATGGAGGGTATCGCTAAGGCAAGGGAAAATAATGTGGATCTCATCGTTCTTGATCTGAATCTGCCGGATGTTGACGGGCAGCAGATATGCAGACTTGTCAGGAAGGAGAAGGATGTGCCGATCCTCATTCTCTCAGCCCGTGACAATGTTTCGGATAAGGTTATCTGTCTTGAATACGGCGCAGACGATTATCTCACCAAACCCTTTGAAAATATTGAACTCACAGCAAGGATAAAAGCTATTCTGCGCAGAACAGAACCCATCGGTGAGGCATGTCAGGAAGGCGTTATTCAGTTTTTTCACATAACAATAGACAAGTGTGACCGCACAGTGCACATAGGCGGCGAGAAAATAAACATAACCCCCAAAGAGTTTGAGCTTCTCATGTATTTTTATGAGAAAAGGGGGCAGGTTCTCTCACGTGATGACATAGTGAAGGACATCTGGGGGAAAAACACGGTATACTCATGGTCCAGAAGTCTTGATGTTCATGTGAAAAACCTCCGCCAGAAGATAGAGACAAACCCGAAGAACCCCGACATTATCAAAACTGTTTCAGGTGTTGGCTATAAAGTGAAAAAATGAGACTCACACTCAAGCTTATTACCAATATTGTTATTGTAACGGTAATTTTTGTGGTGCTTTCCACAATGTTTCTCTGGCAGCGCCAGAAGGAAATTATAATTGAGCAGGCGCACATTCAGGCGAAAACTCTGTTCGAGATGATTCTGATCACCCGCCAGTGGGTGGCTGAAAACAGGAATGATGTGCGTCCTGTGCCTGCTGTTGTTACCAAAGAACTCTCTAAATACGCGGGCGTTATGTCCCGTTTCAGGTTTCATATAACCAGCACAAGCCTTATTAATCCCGAAAATGCGCCGGACGAGTTCGAAGTGCGCGCTCTCACTGCACTTGCCGGAGGCAAGGCGGAATATGACGAAACAATAGAAGAGGGCAAGAACAAAATATACAGATACATGGCACCGCTGTACATAAACGAGGCATGCCTTGAATGCCACATTTATCAGGGCTACACAGTGGGCGATCTCAGAGGCGGAATATCCGTATCCGTTCCATTGGACGAGATCGAAGCCTCTATCGACCGCAATAACCGCTTTTTCTATATGGCAGGCATTGTAACCTTTCTTGGTATAGTCATAACAATCAGCATTCTGGTGCGCAGACTTGTACTGACAAAGCTGGAGATACTTGCAGACGCGGCTTCCTCCTTCAAATCCGGTGACTACACCCGAAGTGTGGACATTGATACTGACGATGAAATCGAGGAACTGGCGGAAGCATTTAACCTGATGCGGGAGAGTATTCTCCAGAACGAAGACAACCTTAAACGCAGACTGAAAGACGTCACGGGCAAGTATGTTATGCTTGTGAATGAGCTTGAGCATAAAAACGATGAACTCCGTTCGGTAAACTCTTTTAAAACTGAGATTCTGGATTCGATCTCACACGAGATAAGGACTCCGCTCACGAAAATCCTCGCCTACAGTGAGCTCTTACTGAAGCCGGAGCTTGAGAATGATGTTAATCTCCGCTACAAATCAGCGGAGACGATCAGGAAAAGCTCAAAGGCACTCAACAGGCTTTTCAACGAGATAATAACCCTCAGCAGGCTTGAGCATAAGCAGCACGACTATCATTTTGCCCCTGTGAAGATAGCCTCCATGTTTGAGGAAACTCTGGCATTCTTTGAGCAGGATATAAAGGAGAAGAAGCTCAGACTCAGCGCGGATATTCCGGAAAATCTTGTGGTATGTGTGGATGCTGATGTTTTTAAATATCTTATAGATAACCTTCTCTCTAATGCAATCAAGTTTAACAGGCAGGAAGGGGAACTCTCTGTCAGAGCGTTCAGGAAGGACGGATGGGCATACTTTACGGTGAGAGATACAGGCTGCGGCATACCTCAGCACGAAATAGAAAATGTTAAGAAGCGTTTCTACAGAGCCAGCAATGTGAAAAAGGATTACCCCGGAACAGGGCTTGGGCTGTCTATTGTGAACAGAGTGGTTCACGCACATAAAGGAAGTCTGGAAATCGAATCAGAGCTTGGGGAATATACGGAGTTCAGGGTTATTCTGCCAAATTCCGCAGCGCTTTGCGGTTGACAGAGGCTGTTTTTTCCTGTGCATTTTTCCTCAGCCGGAGAGCCTCCCCGCCGTCTACATGTTTTTAGAGATATTTCCGTACGGTGCGCTTTCAGTATCCAGCATCATGTTTTCAAGCTCGTACTTGGTCATCCAGCCGTTCTGTATGTAGCTTGAAGCTGTCTGGGTTATATCATAAAGATATTCCATGTAATGTTCGCTTTCCTGAATGCGGTGACGCTCAACTATGAAAAATGCGTTTCCGCTCAGTGTCTTCGCCTCACGCACGAAGCTGGCTTTGCCGTTCAGGCAGGCGGCTTCACGGCCGCATACGCAGTTCATGTAATTTTTGCACTCAGCTTCAAACCCCCGGAAAATGTAGTGGCACTTGTGCTCACCGCAGGAGAATTCGCCGAAAATGCGATGTGCGGATTCATTCATGTATATAAGAGTTCCGTCAGCGTCAAATATTATAACCGGGTATGTATGCCTGTTATATGAGCTGTAATCAACTTTCATATCCGCCTCGATGTTATACTTAATAGAGAATATAGCACCCTAAAGTGAAAAAATCGTGAAAAGAATTGTAGGAGCTTTCCGGTAATCAATAGATAAATCTGATAATGCTCCGTAAGTTTCTGGTCTTTAACTTTAATTGCAGTATGAAATAATTATGATGCAGATCGCGATTTTATGTTTGCAGGAATCTGGATTTGTATTGAGAAGACTGGAAACAGGCGACAAAAAAGGGCTTGCCGGAAAATACCGGAAGCCCTCGGAATGTTTTTTCAAGGCGACGCCCGGAATCGAACCGGGGTGCAAGGCTTTGCAGGCCTCTGCCTAACCACTCGGCCACGTCGCCATTAGATAAAAAAAAGAGCGGGTGACCGGGCTCGAACCGGCGACCTCAACCTTGGCAAGGTTGCGCTCTACCAACTGAGCTACACCCGCAACGGGAAGATATATATACCTTCGTGAGTTCTGTTTGTCAATAAGTAGTTTTCATTTTCTTTTAAATTTTTTTGCAAGTTATATCAGGATCTTCCTGACTTTTGCAGTGTAGTCTTCCAGACGGCTGATATTGCGGATTACTGAATTTTTATCTCCCGCTTTTGCACTTTCTTCAATTGCTTTTCCCAGTTCGGTTATGATCTCAAACCCGTAGCTTGCCCCTGTTCCTTTTATGCTGTGTGCTATGAAACCTGCTTTTTCCAAATCCCCGTTTTCGGCTGCTTTGCGCATTTCGGCTATCTCTTCGGTCTTGCGGGTGATGTAAGCCGGTACAAGGTCTGCCAGATCAGGGTCTATGCTTATTCTCAGATCCTCTTCCTCGGCGGTTTTCACAATATCCGGGAAAACGGAGTTGAGAAAATCCTCCAGATCTTTTTTCTTGAATGGTTTACTGAAGTGACCGTCATAAAGATCCTGCGGAAAGTCGGTTTCTCCGGGCAGATTGGCTGAGAAACTGAAAACAGGTATCCTGTCTCCGCTCAGGTTCTGAAGCGTCCTTATCGCCTCTGCCGCTTCGTCTCCGCTCATTACAGGCATCCGTCTGTCCATCAGCACCAGATGGAAGCTGCCTGATTTATACTTATCCAGAGCATCCTGCCCGTCTTCCGCGAAAGTTATTTTTACAGGGATGCTCTTCGTGTACATTTTAATGAGGTTTCTGTTATCCTCCGAATCCTCAGCTATGAGAACAGAAGGGTTGGCAGTGCGCACGGCCACAGGCTCGCTGCCCGCTTGCTCTATGTTATCCGGAGCGGAAAAACGGACAGAGAATATAAATGAGCTCCCTTTGCCCGGTGTGCTGTGTGCGTTTATATCGCCGCCCATCATTCTGACAAGCCTGCGGCATATGGCAAGCCCCAGTCCGGAGCCGCCGTATTTTCTGGACATTGACTGATCGGCCTGCGTAAATTCCTCAAATATTCTCTCTATGTTCTCTCCGCTTATGCCTATTCCCGTATCAGCCACTTCCACATGGAGAACAGTTTCTTGATCCTCTGAGTGTGCATCGGCTTTTATGGTTATGCTCCCCGTGGGGGTGAATTTGACTGCATTTCCTATGAGGTTGGAGAGAATCTGCCTCAGTCTGTGCCTGTCACCTTTAACCTTTTCCGGGACACTTTCATCCATAAACATGTACAGGTTCAGCCCTTTTTCGGCAGCAGCGTAAGAAAAAAAGTCCGCAGTGACGCTGAAAACATCTCTGAGATCAAAGTTTTCGTTCTCAAGCTCCATTTTGCCGGTGTCAAGCTTGGCGAGATCCAGAAGGTCGTTGAGGATTCCCATAAGGTTTTCCGCTGCTCCTGCTATGCTTTCCAGCTTGCTGAGTCTGTTTTTGTCGCTTTCGTCTGTCTTGAGTATGTCAACCATTCCGATTACCACATTCATAGGTGTGCGTATTTCATGGCTCATAACAGCCATGAAGGCGGTTTTTGCCCTGCTTGCCTCTTCTGCGGCCTGCTTGGCTTTAATAAGTTCAAGCTCGCTTTTTTTACGCTCGCTGGTATCTCTGATAACTCCGGTAAAGTAGACTTCACCGTCGATCATGGACGCGCTGACAGCCATTTCTATAGGGAAGTGAGTACCGTCGGAGTGTACTCCCTCAATGTCCCTTATGATTCCGATTACGGCGGAGCGTTTGCCGAAGTCAAACGAATCAAGCCTATGCTGATGGTTTAGGGCAGCCTCATGTGGCATAAGGATATTAACGCTCTTGCCGAGAAGCTCCTCCTCGCTGTAGCCGAACATTTTTTCCGCAGCAGGGTTAAAGACTGTTATGCTGCCGTCCTGCTTTATTATCACAACGGCATCTACGACAGTTTCAAGAATTGCGCGTATTTTTGCGCTTTCTTCTTCGGCAAACTTTTTGGCTTTTTCCAAATCGTCCAGAATTGCCTGCTGTTTTTCGTGGCTGTCATGTACGGAGAGTGACATTGCATTGAAAGTTTCGGAAACAGCCGCCAGTTCGTCGTTTCCGTCCGCGGCAATGGTTACGCCAAGTTCCCCGGCGGTAATTCGGGCCGATGCATCTGCTATGCGGTAAATCTGCCTTGTGAGTATATGGGCAAGGAGGTAGGCAAATATCAGAGTGGTGCATATCTGTATGCCCGCCAGAATAAACATTTCCCTGAGTGTATCGGATATAAATCGGGTGTAAGTTCCCGTTGCTATTCCTACCTCTATTCGCCCGATGTAGTAATTTCCGCTGTACAGATCTGCGTATGTGTCAAAAGAGCCGTCATGGGCTTTACTCACCCTTGAATCCGCTTCAAAGGGAACCGAAAGGAATTCTTTTTTGCCGTTCTGGGCTATGGTGGAACCCACTTCGTTTTTCACGCGCGCATACGCAACTTCTTTATGCTCCGAGAGGCTTTTGGTAAGGCTGTCAAGCAGGGCATAATCGTTAACCAGTATCGCCTCCTCAGCGGACGCGCTGAGGAGATTGACCGCAGTTTCAGCGCGGAGGATAATTTCGCGCTCACCGTATTCCTTCAGGAAGCCGACACTGACATACAGTGCGGCGGCAGTGGTCACCATCTGTATAAATACTGCCCCCAGCGCTATTTTCAGTTTGAAGGACATGTTAAGTCTGCCGAAAATCATTTGCCCTCCGGGAGTATAAATGATGAGATGCCGAGTCGTTTCATCGTTTCTTTCATTTCAGTATGCCGATGCATGGATGTGAGCATACTTCTGAAATATTCGGCAGTTTCATCTGACACACGCGCAGAAACACCTACCACATATGAATCGTAATCCTCTGTCACAAATACTGTTTTAAGATTTTCACTTTTTTCGTAAAATCCGCCGAGAACCGAACCGGCCGGATAAAGCTGTTTTTCTGTCCCTATCACCACAGAGGTTATGGAATTAAGGTAAACGGGTTTGAAGCTGATGTCATGATCGCTGAGTATTCTCTGCATTTCGTAAGATGAAACATGTTCATGAGGAGAGGCAAAGGCTATATGTTTGTTGTTAAGATCCTTGAGTGAACTGATTCCGCTGGCTTTGTGGGTGATTATGGCTCCGCGGAGCTCTTTTTCATATGGCACTGCTATTGCCTTGTAGCGGTTTTTGGCTGTTTTATACTGTGAGGCTGTCATGAATGCTATGTCATATTTCCCTGCGAGCAGCCCTGACTGAAAGTCAAGTTCCGAACGCTCGGTTCTTATGATAACTTTTATTTCTTCATTTTCGGCCTTAACAGCAAAAGGTCCCCATATTTCCAGAGTTTCCGATGCGGAATAAAGAGGAACTATACCAAAAACAATACTTGTTTTATCTGCAAATGCTGTGCTAAAAAATAAGAAGAACAGTGTAATTATTAAATATTTCATAGACTGCCTGAAAATATACTTTCTGCCGTATTATACATTGTGAACTGATTTGTTGTAAACGCGGCGTACCCTTTTTTATTCGCAGGTTTAGATGGAGATGCAGATGGGAATACCGTTATTGTCTGATATTACTATTATATTTCTTTTTGCTGCGCTTGCTTTGTTTGTGGCGGGTAAGCTGAAAATTCATGAAATAATGGGATATTTGATCACCGGCGTTCTTGTGGGGCCCAACGGCTTCGGGCTTATTCACGCTGTGGAGCAGGTGGACATGATGGCGCAGATAGGCATTGTTCTGCTTCTCTTCACCATCGGAATCGAATTTTCCCTCGCTACACTGATTTCTCTTAAACGGCCTGCAATTTTCGGCGGCAGTTTACAGGTTACCGGTACTATAATCGTTTTTGCGGTTATAGCCTATTTAGGCGGTTACAATATAAACAGTGCTGTCTTCGTGGGCATGATGGCTGCCGTTTCCGGTACTGCAATTATGCTTAAGGTATTTGCTGCGCGGGGCGAAGTGGACTCGCTCTACGGCAGGATAGCCTTGGCGGTTTCCATATTTCAGGACATAGCGGTAATTCCCATGATGTTCATGGTTCCTGTTCTGGCCGGACAGGAGGGCGGAATAGGCGGTGTTGCCATTCTTCTCGGCAAGGCTGTCCTGATTGTTGTGCTGGTTTTCTTCGGAGCCAGAACAATTGTTCCCAAGATCCTTTACCATGTGGCATCCACCAGAAACAGGGAACTGTTCATGATCACAATAGTTCTCCTCTGCCTCGGTGTTGCGTGGTTTACATCCATGGCGGGTCTTTCCCTTGCTCTCGGCGCATTCCTCGCCGGAATAGTGGTGAGCGAATCCGGTTACGGCCAGCAGGCGCTGGGGGATGTTATCCCTTTTAAGGATGTTTTCACAGGCTTCTTCTTCGTTTCTATAGGTATGCTGCTTAACCCTGCCGTGGTTATGGCTAATCCGGTGGGAATAGGGGTGAGCCTTCTTATTCTGATTGTTTTCAAGTTCCTTGTTACAGGATTTACAGTCAACATACTCGGTTACCCGATGAGGGTTGCCGTTCTTTCAGGTCTTTCCCTTGCTCAGGTGAGCGAGTTTTCATTCATTCTCGGTGCTGCCGGTGCTGCGGCGGGGCTTATAGACGCAGATACATACTCATTTCTCATAGCTGTCACTGTTATATCAATGGCCACCACGCCGTTTCTGATAGTTGCCGCTCCGAAGCTTGCGGATATTCTCTCTGTGGTTCCGTTGCCTTCTAAGCTTCGCTACGGCTATCTCCATGAGAAAAAAGAGGAAGAGAGCAGGGAACTGATAGATCATATAATAATTGCCGGATTCGGACTTAACGGAAGAAACACCGCCAGAGCTGCGAAAGAGACGGGTATAGACTTCGTTGTCATAGAGATGAACCCTGAAACAGTCAAAAAAGAGAAGGAGCTGGGAACACCCATCTTCTATGGAGATGCAGCCCAGCCTGCGGTTTTGGAACACGGCAGCCTGCACAGCGCAAGGATTGTGGTTGTCACCCTGCCTGACCCTGTTGCTGTGAGGCAGGTTGTGGAAACAGCCAGACGTGAAAACCCCACGGTTTATATCCTTGCCAGAACAAGATATATAACAGAGATTAAGCCTCTCAAGGAACTCGGCGCTGATGAGATAATTGTTGAGGAATACGAAACAGCGATAGAAACCTTCTCCCGCGTACTGAGGAAATATCAGATCTCAGCGGAGGAGATAGAAAAAATAGCCTCAAGCATACGCTATGAAGTTCACGGCGGAGCAAGCGGTTCTGAATCCAGAGTTGCTTATAACGAAGGTGTATGCCTCACGGGGATGAACATAAAAAACGTTACCGTACCTGTGGGTTCGCCTGTTTCGGGGAAAACTCTCCGTGAGCTTGATCTCAGGTTCCGTTACAATGTTTCACTCCTTGCCGTGCGCAGAGGGCAGCAGGTTATGTCAAACCCCGGCAGCGGCTTTATTCTCAATGAAAGGGACGAGCTTATCCTTATGGGGGATGATGAGGCGGTGCAGAATTTTATGAAGAGCCTCTGATGAATGTTGATAACATACTGATTTTCCTCAGCGGCTTCATGATAGGCGGTTTTCTGTGCACACGAGTGGAGGCGTTTCTGGTTGAAAAACGCTTCCCGGAGGACAGAAAACCGGAGGAAGTCATGCCTTATATTAAGAAACTGGGTTTCGGCGGTGTGTTTTTTTCTGTACTTATCGGTGTTGTTGCGTTCAGCCTTTTTCCTCATCCTTTCATATACGGCCTTTGCGGCGGTTACGCTCTTTTTGCCGCAAAGATCGGTCTGTGACAATTATCCTTAGATTTTTGTCTGATTTTTGAATTTTATTCTTATTCGCGTCATTTATCTGTTAATATAAATTACGGATTTGTCGTAGTCTTGCGTCCGTTTTCAGAACACTTTCGGGAGAAAATCATGAAGAGTGCGTTTAAATCATATTTTTATATTATCTTTCTGTCCGCATTTATTGTTTTTGCGGCTGTTTCCTGCGGGGACAATGTCTCAGACGGCGGAGGCGATGAGAAAGTAAGTGTGCGTCTTAAGATGGACGGACTGTTTGAGGATGAGGCAAGAAGCAAAAGAACCTCAATCGGCGGACACCCTGTAACCAGCCTTTTTCTGGATGTGTCGGCTGCCGGATGGTCGGGGCTGAGGCTTAACCTCACTGACATGCTCAACAGAAACGAGAACGAGATTGATGTGGAGATCACAGCCGGAAAGATATACACCTTCGCGGTGAGCGCGTATACTTCGGGCAATGTTCTTCTTTGCAGCGGTTCGGAAAGCGCCATGATCCGCGCTAATTCAGAGGTTGGCATAAATCTGGTCTGCGCTCTGCAGATAAGTGTTGACCTTTCCGCCGCTAAGATGGAGGGAGTGATGAACTTCCTCGACTATCAGAGCAACCCTCTTGTTCAGCATGTTATGCAGGATCTCATATCCGCCGTTGATGACGGTGTTAATCTTGGTGAGGTGCAGGACGCGGTTGAGGATGCGGAACTCGCCGCAGGCTCATCAGTCAGGAGTAAAAACTCGCAGAGCTACAAAAAGCTGGTCGCCAGCCTCAGAGCGCTGAAAAATGGTTCACTAACGGCTTTTAACGCATTTAAAAGCATGGTGAACGGTCTGGGTAATACAGCAGAGCTTAAAGCGGCTGTTACGCTTATGGAAAGCGTTCTTGCGGACGGACTTAAGCCTGAAATATCACTGAGCCCGGCGAGCGGGATCAATTTCTCCGATGTCGGAGTCAACACCCTTTCGGGTGAGCAAACAGTGCTCATCACAAATTCAGGCAATTACAGGCTGAGTATAAACAGCGTAACCTCCTCCAATAATTACAGCTTTATCGTTAATACATCCGGCGGCTCATCCCCCTGCGGAACGGGAACATTCAGCCTTGTTCCGCAGGAAAGCTGCACGGTTACTGTCAAGGCGCACCCCACAGCAGCAGGAATCCTGAACGGAACTCTGGATGTGACATCTGACAGCGTTTCCGTCGATCCAGCCTCTATAGCTCTCACGGTAAACGGAATTGTTTCCGGTTCCGCCGTGCTCACTGCCGATAAATCTCTTCTTGAGTTTGATGCTGTGGCTGTCGGGGTCTATGCGGAGCAGTCGATAGTTTTCACAAACTCCGGTGCAGCCGCAGCAACGGGCATCAGTACTGCGTTCTCAGGCTCAGGGGCGGCTGTTTACACTGCAACAAACAACTGCACAACTGTTCCCGCGGGACAAAGCTGCACTGTAACAGTGAGGTTTACTTCCGCTTCCCCGGCAGGGATGAAGGATGCTGTTCTCACCGTGAGTTCAAACGCCGCGGATGTGTCCGTTCAGCTTCGTGCATACTCTGTTTCAGGCGGAATGACATCTGAAATTCTGTTTAAAGACACAAGCATCACCTCTCTTTCCGAAAGAAATCTGGCTATGTGCAATGACGGCAAGGCTCACGCAGTTCTGACTTCCAGAGATAAGATAACCTACGGGTTCTTTGACGGAGACGAGTGGTATCTGAGCGATGTAGGCGTGACGGTAAACGAGTTTGACATAGCGGCTATAACGGCGGACAGCGAATGTATGCCCCATATAGCTTATACTAAAACGGAAAATTCAGACTCCAAGCTTTATTATGCACATAGCAGAAACGGTTTCTGGCAGTCATACGACGTGGACAGCGAGCCTGTGTCAGCAATGAATCAGGCTGTTTCCATCGTGTCTGACGGCACGGACATATATATATCAAGCATAGTTGAAAACGGGTACAAGGTTGTTGTGGATAAAACAACAAACTTCGGGGCGGCTTTTACCAGAACAGAGATTGGTTCAGCTCTCCCCGGACCTGAAAGCACTCTGCTGAAAAAAGATTCATCCGGCGTAATCCATATGGTTTTCAGAGATTCCGATGGAATACACTACGCCAACAGCCAGAACGACCCATGGACAGTGGATGAGGAGATAGCATACGGCTTTATGCCCTCCATCGCTTTCGACGGCTCAACAGTGCATGTGATTTATCATGACGGCGGACTTTATGAAACCTTGAACAGCGGCTCCGGCTGGTCTTCTGTTCCGGTCAGTATAGATACTCAGTTTGTAGGAGCTCCTGTAGCCTTAACAGTTCCCGGCGGCATTGATGTTTATTACAAATACGACGATGCATCAGAAGTTATGAAAAGAACTTACAGCAGCGGCACATGGTCTTCTCCTGTTGTTATTTACAATAACCACATTGATATGTTTTACAACAGCATGAAGCTTGCCGGAACCAATGCTCCAAACGGCAATTCGATGGTTCTTTATGACGCAAATTCGACTCTCACCTCAGATAGCCATGTCGGCGGAGTGTGGGGAAATCCCGTTGCGCTGTGGCTTACAATAGGAATCAATCCGGAGTTGGTATTTGATATGGAATTTGATCCTCAAGGTGTTGAGCTTTACGGAGTACTTGGCGACCTTATTGATGAAAGAAGCGGAGGGCTCTACAGATTCACTCTGGAAGACGGCGGAATCGGTCTTGCGATGCTTGATACTCCTGAGAAATACACAGTTTCCGGCGTTGATATGGTGAAAACAGCATCAGGTGAGCATATATGCTACATCTATTCCTTAGAAGGTAACCAGAAACTCGGCTATCTGAACAATGATACTAATTTGGCACACTCCTATCTGGCTGATGCTTCTTCATATACCTGCTCTGTGGCCGAAAACGGTTCGGGTGAGGTTTATATAGTTTACGGAAACAGTTTCAATGAAACATCTGTCTATAAAACAGGCGTTGGTGTGGCAGACAGTATGGATGCTGAATTGTCTGCAAGCTCTGTGTCAATGCAGTATATTCCATCGGCAGGAAAGCTTTTCTTCAGCTATTACAGTTATTCGGATGCATACGGGCTGAGCTATCTGAACAGCACCACAGACCTGAGCATTCAGGCGGCTTCCCATGACAGGGGTTTTGCAGAGCTTGCTGTTTCCGCGGCGGACACTCCTGTGGTTCTGTTCGGCGGCACTGACGGAACTGCGAATACATCTTTTGTGAAAATCTCTGAGTGCGAAACTGATCTGAGTTCATGCAACACCCAGACCATTTATACTCCTTCCGTAAACAGCTATATAGAAGGCATGTCCCTCGCTGTTGATGCCGATGATAATGTTTATGCCGGAGTGATTGATAACGGAAGGGGCATTGTGCTTCTTAAGGGTGTCCTCGGAAGCAGCTACACTGACACGGTTATAGACAGCTCTTCTGATATTTCATCTGCATCATTTGATGCGATAAAAGTTCTGCTCAACCCTGTCACAAACGATATGTCCATTTTTTACCGCAGCGGAAGCAGGCTGATCCACACAACAGAGGCGCTGATTCCTGTGCTTGGTGTTTCACATGTATATAAAAACTTCGGCAGTGTAACCATGGGTTCATCCTCCGCGGAACTGACGGTATCAGTAACAAACAACGGAACCCAGAGAATGTTTGTGAGGGATATTAAGCTGGATCACGGAGATAATTTTGTGCTGACCACAGCTTACGGCAGCGGTTCATGCCCGTCTGATCTGTTCTCGCTTTATCCGCAGGAGTCATGCAGCGTGAAGGTTAAGTTCCGCCCGTTTGCTTCCGGAGCAATGGCGGACAGACTTATTGTGGAAACAAACAGAAGCAGGGAAGAGATGTCTCTGTTCGGTGTAGGGCAGTAATTTAGAGAAATAATAAGGGCTTTCCGGAAGGGAGAGCCTGTCATATTAACTGTGTAAAGTCGTAATTCTGTCTTCATAGTTGATATACAGCTGTGAGTATATTACACCCCAATCCCTGATTGGCATAGTCCATTTCTTTTCGATACCTAAAATAGCTAA
>JAEWZN010000015.1 GCA_023395255.1 Deferribacteres bacterium
TTAGCTATTTTAGGTATCGAAAAGAAATGGACTATGCCAATCAGGGATTGGGGTGTAATATACTCACAGCTGTATATCAACTATGAAGACAGAATTACGACTTTACACAGTTAATATGACAGGCTCCATATGACCGATAAACCTGTACTCAGCGGTTTAATCTAAAAGCTGCTCAGGCAGTATCCCCATAGCTGCGGCAATCTTTTCAACGGTTGCGGAGCGCACGTTTTCCGATTTTTCGATTTGCGACAATGCCGACTGAGTTATCCCCGCTTTTTCAGCGACCTCTTTCTGAGTAAGCTTGAAATGAAGCCGCCAAGCCTTCACAAGGTTACAATCATTTTTCAGGACGTATTCAACTACTTCATGAGGAACAGTTATTTCTTTCTGCCCTATAAGCCTGAGATAATCTTTATATGGCAGCACAGCATATTCAGGTTTTCCGTCTTTTGTTATTATCTGAACATCAGTAAGTGTGCTCATCTCTCTTTTTAACCTCTTCAATCCGTATAATGGTGAGGGATTCAGTAAAAATCACTCTGTAATTGCCTACCCTAAGCCTGTATTCCCCTCTGCCGACAAGTTTTTTAATATTCCTGCAGTCAGGAAAACTTTTAAGAGTGTCAACAGCATCATATATTTCCGCCCTGATTTTAGGATCTTTAATCTTTTTGGCTTGCCGCAGGGCTTTCATTGCCCATTCGATTAACTTCATGATTAAATATAGCTTATATTATAAGAATTACAAGAGGTTTTGCTTATATAATGAATCAGTGGCATAATGACTAAAAAAGCCTGCATCTTATTAAGGTGCAGGCTTACGTTTGTCTCCGGTTAACTTAATAACCCTCCCCGCCCTCCTGCTGAAAGGAGGGAGTTTGCTTTAAACAGCAATAACTTCTCCCTTTAGCAAAGGGGGAACAGAGGGGGATTTATATTTATGCAGCTACTTCTTCAATCTCGGAAAGCCCATGCTCTCGCGCATGGCGAGGTAGCTTTCCGCACAGAGTTTCGCGAGGTTGCGCACTCTGCCGATATAGCCTGTACGCTCAGTAACGCTGATGGCGTTGCGGGCATCAAGCAGGTTGAACGTGTGCGAGCATTTAAGGCAGTAGTCATAGGCAGGCAGAGGCAGCCCTGTTTCCACTATGCGTATGCACTCCTTCTCATACATTTCAAACAGCTTGAAAAGCATGTCCGTGTCAGCAACTTCGAAGTTGTGCTTGGAGTACTGCACCTCGTTGTTATGATAAACATCGCCGTAGCTTACGTCCTTGTTCCATTTGAGATCATAAACGGATTCCACGCCCTGGAGGTACATGGTTATCCTTTCCAGACCATAGGTTATCTCGCCGGAAACAGGTTTGAGGTCTATGCCGCCTGCCTGCTGGAAATATGTGAACTGCGTAATCTCCATGCCGTCCAGCCATACTTCCCAGCCGAGACCCCATGCGCCGAGGGTGGGGGATTCCCAGTCATCCTCAACGAAGCGGATGTCGTGATCCTCCGGTTTGATGCCGAGGTTGCGGAGGCTGTCCAGATACAGATCCTGAATATTATCCGGTGACGGTTTCATCAGCACCTGAAACTGGTAATAATGCTGGAGCCTGTTGGGGTTCTCGCCGTAACGGCCGTCTGTGGGGCGGCGGCTGGGCTCGACATAGGCAACATTCCAAGGTTCAGGACCGAGGCAGTAAAGGAAGGTGGCGGGGTTGAAAGTGCCCGCGCCAACTTCAATATCATAGGGCTGGTAAAGCACACAGCCCTTATCGCACCAGTATTTCTGAAGGCTTAAGATTACATCCTGAAAATACATCTTTGCCCCTTACTTCTTCGCTCTTGCGGCGTGCGCACGGAGGGGAAGAGAGTGAAGCTTGATGAAGCCTGCGGCATCTGTCTGGTCGTATGCGCCTTTATCGTCATCCATGGAAACAACCATCATGTTGTACATGGAGTATTTTGATTCCCTGCCGATGCAGATCACGTTGCCTTTGTAAAGCTCAAGGCGGACAGTGCCTGTCACATATTCCTGTGATTTTTCAAGGAGAGCCTTGAGGCAGTCCATCTCGCTTGAGAACCAGTAGCCGTTGTAAACAAGGCTTGCGAAGCGGGGCATGAGTGTTTCCTTAAGGTTGATGACAGCGCCGTCCAGCGTGAGCGCCTCAAGGTCTCTGTGAGCGGCCATGAGGATTGTTCCGCCGGGTGTTTCATAAACGCCTCTGGATTTCATTCCCACATATCTGCTTTCCACCATGTCCACACGTCCGATGCCGTGTTTGCCGCCTATTTTGTTAAGCTCAACAAGCATGTTCGCGGGGCTGAGGGCTTTGCCGTTCAGTTTTACTGCCTCGCCTTTCTCAAACTCGATCTCAATGGCTTCGGCTTCGTTCGGAGCATCCTTGGGGTCAACAGAGTATTCAAACATCTCTTTGGGAGGTCTTGCCGCCGGATCTTCCAGTATTCCCGCCTCAAAACTTATGTGCATGAGGTTATCATCACTGCTCCACGGCTGGCTTTTTGTCGCCTTAACGGGGATTCCGTGCTCCTGAGCAAAGTCCATGGCTTCCTGACGGCCTTTTATCTTGTTGAAGAATTCGGGGATTCTCCATGGAACTATTGTTGTAAGCGAGGGGTCAAGAGCCGCAGCGGAAAGCTCAAAGCGAACCTGATCGTTCCCTTTGCCCGTTGCGCCGTGAGCGAGGAATTTTGCGCCGGTTTTCTGAGCCACTTCCACCATGCCTTTGGCGATGATGGGTCTGGCAAGGGATGTGCCGAGGAGGTAGCGGCCTTCGTAAAGGGCGTTGAATTTTATTGAAGTAAAAACGTAGTCTTTTACAAACTCTTCTTTAAGGTCGAGGCAGTAGAAGTCCACCGCGCCTGATTTGAGAGCCTTTTCCCTGATAGGTTCAACATCGCCAAGCTGGCCGAGATCGGCAACATATGCCACTACGTCATAGCCTTTAAGCTGAAGCCATTTGAGAATTACGGATGTGTCAAGACCGCCGGAATAGGCGAGAACGACTTTTTCTCTGCTCATGTTATTATCCTCCGCAAGAGTATGCGTTTAAATTTATTTATTACCGCCCATCAGATCAACCATAACGGCTTTCTGGGCATGCAGTCTGTTTTCCGCTTCATCGAACACCACGGAGATGTCTGACTCGAACACATCCTCCGTAACCTCCTCACCGAGGTGAGCAGGAAGGCAGTGCATGAAGTATGTCTTTTTTCCCGTGGCTTTCATGAGCCTGTCATTTACCTGATACGCAGCGAATATCCCTTTACGGTGCTCCGCTTCTTCCTCCTGCCCCATGCTTGCCCACACGTCAGTATAGATCACATCCGCGCCTTTGACAGCCTCAAAGGGGTCGCGCAGGGTTTCTATCTTAGCTCCGGTGATTTCGGCAATCTTTTTCGCCCCTTCCACAGCGGCGGGGAGGCATTCATATCCTTCGGGCGTGGCAACTGAAAAGTCGATGCCGAACTTTGCCGCTCCGTAGAGCCATGAGTTCGCCATGTTGTTTCCGTCACCCACGTAGGCCACCTTCACCTTATATGTGCCGAAAAGCTCATAAACGGTCATAACGTCCGCAAGTACCTGACACGGGTGAAAATCATCCGTGAGCCCGTTGATGACGGGCACTGAGGCATATTTCGCGAGTTCCAGAAGCTTTGAGTGCTCAAAGGTTCTGATCATTATTCCGTCAACATATCTGGAAAGGTTGCGCGCAGTGTCCTTAATGCTTTCGCCGCGCCCTATCTGTATATCATTACGGCTGAGGAAAAGGGGATAGCCGCCAAGCTCGTACATGCCGACTTCGAATGAAACACGTGTACGGGTTGAGGATTTTTCGAATATAAGGGCAATTTTTTTGCCTTCGAGAAGATGGTGCTTTCTGCCCTCATTTCTCTCTTTTTTCAGCCTGATGGCATCGTCAACAAGTCTTTTAAGGTCTTCGGAACTCCAGTCCCTCAGCGTAAGAAAGTCTTTTTTCAAAATTTACCTCCCGCAAGGACTTTTTCAATAATAGCAAGACCCTTGTCAAGATTTTCTCTGTCTATATTAACGGGCGGGTAAATCCGCACCGTTTCCATTCCGGCAGGGATAACCAGCAGTCCCTCCGCCATGCACTCCTTCACGAAGTCGGCGGATTTTTCATGGAGCTGAACGCCTATCATAAGCCCTGTTCCGCGCACCTCAACAGCCTTTGAGCCGAACACGGCTTTAAGCCTCTCCTTGAAGTAAGCGCCTTTCTCACGCACGGAGGCGAGGAAGCCGTCTGCTGTAAGTACGTCAAGCACTGCATTTCCGGCGGCGCATGCAAGGAAGTTTCCCCCGAATGTTGTTCCGTGGGTTCCGGGCACAAAATAGTCCGCACATTCCGGCTTTGCGATGACAGCGCCTATGGGCACCCCGTTTCCGAGAGCCTTGGCTGTGGTGAGTATATCGGGCTTCACGCCGAAATGTTCATATCCGAAGATATGCCCCATCCTGCCCATGGATGTCTGTATCTCGTCAAAGATAAGCAGAATATCCTTTTTATCGCAGTAGGCGCGCAGACGCTCAAGATAGCCCTTCTCAACGGAGCAGACCCCGCCCTCGCCCTGAACAGGCTCAAGGATAACAGCCACAACATCCCCTTTCGAGCATGCCTTGTCCACAGCGTCAAAATCGTTGAAGGGAACATGGATAAACCAGTCTGCTATCGGCTCAAAGCCTTTATGTATCTTTTCCTGCCCTGTGGCAGAAAGGGTTGCGTATGTTCTGCCGTGAAATGAGTTTTTCATAGTCACGACCTTATAGCGCAGACCGTCGTATTTTTTATTGCCGTAAATCCTTGCCATTTTCAGCGCGGCTTCATTCGCCTCAGCTCCTGAATTACAGAAGAACACCTTTCCGCCGAAGGAAAGCCTGCTGAGGCGTTCGCCCAGCTTCTCCTGTTCAGGATTTCGGTAAAGGTTGGAGGTGTGTATAAGGGTTTTTGCCTGTCTGGTTATCGCCTCGGTAACCGCAGGGTTGCAATGCCCCAGACTCACTACGCTGATTCCGCAGCCGAAATCAAGGTATTCTCTGCCCGCCTCATCATAAAGAAAGCAGCCGTTCCCTTTCACGAACGCAACATCATAGCGCCCGTAGTTTCCTACCAAACTTGACATTTCTACCTCCATAGCCGGTGAAAAACATGCTCCTGCCGGTTTGCCGCCTACAGCCTTTTACCTATGCGGAAGATGAAACGCATAAGGGTAAAAAGGAAATACGTATATAATCATATTTCATGGATTTCTTCAAGATAATGATGTGTTAAACGGATTTTTCGCTGAAAACCGCGGCCTCGAACCTGTAAAGATCGATCTTTTCCGTCTTCCACGCCTCAAAGGGAAGCCCGGCCTTGGCGCAGGTGTGTGAGATGAATTCGTACTTGTCCCAGCCGTATTCCGATGCCACCTGCGGGAGCAGAACACCGCGGTTGAAACCTTTGACCACGTATAAACCGTCACGGCCTACTTCGGCCTCTTCAACTGATTTTATGGGAATCATAGGGGAGAGAACTGAAATTTCAAATTCCAGCAAATCAAACTCGCTCCCAGAGACAGAGGGGAAGCGCGGATCCTGAAACGCCGCCTGAACAGCCATATCAGCCACATTTTTCACAATATTCCTGTCATCCCTGAAATTGCCTATGCATCCGCGCAGCATTCCGTTCAGATGGAGGGTGACAAAGCAGCCGCTCTTAAATTCAAGCCCTTCGGGAGCAGGGGGGATTATCAGCGGGCTTTTATCCAGCGAAGACCTGACAGCGTTTCTTGCTATCTCCAGCAGAAATTTTTTATTGCCTGCACTTATATCAAAATCCATACGGCACTCCCTATCCTTTATTATAATACAAATTAACAATATATACGGCGGAAAACTACTTAATGATTTTTATTTCCGTTATCTCCGGAATATTTATTTTTCAGCCCTCTCTGCTATTATCAAAAAACCCTGATAAGCCGCGCCAGCCTGTTAAACTTTGTTTTTGTATTCCTCGTTCATAACAGAAGCCGCTGTTATCATACTTTACAACTAGTTTTATAACACAGTTTACTTTTCAGGAGCAAAAATGAAGCTCCGATAAACATTCCAAACACTCAGTCCGTTGCGGGCGCAGAATGTATACAATATACAATATGGTTTGACATGACCGCCTAATTATGATAGTTATTTTTTGGAATAATTTAACATCGTTTGTTTTAATAACTACGACAGGAGTGTACAATGCCAAGGAAAGACCTTGTTACCTACCCGAAGAAAACCGGGTACCGCAAGCACACCGGAATGGTCGCATGGCTGCTGCACCGTATAACTGGGGTTATAATCGGTGCTTACCTTATTATGCACATTCTCGGCGTTTCCGGAACTGTTTCCGCTCTTTCATCAGTGACCGGCGCCGCAGTTGTGAAAGCTCTGTTCCTCGTGAGCTTTTCGTTCCACGCTTTTAACGGCGTGAGGATCGTCCTTATGGAGTTCGGAGCAGGAGCCCACAGGGAAAACTTCTCCAAATACTTCATGGCAGTGGTTTTCATAACCATCGTCATAACCGTGATCGGCGCTATCCCGATCTTCAGCTAAGGAGGAAAACAGATGAACAATTACAAATTTATGGGATCAAGCAACACCGGAACCTTTGCATGGCTCATGCAGAGAATATCCGGCGTAATACTCATCCTTGTTGTTCTTATGCACTTCTT
This sequence comes from Deferribacteres bacterium, assembly GCA_023395255.1. Lineage (GTDB taxonomy): Bacteria > Chrysiogenota > Deferribacteres > Deferribacterales > Geovibrionaceae > Geovibrio > Geovibrio ferrireducens. The sequence goes on from JAEWZN010000015.1 coordinate 6,733, forward strand.
CTCCATGATGAAGGGCGGGGAATACGGCATGATGCAGGTCGTTCTCGCACCTGTTATCGCCTTCGGTCTTTTCCACACTTTTAACGGGTTTAAGATGATTACCGATGATTACGTATCCAGCGCAGGCTGGAGAGGCATAATCCTCGGCGCTTACTGGATATTCGGAATCACTCTTGCGGTTCTGGCGATCAAAGTCATCTGATTCAAAAATTACAAGAGGTATTACCTATGTCTGTTAAAGTTGAATATCATAAGTTCGACGTGGTTGTCGTGGGTGCAGGCGGCGCAGGGCTCAATGCGGCTCAGGTTGCGTCACAGCACGTAAAAACTGCCGTTGTTTCGGAAGTTTACCCCACAAGAAGCCACACGATCTCCGCTCAGGGCGGCATATCCGCTTCCCTCGGCAACCTTGAGGAAGACCACTGGCACTGGCACATGTTTGACACTGTCAAAGGCAGCGACTATCTTGCAGATCAGGACGCAGCCGAATACATGACAAGAAAAGCGCCTGAGATGATCATCGCCCTTGAGCACATCGGTCTGCCTTTCAGCCGTACTCCGGACGGAAAAATCGCTCAGCGTCCCTTCGGCGGACACACTGCCGAATTCGGTAAAAGACCCGTAAAAAGAGCATGTTACGCAGCGGACAGAACAGGTCACGCCATGCTCCAGAACCTTTATGAGAAATCAGTTGAGCAGGGAACACACTTCTACAGCGAGTTCTATGCACTTGAGCTTCTTGTGAACAACGGCGCGGTTAACGGCGTTCTCTGCTATGACATCCAGAACGGCGAATTCCACATCTTCCACGCCAAGGCAATAATCTTCGCCACAGGCGGTAACTGCCGTATCTACCAGACTAACTCAAACGCACACATAAACACGGGCGACGGTCTCGCACTTGCCATGAGAAAAGGTTTCAGCTGGTCTGATGCCGAGTTCTTCCAGTTCCACCCAACAGGAATCTACGGTGCGGGCAACCTCATCACAGAAGGCGTTCGCGGTGAGGGCGGAATCCTCCTCAACAAAGACGGCGAGCGTTTCATGGAGCGTTATGCGCCCACCATCAAAGACCTTGCCCCCAGAGACATAGTTTCACGCTCAATGATGAAAGAGATCCTTGACGGACGCGGCGTCGGCCCCAAAGCTGACCACGTTCTCCTTAAGATCGACCACATCGGCGCGGAAGCCATCCTTGAGAAGCTCCCCGGCATCCACGAGCTTTCACTTGTTTTCGCAGGTGCTGACTGTACTAAGGAACCCATCCCCGTTGTGCCCACTGCCCACTACCAGAACGGCGGTATCCCCACAGGCTACCTCACTCAGGTTATCAAAGGCAACATGGACGGCGAAGAATACGTACCCGGCTTTTTCGCTGCGGGTGAGTGTGCTTCCGCTTCCGTTCACGGCGCAAACAGGCTCGGAACAAACTCTCTGCTTGACCTTGTTGTCTTCGGACGTACAGCTGGTGAGCAGGCCGCGAAATTCGCCAAGGAAAACCCCTTTGTTGACCTTGTTGAAAACGCAGGCGCAGAAGGCATCGCCACTCTGCAGAAATTTGCCAACTCCAACGGAACCAACACCTTCGGACCCGTATGGGAAGAACTCACAAGAATCATGCAGACCAACGTGGGCGTTTTCAGAACAGAAGAGCTCATGACAGGCGCTCTTGAAGTTCTTGACAAACTCGAAGGCAAAATGGACGACTTCAGAGTTGTGGACAAATCTTCCGTTTACAACCTTGACCTCATCGAAGCTCTTGAGCTCAACAACATGATTCTTGTCGCAAAAGCAGCCACAAAGGCGGCTCTGGCGAGAAAAGAATCAAGAGGCGGTCACTTCAGGGACGACTACCCCGACAGAGATGACGCAAACTTCCTCAAACACACGGAAGTGTACCTTGAAGAAGACGGCAAAACTCCGAGAGTGGACTACAGAAAAGTGCGCATGCAGCCGCTTACTGTTGAACCGTTCCCGCCTAAAGCCAGAGTATATTAATTCGGGAGGTCTGAGATAATGAAGAAGGTTACATTCGAAATATTCAGGTACGATCCCGACAAGGACAAGGAACCGTACTACAAAACATATGATGTTGAGCTGAGACGCCCCGGCTACCTCATGCTTGACGCTCTCAACCAGATCAAATGGGAGCTTGACCCCACGCTGACTTACCGCAGATCATGCCGTGAAGGCGTGTGCGGCTCTGACGGCATAAACGTCAACGGCGTAAACATGCTCTCCTGCATGACAAAGGTTGAGGATCTCGGCAGTGATCACATAGTGGTTCAGCCTCTTCCCGGCATGAACGTTATGAGAGACCTCGTGGTTGATGTTGATGACTTCTTCTCGAAGTTCATCACTGTTAAGCCTTACCTCATAAGAAAGTCACCCAACCCCGACAAGGAAATCTACCAGTCTCCCGAAGACAGGAAGAAACTTGACGGTCTGTATGAGTGTATCGCCTGCGGATGCTGCTCATCCTCATGCCCCTCATACTGGGCTGACAAAAAATACCTCGGACCCAACGCCTTCCTCAGAGCATGGAGATACCTCGCTGACTCAAGGGACGAAGGTGCTGAGGAGCGTCTGCCTATCCTCAACGATAAGCACGGCGTATGGAGATGCCACACAATCTACAACTGCGTAGAGGCATGCCCGAAAGAGCTCAACCCCACGGAAGCAATAATGAACATCAGAAAAATGCTTCTGGACACTGAGTTCTAATCTAAAGCAAACTGCAATCAATCAAGCCCGCCTCTGTGAAAGGGGCGGGCTTTTGTTTTGGCAGCAATGACTTCCCCCTTTATTAAAGGAGAATTGAGGGGGATTTATATATATACAGAGTATACTTCGTATTTGTCATCAGTCTGCTTTTTATATCATCCTGACATAAGCCTGTTTGAAGTCATCACAAGTATTCTTTCAGCAATGCCTCTGCTGCGCTCCTGCCGCCGTCAGCGAGAAAATCAGCGAAGGAAACTGCTCCCGAAGCCTTATATTTTTTCAGCACATCAACCGTAAAAGCCGGAATATTCAATGCCGGAAGCTCACCTATTTCTGTCCCTATGCATTTCAGCGAGCCGCCAATGAATATGCGGAACCAGTCCGCCCTCTCCCCGGATTCATCCCTGCCGGCCTTGCCTCCGAACCCCAAATCAGCAAGTGCAGTATGTCCGCAGCCGTTTACGCAGCCGGAGATACCTATGCGGACATCCCCGACACCGCTGAGTTCCTCATCCGCCGCTGCCGCATCAATTATCCCTTTGAGCAGTCCGGAGGAGGATGCGGCGGAAAGTCTGCAAAAATCCGCTCCCACGCAGGTTTTTATATCACTGAGAAAACCGTTGGCTCCAGCCAGACTGCTTACTGCGAAGGCAAGCTCCTTGGCATCATCCAGAGCGGCAGTGCCCACATCACGCAGCAGAATGTTCTGTGTCTGGGTGAAGCGGATTTCGGTCTTGGGATACTTTTTGCAGAAGGAGATCACTTGCGCTGCCGTGTCTGCATAAATCTGCCCGAAAAACAGCGGCAGCTTCACTGTGTACCGCCCTGCCTGTCTCTGAGCAGAAACAAACTGCTCCGTCCACTCAGAATCCCTGAAATCTCCGCCGCGGGTTTCCCGTGCGCAGCTCAGAGCTTTTGGCTTTATTTTCAGCGATTTATCTATTGAGAGCCTTTTCAGCTTTCCTTTAAGTATTTTATAAAACTCATCCCTACCCATTCTCTCTATGAGGAACCGCAGTCTGGCCTGAGATCTGGGAACTCCCTGCCCGTATTCCGCAAAAAGCTCACTGAAAGCCAATGAAGCAATGAGAATATCCGAGGCGGGTATGAAATCCATAAGCCTGCCTCCGGTCATGGATCTTGCACCGAGTCCGCCTCCGGTATAGACAGCAAAACCGCGCCGCCCTCTTCTTTTCACGGCAATCAGCCCCAGATCGGCTATGGAGCAGAGGGCTCTGTCCTCCTGTGATGATGAAAGAGCAATCTTGAATTTGCGCGGCAGTGCGGCAAAGACCGGATATTCCGGCAGCCTGTTTGAAAGCTCCAGCCCGTAGGGTGAAACATCAAAAACATCATCCTCTGAAACACCGGAAAGAGGATCGATCAGCACATTACGAACGCAGTTTCCTCCTGCCGTTTTGGTCAGCAGAGATAGATTAGCCAGCCTGCGCTGTAATTTTCCCAGATTCTCCGGTGCGACACCGTGAAGCTGAACATTCTGTCTTGTGGTTATATGCAGAAACCCGCCCGCATATTCATCCGCAAGCCTCATCAGTGAACCAAGAAGAACCGAATCGATTATTCCGCCCGCAAGACGTATCCTCTGCATGAATGTTCCCTGCTGCTTCTGTTCATAAATACCGAAGGCAGAGCATGTTTTCCTGAACTCATCCATATCGGTTCCGCCGTTCAGCCAGCTGTTCAGAACTGCCTCAAAACCGTCTATAACTTTTTCATAACCTTCGGGAAGCCTGTACAGATTCACATTCTTCCCCTTATTCTTCTATATTTATGCATTCCCAGTGCGGATAATGCTTTCTTATAAATCTGTTGAGCTCGACCTCATGCTTCGAGTACGCCCTGACTTTCCGTGCTGATGATTTTTCAAGCGCTTCAAGGATTATGCCGCCGCCTGCGATGTTGTGGTCATCTATTATCACAAATCTTCCCAGAGGCTCATTTGCATCGAAAGTATCGAACGCCACTGGTGCGGATGTCTTAAGGAGCAGGGTTGCAGCCTCATGCCGCCTGATCCCTTTCCGGTCAGCCTCCTTCCCAAGGCTCTGGGCATCTATCAGCTTTTCTATTTTCTCTATAGTGACAGATGTTTTAGCGCAGCCTATTTTCAGTTTGTACTCTCTGCCTGTTTCAAAGGGTTTTGAGCCGAGCCAGAAGATATTAGCCCTGAATCTGTCAGAGACCTTAATACTCCCTTCCCCCTCCTTCACCATCACCTCTCCGGGCTTAACATAAACCTGAGTTTCAAGGGTAAAGCCTGTCGCCTCCCCCGCCCCGGCGCTGAATCTCTGCTCTGTATTAAAGCCTTCGACAGTGCTGATCACGCTGGTTTTGCCGGAGGGGAGAAAAGCCACCCTGTCCCCTGCGCTGATTGTTCCGGTGGACGGGGTTCCTGCAAAAATCCTTCTGTCATCGTTGTTTTCCGTAAATTTATAAACATCCTGCAATGACATGGCAAACGGCTTGTCCTCAAGGGACTGTTCATCATCAAAACTGTCCAGAGCCTCCAGAACGCTCTTGCCTGTGTACCACGGGGTATTTGCGGAACCGGAGATCAGGTTAACCCCTTCCCTCGCTGCTACGGGGATGAAGTGCTGGGGCTGCACACCGAGTTCCGCCAGAAACAGGCTGTAATCACCGCAGATTCTGTCAAAGACATCCCTGCTGTAATTAACCAGATCCATCTTGTTTACCACAACCACAACCTGCCTTATACCCAGCAGAGAGAGGAGCAGGCCGTGCCTTCTGGAGTTTTCGGCAATACCTTCCTTCGCGTCTATTATCAGCACAGCGGCGGATGCTCTTGAAGCGCCGCTGAGCATGTTCTTGAGAAATTCAATGTGTCCGGGCGCATCGATTATAATGTACTCCCGCGAAGGGCTTTTGAAAAACACTCTTGCGGAATCTATGGTGATCCCCTGCTTCTGCTCATCAGCCAGCGCATCCAGCAGAAAGGCATATTCAAACGGGCGGGAGTTGCCGGCGCACATGGCTTTCACAGCCTCCAGCTTCCCTTCGGGCAGGCTGCCCGTGTCCGCAAGGAGCCTGCCTGTCAGCGTGCTTTTTCCGTGGTCAACATGACCTGTTATTACAATATTCATCCTTTTCATCACATATACCCGTCCTTTCTCAATGCTTCGAGGGTTCCGCCCCCCTCCTTGTCCTGCTCCCTGCCTGAACGCTCTGCTATGTTGCGGAACTTGCCGCTTTTCAGTTCATCAATAATCTCTGTGACTGTGCGCGCTTCGGATTCAACAGGCTTAGTGCAGGGCCAGCAGCCGAGGGAGCGGTATCTTCTTCCGTCCCCCTGATTAAAGTACAGCGGGATTACGGGTATGTTTTCACGCTCTATATATTCCCAGATGTTCAACTCCGTCCAATCCAGAAGCGGATGGATGCGGACATGGGTTCCGGGTGCAAATTCTGTTTTATACTGGTTCCAGAGCTCCGGCGGCTGGCTTGCCGTGTCCCACTCGCTCCTTTCGTCCCTTGCGGAGAACACACGTTCCTTGGAGCGGCTTCCTTCCTCATCAGCCCTGACTCCGGCTATGACCCCGGTGAAGGCTTCCCTTGATTTATCCGGCACAAGAGCACCTGTTTCAAAATCAAGCCTTTGCCTCCCCCATGCGCCGGAAAGGGTGTTGACGAGGGCTTCCGTCTTGAGCTTTTTGCAGCAGGCCAGCCTGTCCAGCCCGCCGGGGAAGGTTTCGTTATTGGCAAGAGCCTCCGTGTTCTGCCCCACTATGAGGTTAATGCGGTATTTCAGGCAGAGTTCGTTGCGGTAGGTTATCATTTCCGGAACCTTGAATGCCGTGTCTATGTGGATAAGGGGAAAGGGCACATGCCCGAAGAATGCTTTCCTTGTGAGCCAGAGAAGAACTGTGCTGTCCTTCCCGATAGACCACAGCATGGAGAGGCTTTTAAATTCCCTGTAAGCCTCCCTGAGTATGTACACGCTGTGCGCCTCCAGTTTCTGCAGATGATCCATTTCTACCTCGGTAATTTAAAATAATTTATAAATAAGACTACTTTTTCAGATGAAGCCCGCATTCCTTATGTTCGGGCGATTCCCACCACCATCTGCCGCTTCTTATGTCTGCGGGGTCTGATGCGGGTCTTGTGCACGGTTCACAGCCTATGCTGAGAAAGCCCTTTGCGTAGAGCGGGTTATGGGGAAGCCTGTGTTTCTCCGCATATTCCATCACCTGCCCGGTTGTCCACCCAAGAAGAGGACTGACTTTGTATATTCCTGATGCTTCATCATATTCCAGAACATCAAGATCAGTTCTCGTGGGCGACTGCTCCTTTCTCAGGCCTGTGAACCAGAGGGAAAAGCCCTTAAGGTAAGCATTCAGCGGCAAAACCTTCCGCACACGGCAGCAGAGCTTCCGCAGTTCGGTGCTTTTATAGAAAAGATCCTCGCCGTGCTCCTCCGTCATCCTTTCCACCTCAGCAGGTTCCGGTCTGATGACATCAAGCCTGATTCCGAAAAACTCCTCTATCTCCCCGTTCATAGCCTCTGATTCCGGAAAAAGCTTTCCGGTCGAGATGGTGAAGACCCTCGGAGTGACCCCGGCTTTTTTCAGCAGATCAAGCAGAACCACATCCTCCGCCTGATGACTGAACGCAAGAGAGTGGCGGCCTTCGAACTCACGGGAGAAAAAACGGAGGGCATTGAGCGTTTCCTCCTCACGCCATCCGCTGAGAAGTGCTTTATATGACATAGCTGTACGCCTCCTCATCCTTGGTGTAGATCTTCGTGTTTCTGAACCTGAGCTTCACATTAAGCCCAGGTCTGAGTTCCAGCAGATCCGCCGCATCTTTTGAGATTTCCGCATCAATATACCTGCCGCCCCCTTCCTCTGCGTAAAGTTCGATGTTCACCACCGAGCCTCTCTGCCGCAGGAATGATACTCTCGCCTCTATCCCCTCCGGAGAATCCGCAGGGAGAACCTGCACATCATGCGGACGCACAAACAACGCAGCATCCTTCACATCCAGATCCTTGTCCGATTCATCCACAGATGCATTTTCAAACTGCATGCTCCCGTTGACCAGCCTTCCGTGAAACAGATTAACATTGCCCAGAAAGCTGTAGACAAAGCTGTTTGCCGGCTTTTCGTAAACCTCTTCCGGTGTTCCTGTCTGCTCTATGCGCCCTTTATGCATGATCACGATTCTGTCCGCCACTTCCAGCGCCTCCTCCTGATCATGGGTTACGAATATGCTGGTTATATGCAGCTCGTCATGGAGCCTTCTCAGCCACTTACGAAGCTCCTTGCGAACCTTGGCATCCAGAGCACCGAACGGTTCGTCCAGCAGCAGAACCCTTGGCTCCACGGCAAGCGCTCTTGCCAGTGCGACCCTTTGCCTCTGTCCGCCGGAAAGCTCCGACGGAAACCTGTCTGCATAGTGCTCAAGCTGAACAAGCTTTAAAAGCTCATGCACCTTACGGCTTATCTCCTCTTTGGAGGGGCGGCTGCCTTTCGGTTTGCATGTGAGGCCAAAGGCTACATTGTCGAACACCTTCATGTGCTTAAATAGTGCGTAATGCTGAAAGACAAAACCTATACCCCTTCTCCCAAGCGGCTGGGAGGAAGTTTCCTCTTCTCCGAAAAAGATTCTGCCGCTTTCGAAGTTCTCAAACCCCGCTATGGTGCGCAGAAGCGTGGTTTTCCCCGAACCGGAAGGCCCCAGAAGGGCTATGAGCTCGCCGCTTGCTATCTCCAGGTTAAGATCAGTAAGGGCATGATAACCGCCGTAATATTTGTTCAGCTCCTCAATGGTTATTTTCATGGTTCACCGCCCTTTTTCTCTCGCTGATATTTTCCAGCACCCGTTTTGCGATCAGCGTTATAACCGCTGTGGAGGCCAGAATTGTGGAAACGGCAAAAGCCGCCGTAAACTGGTATTCGTTATAAAGAATCTCGATATGCAGAGGCATTGTGTTTGTCATTCCCCGTATGTGGCCGGAAACCACGGAAACGGCTCCGAATTCCCCTATTGCTCTGGCGCTGCAAAGCACAATGCCGTAGAAGAGGCCTATCTTGATGTTAGGGAGAGTTATCCGCAGAAAGGTTTTCCAGCCGGAAGCGCCGAGGAGTATTGCCGCTTCCTCCTCTTCCGTGCCCTGCTCCTGCATGAGGGAAATAAGCTCGCGGGCTATGAAGGGGAAGGTAACAAAAATTGTTGCCAGAATTATCCCCGGCACAGCGAAAATAACCTTAAAGTCATTGACTATCAGCCATCTGCCCAAAGGGCCGTGGTTGCCGAACAGGAGTATGAACACAAGCCCAGCTATAACAGGGGAGACAGAAAAAGGCAGATCTATAAGCGCAGTCAGAAAGCTTTTCCCTTTGAACCGGAACTTTGTAACCGCCCATGCAGCGGCAATACCGAAAATGAGGTTAAAAAAAACAGCCGAAACCGCGGCAATAAGCGTGAGCTTAACTGCGGCGAGGGCATCCGGCTCAGTTACCGACCTGACATAAACTTCCCACCCGTCCCTGAAGGCTGTGGCGAATATAAACACCAGAGGTGTAAACAGAAGAAGCACAAATACCAGAAGTACGAAACCTATAAGGGTATAGCGCACAAATGCGGGCTCTGTCAGTGCTCTGCTGTTTGTTTTTGCAGGATTGCTCATGCCGGAACCCTCCTTATTATTCTCTTAAGGATACCAAGAGCAACCAGCACCGCAAAAGCTGTCAGCAGAGTAACAAGAGCAAGGGCATTCGCCTCTGCATAGTTGTACTGCTCAAGCTTGGTGACTATAAGCAGCGGAGTTATTTCAGTGCGGTAAGGCATATTCCCTGAGATAAAAATAACCGAGCCGTATTCCCCCAGACCTCTGGCAAATGCAAGGGAAAAGCCCGTTATCAGCGAAGGGGACACGATGGGCAGTATAATCCGCCTTACCGTCTGGAACCTTGTGGCTCCCAGACTGGCGGCAGCCTCTTCAAGCTCTTTCTCAAGCTCCTCCAGCGCGGGCTGAACACTGCGTACCACAAAGGGAAATGTCACAAAAATCAGGGCAAGGGTTATTCCCCATGAGTTAAAAACAACCTTTGCGCCAAACCCCGCCAGAAAAGCCCCCAGCCACCCGTTTTCCGCATAAAGCGCGGTCAGCGTGACCCCGGCAACGGCGGTAGGCAGTGCAAAAGGAAGATCCACAAAGGCATTAAGCAGTGACTTACCGGGGAACTCATACCTAGTGAGCACCCACGCGGTGATGAAGCCTATGATGAGGTTCGCAAAAGCCGCAAAAAATGATGTAAGCAGCGTCACCCTGTATGATGCCAGCGAACGCGCATCGGTCACCACTGCGGCAAACTCACCGAAAGTCATTGATGTGACGGATATTATAATTGTGGAAAGCGGGATAATCACAATAAGGCTCAGAAAAAGCAGAGTATAGCCCAGTGACAGCCCGAATCCGGGTATTACATTATTTTTATTCATAGCCGCTCCGTAAAAAATACTGAGGAGGATTGTCTCAATTCAGAGAAAATTCCCCTCCCCCCTGAGGCAGATTATGTTCCGTATTACGGAGTCTATCTTTTATAGATTTTGTCGAATGTTCCGCCGTCACTGAAATGAGTTTCCTGTGCCTTCTGCCATCCGCCGAAGACATCATCAATGGTGACAAGCTCTGTCTTAACAAATACGTTGCTGTATTTTTCAAGGACTTTAGGATCCCTCGGACGGTAGTAGTGCTTTCCGGCAAGTTCCTGCGCCTGCGGTGTATAAAGGTATTCCAGATAAGCGTTTGCCGCTTCACGCGTTCCGCGCTTGTCCACAACCCTGTCAACCACTGTAACGGGAGGTTCAGCGAGTATGCTGAGCGAAGGAACAACTATCTCGAACTTGCCCTTGCCGAGAGTATTCACCGCGAGGAAGGCCTCGTTCTCCCATGATATGAAGACATCACCTATGCCTCTCTCAACAAAGGTTATGGTCGAGCCTCTCGCTCCGGAATCCAGAACAGGAACATTTCTGAAAATAGCTGAAAGAAACTCTGCGGCTTTTGCCTCGCTTCCTTTGTTATGCTTCAATGCGTAAGCCCATGCTGCAAGATAGTTCCATCTTGCTCCGCCGGAGGTTTTCGGGTTGGGCGTAATAACGGAAACACCGGGTTTAGCCAAATCATTCCAGTCTTTGATATTTTTCGGGTTGCCCGCTCTCACGAGGAAAACAATGGTGGAGGTATAGGGAGAGCTGTTCTGTTTGAGGCGTTTCTGCCAGTCTGCCGGAATGAGCTTGCCGTTCTGATGCAGCGCGTCCACATCATAAGCCAGTGCCAGAGTGACCACATCAGCCTCAAGCCCGTCAATAACTGAGCGCGCCTGCTTGCCTGAGCCGCCGTGCGACTGCCTGATGGTGACCTTATCCCCTGTCTTGCCCTGCCAGTACTTAGCAAACGCTGCGTTGTACTCTTCATAGAACTCCCTCGTGGGGTCGTATGAAACATTAAGGAGAGTTATATCCTTCGCAAACAGGCTCAAAGGAATAATCGTTAAGATAAAGACCGTTAAAAGTTTCCCTAAGACATTTTTCATGCGCGCCCTCCTTTTATCTTGTGGATCGATAGATATTATAGATAAATAATTAAGTCAATAAAAAATATGGATTTTATAGATGTTAAATTTTTAAAAAGCACTGAATAAATACTTAACTATTTCTCAATATGAGGCTATATGATAAATAAAATCAAAAATCACGAAGGGATAATATGAAAAAACCGCAGGACAGCGTAGCAAAAGTGGCAGGTGCACTCAGGGAACTAGGTGTAAATACTGAGGTTTTAACTTTTTCACAGTCAACCAAAACCTCTCAGGAAGCAGCAGATGCAGCGGGCTGCGAACTGGCGCAGATAGCGAAATCAATTGTTTTCAGGGCAAAAAGCGCGGACAAGGCAGTGCTGGTTATCACCAGCGGCGTAAACCGTGTGGATACAAAACTGATCAGGGATCACCTCGGTGAAAAGCCGGACAAGGCTGATGCAGACTTCGTAAGGGAAAAAACAGGGTATGTAATAGGCGGTGTTCCGGCCATTGCCCACAAAGAAGAGCCCATAGTTTTTCTGGATGAAACACTTATGGAGTTTACGGAAATATGGTCAGCCGCAGGCTCACCCTACTCCATCTATAAAATCACTCCGCAGGAGCTTCTGCGTATTACCGGGGCCAAAGTAATCAGGGTTTGCTGATAAAAAAACACGATACGTTAAAGCAATCATGGTATAGTTTAAGAAAAACAGTGAGGGGAAGTATGAGTATTCTGATTGCAGCCATGATCTTCTTTTCCGCTCAGTCTGCGGACTGCTCACAGGCATCAATTAAAACGGAATACATCTCAGATTCCGTACACACCGCTTACATATACCCCATGGAGGATGAGCGCAGAGGCTGCTGCTCCAAACACGGCGGCGTATGCGGATGTTCAAACGGCAGAGCCCTGTGCTGCGACGGGACACTGAGCCCGACATGCGGGTGTGACTAGTTTATATCGCAGAGCCCGCGTCCTCTTTATATCGCAGAGCCCGCATCCTGCGGCTCTGCTGAAAACGCTCGCGGACGGCTGAACCGTCCTTCGCTCCGCACGGCGCAGCCACTTCCGTGTGGCTGTTTATGTCCTTATTTATATCGCAGAGCCCACATCCTGCGGCTCTGCTGAAACCGCTCGCGGACGGGTGACATTACTCACTGTCATTGCGAACGTCAGTGAAGCAATCTCTCACATTGCAGCAAAATTTCAGGTTAATTCCTCAGTCTGAACCGTTTTCCGGAGCTTATGCTGCTTTAGCCTTTTTATTGATCAGATAAACCGCACAGAGGGCGATCGCACCGCCTGTGAATGTGCTCCACGCCACCTTCTCACCGAGGAAAAGCATGCTGAAAAGCAGCGCACTCACAGGAACGAGGAAAACAAATGAGCTGGCCTTGTCAGAGCCCAGTTTAGAAGCACATATGAAATAAACAGATGAACCGAACGTAGTCGCAAATACCGCAAGCAGGAAAAGATTCAGCCAGAACAGCCAGTCGAACGAGGCCATGCTGCCCACATCACCCTTCATATAAGCAAAAATGAACAGCGTGGTGAACAGGGAGAGGTAAAAGTTAAACCCTATGGGTGACAAAATAGTTTTCACCCGTGCACTGAGGTTTGTGAGCGCAGCCCATGTCACCGCGGCAAGGAGAAAAAACACATTTCCGCTGTGAAACAGAGCGTACCAGTCCATTTCCCATATTCTTAAAATAAACCCCGCACCCACAGCGCCTATGCAGAGCCCTATCACATCTTTTTTCAGGAACCCGCCGCGGGAAATAAGCTTATTGATAAAATAAGTTACCGCAGGGATGAGTGTGGTGGTGAGAACACCGCCTATGCTCGCCAGCCCCTTGCTGAGCCCCATGAAGAAAAAGAAGTTATACACAAGAAGCAGAACAGCCCCGCCCAGTGCGGCAAAAAAACCTGTCCTGCGGAAGCGGAAACCCTCCTTAAGAACAAGCATAACGGGAACGAGGGTAAGTGTAGTAAGGGCGAACCGCCAGAAGATAAGCTGGTCAGGCGCGGCATAACGCACAAGCATTTTGGCGTTTATCCATGATCCCCCCCAGGAGATCATAACCAGAAACATTAAGAACATCAGGAGCATATTTGACATTCTTTATTCTATTCCCAAATAAGGGAGTTTGAAAAGCGGAAATGTGAAAGAGTTTGTAAAGTTTTAAAACACATGAAGGGGGCTCAGGCCCCCTCCGGTTTGGTTATTAAGGATTTGTCATAAATGAAGTTTCAGACACCGACATATTGCACCCGTTAGAGGTTATAATATGAAACATATACCAGCCGTTTGCTTTAAGCGTACCTGCAGGTATAGTGTATGAAACTGCGGAAACACCTAAGCTTATATTGGTTTCATCATCCGTATCAGCATCTATTATCCGCACTGCAACAGCCGTAAACTCATTGCTGCCGGAATTAACCGGAAGTGTCCATGTAATTGTATTAGCTGCGGAAGCGTCAACATGGGGCGGAATTGCGTCTATGACTGCAGCATCAGTAAAAATCTGATCGGTAAAGAACATTCTGTCCTCAAAGTCGCTTTGCCCGAACATATTGGTAAAAAATGCCCTTGCGGTAAATGTGTCGCCAGTTGTGAGAGTTCCGCTGTAGACACCTTCAAACCCGCCTTCTGCGTCAGCACCGCTGATTTCAACTGCCGAAGAGAAATTAACCATATTCACAGGACCATAAAAATCTGTGAGGTTATTATCGGAAATAACGTAAAAAGAACCCACGGAATCAGCATAACTCACTGCAAGATTTGAAGCGCCGTTATACATTGAACCCACGCAGAATGACGGCAGACTGGCCTCATACTGCCCTTTTGTGAGCCTGACATAGAGATCCAGATTATTTGAACCGGGCTGAACAACAAGAGAAGCAGAGCCATAGTACACCATACTGTCTTCGGCATATCCGTAGACCTTGAAGTAATACTTATCACCGTCGGTAAGGCCTGAAACCGTAAAACTGCCGCTGCCTTCATTGTAAAGCTGAAGCAGGTCGTAACTGTCCTTAGTAATATTCAGGTCTTCATTTGCAACAATCAGATAAAGGGATTCAAGAGCCATTGCCGATCTCTCCTCAGGCTGCTCAAACCTGAGATTCATTGAAAGCCCGCCCTCATCTTTTGAACCGGAGGAACCACCGCATGCCGTAATAGCCGCAAAAGCAAGAGCCAGAAGGATAAGTTTGAATATATTTCTCATTTCACCGCTCCTTATGCCTAAAACCTTGTGTACACTGAGGCAGTAAAGCCTATGCTTCTGTCTTCCTCATCATCAACGCTGTTATCGTATCCGGTAGCAACAGGAATCACCACGCCGAGCTCAATCCAGTATTTGCTGTAAGCTTTGTATGTGCCGGAAAGAATGAGATCAAGGGCATTTACGGCATCTCCGCTGTCTTTCCACCCCTGTCCGGCAAGCCGGGACTCGCCTTCCGCCACGTAAGTATATTTCAGCTTGCTGTTCAGTCTGAGTTTATCCGTTGTCTGATGCTGCAGACCGCCCATGGCGAATAACTGATTTCCCCGCCTGAGTTCTTCTTCTGTGTTGAAAATTTTGTATTTAGTATCAGTAAAATATCTTAGCCCTGCCTCACCGAGAACCGTAAATGCGGACTGCCCCAGCCTGTAAATCAGGCTTTGTGAAAGGAAGAAAGAATAGCCGCCTGAACCCAGCGGAACCGCATATCCTCCGTCCTCTGCCTCAGCGTCCCCTGTGGGGAGAGTCACAGAGAAGCTTGTA
The DNA here is from genome assembly GCA_023395255.1 of Deferribacteres bacterium. GTDB lineage: Bacteria > Chrysiogenota > Deferribacteres > Deferribacterales > Geovibrionaceae > Geovibrio > Geovibrio ferrireducens. The sequence goes on from JAEWZN010000015.1 coordinate 21,792, forward strand.
ACTGACTCAGAGTCCGTATTGCTGAAAGCCAGCCACCCGAACCCGACAGAAATATCGCCCAGCCCTGCCTTGCTGTATTTTTTGCCCTCGTGTTCAACAGTTCTTCGAACCAGAGGAAAAGAAGCGGCCAGTTTCAGCCTGTCACTGATTTTATAACTCACCGGAACGGAGTAAATCTGGTAATACTCGCTTATAAAGGCTGAAAAGCCAATAATGTAGTTCCCGCCTTCCGCCTGCGGCTCAAAGGAACCGTCACCGCTGATCCTTCCGGTTATTAAGTCATCCCCGCCGTAGATAATCTGATCAGTTCCTCCGCCAAGTTCATGCTGATTTGAAGCGGTGTTTTCGTATCCGAGATTCAGATTTACATCACCCGCAAAAGAAGCACCGGCAGACAGCATGATAATAACAAGCATTAATACTCTTATGCCCTTACCCATATAACACACCTTCCCGAATTATTTATACACTAGTTTAATATATAAATATCGGAAAATCCAATGAACCTCAGTTCAGGAAAAGATTAAAAAATTATGATTGATACAAAAAGGATTTTCCGCCGGAAACGCAGACTCCCGACGGAAAATACATATGATATGACAATTATTTGATGAGTTTTGAAACTTCCTTGAACTCAGGCGTTCCGGCAGCACCGAGAAGCTGAAAGAGAACAGTTTCGGAAACGGTGACAGCAGCGCCCGCCTTCTCCATATATCTCAGTCCTATTTCCCAGTTGAACTTGGCACGGGAGCATACGGAATCAGCAACCACATGAACATTGAAGCCGTTTGCGATGAGATCCACAGCAGTCTGGAGAACGCACACATGGGTTTCCATTCCGGTGAGGATCACATTTTTTATGCCCTCGTTTTTCAGTTTTTCCACAAAAGACTTCTCTCCGCAGCACGAAAAGGTAACTTTTTCGAAATATTCCTCTCCTGCTTCTTCAACGATCTCCTTCACTGTGCCGCCCAGCCCTTTGGTGTACTGCTGGGTGACGAGAACAGGGGAGCCTATGATCTTAAAGCCCTTGATAAGCTTGATTATGTTGTTTCTGATGCGTTCGTAAACCTTGGGGTCCATAGCGGGGATAAGCCTTTCCTGAACATCAACCACTATAAGTGCCGTGTCTTGTTTAGAAATTCTGAACATAAGCAACCTCCGTACTAAATTTCCACATATTTTTTCAGTTCATCAGCCGTCTGTTCAAAGGTTTCATACAGTACGGCATTCATCCCCACGCCGAGAGCACGGGCGATATTTCCCTTATTATCATCAATAAACACCGCTTCCTGCGGAAAAATGTTCAGCTTATTACAGGTTTCTGTAAAATATGCAGGGTTCTGCTTGCTGTTTCCGTCGTGGTATGAGTTGAAAACATGCTGAAAGCTCTTAAAAAAGCCGTCCCTTTCATTCAGTTCATCCAGCCAGTGGGTCTGATCGCTCAGGATTGCCGTTCTGTATTTCCTGCCAAGTTTTTCAGCCAGTTCAATCACATACGGGCGCACCACAAATCTGGGGAGGATCTCATTCCTCAGTTCCGTGACGCTCATGGGCAGGCTGACCTGTTTTTTCACTGCTTCCCAGTAGCCGTATTCATCCACCTTACCCAGACAGAAGCCGGTGTCGGTGATTGCCTGAACACAGAGCTCAAAAAATCCCTCAGGCTCGTGACCGCATTTCTCTGCGATTATCCTCACCCCTTTTGCCCAGCCTTCCTCGGCTATCACTCCGCCGAAATCGAAAATAACAGTTGAAACTTTCATCAAATCCCTTTTAATACATACTGTTCATAATAACTGCTAACATTCCGTACTCAAAAAGTAAAGAAAGGAAAATAAATGAAAGAAAAAGTTATGGTTGCCATGAGCGGCGGCGTGGACAGCACAACCTGCGCCATGCTTATGCTTGAGCAGGGGTATGACGTAACCGGCGTGACCCTGCATTTATTCGACGGACAGGAACAGGCGCTCTCAGATGCGGAAGCCTGCGCAAAGCAGCTCGGCATTAAATGGTACGCCGCTGATTACCGCAAGTTCTTCGGAGAGGATGTAATATCATACTTCATCCGCACATATAAACTCGGCAAAACCCCCAACCCCTGCTGCCACTGCAACCACGGGGCAAAATTCAACTACCTTTACAGAGAGATGAAGGCCGAAGCCTGTACTGCGCTTATCTCAGGTCATTATGCCCGTATAGTGGAGCACAACGGCAAAAAACTTGTGGCAAAGGGGCTGGATAAAAACAAGGATCAGTCCTATTATTTATGTCTGATGGAGCCTTATCAGCTTGATGTAATCCGCTTTCCTCTGGGTGAGATGACAAAGGATCAGACCCGGAAGCTCGCCTTGGAGTTCGGTCTTTCCGTTGCGGAGAAAAAGGACAGTCAGGAAGTCTGCTTCCTCATGGGAGGCGACTACAGGGACTATCTGCGCGGCAAGCTCAAAGACAAGGACATAAAAAAGGGAAGCTTCATACTGGACGGCAAGCCCCTTAAAGAGCATGACGGAATAGTTTTCTACACAGTCGGACAGAGAAAAGGTCTCGGAATAGGTTACCACGAGCCGCTTTATGTGAGCTCCATAGATCCCAAAAGCGGTGATGTGCATCTGGGCATCAAAGAGGAATCGGCCAAACGCGGTGTTAAGCTCAAGGACTGTATATTTGCCGATGCAGACAGCTATATCCGCAGGGCAAAGGCCCGCCTGCGCTACAGGATGACGGAAGCGCCCTGCACTCTGGAGATTCTTCCTGACGCAAAAGCGGTTCTGCTGTTTGATGAACCGCAGCTTTCACCCGCGCCGGGTCAGGTTGCGGCTGTATATGACGGAGAGGTGCTGCTTGGCGGCGGTTTTATTGAATCGGTATTTTAAACAGTTTGACAAGGCTATAGTCGCTTTCAGCGGTGGTGCGGACAGCACAGCGGTGCTTATGCTGGCGGCGGAACATCTAGGTGCGGAAAATGTCATCGCGGTTACCATGGAGTCCCCGCACATTTTCTGGTATCAGGTGGAAAATGCCCGGAAAATTGCCTCCCGCCTCGGTGTTCAGTGGATCTCCAAGAAGCTTAATATCACTGACGAGTTTTTGCAGAATAAGCCGAACAGGTGTTATGTCTGTAAAAAAGAGATTCTGAAATCCATAACCGAAACAGCAATAGAAAAAGGTATAGACCACATCCTTGACGGTACAAATATAGAAGATACCAAGGAATACCGCCCCGGTATGGCGGCAATAATAGAATACGGCATAGTTTCCCCCCTGCTGGACAATGAACTGGGCAAGGAGTTCGTACACGAAACCATAGCGCCGCTCACAGCGGACGGTTTTGCTTTCCCCAATGATTCCTGCGTGGCTACACGGATAAGCGGAGTCATAACAAAAGAAAGGCTGAGAGCCGTTGAAACGGCCGAGAACGGGCTGAGGGACGAATTTGAAGGGCTGCGCATGCGCCTGTTTGACAACCCGCCGAGGGTGCTGTTTAAACGTCCGTTGACACTGAGAGGAGAGCAGATCCGCAGACTGAGTGCTGCGCTGAGAAGCTCTATCCTCTGATCTGTTTAAGCTCTATCTGGCGCTTAAATACATATTTCACAAGGGGGTTGCGCTCGGACTCCTTCTTAAAGCTGAACTCCACACTTATCTGGTTTTTCCCCTCAAGACGCACAGTACGTATCACCCTGCCGTGAATCACAGAGCCTCTGCCGAGAATTTCCGATAAATCAACACTGACATGCTGACCCTTGGCAGCTTCCGCCTCAGAGATTAACCTGCATCCGCCGCCGGAAATATCAACAACCATGCACTCGCGGGAATCGTAAGCCATGCTGGTTTTCTCACCCGGTGCAAGGGGATGAAACAGCGCAATGCTCCCTTTTATTCTGGTGGAGACACGGAAGAAATCCCTGAGCTGGTTCCGTTCAACCTGCTCAGGCTTTTTGAGTTTGAGAAAGTAGATTGAGCCTGTTTTTACCCTGCCGAGGACAGTGGTTGCAAACATGTAGCGGCTGTCTGGCCCCATGAAGCTCACTTCCGCCTTAGTGCCGGGAATAAGAGGAACGGGAATGCCCCCGCTGGAAGGCATGGCAGCAAGAATGCTCCCGTCGCGGTCAAAATCCTCGACTCTGGAATCATAATTGCCCGCATAGTCACCATCGGGAACCACGAGAGTGATTTTCGTATTTACAGTAAAAAGTTTATCGAAATCGCCTATCAGTTCTGCCATAGTTTTTTATACAGGACTTTAGGCGGCGATTCAACATTTTCCTAAACCCTGACCGGATAATAAAATTTATCATAAAGAAGTCCTTGCTCTTCTTAAATTTCTTCCATTATTCCGCATTATACGTATAATTGTCTTTCGTATATCCCCTCACTTTCTGAGGGGATATAATTTTATATGAGGTAGTTAATGGACAAAGCCAGCCTTGAAATCGATAATTTTGATATTCTTGACGGAGACGTTCTCATGGAGCTTGATGACTTCTCCAAACTTCTGTGGGTTTGGATTAATGAGGATGTACTGTCGGTTTTGCCCGAAAGACCTTCCGCGGGCTCAGGCTCTATGCAGTCTGACCCTGTGGCCGAATACAAATACGTTTTCTTTATACATTATTTTAATCTGCTTATGATCCATGTTCTGGGACACAGCCTCCGCAAGTACAGGTCATTCGCCAGAAAACATCTTACTGACAAAAATATGAGAGATTTTCTCACCAAAAAGCAGAGCATTCAGGATATACTTGCGAAAAATGTGAAGAACATAACCGTGCTTAATGCCATCATCCGTAACTTCATATCAAAACTGATGGAAAACGGCATAAGCACTCAAAGACTGGACAGCAGTCTTGATATGCATTATCTTAATGCTGTTTCCGTTGTTGTTCCCAACATCAGAAAAAACGCTGCCCTGAGAAGCCATATTATGCCCTTGGTGATTGAAGACGCTTCTCTTCTGGGGAGACTGAAAAGACTTTTCAGCAAGTAGGTAAGATGAATAATATCAAACTCATCAGAGTTAAGCAGAAAATCGGCGCTGGCGACCGGGTTTTTGCTTACGTCATGGTAAATGTGCGCACCAAAAAGCACGGCTACTCCGAAACTATCAGCGTGGATGTGACACCAATCATAAAAGACGAGCTCCTGAGCGGGGTTCCGGACGATGATCCCTCCAAAGCATCACCCCTCGATGATAAAACCAACAGATTCACCGCCACAGCCGATGCAAACAGAGAAACAGTCACCATAGCCGCAGGCCCCAGAATGATGATAGGCTCCAGCATCCGCGATAAGGGCGTGGGAACCTTCGCACTCAATGAGATTATCCGCTGGATGATTGTTAAATATCCTAACTACATGGTCGACGTGATTAATGTTTCCTCAACATTTCTGCCGAATGAAGAAGACAGAAAAAGAGCAGTCAACTTCTTTTCCAACTTCGGGTTTGATTTCAAAGAAAGTCAGGGGCTTGATTATGAAGGAACAATGGAGGCGGTGTTATGCATGAACCTCCACGAACACCTGAACCGTTCGAAAATTGATGAGATTGACATCAGCAAATTCATCCGCGAACTCCTGCGCGAGCGCTATATGATCGAGGAAACCATAAAGAATCAGGGCAGGCTCTTGCAGGAGCATGAGGTATTCAGGCACAGGGCGGAAAAGGACAAGTTCGTCAGTGTCCTTATAAATATACTGACAGTTATGGGAATCCTCTTCCTGCTTTTCTATCTCAAATAATTCCGATAATACCGTTCTTTGTAAAAAGCTTCTTGAGCAGGAGCGCCTTGGCGTAAAACTCAAGACCGGAGATGTAGACGTAGCACTCCTTGAGAGTATCACCGACGGCAAATACTCCGTGGTCTTTTACAATTACAATTTTATTCATGGAGAGGCCTTCGGCAACATTCTCAGCAAGTTCATCTGTTCCGCTTTTCCCTGTCACAACAGGGACGTATTTGAGGAAAGGGAGAATCTCCGCTGCGCTGAAACAGGCGGCCTCCTTAAAAAAGTCACCCGCAAGAATGGAGTAAACAGTGTGGGCGTGCATGACCCTCTTAGCGCCTGTGTCACGGATGATTCTCCTGTGCACACAGAGCTCTGTCGTAGCCAGGCTGTCGTTCGGACAGGCCTTATCAAGGAAAACCTCAACAATATTCTCGTCCTCAAGTTCATCAAGCATTGAGCCGGTTTTTGTGGCATAGAGGATTCCGTTTTCATAAGCTGATATATTTCCGAAAAATGAAGTGGTGAGCCCGTTATCAACAAGCTTTCTGCCGAATTTTGAAATTTCAGCCTTCACTGCTGTTCCCATTTAACTACCTGCCGTTCAATTAATGCTGTTCTGTATTTTTGAGCATAAGCGCTTTACAGAACAGTTTTATATCATATAGCAGAAGTATAAACCATTTAGACAAAAGAGCAAATAATATTTTTGACATAGATTTCACAGCCTTAGATTAGCCAAATCAGAGCCAACGTATAACATTTAAAGCCAAAAGAATAAAAGGCATAAGTTAATGAGGCGCAGCACACGGAAGAAGACATAATGTAAGTTTGACAACTTAGATTATTATGGATAAAAGATGAAAAAATATTTAAAAACTTAAAATGAAAGGAAGGGATGTAGGCACAAAAAAGGCGGCCATTTCAGACCGCCTTCTGTATATCTTACTCTTTAACAAGCTCGATAATTGCCATATCCGCCTGATCGCCTTTGCGATAGCCGGTTTTGACTATTCTTGTGTAGCCGCCGGGACGTTCTTTGAACTTGGGCGCTACTTCGTCAAAAAGGAGGTTAACTACCTTTTTGTTGGGGAGTCTTTTCAGCACGAGTCTTCTTGCTGAAAGGTCTCCGGCCTTGCCGAAAGTTATCAGGGGCTCGACAAAAGAACGAAGAGCTTTAGCTCTGGTTACAGTTGTCTCGATTCTGCCGTGCTCAATCAGGAAACCTGCCATGCTTCTGAGCATAGAGAATCTGTGCGCCGTCGGCCTGCCGAGTTTTTTGCCGCTTTTTCTATGACGCATCTATTCATCCTCCGAATCTGAATTCACATAACCTATAGCCTCAAGATCCATCCCCAGTCCGAGACCGAGTTCGTGGAGAACTTTTTTGATCTCCTCAAGGGATTTGCGGCCAAAGTTTTTTGTTTTAAGCATTTCGCTGTCCGTCTTCCTGCAAAGTTCAGCCAGAGTTTTGATATTGGCATTCTTCAGGCAGTTATAAGCTCTGACGGAGAGTTCAAGCTCTTCAATGCTCTTGTCAAGAAGATCAAAAAGCTGATCATTCTTGCTGGATTCATCGACATCGGAATCTTCAACCTCAGGCTCTTCAAAGTTGATGAACAGGTTCATGTGATCCTTCACAATTTTGGCTGCGAAAGCTATCGCATCCTCAGGAGTGATGGAGCCGTCTGTCTCCACTTCGATGATAAGCTTGTCATAGTCGGTACTCTGTCCGACGCGTGCGTTTTCAACAAAGTAGTTTACCCTTTTGATAGGCGAGAAAATCGCATCAACGGGAACCATATCAACTTCGTCTATATCTTTTTCAAATTCCTCAGCGGGAACATAACCAAGACCTCTCTGAATCAGAAGCTCCATGTAAAGCTCCGTTTCATTGTCAGTCAGGGTGCAGATGACCTGTCCGGGATTAAGGATTTCAAGCTGTCCTTCGCCTCTGATGTCAGCGGCTGTTACAGGCCCTTCGCCCTTTTTCCTGATGTAGAATCTTCTCTGCTCATGTACGCCGAGTTTGAGATCAAGCGCTTTAAGGTTGAGAATTATGTCAACTATATCTTCGTAAACACCCGGAAGTGTGCTGAACTCGTTGGTAACGCCCTCGATCTTAACGCCCACCACAGCAGTGCCCTCAATGGAGGAAAGCATAACTCTGCGAAGAGCATTTCCCACGGTGATACCGAAGCCTTTCTCATAGGGTTCAGCTACGTATTTTCCGTATTTGGATGTAACTTCGCCTACAGGTTCGATTTTCCTGGGCTTTATTATTTCATGAAAGTTCATGATGATCATACGGATGTCCTCCGGTTACATTAAGCTACTTACTACTTAGAGTACAGTTCCACTATAAGGTGTTCATGAATCTCGTAGTTTATGTCAGTCCTCTCAGGAAGTCTCACAATCTGGGTTTTCTTGCCGTCTTTGTCAAGAGTCAGCCACTCAGGCACACCCCTTCCTTCAGCGGTTTCAAGGCATTCCTTAACGCGACCGTGATCACCTGATTTTTCTCTTACTTCAACAACTTCGCCAACTTTCACAATAAAAGAGGGAATGTTGACTTTACGTCCGTTTACCAGGAAGTGAGCGTGGCGAACCATCTGTCTTGCTTCCTTGCGGCTTCCTGCGAAACCTGCTCTGTAAACAACGTTGTCAAGCCTTCTTTCAAGAAGAGAGAGAAGGTTTTCACCGGTAATGCCCTGCATTCTGGCCGCTTTCTCAAAGTAAAGACGGAACTGGGCTTCAAGGATACCGTAAAATCTTTTAACTTTCTGTTTTTCCCTGAGCTGCATACCGTAGTCGCTGAGTTTTTTTCTGAGCTGACCGTGCTGTCCGGGAGGATAAGCTTTTTTCTCGATACCGCATTTATCTTTATAGCAACGCTCGCCTTTGAGGTAAAGTTTTGTGCCTTCACGCCTGCAGAGCTTGCAAACTGCGCCTGTATACCTAGCCAATTTGAACCTCCAACCTTATACTCTTCTCTTTTTACGGGGTCTGCAGCCGTTGTGGGGAACAGGTGTCACGTCTCTGATGAGAGTGATTTTAATTCCCGCAGCCTGAATTGCCCTGATGGCACTTTCACGACCGGAACCGGGCCCCTTGACATTGACCTCCACTTCTCTCATGCCGTTTTCCATTGCTTTTTTAGCAGCAGCCTCAGCGGAAAGCTGAGCAGCGAAAGGAGTGGATTTCCTTGAGTTTTTAAAACCGTTGCAACCGCCGGCAGACCAGCAGATAACATTACCGCCCATATCGGTAAAGGAAACGATTGTATTGTTGAAGGTTGAGTTTATATGCGCGACGCCTTTGGGGACGTTTTTCCTATCGCGTTTTTTAGCTGTTTTTTTAGCTTTTGCCATTTCGAACTACCCTCTACTTCCTTTTGATACCGCGTTTGCCAGCAAGACCTCTTCTGGTTCTCGCATTGCTTCTGGTTTTCTGACCGCGGCAGGGAAGGTGCATTTTATGCCTCTGTCCTCTGTAACAGTTGATTTCCATGAGCCTTTTAACATTAAGAGCGATGTCTTTTCTGAGATCACCCTCAACCTTAAGGTTGGCTTCGATATAAAGCCTGATTTCTGAGATTTCGGTTTCAGTAAGGTCGCCGATTCTCTTCTCAAGCGATATATTGGTCTCTCTAAGTATAGACAAAGCCACCTGACGGCCAACGCCGAAGATGTGGGTAAGTCCGATTTCAACTTTTTTGTTGTTGGGAATATCAACACCAGCTATACGTGCCACTTGAAATCCTCCTTAGCCCTGTCTCTGTTTATGTCTGGGGTTTTCACATATCACCCTTACGACACCTTTTCTTTTAACAATTTTGCATTTACTGCAAATAGGCTTAACACTTGCCCTGACCTTCATTTCTGCACCCCGTTACTTCTTGTGACGATAGGTTATCCTGCCCCTTGAAAGGTCATACGGGGATAACTCTACGGTAACTTTGTCTCCGGGCAGAATACGGATGAAATGCATCCTCATCTTTCCGGAAAGATGAGCAAGGATAACATGCTTGTTTTCCAGCTCAACTTTGAACATAGCATTGGGCAACGCCTCAACGACTGTACCGACAATCTCGATTACATCGTCCTTCTTGCTCATACGCTCCCTATTGTAAGAATCTCCGGTCCCTTTTCCGTTATCGCAACGGTGTTTTCGTAATGTGCCGCCAAACTGCTGTCCGCGGTGACAGCTGTCCAGCCATCAGAGAGGGTTTTGGTTTCATAGGAACCGGCTGTGACCATCGGCTCAACGGCTAAAACCATTCCTTCCTTCAGCCTGAGTCCCCTTCCGGGGCGGCCGAAGTTAGGTATGGTGGGCTCTTCATGCATGTTTCGCCCTATACCGTGACCGAAAAAGTCTCTAACGACAGCAAAACCGTTCTTTTCAACGGTCTGCTGAACTGCGCTGGATATATCGGAAAGCCTGTTTCCGACCCGTGCATATTCTATTCCATTAAAAAAAGATTCCTCAGTGACACGGATAAGCCTTGCGGCCTCCTCTGAGATCTGACCCACAGGGTAAGTTCTCGCAGCATCACCATGGAAACCTTCTTTGAATGCGCCTACATCTACCGTAATAATATCGCCCTCTTTCAGGATTCTCTCTGACGGTATTCCGTGTACTACCACCTCGTTAACCGATGCGCAGACACTAGACGGATACCCGTGATACCCCTTAAAGGACGGAAAGGCAGACCGAGAGTTTATTATATTTTCAGCAAACTTGTCAATATCTTTTGTTGAGATACCCGGTTTGATGAATGAGGAGAGCTTATCAAGAACCTCCCATACGATTCCGCAGGGGATTCTCATAAGCTCTATCTCTCTCTGTGACTTGAGGAAAACCATTAACCAAGGATTCCTTTTATCTTTTCGTAAACGCCGTCAGGATTCCCTTCACCGTCCACTTCTGAGAATTTACCGCTGCTGCCGTAATATCCCTTAAGAAGTGAAGTGGTTTCATGGTAAACCTGAAGGCGGTTTTTAATCGTGTCTTCCCTGTCATCATCCCTGTGGCTGAGTGTAGTTCCGCAAAGGTCGCACACTCCGCCTACTTTGGGAGGATTATACTTGATGTGGTAGACTTTTCCGTCTTTCGGGCAGCTTCTTCTGCCCACGGCTCTTTCCACAAGAAGCTCATCCGCCACATTAAGGCTGACGATGTGGGTGATCTCTGTTTTGAGATCGTTTTTAAGCATAGAATCAAGCGCTTCCGCCTGAGCTATGGTTCTGGGGAAGCCGTCAAAGATAACACCCTTTGCGCAGTCGGGAGAGGCGAGCCTGTCCTTCATGAGTCCTATGATAAGTGCATCAGGCACAAGCTGCCCTGCATCCATATACATTTTAGCCTCTTTGCCGAGGGGTGTCTGATCTTTTACTGCCTGACGGAGAAGGTCTCCGGTTGAGATCTGCACCAGACCGTAATCACGGATGATGTATGCAGACTGAGTACCTTTTCCTGCTCCGGGAGGCCCAAGAAATATCATATTTATCATATGAGACTTCTCCCTTTGATTCTTCCTTTCTTAAGGAAGCCGTCGTAGTTGTGAGAGACAAGGTGTGTCTCTATCTTACTGATTACATCCATACCCACGCCGATAACGATCAGGAGGCTTGTTCCGCCGAAATAGAAGGGAACATTGAATCCTGATATGAAAAGCTGGGGTAGAAGCGCAACCGCAGAAAGATATATAGCACCTACGAAAGTCAGCCTTGAAAGAACATAATCTATAAATGCGGCAGTGTGTTCGCCGGGTCTTTTACCGGGGATAACGCCGCCGCCTTTGTTGATATTTTCCGCAATGTCAGTCGGGTTGAAGATGATCGAAGTATAGAAGTAAGTGAAGAAAACGATCATAACAAGCGAGAAGACATAATACATTGCCGAGCTGGGAGTGAACCAGAAGCTTATCTTCTGCACTATTTCGTTAGTGGAGAAGGTTGCAAGTGTGCTGGGCACAGCCAGAATCGACATAGCGAAGATTATGGGGATAACGCCTGCGGGGTTCAGTTTAAGCGGGAGATATGAGTTATTCACATTTCCGTGCTGAGGTCCGGCCGCTATCCTTTTGACATGCTGTATAGGCAGCCGTCTCTGTGAGGTTTCCATAAAAACTATCGCCGCAGTGACCGCGAGTATTATCGCCAGTACCACGATGAGGGTTATTATCTGAAGCTCACCAGTCTGAACGAGTGTAAATGTTTTGCTGACTGCGGACGGAAAAGAGGCCACAATACCGGCGAAAATCAGAACGGAAATACCGTTGCCGAGACCGCGTTCGGTAATTTTTTCACCAAGCCACATAAGGAAGATTGTACCGGTTGTGAGGGTGATTGTGGTGACTATTCTGAATCCCCAGCCGGGAAACATAACAACATGAACTCCGCTTGGGGAGGTCATGCTCTCAAGACCGATGGCGATACCCATACCCTGAATGGCACTGATAAGAACCGTGCCGTAGCGGGTATATTTTGTGATTTTTTCCCTGCCCTCGTTCCCCTGCTTTTTGAGCTCCGCCAGATGCGGAACCGCAACTGTGAGAAGCTCAAGTATGATAGCAGCGGAGATATAAGGCATAATGCCGAGACCAAATACCGTAAGCTTTGACAGGGCGCCCCCGGTGAACATGTCGAAGAAACCGAGAAGGTTTCCGGACTGTTGAGCAAAAAACTCGCTGAGTGCGCCGCCGTCAATGCCAGGAGTCGGCACGTGAGCGCCGATCCTGTATATGAAGAGGAAAAGAAGCGTATATAAAATTCTCTTCCTCAGCTCCGGTATCGAGAAAATATCCTCGAATTTCTTCAACATACCATATTACTCCGGAGTAACTACTTCTCCGCCGGCCGCTTTGATTTTCTCAGCAGCAGCAGCGGATACTTTTTCAACATCAAACTTAAGTTTTTTGCTGAGTTCTCCGTCACCGAGAACCTTGATACCGTCTTTATTTCCGCGGGCCAGTCCTTTCTCTTTAAGAGTAAGTACATTGACCTCTTCGCCGTCGTTAAAGCGGTTGTTTATATCTTCAAGGTTAACGATCTCATAAACTGTGGCAAATTTGGAGTTATTGAAGCCTCTTTTGGGGAGTCTTCTCGTAAGGGGCATCTGACCGCCTTCAAAGCCGGGTCTTACTTTCCCGCCTGAACGTGCTTTCTGTCCCTTAGTACCTTTGCCGGCACTTGTACCCTGACCGCTGGCAGAACCGCGGCCAAGTCTTTTTCTTTTCTTTCTGGCGCCTTCTGCGGGCCTGAGATCATGAAGTTCCATCACTTATTCTCCCGGTTTGGCTATGATTTCTTCAATCTTTTTGCCCCTAACCTGTGCAACTTCGTTAAGGGTGCGCATTTTGCTGAAACCGTCAAGTATCGCGAAGAGCGAGTTGTAGGGGTTTCTGCTGCGCGTACTTTTGCAAAGAATGTTCTGTACTCCGGCAAGCTCAAGGAGGGCGCGCGTTACGCTTCCTGCGATGATACCAGTACCGGGAGCCGCGGGTTTCATGATTATTTCAGTGGAAACATATTTGCCCACAGTTGCGTGGGGGATTGTTCCGTTAACCACGGGAACCTCAATGAGGTTCTTCTTTGCATATTCAAGGGCTTTTTTGATTGCGTCCGGCACTTCTCTTGCCTTTCCGTAACCAATGCCTACACGTCCTTCATAGTCACCCACAACAACAGTTGCAGTGAATTTGAAGATGCGGCCGCCCTTTACAACCTTTGTAACTCTGCCTATATGAACAACTTTATCTACAAGTTGACGCTCGGTGTTATTCAAAGCAAACCTCCTAGAACTCAAGGCCGGCTTCGCGAGCCGCATCTGCAAGAGCTTTTATTCTACCGTGGTAGAGGAAACCGCCCCTGTCGAAAACCACCTTTTCTATGCCTTTTTCCTTAGCACGCTCGCCGATAACTTTACCGACTTCCTTTGCAGCTTCAATATTAAGCACGCCTTTGAATTTCTCTTTGAGAACTTTTTCAAGCGAACTAGCGGCAACAATAGTGTTGCCGCTAGAATCGTCTATTATCTGAGCGTATATGAATCTGTTGGATTTGTTAACCGCAAGTCTGGGAGCGCAGGGTGTGCCTGACACTTTTTTGCGCACTCTTGCGTGCTTCCTTCTTATAGTAGCTTTTTTATTAATTGTGCTCACTATAACGCTCCTTTATCTCTTACCAGTTTTACCGGCTTTTCTGATTATCTTCTCGCCGGCGTATCTGATACCTTTGCCTTTATAGGGCTCAGGCTGCCTGATTTTCCTGATGTTAGCGGCAGTTTGACCTACAAGCTGTTTGTCTATGCCCCTGACAACTATGCCTGTGTTGCCTTCCATCGCAAACTCTATGCCTGCGGGGGGTGCAACAACAACGGGGTGAGAAAACCCTAAGGAAAGGTCGAGGTCCTGTCCCTTAATGGCCGCTCTGTAACCTACGCCGTGTATTTCAAGCTTCTTCTCGAAGCCTTTAGTAACGCCGTCTACCATGTTTGATATAAGCGTACGAGTAAGGCCGTGTACAGAACGGGACAGCTTAGATTCGTCTTTCCTGCTAACTGTGATTGTGTTTGCTTCGACAGCAACCTCGGTGTTGGCGTGCACTGCATACTCAAGTTTCCCTTTCGGGCCTTCAATGCAGCACACATTGCCGTCGAGAGTGACCTTCACTCCTGCAGGTATTGTAATAGGTTTCTTGCCTATTCTTGACATTTACGCGCTCCCTTACCAAATCTGGCAGATGTATTCTCCGCCAACTTTATCCAATATGCACTGTTTCACTGTTTTCACGCCTTCGGAAGTGGAGATTATACCATTACCAAGGCCGCCGAGAACGGGTTTAAGGTTTTTGTTGTTTACATACACTCTTCTGCCGGGCTTGCTTACTCTTTTGAGGCCCCTGATAACGGACTCGCCGCCGTCAGTGTATTTCAGATACACAACGATTTTTTTAAGGTTCTCTTCGGAGACCACGCGGAAGCTTTTCACGTAGCCTTCCATTCTGAAGTTTTCTACTATCGCCTCTTTGATTTTGGAGTGAGGGATTACAACTTCGGATTTTTTAACCATATAAGCGTTGCGCAGTCTGGCAAGCATATCAGCAATCGGATCAGTCATGCTCATTCGTATTTCTCCTACCAGCTCGATTTTCTTACGCCGGGAATCTCACCCTTCAGAGCAAATTTTCTGAAGCAGATCCTGCACATGTTAAATCTTCTCAGGAAAGCCCTGGGACGGCCGCAGATGGGGCAGCGGTTGTATTCCCTGACTTTAAACTTTTTTGTTTTAAAGGCATGGTTATATTTAGCCTTAGTTGCCACTTTCGGCCTCCTCAAACGGCATGCCGAGAGCACGGAGAAGCTCTCTTGCTTCCTCGTCGGTTTTCGCCGTCGTAGTGATGATGATGTCCATTCCTCTGATTTTGTCGATTTTATCGAACTCTATCTCAGGAAAAACGATCTGCTCTTTAAGACCCATGGCATAGTTACCGCGTCCGTCAAAGGATTTAGCGCTTACGCCTTTAAAGTCTCTTACCCTGGCGAGGGCAATTCTTGTGAGTCTCTGTAAGAATTCATAAGCCGTATCGCCTCTGAGAGTAACTTTGCAGCCTATGGGCATCCCCTCTCTGAGTTTGAAGGCGGCTATGGATTTTTTGGCTCTTGTCACGACAGGTTTCTGACCCGCGATGATAGTCATGTCGCTGAGTGCGTTGTCAACAACCTTGGAGTTCGTAACAGCTTCGCCGAGACCCATGTTGAGAACTATCTTCTCAATTTTGGGGACCTGCATGATGTTCGTATAAGAGAACTTCTTCATGAGGGTAGGAACAACTTCCTTAAGGTATTTTTCTTTAAGCTCTGCCATTGTTAATCCTTATCGATGACTTCACCGTCGCACTTCGCGAAGCGGGCTTTTTTACCGTTTTCAAGAGTTTTAATGCCGAGTTTAGTGCCTTTTTTGCTTTTCTGGCTGTAGAACATAACGTTTGATATGTCTACCGGCATCTCTTTCTCAACGATTCCGCCTTCGGGGTTCAGGGGGCCGGGCTTAGTGTGTCTTTTAACAACGTTGGTGTTTTCAAGAATCACTTTGCCGTTTTTCCTGTCGACCTTGAGAATCTTGGCTATTTTGCCCTTATCCTTTCCGGTGGTGACGATTACGGTGTCGTCTTTTTTAAGTTTATACTTTGCCTGCATATTCTCGTCTCCTTAAAGCACTTCGGGAGCCATGGAGCAGATTTTAAGGAACCCTTTAGATCTGAGATCCCTTGAAACCGGTCCGAATACCCTTGTTGCGATGGGCTCCAGATTGTTTTTGTTAAGAAGAACGGCTGCATTGTCATCAAATCTGATGTATGTACCGTCTTTACGGCGGCTTTCTTTGGCAGTACGAACGATAACTGCTTTAACAACAGCACCTTTCTTAACGTTGCCATCGGGAGCGGCCTCTTTAACGCTGGCAACGATGATGTCACCCACATAGCCGTATCTGATTTTTGAGCCTCCGAGAACTTTTATGCAAAGAATCTCTTTGGCTCCTGAGTTGTCGGCTACTCTGAGACGTGATTCAACCTGTATCATTACTGTAACCTCTTACTCTGATATAACTTCGGCGGAACGCTCGATAATGCGCTTAACCATCCAGCACTTATCTTTGCTGAGGGGACGTGTTTCAGAGATTTCGACCGTGTCGCCAATTCTGCATTCGTTCGCCTCATCATGCGCCTTAAACTTTTTACTCTGTTTAACGAACTTGTGGTATCTGCTGTGAAGCTTAAGGTTTTCAACCTTTACGACAACGGTTTTATCCATTTTGTCGCTTACCACAACTCCTCTTCTTACTTTTCTAGCTGCTTTTTCGCTCATTACAGACCTCTTACTGCTCTGCGCTTTCAGCCATACGCTGGCTGAGAACGGTTTTGATCCTCGCGATGTCTTTCTTCATCTTTCTGATGGAGGAAGTATCTTCAAGGTCGCCTGTCGCAAGTTTGAAGCGGGTTCTGAAAACATCTTCGCGAAGCTGTTTTTCTTTTTCAACGAGGTCTTTCACGTTCATATCTTTGAATTCGCTCATTCTGCAGCCTCCGTTTCCCTGAATACGAACTTGCATTTAACGGGGAGTTTGTGCGCAGCAAGCCTGAAAGCCTCTCTCGCCTGCTCTTCCGTAACACCGGCTATCTCGTAGAGGACAGTGCCGTTTTTAACTTCGGCAACATAGTACTCAACCGCACCCTTACCTTTACCCTGCCTGACTTCAAGAGGCTTTTTGGTAACGGGTTTGTGGGGGAAGATACGTATAGTTACCGTACCGCCTCTTTTTACATATCTGTTGATCGCGATCCTTGCGGATTCGATCTGGCGGCTTGTTATACGTCCGTTATCAAGAGACTGAAGACCGAAGTCCCCGAAAGCCACTTTGTGGCCTTTGTTGGCTTTGCCTTCGTTGCGTCCCTTGAACTGTTTTCTGTATTTCATTCTTTTCGGCATCAACATTTACTCAACTCCTGCTGCTGCCCTGTTTCTCTCTTCAACTATCTCTCCGGTGAAAACCCACACTTTAATGCCTGTTATACCGTAAGTTGTGAGAGCTTCAGTCGTACCGTAGTCGATGTCGGCTCTGAGAGTCTGAAGGGGCACTCTGCCTTTGATGTACCACTCAGTTCTTGCCATGTCTGCGCCTGCAAGACGTCCGCTGCACGCAACTTTGATACCGAGTGCGCCGGATTTCATAGCCTGAAGAACCGCTTTTTTCATTGCTCTTCTGAAAGCTATACGTCTCTGAAGCTGCATAGCGATGTTTTCTGCAACGAGCTGTGCGTTTATCTCAGGTTTTTTAATCTCGCGGATTACAAGAAGAACCTCAGCTTTTGTTATTTTTTTAAGCTCAGCTTTAAGTTTTTCGATCTCAGCGCCTTTTTTGCCGATCACGATTCCGGGCCTGCTGGTGTTGAGGGTAACACGCACTCTGGCGCCCATGCGCTCAATGCCGATACCCGCTATTCCGGCCTGGAAAAGCCTTTTCTTGAGGAATTCGCGTATTTTAATGTCTTCAAGAAGGTTAGTTCTGTACTCCTTCTTGCCGGCAAACCATACTGAAACCCAAGGCTTGTTAACACCTAATCTATACCCGTAAGGGTGTACTTTGTGTCCCACTAAAACCTCCGTTAATCCGAGAGTACGACAGTGATGTGGCTTGTTTTCTTACGAATAAGAGAAGCTCTGCCGTATGCTCTGGGAGTGTACCTTTTCCACGCCGGGCCTTCATCAATCCTGATCTCTTTAACGTAGAGCTTGCTCACGTCTCTGTAATCCTGATTTTCCTCAGCATTGGCGGCAGCGGATTTTATCGTTTTGTAGATATACTCAGCAGCCTTTTTGGGCGTGAACTTCAGCATAGCAAGGGCCTCGTCAACTTTCTTGCCTCTTACGAGGTCAGCAACGGGGCGTGCTTTTCTGGGAACTAATCTTACGAATCTTGCACGTGCTACTGCTTCCATCTTATCTACCCTTGACCTTTTTATCATCCTTTTTGTGCCCTTTGAAAGTTCTCGTAAGTGCGAACTCGCCAAGCTTGTGTCCGACCATGTTTTCTGTCACATAGACGGGGATGAATTTATTACCGTTGTGAACCGCGAGAGTGATACCAATCATATCAGGAGTCACTGTGCTTCTTCTTGACCAGGTTTTGATGACTTTTTTGTCGCCGGTCTCTTTAGCTACAGTGACCTTCTTCATAAGATGGTCATCTATAAACGGTCCTTTTTTCAATGATCTAGGCACATCTTCCTCCTATCACTTCTTCCTAGCGGAAACAATGTACTTGTTCGAAGGTTTCTTTTTCGAACGAGTTTTGTAACCTTTAGTGGGTTTACCCCATGGTGTAACAGGGTGACGGCCACCGCTTGTACGGCCTTCACCACCGCCATGCGGGTGATCCACAGGGTTCATAGCAACCCCTCTTACCGTAGGTCTGATGCCCAGCCAGCGTGAACGTCCGGCTTTACCAAGGCTCACGTTTTCGTGATCCTGGTTGCTGACCTGTCCTATCGAGGCTTTGCACTCGGCTTTAACAAGCCTGATCTCGCCTGAAGGAAGTCTGAGGTGGCAGTATGCGCCCTCTTTTGAAAGAAGCTGTGCATATGTTCCGGCGGAACGGGCAAGCTGTCCGCCTTTTCCGGGTCTGAGCTCAACGTTGTGAACTACTGTACCCACGGGTATATCTTTCAGCGCTTTCGCGTTTCCGGGTTTAATGTCCGCAGCCTGTCCGCTGTGGATAACATCGCCGACATTCATTCCGATGGGAGCAAGGATATATCTTTTTTCACCGTCCTCGTATGCAACGAGAGCGATTCTTGCGCTTCTGTTAGGGTCATATTCTATTGTCTTGACCCTAGCGGCTATTTCATCCTTGTTCCTCTTGAAGTCGATCAGACGGTACTTTCTTTTCTCACCGCCGCCTTTATGTCTTGTAGTAATTCTACCGTGGTTGTTACGTCCGCCGGTTTTCTTAAGTGCTACGACCAGACTCTTCTCAGGCTTGTCCGCGGTTACCTCTGCAAAGTCAGAATTTGATCTGAACCTTACACCGTCCGAGGTAGGTTTATACTTCTTGATTCCCATTTAAGCCTCTCTTACACGAACTCGAGTTTCTCACCTTCGGCCAGAACAACGATGGCTTTCTTCCAGTCTTTACGTTTACCCATCATGCGTCCGAACCTTTTCTTCTTCCCTTTGCAGTTTAATGTGCGCACGGAAGCAACTTTGACGCTGAAAAGAGTCTCAACAGCCTCTTTAATGAGGAACTTGTTGGCTCTGGGGTCAACTGCGAAAGTCACCTTGTTCTCCTCTTCTTTGAGGTTAACGGCTTTCTCGGTGATAAGAGGTTTTTTGATTACGTCATAAACTGTCAACATTATCCTAAAACCTCCTCAATTCTCGCTATGCTGTCCTGAAGGACAAGGATTTTGCGTGAATTGATGATATCGTAAACGTTGAGTCCGTTTACATTAAGCAAGTCTACGTAAGGTATATTGCGGAATGCTCTTGCAACCTTTTCGTCAAGCTCTTTAAAGACAACCAGCACTTTTCTGTCCGCGTTGAAATTTTTAAGAATAGCAACAGCTTCTTTTGTTTTTCCTTCCTCAAGTTTGAGGGCATCTACAAATACAAGGCTGCCGTCTTCGTGTTTCGCTCTGAGAGCGGATTTCATCGCGTTCTTGATCTTTTTCTTAGGCATAGAGAAAGAGTAATCCCTAGGTTGCGGACCAAAAATAGTCGCACCGCCTCGCCACAAGGGGGATTTTATGGAGCCGGCTCTGGCGCGTCCGGTTCCTTTCTGTTTGTAGGGCTTTTTGCCGCCGCCCTCTATTTTTGCTCTGTTGAGAGTGGCATGAGTACCCGCCCTTTTACCCGCAAGCTGCATTACTACAACTTCATGCATAAGCGAGGTTTTTACAGGGTAGGTAATGATGGAATCATTTATCTCCACCGTGCCGACCTTCTCATTTTTCACGTTTACTAATTCAAACGAAGCCATTTCACTGTTCCCTTTACTTCTTAATCGTTTCTTTAATGAAAACGATTCCGTTGTCATGTCCCGGAATAGCACCTTTCACGAGGATAAGGTTTGTCTCAGGGATTACTTTCACTACGGAAAGTTTCTGAACGGTTACTTTGTCGCCGCCCATTCTTCCGGGCATAGGCCTGCCTTTTTCAGTCTCTCCGGGGAACTCGCACATCCCGATAGAACCGGGTTCACGGTGGAAGTGCGAACCGTGGGTTTTAGGACCGCCTGCGAAGCCGAAACGCTTCACAACGCCCTGAAAACCTTTACCGATAGAAGTTCCCTGAACATCCACAATATCGCCTTCTGCGAAAAGTGTGGCGTTCACTTCCTGACCGACTTCAAGAGAAGAGTCGTCAGCCACGCGGAACTCTTTGAGAACCTTGTGAGCATCTACACCCTGCTTCTTGAAATAGCCTTTTGCGGGGCAGTTGACTTTTTTCTCTTTGAGAATTTTGTCAAAACCGAGCTGAACGGCACTGTAACCGTTTTTTTCAACGGTTCTTTTGTTAACAACTACACATGGTCCGGCCTGGACCACTGTAACAGGGATGAGAGTTCCGTCTGCGGTAAATACCTGCGTCATCCCCACTTTTCTTCCGATTATTGCTCTAGCCATCTGCACTATCCTTCAACTAAAGTTTTATCTCGACGTCAACGCCGGCAGAAAGTTCGAGCTTCATAAGAGCATCAATGGTCTGGGGGTTATGTTCGAAAATGTCGATCAGACGTTTGTGGGTTCTGATCTCGAACTGCTCCCTTCCTTTCTTGTCAACGTGAGGAGAACGGAGAACCGTAAATTTCTCTGTACGGGTGGGAAGCGGCACGGGGCCTACTACCCTTGCTCCTGTTCTCATGGCAGTGTTAACTATATCCCTCACTGCCTTGTCGAGAATTCTAAAATCGAATGCCTTAAGCTTGATACGAATTTTTTGACTTTCCATTCGTCTACCTTTGGTTACTCGATAATCTCGGTAACAACACCTGCACCGACTGTTCTACCACCCTCGCGAATAGCGAAACGAAGTCCCGCATCCATTGCAATGGGTGTTATAAGCTCTACCACGCAGCTGATGTTATCGCCGGGCATTACCATCTCTGTCCCTTCGGGAAGAGTGATGATTCCGGTAACGTCAGTCGTACGGAAATAGAACTGAGGACGATAGCCGCTGAAGAAGGGAGTGTGGCGACCGCCTTCCTCTTTGGTCAGGATGTAGGCTTCTGCTTTGTACCTGCGG
>JAEWZN010000017.1 GCA_023395255.1 Deferribacteres bacterium
GTACCACCTGCCATAAGGAAGACAGCTGTATAGAGTGTCACAGCGTAACCCCCCCTTCGAGCCACAGACCGGGCTGGGGCGGTTCGGGAGCAAGCCTCCAGAGACACTGCAACAACTGCCACTACCCAGTGCAGCAGACTACATGCAATGTATGCCACAAGACGGCACACGCGCCTAATGAATATTAGGCAACGGAAAAGAGTGTTTATTTTTTAATTCAGGAGAAATTTATGAGTACTGAAAAAAATACTGAGAAAACACGCCTCACCCGCAGAAGTTTTCTGCAATGGGCCGGAGCACTTAGCGCCACTGCCGCGGTTTACGGCTGCGGAGGGGGCAACGGAGACGGCGGAAGCCCTTATACCAATCCTGTTGTTACCCCTCAGGATGGACTGATTTTTGATAAAACAGTAAAAGAGGTAAACCACGGGCATCATGTTCACTGTGGCGGCTGCTGTATGCTCAAACTGCATGTCAAAAACGGCAGAGTGGTTAAGATAACCTCTCCCGGAGACATATCATACGAAAAAGCCAAAAAGAACGCTGAGAAGCTTTTTGCTGTCAACCAGTACGGCATAGTTCCCGGTGTGTGGGGCGGCTCTGAAGCTGCGGATGAATCTCTTTCCCCCATACAGAGACGCTGCTGTATGAAAGGCTTAAGCGAAGTGAAAAGGATATATGCTCCCGACCGTATTAAATATCCTCTGAAACAGACCCTTGAAAGAGGAAACCGCAACGGCTTTGTGAGAATAAGCTGGGACGAGGCGCTTGACACCATCGCAGCTTGGCTTACTGAGATGAAGGCACGGGAAGCAACTCTCGGCTATATGCCTGTTCTTGATACAGGCGGCATAACAAGCAAACTCGGCAACTATGTAAACTGGTTCGGCAATGCCTCCTACGGCGGTCTGGCTGATGCCTGGTATGCGTCTATAGGTTCATACAGCCTGATAAAAACAAACACAGCTCTTGATATGCTGAATTCAAGCCTGATTATTAACTGGGCAAACGACTCAAGGGTTACAAGGAACAACCTCCCCTTCTATATGACAAAAGCGAGAGAAGCGGGCATCCCTGTAATCGTAATCGACTGCAGACAGACAGACACGGTTTCCACAATGGGTACAGGTACAGTTGACGGTGTCCCCGCTTGGATTTCCGTGAGATCCGGTACGGATACGGCACTTCAGGCTGCAATGTGTTATGTAATCTACAAAAAGAACCTGCACGATGTGAACTTCATAAATGACTACTGCTTCGGTTTCTACCCCAATGACACAGTGGTAAGCCAGTCCACCCAGAAACACCCGGTAACAGGCGCATCATATAACGGCAAGACATTCACTGTTCCCGCAGGACAGTCCTTTGTGGAATATCTTGAAGATCTCGAAACAGAGCACGGAAGCTACGACGGTGTTCTTGAATGGGCTGAAAAGCTCACAAGTGTAAAAGCTGATGTTATTGAAAAACTCGCAATCAAATACGCCACAGCGAAACCCGCTTTCATACACTCAGCCTATAACGGCGGAGCAAACAGGGCGCAGCACGGTATGTACTACTCATGGCTGCTGATTGCACTCAGCGCTATGACAGGCAACATAAACAAACGCGGCGGCGGACCCGGTGAGATCAGGTTCGGTGATGGTTACAAAGTATCTCTCGGCGCAGCGCCTGAATCAGTTACCCCTGCCACTGTCGGCAAGGGAATTTCTGTTTCAAGGTGGCAGCTTGCGGATGTTGTGCTCACCGGGCGCGACTTCAGAACAGCTGCGCAGCTCCGCAGTGACGTTCAGGTGGCAACAGGTATAGACCTCGGCGCTGATGCAAAAGTAAAAATAGAGATGGTGTACAGAGGTGAGGGCGATACTTCACCCTTTAACCAGTCACCCACTCTGAGCAAAAATATTCAGACCTTCTGCGACCGCAGTAAGATAAAGTACATAGTTGCTCATGAAATGCATATGTCAACCGAAGCATCCATAGCCGACATAATCCTTCCTGTTACACATAACTTTGAAAGAAGCTACTTCACAAACAGGTACACGGATGACCAGCTCATATGCAGCGGTCCTGTTAAACCTCTTTACGAATCCAAGCCGGACTGGCTCATTCTCCAGATGCTTGCCCAGAAAATGGGTCTGAACATGGAAAGATCCGGCGGCGCTACAGATGAGGAGATCATGAAGGCTCAGTGGGACGGAGCATCCATTCCGGCCGGCTACATGAGCATTGATCCCTCAGCAACGCTTCCGACCTACGAAAAAATGACCGAAGAAGCAAATATTCAGCTTCCAGTTCCGCTGGATAAAACCCTTGTTGCACTCTCCTCTGTTCAGCCGGGCAAATACCCGAACGACACAGGGAAGATCAACTTCTGGTCCCCGTACCTTGCAGAAAGGGGCAGAGCGGTGCTCGGAGTTTACAGGGCACAGTATGTGAGACCGGAGGAAGGCTACGAAGACATAATGGAGAACGGCGGTAAAGTCGGCGCCAAAGGCTTGAAGTACACGCTCCAGCTCGCAACCCCGCACATAATCCAGAGGGCGCACTCTCAGTATGACAACCTTGCGGTTCTCAAGGATGTTATGCCGCAGGTGGTATGGATGCACCCGATTGATGCCGGCGAAAGAGGCATAAACGACGGTGATATGGTTTACATATTCAACGACAACGGATGCATTAAGCTTAAAGTTGAGATCACAAAAAGAACCCATCCCAAAACAATCGCCATCGGCCAGGGCGCATGGTACAGGGCAAGCAGCTCCGAAACCTATGAAGCCTGGTATGACACCAACGGTGACGGTGTTGAGGAAAAACACGTCATCCCCGTGGATGTGGGCGGAAACGTAAACTCGCTGATCAAAGGGCGGCCTACCGGAGCATCCGACCCCCTTGTTCCCAATGGTTTTATACTCTCTACAGTAGGAAACCTGTGTGAAGTCAGCAAAGTTCATCCTGACAAAATGTAGTGAAGGAGAAGTGGGATATGAGTCAATGGGGATTTTATTTCGACCAGACAAGATGTTTTAACTGCAAGGCATGCGTTTTTGCCTGCAAATCATGGAATGATGATAAAAGAGGGGACTTATCGCTTAATGTTCCTCTCTCATGGCTGGAAACAGGAAAGTATGACAACCCTTCAGCATATGAAGCACTCTCCGGAAGCACAGGCGAGCAGAACTATGCCGAATACAGAAAGTTTCATATGAAGGAAAACTGGCGCAGAGTGACCGCCACCGAATACGGTGATGTTCCGCCTAATGTTGATGTGCTTAATGTTTCCATCGGCTGCAACCATTGTGCAGAGCCCGCATGCGCTAAGGCATGCCCCATGCAGATTATCGAAAAGGAAAGCAAGTTCGGCGCTGTTCTTGTGAACAACGAATACTGCATATCCTGCGGAAAATGCAAGGATGCCTGCCCTTGGGATGCGCCTCAGTTTTATGACACGAATTTCAGAACCTATGCGGAATCAGATCCTAAACGTCCGCGCATGACTAAATGCACACTGTGCTACGAAAGGATCTCAGAAGGGCTCAAACCCGCCTGTGTTGCTGCCTGTGTCGGCAGAGCACTTGAGTGCGGCCCGATTGATGAGCTCAAGGCGAAACATCCAAATGCGGTTGTGACGCTTGAAAATTTTGCTGGTGACGAAATTCCGTCAATGGGCATCTACACGAAGCCCAGCATAATATTTAAGGCGAGAACAAGAAAAGCTTAGTTAACCTGATACGGCTGCGGTGCGGTTATTCTGTCCGCAGCCGTACTCAAAAAAGAATAAATAAGTGCAATGCCTGTGCGCGTTTTTGATTTGGAGGATAAGAATATGGGCAATATGAATCACAATGTTGCGGAAGAGATAGACCTGCTGAATGTTATTTCACTGCGCAGCAGCATCTACAGCTTTTTATCAAGAGGCTTCTCCGGCGAAATAGACATGGAATACCTCGGACTTATAAGAAGCTATCTGCCCATGCTTGGTGAACTCAGCGGGAAGACTGAGAATCCAGTTTATAAAAAAGGTCTTGAGCGCCTTTCTGTCTTTATGGACGGAATAACTGATGATAAGGCTCTCTCCGAAGATTATGCGAGAAAATTTGTATCTCTTTTCCTGAATATGTCTGATGACCCCTCGCAGAACATAAATCCTTTCGAATCCGTATACCTTTCCCCCGAAAGACTGGTAATGCAGGAACCAAGGGATCAGGTTGTCGAGTTTTATGCTGAATACGGTCACGGAATTAATGAAGATTTCAATGAACCGGAAGATCATATAGCGGCTGAACTGGGCTTTTTGAGCTCTCTTAACAGCGAAACAGCCAAGGATATAAGTTCAGGAAAGGAATTAGCGGATATAGTCCGTAATCTGGAAGGTCATCTTGAGTTTATGAAAAAGCACCTGCTCAGGTGGCTTCCCGCACTTAACGGAGATTTAAACAGGACAGACCCGGAAGGCCTTTACGGCATACTGAGCGAAGTGACTCTGGGTTTTTCACTTATAGATGTTTCCTTTCTGGAAGAGCTTTTGGGATACCTCAAAAAGGAATTCTAAATGGCATTTCCCATTTTCGGAAAGCTTAAAGCTGTAGATAAGATCCTAAGCGCATTTGTCGGACCCGTGAAAATCGAGGTGCGTAAATGCGTCAGGCAGCGCAATAAAAGGGCAGACTGCAATAACTGTTCGACAGTCTGCCCTGTCTCTGCTGTTAGTGTGGATTCGGGAGGAATCCGTGTTGACAGTGATAAATGTGTAAAGTGCGGCAGATGTGCGAATGTCTGTAAAACCGGAGTATTTTCATTCAGCGGTTTTTCGGAATCCGCATACTGTAACGCTCTTACATCAGGTTCTGCTGATGCGGGATACTTGGTCATAGCCTGTTCAGAATGCGGAACTGGTGATGACAGCACGGTAACGGTTCCGTGCCTTGTCTATGTGGGTGCAGGAGAGCTCCTTTTGTGCGCCGCATCCGGTGCGGGAAAAGTTGTTCTGCGTCACAGTGATTGTTCAGCATGCCCTAAAAGAGGAGGGGGCGATGGGGCCGCAGAGCTTGTAACGGCCATCAGAAAGATTGCTGAGGGTTTTAATCCGGAGATTCGGTTTGTTGTTTCATCGGATAAAGAGCGCTCATCATTGAACGGAAAGAATATACAGGTACTCTCACGGCGTGATTTTTTCCGCCATATGACACAAAGAACCAAAAACTCTGCCATTGCTGCTGTAAACAGTTTTGAATCCGTAAAGGAAACAGGAAAGGTTTTCCGCCCAGAAGCTGCCGGGGAACATACCGGAGTTCCGCTGAAAGTGAGAATGCTGAATTTTGCTTTGTGCAGAATTCTCACGGACGAAATGTTAAAAGAACCACTGGTTAAAAAGTGGGTATCTGTAAAAAGTACCGAAAAGGAAAAGTGCAGCCTGTGTGGTGTCTGCTACAAGCTTTGCCCTACAGGAGCATTGGCTGAAATAAGCGAAAACGCAGGCGAGTTCAGAAGAAAAGCAGGAATTTCATTTGATAAAAGCAAGTGCACAGACTGCGGAATATGTGTCAGCGTATGCATGGCCGGTGCGCTGAGAAAGGATGACATTTTATCAGCAGAAGAGTTCAGGTACTCGCTGAGAAATGTAACAGAACTTTTACATATCTAAGTCAGAATACATTGTAGTGGTTGATATAAGTTATTGTTAGCTCAATAACTTTAGTCTATGGCAGTACCTGCTTACTACCCGTTTTTTTACCATTTATTCACAGTTTTCTCACAGGTTAAAAGGCTTATCCTAAATTTATGACGTTTACCAACGGCACATTCAGTTTATTTCTACAAGGAGGAAGTATGCGCTACCTGTCGGTTAGTTGTATGCTTGCGTGTCTTCTGCTTTTCGTTGCAGTTGGGGCACAAGCATTTGAGAACGGCGCTTCGAACACGCCGGACAGCTGGACGCAGCAGGTCTCTCCCGGACAGTTTAAGGAGAGCCATGAGGGTATAGGCATCACAGATGATACCAAGATATACCTTACGCTGAC
>JAEWZN010000009.1 GCA_023395255.1 Deferribacteres bacterium
GTCTCCCTTCAGCTCACTGATCCTGTCCATAAGTCCGTCAGAAAATTTCGGAGATGCCAGAGCAACGCTAAAACAAAGGATGAACAACGCCGATAATATCTTCTTCATTGATAAGCCCCCATAATCTGCTGTCATAACTGCGGGGATGATCCCCTGCCGCAAAGAACATCCCCTGCGGGATTATGCCTTCATAGTACATAGTCATATTGTCCGGGTCGGTGCGCTCTGAAATGAGCTTGCCGTCACATTTGAAGCCTTCTTCGTCCACCTGAATAAACATCCCGCCGGAGCAGGCTATGCGCTTCACCAGTGGGACACCTTCGGGGATTATCCCCAGCGGGTCACGTTGGCTTTTAAAAATCACATAATCGCCGTATTCCGGCTTCTCAAAACGGTTGAAGAAGAACCACTTGAACGGGACACTTTCGGAAATATTCCTGCCAGCATGGGCGGCAATAATGTTCAGGATAAAAAGCACAGTGAACACAGGTATGAAATAACGCTTCTTCATCACTGCACCACCGGAACGGGAATGTTCTCAAATGCGTTTCTGATGTTCTCGTTGATGTTCTGCTGCATTTCAGGCTCAACGTAGTGTTCAAACCATTCTGAGAAGTCTATCTTGTCGAAATCAAGCTTCTGGAACTCATCCGGAGTGAAGCCGCGGCATTCAGGACTTTTAGGCGTACCCCAGCCGATGCCAAGCTGCTGCCGTCCCTGTTCGCCGATGATGCGGGCGAGGGCGGAGCCGAAGCAGCAGTATGTCTTTTTGCGTTGGACGCATACACTGAGCCACTTCTCGGAGCAGTAATCACCCACGTAGTGGCATTGACCGTCTACCTCTCCCCAGTCTCTGAGAGTTGCTAACGCCTGTTCTGCGGGCTTGCATTCACTTAAACCGAACCAACTGTCCTTATCCTTGCAGCAGTCTGTTAATCCTGTCTGCACACCGGGCTTTCTGCATCTGCGGTCACCGCCGTTGAATATGTATATAGTGCCCATACACTGACCGGCTTCATCAACTTCTCCGTCTGCCTTCTTGTCGTTCGCGCCTTCCTCTGTGTCTTCGTTGTTGTAGTTGCCTTGGTCGGTGGAGCTGTAACAGCCGTAAGCGGAGCATCTCCAGGAGCCGCCCACATTGACGCAGGGATTGCCGGTTGATGGGCAGGTTGCCCCGGATAAACATTGGTCTAATCCTATGTCATAAAATCCGGATGAGCATAAGGGATCAGACTGGCAGGTGTTGCCGCTCAGAGCTGTTCCCGTGGGGCAGTTTTTAGAGGCGTTGTTAACGCACTTATCAACGGTGACGGAATAGCTCCCTTGAGTGCAGACAGGATCTTTCTGACATTTATTCTGCGCCGAATCATATGAATAGCCTGACGGACAAAGGGTTGATACGCTGATTTTGCATACATCCAGAGCCGCATCATATACGCCCAGAGAGCAGACGGCAGAGGCAACACACTTTCCGGCAGCAGAGTTGTATGTCATACCCGCAGGGCATGATGAAGAAACCGTCAGTTCGCATTTGTTTGTGGATGAATTGAATGTTCCGCCACTGTTGCATGTGGGCGTTTTAACGCATATGCCGAGAGCTGAGTCATAAGTGAAGCCGGAGGCGCAGGAATTATTAGGTTTGGGGATCGTTTCGGTGACCACGCACTGGTTACCATTCAACACTCCGCCGTTGGGGCATGAACTTGAATTCGGTTCACTTAGATTAATCACTTTTGAATTTATACATGAGCCACCACAGCCTTGGTGGAGCATAAAGCCTGTTTCTCCTGGGTAAATTGTCTGTGGTTCTCCTAAGGAATAGGGGGGAGATTTGCGTAATATTATTCCTATAATATTACAGTTAGAATCAAAACCATCACGACCAGGGGTATAAGAAAATATTCCTACATCAGTCCAAATATAACTATTTGGGTCATTTATGTTAGATTGACCTACAATTTCACGCCCAAGAAAGGTTTGCACTTTACATATAGTAAAACTTCCTGTTGCCGGATATGTGGTCGTCTTCACACACTGATTGCCCTGTTCCGTATACCCCGCAGGACAGCTTCCTATGGTTGCATTGATAACGCACGTCTTCGCAGTGGAATTATATGTGCTTCCTGACGAGCAGACAGGGTTGGCCTGACATTTATTCAAAGAACTGTTGTATGTGTAACCGCTGGGGCAGCTTGTTGTTACCGCCGCTTCGCATCTGTCGGCAGAGGCGTTGTATGTCGCTCCTGTCGGGCACTTTACCGGAGCCTTGCATATGTCAAGCACCGGATCAAATGTATAACCCGTGGGGCAGTTGCCGGATGTAATTACTGTCTCGCACTTGTCGGATACTGTATTGAGTATTCCGCCTCCGGAGCAGACGGCAGGAGCAACGCACCTGTCCAGACCGCTGTCATATGTCATTCCGGTTGGGCATGAGACAGAGGGCGAAGCTTCGCATTTATCAGTCAAAGGGTTCAATACAGTTCCTGCGGGGCATCCGGCTTCAGCGTAATTTACATTGCACTCCTGCTGCCCCTGTGGGCAGAGATAGCCGCCTTCTCCCTGTGCGCACTGGTAGATGTCTGTGTTGTCGGTGCAGAGATAACAGTTACTGCTGCCGGAGCAATAGGCGCTTTCCATTTCTCCGGGAGTAACATTTTCTCCCGGAACAGTGCCGCTGACGCATGACTGTACGCCTGCGAACTCAACAAGGGCATTCATCATCACGTTTGCCCCGGCATCGCTCCAGAGTCCGGCAAGGTTCATCACCCCGTAGTGCTCGCCGTATACATCAGTGTTGCCTATGTCCGCGGGGTTCAGCTTGTTATCCGGCTGCCCGTCTGCCCAATTGCGGTAGTTCAGGACTGTGTTATCCCGCCACTTAAAGCGGGTATCGTTCACAACATTGAAGCTCTGTGTCATGTTCGGATCGTACAGACCTATCCACGCTTCAGACTCTCCGCTGAAAGATAAAAGCCCTTTAAGTATGTCGTTTGTCCTTGCATCACGGATAATCGCCAGACCGGATGAAAAGTCCGTCCACTTGCCTTTACTTACACTCAAAGCGTACGTCTTGTTTGTGGTGCGGTCAAATGCGTAGTTCTTATATGTGCCGCTGCACATTCCGCCATCAGGGGCCATTTCAACGCAGTCACCGCCGCAAGCGGATGCGCAGAAGCTCTGCGAGTCGTATATGACATCAGTCTCTCCGCACAGCCACGGCGCACCATGCGCCACAACGCTCACAAGAAGAGTGAACATAAGGATAAGATGTTTCATTCTTTTTCCTCCGAATACTTTGGTTTAACTGAAATGATGTCGAGAAGTTTTCCTGTCTTTCTGCTTTCAAGCTCTGAAACATCGCTGAAAGCTTCATTAAGAAGGGGAGTATAAAAAGCATTTTTGAATTGAGTTCCGTCTTTGAAAGTGACTATGAAAGGCGCGGTGAAGTAATCATTCTTCATCAGGCCGTCAGCAACAAAATTCTGTTCCCGAAGCAGATTAACGAGAGTAAAAATATAGTTTCTGCGGAGCTTCTGGTCAGTCTCACCAAGCAGGATATAATCATGCTCATGCGTTCTTGCCAGTTTTTTCAAAACTCTCCAGAAGACATCCGTAAGGAAATAAACATGGCCGTCCTTCATGCTGAAGGCATCGAATCTATCTCCCTTGAGAACGTTTATTTTTGAATCCAGCTCCTTCAGAAGCTCATCAATGTTCACCCAGTCAAGATCAGCGGCCTCTTTTGGTTTTTTCTCCTCCTTTGTTTCCGGTTCAGAGAAAAATATACGCTCCATAGCGGAGTCTGGTTCTTTAACCTTCATAAAGGTTTTACTGTTTGTATTTGCCGGAACAGATTCGCAAAGGTCCAAACCTTCCATTGTCGAGGACATGAGCATTTTTGCGCTCTCGCCTAATTCTCTCTTCCTCGCATTCCGGTCGGCTTCTCTGAGCCTGTCAGCAAGCTCACCGCCTCCGGCTCTGTGGTGATTCAGTATTGCCTGTTCCACCTCATTCCTGTATGGCAGCTCCGAAAACCCCGTAATGCCATTAAGCACCACAAGGCTTATTTTGGGATGATCCCCCATACTGTAAAGTGCCTTTTCAAAACTCCGGATTTTTCCAATATCATGGCCGAACGCACAAATAAGGAGCTGAGCGGCATATGCACCAGGTTTGTCGATTGTTCTGAGTATTTCCACCGCAACATGAAGCGAGTGTTCCCATAGGGGAACTTTTGCCAGTAAATCAAAAGAGTTTTCAGGATAATCAGGCTCCCCACTTCTTTTAACAACAGAAGGGCAATCTCCGTTTATATCCAGAATCTGCATAATATCCCGAATTACATTCACCGATGCTGTCGGAAGCTTTGCGACATGCTCCTGAAAGAATTCCGTGTATTCCTCATGATTGAATACAATATCCTGTTTTGCAGTCTGAACGGGCTTACTCAGAGGCTTTTGCGGCTCTTTTCTTTCCGGCTTCCAAATTTTTGAAAGCTCTTCCAGAGCGATTTCTTTTTTATCTTTTTTTTTCTCGCCCTTATCTTTAAATGCGCTGACAATCATGATTGTCAGCGAGGCTGCCGTTATGGAAATCCATAACGGCACAGGAAGGAAATTCAGCACATACAGTGCTGAAATAAAGCCGACCACGCCTGCTACTTCCTTTAAACTCCCTGTGGTGAGTATTTTTAAGCCGTAACCGGCTTTAAATGGGTTTACCAGCGGCACACCCATACGGGTGAGCATGTCTGCGAAAATATGAAGAAGGCAGCCGATAAGGAGTAGATACAGGAAATATGTAAGTCCGCCTTCGGCAAACATTATAAGAAAAATCAGGCTGACATAGAGTAGCCACCAGTGGCTGAGGCCTCTGTGAATCTTCTCCCAGAGCATCTGGTTACCCATGCTGAAAAACCTGTCTGCCGCATCAGGGAGAACACTGCCAGCGAGTAGGGCAGCCAGAGCGAAAGGTTCGGTGTGTCCGGAGATAACTGCGTAGCCTGCGCCTATTGCGGTATGACTGACCCACTTCATGCGCTTGCCTTCGGATATATTATATCTATGTATCTGTTGCTTGTTGTCTTAGTTTCCCCGTAGTAAATCCCTTCATAGTTCATCATAAAAAATTCCCGTGGTCTGAGGTTAAGCAGATCCTCCGGTTTAACTCTGTCCTCTTCAACTTCACGCACATTCAGGATTCCGGACGTACTCATCATCGATGTCATCTGGCGGACAGTTCCGAAATGTTTGGCAGCATATTCCGCCGTTTCAACATCAGGGACACGCATGAATAGCTTATTATTGGTGTTGTCAAGTACAGAGTTGCCGAACTCTTTGCCTATTCTGGCAAAGATCTGGTTTACTGACTGGCTGAAGCCGTGAAGGTGTACATTTGCGCCGCCGGCTTTTGCGAAGAAATCTTCAATGCCGTAATAAAGAATGTTCTGTGCTTCATCCATGATGATTTCAAGGGGAGGGCTGCACTTTCCGCCGCTGGCGAATGTGCGCCCCACAAAACTCTGAAACATTGACAGAAGAACCTTGCCCACCGTAAAGGCCGCTTTATTTGTGAGAAGTGAGCCTACCTGGGCAACGAGGATTATACGTTTTCCGTTCTCAAGTCTTTCTATGACAGGATTTCCCCGCGCCTTGCCGATGATTTCCCCGATATTCCCGCTGGTAAGCTCCATCAGCGCAACACGCAGAGAAGAGGACACCTTGTTGTAATAGTCCTGACCGGAGTCAACAATCTTCTGCAAATCCATTGCAAGCTGTCTGATGTGCGGTTCGCTCCCCATGCTCTGAACACTGGACTGAAGAGTTTTAAGATCAACAAAAGACACCACGTCTTTTACTTCGTTGAAGTTGAACCTCTTGCCGTAAGCCTTTTCCGTAAGCAGCATGAACGCCTGAACAATCATCAGCGAAGTCTCATATGCGACATTAAAGAAAAAGGGCTCTGAACCGACTTCAATGCCGCTCACCAGATGCCCGACTAACTCTTCCGGCATATAATAATATTCCAGCGGGTTTATCCTCATGGACATTTCAGGAAAAATAGGCGTAATCAGCATCAGATCATCTGAACGCTTCTCTTCCATTGCCACCTGAACAACTTTGCTGAAAAGCTCCACATCCCCTTTCGGATCTATCAGAAATAAGCTGTTGCCCTTGCGTATGTCTTGTTCAACAATGTTTTCAATAAGGCGGGTTTTGCCGACTCTGGTTGTACCGAAAATCCATGAGTGACCGGAACGGTCTGCGTCTCTGATTGTCAAATCAATTTCTTTTGCAGAAGGAGAGGTGATTGGCCAGCCTCTGCCTACAACTGTTATGCTCATGTGAACCTCACAATAATGCGCTCTCTCAGTTCATCAGCCACAGCTTTGATATGCTTTCCTGCAATTCTTTTATCTGAGAAAACTTCGCTTTTTGCCCCAGCTATGCGGTGTATGCACCGCACCGTATCGCCTTTTTCCTCAAAGAGTTTTTCAACCAAGGTTCTGCTTGTCCGGCTCAGCACGAGAGCCGGTTCTTTTTCGTAGACAGACATTCCGGTTACATAGAACCGGAATGAACCGCTGAAAGAGTAACGTTCTCTCTGGGGGATATTCCGCTTGGGGCATACCCCAAGCACAGTTCCGGAGAATCCGGAGGAAACTTTGATTACTGCGTTCTCCGCAGTACGAAAGTCCACGCTGCCCTCAACGGCAGTGTGGACAAAGCCTCTTAAAAAAGGGAATTTAACACTTGCGGCAACGGACTGGAACGTCTCCCTGAGAAGGTGCGCCATAGGGCGCAGGTCTTTCTTCTGGAGGATTATTTCTGTCTCACGGTATCCGTCAAAGCTGGGGCTGTATTTCCGGAGAATGAAAGAACCGTTTCTCAGCTCAGCCGTCACCGGCTGTCTGAAACGGTAAGAGAAATACTGCTCCGCTGTGTCTGTAAGACCGCGGACAACATCATTTGCAGAAAGTCCATATTGCATGGAAACATCCTCCATGAAGCCGTTTAACCAGATCGCTCAGTCCTCCTGCTTTCTGACGCAGAGAGCAGTATGTGGTATATTTCATCGAAAGCGTCCTCATAGCTCCGGTATTCAGGGTCTGCGGACACTATTGTCCGCAGAACTATATCCTGAACTTTTTTTATAGTGTTCTGAGCATCCAGAAGATCCTCAAGCACCTCTAAGTAATTGTTATTGCTGTCATCATTTATGCCCATCAAACGCTCTTTTTTTGTTTTTTAGTTTTTTAATCACGTAGTTTTTTTACTTTTCGTTTTTTTGTTTTTTGGTTTTTTCTCCGGCGGTATCGCCTGAGTTTTCTTTACTGTTCAGGAACTGAACAGTGCCTGCTATCAGGCTTATTTTTGAGAGCTTTTTCTTGGTTTCCTCATCTTCCCATGAACGGTATTCCAGTTCACCGGCAGCAAAGATAAGGCAGCCTTTTTTAAGGTAATCTTTGCAGGCTTCAGCCTGAGAACCGAAAACGGTTGCATCAATAAAAAACGGTTTATCATCATTGCCCGGCTTATTAGCCGCGATGCCAAAGTTACATATGGCAAGGTCATCCTTGCCGTCTCTTTCGATTATTTTAAGTTCAGGGTCTCTTGTGAGGTTTCCCAGTATCTGGAAAGAATTGAAATGTGCCATAAAGCAGCCTCCTTAAATCTTGCTGCTTTATTAATGACGAAGGAGGGAAAAAGAATTATTTGAGATTTGATTTATGGTAGAAATGTAAAGGATCAGTCGTTTTTTAATTTATCAAGATAGTCTGCCCACCATTGCATCATTTTTATTCGTTGAGGCAGATATTTGGCACGGTTGTACGCACCTTTTGTTTTATTCGTTTCTACATGGGCAAGCTGCATTTCAATATGAGCAGTTTCAAAATCATTGTCATGTAAGAGTGTTGAGGCAATAGTCCTGAAGCCGTGTCCTGTCATTTCTTCAACAGTGAATCCCATTCGTCTGAGAGCTGCATTGATTGTGTTATTGCTCATCGGGCGATCTTTTGAACGGACAGAAGGAAAAACATATTTCCAACGCCCTGTAAGAGGGTAAACCTCTTTTAAGATGCTTAATGCCTGTTCAGACAGAGGAACAAGATGCGGTCGCTTCATTTTCATTTTTTCTGCTGGTATCTTCCACAGCCTATTTTCAAAATCTATTTCAGACCACTCAGCTTGTCTGAGTTCACCGGGCCGGACAAAAAGATAAGGTGCAATTTTCAGAGCGCATTTTGTAGTGAATTCACCTTTGTAGCTATCTACGGCTTTGAGTAGACCTTTTATGTCGCTTAATTCAGTGAATGCTGAATAATTCTTTACAATATTAGGGACTAACGCTCCTTTCAGATCTTGACTTGGATCTCTGTCACATCGCCCTGTCACAATACCGTATCTGAATATTTCTCCGCATGTACATTTAACTCTATGCCCTGTTTCTACTGCGCCTCTGTCCTGAATTTTATTGAGAGCAATCAGTAGTTCACTGGCGGTAATATCTTTAATAGGGCGGCTTCCGATATGGGGGAAAATATCTTTTTCTATGGCATGCCATTTCTTTTGAGCATAATCTTCTGACCACTTAGATTTATTTTTAAGGAACCATTCAGTAGCAACATTGAAAAAACTGTTTTCAGCATCCTCGTAAATGCCTTGTTTATGAATTTTCCTTGCCTGAGCTGGGTCTATTCCATTTGCCAGAAGCTTGCGCGCTTCGTCTCTTTTCTCTCTGGCTTCTTTCAAAGTTACTTCCGGATAAACACCTATGGCAAGTGTTTTTCTTTTACCAGCAAATCTATAGTCCATTCTGAAATACTTCCCTGCTTGTTTTACCAGAATGTACATTCCTTTTTCGTCACTAAGCTTAAATTGTTTATCAATATACTTTGCGCTTCGTATCGTAGTGTCAGTTAATGCCATTTTACCTTTTCCTGATTTTGACGGTACTTGGTCAGTGATTAGTATAAAGTACCGCCATAAGTGCCGTCAATAGATACTGGCTTGTCATGGAACAATATGGCTTGTTATGGACAATAGAATGATAGAAAAGGCTAATAAAAAAGGGCTTCCTGGATGATAATGGAAGCCCTTGGATGATTTTCTTATGGAGGTAATCGGGATCGAACCGATGACCTCGACACTGCCAGCGTCGCGCTCTCCCAGCTGAGCTATACCCCCGTTTCGAGATTGGGATTATATAAAATTCTCATAGATTTGCAACAGGAAATTTGCCGCAGGCTCAATTTAGCCTATCATTCCGTCCAGAACCTTTATCTCCCGCCTGGCATAGGCCGATGTCGCGGGATCGTGCGTGACGACAATGATGTTCTTTCCGCTCCGGTTAAGCTCGGTTATCAGCTCCATTATCGAGGCTGATGTTTCGCTGTCAAGCTGACCAGTGGGCTCATCGGCAAGGATAATCTGCGGATCCGCAATAAGGGCGCGGGCTATTGCCACTCTCTGCTGCTGGCCGCCTGAAAGCTGATTCGGGCGGTTTTTCCGTTTGTCTGCAAGCCCGATTCTGTCGAGGAGCTCAAGGGCTCTCTTTTCCATTATCTTCATACTCTCCCCGCCGTAGTAAGCGGGCAGAAGCACATTTTCAAGCACGTTCGCATGGGGGATGAGGTGAAAGCTCTGGAACACGAAGCCCACCGTGCGGTTGCGTATATGCGAAAGCTCATCGTCATTCAGGCCTGAGACATCCTCCCCGTTGAGGAAATACTGCCCTGATGTGGGGGAATCAAGCAGACCGAGGATATTCATAAGAGTGGTTTTGCCCGAACCGGAGGGGCCTGTGACCGCTATGAACTCACCCTTCTCAATCTCAAGGGAGATCCCTTTGAGAACCTCAAGCTCAAGCCCTTCCAGCATGTATTTTTTCCGTATATCAACAAGCTTCGCCAGAACCATTAATTAAACCCCTGCCTTTTCTCCGGCAGAATTATTTTTAAGGCAACCTCGTCACCCTCGCTCAGACCTTCTGTGATTTCGGTGTTGTTCTCGTCCTTTACTCCGGTTTTAACGCTGATCCGCTCTGCGGGATTCTTTTTATCACCGGTTATTTTATAGACAACGCTTTCCGCTCCGTCCCATTTGACTGCTCCGTTTTTAACTGAGAGAACATTCTCCTTAACCTCTCTGATGATGCGTACATGGGTTGTCATATCGGTTTTGAGGAGGAGCGCGTCTTCTGATGTCATGGTTATTACCGCTGTGTAGTAGACTATCCCTTCCTTTGTTTCCGGCTCCAGATAAATCCGGCTTATTTTGCCTTCGAATTTCTTTTTCGGGTATGTGTCAACAGTGTAGACAACCTTCATTCCCTCTCTGATTTTGCCTATGTCT
Organism: Deferribacteres bacterium; assembly: GCA_023395255.1. Taxonomy (GTDB): domain Bacteria; phylum Chrysiogenota; class Deferribacteres; order Deferribacterales; family Geovibrionaceae; genus Geovibrio; species Geovibrio ferrireducens. Next base: position 10,359 of record JAEWZN010000009.1, read on the forward strand.
GTTTCATCCACATAGATCCACATCTCAAGCCTTTCCGGCTGGAGGATTGTTATCAGGTTTGCCACCTGCAAGCCTGCCACTATAGTTTCCCCCTCATCCGCCGCGACCTGAGTCACAACGCCTGAGATGGGGGCGTGTATATCGTAATATGATCTCTGAACCAGAAGCTCCTGCAAACGGCTTTCGGTTTCCTTTATCTGGTTTTCAAGTACCTGAACATCGTTTGTGTGGGAGGTGCGGATACGGATCAGCTCGGTCTTTGCGCTGTCAAGCTCCGCCTGAGCAAGTTTAAGCTCATGGAGAGACTGATCAAGCTTTTCATCAGTGGAGGCGTTCTGGTCGTGGAGCATTTTCTGTCTGCCGTAGTTGCGCTCCGCCAGACGGAGATCCGCCTCACGCTTCTCTATGTTTTTATGCTGCAGGTCTGTGTTCACCGGAAAAAGACTTTTCTCCTTTTCGAGGTTTGCCTTCATTATTCTGAGACTCACGCGCATGGTTTCGATATTGCGCTCAATCTCGCGGCTGTCTATCTTTGCGATGAGCTGTCCGCCCTCAACCCTGTCGCCGACCTTAACGGGAAGGGAGCTTATGAGCCCCGTTGCTCTGGCACCTATCTCAATTTTTGCACCCACAACAGGCTTGACTATGCCTGTGGCAAGAAGCTGATCCTCTATGGTGGCTTTTTCCGCTTTAACTGTTTCCAATATCTGTATTTTGCTTCCGCCGCGCTTGGAAAGAAAGGCAAAAGCCCCCGCTCCAAGCAGTGTACAGGCGAGAAGAACGGCAAAAACTTTTTTCATCCCTTCAACCTCGGTATGTGTAAACCATAAATATACAATTCTCCCGACAGTTCATAAACACAAAAGTTTGTTTTCATTAATAATAATCTTTTGCCCAAATTACAGAGGCGCTATTGACAAGCGCTCATTCTCGTCATAATCTTAAAGTTTATATTCCATAGGCACAAAACAGGAGACATATATGAATATTGTTCTTGCAGACGGCAGTCAGAGGGTGCTTGACGAAGGCAGCAGCGTTCTGGACGCTGCAAAAAACATAAGCCTCGGACTGGCCAAAAAAGCAGTTGCAGGCGAAGTTAACGGCAAAGCGGTCGATCTCGGATACATTTTGAATGAAGGCGATAAGGTTAAAATAATAACGGAAACTGACGCGGAAGGGCTGGAAATTCTCCGCCACTCCACAGCCCACCTTATGGCGCAGGCAGTGCAGAGGCTTTACCCCAAGGTGAAGGTCACAATAGGGCCTGTTATCAAGGACGGCTTCTTTTACGACTTTGACACAGGCGACATGAAGTTCACTCCGGAAGATCTGGAAAAGATCGAAAAGGAGATGGCGAAGATAGCCGCCGAAAAAATAGAGGTGCACAGAAAAGTGCTCTCAAAGGATGAGGCGAAAAAGGTCTTCAATGATATGGGCGAAAATTACAAAATTGAGCTCATAGACGCAATAGAAGACCCCACTGTATCGCTCTATGAGCAGGGCGACTTCATGGATCTCTGCCGCGGGCCGCATATTGACAATACATCGAAAATCAAGCATTACAAGCTTCTTTCCGTTGCGGGCGCATACTGGCGCGGGGACGAGAAAAACCCCCAGCTTCAGCGAATTTACGGCACAAGCTGGTTCAAAAAGGACGAGCTTGATTCCTACCTCCACATGCTTGAGGAGGCGAAAAAACGTGATCACCGCAAAATAGGCAAGGAACTCAAACTCTTCATGGTTGAGGATGATATAGGTGCAGGCTTCCCCATTTATCTGCCCAAAGGCGGAAAACTCCGCGCCATTCTGGAAGAGTATGAAAGGCAGGAACATTTCAAAAGAGGCTACGAAGTGGTCTATGGCCCGGCTATTCTCAAGTCCGATATGTGGAAGCGCTCCGGTCACTATGACAACTACGGCGAAAATATGTACTTCACAAAGATTGACGATGTGGAATTCGGCATCAAGCCCATGAACTGCGTCAACCACATAATGGTGTACAAGTCAGACCTGAGAAGCTACCGTGACCTGCCTTTGAAGCTTTTCGAACTCGGAACTGTTCACAGGCACGAGAAATCCGGCGTTCTTCACGGACTTATGCGTGTGCGCGCCTTCACTCAGGATGATGCGCATGTTTTCTGTACACCGGAGCAGCTTAACGATGAAATTGTCAAAATAATAGACTTCGTGACGGATGTAATGAGCGTTTTCGGCTTCGAGTTTGAGATTGAGGTTTCAACTAAGCCCGAAAAATATATAGGCAGCGATGACAACTGGGAAAAAGCCACTGCTGCGCTTTTTGAAGCCCTGAAAATCAAGGGTCTTCCCTATCAGATTAACGAAGGGGACGGCGCTTTTTACGGCCCCAAAATCGACATCAAGCTGAAAGACGCTATCGGCCGTTTCTGGCAGTGTGCGACAATTCAGGCGGATTTCAACCTGCCCGAACGTTTTGACCTCTCCTACATAGGCGAGGACGGACAGAAGCACAGACCGATCATGCTCCACAGAGTTATTCTCGGTTCCGTGGACAGATTTATCGGTGTTCTCACCGAGCATTTCGCGGGCAGCTTCCCTCTGTGGATAGCACCTGTTCAGGTAAGGGTGATGAACATCACCGATGATTCCCTTGAAATGTGTAAAAAAGTGGAAGCTGCTCTAAGGGCAGAAGGTTTCCGTGTGGAAGGGGATTACAGGAACGAGAAAATCAACCTGAAAATCCGTGAAGCACAGCTTGAGAAAATCCCCCACATGATTATTCTCGGCAAAAACGAAGTGGAAAACGGCACTCTCACTGTAAGGTTAAGAGACGGAGAAAATAAAAATAATCTTGATCTTTCTGCTTATATTAGTGTATTAAGAGGGCTTGACATAAATAAGTCACTTGAATTATGGAGGTGAGTCATACGCGGCAGGCAACAGCAATCGCTCGACAGAGAAAGGATCAATGAGGAAATAACTTCCTCGGAAGTAAGGCTTATTCTTGATGACGGCAGTCAAAGAGGAGTGGTATCGATAAAGGAGGCTCTGGCATTAGCCGCCGAAGCCGGACTTGATCTCGTCGAGGTATCAGCAAGCGCGACACCTCCCGTTTGCCGTGTTATGGACTTCAGCAAATATAAGTTCGAGAAGAATAAGAAGGATCGTGAGGCGCGCAAAAAACAGCGCCAGAACCAGATCGAAACCAAGGAGATAAAGTTCCGTCCTAAGATCGAAGATCATGACTACCAGACGAAGCTGAGACACATCAGACGTTTCCTCGAAGAAGGGGATAAGGTCAAGCTTGTGATCCGCTTCCGCGGCAGGGAAATGATGTTTCAGGACAGCGGCACGGAGCTTTTGAATAGAGTGACGCAGGACGTCACAGGCTTAGGAGTCGTGGAAAAGACACCTGAGATGCAGGGTCGTCAGCAGGTGATGATCATTTCGCCTGTTAACAACTAATTTTCGGAGGTAGGCTAATGCCTAAGATGAAAACCCATAAGGGCGCTGCCAAAAGATTTAAAGTAACCGGCAGCGGAAAGGTTAAGTACAAAAAAGGCTTTTTGAGGCACATCCTCACCTCAAAAAGCAGCGGAAGAAAGCGCGCATTGCGCCACCCTGGCATCCTTGAAGGACAAGACGCAGCAAATATCAAAAAACTGCTGCCGTACGCTTAATGTAAGGAGGACGAACAGTGCCAAGAGCGAAAGGCGGGGTCAAAGCCCGCAAACGTCACAAAAAATGGCTTGAGGTCTCCAAAGGCTTTCAAGGCGCAGCGAACAATGTCTACAAAAAAAGCCGCGAGCAGGGCGAACGTGCTCTTGCTGAGGCTTACAAAGGCAGAAAACGCAGAAAACGCGACTTCAGAACTCTTTGGATCATAAGGATCGGAGCCGCCGTAAGACAATACGGCCTCAGCTACAGCACCTTCATCGGCAAGCTGAAAGAAAAAAACATCACACTTGACAGGAAATCGCTTTCTGAAATGGCTATCAAAAGCCCCGAACAGTTTGAGCAGCTTGTTAAGCAGGTTCAGGCTTAATTTTAAGTCGGAGTCTGAAAAGGATATAAAGGGAAGTCTTGAAAAAGGCTTCCCTTTTTTCGTGCCCTTTTTCGTCATTCTGAGGGTGTAAGCCAGAAAAATCTCAAACCGTTGAGACCCTTCACTTCCGTTCAGGGTGACGTAATTATAGGGGCTTCGGCACGGAACACGTCATTCTGAGCCATTGCTCTCATTTGCATTGCCCTTATCGGATATTTAATATAACATGGTTCTATATGGAGGAGCTATGGGCAATCCTGAAATAATCATCGAGAAAAACAATCACAAAGGCTATATCACCCTGAACCGCGCTGCGGAGAACAATGCGTTCAGCATAGAGTTTGCGGTGCTCCTTAATCAGGCGCTCAAGGATTTTGACAATGACGATGAAGTCCGGGTGGTCGTCATACGCAACAATGGGAAGCATTTTTCCGTGGGTATTGACCTGAAAGTTCTAGAAAGTGTTGAGGATGAGCAGCTTCCTGAGTTCATTGCTCTGATGGATATGCATAATCACACCATTGCGAATATGAAGAAGCCGGTTATCTCCTCCGTAAAAGGTTACTGCGTGGCAAACGGCGCGGGACTGAGCTTCGCCTGCGACCTTACTGTTGCCGCGCAGTCCGCTGTGTTCGGGACAACGGCCGTCAACGTGGGGCTTATCTGCACCGGCCCCGGCATTCCGCTCACCAAGAACATCGGCAAAAAGAAGGCGATGGAAATGGTGCTTCTGGGAGAGAGATTCACGGCAGAGATGATGCATGAGATGGGGCTTGTGAACTGGGTTGTGCCGGATGAGGAACTGGAAAAGAAGACAGATGAAATAGCCGATGCCATAGCAGCAAAAAGCCCGCTGGCGGTTTCAGCGGGAAAAAGAGGAATCAGCGGTTCATACAACATGGGTTACCATGCGGCTATAGATAACGGAACGAGAGTGTTTGCCGAACTCTGCGCCACTGAGGACGCGGCGGAAGGGATAAGGGCATTCCTTGAAAAAAGAAAAGCTGAGTGGAAGCTGCGCTAAAGCGGTGTTAAGCAGGATCACTGAAGTAATAAAACTGAAACTGCCGCTGTTTTCAGGGGTTAGTTCCGGGTTTGTTATGAGTCAGATAGGGAAGCCGCTGCGGGCTTCCCTATCAAATTATTTACTGTAATATAGAAAATTGCCGGAATTGTATTAAACTACATTCCTTTAACCACAGCGAAATAGCCGTTGTAGTTTATCACAGCCCAGACTGTGTTTGTTGCCGTGTCAACGCCCCAAGTGCCAAGCTTATCCCCTTCCTGCCAGGCGCGCTGAACAAATGTATTGCCTCCGCCGAAATTCTGATCAACAGCATTTATCCATGTGCCGTCATCGTCATTTGTTGCGATGCCGAATTTGCCCCCCGCAATCTCAGAGGAACTTACTTTTGATGAGTCATAGCTCATTGAAAGTGTAAATACATCAGTCTGTTCGCTCCCCATGGTATAAGTCATACCGTTCAGGAAGAAAATTTCACTCAGTGAGTCCTGCGCAGTAAGCCAGCCGGTGTTTACATGAAGATTAAATCTGCGTCCGGAAGCTGTTTCCTGCTGGAGGTTGCCGTTTTTACCGTTGATTATTTTTGCGTTGGTTCCGCCTGTGCTTGTGGAATCAACTACTGTGAGGCTGCCCCCCTGAGCGATGATATATTCTTCTCCGTTGAGGCTGTAACCGAAGGTTTCTTTCTTGGTGAAGTTCATTGTGGGGGTGGTTGTGAAACTGTCTTCCGTATATGCGGGTGATGAGTAGAAGTCCACGGTGACAACGGGCCCGTCAACGGTGAAGATATAATAGCCTACGGAGTAAAGCTCCTGAGCTATGTTCTTCTGGCGTATGCCTCCCCAAAGGAGTGCATCGTTTGATTTGTTGACAGGTGTAAGTCCGTATGCTGCTGCGGTGCTTTCAATATCGCTTCCCGGTGTATAGAATTTTGAGCTGTTGGAAACACAGACAAGCTGCTGAACTTTTGCAGTGGAACCGTCTTTGGTGTAGACAAGGCTTCTGTCATGCATATGGTCGTGCCCGTTTATGTGGAAGCGCACTCCGTTTTGTTCAAGGCTGGTGATATAGTTGTCAAGGCCGGGTGAGTCAAATGTTGTAAAATCAGGTGCGGTTACATCGTTCACAGTGTAACCGAACATATTGTCAGTATGGTCCTGAGTGAGTAGCCCTTTGTGAGCAAAGCAGAATGCATGTGTGCCGGAGCTTCTGCCGGCAAGCTGTGCGTCTATCCAGCTCTGCTGAAATCTGATGGGGTTTGAAGTGGTTTCAACTGCGTTTATTACGGGCGTTGTGTCGTGTGAAAGTCCGTCTTCGCCTTTGAAATGATCAAGAAGGACAAAGCGGACATTTTCATAATCGAAAGAGTAGGAGAGTCCGGTCATGTCATCCGTTTCAGCAGCGGAAGGGCTTGAGAAGTTTCTGCCTAATGTGAATTCGCTGGTGTTTGTTCTGACAATTTCAGGCAGCCAGTTTATGTCAGGGTTCACTGCTGAATAGGCATCAGACTGAACGGAGTAGACGTTGTGCACTCCGCCTGTTGTCTGAGGGAAAAAGCTGCGGAACTGTGCCGCTGCCGCCGCAGAGTCATCATGGTTTCCTCTCAGGGGGAAAAAGCCTATGCCTTCGTTATAAAGCCTCTGAGCATAACGCGCTCTTACTCCGAAACCGTCAAACGGAGTGTAATTGATAGTTGTATCTGTCGGAACATGTTTTGCTGTGAAGTTTTGTTTGGCATCATCAGTGAGGTCGCCCACTGCCACAACAAGCTTGACTTTGTGCTTTACAAATTCGTCATTAAGGCTGTTGATTATGTCCACTGCTGTTGAGGCTGGGTTTTTGCCGTCATCATCCTTTGTCCACTGGGTATCGGAAATGATGCCGAACTTCCATGCTCCGCTCGTGGGGAGAACTGCTCTGGGAGCAGCGGGAGTGTCCGGAGTATCTGAACCGGATGAACCGCCGCAGCCTACTGTCATTCCCACAGCGGCGGCACTCATTGCCGTTGCTGAGAGTTTAAGGAACTGGCGTCTGCCCAGTCCGGTGTTTTTTTCATTATCCTGTGACATATATATCCTCCGCAAAATATTGCTGAGGTAATATGGAACCTCGGAATCAGAAAAATGTTGTATAAAATGATAATAGATGTCAAAAAGTGTTAGGATTTGTTAATGCCCATGCAGACATTTCCCAAAATAATCCCTTGCCATTTTGCACCTGTTTTTAATATCATACTTGTTCTAATGATTTTGCGAAATAAAGCGGAGAACGATAAATGCAGCTCGACATAAGCGGACTCGAAAGTTACAGGGCGGAGATTGCTCAGGCAGCCTCTCTTGATGCCCTGTATCAGGTGAAAGTGAAATATCTCGGTAAAAACGGGCTAATAAGCAACCTTAACAGACAGCTCAAGGATATATCCTCCCATGAGGATAAAAAAGAGGCGGGAACGAAAATCGGCGCCCTCCGTGCAGATTTCGAAGCCCTGCACGATGCCAGAGAGCTTGAGCTTAAAAGCGCCGAGAAAAACGCCAGACTCACCGGCGAATCTCTGGACATAACACTCCCCGGTCTTCCTTTTACATCGGGGAGCATACATCCTGTCACCAGAGTTTTTGACGAGATAGTGTATATTTTCAGCGCCATGGGTTTTGAAGTGGCCATAGGGCCGGAGGTCGAGCACGACTTCTATAACTTCGAGGCGCTCAACATCCCCAAAGAGCACCCCGCAAGAGACATGCAGGACACGTTTTACATAACAGACGAAATACTTATGCGCACGCACACTTCCCCCGTGCAGGTGCGTACAATGCTTAAAAACAAGCCTCCTGTGAAGATAATCGCTCCCGGAAAGGTTTATCGCTGTGACAGCGACATCACCCACACGCCCATGTTCCATCAGGTTGAGGGGCTCCTCGTGGATGAAAGAACCACCTTCGGCGACCTGAAAGGGATTCTCACCGTATTTATACAGAAGATGTTCGGCGATAACGTGCCCGTGCGCTTCCGCCCAAGCTTCTTCCCATTCACCGAGCCCAGCGCAGAGGTGGATATGGGATGCGTAATCTGCGGAAGCAAAGGCTGCCGTGTGTGCAAACAGACGGGCTGGCTTGAGATTCTCGGCTGCGGAATGGTTGACCCTGCCGTGTTCAAGCATGTGGACTATGATTCGGAAAAATACAGAGGCTTCGCCTTCGGTATGGGCATCGAACGTATCGCCATGCTGAAATACGGCATAGACGATTTACGTCTGTTTTTTGAGAATCACCTTAAATTTCTGAAGCAGTTTTAGGAGTTAATATAATGAAAGTCTGCGTAAGCTGGTTAAATGAATTTGTAGATATATCAGGCATAGAAATAAACGATCTCTGCCACAGGCTCACAATGGCGGGGCTTGAGATCGAAGGGGTACATAAATCCGAAAGGGCCGAAAACACAGTCGTTGCGAAGGTTCTCCACCGCGAAAAGCACCCCGATGCCGACAAGCTCTCCCTTTGCAGAGTTACGGACGGAACAGAGGAGTATCAGGTTGTCTGCGGTGCGCCGAACGTTGCGGCGGGGCAGACCATCCCATTTGCCAAGATAGATGCCGTTCTCCCCGGCAATTTCAAAATCAAGAGATCAAAAATCCGCGGAATAGAATCCTGCGGTATGATCTGCTCCGAGTCTGAACTTGGAGTTGCCGAAAAATCAGACGGTATAATGCCCCTGCCCGAATCTCTCCCCCTCGGTGCAGACATAAACGAGGTTCTCGGTCTGGGTGATACAGTGCTTGAGGTGTCCATAACCCCTAACAGGTCGGACTGCCTCAGCGTTGTGGGCATTGCCCGTGAAATCGCCGCCATATACGGCCGCCCTCTGAAAACAAAGGAATTTAAGCTTGAGGAAACGGCTGATGCCGCTTCAAACTACTCATATGTAAAAGTTAATGATGAAGAAAAATGCCCTGTTTACCTCGGCAGGGTGATAAAAGGCGTTAAAATCGCCCCGTCCCCCCTCTGGGTGCAGAACAGACTGCGCGCCGCAGGCGTGCGCCCCATAAACAACGTTGTGGATGTCACCAACTATGTGATGTTCGAATACGGACAGCCGCTTCATACATTTGATCTGCGCATGATAAAAAACGGCATAATAGTCCGCAATGCCGCAGAGGGTGAAAAGCTTCTCACCCTTGATGAAAAGGAGAGGGTGCTGAAAGACTACATGCTTCTCATCTGCGATGAGGAAAAGGCGCTTGCCGTAGCCGGAATTATGGGCGGCGAACATTCGGGCATAAGTGACGACACCACGGATGTTTTCCTTGAGTGCGCATATTTCAAACCTGAAAGCACACGCCTCACCGCAAGAAGACTCGGTATGCAGACCGACTCATCCTACAGATACGAAAGGGGAATCGACCCTGTAAACACAATCCGCATGGTGGACTACGCGGCAAGCCTTCTTGCCTCATTCGCAGGCGGCTCAGTTTGCAAGGGCGTTCTTTCCAATGACTATAAAAAAGTTACCAAGCCCGAAGTAGTGTTCACTCCCGAAAAGGTGAATGCGCTCCTCGGCACAGATATAAGCACGGAAGATATGCTGAAAATCCTCGCATCTGTCGGAATGGACGCAGAAAAATGTGCAGAAGGCTACAAAGTCTCATCCCCTTCATGGAGGGTGGACATCGAAAGATGGCAGGATGTGGCGGAAGAGGTTGCAAGGCTTTACGGCTATGACAACATCAAGGCAACCGTGCCTCTCATCCCCGCTGACAGCGACAGGCTCATGCCTCTGCTCACTCATAAAAGGCTGCTCCAGAACAAGCTCGCCTCACTCGGCTTTTCCGAGGCGGTGAACTATTCCTTCATGAGCGACAAATATTTAAGCATCTTTGATGATAAAGAGCGCTTTGTAATCCTTAAAAACCCCATTTCAGAGGATATGAACGCACTGCGCACTTACGTTTTCCCCGGCGTTGTATCAACCATACTCTACAATGTTAACCGCGGAGCAAAAGCGGCTAATATTTTCGAAACATCATCAGTTTACATAAAAGACGGCGAAGGCATCCCCTATCAGGAAACAAGGCTCGCCTTCGCTGTTTACGGCGGCTACTGGGGGCTCTCATGGAACACCAAGCCCGTAGAGGAAGCCTTTTACGTTCTTAAGGGAATAGTGGAGAACATACTTGCCGGTTATAACCTCGGCAAAGTAAGCTACGTCCGCTCCGAAAGACCGTTCATGCACCCCGGCAAATCCGCCGAAATAATGCTGGACGGTGAATCTCTTGGCTTCTTCGGTGAGCTCCACCCCGACACACTTGAGGCTGTGGATTCCGATCAGCCCTTATGTGTCTGCGAGATTTTCCTTGAAAAGCTACTCGAAAAAGGGCTTGAGAAGAATAAATATTCCAAATTCTCCAAACTGCCCACAGTGTTTAAGGATTTCTCCATCGCCGTGTCAAAATCAGTCCGCTCTGCGGATATAACCGATGCGGTTTCAAAAGAGAGCAAACTCATTGAAAGCGTTACCCTCTTTGATACTTACTCCGGCAAGGGACTTGGGGAAGAGGAGATAAGCCTCGCATTCAGAATCTTCTTCTCAGATCCTGAAAAAACGCTCACGGATGAGGAAACCAACGCTGTCCTCAGAAGCGCAATAGCAAAACTGGAAAAAGACTTCGGCGCAAGACTGCGCTGATTTCTTTCTTATAAGGATTCTTAAGTTGAGAGAACCCTTTCTTTTACAGTAAAGAAAGGGTTCTCTCAAACTCTCTCCCTAAGAAACTGAATCTTTGTACACCGCATATGTTAAACAAGTCCATGGATGAACTTGCGCCGTGCGTAGCGAAGCCGCTTTTTAAGCGGCGCGAGCGGTTTCAGTCGAACCACAGGACGTTGGTTCGGCGAAATTAATTACGGAGGTAATTTTGGTCAAAGTCGAATTTAGCGACGGCAGGGCAGAGGAAGTCTCCCCCGCTCCGCTTAAAGATATATTAAAAAAGCTCAACCTGAAGGAGTCAACCACCCTTGTGACAAGGGACGGTGAGCTTCTTACCCATGATATTCATGTGTACAGCGGACAGACGATCAAAATCATAAACGTTGTGAGCGGCGGCTGATGAAGTGTGTGAAATGTAAGGGCGATGCGGTGATAAACATCCGCCGCGCCAATGCCGCCTTCTGCAAAGAGCACTTCAACGAGTACTTCATTGAGCAGACACTGAAATCCATCAAGCAATATAAAATGTTCCGCAAGACAGACAAAATCATGGTCTGTGTCTCCGGCGGGAAGGACAGCCTTGTTCTCTGGCATGTGCTCCACAAGCTCGGATGCGATGTCACCGGAATGTATATAGATTTGGGAATAAACGGATATTCCGACCGCTCAAAGGATAAGGTAACCGCCTTTGCCGAAAAATTCGGCCTGAAATCGATAATAGTTGATCTCAGGGAGAAGGGGCATCCGGTTCCTTTTGCAGCGCGGCGCGCCAAAAGAGAGGACTGCGCTGTCTGCGGGACAATCAAGAGGTACTATTTCAATAAAACAGCATACGACGGCGGGTTTGATGTTGTGGCAACAGGGCATAATCTGGATGATGAGGCCTCCCGCCTTCTGGCTAACATAATGCACTGGCATGATGAATACATGGACAACACCTACCCCGTGCTCCCTGCCGGAGGAAACACGCTGAAAAAGAAGGTGAAGCCCCTTGTGCGCCTCACCGAGAGGGAGACAGCGGCATTTGCCATCCTCAACGGAATAGACTATGTTATGGAGGAGTGCCCTATGAGCAAGGGCGCAACAAGCCTTATTTTCAAGGAGGCGCTCAGCACAATCGAGGAAAATATGCCCGGCACAGAGATTTTCTTTTATACAAAGTTTCTCGACAGGGTTAAGGATAAAGACCGCTCAAAAGCAGATCAGGAAGAAATGAAAATATGTCAGACCTGCGGAATGGAATCCTTCATGGATAAATGCACATTCTGCCGTCTGGTGGAGAAAGTTAAATGAATAAAATAGAATACGGAACCAACGTCATTCTTATTGACGAGGAAAGAGGCAAGCGCCACATGACCAAGCTGCGTGAGGGGCTGCGGTTCACCACTCAGTACGGCTTCATTGAGCATGACGAAATAGTGAAATTGCTGGACGGCGGAATAATCACCGCTTCAAAGGGTGTCCGCTACAGAGTGCTCAAGCCCACTTACATCGACTACATAATGAACATCAAGCGCCGCGCGCAGATCATTTATCCGAAAGATACAGCCGCAATGCTCATGGAAGGGGATATATACCCCGGACTTAATGTCCTTGAGGCAGGAGTGGGGCAGGGTGCACTTTCCATAGCTATCCTCCGCGCATTGGGCAGACAGGGAACACTGACCAGCTACGAACTCCGTGAGGATTTTGCAGGGGATGCGGCAAAGTTTATCGCGGAATTTTACGGTGAAGCTCCCAACCACGATATTCAGGTACGTAACATATATGAAGGCATAGACGGCGAGTATGACAGGGTTCTGCTTGATCTGCCCGAACCGTGGCAGGTTGTGCCTCACCTTGAGACAGGGCTGCGTCAGGGCGGGCTTCTTGTGTGTTATCTGCCTACAATTCTACAGGTTAAGTCATGCGTGGATGCACTGCGCGAGGCGGGCTGTTTCGATGAGATAAACTCTTTCGAGCTTATCAAACGCCCGTGGAAGGTGGACGGCAGGTCTGTAAGACCTGAGATGTGGACATTCAACCACAGCGCATTCATAATAACCTGCCGCAAGGTGGAGAAAATGCTGCCAAAAGTGAAGGCGGAAAAGGCGGAAGTTTCGGAAGAGCTTGAAGAAAATTACGAAATGCCCGAAGAGGAATAGAAACGGACAAAGGGGCGGTGAATCGGTTTACCGCTCCTGCTGCTCCTCGCTTCGGCGCAGCTTAATCCTGTATCCTATCATCTGTCCAATTATACTCATCACCAGAAACAGCGGTGCATACGCCCACGGCGTGTGCGTACTTATTCTTATAACAGCAACGAAAACAATCGGTATATGAATACAGGCGAACCATGGAAGCGAAAACCTTCTGGTAAAACGTCTTAAATAACCGAACGGCAGATTCAGAATAACCGCCGCAATACATATCAGAACTATTATGCCTTGAATGTCTGTCATGGTTAATATATATGTGCATAATACGGATAAGTAAACGGAAATTTTTTAAAGAAATATTGCAGCTAAACGGGCGGAGGGAAGGACTCATGGTAAAAATTTTCCTCATAGGAGCGGGCGGTTTCTTCGGAGCCGTAGCGAGATACGGAGTTTCAAAGGCATCTCTCCTTATATTGGGCGGCCGTTATCCACTGGGAACCTTTTTTGTGAATGTCTCCGGTTCATTCCTCCTCGGTTGTGTTATTGGCTCACTTTTCTTCCGCAGCACATCGGGCGAAAACCTGCGGCTGCTTATCGGAACCGGGTTTCTCGGCGCTTTTACAACCTTTTCAACATTCAGTGTTGAGACAATCCTGCTTTTTGACGAAGGCTGGTATCTTGCCGGTTCGGCAAACGTATTCGCAAATCTCTTCTTAAGTCTGGCTGCCGCGCTTGTCGGCATGTGGCTTGTGAAACAATAGGAGCATATATAATGGGCGGAAGCATATTCGGCAGAAATTTCAGAATAGCAACTTTCGGCGAAAGCCACGGAAAGTCGGTCGGTGTCGTGCTGGACGGATGTCCCGCAGGGCTGGAACTCACAGAGGATGATGTGCAGATTGAACTGAACCGCCGCCGTCCGGGGCAGAGCGATGTCAGCACCCCCAGAGATGAAAAAGACAGGGTGGAGTTCCATAGCGGAATATTTGAGGGGAAAACCACAGGCCACCCTATAATGATGCTTGTATATAATGAGAACCAGAGATCAAAGGATTACAGCGAGGTCAAGGATCTCTTCCGCCCCGGTCATGCGGACTTCACATATACCTCCAAGTACGGCCTGCGTGACTACAGAGGCGGAGGCAGAAGTTCCGCAAGGGAAACAATAGGCAGGGTCTGCGCCGGTGCTGTGGCCAGAAAGCTGCTTGCGCAGAAAGGCGTAAGCATCACAGCGCATGTAAAGCAGGTGGGTGATGTCAGAGCCGTTGAGTTTGATGCGGACTTCATCGAAAAAAATCCGGTGAGATGCGCAGACAGAAACGTTGCGGAAAAAATGAGAAGTCTTATATTAAGTATTTCGGAACAAGGCGACTCCATTGGAGCGGTTGTTGAAGTTATTATAAAGGGTGTACCCGTGGGAATCGGCGAGCCCGTTTTCGATCGGATCGAGGCGGAGCTGGCAAAGGCAATCCTCTCAATACCTGCCGTTAAGGGAATAGAGTTCGGCAGAGGCTTTGAGGCGGCAACTCTCAGAGGAAGCGAAAATAACGATGAAATATCGAAATACGGCTTCCTTTCCAATAATGCGGGCGGAACCCTCGGCGGTATCACAACAGGTCAGGACATTGTTTTCCGTTTTCCTGTAAAACCTGCATCATCAATAACCGTACCTAAGAAAACAATTGATCTCTTCGGCAACGAGAAGGAGATAATCACCAGAGGGAGGCATGATGCATGTGTCGCCCCCAGAGTTGTCCCTGTCGCAGAAGCCATGTCAGCGCTTGTTCTGGCGGATATGATGATGACCGATAACGCAGGCAGGAATCTTTTTTAAATTTTCTTTAAAAAGATGTTGACTTAAGTCTGCCGTTTTCGTATAACAACCTTCCGCTGAGAGCCGGACTTGAATGTCGCGGAGAGCAGCGGAAAAGAACAAAGAGCACAGTTGTTTCACAAGAGAATATGCCGCGAAAAAGGTAAGCAAAACTTTTAAAAAAAGTAGTTGACATCCTTGGTGGAATTTCTTATAACTACCTTCCCTTGGAGATTGAGCTTAGTTGCTTGAGAGTCCGGGGGCTGTTGTTTGAAAGAGGAATTTGCTGAGGGGTT
>JAEWZN010000014.1 GCA_023395255.1 Deferribacteres bacterium
AGTGTCACAGCGTAACCCCCCCTTCGAGCCACAGACCGGGCTGGGGCGGTTCGGGAGCAAGCCTCCAGAGACACTGCAACAACTGCCACTACCCGGTGCAGCAGACTACATGCAACGTATGCCACAAAACGGCACACGCGCCTAATGCGTACTAGATAAGGAGATAATTATGAGCCTTAAAGATAAACTTAACCAGGTAACCCGCCGTGACTTCCTTAAGGGAGTGAGCGCAGTAGGTGCCACTGCTGCTGTTTACGGCTGCGGCGGTTCAGGCGACGGCGGCAAGACTTACATGGAAGAGGATGAGGATAATCTCACCCCTCCGGCGATAACAGAATCAATTGTAATGGGCAGCACACCCCACAACTGCGGCGGCCGCTGTGTGAGCAAATACTACGTTAAAGACGGCGTGATCAAAAGGATCACCACCGATGAGCGCCCTGATAAAAGCATAGCGGAAGGGGACGAGCCTCAGTACCGCTCATGCGTACGCTGCCGTTCACGTAAGCAGTGGTTCTACCGTAATGACCGCCTTATGTACCCTCTGAAACAGACAGGTGAAAGGGGTGACATCAACGGCTTTGTGAGAATCTCATGGGAACAGGCATACACCGAGATTGCTCAGAAAATGAAAAACATCCGCGATCAGTACGGTTCTGAGGCTTTCCATCTTCAATATGCATCTGGGGATGCCACAGGCTGGTCAACAGGCGCTGCGGGCAGACTTCTTAACCTTATCGGCGGTTATACTTCATATTATCTCTCATACAGCTCACCCACTCTTCAGCACGTTGCGAGATTTGTTGACGGTGTAGGCTTTTCCAACCCTCAGGGTAATGCGAAACAAGATGCAATCAATGCTGACAACCTTGTCCTTTGGTCATGCAACTTCCATGAGTCGATCATCGGAACAAACTCCGGCTGGTATCTTCAGCAGATCAAGGAAAGAGGTGTGCCGATAACCACTGTGGACGTAAGGTATTCCAAAACGACAGCTACAGTTGCGGATAACTTCGTTGACGTTGAACCTGCCACCGACCCGGCGCTTGTCCTTGCCATGCTGTACAGAATAATAGTTGAAAGATACGATGATGTTGATAAGACTTTTATCAACAATTATGTTTTCGGATTTTTCGATAACGGCAACACCTCATATCATGGAGACCTTGACACTGCGCACTACGCTGTTCCCGACGGCGGTTCTCTTTCCGCTTATATCCTCGGAAATGATACCTTCCTTGTTGATAAAGGGCATAATAATGCAGTCTCAATTTATCCGGACACAATCGGCTATAATGTAAATACCGATGACGAGCTTTACGGCAAAACCGTCAGCATATGGGGACAGCTTCCCAAAACTCCCGAATGGGCTGAGAAAATAACAGGTGTACCCGCAGCGAAAATACGTGAACTTGCTGATATGTACCTTGATACCAAAGTCTCCACATGGAGCGGTCTCGGTTATAACAGAGGCGCTGAAGCTGAACAGATCATCTGGCTTCTCCGCATTCTTTCCGCTGTTACCAAAAACTTCGGAATCAACGGCGCATGCTACGGACGTACTTCAAACAATATGACCGTTCCTCTGCCCGGAAACAGCCTCGGTACAGGGGTTTCAAACAGTGTAAGCCTGACAAGCAAGATCTACGACAATACGAGGCTCACTGCTCCGCTTGCCTATGTACCGACTCCGCAGAGAGGCAACCTCTCTGTCTTCACCATTCCTGATGCCATAGAAAACGGCGGTTACGCCGGAAGAAAATCAAAATGGAACGACGGACAGGTCAATAAGATCACCACTCCTTTCAAAGTGCTTTTCACATGCGGCAGCAACGTAACCTATAACCAACACTGCGACACCGCTTATACAAAAGCAATCTTCAAGGATAAAAGCAAGCTAGAGCTTATTGTGAATATGGATGCATTCCTTACAGGTTCGGCTCTCATGTCCGACTATGTTCTTCCTTCCGCTGTTGTGGGGGAAAAACCCGGTTCGGCAAACATGTGGGAAACAGGCGAAGTGGCCATCAAACTTAACAAAATTATTGATGCACCGGGTGAAATCCTTGATGAATACTCAATCTGCACAGGAATAGCAGATAAGCTCGGTTACAAAACAGAATTCCTCGGCGGATTTCCCGAAGGTCAGGAAGGCATGGAAGCAAGGATGAGAGCAGGCTTTGAGTCCGCCAATCTCGCCGCATCATACGGCATGAGCTATGATGAGTGGAGCGAAAAGGGCGTTGCCTCCTTTGCAGGAACTTACTCTGAGTACATTGTTTATCATAAGGCATACCGCGCTAATCCCTCCGGCAGCCCCCTTGCAACAGCTTCCGGTAAATTTGAGGCTTACTGCCTTAATATGATGGAAGACTACGAAGCGCGCTACCATGAAAACCTTGATACAGTGACTGCGGACGCAGGCGGACAGGACACGCTCTACGGTACAGGTGAAATCTACTCCAAACACCATGGCAGCAATACGGCCAGAAGGTTTGTATATCCCATCCCCATGTATATACCCACAATTGAGGGCAGGCACGCAATAGACGATATTAACCCCGCAGATCCGCTCTGCCACGATGACCCTCTGGGGCTGAAAGCAAAAGGCTACAATTTCACGCTCCTCACATGGCACATGATGTACAGGTCGCACTCATCTTTGAACAACATTGCTTATCTCAACGAGTGCTATAAAAAAGATGCTGACGGCAACGCGGCTTATTTTAACCCTGACAGGGAGTGGAAAGACGGCGTATGGGATGATGGCGTTTATGAACCCATCTGGATAAACCCCGCAGATGCAGGTCCTCTCGGTATTCAGGATGGCAACAGGCTCCTCGTGAGCAATGACAGAGGTAAAATTTATGTTTCTGCTGTTGTTACTCAGAGAGTTCCCAAAGGAACAGCGGCTATGGGTCAGGGCGGCTGGGTGCAGCTTAACGGAGCCGGAATTGATGTCGGCGGATGTGTGAGCACTGTCACCAGCGCCAGACCGTCCAGAATATGCAAAGGCAATAACAGTGAAAACGATTGCCGTGTCAAAATCGAAAAGGCGTAGGGAGGATTAAACCATGGCTAAACAGATGGCATTTTACTTTGACCAGAACAGATGCATGGGCTGCCACGCCTGCGTTGTAGCATGCAAAGACTGGAATGACGTTAAACCCGGTAAGGCAAGCTGGAGAAAACTGAGCGTTAAAGAAAGCGGCGCTTTCCCTGATGTTAAGGTTTTCAACCTTGTACTTTCCTGCAACCACTGCGCAAACCCCGCATGTACTGCGGCTTGCCCTGTGGGAGCGATTTATAAAAGAAAAGAGGACGGCATAGTAATAGTAGACCGTGACAAGTGCCAGAACATCCGTTCCTGCGCAGTTGCATGCCCCTACGGTGCTCCTCAGTTCGGCGATGATAAATCTGAACCTGTTAAGAAGGCAAGCTGGGCTGTTAAACACCCTGTACAGAAATGTACCTTCTGCTGGGACAGGCTTGATGATGGTCTTGCTCCTTCATGCGTTGCTGCCTGCCCCCAGAGAGCCCTTGACTTCGGCACAGTGGAAGAGATCAGCGCGAAATACCCCACAGCACAGAGAACCGCTGTAGGTATGCCCGATTCAACTAAGGACTCCAACGGTAATACCCTTACCTCCGGAGACACAGTACCCTCAATTTTCTTTAAACCGAAAAACTAGGGGGGATAGAGACTGTCATGTTCCTCCTTGACAGTACATCCGCAAGATGATTTACCCAAGTACATCTGCCGGGGCAGATTATTTCCGCTCCGGCAGTTCTTTTGAAATTGTTTAATCTTTCCAATTAAGTATAATAGATAAAACTTTCCGAATCCCGCCATGAGGCATATCAGAGGATCTTTTGCGAGGTTCCCCTATGTTCAGATATGCTTTTCCGGCTCTGCTCCTGTTTGCTTTTTCCGCTTTTGCTGAGCCTACCCCCTACAGCTTTGAGACTCTTAAGTTCATCTCCGCGGACGGAGAAAGAAATTACCGTGTAATAGTGGGTGTCCCCTCCTCCCCTGTGCCTGATGGAGGTTATCCTGTTCTGTATGCCCTTGACGGTAATGCCGCTTATGCGGATTTCAGTGCTGATATTCAGAAGAGACTCATAAAAGAGGGTGCGCCTGTGACGGTCTTTATCGGTTATGAAACCGAGGAGCGTTTCGAGGTGGATTCCAGAGCATACGACTACACCCCACCAGCGGAAGACGGCAAACCTTTTCCTGATGCGCTAAATCCTATAAGAACAAACGGCGGTGCGGAACAGTTTCTGAGATTTATAGAGAACAGAGTTAAACCCGCAGCGGAGAAGCTCGCGCCTCTGAACAAATCCAGACAGACACTCTGGGGGCATTCATACGGAGGATTATTTGTGCTTTATGTGCTTACCTCGTCTCCGGGCAGCTTCCAGTCATACGCATCCGCCGACCCTTCACTCTGGTGGAACGGCGGAGCCATGTTTGAGGCTTCTGCGGTCTTTGCCTCATCCGAAAAGAAACTTGAGGGCATATCACTCCTTATAATGAAGAGCGGGCAGGAGAGTAAAGCAAGGCCGTTTGACAAGGAAAAGCGCGAGGCATACGAGGCGAGGGTCAGGGCAGTGAGTTCTGTCCCTGCGGATGCGGCAAAGACGGCGGCTTACCGTTTTGCATCATTAAAAGGTATTTCTGTACAGTACAGAGAGTACCCGCAGCTTTCCCACGGGCCTCTGTTTCCTGTATCATTTTATGCCGCGCTGAGGCTTGCTCAGGGGTATGTGGATTAGTCCGAGAGGTAATACTCCACTGTGGAGACGACACGGACGCTTTTTATATGCGGGTTGTTGTTGTCGCGGGCGCTTATGCTGAACTGTCCCTGAGAAGCGTTTTTAATTTTGCCCAATCTGCTGCCCGAATCCTCGGCGAATTTCTGGGCAACTTCACGGGCTGCCTTGGTGGCTTCCTCTATCATCTGCGGCTTAACTTCGTTGAGGCGGGTGAATATGTACTCTACCTGCGAGTCATAATTGTTCCCGGTGAGAACCAGACCCTCTTTACCGAGGTCGGCTGTTTTGGTCATTATTTCACGCACTTTGTCTACCTTTGATGAATAAACAGTAACCGCCTGGCGGGAAGCATAGCGGAATTCCGGTCTGTCACCTCCGCCATAGAGGTTTGCGTATGCGTCATTTATTGTCGGCACTGACACGCTGATTTCGCTTTCCTCAAGCCCGTTTGAGATGAGGAAACTGCGTATCATATCCACATTTTTTTCAAGACCTGCATAAAGGGCGGGTATGCTGTTATCTGCCATGCTGAACTGCACAGGCCATATAACTATGTCAGCAGGGTATTCCCTTTCGGAAAGCCCTTTTACATTGACTGTTCTTTCGAACGATTTGTATTTTATCGCGGCTGCGGCAAGCTGCCAGCCGAGTATGCCGAGCCCCAGCATAATGAATATACCGAGGATTAACGCACCTGAATTAATTTTTCCGTTCATGATAAATCTCCATGACAAAGTCTAGCATTGCGGCATATGCATTTCACGGTATTTTTCCCAGGGTTTTCAGAGCGGAGTCAGCAGCTATTTTATCAATCACAGCTTTGACCGCGCCTTCAATGGCTGAGCCTTCGGAGTAGTCCGCCGCGCAGGCAAAGTTAACCCTCCCCTCCGCTATAAGCTTGTCCGTTTTGGTTTTGGCTCCCTTTTTCTTGGGAGGGAAGACAGCTATAGAGTGTCCGTTCAGCTCCTTAACAAGGCGGAAGCAGGGAATATCGGTCTCTCCGTCACCCACAAAGACCATGTTTTCAAAGGGAACAGGGCGTTCATCCTGCGGCAGGTATTCGTTGACCTTATGATCATCATAAACGTTCAGAACGCCTTTGTTTATGCGGAAGAGGAACTGGGTTTTCGTGGTGTAGTTCACCGCCAGCGCAGGCCAGACGGCGACTCCGTTATGGTCGTAAACAAAGGAGGAGGCATATATCGCCTTAAATTCACCCGCTATGGGTGTTCCCTCAATCATCTCCTTGATGCCGGAGGAGATTATGTAATGCTCAACAGTGATGTTTCTTGATTTGCCGTAATCGTTTATCCGCCGGAACCAGTCTGTTACCCCTGCAAAAAGGCGTACAGATCTGCCGTAGGTCACAAAGTCTTCCCTCCGGACTGAAACCCGCGCCGCCTGCGCCTTATCCAGCATCTGTTTCATATATATGAGTATTCTGTCCGCATTGTGCTTTTCGGTTTCTGCGGAGGTTTCCTTCCAGAAATCAGCCGTGGTCATGCCCACCTTCGGAACAAAGTCATACTCCTGCATATTCCCCGGAGCGAGGGTTCCGTCAAAGTCATAGGCTATCGCCATTGTAACTGTCTTTTTCGCCATGCTGCACCGTAATGAGTTTTGCATTCAGTTTATATGATGAACGAAGGAAAGGGAAGGAGGATGACAGCTTTTGTATTTATCGCTTTTTCCCTGTCAGGATTATGGAGGCTGACACGAGAGCCAAACCTGCGAGATGCCTGAAAAAGAGCGGTTCCCCAAGAAAAAGAACACTTGTTAATACCGCGCTGACAGGCATTACAGCGGTATATGCTGACGCTGCGGACGCCTGAACATGCTGTATCCCCTCCAGCCAGAGCAGATATGCGGCAGCAGTAATGAAAATTCCGTAATACCCTATTACTGCGTACTCTTTCAGTGTGAGCGGAGCCATTTCCTTTGCGGCGGGAAATGCGAAGAAAAACATTCCTGCAATTGACAGATAAAATGACAGGGAAACAGTGGGAATATTTGTTCTGATAAGTCGCCGCATTATCAGGAAAAGGGACTCGCAAAGCACGGCCGCAAAAACGAAGAGCAGCCCCGCTGAATCAGCCTCAAGTCTTCCCGATTCTGTGTTAGCCACTATTATCCCTGCTGTTGCTGTGCATGCGGCGGCGATTTTCATTTTGTCCGCTTTCTCTCTGAGCAGAACGAAGGCCAATACTGTAATCATAACAGGCGTAAAGCCGGAGATTATGCCCGAAGCAACAGCAGAAACAGTCTTAAGCCCCCTGAGAAGAAAGACATTGAATAAGACTGAGCCCAGAAGAGCCTGCAGACAAATCAGAAATACATTTTCCGCAGACAGGCTGGCGGGGCGCTCTTTTCTGAGGAGCATAAAAAGATAAAGGACTGCGCTCCCCACTGCAAAGCGGAGAAACATGGACAGGTTTACAGGTGTGTTTACTGCAATGAATCTGCCGGCTGTGATCGAACTGCCGACAATAAACATAGCCGAAGCAAGGTAAAGATGATATTTCACGGGCACTTCTCCTTTAAGAGGAGTATCCGGTTTATTTGCCTAAACTTATAGTACGCAGTTGCTGAAATGACTTAGGAGTGATGCCGAAGAAGCGGCGGAACCTTTTTATCATGTGGCTTTGATCCGCATACCCCGCTTCGCTTGCGGCCTGAGCCGGAGTGAGCCCCTCCGTGATGAGCCTTCTGGCATGCTGTGCTTTTCTGATTGCGGAATATTCATGCGGTGTCAGCCCGGTGTCCGCTTTGAATGAGCGTATGAAATGAAACAGGCTCAGCCCTGCCGCATCCGCCAGTTCCTGTCCGGTTAAATTTTCTGATATACGGTCATTGATTAGTTCTTTTACTGTGCGAAGCCTGCTGCCCAGACGGTAGTTCATTATCCTATGGGGTTTTTTGTCCGTATGGGCGATTAAGGATGCCAGAAGCATACACAGGGAAGAATCCAGCTCCAGCGCACTGCTTACCGGGTCGGCTGAGAGTTCCGTGAAATAAAGTATTTTTGAGGCAAGGTCTCTGTCCTCAATCACTCCGTTTATTATGTAGGGTGTTTTTATTTGAGATGATATGTCCTGAAAGGCGTTTCTGAATACCTGCTCGCTGAAATAAAGCATCCTGTATGACCATTCCCGGCCGTGAGCAGGGCTGCCGTCATGAGGTTCATCGGGGTTTACCGTATTCACAAGCCCTTTTCCGGCAGTCAGGCATTCCCCTCTGTAGCTGAATGCGAGCGCACCGGAAGTGACTACACCCACTCCGAAGCCCTCGTGAAAATGCTTCGAGAAATGAGTGTTTATCATCCGTGCACTCATTATATCTATACTGCCGTAATGGCTTACTGCTTTTGTGAACAGTACGTCTGCTTTTTCCATAACTTCAGATTTTATCCCTTAACGGGTGTTTTGTCTTGTACGGAATTGCGGTTCAGATGCTAAACCAGCCTTGTAACCTCATAAAGCGAGCCGAGGCGTTCCATTATCTGTTCAATGTGTTCAAATCCGCGCGTTTCGAGGGATATATTCACCCTGCTGCGGCTGAGGGGGATGTTGTGGTCGTTGCGGATGTGGACTATTTCGTGGATGTTCGCGCTGAGCCGGCTTATCTCCCCTGAGAGCGCGGTGAGCGCACCGGGAACATCAGGAAGGATTATGGCGACTGTCATGAAGCGTCCCGTAGCCGTCATCCCGCGGCTTATTATGCGGTTGATGGTGGTTACATCTATATTGCCGCCGGAGACCACCAACACGGTCTTTTTCCCCGCAACGTCAAGCTTGCCCGCCAGAAGCGCCGCCAGAGGCGCAGCACCGGCTCCCTCTACCACAAGTTTGGCTCTCTCTATGTACTCCAGCACCGCAAGGGCGATTTCGTTTTCAGATACTGTTATCATCTCATCCACACAGTTCTGACAGCAGCGGAAGGTGAGATCCCCGACCTTTTTGACCGCTATGCCTTCTGCGAATGTGAAGGATGAGGCAAGGCTCACCACACGCCCTTCGGAAAGACTGCTGACCATTCCGGCCGCTTCCTCCGCCTGAACACCGATGATTTTTATATCCGGACGGGTATTTTTGACATATTCGGCGATTCCCGAAATCAGACCGCCGCCGCCCACAGGCACGACTATCTGGTCTATATCGCTCTTTTCATTGAGTATTTCGTAGGCAACCGTGCCCTGTCCGGCTATTACGTCCGCATCGTCAAAGGGATGGATAAACCGGAGCTTTCTTTCCTGCGCAAGGATTACGGCATGTTTGTATGCATCCTCAAACGAGCGGCCGTGGAGAATAACCTCCGCACCGTGGCCGCGAGTATTGTTCACCTTAACCATGGGGGTGAACTCAGGCATTACTATAACAGCTTTAAGCCCAAGGCTTTTCGCGCTGAATGCCACGCCCTGCGCATGGTTTCCGGCGGAAGCGGCTATTACGCCTTCTCTGCACTTATCAATATTTTTCAGGATGCAGTTGAGCGCGCCGCGTATTTTGAATGAGCCTGTGCGCTGTAGGTTTTCCAGCTTAAAGTAGATGTCCGCCCCTGTTATCTCGGAGAAATTGTTGGAGTAGTACAGGGGCAGGTGTTTGATATAGTTTCTGATTCGTCCGTAGGACTCGTTTATTTCATATAGCATAGGGGTATTTTAGTTTATACGCACTGCTTGGCAAGGGGAAAAATGGGGGAGAGGGTTAATAGCCTGTATGTTGCTGATGTGTTTTTACGGCGGAAAAAGAAAAGGGCTTCGGATTTCTCCGAAGCCCTTTGTCACTAAGCGGGGACGAAGGGGCTCGAACCCTCGACCTCTGGCGTGACAGGCCAGCGTTCTAACCAACTGAACTACGCCCCCATGGTTTGTGGAGTGGGCGGTGCAGGGATCGAACCTGCGACCCTCGGCTTGTAAGGCCGATGCTCTCCCAGCTGAGCTAACCGCCCTGGGAATTATAATCTATTAAAGCGTCCCTTAGGGGATTCGAACCCCTGTCGCCGCCGTGAAAGGGCGGTGTCCTAGGCCGGGCTAGACGAAAGGGACAAAATGAGCCATGTTGGACTTGAACCAACGACCCACTGCTTAAAAGGCAGTTGCTCTACCGACTGAGCTAATGGCTCTCTCTGCTCGCAAGTGCGTTTCTCACAAGCGGGAATTGGTTTATAACAAAATCCCCTAATCTTTGTCAACGACTTTTTTCAAAAAAATTCAATTATTTTCGAATGATTTTCTGAACTCTCTGAAACCACCGAAGACACTGAACTTGAAGGACTAATCTACATCAAACTTATGCTTCTGTCATCAGAAAAAATGTGAAGTGTTGAAAGTTCTTTCCGCATTTGTGCAAAAAAAAGCCGCCTCCTGTTTCGGGGGCGGCCTGTCATTTTGTATCAGTGGTTTGAGAGGTTAAAACACGTCCTCAAGAATCATGGTTTCCTTCCTGTCCGTGCCGACTGACACGAGGCAGTAGTTAATGCCGAGGAAGTTTTTGATGAAGTCCAGATACGTTTTAGCGTTTTTGGGGAGTTCATCATAGTTCTGGATTTTGGAGATGTCCTCATCCCAGCCGTCAAAAACTTCGTAAACAGGTTCGCATGTCTCAAGGTTTTTGATTTCAGGCGGGAAGACCGTTGTCACTTCACCGTTTATTTTATAGCCGACGCAAATTTTCAGCTTGGGCATGCCTGTGAGCACATCAAGCTTGGTGAGGGCTATGTGGGTTATGCCGTTTACGATTACGCCGTATTTCACAGCCACAAGATCCTGCCAGCCGCATCTGCGGGGTCTGCCTGTGGTTGCGCCGTATTCGTTGCCCACTTTGCGGAGTCTTTCGCCGTCTTCGTCGAAAAGCTCAGTGGGGAAAGGGCCGCCGCCCACCCTTGTGGTGTATGCCTTGAGAACGCTGACTATCCTGTTTATTTTTGCAGGTGAGAGCCCGGTTCCTGTGCATGCGCCGCCCGCAGTGGAACTGCTGGAGGTGACAAAGGGATAAGTTCCGAAGTCAACGTCAAGGAGTGAACCCTGAGCGCCTTCCATCATCACTTTTTTGCCTGAGTTGTACAGGTCGTTTATAAGGTATTCCGTTTCAGCTATAAAGGGGCGCATCTGCTCCGCATAGCCGAGGTACTCCTCATATATAGCGTCCACATCCAGCTTATCTGAGCTGTATTTCTGCTCAAGGAGGAAGTTGGCCTCCTTAACGTTCTGCTCCAGCTTTTCACGGAAGACTTCCTTATCGAAAAGGTCGCAGATGCGGATGCCGTTTCTTGCGGCTTTTTCGGCGTATGTGGGGCCTATTCCCCTGCCTGTTGTACCTATCTTTTTGCTCCCTTTGATCTCTTCCCTGAGGCGGTCGATAATGCCGTGAAAGGGGAAGATTACATGGGCTCTTTTGCTTATGTAAAAGCCTTTGCCGAAGGTGACACCCTGTCTTTTCAGGTCGTTCATTTCGTCAAGGAGCGCCTTGGGATCTATCACAACACCGTTGCCGATGATGTTAATTTTTTCTCCGTGCATAATGCCTGAGGGGATAAGGTGAAGGACATATTTAACGCCGCCGATCACCACTGTGTGGCCTGCGTTGTGTCCGCCGGAATAGCGGGCAACCACATCCGCCTTCTCCGTGAGAATATCGACAATTTTACCTTTCCCTTCATCGCCCCACTGGGCGCCGAGAACTACAGTACAGCTCATTTCAACCTCTCAATTAAAGGATTTGTCCTATTTCGTAAAACTCAAGAAATTTATCTTTGTTTTCTTTATTTTCCACATAGAGAACCGATTTCCCCTCGGCTCTCAGTTTTTCCGCCTGAGCCTGATTATCCTTCCCGGTGACCATATAGTCAAAGGAAACCTTAACTCCGGTGGGTTTGTCAACGTTTATGATCTCTTCCACATAGAAGGCCATTCCGCAGGCGGGCACGTTGAAGCCGAATTTTCCGGCAAGGTTGTCATACCTGCCGCCTGTGCCGATTTTGGAGCCTATGCCTCCGTGGAGGATTTCAAATGTGAGCCCCGTGTAATAGTCGTACCCTTTGCATTCTGATGCGTCAAACACCAGAGCTTTTTCGGCTATGCCGAGTTCGGTGAGCTTATCGAAAAATCTTTCGATGTATTCGATCCTCGCCTTTATTTCGCCGTTGGGTGCTGTTATGCGGAGCTCTTTCAGCACATCCTTTCCGCCGTAAGCGAACGGGATTGATTTAAGGAACTTTTTAGCGGCTTCATCAAGCGATGATGAATCGATTATCTGCTTCATACGGTCGAGGTTTTTGGCGGAAAGAGCCTTAAGGAACTCCTCCTTGAAATCACCCGCCAGTTTCAGAAGCTCGGCGTTAAACTTCATATCGCCTATTACGTACCTGTGACCGTTGAGTTTCAGGGCTTTTATGCCGTTTTCCGCTATGAGAAGGAGCTCAATATCCCCCGTCATTTCCTCAAGGCCGAAAAGCTCACAGCCGACCTGCGTTTTCTCGGACTTTATGCCCTTGTCCATATTAACGTTTCTGAACACCCTGCCCCTGTAGCCGAGGCGGAGGGGGAGCGGGTAATTGTTCATGTAGTTAGCGGCGTATCTGCACACCTGCGGGGTGAAGTCCGGCCGCAGAACAAGGGATTTGCCCGTGTTGCGGTCTATAAAGCGGATGATGTTCTCATCGCTGAACCCCTGCGTGGTGGAGGAGAGCATATCATAATAGTCATATATGGGCAGGAAGATCTCAATGCACCCGTAGGAGGAGAGAACATCCCTGAGAGCCGATTCTATCTCGTTCAGCTTCTTGGAGCGCAGGGGAGCCATATTTGTAACGGCGGAAGCGAGCATGCTTTTTTTCATCATCATTTCCCGATGTAGTTTTCGAGAACGGCTTCGGCGGCTTTCACCCCGCTGCCGAGCTCTATTTCCACGCCGAATTTGCGCAGACCCATCTCAAGGGCGCTTATGCCTATGATAGTGTCGAATGCGTCGTGGTAGCCGAGGGTGGATATACGCATTATTCTGCCCTTAAGGTGATCCTGTCCTCCGGCGTAAGTCACGCCGACCTTCTCACGCATGAACTTGATGAACTTGCCCCCTTCAAACCCATCGGGCAGGTAAAAGCCTGTGGCGGAGTTGGCGGGCATATCCTTGGCGAGAAGCCTGAAACCGAGAGCCTGAACAGCCGCTCTGGTCGCCTGTCCGTTTATTTCGTGTCTTTCATAAACATTTGCAAGCCCCTCTTCAAACATCATGTCCAGAACCTTGTCCAGCCCGATGATGAGCGATATGGCGGGGGTGTATGCCGTTGTGGAATCCTTATGCGCCTTAAGCTCTTTTGCGAGGTTAAGGTAGTATCTGGGGTTTTTCACCTTCTGGGTTCTTGCCCATGCCTTCTGGCTGAGCGCTATAAGCGCAAGGCCGGGGGGGAGCATGAACGCCTTCTGGGAGCCTGTGACAAGCACATCTATTCCCCATTCATCCATGCGGGTGTCGTAAACGCCCACTGATGTTATTCCGTCTACTATAAAGAGCGTGTCGTCATATTTTCTTATAACTTCCGCCAGCTCCTTTATGGGATGGCAGGCGGTTGTGGAGGTTTCGCTCCCCTGAACAAAAACGCCCTTGGTGTCGGGGTTTGCTTTAAGGAAGTCCTCAACCATTTCGGGCTTAACAGATGAACCCCACTCAAGCTCTATCTTGTGGACATCCATGCCGAACGCTTTGCATATATCGCCCCAGCGCTGGCCGAACTTGCCCGCATCTATTATCAGAACCTTTTCGCCTGTGTTCACAGTATTGATTATAGCCGCTTCCATGGCTGCTGTTCCGCTTCCGGCGAGCATGAGGACTTCCTCTTTTGTGCCGAATACTTCGGGAAGGCGTCTGCGTACATTATCAAAAATAGCCGAGAACTCGGATGTTCTGTGGTGAATTATGGGACGAGCCATCTCAAGCAGAACAGTTTCAGGAACTGGTGTAGGCCCCGGCGCAAGAAGATATTTTTTAAGCATGAAAACCTCGTATTTATTTTCATCAATCCGCGCGTCCTGCCGGATTGATGTACACACTCGCGGCAGGGTAAACCCGCCTTCGTTTCGCACGGCGCAGCCCCGTCCATGGGGCTGTATTTATGTTATCCGGCATTAACGCCGGAAGATTCCTTATAGTTTGCTTATTTTCATCAATCCGCGCGTCCTGCCGGATTGATGTACACACTCGCGGCAGGGTAAACCCGCCTTCGTTTCGCACGGCGCAGCCCCGTCCATGGGGCTGTATTTATGTTATCCGGTATTAACGCCGGAAGATTCCTGATAGTTTGCTTATTTTCATCAATCCGTGCGTCCTGCCGGATTGATGTACACACTCGCGGCAGGGTAAACCCGCCTTCGTTTCGCACGGCGTAAATACTCTTTAAATCTCCCCCCCGCCCCTCTTTCACAAAGAGGGGTGTTCTGCCTTTGTCCGCAGCAGCTTCCCCCTTTAGCAAAGGGGGACAGGAGGGGGATTTTAAAATCAGACAACTGATAGTTTTCTGATTTCCCGCCAGTCCGGCAGTGCAAATTTGCGCTGTACGTCCGGAGAATCCCTGAACAAACGCAGAAATATTGCCTGACTTTCCAACACCCAACCATACTACAGCATAACATAATAGTCAATCAGACGTGTCCGCAGACAGATTCACTTGGCAAACTGCATGAGAGGGATATATATTTATCATATGCCCGTTATAATGGGGTTTGTTTTAAGAGTCAGGGAGGATGCTATGCTTATCGAAATTTTCTATGACGGCGAAACCGATAAAAAAACACCCGAACTTGCGGAAGACATAAGATACCGCTACGGAGCAAAGGTCGAGGTGCGCCTGATTGACACCTCCGAAGAACCTGTTCCGCCGAAATACGGAATAATAAATCCTCCCGTTGTGGTTCTCGGCGGAGACAGAATTATAAAAATCGAAGGACCGAATTCTCTGGAAAATATCGTGACTAAGGCGATTTTTTAGGAACAGTTGAGTTGCCTCTGGTGGATAAGTCAGAGGCAACACTATTTTATTGTTTATGCATTAAATATCTTTTGTTCAATTTAGCATCAACTTTTTTTATTATTTGTCGATAATTACATAGTAATCTTAATATGATATATTACCGATAATGAAACTCGTTAAGTTTCTCGTTGACACACTGTGTTAAGTTGCGTTATGATTTGGCAACGTCAAGGAGGCGGCTATGAAAAAAATATTTTTAGCTATTGCATTTTTTTTGGTTTCATCTTTTTCCGCACAGGCAGTCAGCTACTTAGATGGTGAGTATTATGGTTTTTGTCCTCTTGTCAATCCGAGTAACTCATCCGCTGTAACCGCTAGGGGTTTTTTTGCATATGGGTATGATGGCAATGGAAACCTTGTTTATCTTATATCGTATAATTCAAGTTATTACTCTATCAGGACGTTTATTGTAGGTTATACATCAGCAAATGCTGTTTCAGGGACATTTAACAATAATGCTGTGGGTACTGCCACTGACTATATAATTTGCCCTAATAGCTATTTATATGGTGGTGTCGGAGCTTTAGCGTACGGTTCTTTTCATTTTTATGCAGGGAGGGTACATAATTGGTTAATACCTAAGAATTACTTGCAGCTTGGACAAAATGTATTAAGGGTAAATCTTGAAGGTTCTATATACACTTTTACTCTTACAGTTCAGTAACATGGTGGGTTTTATGAAGGTTTACAGACTTGCAGTTTTTTATATATTTATGTTGGCTTTTGTTATTTCGTGTGGTTCTGCGGGAGGCGAGGTTGAGAATATGCACTCAGGCGTAGAATCTATTAGTCAAAATATTTCATCGCTTCCTGATGAAACTCAGCAATATAGAGATGTAACTATCGGTTCATCTCTATGGAGTGATGTTGATGCACAGGCTTCTACAGTTAATGATATTGCAGAAGCAAAAGAAGGTACAATAACGGATGTTGAGATCACGCTCAAATAAACTTTTGGAGGAGTTCATGGACAGTTTGCGCATTGATATGTCAAATATAAATCTGACCGGGTCGAAGTCGGCAGATACTCCTGAAATTCGTATTATCGGAATTGAGCGGAAAGAGCAGAGCACTGCTGACAGAATTGATTTATCCGGTGTTGCGAAAAAGCTTTCCGCAGAAATCAATGCAGTGCGTAAAAGCGACCCAGCACAGACGGTGAAGGATTCTTCCTCAGTTATTGACGCTGATTATATCAACAGCCTTATCGAACTCGGCAAGTCCGTTGACAAAAAGGATGAAAATATTGATGACCTTTCGTGGGGACTGACTGTGAAGCTCGGCATGGAGATGGGCATCAATGATGCTGACGTGCTGCGTGAGCTGAAAGTTTCCGATGTTGACGCTTATTTTTATGAAGCATCATACAAAAAAGCCGGACTTGAAGCCGGAATGAAGACCTACGGCGAAGACGGCGGGGTGAAGATTTACGATACCCCTTCTGATATTTGGAAAGATATGTTCCTTACCGATGAAAACGGCGGCTTTATCAAGGACGATGAAGGCAATGCCGTGAGGAATGAAAGCTTCACTCAGGCACGCCTGAAGGTGCAGGGATTGAATATCACCAGCCAGATCATTCAGGGAGACACATGGGAACTAGGCGATTACAAAGGCAGGCTTGCGGACGCTCCCGCCGGACTGACCCAGAACCTGCTTCTTGCGGTTAAGAATAATGACCCGTTTATGTATCGTTATGCCCGTGAACATGCCACAGACAGAATGCCTGTATGGTCTGCGGAGACGACTGCCGGGATGAGTGACAGCGAAAAAACAGACTTTTATACCAAACAATTATCGCACTCGTACAGTCTTTTGAAGTCCTCTATGGTTAATGCCCCGTCAATTGAAAAGCAGATGGCGGAAATAGCCAACCTGCTTAAGGACGCTGTATGGGAAAATGTAAAACCTGAAAACGGGTATATAAACCATTTTACAGGCAGCAGAGGGTGAGATTCTTCGCCTAAGTTTTGTGATTTACTAGAATATATTGCGGTTTAGAGGTGATTTTCTACTGAAGTGTGAAGTTCTCTGACTTTGCGCTTCAGTTCGGGGATGAATTCCTTGATTACACTTTCAACGATCTTAAGATCCACGCCCATATAATCGTGTGCGATAAAGTTTCTTAAACCGGAGGAGCCCTTGGCTTCTGTTGAAAGATCAAATCTGTCAATAAGCTCAGGGTCGATTTTGCTTAATGTTTCCCCAACCTGATGAAGAGCCATAAGTATTGCAGGTCTGCCCTCAACTTCGTCATCAAGTGCAGACTCAGGGCTTCCGTGCCGTGCTACAATCTCTTCAATATTAGAGAGCATTTTCAGTATAAACTCAGCTCTTGCCGCATCGCCCCTAGTCGACATATTTCATATCCTTCAGAATATATTTTCTGCCTACCTCATTGAGTGAATTTATTGCGATCAGATCCACTTTGTTATTAAGCTCTTTCTCAAGCTCGGAGCGTATTTCCGCAATGCGGCTGAAAGCGCCGAATCCGCCGTTGCGGACAGCGAACTCTTTCGGATTCTCCACTTCATAAACAAGGTCAATATCACTCGCACAGGTATCGTCTCCTCTTGCGGAGCTGCCTGTAAAGCCTATTATTATGAAGCCCTCAGCCCTGTATTTTTTACGGAGAGCTTTCAGCCTGTTCAAAGTTGCGGAGTCCATCTTCCCTCTATTTTCCCAGTATATCCTTGGCGGCTATAAGGCCTGATACGGATGCCTGAATTATGCCTCTGGTCAGCCCCGCACCGTCACCCACGCAGTAGAGGTTTTCGAGATTGGCCGATCTCATCTTTCCGTCCACCTTGATCCTTACCGAATAGAACTTAACCTCCACGCCGTAAAGGAGCGTGTTGGGGTCGCTCATGCCGGGCATTACGGTGTTAAGCCGTTCTATTGTCTCCGTCAGGTCGCTTATGTAGCGGTAGGGGAGAACAAAGGAGAGATCGCCGGGCATAGCCCCCGGAAGTGTGGGGTGGACAAAGTTTTTCTCAATGCGTTTTTTGGTTGAGCGTCTGCCCCTCGTGAGGTCGCCGTAGCGCTGAACAATGATATTGTCGCCCCCTGCGAGCGTGTTGGCGAGGCGCGCTATATATTCGCCGTATTTCAGCGGCTCGTCAAATGGCTCGGTGAACTTTGTGGAAACCAGAAGGGCGAAGTTGGTGTTGTCGCTCTTGCGGTTTTTGTAGCTGTGTCCGTTTACGGTGAGCAGGTTGTCCTTGTTACGCTCTATGGCCACAAAGCCGCCGGGGTTAACACAGAATGTGCGCACCTCGTCCTCAAAGCCGTTGGTGTAGTATTTTATTTTAAACTCGTAAAGCTGGTTGGTGAAATGATCCGTAACCGAGCGGGGAACCTCCACCCTTACTCCTATGTCAACCGGGTTAAGGTCATAGCCGAGGGTGTATTTACGGACTATTTCCTGCATCCAGCTGTTGCCGCTTCTGCCCACTGCGGCGATTATTTTGTCATACTCACGCTCAACGGTTTCGCCGTTTTCGACTGCGCGCAGCCCCGTAACCCTGTCGCCGTCCACTATGAGATCCACAACATCGCTGTTGCAGTGTATTTTTATATGGGGGGACTGCTCAAACATCTCGTACATTTTGCGGATGAAGAGCAGACAGTTGTCTGTTCCGAGGTGGCGTATTTTAGCGGGGTAAAGCTTGAGGTTCTGCCTGCTGCATGAATATTCAAGATCCTTAACAGCTTCGTAGTTGCTTTTGGAATCAAGCTCAAGAACTCCGCTGACATTTTTCCATATGTCGTCCGCTTCTTCTATGAGGACTTCCAGCTCCTTTTCGCTCATGTAGTCTGTGAGCCAGCCGCCGTATTCGGTGGTGAGGGTGAGTTTGCCGTCAGAGTATGTGCCCGCTCCGCCGAAGCCGGACATGACTTCGTTGCGCTGACGGTTGTGTATGTTGTTCCCTTTTTCGTAGAGGTCTACCTGAATTCCCGTTTCTTTAAGAAAATGATAGGCGGCGGTTATGCCCGCACTGCCTGCGCCTATTATGGCTATGCGCATTGTGTTACTCCTGAATCTGTTTTATCTCCGCCCTGAACCTGCCGTGTTCTATGAACAGGAGGGCGTATGTTCCCTGCGGCTGGTATCTGTTTGCCGTGGGGCTGCCGGGGTTGAGAAAGTGGACATCGCCTATTTTGCCCCAGAAGGGTTTGTGGGTGTGTCCGTATACTATTATATCCGCGCCGTCAAATTCGTAAAGGAGTCTGTTCTCAAGCCCGAAGGGGCTTCCCTCCCCGTGGGTAAGGCCTATTGTTACTTCGCCGAATCTGAGTGTTCTTTTCGCAGGGAGAAGCTCTTCCGTCACCATAGTGTCCATATTGCCCCGCACTGCATATGTGGAAGGGTTTATACTCCGCAGTCCGGTTATGAGCCCAAGGCCGATTATATCCCCTGCGTGCAGAACCGCATCCGCCCCCTTCGCCTCGGCCAGAACTGCTGCGGGGAGTTTTTCTATTGAATCGGAGTGGGTATCGGATATAATTAAAATTCTCATACGGGGATAAGTTTATTTTACTTGTCCCCCTTTCGTCAATAAATAACGGCTCCTGCGCCGTTTGGGATGGTATTTTGCTTTTTCAGACCGATCTAAAAAGGATTCCTCATATAAATAAAATATTACAGGCCGCCGCTAATGAAGGCGCGGAGCTGTATTTCGTGGGCGGCTGCGTACGGGATATGCTTCTGGGAAGAGATGTCAAAGACGTTGACATGGTTCCTTTCGGCACTGATTATGAAAAATTTGCCTTTAAGCTGGCAAAAAGACTGAAAACAGCGGCAGTTAAATTCAAGGAGAATGTACGGCTTGCGGGAGGCGGGGCTGAGTTTGATGTTTCCGCCCCCAGAGGTGCGGATATTTATGAGGATCTTGCCAAAAGGGACTTCACCATAAACAACCTTGCCCTCTCTGCTGACGGTAAGGTGATAGGCGATGATGCGGACATACGTGCGGGCGTGATCCGCGCAGTCCATGACGGCGTGTTTGATGATGACCCTCTGCGTGTGCTGCGGGCTTACAGGTTTGCCGCCCAGTTGGGGTTCGGGATAGACCCGCGCACGGCAGAGCTCGCTGCGGACAAAGCGCCCATGCTGCAAAACATCGCCGCGGAGCGTATTTTCGCGGAGATGCAGAAGCTCTCGGAAGGGGCGCACGCTGCGGAAGTTCTCACAAAGCTTGTTAAGGGAGGAGTTCTCCGCATTTTCGCAGATACCTCAGAAGCTGAGGAAGAACGCCTGCTGAAAGCCATAGGTTCCATGAGTGCGGATGATCTGTTTGTAAAGGTCAGTGCGTTCATATACGGCTTCCGGAAGGGCGCGCTCAGGGTTATGGACAGGCAGTGTTATCCGGTGAAGCTCGCCAAGCGCGCGGCAAATGCGGCGCAGGCTTACCTTATGCTGGAATCGTTTTCAGCTTACAACGTGGATAACCTTATGAAATACATTTATACTTACAGAGAGGACTGGAGCCTTGCGGCGGATATGTTCACCGCCGTTAACAGCGGCAGCGGGCTTAAACCGAAACTGAAAGCCGCCTTTACACTCATGCGGTTTGAGAATGAAACACTCATAGACGGCAAGGCTCTGGCAGAAATGGGCGTACCTGCCGGAAAGTTGATGGGGGAGATTATCAGAGACACTTCCTTCCGACTTGTGAGCGGCAGCCT
The DNA here is from genome assembly GCA_023395255.1 of Deferribacteres bacterium. Lineage (GTDB taxonomy): Bacteria > Chrysiogenota > Deferribacteres > Deferribacterales > Geovibrionaceae > Geovibrio > Geovibrio ferrireducens. Next base: position 20,491 of record JAEWZN010000014.1, read on the forward strand.
GAGAGACAAAGAAGATGCTGAAAATTATATAAAAAATACTTACGGAGAGCGGATAGATGAAGCTGCTGAGATTCAGAACGGGAAAGGTTGAAAAAAAAGGAGTGCTGATTGACGGAAAAATCAGGCGCATACAGGGCTCAATGTTTGAGGATTTCGTTGTGACCACCGAAACATATGAGCTTGGCGAGGTTGAGATTCTTCCGCCCGTGCTCCCCTCCAAGATTGTCTGCGTGGCGAGAAACTACGCCGCACACGCAAAGGAGCTGGGGAATGATGTGCCCACCACTCCGCTGATATTTATCAAACCCTCCACATGCCTTGCCGCGCACGAAGGGGACGTTATTTACCCGCCTTCATCAAAGCAGGTGGATTACGAAGGGGAGCTTGCCGTGGTTATCGGCAAACACTGCAAAAACGTTAAGCCTGAAAAGGCTGAGGAATATATCCTCGGCTATACGATAATGAACGATTTCACCGCGCGGGATATTCAGAAGGAAGAGAATAAGTTTACCCGTGCAAAATGCTTTGACACTTTCGCGCCTCTGGGTCCCGTCATCGAGACTGACCTCAACTGGCGGGGAATCTCCGTGAAAACAAGGGTGAACGGTGAAACAAAGCAGGACGGAACAACGGACATGATGATATTCGACATCCCAACGCTCGTATCATTTATTTCGGAAGTGATGACACTTCTCCCCGGTGATGTTATCGCCACAGGCACACCTCCCGGAGTGGGGGCGGTTAAGCCCGGCGATGCTGTTGAGGTTGAGGTGGAGAATATCGGCGTGCTGCGTAACTATGTGCGTGAAGCCTGATAACAAAATAGAGTGTACAATGTGCGGCGCATGCTGCATCGCCTTTGATATAAGCGTACTGGGCAAAAAAGCGGGCGAGCCCTGTGCGCATCTCACGGCGGGCAGGCAATGCGGCATATATGAAAACAGACCGTGGGGATGCAAGGGCTACAGGCCGGACGAGCTCTGCATATTGTTCTCCTCCCTTTCAGAGGAGGACAGGGTGCGTCTTCTGCAGAAAATATACGGAGTTTAATTATGTATCTTGGACTTACAGGAAACATAGCCGGCGGGAAGACCACAGTCGCAAAAATGTTCGAGCGTCTGGGCTGCTACACAATCGATACAGACGTCCTCAGCAGGAGAGTCATGTCCCCCGGCGGCATGGCTTACCCTATGGTGGTGGACGCTTTCGGTGTGGATATTGTGGATAGCGAAGGGAATATAGACAGAGCCGTCCTTCGGAAGATTGTTTTTAATGATGATGCCGCCCGAAAAAGGTTGGAGGAGATAGTCCATCCTGCTATACTGAAAACAGAAGCCAGGCTTGTGGGTGAAATAAAAGGGAAGGACGACAGGGCGATCATCCTCACACAGGCTGCTCTCTGTGTGGAAACCGGGGCATACACACGGTTTGACGGGCTGATTGTTGTTTACTGTGAGCCCGAGGAACAGCTCAGGCGGCTGATGAACCGGGATAATATCACAAGGGAAGAAGCGGAGAAAATCATCCGCACTCAGATGCCCATAGATGAAAAGCTGAAATACGCTGACTTTGTGGTGAACAACTCCGGCACACCGGAAGAAACCGAAAAAGACGTTAAGCGGGTCTTCGATCTGATCACATTAATGAAACAGGCAATGAGGCAGAAGGGGTAAACATTTATGGCATTAAAAGATGAGTTCAAAGAATGGGCTTGCTCGTTGCAGGGGTGCGATGGAGGAAATCCTAGTGCAGATATTTGGCTCTGTGGCATAGAATGGGGCGGAGCAGGGGATACAGAAGAGAGTTGGAAAAAGTATTACAATGTAGAACTTCCTGCTCAGTTTAAAGAAAAAAAACCAGCTTTAAAAGCGAAGTATCCATGGGAAGAAAGCTTTAAGGAGCGCTCATCTTATGGACGTAGTGCCGGAAAAATAATTGCATCATATTATGGTCAATCTGTTGAAAACTATTATGATTTCTTATGTGCAAAACAATTGGAGCTCTTTAAGCTGAATCTTTATCCTATCGCATTTGGTGATGCCAGCCAAGAGTTCTGGGATAAGTACGGTCTGAGTGAAAAACTTGGTTTTGATGATAAATATTCATATCAGCTTTGGTGCATGTATAACCGTTTTCCTGCTTTACGTGCCAAGGCGCAGGAGCATAACCCCACGGTTATCATCGGTACAGGAATATCTTATTGCACTGATTTCTTTAAATGCTTTGCGCCGGATAATTTCAGCGGTATTCCCAAAAAAGGCATAATTCATGTTAACGGCGATGAAAGAACATACCGCTATGCCCATATTGACTTAAATAGTTGCAGAAAAACCCTGCTGATCGTAATCCCTTTTTTTTCAGGAAGGTACGGTTTAAACAGTAATGCGCTTTTGGAAGAGATGGGCAAGCGGATTAAAGCACATTCTGAAGAGTTTTAATTTTCTCTAATCTGTAATTATCAGCACTTTACCCGGAAGGATCTGAGAGCCTGTGAGTTTGTTGCTTTTCTTTATGGCGTTTACGGTTGTTCCGTATTTCTGTGCTATAGCCCAGAGAGATTCGCCGCTTTTAACCACATGGCGTTTCTTTTTTGCTGCGGATGCGGTGTCATATTTCTTGTATGTGGTTTTCTGCGCCACATATCTTTTGTCGCTTCTTTTGTAGTCCACTGAAACTATAAGGTTTTGTCCGGGCTGTATTTTGTTTGGTTTGATCCCTTTGTTCATTGCCATTATTTCATTAAGTCCGAGGCCATACTTACGGGCGATCGCTGAGAGATTTTCACCTTTTTTAACAACGTGAACCTTAGGGTTGTAAGGTTTCAGAACCTTCGCGAACTCTTTGTCCAGAGAAGGATCATGGTATTTTTTAACAGGGATAAATATAGGCGTGTCGTTATAAAGCTTTGTATGCAGCAGACCGTTGGATGATTTTATATCATTAACGCTGACGCTGTATTTTTTTGCGATATTATCAAGATGCTCGCCTCTTTTGGCATTGTAGATTCTGTACATCAGGAGCTCGTCCGAGGGCATCTGAGCAATTTGCTGGTTCAGGTTCTCCGCTGTTCCGTATGGAACTCTGATGGTATAAGAATCTGCCGGTGGGGTAATCGGTGTTTTGAGTTCCGGATTAAGCTCCTTAAGAACGTTATAGCTTGTTCCTGTGAGTCTGGCTATGACGTAGAGATTCACCTGTCTGTCAACCGTGAGGCGATCGAAAATCAGCGGTGTTTCCACAGGGGTTTCAAACCCGAATTCCTGATAGTTGCAGAATATATGCCGCAGTGCCAAATACTTAGGCACGTAATCCTTTGTTTCCTGCTTGAGGTAGCCGTATTTTGCTAGGGTGTAGAAGTCTCTGGATTCGTACATCCTGATTGCGCGGATGATTTTGCCCATTCCGGCGTTGTAAGCGGCAAGAGCCAGATGCCAGTCGCCCAGATCTTCATAAAGATCACGCAGATGTCTGGCTGCTGCTGTGGTGGCTTTCTCAAAATCCCTGCGTTCATCAACCCAGAAGTTATCATCAAGATTATAGCTTTTGCCTGTGCCTTTCATGAACTGCCACATGCCGCTTGCTCCGGCGTGGGAAATAGCTGTGGCGTTGAAGCCGCTTTCGGTGAAGGGGAGATAAGCAAGCTCATCCGGCACTCCTTCCCTGCGGAGAATGTCTTTAACTATGTATAAGTATTTGTTTGATCTGTTGAGCCAGTTCTGGAAAACGTTGGGGATGTCCTGCGTGAAGCGTTTCACGTAGTATTCGTACCTGTCCTCCTTAACGAGGGGGATAACGTCGTATACATAACGGGTCTGTATTATGTCGTCGAAGTGGAATTCAGGTTTGGAGGGGAGAAGCCCGTAGTTAAGCTCTCTCTTCGATATTTCGTCTTTAAGGAATACCGGAGAGAAGGCTTCAAGCTGCACAGAGTCGGCAGTTTCCTGCGTTTCCGACTCTTCCGCCGCCGAAGGCTCCTGCACCAGTGAGGAGTATTTCGGACCTGCGGGCTGAGTGCCTGCGCATGATACAACAAAAAGAAATGCGGGTATAATTGCTAAATATTTTTTCATAAGATTTCAGTTTATATTTTGATGATAAAGTTATCGTCTTCTTTAGCTTTTTATACAGAATAAATTTAAAATAGCAAGAAATTACTTTAAAGTACGCTCATTCTTTGTTTAAGCCTGATTTAACAATCTGTTCTTTTCTCTGTATCTCCCCTAAAACAGCGGCTTGCCATTCGGGAGGTAAATCTTTGCAGTTAAGACAGAATTTGCGAAGGGAGTCAAGCCTGACCGACTCTATATGGTTTATGGAGGCGCTTAACTGATCGTTTGTGACTGATCTTTTGATGATACATTTTTTCTCGCTGTAGCTTACTTCATACAGCGCAGCGATGCGCAGGAACAGGTCGTAGTCCTCACATACCCGCATGGTTTCATCAAACATTCCGGCGTGTTCAAATACCTCCTTTGCTATGATGACTGATGAGTCGCTTATTCTGCATATGTCCAGAATCCGGGGGAATATGTATCCGCCGTAGCGGGCGTGTTTTTTACTCTGGTTTATGAACTTGCCCTGTCTGTACCAGAACTCGTTAGTGTGGCAGACCTTTGTGCCTTCCCTTCTGAGAATCTCCGTCTGGTGGCTTATCTTGAAAGGGAGCCATACATCATCAGAATCCAGAAATGCGATGAAATCCCCCTGAGCGGCTTTTATCCCCTCGTTTCGGGCGCGGCTCACGCCGTGGTTCCTCTCCAACCGGATGAAGCGTATCATATTCATGTACGGTTTCAGGGGAATTGTAAGGTCTGTATCGGAACCGTCATCAACAACGATGATCTCAATCTCCGGGTAATCCTGAAACAGAACGGATTCCACAGCGTCTTTCAGGGTTTCCGTTCTGTTGTAGACAGGTATTACGGCGCTTATTTTTATCAAAGCAGCCTTGAGCGGTCGAGTATGGTGGAGAAAACAAGGATTGTGTTGGTTTTGGTAACGCCGGGGGTGTTGCGGAGTTTTTTGATCAGTGTGCTGAGCGCTTCGGTATTTTTTACTATAACTTTGATAAGCATAGTGTATTCACCCGTCACGTGGTGGCAGCCGATTATCTCCTTGCCCAGTTTTTTAAGGTGGTGTTCAAAGTCTGCTATGTTGTCGGCATTGTCGATGAAAATGCCGATGAAAGCGAGGATGTCGTAACCGAGTTTTTTGTAGTTTATCTGTGCTGTGTAGCCGGTGATAATCCCTTCCGTCTCAAGCCACTTTATGCGCTCAATTACCGAAGGGGACTTCATGCCCACTGCTTTTGCGATGTCTGCGTAGGAAATACGGGAGTTTTCCGCCAGCAGGTTCAGGATCTGTACATCTGTTTCATCAATACGGTGCGCCACAGTTTACCTCCTTGTGGTGACGCCGACTTTAGCACAACTGTCAGAAAGCCCGCAAGCGGAACAGAAAGGGGAGATGGGGCGGCATATGTATTTGCCGTATGTTACCATCATTTCGTTCAGCTTGATCCAGTATTTCTGCGGGAGCTTTTTTCTAAGCTCAGTCTCTGTTTTGTCGGGGTCTTTGGTGCTCAGGTATCCCAGCCTGTTGAAAATCCGGTGGACATGTATGTCCACACAGACTGCGGGTATCTGAAAACCTTCTACCAGTACGAGATTTGCGGTTTTTCTACCTACGCCCTTAAGCCTGACCAGCTCATCAATATCGGCGGGGACGCTGCCTGCGTATTTTTCTATGAGTATAGCACTTATGTCCTTTATTGTCCGGGTTTTGTTGCGGTAGAAGCCTGCGGGGTAAATAAGCTTTTCCATCGCCTCCGTGTCAAGCGCCAGCACCTTTTCGGGAGTGTCGGCAGCTGCGAACAGGCGTTCAGAGGCGGCTATTGTTACCTCGTCCTTTGTGCGCAGTGAGATTATAGTGCTCACCAGAACACGGAACGGGTCGCGCTTTTTCTCTGCTATTGCCGTTACCGATGGCTTCTCCAGCCGCTCGTATTCCTTTGCCAGCACATCATAAACATGGTCAATGTCCACTGCTTTTTTTCCCATTCCTTTTCCTAGTCCGCGCTTTCTATGGCTTCTCTGGCTTTTGGGCTTATATAAAGATCAGCGAGGTCAAATTTTTTGATCGCCTCAGCTATGACTGCGGTCTTATAGTGCGGATCTGCTGATTTATCAATGATTATGAGAAACTGTTCCCCTTTTTTGCAGAGTCCGCCCCTTGCCTTCGTGCGTTCATAGCGCACCTTGATGTTCAGCTTGGCTGCGACTTCCTCAAGTTCCTTAAGAAGGGTGTTTGTTTTGCTCATGCGGTATCTGCAGTCTCCTTAAAATCTCAGGATATTATAGCCTATTCCGTATTTACTGCAACTTATCTGTCTTCATAAGCATGAGCAGAGGTATGGAGAGCGCGCAGAGTGCTGCCGTGACAGTGAACACGCCTGCGCTGCCGCTTATGTCATATGCTATGCCCGAAATGAACGAACCGCCCACGGAGCCGAGTCCGAAGCCGAGGCCTGAGTATATGCTTTGTGCCTTAAGCTGCCTGTCCGCCCCGAAAACACGGCGGAAGTAAGTGAGTGCCGCCACATGAAACGAGCCGTATGTGAAGCCGTGGAGCATGTTGGCGAGAAAAAGCACGGTGAGCGAAGGGCTGAAAGCTGTGAACAGGTAACGTATCACAGCCATTATAACGGAGAAGAGCATCACCTGCTTTGCGCTGAATTTTTTCAGCAGACTGTCAGTGAAATAAAGAAGAACTATTTCGCACAGTACACCCGCTGCCCACATATACCCCGCCAGTGTCTGCGAGCCGCCCGCCTCACTGACTTTTATATTGAAAAAGTTGCCGTGGAACGCGTTGGAGGAGAGGTACACCACAAGCATCACCGTCATGATCACTGTGTTGCGGTCAAATATTATGCTTTCCGCCTTTCTGTGGAGCCTTGTCCAGTGTTCAAGGCGGATAAGCCCCGCGGGCACAGTGCAGAGAAGCCCCATGAGGGTAAACTGTATTATGAATGCGGAGGCTCCGAAACGGTCAATAATCAGGCCTGAAACAACAGCGGAGACAGTGAAGCCCAGCGAGCCGTAAAGCCGCATTCTGCCGTACGGCGTTCCGTGCTCCTCCGCAAAGCCCATGGCGGCGTTGTCCATAACGGGGATGATGCCCACCCTGAACAGGGAGAATAGCGCGAGACACACCAGCGCAGCGGGGAAACCGTGGAGGAAAAATAGAGGGAGCATCGAAACTGATGAAAGAACCGCAGCCGCGCGGACAAAGAAGGTTTTATGACGGGCTCTGCTGTATGTTTCTGTCCACATGGAAGTGGCGAGAAACTTCATAACGGGGAAAACGGCAAGGAGTATGCCTATCTCTGTACCTGAAAAATCCCGTGATTTGAAAAAATAACCCGCATAGGGAAAAATTGCCCCAAGGGTGGAGAAATGGAGAAAGTAGAAGGAGATTAAGCCGACGCGGACTGTGCGCCGGCTTTCAGCCTTTATATTCACATTGTCAGCCCAGAGGCGACATTGCTCTGAGTTTGTTTGCGCTGGTGCAGATCATGTCCACTGCCGTTTTCACTTCCTCTTCGGTGGTGAATCTGCCGAAACTGAAGCGGAGTGAGCCGTGCATGTCCACAGGGTCAACTTTCATCGCGTAAAGCACATGGGAAGCGTCAACACTGTCAGATGTGCATGCGCTGCCTGTGGAGCAGCAGACTTCGCTGGCGTAAACCATGAGCGCCTCGCCCTCAATGTATCTGAAAGCGATGTTTGAAACACTGCATACTCTGTCAGCACCTGCGCCGTTCACATATGTATCGGGTACGCGTGAAAGCACTTCCTGCTCAAACATATCGCGGAAGGCGCGGACGCGTTTTGTTTCCTCTTCCCCTTCCTGCTCAAGTATTTCAATGGCTTTTGCAATGGCAGCTATATTGGCAACATTTTCCGTACCTGCGCGGAGACCGTATTCCTGACTTCCGCCGCAGACTATGGGGATAATGAGGTCTTTTAAGTTTTCATCAATGTAAAGAACGCCTATCCCTTTGGGAGCGTTGAACTTGTGTCCGGAGAAGCTCATGAGCTGAACGCCCAGTTCACTGACATCCGTGGAAAGTTTGCCCACAGCCTGAACAGCGTCCGTGTGGACTATGATCCCTTTCTCTCTTGCTATGGCGGCTATTTCCTTAACGGGCTGGATTGTACCGACTTCGTTATTGACAAGCATTACGGAAACAAGGATTGTGTCCGGCCTGAGAGCGTTTCTGAAATCATCCACGGAGATGACCCCGGCTTTGCTCACCGGAAGGTAGGTTACGTCAAACCCTGACTTCTGGAGGGATTTGCATGTTTCAAGAACAGCTTTGTGTTCTATGGAAGTTGTGATGATATGCTTGCCTTTATGTTTCAGCGCCTCGGCCATGCCTTTGATGGCGAGGTTGTCTGACGAGGTTCCGCTGGCGGTGAATACGATTTCGTGTGGTTCGCATTTGATATAGGAGGCAACAACGTCTCTGGCGTTTTCAACGTCTTCCCGCACTTCTCTGCCGAGAATGTGGATGCTTGAGGGGTTGGCGTATTTTTCCGTCAGAAACGGAATCATAGCCTCATAAACCCTTCTATCCACAGGGGTCGTTGCGCTATAATCCAGATAAATGGGCATTTTTTCCTCCGAGAGCGTGCTTCTTCAAGTCATCTATAGTAATATTTTCAAGGTAATTATCAACATTTTTTTTGAGCCCCAGCCACAGCCAGTTTATGGCGCATGTGCTGAACTTGGAGCAGTCCTCCCCGTCTGTGCAGTCGACAGGGCTGATGGGGCCGTCCATCGCGACGACAACATCCTTAACAGTTATGCCTGCCGCATCTTTGGAGAGCATATAGCCGCCGCCCGCGCCTCTGGAGCCGGTGACGATATTGTACTTTTTAAGCTGGATGAAGATCTGCTCCAGATATTTTCTGGAGATGGTTTCCATCTGCGCTATCTGGGTAAGGGCAACAGGCTCACGGTCACCGCCGAGAACCACAAGGGCGTATATGGCTCTTATGGCGTATCTGCTTTTAGTCGTAATTTTCATTTTCTTTCAGCCTTTTTCTTAGCTCCTGAACCTCTTTCTCAAGCTCCACAACCCTTGAAACCACACAGCTTATGGCCTTTGCCACCGGGTCGGGCAGCTTATCGTGATCCAGTGCACTGATGTTATCATCCTTCTGCTGACCAACGGCTCTGCCGGGGACACCCACCACAGTTGCATTAGCGGGCACTTCCTTCACGACAACGGAATTTGACCCTATTTTGGCATTTTCACCAACAGTAAAGGGGCCTAAAACCTTTGAGCCTGAACCAACTATAACATTATTTTTTAAAGTAGGGTGTCTTTTTTCTTTCTTGAGGCTAACTCCGCCCAAAGTCACACCCTGATATATAGTTACGTCATCCCCGATCTCTGCGGTCTCGCCTATAACCACACCCATTCCGTGGTCAATAAAGAAGCGTTTGCCGATTGTGGCGCCGGGGTGAATTTCTATCCCTGTGAAAAATCTGCCGATGTGGGATGTGAACCTGCCGAGAAAATAGAGCTTTTTGCGCCAGAACCAGTTTGCCACTCTGTAAAAGAGCATGGCGTGGAAGCCGGGGTAACAGAAAATGATTTCCGCTGCGCTTCTAACTGCCGGGTCGCGCTCATAAATTGTGTTTATTTCCTCTTTGAGATATTTAAATACGTTCATATCCTACTCCGGGTGTAGTATTCTATGTTAAAATAAAAGCCCCGGTTCGCGGGGCAATTATCAGCAAATGTTAATTAAGCTTCGATTGCGTCAACGGGGCAAACTTCAACGCATGCTCCGCAGTCTGTACAGGCGTCAGCATCGATAACTCTCGCGTCGTCGCCTTCAGAGATAGCGTTCACAGGGCATTCGTCTTCGCAAACACCGCAGTTGGTACAGGCATCAGTAATTGTATGAGCCATGTCACACCTCCAAGTAATATTTCCCGAACATATGATCTTGCCTTTAGGCTGTCAATACAAAAATGCGTGTTAGAAACGCCTTACTTTCAGGGGTTTCAGGAGAAATTTGAAAACACATTGAATTATTGTGCAAAAGCATATACTAAATAAGCAGACCGGAAACGTCAAAATAAGCTTAAAAGGTACGGTGCAGTTATGGAAAATATTAAATTTGTCAAGCTGGTAAGCGGAGATACATGCATAGGCGTAAAAGATGACGAGAACAATGTTCTCCGGGATGTGGCCGTGGTTCAGGCTGTTCCCATGGGCGGCTCAGGCATCCAGATCGCGATACTTCCCTTCGGTTTCCCCTATGAGGACGAAATCGGCGGCGAAATAGGCTGGGACAAGGTTATGTATGTTTATGCCGAGTTCCCTGAGGACATCAAAAACAAATATATCGAAGCCAAAAGCGGAATCCGCATGGCGGGCGGCGGAATGGGCGGCCTCGGCGGAGCAGCACCCAAAGGCAGAAGTGACAGCGGGATTATCCTCTAAATGAAAAGCCGCTGGCGGTTTTTAAGAACAGAGAAAAAATTTGCCGACCGTGTTCTCTCTGTGGAGCACAGGCATTATCATTTTGACGGTGCGGGGGCTTCCATGCCCTTCACTGTCGTAAATATCAAAAACTGGGTGATAACAGTCCCCGTCACGACGGAGGGGAAGCTTGTGCTTGTCCGTCAGTTCCGTGTGGGGACAGACAGCGTAACCTATGAATTTCCCGGCGGTGCTGTGGATGACGGCGAAATTACGGCGGATGCCGCGCTGCGTGAACTTGCCGAGGAAACAGGCTACAATGCCGAATCAGCCCGCAGTCTGGGGCTTATGCACCCCAACCCTGCCTTCATGACCAACTCATGCCACTGTTTTCTCGCGGAAAACTGCACAAACGGCGGAGCCATGCACCACGACCTGTTTGAAGAGACCGAACCTGCGGAATTTACCAGAGCAGAGGTTCTCGCAATGGTGAAAAGCGGTGAAATAACCCACAGCATAACCATAGCCGCAATAGGCCTCTGGCTTGTGGATCAGGGGTGAGAGGTTCGGTAGTCCTCTGCGGTTTTCCCGTGAATGTCTTTCAGTAAAGGATTTGCTCCGTTTTTCAGCAATACCGCCTCTATATCGGGACGGCTGTTTTTTACCGCTGCCATAAGGGGCGTTGATAGGTCTTTAGTGCTTCGCTGATTCGGATCTGCGCCTTTTTTAATCATTTTCAGCACATCATCCGCTTTGATCCCTATATTTGCCGCTGCCGCTCCGAGGAGTGTTATCTCAGCCGGAGCATTGTCAAACCTTGTGCCTGTATTCAGGAAGAAATCTATTGTTTTTCTTGAGGATGAAACATTGAGCACTTCTGCGAAGATATGGTTCCCCGCTTCGGTTCGTGCGTTCGGGTTTGTTATGGGAAGAATGCGCTCAACCAGCTTGAACTTGTTGCTTTCAGAGGAGAGAGCCTGCACGAGATACCGCTCCCCTCTGTCGATGAATATTCCCAGTTCAAGGAGCCTGTCTATATCCTCATCAAAGAGATAACCCCTCTGCTCCAGAACTATCTGCATCGGATCTTTTTCACTGCCGTCGATGGTTACGCTCCGGCGGGGATCTGCCCCGTGGGCGATCAGCACCTCCGCTGTGTCGAAATCCATATTTTTCAGCACAGCAGCCAGAGGTGTCACGCCGTTCCGGTCAGGCATGTTCAGGGCAAGGGGATTCACTCCGGATTCGAGATACGCCTTCACTGCCTTTGTATCGCCGATTGCGCAAAAGGCGGCAAGAGTATTGACACCCGCCTCCGCCTCGATCTCTCTTATTCCTTCACGCTGAATTTTCGTGATCACCGCTTCCCATGTTCCGCCCTGTTCGGATGTGTTGATTCTTATAAATTCATCCGGTTCGCATTCCCCGGCAGACGGAATTCTGATGACCTTCCGCTGAGCCGGAGGAGTCTTGTCCTTTTCGGGTGCAGCAGGCTTACTGCCGCCCAGAAAGAAGGCGATTGAACCGGAGGTAACGAAAAGCAAAGCATTGATGAGGAACTCTTTCATTTGCTGCTTCCGTATTTTTTAAGAATATTCCTGAATTTTGCCTGCTCCGCTTCGGGCAGTCTGCTGAGTCTTTTCTGCACTTCCTGATTATCCTCTGCGCCGTTTTCGAGAAGAATCTCAGCTACGTCATATCTTCCGGAGGAAACAGCATAAGCCAGAGGGGTGAGACTGCTGTTGCCGACAGAGGCGTTGTTGACACTGAACCCGGCGCTGATAAGCCGCCTTACTGTATCAGCCGGGATGTTGTTATTCATCACCGCAGCGTTCAGCACCGGAAAGTTAGGGTCGTCATTGCTTCCGCTCAGTCCGTTGGCGAGGAGCCATTCAGCCGCCCTGCCTGTTTTGTCATGCTGAAATATTCTGCTGACAGCGTTTGTCTTATCCTTATCCTGTGCGGAGGGGATTATGCCGCTTGCAAGATCTGTATTTTTCAGGATCGCCGGGAGAAATTCGTCCATCATTCCCCCTGTCCGCAATGAATCAAATACATAGCTGTTGCCGTCTGCAAAGTTCATCCCGTTGTCGAGGAGCCAGCGCACAATCTGCGGGGTATTCTCCGGATTGTTCTGCAATATGGCCAGATTAAGCGGGTCAAGCCTTCTGGGAGGGTTAATCTGCCTGAGTATCTCGTAACGCGCCTTGGGTTCGTAAGTCACTGCCGAAAAAATGTCCGCTCCGTTTTCGTAAAGGAGCCTGATGGTTTCAAGATCATGAAACTTTGCCGCATAGGCTACGGGGGTCATGCCTGTTATATCTTTTTTGTTGATGTCTGCGCGGGTTCTGCGGAGGTAGGTTTTAGCGTTTGTTATGTCTCCTGTCATGGAAAGAATTTGGAAATAGTTGACCCCCATTTTCCTTTCAAACTCTTCCAGATAGCCGGTCTTGACCGCTTCTGTAAATGAATCCCAGTTGCTTTCGTTAATGACGGCAAAGCCGTATTTTCCGGCCGCTTCCGTGATCTCATTTTTGGGACATGCGGTATCTGTTTGCAGGAACACTTCTGCGGCCTCAGCCTGAACGAAGGGTTGTGCGGAGGGTTGAGGGGAGCTGTATTTTTCTGCGGTAAGAAAACCCAGAGAAGAACCGGCAAGGCACACCAAAAGCATAATGAGATAACGGGAAGTTGTTTTCATGCATTTTTATAGCATGGGCGAAGAATGTTTTGCAAACTTAACTTAGGGGCGCTTCTACCTGTTCAGGATATTTGATGAAACCTTATGACATTCGGAACATTTATCAAGGGGTGCGTGCCAGCCGTTGGCAGGCCACTGATTGTGGCAGTCAAAGCAGCGTGTGCCGCAGCCATCTGCCGAGGCAACGGGGAGGAAGGTTTTCTTTTCTGAGGGTTCGTGACACTGGATACAGGTTTTGAGCGCCTGATGTTCTTTGCTGTTTGCGAGGTTCTGGTGGCAGGTCATGCAGTCTCCGGCGCAGCCCGCATCGGCTTTTTTAACAGGGATAAGCGCTGTGAGGGCTACCATAAAAATTCCGATACAGATTCCGCAAGCAATTCCCCTTTTTCTGTCAGCGCTATTTTTCCTGTTTTCCATTCCAAAAGACCCTCGCCGATGAGTCGGCTTATTTTTTCATCCAGTTCAGAATCCCTTCGGTTATAAAATGCTGAAAGGGTGCTGATGTCAACCCCTTCCGTCATCCTCAGACCGAAAACCACGGACTCTTTAAGAAGTTCTGTCTGCTCAGTCACTGATATTTCATCATAGGATGACGGATCAGCAAGGTAAATGTTCACATCTTTCGTTTTGCCTCTGTGGATTCGCTTGTCCGGATGATTCTCAAGAGACCATGCAGAAGCGCCTATGCCTGTGAAGTCACCGAGCTTCCAGTAATTTATGTTGTGCCTGCTCTCATGTCCTTTGTGTGCGAAGTTGGATATTTCGTACTTGGCATAGCCTTTTGAGCCCAGATAATGCTTCACCTCAAGGAACATGCTGTCCGCTGTTTCCCCTTCTTCCGCCAGATAACCTGTGTCAAAGGAATAGGAGTATGCGGAGATGTGCTCCGGCTGGAGGGCGCATATCTCCTCCATGCTTCTGCGTGCCGCTTCCGGAGGTGCTTTGGGTATGTCGAATATCAGGTCAAGATTGATGTCCGCATCGGGCAGATGCTTCCTTGTGAGATCGTATGAGGAAAAAACCACTTTGCGGTCATGCAGCCTGCCAAGAAGCCTCAGCACATTGTCATCGGTGCTCTGGCAGCCCATGCTGAGCCTGCCTGCGCCGTAAGTACGGATTGTCCTGAGAAAATCAGCGGACAGTGATTCCGGGTTAGCCTCAACTGTGAACTCGCCCGCAATGCTGACGGATTTGAAGAGCTTATCAAAAAATTTGTCCAGAAGTCCGACGGGAACGGCGCTAGGTGTGCCGCCGCCTATGTACAGGGTATCAAAGGCGGTTTTGCCAGTATGCGCCAGGTCAGCAAGGAGTGCGTCAAAATACCTGCGGATCAGCGCTTCATCATATACGTCAAGAGACATGAACCCGCAGTAGAGGCACTTTCTGCGGCAGAAGGGAAGATGTATGTACAGTCCGCTCATTTCAGGAGGTTTTTGTACAGGTCTATATATGAGAGAACCATTTTCTCCGCAGAAAAGTCGTAAGCCCGTCTGAGAGAGTTTTCAGCCATGGTGCTTCGCAGGGCTTCGTCATCCAGAAGTCTGCCGTATGCCGCAGCCAGCGCCGCATCGTCCCCAACATCGCAGAGAAAGCCCGTTTCCCCGTCACTCACAAGCTCAGGTATGCCGCCCGCCCTTGTTGCCACAGTGGGCAGGGATGCGTTCATGGCATCAATTATGGAGGTGCAGAGCCCTTCTGCCTTTGAGGTCATGGTGAAAATGTCCATCAGGGAGAGTATCTCCGGTATGTTCTCACAGAAGCCTGTGAAGACTATGTTTTCTCTGCATTTCAGCGTATCTGCGTATGCTTTTATTTCTTCAGACTTAGAACCCCCGCCCACGGGGAGAAGGATAGCATCCTGCCTTTGTGCGTATAGTCGGTCAAATGCTCTGAGCAGTGTAGGGTAGTCCTTGTCATCTGAAAAGTTTGCCACTGTTCCGATAACTTTTTTGCCAAGCGGGTTAAATCTCGCCCGGAGCTCCGCGGCCAGTTGTTTATCCACTGTACCGGGCTTCTCCGAACCGCTGTAGATCAGGCTGATTTTATCCTTCGGTATGCCGCTTGAGGCTATCATATCCTGTATAGCACTGCTTATGGCGACAAGGTTTACACGGCTGCTTCTGTACTTATTGAAAAGCTTCTTTTTAAGGGGGAAAATTACCCTGCGGGTATGGACAAGTTTAAAGGAACTGTTCAGCCATGATGCGGCAATGCAGGGGGTGAGCGAATGGCTGTCGTGGGAGTGTACAATATCCGGCCGGAATCGCTTTATGACAGAGAGCAGACGGAGAATATATGCCGGGTCAGCCTCGCTGCGGAAAGAGAGCGGTTCAGTGTTCTCCGCCCGGTTTATCAGTTCTCCGTCAGGGCTGCATACCATGAGGCTTTCGTGTCCGTGTGCTGTCAGTCCGTTATGGAGGAAGAGCGCCTGTCTCTGGCCTCCCCTCCATTCTTTTCCTGTATCTACATGCAGTATTCTCAAGCTTCTTCTTCCGTTTTATGAATATAAACGTCCATCTGCGGAAAGGGTATTTCCACGCCGCTGTTTGTGAGACTGACTTTGATGTTTTCCAGCAGATCGGCCTTTGTCGCCCACCAGTCGCCAGTTTCCACCCATGAACGGGCAAAGAGGTTGACAGAACTGTCCGCCAGTTCAAGGACACCCGCCGTCGGTTCGGGGTCTTTGAGCACCTTTTCATGGCTCCGCATGGTCTCAAGCATTATATCCTTGGCTTTTTTGATGTCACTGCCGTAGCTTATGCCTATTACAAGGGGGATCATCCTTGTGCCCTGAAGCGAGAAGTTGGTTATGGTTCCGTTCATCACGCTTGAGTTGGGGATCATTATTGTGAGGTTGTCAAAGGTTTTGAGTATCGTCTGAAAAACCTGAATAGTCAGCACAGTGCCTGTCTGTCCGGCGAGTGTTACCGTATCGCCCACCTTGAACGGCCGGAGCATGACAATGAGCACTCCCGCGCCGAAGTTCGCCACCTGATCCTTGAGAGACAGACCTATGGCGAGACCGGCTGCACCCATTACGGCAACGAGGGAGGTTGTCTGCACACCCAGTGAGTTGAGGGAGGCTATCACCACCACAGCAAAGAGCATGGCATATATAACATTCCGCAGAAATCCCGCAAGGGTTTCGTCCATATGGGTTTTCTTCATTGCCCTGTGGGCAACTCTTGAGAGAAATTTTGCAATGTATTTTCCGAAATAGAATATAAGAACGGCAGCCAGCAGCCTTAAGGAATAGTCCGCCGCGTGCGCCATAATCTGTTCCAGCAGTTTTTCGTAATTTATCAAAGTTTTTCCTCCATAGCTCTGCACATGGTCTCCAGTATTTTAAGCCGTGCGTATTTTTTGTCGTTTCCTGCTATCAGGTTCCATGGTGCATGTCCTGTGCTTGTGCGGGCGATCATTTCGTTTGCCGCCTGTTCATACATATCCCATTTTTCTCTGTTGCGCCAGTCCTCATCGGTTATTTTATACTGTTTCCACGGCAGATTCTCCCGCTCTTTGAAGCGCTTAAGCTGCTCCTCCATATTTATATGCACCCAGAATTTGACAAGGATTATTCCGCTCTCTGTGAGGTGCTCCTCGAAATCGTTTATCTCCTCAAAGGAGCGTGACCACTCGTTCTCAGAGGCAAATTTCTCCACACGCTCCACAAGCACACGGCCGTACCATGAGCGGTCATACACGGTGATAAACCCTGCGGAGGGGATATGCCGCCAGAAGCGCCAGAGGTAATGGTGCGCCTTCTCCTCGTCCGTGGGTGCTGCGACTGAGATTACACTGGCAAGGCGTATGTCCGTGCCCTGAACTATCCTGCGGATCGCGCTCCCTTTTCCTGCCGCGTCCCAGCCTTCAAAGACGGCGATGGCAGAGCGTTTTTTGCTGTAAGCCTTCCACGCGAGGGAGTTAAGCTTTTCCTGCATTTCCGGCATACGTTTTTTATATTCCTCATACTCGGCAGTCAGCGACAGATCCACCTTGGAGAGAACAGGGGGAGCGAGGCTCACTGTTTTTTTATCAGCCTTCTGTTTTGCGCCTATTGAGGCCACGGCTGCTTCAAGGGTTTCAACTATTATGCGCAGGGCTTTCAGGGTTCTGTGGCGCTTATCATCCGCTTCGATGAGATGCCAGCGTGCCTTGGCGTGGTCGGTGAGGCGTATTCCCCGTTCGGCAGCCTTCACTATGGCATCGTATTTTTCCCTGTGCCACATGGCGCGCTCAACAATTTCCCCTTTGCCGTATTTCTTTTTCAGGTCGTCCGTTTTCTTTTTCGCTGTCTTTTTGCTGAGGTGAAACCAGAACTTTACAAATACCGCTCCGTCATCCGCCAGCATGGATTCAAAAGTGGCAGCGCGCTTCATGCGCCTTTCGTATTCTGCGGTTTCCGTGTTCCCTTTGGCAGCCTCAAGCATTTCCCCTGCATACCACGCACCGAAGAAGAAGCCGATATGCCCTCTGTAGGGGAGGCTCATCCAGTAGCGCCAGTAGAAGGGTTTTGATTTTTCCGATTCATTCTCCTGCCAGAAGGTTTTTATTATCACGTTGCGCAGATCCATCAGCCCGCCGAGGTAGTTCATCAGCTCGCCCTTGCCTGCGCCGTCCATTCCGTTAAGTATTATGATGAGCGGGCCCGGATATTTCGCAAAAGCAGTCTGAGCCTGTATCAGCCTTGTGCGCAGGTCGGGAAGCGCCGCCTCAAATTCATCTTTGTCCACCTTCTGTCCCAGTTCCACAGCTTCAAACATCTGAAACCCCCTTTTTCTGAGTATAATCTAAAAAGTTTCTGCTATTATTTAAAAATGAAGATTTTGTTAAGGTTTGGTGAGTTATGAAGACAGCGGGTCTTATAGGCGGCATGAGCTGGGAATCCACAGCTCTTTACTACAAGTATATTAACGAGGGCGTGAAGAAAGCTCTGGGCGGACTGCATTCCGCCAGAGTGATAATCAACAGCGTTGATTTTGAGGAAGTTGCGCAGCTTCAGTCAAAGGGCGAATGGGCAAAAGGCGCGCAGATGATGACTGATGAGGCGCAAAAGCTCAGGAGAGCAGGGGCGGACTTCATAATGATCTGCACAAACACCATGCATATTTCGGCGGATGAGGTGGAAAATGCGCTGGATGTCCCCCTTCTGCGGATTACGGATTCCGCTGCGGAGGCTGCTCTTTCTGCCGGGGTGAAAAAGGCGGGGCTTCTGGGCACTGCCTTCACCATGGAGCGTGATTTTTACAAAGGGCGTATGGAAAGGCTCGGACTTGAGATAATTGTGCCTGATGCGGCGGACAGGAAATTTGTGCATGATGTTATATATAATGAGCTCTGCCTCGGTGATTTCAGGGATTCATCAAGAAATAGGTTCGTTGGAATAATAGAAAAACTCGGTGCAAACGGCGCAGAGGGAATTATCCTCGGCTGTACGGAGATTCCCCTCCTTGTGGAGCAGAAGGACAGCCCGCTCAGGCTTTTTGACACAACAAGGCTCCACGCCGAAGCGGCGGTGAGGATGATGCTGGGATGAAAAAAGGCTCCCCGAAGGGAGCCCTTTGTATTTCTGAATCAGTTATACGCTTAGAATACGAACTTGTCTTCGCCTAAGCGTCTGTCGATTTCGTTTATTATCCTTGCTTCCTCTTCCAACGTGTCCGCTATGAAGGTGACTGTGAAGCGGAGGAAGTTGCCAGCGTCATCCCAGGGTACTGAGCTGATGTATTTTTCCCTGATCATGTAATCGCAGAACTGCTCGCCGCTTTCAAACTTTTTGCCTGAGGCTGTTCCCTTGGGGATCTCAAAATAGAGGTAGAAAGTTCCCTTAGGCTCGTTCACGAAGAAGCCGTGTTTGCGCAGAACAGCGGCAAGTGCTTTAAGCCTGCGGGCGTATTTCTCGGTGATTCTTTCAATGAGCGCAGTGTTTTCCAGAGCATAGGCGGCTGCCTTCTGAATCGGGATAAACTGGCCTGAGTCATTGTTGTCCTTAACGGTGGCGAATGCTTTTACAAGGTGTTCGTTTCCGCATACGAAAGCCATTCTCCAGCCTGTCATGTTGTAAGACTTGCTGAGTGAGTGTATCTCGATACCAACCTCTTTCGCTCCGGGAACGCTGAGGAAGGAGGGCTGTTTTTCGCCGTAGGTGAGTTCGATGTATGCGGCATCGGAGATGACCGCTATGTCGTTTTTCTTGGCGAACTCAACAACCTTTTCATAGAAGGACAGGGGCGCGAGTGCTCCCGTGGGGTTGTTGGGGTAGTTCATATAAAGGAACTTCGCCCTTTTCAGTATATCCGCGGGGATAGAGTCCAGATCGGGGAGGAAGTTGTTTTCCTTTGTGAGTTTGAGGTTGTAAACCTCACCGCCGAGATACTTTGTGATTGTGCCGGAAACAGGGTAGCCGGGAACAGTCATCAGCGCAACATCGCCGGGGTTGATCAGGCAGAAGGGAACGAAGGCAAGGGCAGGTTTGGAGCCTATGCTGTGGTTAACTTCCGTGTTCGGGTCTATGTCAACGCCGAAGCGTTTTTTCATATATTTCGCAGCGGCATCCTTGAACTCCTGAATACCGTTGTCGGAGTAGAATCTGTTTTCCCTTTTTTTCGCTTCAAGGCAAAGAGTTTCAACAACGGATGCATCTGCCATTTCGTCCGGCTCGCCCACGCCCATGTCGATAAGCTCGATGTTGGGGTTGGCTTCCATAGCCGCTCTTTTCGCTCTTTTGATCTTCTCAAATTTGTAGATGGTGGTGTCCTTGCCGAACATCTTTCCGCCAAGGCGCTCTGCAATCATGTTTTCCATGAAAATACTCATTAATACCCCCTGATTATTTGCTTTTAAGCCTGTTTATTTCATTTCTGATTTCTGTGTCGCAAAGAGTGCATGCCTTATGGGTACATTCATCCCCGCACGGCTCAATGTGTATCTGAACATCTGCGCCGCCCAAAGTTTCCGCTATATCTTTTTCAATCATGTCCGCTATGGTGTGCGCATCCTCAATTGTCAGGTGTTTGTTGACCTGCACGTGAAGATCCGCGAACTTCTCTGTCCCGGCCTTGCGGGTGCGGAGTTTATGCCAGCCGACTATAACACAATTATACTGATTTAGTACACCGTGGATTTTCTTTAAGTCATCCTCATCCAGAGCCTTGTCCACAAGATCTTCGGAGACCTCCTTGCCGAGGATCAGGGCGGAGTAGACAGTCTTTAATGCTATCAGAACAGATATGAACGGGTCAATGGCATTTATACCTGTAACTTTCACAAGCACCAGCCCGGCGAGAACGCCGCCGCCGGTGAGAAGGTCGATTTCATAATGGAGTGATTCGGTTTTCAGTATGGACGAATTTTCCTTCTTAGCCACCTTCCGCAGGAAGATTACCAGAAAAAATGTCACCGCGAGGGAGAACAGCATGACCCATATGCCACCCTCTATGCTTTTCACTGCTTTTCCGCTTTCAAACCGCGCGTAGGCTTCGTACAGAATATAAAGTCCGGAGAGTGTTATCACCCCTGCCTGAATGAGCGAGGCCAGAGACTCAAACTTTGCGTGGCCGTAACGGTGATCATTGTCCGGCGGCTGTTCAGACTGCTTAATGGCGAAGTAGTTCACAGTGGAGGAGCCTATATCCAGTATGGAGTCCACAGCGGAAGCGAGGACAGACACCGAGCCTGTCAAAACACCGCCGATGAGTTTGACAACGGCAAGCATGAAGGCTGTGTTAACAGAAATCAGGGTGGCAATTTTTTTACCGGGGAGCATGTCAGTTCTCCGTGGTCTCCTGTTTCGGTTTACCGAAGAAGTTGAACCAGATGCTGAACAGACCTACAAAGGCAAGCGCCAGCATAAGGGGCGGCTCGGAAAAGATGATTATGTAAATTATGGCCTTGAATATTCCCGCGAGTTTGAACCTGTGCACCCAGTGGCGCAGAACCTCAAACCCCTGAATAAGGTAAAGACCGCCGAAAATAAGCAGAGTGTTGAACGCCACGGAGCGCATGTAAAGGTCATTGGTGAAAAAGAAGGCAAGCCCCGCCAGCATTACCCAGACAAGGTTGTCCGGCAGGCGGAATATCTCATGTTCCGATTTCTTTATTTTATAGAAGAATGTCTTGGTGAAATAAGCAACAAGCACGGAGGTGAGAAATATCATACCCGGAAATATCAAAACCAGAGAGAGGGCAGCCATGTCCATATTTTTTTCAACAATGGCCGCATAAGCCGCGGCTCCGGTTTCGGGGGCTTTCTTTGCCGCATCCACCAGGATTTTAAGCACCTCGGTCACGTTGCTGATGAGGGATGTGCGTACTCCTTCCGCAAAGAATACAAGAACAGAGGAGAGAACGAATGCCGGTACGGGTGCAGCGGCAACGGGAATCCAGTTTGATTCCGGCCTGTTCTGCCAGCGGTAAATCATAAATGCGGTGAATATAACCGTGAGCACGTAATACATGCTTATGAACGGTTCGAATGCCGCGCATGCGCCCACCAGCACCAGAAAGAGAATATCCGAATTTCTCTCCCTCGCCTGATCTGCAAGGTAAAGAAGCAGAAGCAGAGGGGAGAAAGGGATGAACAGCCCGCCTATTCTCGGAAAGAACAGAACGGCAGCGAAAAGGACTATGCTTGCGACGGGAAGATAAAAAACTCTCATATATTTAATGCTCTTTATGTTTATTATTGTCCGCCTAATGTTAGCTGTAAAAATGTTTAATGTCCATTAAATGATCCTTTTTATCCCTCCGGACTGACATTTCCATGTGTTACGAATTATATCTTATGTGTTACTTGATATTGATTTGATTTTGATTTGGTGTTATGGGTTTCATTAATCGTGTTATAGGTGAGATTAAGATTACATATCTATGGAGGGAGTTTTGAGAAGATTTATTATCGGCGTGTGTGCAGCACTTTATTTGGCATGTCCGGTTATGGCGGATGAAAGCCTTATGAGGACAACAATTTACCTGGATGAAGTTTCAGTAACTGCCGAATCCGCGGCAGATTCAGACTTGAATGTCAGTGAGCAGAAGGTGGCTGAAAAGAACAGAAGCGGCAATATAGCCGACTTTCTTGTAAAAGATCCGGAGATTTCCTTCAAGCGCAAGACTGCCTTCGGTGACAGCGGCGACATCATCTCCATCAGAGGGATGGAAAGCAAAAGGATCATGCTTAACCTTGACGGCAGAAACATCAGCTCAACAGGGAACGTCGGGGGCAACTATATAGATTTCGGCACTATCCCCCTTGATAATATTGAGAGAATTGAGGTTATAAAGGGCGGCAGCAGTGCGGAATACGGCAACAACGCGCTGGGCGGCGTGATTAATGCCTATACCAAACGCCCCTCCAAAGAGGCATCCGCATCAATATATGCCACAATGGGCGGCTGGGACAATGCGAACGACTATCATAACATTCGGGGCAGCTTTGCAAAAAGCTTCGGCGCATTCGGGGTGAGTCTGGGGATGAGCCATCAGGAGGCGGACGCATACCTGAGAAACAATGACTATGAATCACTGCATATCAATCCTAAGTTCTATCTGAGCCTGCCTTGGCAGGGGGAGCTTGTTCTTGGGTATAAGTACAGCAAAACCACACGAGGGCTCATCCGCTCAAACAGGGATGACGGCAAGCCGTCGTCTGACTCGGATTCTTCTGTTCCGGGCTTTAATACACCCATAGACAGCAATTATCCCACAGCCAGCGGTGAATATTTCGCGGGGGGCTCACCTACCCCTTCAATGAGCGTAATAGGTGACGGAGCATACTGGGATAAGATAAGGCATATGCTGGATGTTACATACACTCAGCCCATAGGCGACAGGGCCTACATTGAGGCTATGGCTTATAAAAACTATGAAGACCGCTATGAGAAAAACTATGCCGATGTTGCCGCGAGGCTACAGATACTGACTGCGAACCCGAACGATTTTAATCAGGTGCTCACGTCAGACGGCGATCTGGTTCTGGACAGAAAAATCAAGGTGGACAGGAGTTACGGCTACAAGCTGAAAACCGTTGCGGAACTTGAGAAGCATACCCTCACCGCGGGAGCGGAAGCAAAGGCCATGAGATCCGGCGGCATAGAGGTGCGTTATGTGGACACCAACTACAACAAGGCCGGAGCTAACCAGTGGACAGGAACCATGGCGGGAAGCAGCGGCTCAGAGGCTGATGTTTACGGCTTTTTCATTTCCGATAGCTATAAGGTAACCGACAGGCTCACTGCTGATTTCGGCATGCGCTACGACACATACGATGCCAAAAGCGGCGACAACAGCTATGAGGACGGCAAAGCAACGCCGAAGGCAGGGCTCACATATGCTCTGACACCGAATGACAAGTTATCGCTGTTTGTTTATCAGAACTACAGAACCCCCACTCTGCCTGAACTGTGGTGGAACTCTCAGGCCAGTTCGGGCGACAGCACGGTAAATGTGCCCTATCTCATAGGGAAAAAGCTCAAACCCGAATCCGCCACGGGTATAGATGCCGCCTATGCCCACACTTTCCCCGGCAAAGGCAGGATTAAGCTTTCCGCTTTCTATTATGATATAGAGGACTATATACTGCACAAGGCGGTTTATGTGAACCGCCCGCAGAGTTATCAGGCATGGGCGGCGTATAATACGGATGCTGAATTCTACGGAACAACGCTGGACGGTTCCTACGATGTAACACGCACGCTCAGCGCACGCCTCAGCGGAACATATCAGAAAACAAAGAAAAAGAACGATCCCTCAGACCCTGACAATACTCTTGAAGAAGTGGACTACATCCCCGATGTGAAGGCATCCGCGGGATTTAGCTGGGATATAACAAGAAAAATCAGTCTGGATATGGGGCTCAACTATACCGGCAGACGTTTCTACACCGTAAACACAGCCACTCTGACAAAAGGCGAGCTTGGCGGCTACACCACTGTTGATGCGAGCCTCCGCTACAGGCTTGATAAGCGTACAGTGCTTGAGATATACGGTGAAAACCTGACGGATAAGGAATATGAAGAGACATGGGGCTATCCCGCCATGGGGATCAATATGGGAGCAAGTGTAAAATGGACACTGTAGCAGCAAGGGCACAGCAGGAAAAATTCTGGAATAACAAAGCAAAGAACTTCCCCCGTTATGAAGCCGGGGAAGATAATTATGAGTCGCGCATGCTGAACATCGCCCTCAGTCACGGGGTGGTTTTCAAAGATGCGGATATTCTTGATGTCGGCTGCGGAAGCGGCATGTACACCATCCGCCTTGCGAAAGAGGCAAAGCATGTCACCGCTGCTGATATATCAAGCGAGATGCTGAGCATACTTAAAGATGACGCGGCGGCGCAGGGTATAAACAATATTGTGACATACCTCGGCGACTGGCTTGAGTTTAAATCTGACAGGAAGTTCGATGTTGTTTTCTGCTCCATGACACCGGCTGTGCAGTCTGAGGAAGGCAGGCTTAAGGTTCTGGAACATGCAAAAGGCTGGGTTGTATATATGGGTTTTGCCGGGAGGATGGAGTCGTGTATGCTTTCCGGTCTTTATCAGCATTACGGCATTATACCCAAAAAGTTCAACGATGCCCCCGCCATGCGTGAGTGGCTTCAGAACAGGAGAGCGGAGTACACTGCATATCCTGTCGAGGGTGAATGGGTTGTGCCCAGAACCTATGAGGAGGCTGCTTCAAACTGCCGTGACATGCTTTCAATATACGGTGTGACACCGGAGGAGGACTTGCTGGAAAAATATATCAGGCCTCATCTGGATGAAAGCGGAAAGTACATCGAGCGCACCGCATACAGCATAGAGATGATAATATGGCGCGTCTGATTATATGTCTTTTCGCCCTTCTGCTTGCTCCTGCCGCATGGGCGAAGACTGTTACCGATGTTTTCGGCCGCACTGTCAATGTGCCTGATAGGGTTGAAAGGGTGATTTCCATCGGCAGCAGCATGGCATTTGTTACCTATCTCAGGGCACAGAATCTGGCTGTCGGTGTTGAGGATGTGGAGAAAGCTGCGGATTACACCAAGCCGTATATTCAGGCTAATTTTGAGACGGTGAAGGATCTCCCCGTGATAGGCAAAGCGGGCGCGGTGCGCATGCCGAACTATGAGAGGATTATAAGCCTCAAGCCTGATGTGGTGTTTATAGTATCAACGGACAGGGGCGAGCCGGATCTTGTTCAGCGTAAACTGAATATCCCGGTTGTTGCTGTGGGCTACGGTCTGCCGAACTTTGATCAGGATGTTTTCTTCCGTTCGATCAGGATTACTGCCGAGGTTCTCAACAGGAAGGAGAGAGCAGAGGAACTCATATCATACATAAAAAGCCTGACAGTTAAGCTGAACCGTGCACCGGAGAAGAAGGCCGAGGCTTATCTGGGCGCTATTTCCTATAAAGGGCATCAGGGGCTGAACAGCACTGCGGCGGATTTTCTTCCCATGCAGCTTGCAGGGATAAAAAACACTGCTGACGGAGAGCGGAAAAGCGGCCAGTTCTTCGTGAACCGTGAGTATGTTCTGGCGAAGAATCCGGAAATAATTTTCATCGACGGAAACGGTTTGCCGCTTATTGCTGATGACGCGCGGAAGCACCCTGAGTTTTACTCAAGGCTCAGGGCGTTCAGAAACGGAAAGGTCTTTCTGCTTCTCCCCCATACAACTTACTTTACTAACCCTGAGATGCTTTATGTAAATGCTTTTCTTATGGCGAAGTCGGCATATCCTGAAATATACGGCGACATAGACCCGGCCGCAGTGGCGGATGAGATTGTATCTGCATTCACAGGCAAGGGAATGTACGGTTTTCTTAAAAAGACAACGGGCGGCTACGGTGTTCTGGAACTGACCTCTGACGGCATAAAAATCAAATAAAAAAGGGAGCCTCTTGCGGGGCTCCCTGTCTGTTCTTTTAATTGCGTTTCAGCCTGATATTATCTGTCAAGGCTGAAGGGGAGAAGGATGATGGTACGTGCGGTTTTAACAGCAGAAGCCAGTGCTCTCTGGTGTCTTGCGCATGTGCCAGTAAGCCTTCTGGGCATTATTTTACCTCTTTCGGTTACGAAACCTCTGAGGAGTTTAGCGTCTTTGTAGTCTATATCGATTTTTTCCGCGCAGAACCTGCACACTTTCTTTTTCTGAAATTTTCTTCTTAAAACAGCCATTTTATATAGTCCTCCGTTTGCTCAGCGCCTAAAACGGTATGTCGTCTTCGCTGAAATCGTCGCTGCTGCCGCCTGAAGAGAAGCCGCCGTCACTGCCTGAATAGTCTCCGCCTTTGTCCCCTCTTCTTGATGAGACAAGCTGGATATTTTCGGCGATCACTTCATGCTTGCTGCGTTTCTGTCCTTCCTGCTCCCACACATTCTGGGAGAGGCGTCCTTCCACCAGTACAGGGCTGCCTTTCGTGAGGTATTCCCCGCAGATTTCGCCGAGTTTGCCGAAAGCCACTATGTCGATGAACATTGTCTCTTCCTTGTCCTTGCTTCTTCTGCTGTTTACAGCGAGGCCGAACTTGGCCACTGCGAGATCCCTTCCGGGAACATATCTTACTTCGGGGTTGCGGGTACAGTTACCCAACAGTACTACCTTGTTGAAAAAGCCCATGGTAAATTCCTTATCCGGCGGATATTTATATTGTTATTCGGAAGTTTCTTCCGAGTCAGTCTCTGCAGCCGAGTCATCGCCGTCCTCAAAGGGAGCTCTGTCCTCTCTGGGTTTTCTGGGGTTGACTTTCTTGCCCTTTCTGTCAGGTCTGGGAGCGGGGTCTTTTCTGGGTTTCAGTTTGAATTTCTTATCGTCGATTTTGACGATGCAGAACCTGAGAACGTCCTCGCTGTAGCGGTAGCGTTTTTCAAGCTCTTCGTTGTAGTTGCCGCCGGCGTTGTACTGAATAAGGAAGTAGTAGCCTTCGCGGTAGTCTTCAACTTCGTAAGCGAAAGAAAGTTTGCCCCATGGCTCAACTTTAAGAATTTCGCCGCCGTTCTGCTCAATGTTCCCCTTGAAAAACTCAAGGTTTG
Organism: Deferribacteres bacterium; assembly: GCA_023395255.1. Taxonomy (GTDB): domain Bacteria; phylum Chrysiogenota; class Deferribacteres; order Deferribacterales; family Geovibrionaceae; genus Geovibrio; species Geovibrio ferrireducens. The sequence goes on from JAEWZN010000014.1 coordinate 47,712, forward strand.
CGTCAATCTCTTCCTGCGTAAGGTCGGGACGGACGATGAAAATAGTTTCGTAAGTAACCAATTTGTCCTCCTTTTGGTTAAAGCCGCAGATTCATCAGCTCTGCAGCAAGGCAGAAGATCTTTTTATCAATACCTATGCGGTAAGTCAACCGAAAAGATCCTTTTTTATGGTGGATTCCGGGCATCAGCCCAATATTGTTTGTTACTATTATATACGGATGTGTGCTTAAGAGGCAGGGAAGAATTTTTTCAGGAGGTTTATCATGAAGTACGTACTGGCTGTGATTATGTTTCTGATGACCGTTTCGGTTTATGCGGGGGAATCTGTTGTGTATAAGTCCGGCAGTGCCGAATACGAAGGTTTTTACTCGCCCGTTTCAGCGAAGGCTCCTCTGGTTCTCATCGTCCATGACTGGGACGGTCTGGACGGATATGAGATTAAAAGAGTCGAAATGCTTAACAAATTGGGTTATTCTGCATTTGCCGTTGATATGTTCGGAAAAGGTGTCCGCCCTGAGGAGATTGCAGAGAGGAGACGGCTCACAGGTGAGCTTTACGCTGACAGGGAAAAGATGAGGAGAATCCTTCAGGCAGGTTTCGACAAGGCTGAATCCCTCGGCGCGAACACGGGCAACGCAGTGATTATCGGCTACTGCTTCGGCGGAACTGTGGCTCTGGAATACGCAAGGAGCGGCGCACCGCTTAAATCATTCATCTCCTTCCACGGCGGAATAGATACCCCGCAGGGGCAGGACTATTCCGGAACAAAGGGCGAAGTGGTGATTTTCCACGGAACGGCTGACGCCGCTGTGAGCATGGAGAGTTTTGCAAAGCTTGCCGTACAGCTTGAAAACGAAGGGGTAAGGCATGAGATGACCACCTACAGCGGTGCTCCCCATGCTTTCACTGTTTTCGGTTCACAAAGCTACCGCAGGGATGCGGATGAAAAATCATGGAAACGCTTCACGGAGTATCTGAAAGAAATTTTTTAAGAAGGAACAATGAGATTCACAGACGAAACAGCAGAAGTTATTGAATTTACGGCAGATGATGCAGGGGTGCGGCTTGATGTGCTGCTTGCGGCAAAATCCGGCCGGAGCCGGAGCTTCGCCGCCGAGGTTATAGAAGAAGGTCTGGTCGAGGTCAACGGGCGGATTCCAGCTAAGTCCCTCAAGGTAAAAAAGGGGGATGTTATCCGCATGGAGATCCCGGTGGAGGAGGCTCCGAGCCTTGAGCCGCAGCCCGTTGACTTTGACGTGATATTTGAGGACGAAAACATGATTGTGGTGAACAAGCCCGCAGGGGTGACTGTGCACCCCGCACCGGGGTCTCCGGACAGAACACTGGTGAACGGGCTTCTTTACCGATACCGTATCGAAGATTACAACGACTTCCGGCCGGGCATAGTCCACAGGCTGGACAGGGACACGTCAGGGCTGATTCTGGTCGCAAGGAACAGGGATGCGCGTGAAAAGCTCTCTTCCCTTTTTTTGAACCGCACCGTGGACAAACGTTATCTCGCTTTCTGCTGGGGAACCCCTAAATTTGACACCCTTATTGTTGACGAACCCATAGGCAGACACCCCGCAGACCGCAAACGGATGGCAGTCAGGGAGGACGGGCGTCCCGCAAAGAGCCTTTTTACCGTAAAAGAACGTTATAAAAACGCCTTTCTTGCAGAGGTGCGCATATACACCGGACGCACTCACCAGATAAGGGTTCATGCTGCTCATATTGGACATCCGATACTTGACGATTCGCTTTACGGCGGAAAACATAACAGGGGTTACAAAATTGAAAGGCAGGCTTTGCACTCCTGGAAACTCACTTTTAAAAGCCCTTTTGTTCAAAAAGAAATGGATTTTTGCGCCCCTTTGCCCCATGAAATGGAGCTTCTGAGGGAGAGGCTCCTGAGCGCGAAATAGTATAGAGAAAACCTATACCTTCTATTAGTTTACAATACCCCGAAAACGCCAAATCCTTTGATCTGTAAAACGATGTTTCTTGTTGACAGTGATGATGCGGTATGATAGACATTGCATACTGTATACAAAATACAGAGGTGTGGTATGAATGAGTATTTGCCAGTCGCAATCCTTATGCTGATTGCAGGCGCGATAGGCGCCATCATGATGTTTATGGGCGGTCTTATACGTCCGAAAAAGTACGATAAGGTTAAAAACTCCGTTTACGAATGCGGTATGCCGGAGTTCTCGGATGCCAGAAAAAGGTACAACGTCAGGTTCTACATAGTCGCCCTGCTTTTTGTTCTCTTCGATGTAGAAATAGTGTTTCTTTATCCGTGGGCTGTCGCTTTCGGAGATATAGGGCTTTACGGGCTTGTCGCTATGTTCATGTTCCTGATAATTCTTGTCATCGGATTTCTGTATGAGTGGAAAAAAGGAGCTCTGGAATGGGTGTAATGACGAATAAGCTGCCGGACAATGTTATCACCACAACGGTGGACAGTGTCATCAACTGGGGAAGAAAATCTTCCCTCTGGCCTGTGACTTTCGGCCTTGCCTGTTGTGCCATTGAGATGATGGCGACAGGCGCCGCCAAGCACGACCTTGACAGGCTCGGTATCATCTTCCGTGCCACACCCCGTCAGGCAGACGTGATGATAGTCGCAGGAACCGTTACCCGCAAGATGGCTCCCATCGTGCGCAAAGTGTGGGATCAGATGCCTGAGCCCAAATGGTGTATTGCAATGGGAAGCTGCGCAACAAGCGGCGGTATTTATGATACATACTCCACGGTTCAGGGTGTCGATGAGATTCTCCCCGTGGATTTTTACGTTCCCGGATGCCCTCCCAGACCTGAGGCTCTGCTTGACGCTATTGTTGAGCTTCAGAAAAAAATCATGACAGAAAAAGTGGTAAGGAAATAGGGGGCGGCAATGAATTTTACCGAATTAACCACACAGCTTGAGCAGCTTTTCCCCGGCAAGCTGAACTGTTACACGCAGTTCGGCTGTAATTTTGTCAGGGTTAAGGATGATGCGGTTTATAAAAGCGTTCTCCGCGCGCTGAAAGAGAAGTTTTCCTTCAGGTACATGGTGGACGTTATCGCCACCCACTGGCCTAAAAAAGCAGACAAGTTTGAGGTCACAAACAACCTCTACTCAATCGAGAACAAGCTCAGGGTGTTTGTGAAACTTTCAAGACCCGATCACGTCTTCCCCACGATTACTGATATATGGAAAGGCGCAGACCTTATGGAGAGGGAAGAGTACGACCTTATGGGAATCGTATTCGAAGGTCACCCCGATCTGAGAAGAGTTCTTCTCCCCGACTTCTTCGAGGGGCACCCGCTCAGGAAAGACTTCCCTCTGAAAGAGAGGAAGTGGTTCAACAAGACTGACGAGCAGCGTCTCGGTATCAAGTTCACCAAATAAGGGGTTGGAGACGGTTATGCAGAACATTAACAATAACGTAGCCGAAGTGGTTACCGTCAACATGGGACCCCAGCACCCCAGTACTCACGGGGTTCTGAGGCTTGTTGTCGATCTTGACGGCGAAACAATAGTAAACGTAACCCCTGATGTGGGTTATCTTCACAGGGGAACTGAAAAGCTTGCGGAAAACAGGACTTACCATCAGTTTATCCCCCTTACGGACAGGCTGGACTACCTTTCCCCCCTGTCCAACAACCTTGCGTACTGCCTTGCTGTAGAGAAGTTCTTCGGAGTGAAAATCCCCGAAAGAGCAGACTACATGAGGGTTATGTACGCAGAACTCGCGCGTATAGCCAGCCACCTTGTGTGGATAGCAACCCACGCTCTTGACATAGGCGCGATGACTGTTTTCCTCTATGCCTTCCGCGAAAGGGAGCGTGTGCTTGATATGTTCGAGTGCGCCACAGGCCAGAGGATGACAAGCTCATGGATCAGAATCGGCGGCATTCGTGAAGATGCTCCTGAGGAGTTCTTCAAGCTTGCCAAATCCTTCGTTGATGAGTTTGACGGTTTCGTTGATCTTTATGAAAACCTCCTCACCAACAACAGGATATGGAAAATGAGAACCATAGGCATCGGCGTTCTCAACGCTGACGATGCTCAGGACTACGGCACAAGCGGCCCCCTTATGAGAGGCGCAGGTCTTGACTTCGACCTCAGACGTGACGAGCCGTACTGCTGTTATGACAAATTCAAGTTCGAAGTTCCCACTCAGCCGGAGGGGGATACTTACGCACGTTATAAAGTGAGAATGAAGGAGCTCCGCGAGGCGAACAAAATTGTTGCCCAGACTCTTGCATCTCTCCCCGAAGGACCCGTTATGACGGACGACCCCAGAGTGGCAATGCCCTCACATGAGGACGTTTATGAAAGAATGGAGTCCCTCATCAGAAGGTTCTACCTGATCTCCAAAGGCTTCCGTCCTCCCAAGGGCGAGACGTATCAGGGAATCGAAGCTCCCAAAGGTGAGCTTGGCTTCTACATCGTCAGCGAAGGAGAGGAAAGACCCTACAGGCTTAAAATCCGTGCTCCTTCCTATGTGAACCTCGGCGTGCTTAACCACATGGCCAAAGGTCACATGCTCGCAGACCTTGTTGCGATCATCGGTACAAACGATGTTGTTCTCGGCGAGATAGACAGGTAAGGGGGCGCGATATGACGGAAGTTAAAGCGGTTGTGGAAGAGGTTCAGGAAAGAACCCCCGAAGAGCTTGACTGGACTAAGTGCGATGCGATATGCGCCCAGTACGCAGGTGCAAAAGGCGCTACAATCCCCGTGCTCCAGAAGGTTCAGGATGCCTACGGCTATCTTTATAAAGAAGTTGTGGAGAGAGTGGCTGAAAACCTCAACATCTCCTCACACACCCTGTACGGCGTAATTACCTTTTACGCACAGTTCTACACCAAACCCAGAGGCAAGTATGTCATCAGGATTTGCAGGGGCACGGCTTGCCATGTTAAGGGTTCCGGAAGGATCTCCGAAGTTGTTTTCGAGGAATTCGGAATCAGAAACGGAGAAACCGATGAAGCCAAACTCTTCACCCTTGAAGAGGTTTCATGCATCGGAGCCTGCGGAATGGCTCCTGTTATTATGGTAAACGATAAAACTCACGGTAACCTCACGCCGGAGGAATCCAGGAAGATATTCAGGGATTATGCCTCCGGTAAGATGGAAGCGTAGGGACAGGCTATGAGCGAGTATAAAGTCGAACAGATAGAAGTACACGTGTGTATGGGAACCGCGGGAGTCGCCTCCGGCGGTGATGCCGTTATGGCAGCCCTTAACAGTGAGTTTGAAAAACGCGGCCTGGTAAACACCGATGTCAAAGAGCGCAACTGCAAAGCCAAACAGACAGGCTGCAGGGGTCTCTGCGCCAGAGATGTTCTTATCGACGTGTATATCCCCGGAAAGGGGCCTATAACTTACGAGCACGTGACGGCGGAAATGGTCCCCACAATAATCGAGGAGCACATCATAGGCGGTGAAGTTGTCACCAAATGGGCTGCCAAGAAGGACTATTTCGAATTTTACGATAAACAGAAGCGCTATGTTCTCAATGACTGCGGAAAAGTAGACCCCGACAGCCTTGAGGACTATATAGCCCACGGCGGCTATGACGCTCTTAAAAAATCTCTGAAAATGACCTCAGAAGAGGTTATTGACGAAGTTAAAAAGTCCGGCCTCAGAGGCAGGGGGGGCGGCGGTTTCCCCACAGGACTCAAATGGACATTCTGCCGCAATTCTCCGGGAGAACTCAAATACCTTATCTGCAATGCGGATGAGGGTGACCCCGGCGCGTTCATGGACAGATCAATCATTGAGGGCAACCCCCACGCTGTTATAGAGGGCATGCTGATAGCAGCTTATGCCATAGGCTGCACAGAAGGCTACATCTACTGCCGCGCGGAATACCCCCTTGCGATCAAAAGGGTTAAAAAAGCCCTCATAGATGCGGAAAAAGCAGGCTACCTCGGCGACAACGTTCTCGGAAGCGGCTTTGAGTTTCACCTCAAGCTGAAAGAGGGAGCGGGCGCATTCGTCTGCGGTGAGGAAACGGCTCTCATCGCCTCCATCGAAGGCGAAAGGGGAATGCCCAGATCCAGACCGCCCTTCCCCGCTGTGAAAGGCCTCTGGCAGAAACCCTCAAACGTTAACAACGTTGAGACTTTCGCCAACCTTCCTGTTATCATCCTCAACGGCGCGGACTGGTACGCAAACATAGGAACAGAGAAGTCCAAGGGAACAAAAATCTTCGCCCTTTCCGGCAAGGTTAAGTCCACAGGGCTCATCGAGGTTCCCATGGGGATTACCGTGCGTGAGCTCATTTTCGAGGTCGGCGGCGGCATTCCCAAGAAAAGAAAGTTCAAAGCGGTTCAGCTCGGCGGCCCCTCAGGCGGGTGTCTGACTGAAGCGCACCTTGATACAAAGATCGACTACGACTCGCTCATCGCCGCAGGTGCGATGATGGGTTCCGGAGGAGTGGTTGTTCTTGATGAAACCAACTGTATGGTGAACGTTGCTCAGTTCTTCCTTACCTTCACACAGAGGGAGTCATGCGGAAAATGCATCCCCTGCCGTGTGGGAACCAAAACCATGCTGGACATCCTCGACAGGATAACATCCGGCAAGGGAAAGGAAGGCGATATCGAAAGGCTGGAATCCCTGGCCAGCGATATTAAAATCGCGTCACTCTGCGGTCTCGGACAAACGGCTCCCAACCCTATTCTTACCACAATCAGGTATTTCAGGGATGAGTACGAAGCGCACATCTTCAAACAGAAATGCCCCGCAAGGGAATGCCCTGAACTCATCGAGTTCGTGGTTGTGGATGAAAGATGCAAAAAATGCGGTATCTGCAAAAAGGTCTGCCCGGTTGATGCTATCACGTGGGAGAAGGGACAGTTTGCATACATCGATAAGGCTAAGTGCGTTAAGTGCCGTGAGTGCATAGTGAACTGCCCGTTCAACTCAATAGATTAAGGGATATGGATATGCAGATGGTAACCTTGAAAATAGACGGAATACAGGTTGAGGTGCCGAAGGATTACACAATCCTTCAGGCGGCGGAAAAGGCCGGGGTGCATATCCCCGTTCTCTGCCACGATGCGCGCCTGAACCCCTTCGGTGCATGCAGAGTGTGTCTTATCGAGGCTGTGGGCAACCCCAGAATGATGACGGCGTGCACAACGCCCGTCGCCCCCGATATGGACATTCTCACCAACACCGAAAAGCTCCAGAGGATCAGGAAAACTGTGATTGAGCTTCTGCTTGTGAACCACCCCCTTGAGTGCCCCGTGTGCGATAAGGGCGGCGAGTGTACGCTTCAGGATCTCACTTACGAGGTCGGCCTCACTAAGGTGCGTTTTGATGCCAAGCCCGCAGATACTCCCGTTGACCACACTAACCCCTTTATAGAAAGGGATGTGGACAGATGCGTACTCTGCGGACGCTGCGTAAGGATATGCGACGAAGTGGTGAACATACAGGCGATAAGCTTCATAAACCGCGGTATGGAAACCATGATCGGAACAGCCTTCGATCAGCCTTGGAACTGCGAATTCTGCGGACAGTGCATAAGCGTCTGCCCTGTGGGTTCGCTCAACAACAGAGTTTATCTCTTCAAAAACAGACCGTGGAACCTTGAAAAAACAGATTCCGTATGCGGTCTCTGCGGCTGCGGCTGCTACATAGAGCTTGAAACCGAAGGCAGCGAGCTTTACAGAATGGGCGAGCTCCCCGAAAAGGGCGCAAACCACGGCAATCTCTGCGCGAAGGGCAGGTTCGGGTTCGAATTTGTCAACAGCGTGAAGCGCGAAACCTCGGCAAAGGTCAAATCAGCGGGAGAACTCGCTGCTGCCGACTTCGATCAGGCTGTTGTGACGATTGCTGAAAAAGTGAAGAGCATTAAAGCTCAGCACGGCGCTGACTCCGTTGCGGTTCTCGTTTCACCGAGACTGACAAACGAGGAAGCCTTCCTCGCGAACAAGCTGGCTAAGGAAGTTATCGGAACAGGCGGCATGTTTGCCCTTGAACCGCACACATCGCTTCCTGAGGCAACATACGCTGATATAGAAACAAGCGACGCAGTTGCTGTTCTCAACATAGACGTAACCGAAGCCAACCCCATTCTCGGCCTCGCGGTGAGAGCCGCCGGGAGAAAGAACGAGGCTCCGCTTTATGTCTTCTACCCCTCCGAAACCGCACTGAAAAGGGTGATCGAAAAACAGTTCACCGGAACTCCGGATGAGGTTTACGCCAGCATGACAAGGCTTGTTGAGGGGCAGGGGGAAGAGGCCGCAGTGCTTGAGGTTCTCAAAAAAGCCGAGAAGCCTGTTGCCGTTTACAACCCTTACAACAAAGCGGATCTCTGGTTTGTTTCAGAACTGAAAAAACAGGTTCCCGCACTTAAGCTTGCCGCGGCAAGGGCTAAGGCAAACTCACAGGGTGTCGTTGATATGGGCGCTCTGGATGCTGCGAAGCTGAAAGAAGGAATACAGAACAAAACAATAAAGGCTCTCATATGCTTCGGTGAAAACCCCGCTGTGAGAACAGGCTGGGCGGATCTTTCACTGGATTCCCTTGAACTTCTCGCTGTTACGGATCCTTTCATGAGCGAAACCGCTAAGAAAGCTTCCGTGTACATCCCCGTTGCGACATACGCGGAGAAGGACGGCAGCTTCACCAACCTTGAGGGAAGGGTTCAGTCGGTTAATAAGGCGCTCTGCAAAGGGCTTAAAACCGATGCCGAGGTCATATCCGCTCTGGCGGAAAGGCTCGGCGGCAGACTGACTTCCTGCTCATGCGAGGCGAGAGAGCTTATCCGCAAAGAGGTTCCCCTTTACAAAGACGCTGACTTTGACGGCGGCCTTATCAGCTACCCCTATGCGGTAAAAGGCGAATTCGAAAAGCCGGCGAAAGCGGCTGCGGGAGAGGGCACACACTACCTCTACCCCTCATCGCTCAGACTTCATTCAGGCTCATACACCAGATGGTCTCCCGACCTCGCCAAAGTTTACGGCGAAGCCAAGCTTGAGATTTCCCCCGCTGATGCGGAGGCTCTCGGTCTCGGTGACGGAGCGGCGGTGAGCGTGAGCGCTGCGGGAATCACGAAGACTTTCAAGGTTCATGTGGAAAAACACATAACGAAAGGCTGCGTTGCCCTGCCTGAGGACTATGCCGACACGGCTGTGATCTTCGGCAACGGCAGATACCCGAAAGTGACTCTGGGTAAAAAAGGTTGAAAGACATTAAAGATATATGAGGTAGAGGAATGTTGCTCCCTATAGTTTTCACAATAATCAAGATACTGATCATTGTAACTGTAATCCTCCTCGCAGTGGCATACATGACGTATGCCGAGCGTAAGGTTATAGGTGCAATGCAGGTGCGTCTTGGGCCGATGCATACCGGACCTTACGGTCTTCTTCAGCCCATCGCGGACGCGGTGAAGCTGATCGCAAAGGAAGACCTTACGCCCGATATGGTTGACAGACCGGTATTCATCCTGGCACCCCTGCTTACGATGGTTCCGGCACTGGCAGGATTCGCCGTTATTCCCTTCGCCGATAACTTCACCATGTTCGGCATGGAGATAAAGCCCTATATAACAGACCTTAACATCGGTCTTCTTTATGTTCTGGCTATTTCTTCCGTGGGTACTTACGGCGTTATCATGTCCGGCTGGGCTTCAAACTCAAAATACGCCCTCCTCGGAAGCTTGCGTTCTTCGGCTCAGGTTCTGAGCTACGAAACAGCAATGGGGCTTGCCCTTGTGGCGCCTGTTCTTCTGGCAGGTTCTCTCTCTCTCAGGGAGATAACCCTCGCTCAGTCAGGCATGTGGTTTGTTGTTCCGCAGATAGTGGCTTTCATGGTTTACCTTATAGCCGCCATCGCAGAAACAAACAGAGCACCCTTCGACCTTGCAGAAGCTGAGACCGAAATCGTTGCGGGTTTCCATGTGGAATACTCCTCAATGAAGTTCGCCCTCTTCTTCCTCGGCGAATACGCAAATATGTACCTTGTTTCCACAATCGCCGTTGTTATGTTCCTCGGCGGATGGAACGGCCCCTTCCTGCCTCCTCTGGTCTGGTTCGTGCTCAAGGTTCTGTTCATTATGTTTATCTTCCTCTGGCTGAGAGCCACTCTCCCCAGACTCCGCTTTGACCAGCTTATGAGTCTCGGCTGGAAGGTACTTATACCGATTGCCCTTGCCAACCTTATGATAACGGCAATCGTGGTTCACATTGTCAGGTAGGGGTGAAGCATGAAAAATATATTCGATACTCTGCTCTTAACTGAAATTTTTCAGGGTCTTGGAATTACCCTGAAACATTTGTTCAAGAAGAAGGTAACGTACAAATACCCTTATGAGGATACCCCGGTATTCCCCAGATTCAGGGGTGTTCAGTACATTAAAACCCATGAAAACGGCGCAACCAAATGTGTCGGCTGCTACCTCTGTCAGAAGGTATGCCCTTCCGAGTGCATACACATAGTGACAGACTGCGGACCGAACGGCGAAAGGCTTATCCGTAAATACGAGCTGGATCTTTCCCGCTGCATTTACTGCGGTTTCTGCGAAGAGGCATGCCCGGTTGACGCGGTTCACATGGGGCGCAACTATCACACAACAGACTCAACCAGAGACAATTATGTGATAAACATGAAAACTCTTTCTGAAAACTACAAAAAGGAACTGGCTGACGCACAGGCTAAAGGAGAGCAGTTATGATGGCGCAGGTTGCATTTTACATTCTTGCGGGTTTGGCCGTGGTTTCAGCTCTCGGTGTCATCACACGTGAGAACCCCGTTCACTCGGCTCTCTGGATGCTCCTTACGTTTTTCAGCGTTGCGGGAATCTTTGTTCAGCTCGGTGCGGAATTCGTTGCGGCGATTCAGGTTCTCGTCTACGCAGGCGCGATTCTGGTTCTGTATCTCTTTGTGGTTATGCTGCTTAACCCCCGTTCGGGCGGTTTCATCAGGATGCCCGCGAAATACATAATCGGCTCGGCTGTTTCGGTTGTGGTCTTCTTTCAGATCGCTATCACAATCTGGAGCTCCGGAATCTTCAAAAACGGCGCTATCGGACCGCTTCCCTACGTAGAAGGCATGAACAACGTCAGGGCATACGGAAACGTACTGTTCACAAAGTATCTGGTACCCTTTGAAATCGCTTCCATACTTCTTCTTGTTGCGATGATCGGTGCCATCGTAATAGCAAGAAAGGACTAGGAGGGGACTATGGAATTGACGCTGGCTCATTACCTTATACTCAGCGCGGTTATATTCGCCCTTGGAATGGCAGGGGTTCTGATAAGGAAAAACCTCATCGTTATGTTCATGTCGCTGGAGCTTATGCTTAACGCGGTGAACATCAACCTCGCTGCTTTTTCCAACTATCTGCAGGATATGACCGGACAGATTTTCATAGTCTTCGTCATGGCGGTGGCCGCTGCCGAAGCTGCAGTGGGACTCGCGCTCATTATCAGTCTGTTCAGAAACAAACAGACTATTAATGCCGAAGAACTTAATATCATGAGAGGATAGGGGTAGGATATGCATTTGGAGGTCTTGATACTTCTCGGGCCGTTGGTTGCTTTTCTTATCAACGGTCTGTTCGGAAGGCTCTACATCAAAAATAACGCGCACTTCGTCGCGATTGCGGGTGTCGGTCTTTCATGGATTGTGTCAATCATCACTTTTTTCAGAGTGATGGGCGGGCACAGTGTGGATGCCACCCTATATAACTGGGTTGTTGCGGGCAAATACAGTGTTCCCTTCGGAATACTTGTGGATCCGCTTACTGCAATAATGCTCATAGTCGTTACCACCGTCAGCACGATGGTGCACATCTACTCCATGGGCTATATGCATGACGATGAGGGATACTGGAGATTCTTTACCTATCTTTCAGTGTTCACCTTCTCAATGCTCATTCTCGTTATGGGGAACAACTTCCTCATGCTTTTCGTGGGCTGGGAGCTTGTGGGTCTTTCTTCTTACCTGCTTATCGGTTTCTGGTTCTATAAAAAGAGCGCTGCGGACGCATGTAAGAAAGCTTTCGTAATGAACAGGGTCGGGGACTTCGGTTTCTACATAGGCCTTCTGCTCGTTATCATAACATTTAAAGGTCTTAACTACAGCGACGCTTTCCAGTATGAGTCCATCCAGGCGATAAAAGCCAGCACATACACTGTGTTCGGCATGCAGTTCAGCCTGATAGACCTTATGACGCTCGGCCTCTTCTGCGGCGCTATGGGTAAATCAGCCCAGTTCCCGCTGCATACCTGGCTTCCTGACGCGATGGAAGGCCCCACACCCGTTTCGGCTCTTATCCACGCCGCAACGATGGTTACCGCAGGGGTTTACATGGTTGCGCGCTGCAACGCTCTGTTCTCAGAGGCGCACATAACCAGCATGCTTGTTGTTTATGTGGGTATGTTCACCGCACTTCTCGGCGCTACAATCGGTCTTACCCAGTATGACCTTAAGCGCATACTCGCTTACTCAACCGTTTCGCAGCTTGGCTACATGATAATGGCCACAGGTGTGGGCGCATATGTTGCGGGTATATTCCACCTGTTTACACACGCTTTCTTCAAAGGTCTTCTCTTCCTCTGCTCAGGTTCTGTTATGCACGCTATGCACGGCGACCTTGATGTGAGAAAGATGGGCGGTCTGAAAAAGAAAATGCCCATTACATACTGGACTTACCTCATAGGCTGTATAGCCATTGCAGGTATTCCCCCCCTTGCGGGCTTCTGGTCAAAGGATGAAATCCTCGCCATGACCTTCGCAAACGGTCACATGTTCCCATGGTTCGTGGCGACTGTTGTTGCGGGCATGACGGCTTTCTATATGTTCCGCTCCTTCTTCCTTGTGTTTGAAGGAACACCCAGAAACCAGCATATGCACGACCACGCTCACGAATCTCCCGTTACTATGACAGGGCCCCTCGTGTTCCTTGCCATCCTTTCGGTTCTCGCGGGCGCAGTATTCGGCTATCCGCTGGAAAACGGCTTCATACACCACTTCCTCGGACCGGTACTTACACCTGAGGGAGCGCATCCGCACCACCTTGAGCATTCAACAGCGCTTATGCTGATGGTACTCTCCATAGTGGTTGCCGCTGCGGGCATATTCATAAGCTGGCTGTACTACATTAAAGTTCCCTCGCTGCCGGGAAAAACTGTCAAGGCATTCAAGCCCGTACATACCTTCTTCTACAACAAGTGGTTCTTTGACGAGCTTTATGACGCGATTATCGTTTTCCCCATAGTGACCATCTCCAGATTCCTGTGGAGAGGCTTTGACGTAAACGTAATAGACTTCACCGTAAACGCATTCGGAAAGGTTCCGATGTTCATCGGCGGAGTGGCAAGACACCTGCAGACAGGACGCATGCAGACATACATCTTTACGATGGTTGTCGGCGTGATTGTGCTGTTCACAATATTCTACACGGTATAAGGGGGAGTTAAGAGATGATGGAAAACATCCTTTCAATACTGATTTTCTTCCCGCTGGTAGCCGCTTTCGTCATCTTCCTGTTCTTCAGGGGCGGTAAAACCACTATGTGGGCGACTTTCATCGCCACTATTATTGAGTTCATCCTCACTATACCGCTGATGACCTCATTTGATAAGACGACTGCGGCAATGCAGTTCGTTGAAAAGGCGGACTGGATTCCCGCACTGGGCATTCAGTACTATGTAGGAGTTGACGGAATATCAATACTCATGATCTTCCTCACTACCCTGCTTACAGCTATTGCGGTTCTCGGCTCCTTCACATACATCCAGAAGCGTCAGAGGGAGTTCTACCTCGCTCTGCTTGTGCTGGAAACCGGAATGGTCGGCGTGTTCCTTGCCCTTGACTTCTTCCTTTTCTACATCTTCTGGGAAGCTATGCTCATACCCATGTACCTTATAATAGGTGTTTGGGGCGGAAAAAGAAGGATCTACGCAGCGGTTAAGTTCTTCCTTTACACCCTTGCGGGTTCAGTGCTGATGATGCTTGCAATCATTGCCCTGTTCTTCAAGCACGGTGAAATCACTGGGATATACACTTTTGACATTATGGCTATCACCGCTCAGGCTGTTAAATACACAGCGGGATTCCAGACTGTTATATTCCTTGCTTTCTTCCTCGGTTTTGCCATCAAGGTTCCCATGTTCCCGGTACATACATGGCTTCCCGATGCGCACGTTGAGGCGCCCACGGCAGGTTCAGTCATACTTGCGGGCGTACTGCTTAAAATGGGTACATACGGCTTCCTGAGATTCTGCCTCCCGATTACCCCGGCAGCTTCCATAAGCTTTATGCCCTTTGTTGCGATCCTCTCTGTGATTGCGATTGTTTACGGCGCACTGGTGGCTATGGTGCAGAGCGATGTTAAAAAACTCGTTGCATATTCCTCAGTGAGCCACATGGGTTTTGTCACACTCGGTATCTACGCCATAAATCAGGCGGGTATAGAGGGCGGCATTCTCCAGATGTTCAACCACGGTATAATAACAGGCGCACTGTTCCTTCTGATTGGTGCGATATATGAAAGAACCCACACAAGGGAGATTTCAGAATACGGCGGTATTGCGGCCAGTGTGCCTATGTTCGCCACAATCTTCCTTATATTCACAATGGGTTCCATCGGCCTCCCCGGCATGGGCGCGTTCATAGGCGAGTTCCTTGTTCTTGTGGGCGCATTCGAAGCTTTCAGCGACTACGCGATAATAGCCGCCAGCGGCGTTATCTTTGCCGCTGTCTACATGCTCTGGATGTACCAGAGAGTGCTGTATGAAAGCCTTAACAAACGCTGGGAAGACCTGAAGGACATGAACCTCAGAGAGATAATCTATATTATGCCTCTCTTGATCATTGTTTTCTGGGTTGGTATATACCCCGAAACTTTCACATCCTATATGCACGAGAGCGTGAAGCACCTTGTTGAACAGGTATTCACCGCCGGCGTGGCGATGAAATAAGGAGGCTGATGATGACACCGCAGTTATTTAATGACATCATCACGGTTTACCCCGAAATTCTGATGACGATATTTGCTCTTACGCTTATCGTTATTGATGTGGTTGCGGGCGATAAAATGAAGGCAAGCGTGGGCTACTTCGGGATAGCATTTGTTGCCCTTGTGGCGCTTCTCTGCCCCGCCGGACCTTTTATCGGCTTTAACAACATGCTTATATGGGACAACTTCAGCTATGTTTTCTTCCTTATATTTGCTATGGCTTACACCCTGACAACACTGGGCTCCATAGAGTATCTGAAAGATAAAAACATGCTGAAAGGCGAAATATACATAGTTATGTTTTTCAGCCTGATCGGCATGATGTTCATGGTCAGCGCAAACGACCTTACCATCTTCTATGTCGGTCTTGAGACCATGGCTATCTCCATGTATGTTCTTGCAGGCTTTAACAAACACTGCCTTAAATCGAACGAGGCGGGCGTTAAGTACTTCCTTATGGGTGCGTTCTCCTCAGGTATTTTCCTGTACGGACTCTCATTCATATACGGACTTACCGGAAGCCTTACCTATACTGATATAGCAGCGGCTCTTCAGGGGCATGGCAGTGATTCTCTTGGAATCAAGTTCGGCCTCCTGCTTATGCTTGTGGGCTTCGCGTTCAAAATATCCGCAGTTCCCTTCCATATGTGGGCTCCGGATGTTTACACAGGCTCACCCACCCCTATTGCGGGCTTTATGACTGTTGCTCCCAAGGCTGCTGCCTTCGGCGCACTGATCCGCTTTACATGGGTAGCCATAGCCCCCGCTTCCGAGCAGTGGACACTTTTCTTCACTATCCTTGCCGTTCTCACCATGACATACGGCAACCTTGTGGCTCTTGCCCAGGAGAATGTGAAGAGAATGCTTGCCTACTCAGCCATAGCCCATGCGGGTTATATGCTGATAGGGCTTGTCACCATGACTCCGGAAGGGATCAGGGCAATCACGCTCTACATGCTGATCTACAGCTTTATGAACATCGGCGCTTTCACCGTTATCAGCATGCTTAAGAACAAAGGCATGATAGATGATGAAAGGATAGAGAGCTTCGCGGGGCTTTCCAAAAAGAACCCGCTTGTAGCACTTGCTATGCTCCTTTTCATGTTCTCTCTGGCGGGCATTCCCCCGCTTGCGGGATTCGTGGGCAAGTTCTACATCTTTATCGCCGCCATCAAAGCCGAGATATACTGGCTTGCAATAGTAGGTGTGCTTAACAGTGCACTTGCATGCTACTACTATATGCGAGTGACTATATTTATGTATTTCAAAGAGCCGGAGTATGAAACCGAGCTTACGCTTAAGGCCCCCAGCTTTATCGCCACTTTTATAGCGGCTGTGCTTGTGGTTCTGGTTGGTTTCTTCCCCTCTTTCTTCGTAAATCTCGTAAGCTCGCTTACGGTATAACGGGGTAAATGATGGATGCATCTGTAAGAAAAGCGCTTGAAGAGGCGAAAGAAAAGAAAGCATTGTCCTATGAGTTCTATGACAAGCTGCTTAAAGTCGTGAGCGATCTCAGCACCAAGGAGCTTATAAAAGATCTTATGGAGCAGAAGAATAAGCACAAAGAGATCATCGAGCAGGCGCTTGAGACAGGTTCACTGGAAAACCTCGGTCTTGATGTAAGCTGCCGCTGGAAAGGGCTCGGAATTGGCCAGGGGGTCAAGCCGGAAGTCGTTACAGGGGAGCTTACTGTTCAGGATGTGCTTCTGATTGCCATCAGATACGAAGATAACTCCGTGAAATACTATGAAGATCTCGCCGAAAAGTTTAAGGACACACCCGCAGGGGATGTCTTCTTTAAGCTGGCAAGCGATGAGGCATGCCACAGGAACGATGTTCAGCGCATGTACGATGATATAGTAAACCTTGAGAATTAAGAAGGCGGCAGGACTGTTGTCTTTATACCTGGCGGGGGCTGATGCTCCCGCCTTTTGTGTTTTAGTGATAGTTCGTAAAAACCTACTTCCTGTAGTTTTTACTCACTCGCAGCCTGCGCAGCCAAGCTGCTTGCTGCTCTGGTTCCGCTTGCGTTCCTCGCATTCGCTGCGGTACGCGCTCCACGGGCACATCCATGTGCCTGTTATTTGGCTTCGCTTCGCACGGCGCAGTATCTGTCTTGCCGCTCCAAAAACTACATCCTGTGTTTTTTCCGCACACGCTCGCGCCGAAACAAGTTCGGCTTCGCTTCGCACGGCGCAGTTCCATCCATGGAACTGTTTGCGTCATTGCGAACCCTGCAGGGGTGAAGCAATCTTTCAGTATATTCAGAGACTGCCGCGTCAGGCTACGCCTTCCCCGCAGTGGCACTGCAGTACGTTACCCTGTAGTTCGCACGGCGCAGTTCCATTCATGGAACTGTTTGCGTCATTGCGAATCCTGCAAGGGTGAAGCAATCTCTCAGTATATTCAGAGACTGCCGCGTCAGGCTACGCCTTCCTCGCAGTGACACTGCAGTACGTTACGCTGTAGTTCGCACGGCGCAGTTCCATTCATGGAACTGTTTACGTCCTGAGAAAAGAAGAGAAAATTTTAAAATAATTACCCCTCAACCAGCCCCTTTTCTGTGAGGAACATCTTGCGGGCGCCGATTTTCTCAATAAAATCAATATCATGGGAAACGATCAGCATTGTTTTGTCGATCCCGCGGAGGATTTCCGCCAGTTTCTCAGCGCTTTTTTCATCCAGTGCTGCTGAGGGCTCATCCAGAAGCAGTATCTCCGGCTTCATCACAAGTACAGAGGCGAGAGCAACCATCTTCTTTTCCCCTCCGGAGAGGTGAAGAGTTATGCGGTCGCGCAGGTGGGATATATGCAGTTCATTCAGCATAGCCTCAGCCTTTGCAACCGCTTCCGGCTGTTTTATGCCCTCATTCAGGAGGCCAAAGGCGACTTCCTCAATAACTGTAGGGGCGATTATCTGATCATCCGGATCCTGAAAAAGGAAGCCTATCTCCCTCCGCGCGGCAGCAAAATCCTTCTCCGTCGTGAGCCTTTTATGGTGGATTTCAAAGTGACCGCCGCATGTGCCGCCCAGTCCGACAATTGCCTTAAGAAGAGTGGTTTTCCCTGCACCGTTGGGGCCTAGAAGAGCGATTTTATCCTTGTGGGTAAGGTTGATTGTAACATTTTCAAAGAGCACCCGGTCTGCCGTGCGGCATGAGATGCCTTTCAGGGAAAGTGTGCAGCTCATATAATCTGTCCGATTGTGAGGGCAGCCTGAACGATGAGCATAAGCGCCAGAAAGCCGTCAGCAGCACTCAGCGGGTGTGTGTTAAACGGATAAAGCCTTCCCCTGAATCCTCTGAGCTGCATAGCGTGATGCAGTGCCTTTGCTTTTTCCATGCTTTTTACGAACAGCATACCCACCAGATACCCGAATGTTTTGTAAGTGAAGAGGTTTGTCCCCGGATTAAAGCATCGTATACGCAGGGAGTCACGCATTTTTTTATATTCAGTGCCGAGAATCTCGGTGTATTTGATAACAAAGAACAGCAGAACAGTGAACCTATCAGGGAATTTCAGCCCGCAGAAACCGTAATATATACCCATGGTTCCGTGGGGAGCAAATAAGAGTAGGTTTGCGCTGAGGATAAGGTTTGCCCGAAGAAAAATCAGAAGAGCGTATGACGGATCATTATGAAAAATCAGCACTGTGGCGCATATGAAAAGAATAACCAGATTAAGCCGCAGAAGTCTGATGAACGGCCGCAAGCCGGATTTCAGCGATACCGCAGCCAGAAAGGCAGCAAACACAGCATCATATGCGGTGATATGCGTTCTGAAAGCTATCAGCAGCGAGTAAATGATTGCGGCAGCTATTGCGGCTGAGGGGGAGAATTTCATTTTTTTCTGAAAAGCATGAAAAGCCCGAATATTCCGAAAAGATAGCCGACTCCCGATATTATCCTGTCAGTGTTGGAACGGCCGGAATCTATAGCTGCCTGAATCTCCACAGTCTGCTTTCCGAGTTCCTGGCGGATTACAGTGCGCAGGGCATCTTCGTCAAAGGCCGCGGTGCTGCTGTTCTCAGGAGCGGTGTCCTGCTCATTATTATCTGCTGTTTCTGCATGTACTTCCGCCTTGGCGGAATGTCCCATGCCCGCATTTACAGTAACGGTGAAAGATTCGGGAAGGGTGTCAGTGAGTGTTGCCTCACCGCCTTCACTGAGGCTCCCCTTATAAATTTCGCTGCCGTTTGCATCAGTGATTGTGAATCCGCAGTTTTTGCAGTATGTGCCGTCAGCAAAGTAGGATGTAATGTTCAGAGTGCCGCCTTCATAGATGGCAAGCACGTTCAGTTTGTGCGCATAAGCGGAAGAAAAGCAGATAAGTATAAGGGAAATAGTGAGAAGTTTCTTCATTGTAACCTCATTTATCAAGGAATGAAGGATAAACCTTCATTATGAATCTCAGTATGAAAACCGTGGCAGTTCCTTCAATGAACATGACGGGGATATGGGCGAGGAAGATGGCCTGTGCCGCCTGAGTGAGCTTATCTCCGCTGAGAAAAAGCATGAAGGATACAAGAGCGCCGGAAAGGGCAACAGGCAGAAAACCGGCAAGAAAAAAGAGAACAGTCTGCACCGTTCCGCCGGATTTCATCCCGACGCGGCAGAGAATCCATGCCAGAAGAGCAGGCAGGGCTATGTTAAACGTATTGATTCCCAGCGTGGTAAGTCCGCCAAACTGAAAAAGAAGCCCCTGAAGCAGAAGCGCCATGAAAATGGCAGGGAAGGCGGCAAACCCCAGTACTGCGCCGACGAGACCGTTAAGGAGAAGGTGGACGCTGGAAGGCCCCAGAGGTACATGAATGAAGGAGCCGACAAAAAACAGACTGGACATCAGCGCGGTCTTTGTCAGCAGTTCATCCTTCATGCGGCGGAAGCCGTAAACGAGAAATCCTAACGAGGCGGCAGCCCCCGCGCCGAGCACAGGGGCAGAAAGAACGCCTTCGGAAATATGCATACTAGTCTGCTCCGTAAGTTTTCACCCAAAAAACAGCACCAAGCTCAACGGGATAGTCTTTCCCTTCGTGTTTGAGCGTCACATCATCTTCAATGAGAGCGGCAAATGCCCACCAGCCAGCAAAGGGCATGGCATAGGTGAAAACACCGTTGGCATCAGCCTTGATAACCTGAGTTATGTGGGCATCTGTGGGGTGCTTAATTTTACTGCCCTTGTTGTAAAATTCAACCTCTATTTCAGCATTGGGAACAGCCTTGCCCTTATAAATGACTTTGCCTGTGAAAGTATTGCCTTTCCAGAGGCCGTAAGGGCGTGTAAGAGGCACTATTTCAGCTTTGAGACCCACAGGGGTGTCCCAGCCTTCTTCCATGCCGAATGCGTTTACAACGGTTTTTGTGATGTGCTGAATGAATACTCCTTCAGCAGGTTCGAAGTAGTAATCGGGAGTAACTGTAAATATATAGTCGCCGGGTTTAGCGAAGGAGTATTTGAAATCCCATGCTGATTTACCCTGAATTGTGGTTTTTGTTACGGATTTCATAAGATCGGTTTTTTTACCGTCAAAATATACGGAAACGTCTTTAGGCTTAACCATCTCCATAATAGGCCCCTGCTCAAAGGGGTGAGTGAACTCCATGTGGAAGGAGGCTGTTTTGGCAGCAGGTGTCACAACATCCGTGGAAGGGATAAGTGTCTGAAAATGTGCAAAAGATGCAGATGCGCAGAGCACAAGAAAGAGTGTAAAAAATTTCTTCATGTCAATCTCCGTGTTACAGTTTTAGGCTACTGTGTTATCACGGTGTCATGAGAAAGTCAATGTGTGTTATTATGATAAAGAATGATTTTTGTGTTACGGAGATTATAAAATTGTTTTTGCAGTATCTCCATCACCCTGAGTCTCTGTTTTTACGGACTTTTTCATTTCAGGTAAAATTACACTGCCGTGGACTATTTTCCGCTGTATAATCTGTCATAAACATTCAAGGCGGTGTGTCCATGTTCGAATCAATAGCTCTGGCTCTGGCGAAGGCTCTTGCCACTTATCTTTTCAAATATTATGTCATGGCTACACCCGTTGTAAAGATCGAAGGTGCGCCCGGCTGGTACTACAAGGAATCCTCAAGTGAGATATGCGTCTTTGCCAATGAACGCGGCGGCTACAACGCCGTTGATGCCCTCAAAGGCAGATCCGGCACACTCATGGCTGAAAAGATAGACGGCATACTGCAGGTGGCTGTGTATGACAACTACAGGGAACTGAAAGACCCGAAGGAAAAGGAGTTTGTGAAAGCCTTCATGAAGGATGCCGAACTGCCGGTGTTCATAACAAAAACGATGAAATTCAGAAACATCGTCTATGATAAAGACATACAGACAGCCTTCTCCAAGGCGTGCATTGAAAAGAATGAGCTGATCAGCTATCAGGAGGAGAGGCTTGAGAAGCTGAAATACTCCCTGTCCCACGAACGCGCAGGAAACGCGTTTGATGAGCTTGAGGAATCCGTCAAGTAAGCTTTGAGCTGTACAGGGCGTGGAGGATTATGGCTGCGCTCTGTGACACATTCAGCGAGTCTATATCGCCGCACATGGGAATACGGAAGGCGGTGTCTGCCTTTTCCAGCACACCGGGGCGTATTCCTTTTCCCTCGGAACCGAGAATCACCGCTGACTGCTCAGCGAACTGCACATCGTTCAGCACCTTGTCACCGTCAATATCAGCGGCGTATATCTTATACCCCATGCTCTGGAGATCCTCCGCTGCTGAGCTTATATTTGTTGTTTCATAGATGTCTGCATGAAAAAGAGTTCCGCTGGAGGCTTTGCATACTGCTGCCGTTATGGGCGCCTGATGGTATCTGGCAACTATGATGGTCTTTACTCCGAAGCAGTTGGCAGCGCGGATTATTGTTCCGTAGTTGTGCGGATCCTGAATCCTGTCCAGAATCAGCACATGCCCGCTGATCGATTTTCTGTGGCGGACAAAATCCTTGGGCTCTATATCGTTTATTTCAGCGGCCACTCCCTGCGCCTCGTCCCCGAAGCGGTGCTCAAACTCCTTTCTGCCGAACTCCGCAGCTTCCATATCCGCTGGTTTCTCCCTGAAAGTGGAGCCTTTGCGGAGAAAGAGGTTTTTCACCAGTCCGAGTTTGAGCGCTTCTGCAACAGTGTTTCTGCCGTGTATTATCATGTTCCTTTCCTTTGTTTATGAGTAGAGGGAGTTATAACAGCCCTTCGCCGCCCCTGCAAGGGAAAAGGCTCTATACAAGCTCATCAAAATACATTCCGCGCATGAAGAGCTCGGTCATGTACTGCTGCTCCCTGTATTCCTTAGTAAGGCGCGCGTCCTTTTTTTCCTCAAGCTTAACAAGAAACTGCTTAACCTCTGCCTTTTCCTCCATTATTTCACCGTATTCCTCAAAACGGAGATGCTTGGCCTGATCCATTTTCTTAAAATCTTTGACCCTGAGCTCCTTGTGATATTCCATTGAGTCATACTCCGCTATCCGCATGCGGCGTTTATCCTCAATTCGGGTGACGGTTTCGGCTATGGCGGAATTGTGGAACTTTACAACCTCATCCGATGAGTTGCGGCTCACCGGCTGCTCAATTGCGGTATTGCGTTCGATCTTCATACATGACCCCCTGAAAAACGGGGTGCGAAAAGCTGTGCGAGAACTCTCAGATGGCTTTAAAGGCCTGATAAGAAGGGTGTTCTGCGCACGGGCGCACCTCTACGGCAACATCCCTGTAGAAAAATTGCATCCATGCTTCTTTCTTATCGGCCAAAACAGAAAAAACTTAAGAAGATTTTACAAAAAATGACAAAAAAATAATAGGCCTACAAACCCTTGTGAAAAAAGCCTCTTTTCATGCGGCTGAGAAGCTCCCGATCCTTTGCGGCAATCTTTGCGCTTAAATGTGCTGCATAGGAATCCATATCTGCTGCTGATGAAAAATACTCTGTGAGGAAACCGCCGCGCTTCATCTCCTCCGCGCGGAACATATCGCCTGTGTAGAAAAATTCCGCAGCGGCAGCGGGCTTCATTATTCTGGGAATCGCCTGTGTTCCGCCGAAGCCGGTTATTATGCCCAGCTTGGTTCCCGGATGCGCGAATACGCTTTCGGCAGTGGCCAGCCTGAAATCACACGCAGCGGCAAAGTCCATCCCGCCGCCCATGCAGTAGCCGTCCACCTCAGCGATTATAATCTGCGGCATTGTACGCATCAGGTTGAACAGGGAGTTTCCCAGCATGGAAAAACCCTTCGCAGTGAAGCCGTCGTAATCATACATTGTCTTGAGATCAGCCCCCACGGCGAAACAGCCTGAGCCGCCCTGAATGCGGATCACCTTTGCAGGTGTTTCCGAGGCCTCATTAAGTGTTCTGATTATTTTCTTTATTGTAGGCGCATCAAGCAAGGTAAACCTGCCTTCCGGCGGGGTGAGCTTAACAACAGCGGTTACATCCCTCAGGCTGAGGCTTATCATCAGTCCTCCTCAAACCTCAGGTCTTCCCAGCGGTTTTTAAAAACAGGCTTCCGTTTTTCGATGAAAGCTCCCATCCCCTCCCTTTTATCCTCGCATGAGAACGAAAAGGTGAATGCGTTCTGCTCAAAGAGGAGCGCCTTGTCAAAATCCATCTCAATGCCTGAGTTCACCGTCTCTTTAGCCAGACCGAGGATGAAGCTGCTTTTCTCTGAAAGTCTGCCGCAGAGGGCATCAACATGGGCATGCATGGAGGCGGCATCGGCAAAAACAGCATTGAGTATGCCTTTTGCGTGCAGCTCCTCCGCGGCGGCGGAATCACCTGTAAAAACAAGGTACTTGGCAAAGGTTTCATATACTTTGCGGGCGGCAAGCTGTGTTCCGCCGAATCCGGGAATAATTCCCAGATTAACCTCCGGGAATGCGAACCTTGATGATGATGTGGCGAATATCAGATCAGAGGCGAGGGCGATTTCAAAGCCGGGGCCGAAGGCCTCTCCGTCCACTTCTGCTATTATGAGTTTTTTCAGACTGCGCATGGTTTTCACAAGCCTTTGCCCGCGCTCAGCGTAAGCTCTGGCCTCCTTCTCGCCGAAGGAACCGAGCCCGCTTACGGCACGGCCTATGGAGAAGCTTCCGTCTGTTCCTCTCAGGCGGATGAAGTCAATATTCCTGTCCGCCTCCGCCTCTTCCAGAACACGGCAGAGTGCCTGCGGGTCGGTACATTTTTTATGAAGAGTGATAACTGCCGCTCTGCCTGAAACTGACGAACCGAAACATTCCATGCTCTATTCCCCCGCAACCATAACCACGCAGAGCATGGCGATAATTATAAGACACATAAAAACAAGACGGAAATTTCTTTTCGCCGCCCCGTGCCAGAGAACATAGAGTATTCCTGCGGCAGGAGCGGCCAGAACTGTCCAGATACCTGTCATTATGGTATCCGCCCCGTTCAGGGCAAAAGCGCCCGCTATGTGTCCCGCTATACTTTTATTAACATATTCCGAACCCAGCCCCAGAAGATTTTCCGCCAGACCTAGGATAACTATTCCGACTCCGAGGAGGCCTATATATTTGAGCAGACTGCCTAAAGTTTTTTCCATGAAATCACCCCAGCGCCTTGTAGAACATCTGCACCGCTATGAGCAGAAGGACAGCTATGAAAATCTTCTTTATCCTGTTGTCCGTAACCTTGCGGAGCTTAGCCGTTGCGAAGGAGGAGCCGATGAGAACGCCGACTATTATAGAACCCGCAAGCTGAGGGAGGAGGTAGCCGTGGAATACATACGCCACTGAACCGGCGGCAGCGGTGAAGCCTATCATGAAGTTGCTTGTCGCAGTTGCAACACGGAGGGGCACACCTGAGAGAATATTCATGGCGGGAACCTTAAAAAAGCCGCCCCCCACGCCGAGCATGCTGGAGATTACACCCGCAAAAGCGGAAACCATCATGGAAAGATGCACTTTCTTCACTCTGTAATGTATGACCCTGCCGCGCACCTCGTCCATGTAAGAGCCGGAGTAGAAGCCGTTCCCCTCATCAGGCGGGGTTTCCGCATCTTCGGTGCTGACGGTTTTCTTCCACATGAGATAAGCGGTTACAAGGGTGATTATGGAAAACATGATCAGGATAGGTCTTTCGCTGACGGAAACACTGATATATCCGCCGACGAGAGCGCCGAAAATAGTAACTGTCTCAAGGGTGACAGCCAGAGGAATATTGACGAGATTCCTGTTCAGGTTGGAGGCGGATATGAGCACACTTCCCACTGTTATGGACGCAAGGGAAGCCGCCACCGCAGTATGAACAGAATAGCCGAATATAAGAACCAGAACGGGAACTATCAGCACTCCGCCGCCTATGCCCAGCAGATAGCCGAGAATGCCCGCAAGTATCCCCACCGGGATAAGCTGCATTATTTCAATCATCTGTCAGATATAAGTTAATGATGGATGAAAGTCAACTTAATAGCTAAAACTGTACATCCTGTCAGTTTTAGCCACACGCTCGCGTCGGGATAAACCCGCCTCCGCTTCGCACGGCGCAACTCCATCCATGGAGTTGTATCTCTACTTAATAGCAGAAGACAGCGCATCCAGTTCTGAGACTCTTCGTTTGCACTCAGAGTGACGTTAAATTGTGACGCAGTCTCAGCGTAATTTTAAACCTAATCAGTCGGGGTGTATGAATAAACATTCCCGTTGCGGTAGCGTTCCTTCATCTTGCGTATGCCGACATTCTTAACAAGCCTGTCGTGTTTTTCCCGCGCTTTTTCCATGGCGGCCTTTCCTGTGGGGTCGTAATCACTGAGGTGCTCAAACCCTTTGGAAACGGAGAGCCCCGCGAGCTTTTCCGCTTCGATGCGGAAGCTGACGCAGTGTTCCTTAAATGACGGCATGGTAGCGAGTTTATAGGCCTTCACCGCCTTCTGGAGCCTGAACATTTTCTGATAGCTCAGTGCAAGGCGGAGGGTGTGCATCTCTTTCGTGAAGAATGCGGGGTCAATGTTCATAACCCTTATGAACAGATCCCCAAGCTCCTCCGCGTCGGTCATAAGCTTCATCATTGTGCCGCTGAAACGGTTGTTGTGCAGGGCTTCCTCAGCGTACTCAAGCATAAGGTGCGAGCCCATGCGCCCCTTGCCCATGTACATAAGGTGCTGAGGCACAAAGCGGTTGTGAGCCACAATATCCGCCGAGAGATGGGCGGCGTACCCGTGGGCAAAGGCCTGATCCTCATCACTTTTCACACCTGCGAAAAGAGACGAGACAGTCTTCCATGAGTGCGTCTCAAGATTGCGCTTATATTCGGAAAAATCTTTAAGAAACAGGAAAAAGTCAGGAAATATGTTGCCCAGCATGAAGTGGGCGGGGTATGCTTTTATTACACCCTCTGCGGACGCAAGAATACTGTTTGCTATGGAAAGATGGGTCTGAAACCCCCATGCGAATGCGGACTCCGGCAGAAAGCACAGTAAAACAGCGGCGAGAACCGTTATAGTTTTCATGCTAATATAGTAGTAGCCATAGTGCATTTGCGCAAGAGGTGTTGACAAAAGATATTAAGATAATTATGGTATTAATATCCGCTAACAAATGAACATAAACCGGAGGTAACTGTCATGAAAGAAAAAGCTCTTGAACTCAAAAAGGAATTCACCCGCATGAAAGATGACTGGGAAGAACTTACCGAAGGCGAAAAACAGGTGGCAAGAGACCGTGAGGCAGAGTACGAAAAGCTCACGCAGAAAATGAGCGAAAGCGATTTGAAATGGATCGAGGACGGTTTCGCAGTCTGGTATGCTGAATATATTGACGTTGAAACCAAAATTTTCATAAAACCCTGCGAAGGGTAACGGAGAACAGAATGAAGCGGATTCTTATAATGCTGTCGGTAGTCATCTCGGTTGCCGCCTGCGTTACTGTGGGCAAAAAAACCACATCAACAGACGACACGACATACTACACGCAGTACTCCTTCTTCTATAAAGCGGGCATACACAAATCCGCCAATTACCGCGAAGGAACCCTTGTGCCTGTCAACACACCGGTAAAAATACGCTCAATCGGCGGCTATGACCTCACCGGGGACGAATCCTTTGAAATAACCACTGTGGACGGAAGGCACAAAATAGTTGTTTCAAACGATAAAGACAACAGCGGAATGAGCCTTACCGACTACCGCGGCAAGCTCTTAGGAAAAGCAAAGGCGGATCTCTCCGCTTATTCCGAACAGGCACAGGCATTCATCAGAAACGGTGAAGCCGCCAAAGGCATGACCAAGGAGATGATACTCATGGCGCTGGGCACTCCGCCCGTTGATCTCACCCCTTCGCTGAACAGTGATGCGTGGATCTACCGCCTGAACCTGCTCCAGAAAACATACATAAGCTTTGACGAAAACGGCATGGTAAAGGACATTTTCCACAAGTGATGTAAACGCTAACTAATTGCTGTGTCACTGCGAGAAGCCGAAGCGACGAAGCAGTCTCTAAATATATAACTTCCGTTCGCAATGACGTAAACAGTTCCATGGATGGAACTGCGCCGTGCGAAGTGAAGCCGTGTTTACCACGGTGCGAGCGTGTGCGGAAAAAACACAGGATGTTGTTTTTGGAGCGGCAAGACATATGCTGCACCGTTTCTTAACTATCATAACGAGAGATTGCTTCACCCTTTCAGGGTTCGCAATGACGTAAACAGTTCCATGGAAGGAGTTGCGCCGTGCGAAGCGAAGCCGTGTTTACCACGGCGCGAGCGTGTGCGGAAAAAACACAGGATGTAGTTTTTGGAGCGGCAAGACATATGCTGCGCCGTTTCTTAACTATCATAACGAGAGATTGCTTCACCCTTTCAGGGTTCGCAATGACGTAAACAACTCCATGGAAGGAGTTGCGCCGTGCGAAGTGAAGCCGTGTTTACCACGGCGCGAGCGTGTGCGGAAAAAACACAGGATGTAGTTTTTGGAGCGGCAAGACATATGTTGTGCCGTTTCTGAACTATTATCAATAGAACACTTCTTTCAGATACAGCCCGCATGCGGGGGCGGTCATCCCCGCTTTTCTCCTGTCTTTCCCATGAATGATCTTCTGTATATCCTCAGGTGTCTGCCCCCGGAAAGCGCCTCTGACAACAGTGCCGGTTATTATGCGTATCATCATGTGCAGAAAGCCGCTGCCGTTTATCTCAAGGTTTATATAATCACCATCTTCATAAACCTTCGTGTGGTAAATGGTTCTTACCGTATTTTCCTTCATCCCCTCCGCGGCGCAGAAGCACGCGAAATCATGCTCCCCCTCAACAGCCCGCAGAAGCTCACGCATCAGCCCGACATCCGGCCTTTTCTTCAGCCACCATGCCCTGTTCCTGTCCAGAGCGGAGGGGATCCAGCGCGCCAGAAGTCTGTACATATATGTTTTGCTCACAGCGGACTTCTGGGAGTGGAAATCCTCATGAACATCCTCAGCGGACTTCACTGCTATGTCGCCGGGCAGCAGAGTATTTATCCCCATGACAAAGCCGTTCAGCGGAATATAGCTTTCTGTGCGGAAATTAAAGACCTGATTCAGGGCATGCACACCCGCATCGGTTCTGCCGGAGCCGATGGCAAAAAGCTTTGTTTTGTACATGGTTTCCAGCGCTTTTTCTATCTCAGCCTGAACAGTGCGGACCTCTTTCTGCGCCTGCCATCCGCAGAAGTCTGTTCCGTCATATTCCACAATGCACTTTCTGTTATACATAATACCCGCCGACGGCAATAACGATTACAAAAAGAAAGGCAGTATAATCTCCGTAACGCATATATGGAAGCCTCATTCTCTCCTCAAAGCTGTCAAACATAAGCTGAACAGTCTCCCTTGAATGGCTGAGCGCTTTTTCCGCCAGAGGTGCGAAAAACTCCTTCACGGAAAAAAGTCTGCCGATGCGCCTTTCACCCTGCGGCCTGAAAAAAGAGAAGAATACCGGAACAAAGCTCAGGGCGCATCCGAGTGAAACGCTTAAGCCTTTGGCATCGGTGAAGGGGACAATACGGAGTATGCGGTAAAAAAGTGCCGTCAGGTGCTCTGTTCTGATTAAGAATGTGAGCAGAGAGGAAAAAAATATAAGAAGCGTCAGCCTGCCCACAATAAACAGGGAATGCCCGCCATCCTTTATACCGAAGAACCAGTGGCTGGCGAAAGATGCTATCAGTACAGGGGAAAGAGGGATAAGAGCCTTTAAAAAAAGCAGCGGGTTTATCCTTGAAAAAAGGAGAACAGCGGCAAAAACTCCCCAGAAATAAAACAGGCCGGAAGACGATTTCACCGTTCCGGCCGTAATTGTCAATATAATAACAGAAACCGCCTTAACAGCGGGATGCAGCCTGTGCAGGGGGGAATCAGCTTCTATATAAGAACCGAACGTTCCGCCAGCCACTTAAAACCGCACCGTCAGACAGCCCTGATATAATCAGGCGTCTTTGTTTTCGTTCTCGATTTTCTTTTTATCCGTTTCCGGAGTAATATCGAGGGCGTCTTCTGCATCCTTTGCGGACTTTTTAAAGTTCCTGATGGCTTTTCCGAGACCGTCGCCGATCTGGGGAAGTTTGCCCGCACCGAATATAACCAGAGCGATTATAAGGATGATCAGAATCTGCTGAGAACCTACTGAACCCATACTTTGCCTCCTAAAGATGTATGAACATTAATATACATCGTCTATTTATTCAAGGCTTATTATGTCTGCGAATCTGCTTTATAAGTGTTGCCGATAAACTTACAAATAAAAGCACTCCGAGCCATGTATAGCCGTATACACCAAAGAACGTCCGCCCCTGCACAAGGTTCACCTCGTAATCCAGATAGCCGCTCTCCCCTACACCCATGACGGACTTTATGCGTCCCGTGGGGTCAATGTAGGCGGATATGCCGGACTGTGTGCAGCGTACAATCCATCTGCCGAATTCGGATGCCCGCATAACGTCCACAGCAAGGTGCTGATAACGCCCGTGGGAGAAGCCGAACCAACTGTCATTAGAAATTATCACCACCATATTCGCTCCGGCGGCAGCCTGTGCCATAAGCTGGCGGTAAAAAGCGCCCTCGTAGCAGATCATGGGGGCTATCTTCATTTTGCCGAGGTCAAAGACGCTTAATTTTTCGCCTTTGCTGTAATCGTGAGCCCCGTTAAAGAAGAAGTCGTCTATCGCTTTAAACAGGCCGCTCATGGGGAAGTATTCGCCGAACGGAACAAGATGCACCTTGTCATAAACGGCTGAACCCTGCCCGGCGTAAAGGGCGGCACTGTTGTAGTATTTTCTTTCGTCCCCGGCCTCCTCCCTGCGCATAACGCCCACAAGAACCGGAGTGTCCTCCCCTATGGTGGAGAGTGTGAGGTTTATTATAGCATCATCCTGCACCAGAACCGGATAAGCGGTTTCGGGCAGAACAAGGAGGTCAAAATCCTTAAACCCGCTTCCGAGCACCATCTGCTGAACGGTGCTTATTACGCGCTCCTTCCTGTCCTCGTCCCACTTTTCCTCCTGCGCCACACCCGTCTGGATCAGCCTTACCCTTGCGGAGCCTTCCGCAGTCTGTTCAGGAATTGCCGAACCCGCCAGATAAAGCAGAACAGGAAGAAAAATTCCCGCCGCAAACATAATGTGCCTTCTGCCCCGCACACCGTGATAAACCAGAAGGTTTCCGGCTACTATGAGAAAACTCAGCCCGTATTCACCGATAAACGATGTCACAGTGAGTATCTCAGGGTAGAGGTACTGAGTCTGCCCCAGAGTAAGCCACGGAAAACCAGTGAGAAAAATCCCCCTGAAAAATTCGCCTGCAGCAAAAACAGCAGGCACTAAAAGAAGGGAACCCCTGCTCCGGGCAAAAATATATGCTGTCAGCCCGTAATAAAGGCCGAGATAAGCGGCAAAAACCGCTGTAACTATCCATGATACAAAAAGGGGCGCACTGCCTATATCCGTCAGAGGAAAAGACAGCCATGAGATTCCGAAAAAGTAATAAAACTCTCCGAACAGAAGCCCTGCCCAAAAAGGGCGGATGTATCTTTTTTCCGCAAGGATAAACAAAGGCACAAGAGCAAACCATGCCAGAAACCCCCTGTCCATCCCAGGGGATGCCAGAGTGAGGAGCATTACTGATGAAAACAGCAGCGCCGCCGCATGAAACAGGTTCTTCATATCTGCCTTATTGTTCATAATTAATATATACCGCCATAGGAAAACCCAAGGTA
The DNA here is from genome assembly GCA_023395255.1 of Deferribacteres bacterium. Lineage (GTDB taxonomy): Bacteria > Chrysiogenota > Deferribacteres > Deferribacterales > Geovibrionaceae > Geovibrio > Geovibrio ferrireducens. The sequence goes on from JAEWZN010000014.1 coordinate 78,875, forward strand.
AAGACGGACATTTTGCAGCCGTTATCACACCATGGGCTTATTCAGCTTCTTCATCCGCGAAGCAGGTTAAGTTTTTTGGGAAGAGTTTGAGAAACCCTTTTTTTTCTTTGGCTATTTTAAAGTTTATTGTTGATATAAGGTAAAAAATTAGAACTTCCATTTTTCTGGAAGTTCTATTAAATAATAATGTTTTATTCAACTAAAGCACCCGATAGCACAATAAGTTTTTTTCTATTCATTCATATAATGTAACAGTTTTTCGAAAAATTCATTGCTAACGGTTAACTGATACTGTTTTTCAACAAGATTTCGAAATTCCATAACGAGAAGCAAAGAGTTCTTATAGGCTTCATATAGTTCTAATTCATTTAATCGGGCAGTAGTCTTTTTAAACT
>JAEWZN010000019.1 GCA_023395255.1 Deferribacteres bacterium
TCAATTGTTAAAAATTAGATTAGTTCTTCATTGTCCACCCATCTCTCCTTTCGATTAATAGTATATTAACACTTCATAGTTCAAAGTACAAGTTGTTGTGAAGAAATACACTTAAACTATCCTGCCCCGTTAGTTGAATAAGAAACACTGTTTAAACAGCAAATTTAGTTAACCTAATTGTATCATAAGTTTCTGAATTCTGTACTAAATTCCCTCTGATTATCAAATCATTCATTGTTACTTCATTTCTTTGATGTTGGATACTTTCTAAGACCTGAAACCAAGCAAGGTAATTGTTTAAATACTTGGTCGCAACACCATTAAATCGTTGTATCCAACCTTTTAGTCTTCTATGATAATTATTCACGTTCTGGATGTGGTAAAGCCCCTTTGTACGAATTTTACCATCGGACTTGAATTGGTAAATATCCATTCCCTTTTCAGCAGCATATGTTTTAAATGCACGCCAAGAATCCGTGCATAGTATATTTTCATTTGAAAGCTTATGCCCGATGGCTTTATCTAACTGTACTTTCGTTAATCTACCCATACCTAATATCTGCGAAATAGTGGTCTTGTCACGGTCTCTTGCAACTAATACACACACTTGTTCATTACTTATGCCACGTTTCTTTGCTGAACCACCACGTTTGCGAGGTTTTCTACCTTTAATTTTTCTTTGTCCTTTTTCTGAGTACAAGAAATAGGTCTCGTCCATTTCAACGATACCTTCAAAATTTGGTATTTCCATTTGCTTTAACGATGATAATAGTTTGTGCCTCCAATAAAATAAAGTGACGTGAGTAATGTTGCCGATTAAGTTAGCAGACTTCCGAAGAGAATAACCTTCAATCATACACTCAATAAATTTAATCCACTGGTTAAGGTGACGAGTTCGATAGAGAACTGTATTTGTGAGGTCGGTAAATGTCTTTTTACAAGCCTTACAGCGATAGCGTTGCTTTTTAACTTCTTCACCATCAACGATTGTTGTATATTTACCGAAGCGAACAATATGTTCTGATGTACAATCAGGACATTCATACCCATTCTTATTCTTACGTTCAGATATTTCGTGAAGAACGGTTCCAGTCGAACTTGATGCTCTTAGTGCATCAATTAAATATTCACGCAATCTGTGCTTCTCTGCGGGATTTAGTTTTTGAATGGCTTTAAGGATTTCAGTCGCTCTCACAATCATCACCAACCCTAATGTAGTTAGTTCAATTATAGAACATTCGTTCTTTAAAATCAATTATCAACAACTAACTTTAACAGAGCCTTTTCTTTAAAAAAGGGTTTCTCATATCTTGGGAAAACTTTTTATAAAAAGCTTTTCCCAAACCCTTTCAAAAATTTTAATCTGCTTCGCACTTAACAGCGTCAGTGGCATCATAATTTTATATCGTCACTGTAAACATACCCGCAGACCTGCCCCAGTGAGATGCACCCGTCATTGGCGGGGATGCGTCCGTGGATGAGCGGGGTGAACCCGTTCTGGTGAAGCAGTGATATAACTCTTTTCAGCAGAAGCATATTCTGGAACACTCCGCCGGAGAGGGCAACGGTTTTTATTCCGTCTGCGTGTATTACGCATGCATCCGTGAGCATGCGGGCAAACCCGTTGTGGAACCTTGCGGAGCATACAGAGGAATCTCTGCCGGATGCGAGATCAGCGAACAGTCCGTCAAAGAGCCCTGCGGGGTTCATTGGTTCGGTATGATAATAATCGGTGACTGTTTTGTCAGCCGCATATTCCAGCCTGATGGCAAGGTGAGCCTCAAAGTCGTTCTCCGGTATGCCCGAAACCAGCGCTCCGGCAGCTTCAAAAAGCCTGCCGGTGCTTGAGGTTTCTATGGAGTTCAGCCCCGTTTCCACCATTTTTTCGGTGAGCCTGAGTGCGGTCTGCATTCCGGGAAACCTGCCGTAGAGGAAATCCGCGTATTTTTCAAGTCCGTATGACTTCATTGCAGAAACGAGCATCATCACAGGCTTCTTCGCCGCTGTGTCCATCGCAGGCTGCACAATATAGGGAAGGTGAGCCGCGCGTGTCACTCTTTTATCTTTCCTGACAAATAGTTCTCCGCCCCATATTCTGTTGTCTGTTCCGAGCCCGGTTCCGTCAAGGATCAGGCCGAGGGCATCCTCTTTGTGCCCGTTTTCACCGAGGACAGCGTAAAAATGCGCAAGATGGTGCTGTAATGTCATGACCTCCGCCCCGGTTTCCGCCGCGTATCGGGTGCTGAAATAATCGGGGTGAAGGTCTGTAACCACTGTCTCAGGTTCAATGCCAAGAAGGTGCTTCATCTTCACCCATGTCTCGGTGTAGAAGTCCCTTGTTTCGGGGTTGTCCAGATCACCTATGTACTGGCTCGGAAACGCGTAAGCACCTGATGCGAAGCATATCCCGTTCTTGAGATGTGCGCCCGCACCTGCAATCTGCCTGTCCGCCCCGAATGGGAGCATGACAGGATAAGGCGCAAAGCCCCTCGCACGGCGCAGAACATAGGGGAAACCTTCCGCCACGGCGACAACAGAATCGTCCACTCTGTTATGTATTGCTCTGTTATGATGGAGAAAATTGTCAGTGTAGTGTTTCAGTCTCTGCTCTGCGTCTGTTTCATCAATGCAGATCGGCTCATCCCGCAGGTTGCCGCTGGTGGCTATTACGAAGTCAGTAGTAAGGCGGCTCATGAGGAGCGCATGAAGCGGGGTATAGGCGGTCATTACTCCCACATTGCTCCCCATGGGGTTTACCAAGCCGGAAAAGGGCGGATTCTCCCAGTCAAGAAGAAGAACCGGAGCCTGCGGACTTGAGATGATGTTCCGCTCGGCGTCCGTCAGCGGGCGGTATCTCTCAAGGGTCTGAACATCAGCGCACATCACGGCAAAGGGTTTTTCACCCCTGCGCTTGAGTTCACGGAGCCTTTTCACCGCAGTTTCATTCAGTGCGTCACATATGAGGTGATAACCGCCGAGGCCTTTCAGGGCGAGTATTTCGCCTGAGTTTACAGCGTCTGCCGCCCGATTCAGCGCAGCATCACCAGCAAGCCCGAAGCCGTACACACCGGGGCCGCAGGCTGAGCAGCAGTCCGGCTGAGCGTGAAAACGCCTGTCTGCCGGATTTTTATATTCTGATGCGCACTCAGCGCACATGGCAAACTCTTTCATTGTGGTCATTCTGCGGTCATATGGAATGGATTCGATTATGGAGTATCTGGGGCCGCAGTTTGTGCAGTTTATGAACGGGTAATGATAACGTCTGTCTGCTGTGTCAAAAAGCTCCCTGCGGCAGTCAGGGCAGAGAGCCACATCCGGCGAAACAAGGGTCAGTCCGCCGCGGGTTTCGGATTCTCTGATCTCAAACCCTGTAAAGCCTTGCGCAGCACCTTTTGTAATTTCAACGGAAGTTATGTGAGATAATGGCGGGGCTAGTCTCCTTACATCCTCGGCAAACTTCCGGGCTGCGGCATCAGAGCACTCAAGCCCGATCTCCACGCCTTCGGAGTTGTTAAGAACATAACCCCTGAGTTCATGCGCAGCGGCAAGGTTATAAACAAACGGGCGGAAGCCCACACCCTGCACAATTCCCTTGATTCTTATTATGTAAGTATTTGTCATTTCTTCCAGAACATGGGCGTAAACAGCACGAACACGGTATAAAGCTCAAGCCTGCCCGCCATCATTGCGAAGCTGAGAATCCATTTAACATGATCCGGCATAAAGGCATAATTCTCCGCAGGGCCGACGCTGCCGAAAGCCGGGCCTATGTTCCCCACAGTCGCCAGAGCAGCGGTGAACGAAGTAAGCAGATCAATATCGGACGCGGCAAGGGCTATAGTTACCAGCAGGATTGTGGTCATATAAAGGAAGAAGAAACCGCTTATGGCGTAAACTATGTTTTTGCGCACCGGGTAGCCGCTTATTTTCAGCACAAACACGCCTCTGGGGTGAACAAGGAACTTCATTTCATTGAACCCCTGCTTAAACAGTGTTGCGATCCTTATCACCTTGATTCCGCCCGCTGTGGAGCCGGAGCATCCGCCCACAAACATAAGCAGCAGAAGCATAACCTGAGCAAGGTAAGTCCAGTATTCATAATCAGCAGTGGCAAAACCTGTGGTGGTGAGAATGGACGCCGCCTGAAAGGATGCGTAACGTATGCTCTGCCATACGCTGTCATATATTTTCCCGTGCAGGCTGAAAGCGATCAGCGCGCTGGCGGTCAGAAAAATAAGCAGATACGCCTTGAGCTCGGTATTGCGGAATATCCCTTTGAAGTTGCCGCTCATAAGCCTGAAATGCAGAGTAAAGTTCATTCCGGCTATCACCATGAAAAATGTGACCACGCCGTCTATATAAGCCGAGTCATAGTGCCCGACACTCAGGTTCTTTGTGGAAAAGCCGCCGGTTGCGAGAGTGCTGAAACTATGATTAAGGGCATCGAAAAAGGTCATTCCTCCGCAGACAAGCAGAAAAGTCTCAAGAGCGGTGAAGCCCACATAAACATACCACAGGTATTTTGCTGTTTCGGCTATCCTCGGCGTTATTTTATCCACCACGGGTCCGGGAGCCTCTGCCTGCATAAGCTGCATGCCGCCTATGCCAAGGAGTGGAAGGATGGCAACACCGAGAACAACAATGCCCATACCGCCCAGCCAGTGGGTGAGGGAGCGCCACAGAAGGAGTGATTTAGGCATTTTCTCTATATCTGTCAGTATAGTTGCTCCGGTTGTGGAGAATCCGGACATGGTTTCGAAGATTGCGTCAGTGACGGTGAGCATTCCCCCGTCAAAGATATACGGAAATGCCGCGACAGTGGAGGCGACCATCCAGCTCAGGGTGACAACAAGGAGCCCGTCTCTGGTGGAGAGGGTTTTCTGCCTCTCGTGCCTGAAAACAAAGAGTATCCCCATGCTTATGCAGCCGCTGATGGCGATGGAAAGCAGAAAGCTCTGAACCGCCGCCCACTCCTCATAATAAGCGCCGACTCCGGCACAGAGAAGCAGGAAGAAATCCAGAATAAGTATAAGAACCGAAACGGTTTTAAAGATTACCTTGAAATGCATGGAATCAGCCGGAGAACATCTCTGACAGAGCCGAGGAAGCTTCTTTCACGGAGAATGTCACGATTCTGTCCTTTTCCGCGAAAACAAAATTACCGTCAGGGATGAGGTGCTTAGATCCTCTGGAAACAGCCGCCACAACTGATCCTGCGGGGAATCTGGTATCTTTCAGAGTCTTCCCGCAGAGTTCGTTATTAGGCGAAAGGCTGAACTCCGTAACCTCTGCTCTGCCGTCAAAAATTTTGAAGACATTGAGAATACTCCCCTGACGCATGAACTTGAGAATAGCATTTACCGAGCTTATCTTCGGGCTCACAGTGGCGTTCAGCCCAAGCTCAGCGGAGATATGCAGATAGTTTGTCTTGTTTACCAGAGCTATGGCTTTTTTGACACCGAGGGATTTGGCATAAATTGCGGTGAGGATGTTAAGCTCCTCGTTGCTTGTGGTGGTGACTATGAGGTCGTTGTCCGCAAAATCCTCATCCTCAAAGACACTTTTGTCTGATATATCCCCGTTTATGACCAGCGCGCCGGGGAAATCGGAGGCAATTTTCTTGCAGAGTTCGTAATCCCTGTCCACAACCTTCACCCTGCGGCCAAGTTGGAGAAGCTTCTCCGTGACATATCTGCCCATTCTGCCCGCGCCGACTATGACCACGGTCTTTATGCGCTTTTTGGGCGTTCCTATTTTAACGAGGATTTTCTCAAAGGTAGAGACTGAGGCAACGATAAAAACGTGATCCCCTTCTGTGATAACAGTTTCGCCGGACGGAATTATTATTTCGTCCTCACGGATTATTCCTGCAACGATGAACTCCTCTCTGAGAGAGCCTTTTATCTCTTTGAGCTTTTTGCCAATGAGGAAATGCTCATCATCCATGTATATGTCACGAAGCTGTATTTCGCTGTCATCAAAGCTGAAAATATCGCTGGTCGCGCCATGCTGAATATTGTTTATGATAGCTTTTGCCGCCTCTATTTCGGGGTTGACTATATAATCCACCCCGTAGCCGCCGCTGAATATACGGGTTCCGGTGTATTTGAGGCTCTTTACGCGGGCAATTTTCAGCGGAACATTAAACTCACTGGCCACAACGAAGCAGCTTATCATGTTCACTTCGTCGGAATCTGTGGCGGAAATAAAGGCGGATGCTCTGGCAAGCCCCGCCTCTTTCAGTACTTCAATATTGGTTGCGTCATCATTTATCACCATGCAGTCAAGGTGATTGGAAGCGTGTTTCGCACGCTCCTTGTCACGCTCGATAACGACTACATCGCGGTTTTCAAGTATAAGCTGCTCGGCAATGTGGAACCCCACCTCGCCTGCGCCTGCTATGAAGATCTTCATTAATTCTGCCTACTGAACAAGCATTGCCTCGGCTATTTTCATGTACTGGGTACGCTCAAAGCCCATGTGCTCCCCTGCGTTCTTCTTGGAGGCAAGGCCGCGTATATCTGCGAGGGATGCTTTTTTGCGGAGTTCAAGCCACTGGTCAACCTCTTCGAGTATTGCGGAGATCCGCCCGAAGCCGTTTTTATAAACCTCTGAAACCATCTGAACGGCGGAAGCACCGGCAAGTATATGCTGAAGAACCGCTGAGGCGGTGTGCACACCCGTGGAGGAGCCCACATTTACGCCAAGCTGGGTGGTTATCACGGAGACCCAGCGCAGAACGTTGTAAGTTTCGTTCTCGGTGCTGTAATAGTGCACTGGCTTGAGTTTCAGCGTATCGGTGTCTATCGCCATCTGGTAATATCTGTTGAAGAGGGTGAGGCTGTCCGCGCCCGCTTCCTTAAGCTTTGCCGCCATATAGGGGATCGAAGTGAAGTTGGGGCCTATTTTAACCGCAACGGGTATCTTCACCTCTGCCTTCACAGCCTTTACGGTGTCTATGTATCTCTGCTCGACCCCTCTGGGGTCATCAGTGATGCTGAACGGAACATAGGCTATGTTAAGCTCCACAGCGTCAGCCCCTGCGTTTTCTATGTCCTTTGCGAAGCCTGCCCACCATTTGCCGCCCATGCAGTTTATGCTGGCGATAACGGGAATCTGCACCGCTTTTTTCGTTTTTTCTATAGTTTCGGTGTACCCCTTTGTTCCGTAAACCATCAGGGCATCTTTCATTATGTATTCGTAGGCTTCCGGGTGAAAGCTGTCGGAGTAGCCTGCATCCCCCTGCCTGAGTTCTTCCTCGAAAAGAGATTTAAGAATAACGGCGCCCGCCCCTTCGCTTTCCGCCGCTTTCATATTTTCAGTGGTTTTGGACATGGTGGAGCTTCCGAGAATTATCGGGCTTTTCAGCTTGAGCCCCATGTAGTTCACGCTTAAATCAGCCATAGTTCCTTCCTTAAATGAGTTTTTCAGGTAATTTTATTATATTGTGTTATGAACAGTAAAGCCAGAAATACCGTATGAAAATACTTGTGTCATCGGCATGACATCCGCAGTGAAGGATCTCAAAAGAATACTGAGAGATTCTTCGGCCGCAGCCTCAGAATGACAGCATCGGCATTCAAAAAATAATAGAAATTATTCAAAAACCCACGGTTTTTTGCCGGAGAGCCTGAGAACAGGCTTTTTTGCGTAAAAAAACGGGTTCTCAGACATTACAAACAAAAACAACCCTCTAATCCTTCCTGATCACTTCTCTGGGCTTGGATGTTCCGTTTTGCCGGAATAATCCGCACATCCTGTCGGATTATTCTACACGCTCGCGCCGTGGTAAACACGGCTTCGCTCCGCACGGCGCATTCCCTTCCATGGGAATGCTAATCCTTTCTGATCACTTCTCTGGGTTTGGATGTTCCGTCAGACGGGGCGACAATCCCTTTTTGTTCCATTATTTCTACGATGCGGGCTGCGCGGTTGTAGCCTATGCGCAGGTAGCGCTGTATCATGGATATGGAGGCGAAGCCTTTCTGTCTGACCAGTTCCAGCGCCTCGAAGTATTTGTCGTCTATTTCCGCTTCGTCTATCTCGTCAAATCCCGCTTCCTCATCTTTTACCAGATCCATGTTGTATTCCGGTTCGCCGAGGGTTTTGAGGTGTTCCGTTATCCTGCCCACCTCATCATCACTGACGAAACAGCCGTGGACACGGACAGTTTCGCTTGTTCCGGGCGGGATGAAGAGGCTGTCGCCCCTGCCGAGGAGGAGTTCCGCGCCGTTGGAATCAATGATTGTTCTGGAATCTATCTTTGATGAAACCTTAAACGAGAGTCTGGCGGGCATGTTCGCCTTGATGATGCCTGTTATAACGTTAACGGAAGGCCTCTGCGTGGCGAGAATCAGGTGTATGCCCACTGCACGCGCCATCTGTGCTATGCGGATGATCGACTGCTCCACCTCTTTGCCCGCAACCATCATAAGATCTGCGAACTCATCCACAACTACTATGAGATAAGGCATTTTCGGATGCCCGTCAGAGACGGACTTCTGATTGTAGGAGTCTATATTTCTCACCTTGCTTTCTGCAAGGAGGCTGTAGCGGGATTCCATCTCCTGCACAACGTTCTTGAGAACAGTAGCCGCCTTGCGCACATCCACCACAACCGGCGCTGCGAGGTGGGGTATCCCTTCGTATATGCTGAGCTCCACCATTTTCGGGTCGATCATGACAAACTTCACCATCTGAGGCGATGACTTATACAGAACGGAGCAGATCATGGCGTTCACAGAGACTGATTTGCCGCTGCCTGTTGTGCCCGCTATGAGCAGGTGAGGCATTTTTGTAAGGTCAGATATGTACGGCTTGCCGGAGGCATCCTTGCCCATGGCAAAAGTCAGCGGGGACTGGCTTTCGGCGAATTTCACAGAAGTGAGCAGTTCGCTCAGCACCACTGATTCCCTGTTCTCGTTGGGAAGCTCTATCCCCACCACGGACTTGCCGGGGATGGGGGCTATTATCCTCACGCTGAGGGCGCTCATGGCGAGAGCCAGATCATCGGAGAGGTTTGCTATCTTGTTTATTTTGATTCCGGGTGCGGGTTCAAACTCGAAGAGGGTTACCACGGGGCCCGGACGTATCTCCCGCACTTTTCCCAGAACGCCGAAATCCTTAAGCTTCTGCTCAAGGATGGCGGCTTTGTGCTTGAGCTCCTCGTCAGATTCGCCGCGCACCTTGCCGGACGGTTTGTCCAGCAGGCTTAACGGAACATCGTACTTAACGCTTGTCTGCTCCACTGTTTCCTTGGGTTTTATGTCTATACCGTTTGCGGGAAATGGTGCTGGTTCAGATAATTCTTCCTCAGCCTCTTCCGCGGCAGAGAAAACAGGCTCCTCTTCGGGTTCAGCCTGTTTGAAGTACTCATCACCCAGAGGCTTGGTGACAGGCACATAGCCCTCGTCAGGCTCCTCATATATTCCGCCGCCGGAGTTCTCCGCCTCAGCGGTTTCAACCGTGCGTCTTGGGTTGATGAACATTCCTCTGAGCCCTTTGCTCCCTGTTCCTTCCTTAACTCCGGTTTTAACACGGAGAAACGCCTGTTTCATGTCGCTGAGGGTCACGGCGAAGAAGACCATAAATGAGATAACAAGCAGGAAAAAGGCAGCAATCATACCCCCCGCCTTGCCGAGGAGAGAGACAAGAATATCAGACGATGCCTTGCCGGAGATGCCCCCTGTGTACTGGGATTCGAAGAAGAAGTCCTGCCCGCCGAAAAAGCCTGACATGACAGAAAGCAGGAAAACGAAAACCGTCATGGCAATGAATGAGTAAACAGCGCTGAAACGCCCTTCCTCCCTGCCGCTTCTCAGCAGATACAGCCTGTACACTGTGCCCGTGAAAAACACAGGGATGCACAAGGCAGCCCAGCCGAAAAAGCTTCCGGCAAGATCCGCAAAATAGGCTCCGCTTTTGCCGAAGAGGTTATTCACCCTCAGCTCATAGTCACTGAAAATTATGTGGGAAAACGACGGATCGGACGGAGAATAGGAGTATATGGACAGCGTCAGAAAAATCAGCGCGGCTATGCTCAGCAGAAAAATTATGTCAAGCGGCAGGCTCTTTTTGCTTTCTACATCCATATTATAGCTGTTATCCCCAGTATGAGGCAGTAAAGGGCGAATATTTTAAGGTTCGCCTTCTTTATAAAATATACCATAAAGCTTATGGCGAAAAGACCGCTTATAAAAGCCGCCAGCATTCCCGCACCGTAAGCGGGAAGCTGCTCAACGGGCAAAGTTTCCAGATGACGCACCTGAAGCAGCGCTGCGCCGAATATCGCGGGAACTGACATAAGGAAGGAAAATTCCGCAATATCCTCCCTTTTTACTCCGAGGAAAAGCCCCGCAGCCACTGTAGAGCCTGAGCGGGATATGCCCGGAATAACCGCAATACCCTGCACTATGCCGATTATAAATGACTGTGGCAGGGTGAGTTCGCCTCTGGGCTTCATTTTATCCGAAAAAACAAGAAGCAGCGACGTGAGTATAAGGAAATACCCCACAACCGAAGGGATGGTAAAAAAATGCTCAGCCGATTTCTCAAGGGAAAGCCCTATTATTGCCGTGGGAATGCTGGCTATAACTATTCCCCAGAGAAAATTTTTATTCTGATAATAAGTTATCCTATGCTGCTGAAAAAATATGCCGAAAAAAGCCAGCATAAGGTTCTTCACCCTTTCCCGGAAGTAAAGGAGAACGGCGAAAAGTGTTCCCAGATGCAGCAATGTGTCAAAAAGAAGCCCCGGCTGGGAAAACCCGCTCATAAGGGACTGGGCAAGCACAAGATGCCCTGAACTGCTTACGGGGAGAAACTCTGTGAGCCCCTGAATAATCCCAAGCAGAACAGCCATTCCTGTTGTCATTTATACCTCCACGACAGCGGCCGCCACTGCGGGCCTTCTGTCCATACTTTTCCTGAAAAAACGTCTGACGAGTTTTTCAATAAAATCTTCAAGCAGGGTGTAATCCCCGTTTGCCTCTTCTATGAGACCTGCCATGTTATCGCTCAGGTATTTTCTGAGCTCAAATGTTGTGCGGTCATCGATCCGGAAGCCTTTCACTCTGACCACAGGAGGCATTTCAAGCGCCTCGTAAAGCGGACTGTAAAGCACAGTAACAGCCACAGCACCGTCACGGCAAAGGCTTTTGCGGTCTTTCAGCAGTTCCTCGTCTATCACGGTTCTGCCCCGCTGGTCAATATATACAGCCCCGTGGGGTATATCGTCAACGGCTACAAGTTTTCCGCCGGCAAAAACAGCCTTCATGCCGTCCTTAACGGGCAGAACGCTTTCCCGTTCGAAGTGCCCTGTCTTCATGGCGGTTTTGCGCATGTGAGCCAGATGCATCTCCTCGCCGTGTACGGGTATGAGGTACGAAGGCCTCGTAAGGTTCATCATTTTTGTGAGCTCCCCTCTGGAAGCATGGCCGGAAACGTGTATTTTACGTGCGGCAGTGTCTATTACCTCGCCGCCGTTTTCGTATATCAGGTTTATTAGCCTGTTCAGGTTCTTTTCATTACCCGGAATAACGCGGGAGGAGATTATGAAGGTGTCGCCGGGCTCCACTTTCAGGTCTCTGCGCTCGCGGGAGGCTATGCGGTAAAGGGTGCTCTGGGTCTCCCCCTGACAGCCTGTGATTATGTAAACCACCTTATTGTCCGGCATTTTTTTGCCTGCGGAAAGCTGTACAATCGCCTTGGGCGGTATGTCCAGATAGCCTATCTTCTTTGCTATATCAACATTGCGCTCAATGGAGGCTCCTTCAAGCACCACCTTGCGCCCAAGCTCCTCGGCGGCTTCTATCACCTGCCTGAGCCTGTCAAGGTTTGAGGAGAATGTGGTGAAAAACACTCGTCCGGGTGAACTGCGTATTATATCCTTAAGTTCTGCTTTTATGGATGACTCTGAGTTGGTAAAGCCTTCGTTCTGTGAGTTGGTGGAGTCCAGCAGGAGACAGGTAAGCCCGCCTGCTGCGAGGGGCGCGAAGTCATCCTCGTTGAAAGGTTCACCGGAGACGGGGGTGTAGTCTATCTTAAAATCAGAGCAGTGCAGGGCTGAGAACGGCCCGTGCTTTACGTATATGGCAAAGGTGTCCCCTATGGAGTGAGTGACGGGGAGAAAGGTCACGGAGAAATCACCGATTTTCACTGTTTCCCTTGATTCAACAGGGATCAGGCTCACCTTCTCCTTCTTTGAGCCGAGCTTGGCCGCGAGGATGCCCAGAGAGAGCTTTCCGCCGTAGACAGGTACATTGAACTCGCTGAGAAAATAGGGCAGGGCGCCTATATGATCCTCATGCCCGTGGGAAACGAGAACCGCCTTAAGCTTGTGCTCTATGTCTCTTATGTATGTAAAGTCGGGGATTATGTAGTCCACACCGGGGTATGTGTAGTCCGCGAACATCACGCCGCAGTCAACGACCACTGCTGTGTCCTCGGTTTCATAAACATACATATTCATGCCGATTTCGCCTACTCCGCCGAGTACGGCAACTGATGCCCTCATCTTGCTCCTTAATTTCTCTGGATAACGGATATTTTAAGGTAAACGCAATTAAATGAAAAGGCAAGGAATGTTAAGGGAAGAGAATAGGGGAGACAGTTTTCAGGCGGTTCTAAATCGTCAACCTCTGTCTGACAATTTCTGCATATACAAAAGGAGATTTGCTCAAAAGAAAATTCAACTTGCAATCTCTAGAAACATATGTGCCATAATGTTCCGCACGCATTTTATTATTTTCGGCACTGTCTAATTTCAGGCGCTTGATTGTTTTATAAGCAAGTGCATGTTCATCTGGATTCAAACTCGGGTTAGGGTAAATTTCTCCTGAAACAAAATTGATAAAAAACGTATCAGGATGCAGCCCTATGGGATCAAGAACATCGTCAAATTTATGTTTATTCCGGTTAGAACCTAAACATGAAAGACGATAGTTTGACCATTCATATGCCTGTCCAGCATTTTCAGATTTTGCTATGAAATGATCTGTTGAGCTTGCCCCTGTGCCCCACTCAAAATAAATAGCAAGGTAAGCGCAAATACCTGAATAAGCCTCCCAAAGCTGTTTATTGGAATGACGCCAGTAGTTGGGTAATTCGGATGCTTTCGTCGGAGCGAAAGCAGGATCTATTCCCTTCTCCTCAAGCCACTTAAGTCCTTTCTGACGAACTTCTTTATTAAAATCCTCCGGTTCAGGTTGAAGAGTCACTGGTATCATTTAAGCAATCCTTTCTTATAGCAGATAGCCCGCCAGCGGAATAAAAAATCATCCTTAGGGTTCAAAGCCTTTACCAGTTTATCATTCATAGATTCTATTTGCTGTTCTGATGGTGGCACTTGTTTCAAAAGCTCCGATGCCTCATTAACAAGACGCTCATACTCGACTGCACCCCTGTCACTGGGGAGATCAAACGCCTCACTAGTTAACCAGTTTGCAATATTGCCACGTTTTTCATACTCGCGTTTACGTAAAACAACCTTTTCATTTTCAAAATCCAAATCAAACCAGGCATCTTGATTTTCATCGAACAAGGGTTCAACAGAAGCCATTATCAGAGGAGAATGTGTTGCAGTGATTAACTGCACCTCAGGACTTTTTGTTAATTCCTTCATAACAGAAAGCAGCGCAGGAATAATCCTTCTCTGCCAGCTTGGGTGCAGATGTGATTCGATCTCGTCAACAAGAAATGTAATTTGTGCAGTAGACTGTTTACCCAACTGTTTAGCAGCTTTTCCGTGTTCTTCCCATGCCCAGACAAGAAAATACGCCAGAGCAATGATTCGCCTGATCCCCGACGAAGCATGTAGAACCGGCACATCTGTTTGATAAGGCATACGAATAGTAGGAATATCACGAACATCATCAAGACTTATTCTTGTTAAATCACCGGGTTCAAGCTTTTCATTATCGGAAGAAGACAGAACGTTTAAGACCTGTTTGAGGTGCTTAAAAGATTTACCTTTTTCTTTTTGCCAACCTGCCCAGTCACGTATCAATCCGTTACAAAGCCAATTACCTCGATCGTCCTGCAAGCCGTCCCAAACTTCTTTGGGGCTGAATACATATGCAGGAACACGTTCCTGAATATCCTCGCCACCGCTGGTAATCCAGTAGTTTCTATGGGGATCCCACACCGCAAAGCTTCCATCAGACATGGCGTATAGAACTAAACCCGGATTAGCAGGGCGTCCAGGTACTCCGAGCCACGATTGCCTCTCTCTGTGAAATGTGCTTTTGTAACTTTTATCTTTACTTTTTGCAGCAAACGAAAAACTGATTTTCGCTTCGCCTTTGAAACTGGGGCGTGCTTTGTTTCCTGTGGTCAGTTTTGGATTGATTTCAGATGCCCACTTACGTGTAAGTGACCACCAAACTATATCAAGCAAAAAGCTTTTACCTAATCCGTTATCACCAGTAATCAGATTCAGTCTTTTACCAAAATCCATCGCCATTTCTGATGCTGACCCAACATTATTTAGTTTGAGATTCTGGATCATGCCTGATTCTCCCTTAAATCTTTTGGCGATATGCTAGTATATATTATAAGTGGAAGTTTTCTTACTCAATATCAAGTTTAACCGATGTTAATATACTTGTCACACATAATATTTTGTATCAGATTAAAACTACATACAAAATTATTCAAATAAATATACATATTTATAAATGGTGAAATCAAAAGTCAAGTTGATGTTTTGAGTTAATTTCAAAACCAAAGATGTATATTGAAATTTCATTATATTCTACCTGTGCTCCCACCCTTTTTCTGAAATATCCTCACCGTCCATGAAAACTCCTGAGCCCTTTCTGACCTTGCCTATGCGGTAAACAGGGCGTTTGAGGTCACGGTGGATGAGTTCCTCCATCTCCTTGGCGCGGTTTTTGGGCACTGTGAAAAGGAGGGCAAATTCCTCGCCGGAGCTGACTGCATCAGATATTCCGTATTCGGGAACCAGCCTTGAATCAAGCTCTATGCGCACTCCGCTTGCTTCTGCTATGTGAGAGGCATCCCGCCCCAGACCATCGCTTATATCTATGCAGGAATTAACGCCGAAACTGCCGAGGTATTCCCCAAGCTCCGTTTCCGCCTTGTAGAGATAATGGTCGTACACTCTCTTCCCCGCAAGCTCGCGGGCAAGCATAGCCGCTGCGCCGCCCACAGGTCTGGAGAGATATACCTCGTCCCCCTCCTTTGCACCGCTTCTCACGAGGACATTCTCCGAAGGGGAGCCGATTATGGTAAGGGATGCGAAAAAATGCGAGGCGGAGGAGGTGGTGTCCCCGCCGATGAGTTTTATATTATAATACGAGCATGCGTAGCGAATGGCCTCGGTGAGCCTGCCCTTGTCAAGCAGTTCAGGCAGGGCAACACCGAGGAGAGCCTTCTCCGCCCGTCCGCCCATTGCTGCTATGTCGCTTACATTCGCGGTGAAAAGCCTGAAAATTATGTTTTGCAGGGGAGCGCCTTCGGTGAAGTGCACTCCCTCCGTCACAATATCCTTGGCTATCAGAAGCCCGTCAGTAAGAACGGCATCATCGCCTATTCCGTACAGACCGCCCTCCGGGCTCAGACTTTTCAGGCTTTCGATAAAGGCAAATTCCTTCAAAGCTCCTCCGCAAGCTCACGCATCAGCTTCGCATCGCAGTAAGGATCGCCGGAAGTGCAGAGTGCGGATGAAACCGCCACGCCGGAGAGCCCCATGCCTTTGAGATTTTTTATATTTGAAGCCTTTATGCCGCCTATGGCAATGGCGGGCAGCGGGCTTCTTTCCGTTATGAGCCTTATCCCCTCCGGCCCGATGACAGGGCGGAGATCCTTCTTCGTATCAGTATTAAACGCAGGCCCCACGCCGATGTATGACGCACCGCCGTTCACCGCCGTTTCCAGATCCGTTAAGCAGTTGCAGGAATACCCGTAGACCGTTTCCGGCCATGTACTCACCGCTGCCTCAAGGGGGATGTCCTTTATTCCCAGATGCACAGCCTCAGCACCCAGAGCAAGGGCAAGATCAACTCTGTCATTCACCACAAACAGAGTGCCCGTGCCTTCTATCAGTTCCATTATCCGGTGTCCGGTAATAAGCGTCCGGCGGAGGTCAGCCCCCTTGTTGCGGAGCTGAATTGCCGTTACCCCGCCCTCAATAACCGCCGGAATAAACTCATCCAGCGGCACTTGGAGCATGTCTTCCTCAAAAACGAGGTAAAGCCTTAAATAGTCGGAAGCTTTTTGTCTATCTTCACTGCGCATAATTTCCCGCACATGGAGCAGGAATCCACATCCCTGTTCCTTTCGAATTTTTCTCTGGCCTTGGCCGGGTCTATGGCAAGGGAGAACATGCCTTCCCAGTTAAGCTCTTTTCTGTACTTACTCATAAGTATATTACGTTCCATCGCTCCGGGGTAGCCTTTTGCTATATCCGCAATGTGCCCTGCGATACGGGAGGCTATAACCCCTTCACGCACATCGTTTTCATCCGGCAGGCAGAGATGCTCCGCCGGAGTGACATAGCAGAGGAAATCCGCACCCGCAGCACCCGCTATGGCTCCGCCTATGGCTGCGGTTATATGATCGTAACCGGGGGCAATATCGGTGGGAAGCGGGCCGAGGATATAGAAGGGCGCACCGTCGCAGAGGGTTTTCTGCAGTGTCATGTTCGCCTCAATCTGGTTAAGGGGGACATGGCCGGGGCCTTCTATAATTACCTGAACATCCCGCTCCTTCGCCCTTTTGGCAAGTTCGCCGAGGATTATGAGTTCGTCTATCTGGGCTCTGTCGGACGCGTCAACGATTGCGCCCGGACGGAAGCCGTCACCAAGGCTTAATGTTACATCATATTTATATGCTATATCCAGAAGATCTTCGTAATATTCATAAAGCGGGTTTTCTTTGCCGTTTCTGCGGATCCAGTTAGCGGTGATTGAGCCGCCCCTGCTGACTATTCCGCAGACTCTGTCTGTTCTGTCCATTCTGGCGACTGATTCCTTCGTTACGCCGCAGTGAACCGTGATGTAGTCAATCCCTTGCTCGCATTGTTTCTCGATGCTGCGAAGCAGGACTTCCGGGTCCATCATCTCGGTGTTTTTATCCGCCATGGCAAGCTCAGCCGCAACGGCATACAGCGGAACAGCACCCACCATAACGGGTGAAGCCTCAAGTATAGCCCTGCGCACAGCCTCAAGGTCGCCCCCGGTGGAGAGATCCATCACGCTGTCAGTGCCTGCGTCAAGAGCCGCCTTGAGCTTGTCAAGTTCGCAGTCTATGAACGGACGGTCGCCGGATGTGCCTATGTTGGCGTTTACCTTGGTGCGCAGTCCGCGGCCTATGCCCATAACCTGAGCGAAGTCTCTGTTTTTATTTTTAGGGATAACAACTTTGCCGTCCGCTATGAGGCTCATGAGCTTTTCAGCTTCCATGAATTCGTCTGCGGCTATTTTCTTCATTTCGGGGGTGATTATGCCTTTACGGGCTGCTTCAAGCTGAGTCATTGATTTATACCTGCCTTTAAGTGAACTATGGATTATATTCCGTAAGGGCGGGTAATGCGAAAAGGGTTCTGAGCGAAAAGACCAAAGAAAAACCGTTTCCCTACGCCGGCATTATCCGGATCAGGTTACGGGGACTCTCTCAGCCTGCCCTTTTTAAACGGCAAGCACCCCCACGGATGTTGGTTTAATCTACACTCTGATTTGAGTGAATGCAAGGATAAGTGAAAGTTTTCTGACAATGGCTTGAAAATATAATATGTTCGCCGAACAAACATATTCTTTAAATATGTCGAAAAAAATACTTTTTTTAAACATATCTTGGCAATATGTTTGTTCGGCGAACATATCTATTCTGCAAGAAGCTTCAAGAAATCAGTATTGACATAATACAGTTCCCGCCCTTGTTTAAATGAAGCAAGAATTCCGAGTGCCTCAAGCTCCTTAAGATACGATGATGCCGTCTGTCTGTTCCCTACTCCTTCATCCTGTAAAAACTTAATTTTACAGTAAGGCTGCCTGAACAGTATTTCGATCAAGTCTTTTGAATATATTTTTGGCGCCTCATTTTTGACCCTTTCTGAAACTGCGCGCATTTGTTCCTTAATTAAAAGTATCTTATTACGCGCATCAAACGCAGACTTTTCAACAGCATTGAGCATATAAAGAATCCAGGCTTCCCATTTTCCGTTTTCAGTCACGTTTCTCAGACCGGAATAATAGGCATCTTTATGGTCGATAATATAACGGCTTATGTACAGAACCGGAATATCTATCAGGTTCTGCTCAAGAAGATAAAGCAGATTCAATATCCTGCCTGTACGCCCGTTTCCATCCGTAAAAGGATGTATAGCCTCAAACTGATAATGGATGACAGCAAGTTTTATAAGCGGATCTATATCATTTTCCGCATATATAAAATCTTCAAGATTTTTGAGTTTGCCTCGAATAAGTTCTTCACCTTCCGGAGGCGTATAAACTACTTTGTTTTTGTTTCCGTTTCCTGCAAGTTTGGTGCCGGGCAGATTTCTTATGCCTGCATTAGTTTGTTTTATAATTTTGTACACATCAACAAACAGATTGGTTGTGAGCAAGCGTTTTTGATTTCTGATGGCATCAAAACCATACCAAAGAGCCCTCTGGTAATGGAGAACTTCTTTAGTATGAGGACTGGTTTTGTAATTGTCATCAGCAAATGCTTTATAGAGCTCGTCATTGGTTGTTACAATATTCTCAATTTCGGAAGAAAGTTTTGCTTCCTGCAAGCTTATGGAACGAATAATAATACTCTGATTGGGGATCTGTTCTCCCAAGCCCTTCAGCTCTGCCAACGCTTTGTTGGCTGTAATCGCCTTTTTCAGGACATCTTTACTTTCAATATCAGAATCAGGCGGAAGCAGAGGTAAGTCATTATAAGGAATATCAGCTTTAAAACCCATCTTGCAAACCTATATTTTTATTATAAACAGCTTAATAGAAAAGGAAGAGGTAAGAAAGCGAAATATCAGTAATTCGTTATCAGAAGTTCGCTGATTGAGCCGCGTTTGTCCGCACTACTGTTTATGTTGCGGGCGGCCTTCACCCTGCGTATGCGGAAACCTTCATAGAGTTTTTCAAAGAAGCTGTCGGCGGGGTCTGCGTTTTTAGGGTCGGAGTTGCTGAGCATCTGCACGGCTCCCTTCCCGCTGAGTCTGCGGAAAGAGGAGGCGAGGCGCACCTGCTCCGTGTCGTCAAAGCCGCCTGTGGAATATGTTGTGAAGCATGCCGTCCTGTTCAGCGGCCTGTATGGTGGGTCGTAGTAGACAAAGCTGTTTTTTGATGCCTCAGCAAGCGCGTCACCGAAATCGGCGTTAGTTATCTCTGCCTCAGTCTCATTGAGTGCTCTGCTCACCGCGAATATGTTTTCCGGCTCGATTATGGTAGGGGACTTGTATCTTCCGGCAGGAACGTTAAACTCCCCCCTGCTGTTCACCCTGAAAAGGCCGTTGAAGCAGGTTTTGTTCAGAAAAACCGTTGCCGCGGCACGGGTTACGGGCTCAAAACCTTTTCCGGCGTTGTACTGCCGTCTCTTGCTGTAATAGTATTCCGCACGTTCACGGTCATCAAGGGCAAGATACTCACAGGACAGGGAAAGGCATGATTCTATGAAGTCCGAAGGGGAGTTTTTTATAACCGAATAAAGACCTGCAAGATCCGAATTAAGGTCGTTCAGAAAGGCTTTTTTGATGAGCCCCTTTGCCGCGAGGTGGAGAAAAACCGCTCCGCCGCCTATGAAGGGTTCGAAGTAAACCGTTCTTTTCTTTGGGAAAAACGGTTCGAACTGAGGAATTAGCTTAGCTTTACCGCCAGCCCATTTTAAAAACGGACGGGGGCGAAACGCATCCTCCCTGATTTGTATCGCCTGTCTGACACTCAATGAATTCTCCGTAAAAAGCGTTGTCAACCAAGTATATCGGTCAACTCCGAAATATCATTAAGCACGAATTTAACATTTTTGTTCATACATTCAGTTTCATTCCCGAAACCGTATGAAGCCCATGCCGCATCCATGCCGCAATTGAGGGCAAAACCCGTATCCTGCACAGCGTCTCCTATCATTAAACATTCAGACGCTGAAACGCCGAAACGGGGCACAATTATTTCCGTAAATGCCTGCGAATGAGGTTTCTGGAACTGACCGTCACGCTCCCCCGCCACAAGTCCGCAGAAAGGCGTGAGCCCCGTTACCTCTACAGACTGCACCACCACTGCGTGGTTTTTATTACTTATCACAGCAATATCATAGCCTGTGCCGTGCAGGTTTTTCACCGTGTCAAAGGCCGAGGGGAAAAGCTTTGTCATCTCCATCCCCTCTTTGCGGTAATATTTTCTGTAAATATCAGTTACTTCCTGCGCTGTCACATCGTCCAGCCCTCCAAGGAGAGCGATCATCCGCATCAGCGGAATCCCTATCGCATCCCTCACGGATTTTTCATCCGGCGGAGTAAGGCCGTATTCCCTGAATGCAGTTCTCATGCAGAACTGTATGGCAGGTTCAGTGGCGGCGAGTGTGCCGTCAAAGTCGAATATCAGAAGCTTATATTTATTCATTCTCAGTGTCTTATCTCAAAGGAGGAAAATTCACCCGTGGGTTTCTCCTCCAGAACGGTCATATCTGTAACTTCGGAAAAGGGCGAGCCCGCGCGGGCTTTTTTCATCACCTCGGCAAGCTGAGCCTCAGTGCCTTCGGCAACAATCTCAACACTTCCGTCTGTAATATTGCGGATATACCCGCCCACGCCGAGAGAAGCTACGCCGTTATGCACAAACGCCCTGTAGCCCACTCCCTGCACTCTTCCTTTCACACGAATTTCGATCCGTTTCATTACTCTATCTCAAGCCAGATTTCGCCTATCTCATTGCGGCTGTTGCCTGCTATTACAGGGTATGCACTGCCTTTGCCGTCGCGGGAGTATTTCAGCATGAAGTAATCCGTCATGCGGATTCTGTAGCCTCTGTCATCCCCGTTGTTCACCGCTCCGGGCGGAACATAGCCCTTCACGTTGACAGGCACGTCAGGCGAGCCGAAATCCCCGCCGAGAGCCTCTGTAAATTCAATAACGTCAGTTTTCTTCAATTTCACAACACCGCCGGAGGCGACACGTCTTTCGACTCCGTTGACCTTCATAACAAAGACAACGTTCGTCTTAGAAGGAACAAGGTTTTCCGTTCCCGACTGAACGACAGGCTGCTTAGGCTGTTCAGGTGCTTTCACGACCGGCTGCACAGGCTGCTTCACGGGTGCAGCGGCGGCTGTTTTTGTTTTGTAGGCAAGTTTTATTTCACCCATCTTCTGGTTGTCCTTACGGAAAACGATGCGTGATTCTCCCATGACCTCAACTCTTTTGCCGCAGTCATTAAGGTCGCCCATGCCGAGAATATCGCAGGAAATGCCTCTGTCATAATTGGCATCCACATTTGTTATCTCTATAATGTCCCCTCTGTCAGCAAAAAGGGTTTTGCCGTTTTCAACGGTAACAACCTCGTCATTAACCTTTATCACAGCATAATTCAGTTTGGGAGCTTTCAGGAAAATCCTCGGATGCTCCGGAACTATATCGTAATATCTCATAAATTCGTTCACTGCATAGTTATGGTGAAGAACCTTAAGCTCCAGCGAGGGGAGATTCTTTGAAGACTCCACACCGAAGGAAGGAAGGCAGAAATGTTTCAGCGCATAGTAGGTTGCCGTTTTGCGCATGTCGGTGAACTTCGTGAGCGGATCTTCGGTTTTGGTGTTGAAATAATGCATAAAGTACTGCTCTTCACCTATGCTTTTATTCACAGCCTCCAGAACCTTCTTTGCCGGGGTTTTGAGATCCAGCATGCGGCCGTCGTCGCAGGCGAAAATGTCAGCATCAGTGATGATGGACTGGCCGAATCTGGACGGGTTGCGCCACTGGTCTATATATTTAGGGTTATGGTAGCCCCAGCCGTCATGGAGGTTAAGAAACACATCCGACTCGGACATGAGATCTATTATAACAGCAACAACCTTGTCCATCTCCATAACGCCTAAATCCTTTGTGAATCTGCGGTTCATGTCCGCTTCGCTCTCACGGTCAAAAAGGATCACAGACTTGAAGTTCGCTCTGGGAACAACAATGAGGTTCCCCCTTTCCAGACGCATATCCGAGTAGAGATCCGCGGAAAGAAATCCGCCCGGCTCATCCCCCTGAATACCGCCTATGACCAGCATTGTCTTGCCGTCCTGTCTGCCGTAAATCTTATAAACCTCAAGCTCATACTCAGTTCCCTTGAAATACACCTCGTTTTTGGTGTACGGGCGTGTCTGAGCAAAAGACAGAGCGGCGGTAACCAGCAGAATAAAAAGAGTCAGAGTTTTTTTCATTTAGCTCTCCAGAGTTCGCTCCTGATTTTGTAGTCCCCCGGACACCCTTCAAGCTCAAGGGTTTTTATACCCGTGTCACTGTAGGAGTCTCCGCTGAAGTGCTGAATGAAGCTCACTCTGACCCGCTTCGGGGAAATCTGCGAAATTTTTATATTGTCTATTCCTATTTTAATTGTTGAATACTTCTGAAATTTGTCTGCCTTATCAGTCTTCCAGCTTTCATAACTGAAGCCGTCGGAGGAGAAGGAGGAAGAGTATGCGGACATATACTCCGCAGTGTTCATGCTCTCCCATGAATGCTTCCATTTCTGGAGAAAGGCAGCAACTTTTTCACGCACGAATCCGTCGGAAGATTCGGAGAAGAATTCCTCCGCGATGATCTTAAGCTCGTCCACTTCTCTTTTCAGGTAGAGCCTTTTGTTGCCGTAAGCAAGTATGTTGTCAGCACAGTAGAGCTGGTCAAAGTCATACACAAACTCATCCTTGTTTTCCTTAAAGGCGCGCACGGACGAGATCTCTATCCTGCGTTCGGGGTAAAGCCCCATAAGCATTTTCTTTTTGCCGAGATAATGTGCATAATTCTCACCGGAACCGCTTCTGAACTGTATGTGGTAGTGAGATGCGAAATTTTCAAAATCAAGCCCTTCCCATGAGGCCACGAGATCGTCCAGCTTTTCTTTCAGGAAAGCCTTTTCGGATTCGTAGTTATGAAGCTGCTCAAACTCAACCTTTTTGGCGATCACAACAGGAACGCCACGCTTAAGATACTGCTTATATTTATCAAGCACATCGTTCTCAAGGGCGACACAGCCCCTTGTGGTCTGCTCTTTCCTGTCCATCCTTTTTCCGTGGATCCAGATTCCGCTGCCTGTTTTGCCGCTGATCCGGTCGAAGAAGTTGGGATAGTTCAGGGGGAACGCTCCGGTTCCGTAGTCATCCGCCACATTTCCGTAAGCCTTTCTCAACTGCTCCGGAGAAAGATAGCCCGTGATGTAGTAAACACCCTCAGGGGTCTTCATATCGCCGGAGACTTTTTTATCCCCGCCGCCGCCGCCGACCAGAACAGAAGTCTTGGCGATTATTTCCGGTCTGCCCTCTTTCATTTCAACGATGTACAGCACGCTGGTGCTTTTATCCACCACCACAGCAATAAAAGGCTCGCTTTTGTAGGCAAATACATTGCTTGAAAGCTGCTGCTGAGCATGCGCCCCGAATGCGGTAAAAACCACCGCGAATAAGATGAAAATTGCTGAAAGTTTAGAATTCAATGTTTTTCCCATACAAAAAGTACCTGTCCAGCTTGTTTTTAAATTTACCGTCAACGGTTTTGACTGTCCCGACCGGAACATCCCCGTAGTAAAGAACCGGGGTATGATAATCGGACGTCTTATCCGTGTCAAATCCTTTCAGATAGCGCTGTGCGCTGTTCAGATCCGTTTCCGCGCGGTATTCGGGGCGGAGATTCGCACCCAGTTCCCATGCGCACTGCGCGCTGAGTTCTCCGGGGCGCTTCCAGAGGAGTATGCCGCTTTTGCTGAGGCGTACCCTTGCTTCCAGAACACAGCCGGTTTCTATATATGCAATGTTTGACCCCTGAGAAACGGAAAGGTTTGCCGGAAGCTCATAGAAAAGAGAATCAAGCTGCCTGTCACGCCTGATTTTCATACTGCATCCGTTCGCCTCGTCCCCTCTGCGCCTCAGTGCCGCTATGAAGAAACCGTCATAGGGCAGTTTGTGAGGCATAACGCGGAGCACCTTCTCATCCACCTCGGAGTTACCGCTGATACCGAATGTCATCTCCCCTTCAGAGATGTCCAGAAGCTCAGCCTCGTCATTATCCGCAAGGAATGAGCCTATAACCCCTTCGTTCTCCTCAACCGAGAAAGTGCATGTGGAATAAACCAGAACTCCCCCCTTCTTGAGGCATTTAAAAGCGGATTCCAGAATCTCCCGCTGGAGCTTGGCCATGCGTTCCACAAGGGCTGGCTCCCATGAGGCGTTTACTGTTTCGTTCCGGAATATTTTATTTTCGTTGCTGCACGGAGCATCCAGAAGTATGCCGTCGAAGGCTTCTTCCATGTGCCTGTCCAGCACACGCCCGTCAAATGAGACGGTTTTTGCGCTCCAGCAGCCGTATTTTTCAAGGTTAAATTCCAGCGACCTCAGCCTTTTCGCCGAGGGTTCGTTGGCGACCACGACACCGCTGTTTTTAAGCATATCACACAATGCAACGGTTTTGCCCCCCGGTGCGGCGGAAACATCCATAACAGACGGATTTTCAGGCAGAAACCTGCACAGTACATCCGGCGGAAAAACCGATGAGGGGTTCTGGATATAAAAGCCCCCGGTCTGGAAAGATATGGTGGAGGTAAGCTTTTCCGCCCCTTCGAGCACCTTGTAAACCGCGGGGAAACGCCTGTCATTCTCAAGGATTATGCCGTGCTCCGCTATTTCGGGCAGGTAGTTTATGCCCCGCTTGGTGTTCATGCGTATATGTTTTGAAGGCATAGGTTCAAGGGAAGCGAAAAACGCCTCGGAATCAGTACCTAAAATTCTGCTGAAATGCTCTGTGAATGCGCGGTTTTTTTCCATCCGGAAAGTAAAGCCTGAAAAAGGATCGCAGTCAATAAAAATCAAATTTCCGTGCTTTTAAAAAGAGCGGGGAAACTTTTTTGGAACAAAGTTTCCCCGGATTACTTTAAAAACTCATTTATTTCTTTAGGCTGTACTGTTTACTTAAAGAACTCTGCAACAGCACCTGCGACTATATTGATCTCTTCCTGTGTTTTGTATGCGCACATGGGAAGGCTCATTATATGCGCGGCCACTTTTTCTGAGACGGGGAGCGCGCCTTTCTTCACGCCGAGGTCAGCGAAAACTTCCTGCATGTGCAGGGGGATGGGGTAATGAACCGCAGTGGGGATGCCTTTTGCGCTGAGGTGAGCGGCGAGGCCGTCCCTGTCCTCTACCATAATGGAGTACTGCGCCCACACTGAGCGGTTAAAGTCTGTAACAACAGGAGTTTTCACACCCTCAATCTGTGAGAGTTTTTCGGTGTACATAGCGGCGATTCTGTCGCGTCCGTCTATCTCTTTATTTACGAAAAGATCAAACTTGCCGAGGAGCACTGCTGCCTGAACACTGTCCAGCCTGCCGTTTATGCCGACTATTTTGTGGCGGTATCTCTCGTTCTGACCGTGGTTTCTGATCCAGCCCATTTTCTCTGCCAGAGTGTCGCAGTCGGTGAAAACCATTCCGCCGTCACCGTAGCAGCCGAGGGGTTTGGAGGGGAAGAAAGATGTGGCGGCTATGTCCCCGAAGGAGCATGCACGTCTGCCTCTCTGCACAGCGCCGAAGCTCTGCGCCGCATCCTCCATGAGGAAGAGATCAAGACCGCTGTCAGCGATAACCTTTTCTATTGCTGCGTAATCAGGCATCTGTCCGTAAAGGTCGACTGCTATAACGCCCTTGATCTTCGCTTTGTCCACAGGAGGGTTTTTCAGCATTTCCGCAAGCTTTGCGGGGTCGATATTGTACGTGGTTTCCTCAATATCGGCGAAGAGAGGCACAGCGCCGAGGAGAGCTATCATCTCCGCTGTGGCGATAAAGGTGAAAGGGGTGGTGATTACATAATCTCCGGGCTTAACATCATAAGCCATCAGCCCCATAAGCAGGGCATCAGTGCCGGAGGAAACGGCGAGGGCGTGTTTAACACCGCAGAATTCGGCGCATTTTCTCTCAAGCTCCGTTATTTCGGGGCCGAAAATGTATCTTCCGTGTTCAAAAACGGCGATGACACGGCGGTCGATGTCTTCTTTTACTAATGAATACTGGCTTTTAAGATTGCAAAAATCCATCTGGAAATCCTCGCAGGTTTATATTGTCTCATTGTATCTGACAAAATTGACGCAACTAAGTTTACGCCTATTTTAATTTTTGGCAAGGGTATTCAGGGGCGGGTATCGGCGTATCAGAGACAATATTTATCTATCAATATATTGTTGACATTTAATCAGCGGCTATTACTATTGAAATACATTCAGTTATTCAGGCGGTAAAAGAGCATGTTCTCAAAAAATCTTATTATAGACGGAAGAACCTTCAGAAGCAGACTCATGGTGGGCACAGGGAAATTCGCCGGAAGCGGTGTGATGGCTGCCGCGGCTGAGGCAAGCGGTGCTGAGATTGTGACCGTTGCCCTGCGCAGGGTGGACATAAACAACCCGCAGGACGACATACTCAATCATATAGATACGTCAAAATACCTCCTGCTCCCGAACACATCCGGCGCAAGAGACGCGGAAGAGGCTGTAAGGCTGGCGAGAATCGCCCGCGCCGCAGGGTGCGAGCCTTGGGTAAAGCTTGAGGTCACACCTGATCCGTATTATCTCCTTCCTGATCCGATCGAGACATTCAAAGCGGCTGAGATCCTCGTGAAGGAAGGATTCAAGGTTCTGCCCTATATCAACGCTGACCCTGTTCTCTGCAAGCGGCTTGAGGAGATAGGCACTGTCACGGTTATGCCCCTCGGTGCGCCCATCGGCAGCAACAAGGGAATAAGAACGGAAGATAACCTGAGAATAATAATAGAGCAGGCGAATGTGCCTGTTGTGGTGGATGCGGGGATCGGCGCGCCGAGCCACGCGGCGCTGGCCATAGAAATGGGGGCGGATGCGGTTCTCGTCAACACTGCCATCGCAACGGCGGGAGACCCCGTAAAAATGGCAGAGGCATTTAAGCTGGCTGTGGACGCGGCTGTACTTGCCCGCGATGCAGGAATGCCCTCCAGAAAAGAAAAAGCTGAGGCATCAAGCCCGCTCACCGGATTTTTAAGAGATTAAGATGACATTCACACAGATACATAAGGAATACGACTGGAATGAGGTCAAGAACTTCATCCACTCAAGGACGGCAGCGGATGTTGCCGCGGTAATGAATAAAGACACCCTGACAGAGACCGATTTTGCCGTTTTGCTCTCACCCGCAGCGGAGGCTTTCCTTGAGCCCATGGCACGGGAGGCAAGCCGCATAACTTTGCAGAGGTTCGGCAAAACAATCAAGATATACGCCCCTATCTACACATCCAACGAGTGCACAAACTCATGTGTTTACTGCGGATTCAACAAGCACAACGAAATCCCCAGAGTGACCCTGACGGATGAGGAGATACTCGCCGATGCTAAAACCATCGCCGATATGGGGATTCAGCATCTTCTCCTTGTAACAGGGGAATCACCGAAGGTGGTGAGTGTTTCGGATCTCGCCAGAACCTGCGACATGCTGAGGGATATGTTCAGCTCTCTTTCAATAGAAGTTTTCCCCATGAGCACAGAGGAATACGCCGCTCTGCGCAGTTCCGGTGCGGACGGTCTGACAATATATCAGGAAACCTACAACAGAGAAACCTACGCCAGAGTGCACCCCGCGGGGAAAAAACGTGATTTTGACTGGCGCCTTGAAACGCCGGACAGAGGAGCGGAAGCAGGCTACCGCACAGTGGGCATAGGCGCGCTTATGGGGCTTGAGGATTTCCGTACCGAGGAATTTTTCGTCGGCATCCATGCCCGTTATCTTATGAAGCAGTACTGGAAGACCCACGTCACCGTGTCATTCCCCCGAATACGCTTTGCCGCGGGCAACTTTACGCCTTATGAAATAATAAAAGACAAAAACCTTGTTCAGTCCATGCTCGCACTGCGCCTTTTCCTCCATGACGCAGGCCTTGTAATCTCCACCCGTGAACCCGCCGAGATGAGAGAGCACCTCCTCCCGCTGGGTGTAACGCAGATGAGCGCAGGTTCCAAGACCGAACCCGGCGGCTATAAC
This sequence comes from Deferribacteres bacterium, assembly GCA_023395255.1. GTDB lineage: Bacteria > Chrysiogenota > Deferribacteres > Deferribacterales > Geovibrionaceae > Geovibrio > Geovibrio ferrireducens. The sequence goes on from JAEWZN010000019.1 coordinate 28,210, forward strand.
AAGGAGCACGAAGGCAAGCAGTTCAAGGTCGAGGACGACAGGACTGTGGATGAATTCTGCTCCATGCTCCGCTCCAAGGGCTATGACCCTGTTATGAAGGACTGGGATAAAAACTTCCTCGTGAGGTCGTAATATGTATATGGTTCACCTTACCAACAGGCACATAGGCGATGTTTTCCCCGTGTTTGACGATTCGGGCAGGCTCACGGAGGTCTGCCTCATCCGTCCGGAGGAATTTGACACTGCGCCTGTTAAAAAAGAGCACGAGGCAATATGTGCCTATCTGGAATCATACCCCGACGGCGAATGCCCGCTGAAATTTGATGAGCTTGTCTTTGAAGGGAGAAGCGATTTCCATAAAACGGTTTATAAAAATCTCTTCCTCCTTCCCAAGGGAGAGGTGATCACCTACGGCAGGCTCGCCGAAATAAGCGGGAGCAAAAACGCCGCGCGCGCAGTGGGCACGGCAATGGGAACAAACCCCTATCCGCTTATCGTTCCCTGTCACAGGGTTGTGCGTTCGGATTCACTCGGAAATTATTCCAGCGGAGTACATAAAAAAGTAAAACTTCTCGAAGCGGAAGGAGCTCACTGGAAATAGCGGTTTTTTTTTGGTAAAATTACCAAAAAACGGCGGTGCTTCCATGAACAAAGCAGCGGAGATCATACGCGGTGCAAAAACCTGCCTTTTTCTCACCAGTGCAGGGATGAGCGCCGAATCGGGCATCCCCACATTCAGGGACAAAGAAGGCTACTGGCGGAACTTTCCCGCTTATAAAAACCTCAACCTTGAGGCGGTGGATCTCGCAAACCCCAGAAGCTTCAAACTCCGCCCCGCCCACGCATGGGCATTTTACGAATGGCGCAGGCGGAACGCCCGCGAAAACAGGCCGCACGAAGGTTACGCAGTCATAAACGCTCTCATCGAAAAACACTTCCGAAACTCTTTCATCCACACCACCAATACAGACGGCTACCACATGATCTCAGGTACATCCGCCGACCATGTTTATGAAATTCACGGAAGCATATGGCGCTTGCAGTGCATGGCTGGGCTTGGGTGCAGCTACACATACGAAGAAAATGACGATGTACCGCTCTGCGAGCTGAACAGTGAGAGCATGACCGCCTCAAAGCTGCCCCTGTGCCCCAAGTGCGGCGGTCTTCTGCGGCCTAATGTGCTTATGTTCGGCGATTTTGACTATGTGGAGCACGCTTATCAGTATAATAATTTCAGGGACTTTCTCGAACGCTCCGGCGTTCCTGACGTGGCAATGCTCATAGGTTCCAGCGGAAGTGTGCCCACGAACGACTATCTTGCCTTGCGTTTGCAGGCTTCCGGGTGCAGAATAATCACTATAAACCCCGATGAATCGTCCCTTAAAGTTTGCAAGCCTGATGTGTTCATACAGACCGGAGCAAAGGCCGCTCTTACAGAAATAGCGGACAGCCTCGGCATAAAATATAACTGAAGGTGCTAAGTTGAAAACAAGTGCTGCGCTACTTAACAAAAATCCCAGATTCGCCGATTTTTCCGCTGCGGAAATGGAAGACTTTCTGAGTTATTTCACCAAAGAATCATACATTGCCGGAGAGCTTATTCTCAGAGAAGGTGACAAAGGCGATAAATTCTCAATCATTGCCGATGGGGAAGTGGGGATCTCCAAGGATGTAAATGAGCAGACGTCCCTTTTCCTCAACAATCTCAAAGCTGGTGACTTTTTCGGGGAGATGGCTATCCTGACCGGTTACCCGCGCTCCGCAAACGCAAAGGCGCTGACTGCGGTTGCCATCCTCTCCATAACCGGGGAAAGGCTCGATGTGATGAAGAAAGCGCACCCAGCGATCTTCGGTAAGTTTGTGTGGATAATGGCAAAAACAGTGTCTGAAAGAATGTATAAGCTTGAAGAGAGACTTTCGGGGATTCTCAACGCATCGCTTTCGGAAAATTTCCTTTAAAAATTTACGGACAAAGATAAAATTACGTTGACTAGGACGTGAAAATAGTTTAATAAATCAGTCCCGATATAAGGCGGTATAGCTCAGATGGTTAGAGCATGCGGCTCATATCCGCAGTGTCCGGGGTTCAATTCCCTGTACCGCCATTAATATGGGTTCTAAAGGCTTCTTCGAGAGATCGGGGAAGCCTTTTTTATTTGGTGTTACTCTTTTTCTGGTGTGCTGGGAGTCAGGCGGATAAGGTCTGAACACGGCTCAGGTCAGTTGTCTGCTCAGCCTTCCATAAATCATAAGCCTGCTGCATATTCAGCCAGCTCTGCGGTGTGGTGCCGAAAAATTTACTCAGTTTCAGGGCTATTTCAGGGCTTATGCCTCTGCGTTTATTGCATATCTGGTTAATAGTCCTGAAAGACACACCAAGAGAAGCTGCCAGGCTGCTCTGCGTGAGCCCATGCGTTTCTTCAATAATTTCAGAAAGATACTCTCCCGGATGTTCGGGCTGGCGCTCCGTCTTTCTGTACATATCTCTCTGGATAGCCATAATATCCTCCTTTCAGTGGTAATCGACTATTTCAACATCAAAGGCATCACTCTCTTCAAACCTGAAGATTATGCGCCATTGCATATTGATGCTGATACTCCAGAATCCTTCTAAACTGCCGGAAAGCTTATGCAATCGGTGGCTTGGCGGCAGCCGGAGAAAATCTGTCGTGTCGGCGGCGTTTATCCTGTCCAGTATTTTTGCGGCTCTGGACAAAATATCTGACGGCAGCTTCTTGCTTTTCCCGTCATAAAATACATTCTCAGTTTCTTTATCGCCGAAAGACTTGATCATTTAATAAATTATAACCTATATGGTTATAAGTCAATGTTTTTGAAATGGTTGAGTATACTCATTTAAAAATCTTCTATTGTCAGCGCTTGTTTAAAACTTCTTGTTTCTCTATTGCTTCGCTCTATTACTTTGTCTTTGTTTTTATCAATCTCACCTAACAAAAGTGGAGATGCCGGAGAATGGTACTTAAAATTTTTTTGTGCCTTGTCTTTATTTATGTTTGCATAACAATATAAGCACTTGTGCATACAAGTATCATACTGTCCTATATCAATACATTTCATACAGCCACAATGTTCTCTTGCCCCATCCTTTAATTCTGCGCCTTTCTTATTTGTCCTAGTTATTTTACAATTAAGTATTTTCTCAACAAGAGTGCCGTCTATACATTTAGCATGATTTATTCCAAGTTTTTCTAAATCAATTGATTCCGCACATGTTTCAAGTCCAAGTCTATAATCCTTTGTAATATCAATAAATCTACTAGCTATATTAAACATATCACTTTCATGGAGTTGTTCTCTTATTCCCAGTTCTTTAACATTTTTTGAAATTTTACGGTATCCATCTAAAAAGCTTATTACTATCTTATCTGTGTAAGCATATAGCTGTTCACACAGTCTTTGAAATGCTTTTATATGAAACTGTTGCACATATTTCCCATTATCTGTGATAAAAATGGGATCATAACGTAAAATTATTTTTTCTTTCCCTATTTTTTCTGAAAGCTCTTTAAAAGTTTTAACTATTTCAGTTTTATCCCTGACATTAGGTTCAATATCTTTACCATAAGGTGTAATAGTAAATTGGAAATAGTATTTATATCCCATCGCATCAATATCATCTAAATAACGAAATAACGGTGCGGGGTCTTTAGTCCAGAAAACAATACAATCGACATTATCTGGAGTAAGTGGTATCTGGGAAACTTGATACAGATTCATCGGATTCCTGACATACACAAAACCTTCTTTTAATCTGTTAAAAAACCACTCTGCGTAAAATGCAGGAATATCTGTTCTTCTGCTGGCACTCAATATCATAATCAATCCTTATATGATTTTGAAAGCAAAGGGAGAGTCTTCAAAATTACAATCGCGTAAAGGTGTCTCATGTGCTTCCAGTAAACAAGTTGTCTTACAGTGGCATAAATTTGTCTTTGTTTCAATACATTGGCTATGACAATGAACATGATAACTACCTCTAAACCTATTACTAAAAGTGCCCCGCTTCATAAAAAGTTTATGGTGGATCTTTTCTTTATGTTCACGTTCACTGGCATTGTATTTAACAGGCACAGTGTAAGAAACAAAGCACTTGTCACGTGGACATTTGTCAATGTTTTTGGCACAACATGATGGTAAGAAATAGTGGAGTCTTGTATTTTGTTTTTCTCTGAAATATGCAAATACCTCCTTATTTGAAATAAAAGGGATATACAAATTTTGTCCATCATTTTTTTTAACTTCATTCGTTGTATCAACCAAACATAAAATACCATCGGATGATAGGATATTTTCAGCAATCTCCAGTGTCTCTGTATAAATCCCTTCATTTGTCCCAACCATCTCACTTAAAAACTTAAATGACAACATGATATTGATTTCGTAAAACTTGCTTTTTATATGTCTAATGAAGTCTTCTTTATTGTTATATCTTTCATTATAGATATACAGCTTGATTCTGCCCCCATATCTACACTTAATCTGTTTGTCAAAAATGTCTTTCTGGATATTTAGTGCATCTTTATTACCATCAACAGAAAAAATATTTACTTTAACGTGCACAGATTTTTCATATAAAGCCTGCAGTAGACCAAACAACTGACCACCCGTACCGGACCCAACATCTAAAATATTTATTGTGTTCCCAAATTTGAAGTCATAATTAAAAAAACAATCAAAAACATTGCAGAATATTCTGTATGATTCAACATAAGAACGTGGAAAATAGGTACCTAGATATTCAAGATTTTTATTTCTGTCATTTTCCAGATTAGATTGCACACCATGAGGATCCTTTTTGTATTTTGCCCCAATAGTCAGATATATGTAATCATACAGTTCTTTGTTAATTTTATACATTATATTGTTCCCTTATTTTGATAAAATCAAATACTTTGCCTGTGTGGTGTTCTGCCGTTTACACTATTACGAATCTCAATACTCTGTATCCAGATCTGAGCAATAGTAACAAAGCTCTTCACCGAGTATGACATTACCTCCCATATCTTCGCAAGTCGATCTTGCAGCACCATCTGCGGCAACACGACCGAGCATGAGAACGGCAAAAATTTGACCACCGGAGAACTCGATTCTTCCCATTTTTGTGCACCCTCTCAAGTCTGTAACAGTTTGCGCTTTAAGAACTGCTTTATTTTTTGAAGCAAGACACCCCGTGGTGGTTAAAGCAAGAAATATAATCGCAATCAATTTAAGCTTCATGTCAATCACCTTCTATTTTGTCAGCAGGTTACTCGATTTCGCTGCACGTCCCTTTCATTGTGCCTGTTGCTCCGTCATTAGTGTTTTTCCAAGTTCCGTTTATTGAGTAACGATCTTCATCAAAAGCGACTTTTCCTGTATGGATATTTGTCTGCCAAATGTAAACACCGCCGTCATAGCTGATTGTTCCTTGATAACTTCCTATGCCAAGGTTTACTGTGTTAGTTGAAAGTGTAATTGCTTCTGTCTCATAGAAATAATTCAACTCAAAACTGCCGCTATCAACACCGGCTATAGTTCCGCTGCATTCAAGATTACTGAGAGGGAATTCGTCACCCTGCAGTTCTCCCCCGCCATTGCTTCCGCCGCACGCAGACAAAACAAAAGTTACTGTTAGTATTGCTAAAAAAATTTTCATGTTTAACCCCTTTAATTTGATAAATTATTAATTGTCTTTAGACCTGAACAGGCTCGCAATCAGACCTAAAACGCCACCTGTTACCCCAAGTGCTGCCATAACAAGCAAAACTGCCCCATAAAGCGCAAAAGGCAAAATTGCTAAAATAAGTACAAATTCCAGCATTTCAATTTGAAAGCGGACAAAGTGTTGTGACACTTATCGTTACTATTGTCCCATCAGTGTATCTGCAGTATCTGTTCACTCCTTTTGTCCATTGGTCTGTCAGAAACCCTGCAAAAGCAGACGTTGAAAACATCAATAAAAGCATTACAATTAAAAGCTTTTTCATAAAACCCTCCTGAACTATTGTTTTTTATACAACCTTATATCTCTTTTGTGAACTAAATACAACTCTTTATTGATGTAATGCGCATCTCATTTGTGTAGTACATTACTGAAACGAATGAGATGCTATGGACATATTAGAAAAAATCACACAGCTAAAAAATGAACGGGGATGGAGCTCATACAAACTCGCAAAAACTGCTAATATACCTCAATCCACTCTTTCAAATCTTTACAGCCGTGAAAATTCACCTACTATTGCCACATTAACAGCCCTATGCGATGCCTTCGGCATATCATTGGCTCAATTTTTCTCGGACGTAACAAGCTCAACGCTGACAGATGATCAAAATGAACTCCTGAAAAACTGGTCACGACTGTCACAGCCGCAAAAAGACAAGGTTATTGCCTATATCAAGGGTCTGCTGCAAGAACAGCTTTAGCTGTCCAGTCACATAAATGACCACTCACCTATATTTTCGATGAAGAGAGCATAGCACTAAGGAAAGTCTTAGTGGTCGCCTTGAAAGCGACAAAAGAAACTTTTTTGATATTTTAGAAATGTACTGAGTTAACCGCCCAGAATAGGCTGGTTGTAAGAGTGAAGAACATCATTGATCTGATAAATATCGTAGTTGCCCAGTGTTATAAAATATTCGATAATTACATCAAATAAAATACTGCGAGAAAGGGCGAAACCCGCCCGTTTTAAAAGATCCTGTGTTTCATGAAGAGAAAGCTCTAGAGCCACCGCCAAAGCGATAGCTGTTCGTTTACTGGGTATGTATCGCTTTTCGTTGCGAATTTTTGAAAAAAGCTTACGGTCAATATTTGCTTTTTTATAAATGTCTATGTGGTTTTGCCCTTTTGCTTCAATAATTTTCATAAGTGTGGCTGAAAAAGACTTTTCAAGTGTTTCCGCAAGGCTGAGTTCAATGCGTCTCCGGTACTCTTCTTCACTTAAAGGATCAGAAAAGTAGATAACAGGGTCGCCTATCCATGACTCGCCTGAACTATTTGATTCCCGTTCCTCAACCTCTGTTCTGTCGAAAAATGCCTTAATCCTTCCGAAAAAGCCCTTATATTTGCTGTTGCATTTAAATTCATAGTGAGTGTTAATAAAAATATCCACACTATCCAACTGAACCTTGGAACCAAATACTTCTTTATTTGAAGCCATAACACCTTCCTAAAAACTCAGAAATAGTATACTTGAAATAAACTGAAACTCACAATTGAAAAATAAGCCATCACAATATGTAATAACCTCTGATATTCAAATAATTACTGAATTGTGCAAGCTTGCTATTATTATAATTAATTTTCCATCCCACGCACGATTCTTCTGGAAAGTTTATCCTTAAGATGCCATAATTATTATTACACAATTTTTATCCGGGGATTAACCATGTACAAAAAGAAACAGGAACGCCGCAGACACAAACGGTACAGCGGTGTGCCTCTCAAGCTTTATTTGAAGAAGGACGGGGAATATACCCTTGTGGAGCTTGTCGATGTCAGCGTCGGCGGATTTCTCTCCAACACGGGCATATCTTTTGAAATATATGACGATTACGAAGCTAAAATACAGTTCCCCAATCACGGCGTGAAGGATGTTGTCCATGCACACGCCGTTGTCTGGCGCATTGAGGCAAACAAAGACGAACTCAGCGCAAAGAAGCGCTTCGTTGCGTTCCAGTTCACCAAAATTTCCGATGTGGACAAGCATCTTATAGATGAATTTCTCAGACACTATGAAGAGAATGTTCCGTATAAATAGAACAAAACGTATATGTCTGTCCTTAATCTGTTTTCGGAAGACGCGCCAGAGCAGATTTATATGCGGCTAATTCCTCGCGCTTGTCTATAGCGATCACGATAACAACAAGCTGCTCATCTTCAACATAATAAACAAGTCTGTAACCCTGTTTGCGCAGCTTGATTTTATAGCAGTATTTAAGTTCTCCGTGCAGTGCGGAACCCGGAGAATGAGGATTGGTCAGCTTCTTTTTCAGCAGTCTGCGAAAAATATTTTTCACACTGCCGTCAAGCCTTCTCCATTCCTCCAATGCGTCAGGGTGAAATTTCAGCTTATACGGCGGATTGGTTTCAGATTTTGTCAATGTCAACCTCAACCGCATCTGCCAAGCTTTCGAGCCTTGTACGAACCTTGCTTATAAGCTCTTTATCAGCAATCTCCTCCAGCATAGCTTCAAACATTTTCGGAGTAACCATGTAAAAAGCGGGACGGTTATGGTTCAGCACCGCCACAGGTTTTTCACCTGCATTACGGAGCACCTCTGCCGGATTTCTCTTAAATTCAGACATACTTACTGAATAATCAGCGTAAATAACATCCATACATCACCTCGTCTATAGGGCTTAATATAGAGCTTATTTCAGAGCTTTTCAAGATATGTCTCAGAACTCCGGTCTGTTTATCCTGAAATCGTCCCTCTGAACTCCTCTGGGATATTTATATTTCGCTTTGCCGAAAAGAAGTGCGTAGGGCGCTTCGTGCCCGGCCGGAATCCCAAGAACATCCTTTATCTCCGGCATAAACTCAAACATAAACGCCAGAAACCCCAGCCAGACAGTGCCCACTTTGAGGCTGCATGCGTAAAGCTCAAAATAGCTAAGAGCGATATAACAGTCTGCTGCGGGGGTTCCCTCCCCTTTGGGCGCGGAAGCCACTATAAGGTGGGGCGCACCGCGGAAAATAATATCCCTCCCGCTTTTGTACCTCCGGAGAAGAGTCGCATAAAACCTGAATTCATCCGGCAGAGTGCCATCCTCGACCCTCTTTTCAAGAAGAGCGTATGCCTTACCGACAAATTTTTCCATATCAGCGCGGTTGTCTATTATGGTGAAAGTGAGCTCCCGCCTGTTCTCTCCAGTGGGGCAGTTCGCCGTAACACAGAGCAGAGAGCGGATCGTCTCAAACTCCACATCATTCTTTTTGAAATGCCTTACTGAACGCCTGTTACGGATAAGTGCCTCTGTCTGCCTTGCTGTTGGCATATCAGAAGCGGGCATGCTGTCCTCCGGTTTTTTGCCGAGGATCGAAAGAGCAGCATCAGGACAGATAGCCAGACAGTGCTGACACCGGATACAGACCTCCTCTTTCTCTTCCGCGATGAGGGGAAAACCTTCACCGTCCTTCTCTATAACCCCCACAGGACAGTCCTCCATGCAGAGTGAACACCTGCGGCATTTCTTGCGGTCTATAGTGAATTCGAGCATAAATCACCTCATTAACAGGATATTGGCATGTTTCTTGATTATAACTCAGTAACGGAGGACAGGATGAAGAAAATATTTCCCCTGCTGCTTGCTCTCGCCTTATTTACCGGATGTTCGTCCAAGCTGACAAATCCCGGCAAGCTGGCCTCAAGCATTGACGATACGCTGACAGAGGTCATAGAGCTCACAACCCGTCTGGATTCAGGCGTTCTGTTTGTTCTTTTAAGCCTTGAGGCAAACTCGAACATATCCTCCCTTATTTTTGACAAAACAAAGGAAAAGGTCACGACATTCTACGCGCAGGCTTATGAAACCCTGCCTATAGGAAAGACATACTACATCCTCCCCGCCAGAATCACAAGGGAAGGAAAGACATATTACGATGAAGAAACCGGAAGGATGATGCGGAACTATTTTCAGCTTTCCAAACTGGGCAGAGTAACAGACAAGATCCAGCAGGCGGACTACATAATCGTTTCCCGCATTAACGAAGGTGTACAGAGAAGCTATGACAAAAACTCCAGCACAGTTGTGCTGAGCATAATGACAAAAAGCGATATACCCGTTTTCTCCAGCGTGATCACCCTTGAAAGCAAAGCAGATATAAACTTCTGGTATTATCCGACAAAAAATGCCATCCCCTCCAGCACCCTTTCCATGAAGGCGATGGGACAGATGTTCGCAGTTGCTCTTCCAAGAGCCTACGGCATTCCCGTAACCAAGATGGAAAAGTTTGAAAAACGCATAGAGGAGCGCGCCGAAGCAAAAAAAGCGCAGAAAGAAGCGGATGCAGAGCAGCAGGAAATACGCGGACTTGAAGAAAAAAGAGACACCGCAAAAAAAGAAGCCCAGTGGCAGAAGGAATTTGATGAATACCTTAAAAGTCTTGATAACGATACATCCTCAGAGGGGGAATAGCACATGCTGAACGGACTTTATGTCGCCACCAGCGGCCTTATGATGCAGAGCAGGCGGGTGGAGAACATCGCCAACAACTTAGCCAATGTAAATACCACAGGCTATAAAAAGGACGTGCCCGTATTCACGGAATACTTCCCCACGGAAAAGGAGTTTCCCCAAAACTTCATACGCACAACAGACTACAACAAGGCGATGAACGCCACAGTGAAGATGTCTGAGAACAAGACAGATTTCTCCATAGGCTACCTGCGGGAAACAGGCAACAAGCTTGACTTCGCCCTGACAAACCCAAACACATTTTTCACTGTGGATACCCCGTTCGGCATACGCTACACCCGCGACGGTTCCTTCACCGTGAACGAAAACAATGAGCTCGTAACAGCGGAGGGCTACCCCGTGCTCTCCAATATAGATGATGACAACCCTCAGCCCATAGTGCTGCCGCAGAACTATACTGTGAGCGAAACAGGCACAATCCTTGTGGACGGAGCGGCTATGGATCAGCTTGGCATAGCCTATTTCGAGAGCACTGACAACCTCCAGAAAGTGGGTCATAACCTTTACGCCGCTGTGGACACCATACCCGCACAGGCGGAAAATCCCGGAGTTACAGCCGGGTATATAGAGGGAAGCAATGTTAACGCCGTAATGGAGATGGTACGGATGATCGATGCCATGCGCAGCTTTGAAACCTATCAGAAAGTAATACAGAGCATAGACTCAATAAACGGAACAGCAATTAACACCGTCGGCAAAGCGGTGTAAGGAGCATATAATATGATGCGGACTCTCTGGACAGCCGCCACAGGCATGACGGCTCAGCAGACAAATGTGGACACAATCGCCAACAACCTTTCAAACGTCAACAACGTGGGTTTCAAGAAATCCAGAGTGCTGTTTGACGACCTTATGTATCAGGAGGTCAGGCGCGCCGGAGCAATAACAGCCGCAGGGCTTGAACACCCCACGGGTATAGAAATAGGTCTTGGTACAAAAGTTACCGCCATACAGAAAATACACTCACAGGGTTCGTTTCAGTACACCGGAAACAACATGGATGTGGCCATAGAAGGGGACGGGTATTTTCAGATAGCCCTGCCCGACGGAAACATAGCCTACACTCGTTCCGGAGCCTTCCAGATAGACGGGAACGGCAATATCACCACCCCCAACGGTTACCTTCTGGAACCTGCGATTGTGGTTCCTGAGGATTCCACAGAAATATCATTTGCGGAAGACGGAACAGTGAGTGTTGTGCTTCCGGGAGATGAAGAGCCGACTGAGATAGGAGCCATTGAGCTTGCCCGCTTCATAAACCCCTCCGGGCTCCATGCGATGGGAAAAAACCTTTACCTGGTGACAGGGGCCAGCGGTGACCCGCAGGTGGGCGTACCCGGTGAGGACGGTTTCGGCGTTCTCGCTCAGAACATTCTGGAAATGAGCAACGTGAGCCTTGTGGAAGAGATGGTGGCGATGATCACCGGACAGAGGGCATACGAAATCAACTCAAAAGCGGTTCAGACCGGAGATGATATGCTCCAGGTAGTCAACAACCTTAAACGTTAGTAAGCGGAGTATGATATGAAAATCAGGAAAATTGTGGCTCTCACCCTCTTAGCAGTATTTATGGCGGCGGCATCTTTTTCCGCTCATGCGGCGAATGTTATCACCATAGAGAAGGAATGCGTAACTGTTGAGGATGTGTTCCCGAACATAGGGATAAAGGATCAGGTTTTCTGCGGTCTTGACTACGGCGAAACAAGGAAGCTCAGCACACAGCTTGCCACTCATATCATAAACAAATACAACATCAAAGCCGCCCCCGGAGAGGCCTACTTTAACCGTAAAGGGAAAAAGATAGAACAGCCGGAGATTGAGGCAAAGATATACGAAAAACTCTCGCAGATATATCCCCATGCGGATCTCCAGATAGATAAAATCCGCATACAGAGCGATATTTACACTGCTGAGAACGGGAAATTCAGCGTAGACATCTCAAACCCCAGAATAGGGGGAATGTACGGCAGACTGAACAACGGATTCAAAGAGATCGGCTTCACTGTGTATGTGAAGGGTTACATGGAAGTATTTGTCACCACAGATAGAATCAGGAAAGGGGACAACGTGGCAAACTATGTGAAAACGGAGAAGGTGGAGCTTTCAAGACTGAGAGGCGAACCGGTGGCAAGTGTTGAAGGGCTGATCGCCACACGCAATATAGGCGCAGGTGTTCCCCTCACAGGCGAATTTGTCTCCGAACAGCCCGATCTGCCCGAAGGTGCAGCAGTCAGACTTGTGTACAAGGGGAGCGGCATCCACCTGGAAGCCAGAGGAATACTCCAGGAAAACGCCTTTTCCGGCAATATAATAAAAGTTAAAAATGCTGATTCCGGCAAAATAGTCACTGCAAAATATCAGGGCGGCAGAACGGCTGTGGTGAATTTCTGACCTGATAACATCAAACCGTACATTCTGTCTTTACATCCAAAATTTGCCATCCTTGGAAATTTTGGACACACGCTCGCGGGCGGTTGAACCGCCCTTCGCTCCGCACGGCGAACCCCCTCCATGAAACTGTTAAGGCAGGTGAGCATTTCGATAGCTGACATATAATTGCTTCACCTGCGTCCTGCATTGCGGGGAGACTGTTTGTTGTGGATATATATTTGTCTAATGTTATGTTAGTTAATGTCGAAATACAGAAATAGATGGTTGTGAGGATCTTCTGCATTAAAAAATGTCTGCAAGGTCTACTTTTGCCGCGGCATATTCACCTTCCTTTTTTTAGTAAAAAATACTATATTTAAAGATCAAGTAAATCAGGAGTTGCCTATGTGTGTTTATATCGACACTGAGGTTGTATTGGAAAATCTTCTAAAGGAAAGAACTGAAATCTCTTTAAATAATATAAGTTTATATTGTGGCAGGCTTGTCGACCTATTCCGTGAAAAAGAAATCCCCCTTTGCTTAAACTACAACAGCCGTGAACTTGAAAATACTTTAAGGCAGTATTCATCCGAATATAAATTATTCGGTGAAGTTATTCATAAAGTAAAGAGTCCTCGGACTGATTTTACTAGTTCTTACCGTTCTGAGATTCGTGACACCATGCAAGAAGCTAAAGAAGTGTTGCTTAGTACTTAAGGTCTTATAATGTTGCTTCATGACAAAGACAGCAAACTCTTCAGGGATAATGTCCACGGATATGTGAAGATACCCGTGGATATTGTTCGTTTATTTATTGATACGGATATATTCCAACGTTTAAGATTTATTGAGCAGACAGGTATGAGAACATTATATCCATCTGCTAGACATGACAGGTTTATACATTCATTAGGCGTGTATCATCTTGGGGTGAAAGCCTTTTCAAGCTTTGAAAAAAATATTTCCAAGTATGGAGAAGGTACGCTAATATTCGATGCGATAAGCGATAAAAATTTTTGGGGAAAATGTGAGGTTTCTTTTGCTTTGGCCTGCCTTCTCCATGACTGCGGTCACGCTCCCTTTTCTCATTCTTTTGAGTTCTTATATGAATATTCGAAAGAACCTTCTCTCAATGAACAACTAAAATCTATGCTCTCCGATGATTTTAAAGCTGATTTTAACGAGGCTGGCAGCCCTCACGAACGTATGAGTGCTCTGGTTGTATGTAGCTTATTTGAGAAGCAAATACAGTGTCTTTTTTCTCGTTGGGAGTTGGTATCCGAAAACGTTAATGAGGATTTAGAATTTATTACGAGGATGATTATTGGTTGTAAATACAAAAAATACACCATTGAAAATCAAATCAAAAACTGCCTGATCTCATTGCTTAACTCCGACACAATAGATGTTGATTCGTTAGATTATATTGTCAGAGATGCAAAGCTTTCCGGTGTAGATAATATGTCTGTTGATACTGAAAGATTGTTGGGTGGTTTGACCATAATTGAGAAAACAACTTTCGAAAATGCAGAGTTTGAACATAAACATTTTTCTGCAAATATTCTTGAGGGTACTTTGAAGCCTAAAGAATCCGAAAGAAATGCCAGTCTTAATGGGAAGTACCACGGTGAGAGCGTCTGCCAAAAAAAATATTCAATTGTTGCCCGCGGGTATATATCCATTTCAGGGCGTTCAAGCATTACAAAGAATAGTGCCTCTTATAACGAAGAGGAATTTATCGAGTTCAGCAACGTATCTATTTTGAAATGCGGCAGCAGTGAAAGAGCTTCCAAGATGCCTGTATCCAAAGATTACCAGGACTTAGACATATGTGCTTCAGTTGAAGAGCAGATTAAATTAGAAGGGAGCGAGAGGCTGGTATTTAATGAAGATTTTCATGGTGAAGTGGAAATTGATGCAGAGGAAATAACGTTTAAATCTTCCCATATAGAGGCTGAAATAAACGGCTGCTTTTCAGGTGAAATGCTGGGTAAGCATGATGCCGGGAAATTAGCTCTTGAAATAGGGTACCACCAAAGTGCGCTGAGTGTCATTGAGAATGTTCTGATCGCAAGAAACTATGAATATAAGTGGATATATTCACATCACAAGGTCGTCTATTACGCAAATTACCTGATTATTGAACTATATAAGCAATGTATAGATTTTTTGACTGGTAGCCGCAGGGATGCTTGTTTTGAAATGTTTTTCTGGCAAAATATGATTGATAAGAAGTACAAATTGAGGAATAATTATTTTTTTCGCCCTGTTGACCTGGATATTCTGTTTCTGTTTAAGCAATGTGCAGCTTCGCGTAAAAAGAAGGGTTTTGAGGAACTTAAAAGATTACTCAGCGAATTTCAGACTCGCATTTACAGACAAAGCCTGTGGAAATCATATGCCGAGTTTAGAATTTTTATGAACTTTTCAGAGGATGATGTCCAAAAATTATATAGGATGCTGGTTAGCAAAGGCAATCCTACAGGCTCAAACTACGGAAGCTTTCCTGATGACTGGCAGGAAAAGTTCAGAGAATTCGGAATGCAGAATGTTGTCTGGGTCAGGGCTGACAGCAAGATGAAGGCTCTTAATCCCGACCGGACTTACATTAAGATGAGAGGTGATGAAATACGTACCTACCGTTCTGTAGCCTCTCAGAATATCAAAACAGCTAGACAATCATTTTTTTACATTTATTATGACAAAATTCCCAGTATTGAACTGGACAAAAGGACTATCAGAGATTTCATTTCTGGAAAGATAAACCCCGTTGCTCCCATACTGGATTAATAGTCTCCTTAGTTTGCTAATAATAAAACTTTTCTGATTTCACTTGAATTTTATCTGTCTCCGCCACATCTTTTAAACAGCACATATCAGAACCTGAAAACACAAAGATTGGGATTTTGAATTTTTGGTGCATGGGACAAAAACATCAAAAATATCATAAAGCCTGATTTCACCAGACCTTATGAATGCAGATTTTCGGAGGATGAATAAATATTTCTCCTGAACACTGCAGACGAAGCCGATAGGTATGGTATAATAATACTGGAGGGTGCGATTATGAAACGCTTGGAAATTGCCCTGCAGGAGCAGGAAAAATTAAAGGTTGAAGCAGTAATCGGCAAGCTTGCCGTGCATATAGAAGAACGCAGCGAATCTATGCGCATAGTAGGCATTACTGAGAACCCTTATGTAGTGGAAAACGGCGGGGTGAAGCTCATAGCCGAAAAGCTGGACTTCCTTTTTGACGACACACTCTCCTTCGACTGGTTTGTGGAAAATGTTCACGAAGGTTACGAAATAGGTCTCAGCCGCGAAAAGGATGAGTTTCTCAATCTGGATGATCTTTTTGACATTGAATACATAGAAGACACAGAGGAAAATGAGGTGGACATACCCGGTTACGTGGTGATGGCCGCCGCAATATCAAGATAACACATTAGCCCCGCTTGAAAAAGGCGGGGTTTCTTTTTTTTAGACTCCGGCGCTTTTCCTTTTCTTTTTCTCAGCGTACATAACTTCGTCCGCCATGTTCAGAAGCTCTTCCAGCCCTGAGCATTTGTCATCGCAGAAAGCCCAGCCTATGCTGGCTGCAAGGATATAAGAGCGTATCTCGGAAGCGTTGAGTTTGTTCATCCTCTCCTGAAGCCGTTCTTTTACCACCGGGGCATCTTCGGCTGCTTCCAGAACCACCGCCGCCGCGAACTCGTCCCCGCCGAGGCGCGCTGTAACGTCTGACTCCCTGAAAGATTTGCGCATAATATCAGCCATATCCATCAGAGCCTTATCACCCTCAGAGTGACCGAGGCTGTCGTTTATGTGCTTCATGCCGTCAAGATCTATGAAATATATGGTGAATACGCCTGTTCCGCGTCTGCTTATTTTAAGCAGTTCATCAGCCTTAATCATGAAGCCGCGTCTGTTGTTCAGTCCGGTGAGCTCATCCTTGAAAGACATTTTATGGAGGTGCAGAACTGTTTTCTGACGCTCAATGGCATAATTTATAGCCCTGACAAGCTGCTTTTCGTCAAACTGTCCCTTGACTATGTAGTCCTGCGCGCCCTCACGGACGGCAGAAAGGGCAATGGTTTCATCATCGTTTCCGGTGAGAACCACAATCGGGGTTTTAGGTGTGGCTTCGCGGGCTTTTATAAAGCTTTCCAGTCCGAAACTGTCCGGCAGGGCAAGATCAAGGAGAATCACATCAAAATGAACAGAGTTTATGGCATCAAGGGCAGCAGAAAGCCTGTCCGCCTTTTTACAGCGGAAATCAAACTGGGCACTGTCGTGAAGCATTATCTCGATAAGGCGGGCATCGCCCGGATTATCCTCCACTATCAGAACATTCAAATGCATCTCTTTGTTCATAAATCACCCTTCCGGCAGGAACGCGAGCCTCAGCCAGAACTGTTCTATTGTTTTGACAACATTCTCAAACTCGTCCAGATCGACCGGTTTTTTTATATACGAGTTGGCATGCAGTCCGTATGCTGTCTGCACATCCGTATCGGATGAGGAGGTGGAAAGCACTATAACCGGAATACGTTTCACACTTTTGTTCTGCTTCACTTCCGCCAGAACCTCCCTGCCGTCTTTGCGGGGCAGGTTCAGATCAAGGAGGATAAGGTCAGGCCGGGGCGAGCTGAAAAATTCGTCCTGCCTGTAGAGAAAACGCAGGGCATCCACCCCGTCTTTAACCACATTTATGTTGCAGGGGGTTTCTATCTCCCTGAAAGCTTCTTTTAAAAGGCGCGCGTCGCCCGCATTGTCTTCGACAAGGAGCACTTCAAACGGAACATTCTTTTCTCTGCCCATTACTCACGCCCCTTACCCTGAAGGGTGAAGATAAAGTCGGAGCCTTTGCCCTCGGCAGATTCCACAGATATTTCACCGCCGTGGCGCTCCACTATTTTTTTGCATATCGCAAGGCCTATTCCTGTTCCGGGAAATTCTTCCTTAGTATGAAGCCTCTGGAATATTACAAAGATTCTGTCCAGATATTTTTTATCTATTCCTATACCGTTATCTTTTACCACAAACCTGAAGAGATTGCCTTCCTTTTTGGCACTTATTTCAATTTCAGCCTTAACCCCTTCTCTGCGGAATTTTATGGCGTTTCCGATCAGGTTCTGGAAAAGCTGTGTCATCTGGGACTTATCCGCCCTGACAGTGGGGAGCTTGCTGTATTTTATCACGGCTCCGGATTCTTCTATGACCCCTTTGAGGTTAGCTTTCACAGCTTCAAGCACACCGTTTAAATCCACATGGCTGAACTCATCGCCTTTCGTACCCACACGGGAGTAGCTGAGCAGGTCGTTTATAAGCACCTGCATGCGGTTTGCGCCGTCCACTGCGTAGTTAATAAACTCGGTTGCGTCCTCATCCAGTTTGTCTTTATATCTTTTCGCCAGAAGCTGGGTGTAACTTGAGATCATTCTCAATGGTTCCTGAAGATCATGGCTTGCTATGTAGGCGAACTGCTCAAGCTCCTCGTTTGAGCGTTCAAGCTCCGATGTTCTCTCCGCAAGCTCCCTGTCCCTTTCCTGCAAGGCTTCGGCCATGGAGTCAAAGGCCTTTGCAAGCTGTCCGAGTTCCCCTCTGCCGTATCTTATTCCTGTGCGGACAGTGAGATCGCCCGCGCTGAGCTCCTTGGTTACGTTAGCCAGACGGTTTATTTTATTCAGAGCAAAAAGGCTGCCCGCCACCCAAGCGGTTATAAGCACTATTGTGCTGAAAACAATCCACACGCCTATATAGAAGAATACCTTTTTTACGGGCTCCATGGCGAGTTTTTCCGGTATGCCCACCATAAGGCGGAGGTTTGTTCCCTGTCCGGTCATGGTGGTGAAGCCGAAGAGGCGTTTTTCCCCGTCCAGCCCCACAGCGCGGAACATTCCGTCATTGCTGCTCTGCATCATTTCCACAGCCTTGGAGCGGCCGACACTGCGCCCTATCCAGTCGCCGGCATCAGGGTACATGGCCATTATTTTTCCCGAACTGTCCAGAACGGTGAGTGTTGTCCCCTCCGGAAGCTGAGAGCCCGCAGCAATGGAGCGGAACCATGAAAGATTGAATGTGGCGGAAAGCACTCCCTTCACCGAGCCGTCAGCCTTCACAGGGTAAGAAAGGCTGAACTCCGTAGCTCCGGTAACGAGGCCGAGCCTGTATGAACCGAAATAGAACGAGCCGTCCACAACAGATTTTGTGAACCATTCGGTGTTTGTGGGGATGCGTGTTATGGTCAGGGGTCTGCCGGAGCAGATTATGGAGCCGTTTCTGTCAACGAGGAGAAGGTTTTCATATGAGGGATAAATATCTATGAGGTCGGTAAATATCTTTTCACAGGCTGGAGCGTCCATGTCTCTTATCTGAGGAATACGGGAAAGCCCCAGAAGGAGATGCTTGGTTCCGTTCATTGCGCTGTTGTTATGCTCCGCAGCGTATTTAGCGAAGCGGTGTGCATCTTTGAGCGCTCTGTCCATTTCATAGCGGATCTCCGAGAACGCCGTAAACAGCAGAACGCCGAGAGCCGGAATCACCGCGAACAGAACCAGAAGAACCAGCCTGCCCCGCAGTCCTGAAATACCTATTGCCATATGCGGTGATCTCCTCCTTTCTCTCGCTGAATTTAGCACAGAAAAGCGTAATAATTCAACTCCCTTGACAGCTTATGCCGCGGGGACTAAACTCGTAAGTCATAGACACGGAGTACAGATGGGCAGAATAGACGAGAGTGAATTTTTTCACAAAGCAATGATGATAACCAAAGCGATGTTCCCCGGAGTTTTTATTTACCTGTTTTTTGCGGGGCTGGCGGAATATTTTCAGTGGAATGTTTTTCTGTATGTCTCACCGGAAACTGTAAAGCAGACCGGTTTTGTTTTCATAGCTCTTTCCGTTATTTCCTTCCCCTTGGCAAGAGAGATCGAAAAACACGCAGTAAGAAAAGCCGAGACCGGTGACGGCCTCCTGAAAAGACTGTATTTTTCCACGCTGATAAACCTTGCCGTCGGTGAGTTTTCGGCTTTTTTCGGCATAATAATATATGTAATGTCAGGGGATATTAGATACTTCTTCCTGTTTTTCAACATCTGCCTTCTGCATATCATCCTTAACAGACCCACATATCATAAATGGAAAAAACATATGCGCGAACGCTTTACCTCCCTTCCCGGTGAGGATGAATGATGAACGGACGCAGCATATCACACAAGGGAATTGTAGCCGAAGCGGACTCCGGCAGCGGTGTGCTCATTGAGATAACCAGAAGCGGAACCTGCGGAGACTGCAAGGAAAAGGGTGCATGCGGCATGACGGAAAGCGGTTCCCTGTTTGTCCGCCTGAACAGCCCCCGGAAGCTGAACAAGGGGGATGAGGTGACTGTTGAGATCTCCCGCAGTGAGTTTTATCGCTCCGTGGGGCTGGTGTATATAGCTCCCGTGGTGCTTATGCTGTCTGCCGCCGTTGCCGTAAGTTCTGCGGGGTTTTCCGAACTGGTTACCGCTGTTTTCACCCTTGCCGTTCCCGCTGTTTATTTCCCTGTGCTGAGGCTGTTTCTGAAAAAGAGCAGCCGTACAAGCTACCGCATCAAATAATTTACCCCTGCCCTTAAACCTGCCGAAACGGCAGGCTTCATTCGTGTAAGCCTGTGTTACTTCTTCTTTTTCCTCACAGCGGCGGAGTTGCGGTGCGCTATGAGCTCTTCGTGTTCCGCTAAAGTGATAATGTCCTCCATGTCTTCGGCAAGCTGCTTTTTGGAGTAGTAGAGTATGCTTGAGCGTTTTATGAAATCATAAACGCCCAGGGGTGAGAAGAAGCGGGCTGTCCCCCCTGTGGGCAGGACATGGTTGGGCCCGGCTATATAGTCGCCCACTGGTTCGGGTGTGTTTTCACCGAGGAAAATTGCTCCGGCGTTTTTTATTTTCAGCATCATCTCCATAGGGTTTTCAACGTAAAGCTCAAGGTGTTCGGGGGCGATTTCGTTCGCCACATCGCATGCCTCGTCCATATCCTTCACGAGGATTACCGCGCCGTATGAGTCGATGGATTTCTTTGCTATCTCTTTTTTGGGAAGCTCCTCAAGCTGTTTTCTGAGCTCCTCCTCTATTTTTTCCGCCAGTTTTTTATTATCCGTCACCGCAACGGAGCTCGCCAGTTCGTCATGTTCCGCCTGAGAGAGCATGTCTGCTGCGATGTATTTCGCCTTGGCGGACTTATCGGCTATGATAAGTATCTCGCTTGGGCCTGCGATCATGTCTATATCCACCTGACCGAAGACAAGCTTTTTCGCCAGAGCAACGTAAATATTGCCGGGGCCGACTATTTTATCAACCTTCGGTACGGTTGCTGTTCCGTAAGCCAGTGCCGCAACAGCCTGCGCCCCGCCGACTTTGAAGCCTCTGTCAACCCCTGCGATATACGCCGCGGCCAGCACAACGGGGTTAACTTCACCCCCAGTGGCCGGAGTGGTCATTATTATTTCACCGACTCCGGCAACTTTTGCGGGCAGTGTGTTCATCAGCACACTGGACGGATAAACCGCCTTTCCGCCGGGAACATATACGCCGACTTTCTCCAGGGGTGTGATCTTCTGTCCGAGGAAGGTTCCTTCGCTTTTTTCGTATATCCATGTTTTTTCAAGCTGTTTTTCGTGGAAGGAGACTATGTTGTCCCGCGCTTTTTCCAGAGCCTTTTTCAGCTTGGGGTCGAGGGCTTTGTAAGCTTTCTCCATCTCTTTGCGGGTTATCTCTATGCTGCTGCCTTCGAAGCGGTCAAACTTCTTTGTCAGTTCAAAAAGCGCCGCATCCCCTTCCTTTCTGATCCTGTTTATAATGCCGAGAACAGTGTCGAGGTACTGCTCATCAAAGGATTCGCCTCTGCCCAGTATTCTTTTCAGTTTTTCGTCATTTCTTTTTATTATCATGATTCCATTCCCGTAAATCTGTTTTTGCCGCTCTTCTTGCTTTCATAAAGCCTTGAATCGGCAAGCTTAACTATGCCCACACTTTCAGCGCCTTCAGGGAAATCCTTCGGAACCGCCACTACCCCGCCGCTTATTCCGGCGGTTCCTGCATAGCCTGCTTTCTCAAAAACCTCTGAGGCTACGCCGGTCAGTTTCGTGCAGATTGCTTTTATATCCACTCTGTCATCTTCGGGGATTATTATGAAAAACTCATCCCCGCCGAAGCGTCCCAGAATATCGCTGGCGCGGAGTTTTTCCCTGAAACCCCTGCACAGCTCCACAAGGAGGCAGTCGCCCACCAGATGCCCTTCCTTGTCATTCACGGCTTTGAAATTGTCAATGTCCGCCATGATGAAGTAAAAGCCCTTGCCGTATCTCTGGTGTCTGTTTATCTGTGCGTTTATAAGCTCGGCCATGGCCATTTTATTATATGCTCCGGTGAGGAAGTCAGTCCTTGCCTGTCTGTAGATGATTTCTGTGTTGTGGAGCTTTTTCAGGGCAACCATGACAACAAATGAAAGCTCCTTCACAAAGTCCATCGACCCGGCATCCTCAAACCTTTCCGGTTCCCTGCTGAAAAGGGCGAGGGCGGCGATTATCCGGCCGTTTTCCGTTATGGGGGCTATGAGGTATGAGCCTATCTCCTCCTCCACCCTGAACTCGCTTATGATATTCATAGTGTCTTTGCCGGAGTAGGGGCGTTTGTCCAGAAAGAAGTATTTGAAGACCTTCTCCGGATGGAAGAATATTTTATCAGCTAGGTTGTCTGTCCTGCGCTCAAAGTCCAGAGCGTCAGAGTTGAGGAACAGCACAGCGCGGTCAATGTCAAAAATTTCCGCAAGGTAGGAAAGCGGCTTTTCAGTGATCTCCGCCAGAGAGTTTGACAGGAGAAAGGCATATTCCACAATCCTGAATCCGCCGTGTTTGGCCTCATTCTCCCTCACAAGGGTGATGAGTTTTTCAAGTTCGTCTTTGAGATCCCTGTTCTCTTTGATAACCGTGTCGAGTCTTCCCATTCTATTTAAGCTCCCCAAGATTTTTGCCTATGGAACCGTTTACTGAAAGCGGAACACGCAGAGAGGCGGCGCTCTCCATGATTCTCTTCACTTCCGGCGCGAAGCTTTCTGCTATGTTTTCCCGCACCTCGAACACAAGCTCATCATGAAGCTGGAGTATGAGGTGGGCGTCCAGTCCGTTTTCCCTGATATATTTATCGCAGTTGAGCATAGCCACCTTGATTATGTCCGCGGCGGAGCCCTGCATCTGCGTGTTTACAGCCACACGCTCCCCCTTCATGGCTATGGTTCTGTTTCTGCTTTTTATGTCCGCTATAAATCTTTTTCGGCCGAAAATCGTTTTTGCAAAGCCGTTTCTTTTCGCTTCCTCAATGGTTTCAGCTATGAACTTCTTCACGCCGCTGTATGTGGCGAAGTATTTGTCTATGAAGATCTGCGCGTCTTTGGGGTTTACGCCTGTGTCCCTTGAGAGGCCGTAGGCGGAGAGCCCGTATATTATGCCGAAGTTCACGGCCTTTGCCATGCGGCGCATGTTGCTGTCCACCTTGTCCTCCGGCACGTCAAACACCTTTGAGGCTGTCTGGGTGTGGATGTCGAGCCCTCTGGAATATGCGTCCACAAGGGCTGCATCCCCCGTGAGGTGGGCGAGGATGCGGAGTTCTATCTGCGAGTAGTCAAAGGAGACGAAAACATAGCCATCCTCCGGCACAAATGCGGAACGGATCGCTTTTGCGAACTCCCCCTTCTGGGGTATGTTCTGCATGTTCGGCGCAGTGGAGGAGAGCCTGCCTGTCGCGGTTCCCGTCTGTTTGAACTCGGTGTGTATGCGCTTTGTGCGCGGATCTATGAAGTTTATCAGCGTGTATGTGTATGTGGAGAGCAGCTTGCTCAGCTCCCTGTGGCGCAGTATGTTCAGTATCACTTCCTGATGCTCAGGGTTGTAGACCATGAGATCACGCAGGGCTTCTTCTGATGTGGAAAAGCCTGTCTTTGTCTTTTTCACCGCTTTTATTCCGAGCTCATCATACAGAAATGAGGAAAGCTGTTTGGGTGAGTTGAGATTTATGTCATGCCCCACTGCGCTGATAAGCGAGTTCTGGAGTTGGATAAGCTCCGTTTCAAGGATTTTGGCAACTTCGCGTATGCGTTCGGGGTCAAGCTTCACACCCTTTTTCTCCATCTCGGCGAGGACATAGCAGGTTTCTATCTCCATCTCCTCATAGAGCTTTTTCAGGCCGTTCTTTTCCAGATTCTCTATTTCATCCGCCGCGGACTGTCTGATTCTGCTTATGAAATCCTCCGCCTGCTCATCCTTCATAAGGCGCAGACCGCCCTGATCAGGCTCATTCATCCAGCTTATCAGCATTATATCCTGCGGATTTTCAGGTTTGAGCCCTGTTTCCTTATAAATGTGCTTGAGATCATACAGCACAGCACCCTGCGGCACTGCTTCGGGGTTTTTCTGCTCCGGCTCCTGATTTCCGCTTTGAATCCATATCTCGCCGTTTATGCTTATTATCAATATAGAATTTTGAATAGTTGCAATTTTAATTGATTGATTATTTATTTTGTTAATCCATAAATTTGCTTTTCTATAAGAGGTTGTTTTGGGATGTTTTCTGTTATCTTGACTTTTGGTAATACAGGAACTTTCTTTCTTTGCATCGTATAGTCTTGATGCAGTAGTTTTTTTTCCCTTATTTGAAAAAGATTTTTTTTGTTTACGCATGCTATTCAAATCAATATTCTTAGATATATGTGGCACTTGTAGGTGAATCTTCTTTAAATTTATTTTTTGAATAGGTAAAGTATCAGTTTGTTTTTGATCAGTAATTCTATTTTTCAGTAGATTAAGCCTTTTTAACACAGAACTCATCTCAAGCTCACGGAGCTTTTCCTCAAGGGCGGGCTCATCCTTCTCCGGAGCGGAATAATCCAGATCATCTATGAACTGCAGTGTGGCGAGCTCACGGCTGAAAAACGCTTTTTCCTTATCCGCCTCAAGCTTTTCTTTCAGCTTGCCTTTAACCTTGTCTATGTTTTCATAAACCCCTTCCAGAGTTCCGAACTCCGCCAGAAGCTTCTGGGCGGTTTTCTCCCCGACTCCGGCCACACCGGGGATATTGTCCGATGCGTCCCCGCTGAGAGCCAGCATATCTAGGATTTTTTCAGGGGGCAGACCGAATTTTTCCGTTACCTCGGCTGCTCCCATGGGGGTGTTTGTGGAGAGATCGAGTATCTTCACCTTGCCGTTGACAAGCTGGTGGAGGTCTTTGTCTTTCGTGGCTATGTAAACTTCGCCTTCAAGGGTGAGGGCGAGGGTGTTTATGGTGTCGTCCGCCTCATAACCGTCAATGCACAGGACAGGTATTCCCATCAGAGGTATCATCCCCTTGAGGGCTTCAAGCTGGGGGATCATATCCTCCGGCATGGACTCACGGGTGGCCTTGTATGCCTCATGCATTTCGTGGCGCTTGGTTTTTTCCTTGGAGTCAAACACAACGTAGATCTCTTCGGGGTTCAGCTTCTCCCTCATTGATATGAGGAACTGAAAAAAACCGTGGATTACCGCTGTGGGGAACCCCTTGCTGTTCGTCAGGGGGCGTGTGGCGTAAAAAGCCCTGTATGCTATATAGTTGCCGTCAATTACCAGTTTCATTTTATTACCTTATTCTGTTAACGGATTCTTTATTTTGCAGCTGAGTTCGTGGAACCGCGCTGTGCAAAACAGAAGAATCTCATTCAGCATCTGTGATTTTAGATACGTATTCCGGCATTTTATGATAAATTGGGTAGCTTGTACACGGTTTTATCCCCTTGACAGAACGGGTTTGTTCCGTTATTCTTAAATAAGTCTAGGATGGCTGAACTGTATCGCAGTTTTTGTATGTAAACTGTACTGGTCAGCGGGGAGTCTTTCCCTCTTTTCAGGTGAAACAGACACGGAGCAGGCCGATTCTGCCGCTTACACTGCGGCAATTTATAGAAGGTGTTAGGATGAAGATCGAATTGAAACTGAAACCCCAATCGGAAAGACGTCAGGATGTTTTTAAACCCGAAAAGCCTCTGCCTTTCGGCCAGCTCCGCACAGACCATATGTTTCTGGTCGATTACGCTGACGGAGTCTGGAAAGATCCGAGAATTGTGCCTTACGGCAATTTCAGCATAGCCCCCGGCGCAACCTCCCTTCACTATTCACAGGAAATTTTCGAAGGGGCAAAGGCCTTTATGCACCCGGACGGGGAGATTTACTCCTTCCGCATAGACAAAAACGCCAGAAGAATGAACATCTCCGCTGAGATTGTCTGCATGCCCAAGATAGATGAGGAACTCCAGATAGATGGAATCCAGAGGCTTATAGATGTGGACAGAAAATGGTTCCCCGTTCAGGAGGGCGCATCTCTGTACATCCGCCCTTTTATGTTCGGTACGGAAGACATGCTCGGCGTTAAACCCAGCAAAACCTTCACATACGCAGTAATCCTTTCCCCCAGCGGCCCTTACTACCCCAAGGGGATAACAGAGCCCGTGAAGCTGCTTATCAGTGACCGCTTCCACAGGGCAGCCCCCGGCGGAACAGGTGCTGCGAAAACAGGCGGGAACTATGCCGCCTCTCTGAGAGCGGGTGAATATGCCTACTCAAAAGGGGCAAGTCAGGTGCTTTATCTGGACTGTACAAACACATATATTGAGGAATGCGGGGCAATGAACCACTACCACGTCATGAAGGACGGCACGGTGGTTATACCCGAATTTACCGAAACCATACTGCGCGCCATTACCTCCGAATCTGTGATTGAGCTCCAGAAGGAACTGGGACGCAAGGTTATTCAGCAGAAAATAAAAATAGAGGACTTCATAAAAGGCGTGGAAAACGGAGAGATCATAGAGGCGGGCGGTTTCGGAACCGCGGCCGTTGTTTCCCCTGTGGGCACGTATATTTTTGAGGACGGGCGCGAGCTTAAAGTCGGTGACGGCAAAATAGGCAGCGTAAGCAAATCAATCTACGAATATTACACCGGCATTCAGACCGGCAGAGTGAAAGCTCCCGCCGGATGGCTGAGAAAGGCTGAGAGATACTGAGAAAAATCCCTCCCCAGCCCTCCTTTACAAAAGGAGGGCGTTTTGCTTTTAGCCGCAATAACTTCCCCCTTTAATAAAGGGGGATCGGAGGGGGATTTTACAGATATGAACAAGCCTGCTATTATGTTTGCCGTCAGTCAGAAAGCTGAGACTGCCGCATCGCTTTGCTCTTCGCAGTGACACAACTTACTGTCATTGCGAACTTTAGTGAAGCAATCCCCGCCTTTCTGTTTTATATCTTAAACTTATTCACCAGCATTTTAAGCTCATCCGCCTGAATCTGGAGGCTTGAGATTGTCGAAGCCACTTCCTGGAGCGCTGATGAACTTTCCTCAACACCGGAGGCGATCATTTGGGTGCTTTCGTTTATGTTGTGGATAGCGCCTACCTGCTCCTCCACTGCGGACTGGATTATTTCGTTAACTCTGCTCATTGTGTCCACCGCGGTGACAATGTTCTCAAAGGTGGCTTTGGTATCGTTTATAATGTCCACTCCGCCTTCCACCTTATCTCTGGCGTTGCTCATTTCTGTGGAGGCCAGCTTGGCTTCCTTCTGCAGATTCTGGATTATGGATGATATTTCGCCTGTGGATGTCTGTGTGCGTTCGGCGAGTTTCCGTACCTCATCAGCCACCACGGCGAATCCGCGTCCGTGCTCTCCGGCTCTTGCTGCCTCGATTGCCGCATTCAGCGCCAGCAGGTTTGTCTGGTCTGCAATGTCGGTGATAACATTGAGAATATCGCCTATTCTGGAGGAGGATGCCAGCAGCCCTTCGATGGTTTTACCCAGAGCCTCCACATTGCCTTTAATGACCACCATTTCGTTTACTGCTTCCTGGAGCTTTTTATTGCCCTGAATGGTAAGCGAATTGGTTTCCTCAATGTTGTTTTTACCTTCGTTTATGGAGCCTGAAACCTCCGCGGCGGAGGCCGTCATCTGCTCCGTGGCGCTGGCCACGCCTGAAATCTGCGCCGCCTGATCATTCATTGTGGTGGAGAGTTCCTCTGTGGAGGCGGCAAGCTGGGTGCTGCTTGAAGCCACTGCATCGGCATTCAGCATTACTGTCTGGATTATGTCCCTGAGTTTATTTATGAACTCATTGAAATATCTGCCGAGTTCACCGACTTCGTCATGGGTGCTCACCGCGATTACCTTTGTGAGGTCTCCCTCCCCTTCGGCTATTTCTTTCAGGGATGAGGAGACAGAGCGTATGTTGTTGGACACTCTCTTTGAGATATAAAGGGCGGCAGCGATTATGATTCCTATACACACAACACTGATCAGTATGAATTTGAAGATAACAGCGCCGATTTCTTTTGAGATATTTTCGCGTATTTTTGCCACTTCCTTATCGATGTCATCAATGTAGAAGCCGGTTCCCAGTGCCCACCCCCAGTTGCCCAAGGGCACTGAGAAGGAAAGCTTTTTCGCTACGGTTTTTTCCGAAGGCTTGTCCCAGAGATAAACAAGATAGCCGCCGCCTGCCTGTGCCTGTTTCACAAGCTCACGTATGAGGAACACCCCTTCCTTGTCCTGCACATCCCACATGCTTGTCCCCTCTCTCTGCGGGCTTGGGGGCAGGAGTATATTAATTCCTTCGTATGTGTAGATGAAGTAGTAGCCGTCAGCACCGTAGAAAAGCTGTCTGATGGTTTCCTTTATCTGATGCTGAGCCTCTTCCTGAGTCAGTGAGGTGTTCTCCGTAATGTGTTTAACGGAGGTTTTGGCGAGGTCAATATAGTTGCTCAGTTCCGCCTTTTTCAGATTCATCATTGTTGTTTCCACAAGTTCGATCTCTTCGTTCCCCATTTTTCTGATATTGCCGATACTTATAACGGCAAGAATAACCGACAGTAAAATAACTGGAACCACTGCCGTCAGCAGAATTTTGGAACCGATCTTCAAATTAAACATCCACGCACCGCCTGATTTGATAACTGGAATTTTTATTGGGTATGACATTTGTATAACCAATTCTAATATTAAATCGTTAAATTATCTACAAAACTAGAGGGGATATATTCTGAACATAAGATTTCGGAAGGATTTTTTATTTTGCAGTGCTGAGAAACATGGAGGCTGCGGCAGCCTCCATGATATATGAAATTTAAACCTTGAACTTATTTACCAGCATTTTCAGCTCATCCGCCTGAACCTGGAGGTTTGATATTGTGGCGGAAACTTCCTGAAGCGCGGCGGAGCTCTGCTCAACACCGGAGGCTATCATCTGGGCATTGCTGTTAATGTTGAGAATAGCCTTTGACTGCTCCTCGACTGCGGACTGTATTATTCCGTTGACGGAGCTCAGGGTGTCAACTGAACCGACTATCCGCTCGAATGTGCTTTTGGTTTCATCAATTATTTTAACGCCGCTTTCCACTCTTCCCCTGGCGTTTGTCATTTCATGGGAAGCGTTTCTGGCTTCGTTTTGAAGGCTGCCGATTATTTTTGATATTTCTCCGGTGGATGTCTGGGTGCGTTCGGCGAGCTTGCGTACTTCATCAGCCACTACTGCGAACCCGCGGCCGTGATCACCGGCTCTGGCGGCTTCTATTGCGGCGTTCAGTGCCAACAGGTTTGTCTGGTCTGCTATGTCTGTGATTACGTTTATGATTTCGCCTATCGTGGAGGATGATTCAATGAGGCTGGCGACAGTTGTTCCCAGTGTCTCCACGTTCCCCTTAATCAGCATCATTTCTTTAACTGCCTGCTGGAGTTTGTTGTTTCCTTCAATTGTCAGGCTGTGGGTTTCCTCAATGTTTCTGCGTCCTTCGCCGACAGAGTTTGTGACCTCTCCGGCGGAAACGCTCATCTCCTCTGTGGCTGTGGCTACGCCTGAAACCTGTGCGGACTGGTCGTTCATCGTGGTGGAAAGTTCCTCCACTGAGGCGGCAAGTTCTGTACTGCTTGAGGCTACAGTATCCGCATTCATTTTTACGGTGTTTATGATGTCGCGGAGTTTGGCAAGAAAGGTGTTGAAATATTCCGCAAGTTTTCCTGCCTCGTCTGCGGAGTTTATCTGCAGCTGAACAGTGAGGTCGCCTTCACCTTCGGCTATTTCTTTCAGGGATTCAGACACCGAGGAAACGCTTGAGGAGATCCTGCGGGAAACAAAATAGGCTATGACGGCAACTGCAATAAGACATACTATGGAAAAAGTCATGAAGAGACCGACCAGTCTTTTTATCTCGGCGGATATATTCGCTTCGATCTTTGCTGTCTCCTCTTCAATGTCATCAATATAGAATCCTGTGCCCACAACCCAGCCCCATTCAGGAATGGACACGGAGTAGGAGAGCTTGTCCGCCTCGGCGTTTTTTGAGACTTTGAACCATGAATAGACAAGGTATCCGTCACCGGACAGAGCGGCATTGATGACCTCTCTGGTGACATAGGTTCCGGCGGAGTTTTTCACATCCCACTGGCTTGTGCCCTCAAGCTTCCGGTTTGAGGGCTGCACAAGGCACAGCCCCTGCCTGTCGTAAACAAAAAAGTAACCGTCCTCGCCGTATGTCTGTCTGAGGAGTATTTTCTTCGCTTCTTCCTTCGCCTCTTCCGGGGTGAACTCAGCGCTGTTCACCAGAAATGAAACAGAATTGACTGCAATATCGATATAGTTCTTTAATTCCGCCTTCTTCATGTCTGTCATATTGGATGAAACCATTTTGACATCAGCCTGACCCATTTTGTTTACGTTGCGCACCACGATAAAGGTTAAAACAGCGGAAAGAAATACAGCGGGAACCAAGGCCGAGAGGAGGATTTTTGTTCCGATCTTCATTTTCATCACTTTGCACCACCTTTTCAGATATTTAATCAAACCTTAAGCTATGTAACAACTGCTTAAATAAAAAGGCAAGAAATGTTAGGTGAACAAAGTTTAGCCTTCGTATACTTCAAAGACTAATAAAAGATAATGATGGATGAAGGGTGATGGTATACTTCCAGTGATGGATAAAAAAAGGATGGATTTTCTTGTGTGATAACAATTTCCGACACTAAAAGTGTCAGGAACTGCGCAGAAAGCCTGCGGCGTGTTAAACCGCAGGCGCGATAACTTATTCTTTTCTTAAAGGGCGCTCCATAAGAGCCATTACGGAATCTTTCGGATTTTTATTTTCGTAAATAACTTTGTATACCTGTTCGGTTATGGGCATTTCTATTCCTGCTTTTGCCGCATATGCGTAAGCGGCCTTTGCCGTGTAAACTCCCTCTGCCACCATGTTCATTTTTCCGGTTATTTCGTCTATGCCGAACCCTTCGGCGAGCTTAAGGCCGACCTGCCTGTTCCGGCTGAGATCGCCTGTGCATGTGAGAACAAGATCCCCCATGCCCGAAAGCCCCATGAATGTTTCCGCCTTAGCGCCCATAGCCACGCCGAGGCGGGTTATCTCTGCCAGCCCGCGGGTGATGAGTCCTGCCCTTGCGTTGTGACCGAAGCCAAGTCCGTCGGAAATGCCTGCCGCCACAGCGATTACGTTTTTGATCGCTCCGCCTATTTCAACGCCTGTAACGTCATCCGTGCAGTAGCAGCGGAAAGCGGGCGCGGAGAGGGCATTCTGCCACCATTCGGCGCGGATCAGGCTCTTTGATGCCACACTCACCGCGGTGGGTTTGCCCAGCGCCACTTCCTTGGCGAAGGAGGGGCCTGAAATTATTGAATATTCCGCATCGGCGGATTCTGAGAGCATTTCTATAACAAGCTTGCCGGTGGCTATCTCTATCCCCTTTGTGGCGATGATGATGTCCCTGCCACTGAGTGCCGCTCTGTTCGCTTCTGCCACCCGCCTTGAAAACTGTGTGGGAACAGCCCACACAATATGCTTTTCCGCCATAGCTGGAATATCCGAAAAGTTTTTTGCACATACATTGGCAGAGAGCTTTATGCCCTGAAGAAAGAGAGGGTTTTCGTTGTTTTCGTTAACGCCTTTTATTACTTCGTCTTCGAATGCGTAAAGGGTCACTGAGTACCCTGATGAGCCGAGGAGGGACGCGAGTGCGGTTCCCCAGCTTCCTGCGCCTATTACGGCTATTTTATCTTGCATGGGCAGACTCCGGATGTTATCTTTTACTGTATCGGTTCATAAGTATACAACGTATAAAAACCGCCCCCGAAAAGGGTAGGGAATAGTAAGGCGATTTATGGCTAAAATCAACTATTATGACGTTGACGCACTTCGCAACGTCAATGAGAAGCGCGTTTGGGACATGCTCCCCTTCTTTCTGGAAAGAAACACCAGCGTATGCGCATGCGGAAGCTGTGCTCTTGATATTGTGGCTGTCACACTGAACAACATTCAGCCGTGTTATCAGGTCTATGAAGAGGGTGTGGAGAGAGCCAGGGAAAAAGTGAGCGAGGAAGAGATCTACCGTCAGATGACGGCAGCGGCGAAACTTGTGGCCTCAAACCCGCGTCATGACTGATAAAATATGAAAAAAACCGCAGTTTTTCTCTGCGTTTTTCTTGCCGCCGCCTCAGCGGGTGCAGATTTCAGAAAGCTTCTGCCTCTGCTGCCGGATATAGGCGGTTATTCTGCGTCCCCGGCGGCGGGGAGCACGCTCCGTCTGCCGCGCGGCAATGTTGACACCGCTTCCAGAAGATATTCATCTGCCTCCGCATCCCTTATTCTTTCCGTTTACTCCGGCGCTGATGTCAGAGCTCTGGAGGAGCACGGGATAAAAGCGGGCAATATCACTAAGACAGAAAAAGGAAACGGCTACAATATCCTTTACACAGGAAGCGGTTATAAAAAGGGTTACATAACGCTGACCGCAGACGGATCACAACTGACAGTTGTGCTTGAGTACAAGGGCATAAGCCCTGAGCAGGCGGCAGAAACCGCCCGCAGTCTGAAGCCGGATAGTTTTTTCAAAAAGGACTAAACACTCTGATACTTAGTGCACACAGATTCGGGCAGTGTGGAAAGCTTGATTCTGTCTCCGCTCAGAACCACATCCTCAGCCAGTTTCTTCTCAAAGATGTCAAGTATTTCCGTCACAAATCCGTTTTCTTCGTTGATGCTGTAGATAACCCAGCGCCCATCCTTTTTGTCCCTGATTATTCCGGACGTTTTAAGGATTTTCAGATGCGATGAAACAGTAGACAGTGCAATGTCCAGAACTGAATCAATTTCGCACACACACATAGGCCTTTCCCTGAGCATCATAGCAATGCGCACTCTGTTTTCGTCTCCGAGCGCCTTGAAGACCTCAATCTCGCTTCTCACGATTAGCCTCCGCAGAATATAAAAGCTGTGTATATGAATAATAAAATATTTGTTAAGGGTCATGATCAATCCTTCACGTTAAAAAGTCAACGTTTTTCGGAAATCATTAACAAAATTAACTATTCAAAATACAGATAGGAAAATAAGCGGTTATCTTCCGCAAAGATAACCGTAAGCTGGCTGATCTTATAGGGGGGTAACACTTTTGTAAAGATTTATGTAACGTATGGCTGAATTTTTCCAGCCGAAATCTTCACTAATCGCCGCCATGCGCATCTGCTCTATGTGGCGGGGTCTGTCATAATATGTGCTCACTGCCCAGCCTATTGTGTTGTAGAGGGCGTCTCCGTCGATGAGCTGAAATTTGAAGCCTGTTCCTTCGCCTGTCTGCTCGTTGTAGTTTTTAACGGTGTCATCAAGGCCGCCTGTGGCACGGACAACGGGAAGGGTTCCGTAGGCGAGGCTGTACATCTGGTTCAGTCCGCAGGGTTCGTAGAGAGAGGGCATGACAAAGAAATCCGCCCCTGCCTCAAGCAGGTGCGCCGCTTCCTCGCTGTAGCCTATGAATGAGCCTGCCCTCAGCGGATACCTCGCGGGGAGGCTGCCGAAGTACTGTTCATATTCGGTTTCGCCGCTGCCGATTATTACAAACTGGCAAACCATGTCTCTAAGCGCTTTTTCCACAGCATACTGTAAAAGGTGCAGCCCTTTCTGTCCGGCAAACCTGCCTACAAAGCCGAAGAGTGCTATGTTTTCATTTTTTTCAAGCATGAAGCGCTCCTGAAGAGCCAGCTTGTTTACTTTTTTGAGGTGAAGGGTATCAGCACTGAAATTCTGCGGAATGTATTTGTCTGTTGCGGGGTTCCACTCGTCAGTGTCTATGCCGTTGAGGATTCCCTCAAGGTCATATCTGCGGTATGAGAGGAGCATATGCAGCCCGCCTCCGCCCACTTCATTCTGAATTTCCTTAGCGTAGGAGGGGCTGACTGTGGTTATCTTATCGGCGTATGCTATGCCGCCTTTGAGGAAGTTGACTCCGCCGAATGATTCGAAGCTTTCCGCGTGGAAATCCGCCCTGTCAATCCTCGCATATTCCAGCACATCAGCACCGTAAATGCCCTGATAGCCTATGTTGTGGATTGTCATCACGGTTTTTGTACCGTTGAAGAAGAAGTCCTCCGCCTTGCGGATGTAATATGGGATCAGCCCGGTCTGCCAGTCGTTGCAGTGGATTACATCCGGCTTGAAGCGGATGTCCTTTGCAAGCTGCATGGCCGCACGGCAGAAAAAGGCAAAGCGGTATGCATTATCAGCGTATTCTCCTGCCTTTGTGTGGTAAATCCCCGGACGGTCGAAGTATTTTGAAAACTCGATGAAATAGGTGTCCACCCCGCTGAGGGATGCCTTGTAGACGCTGTACCATTCCTCGCAGTTGCCCATGTGGACGCAGGAGGACTGGAATACCTCTGTGAGGCCGTATTCAGCGCGGTTTACTGAGGAGTAAAGGGGCATGACGCTTATCACGTCAACCCCTTCGGACTTCAATGCCTTGGGCAGGGAGGAGCCGACATCAGCCAGTCCGCCCGTTTTCGCATAGGGAGCGATTTCACTCGATACAAAAAGCACCTTCGGCATATTCATGGGATTACCCCTCTTTTTTTATGGTCTGCTCAAGAATTTTTATTGTGGCCTCCTTCATCGCCTTGGCTACCGGCGAACCGGGGTGGCCTATGACGTGGGGAGTTCCTGCGTCTCCGTCCTGCACAACCTGCGCCTCAAGGGGGATCCTGCCGAGGAAGGTGACTCCCAGTTCCAGAGCAGCTTTTTCTCCGCCGCCTGTTTTAAAGAGGTCAACAGTGCTTCCGCAGTTGGGACAGCAGAACCCGCTCATATTCTCTATTATACCGAAAATCGGCACGTTCAGCTTTCTGCTGAATGTTACAGACTTGCGTGAGTCAAGCAGGGCAACATCCTGCGGAGTGGTCACTATCACGCTGCCGTCCACATTGCCTATTACATGAGCCGCGGAGAGAGGCTCATCCCCTGTTCCGGGGGGGAGGTCGATTATGAGGAAGTCAAGCTCACCCCATGCCACATCGCTTATGAACTGCTGGATCATGCTGTGCTTGATAGCTGCGCGCCATATGATAGCTTCGTCATCGTTTTCTATGAGAAAACCCACAGACATAACCTTAAGCCCCTCAATAGGCTCAAAGGGCACTATGCCGTCTTCGCCGTTCATTGCCCCCTTTTTGGTGATGCCAAGCATCTTGGGGATGTTGGGGCCGTGTATGTCTGCATCAAGTATCCCTACGGTATAGCCCATTGCGTTCAGCATTGAGGCGAGGCTTACGCTGACAGTGGATTTTCCCACGCCGCCCTTGCCGCTCATTACCATGATCTTGTATTTGATGCCTGAGAGTCTCTTTTTGATAAGCTCATCCGTGTGTTTCTGTTTTTCGTCGGTACTGCATGCGCCGGCGGAACTGCAACTGCCGCAGCTCGATTCGTCCTGTGAGCAACCGCCCATTCTGTATACCTCCGTATAGTTGAATATGACTGCGAATATATAGAGAAAAGATTTATAATGCCAGAACAAATTTCACTTTCAGACCGCGCCAGAGGCGGAAGAAAAAGAGCATTTGCTCAAAACCATGCCGATGTATTCCGGAACAGGCGGACAGAGGGCGGTTCGGATGTCCGCTTAATTTACATTAAAGCTTTCAGAAGGTCAGGCCGGAACCGCATCATTGGTTTTTGTAAACAGAAGCACACAAGAATTTATCATCAAAATCATCTACCGACATTTATGTACATATAAATAATGATTATAAATTTTAAAAATACTTGACATTTTTTATATAAAACAGCATTTAATATTAAGCAAGCGGTGTAAGTATCTTAAACAGCTTATAAAAAAGTTAGCAGCATGCTAATTTTGAAGCTGATGATTATCTTTTGGTGACTGGATTTGGAAGCAGATGCTCTGACTGTTCTTTATGTTGAGGATGATTTTTACGTGAGGGAATCGCTCCTCCGTCTTCTCCGCAGAAGGTTCTCTAATGTTATTGAAGCCCGTGACGGACGGGAAGGGCTTGAGATGCACAGGCTTCATAACCCGGACTTCGTCATAACTGATATTCAGATGCCGATTATGGACGGGCTTGAGATGTGCGAAAGGATAATGCAGGAAAAGCCTGATGCAAAAGTGATCGTGACCACCGCCTTCAACGACCGCGAGTTTATCAGCAGGGCAGAATGCCTCGGCGTGAAGGCCTATATCAGCAAGCCCGTGATGAAGGACTCGCTGATGAGCGCCATCAGGGCTGTTCTCTCTTAGCCGCCGCCCACAAAGTTTATAAGCTCCACCTTATCCCCGCTGTTTATCAGAGTATCCGCATATTTATCCCTTGTGAGGACATTTCCGTTAAGCTCTGCCACAACACGCTCAGGATTAAGCTTATATACAGCTATAACCTCAGCTAGGGTGGAGTCCTTTTTAATTTCAGCCTCTTTTCCGTTTATAACAGCCTTGATCATTTTTTCACCTCCGGAAGATCACCCAGAATGTATCTAACAGCCAGATTAGCCTGAATATTCGCCGCAACAGCCACCCGCGGAGCCATAAGCCCCTGACCCGGTTTCGCCTCGTTAATGAAGTCGCCCACTATGGCCATTTTTCCGGCGAAGCGCACGCTTATAACGGAAGTGTCCGCATAGCCCGCCAGTCCGCTCGCGCCTATGATGAAACTGCCCCGGCATTTTGCTGCGCATTCGCGTATTATCATAGCCTTTGTTTCGGCTTTGTCTATTGCTTCTATGACCACATCATAGCCGCTGAAAATTTCCGCCGTGTTTGCCTCAGTGAGGAAAATATCCTGATATGTGTAAGAAGCGTAAGGGTTTATGCGCTCCAGATTCGCCTTCAGGGCATCTGTTTTCTTCATCCCTATCTGGTCAACAAAGTACTGCTGACGGTTTATGTTGGACGGTTCCACCACATCATAATCCACAAGAAGCATATCACCTGCGCCCATTCTGGCAAGGCTCACGGCTATGTTTGAACCGAGGCCGCCGAGGCCCGCCACGGCTATTTTCGCCTTCTTCATCTTCTCATGGACTCCGGGGGTGTGACGGGAGACAAGCAGGCTCTCCAGCTCATCCGCGGGGGGGATTTCGCCCTTTTTTATCAGCGATATTCTGTCGCCGTCATTCAGGGGCATGTCCGCACCGATCAGGTGTCCGTTGAGGATCACAACATCGGCATCGGTTTTGAAGAATGCCCTGACAGCGAAGGCGGAAACGCCCTTTTCAACTGTTCTTTCTTTTTCATTTACATATATTTTCATTCTTCCGTCCTTCCCTCCGGTCTGTAGTGCAGCGGTGCTGAATTGTACAATTCCACTATGTTGTCCGCTTTCAGCCTGTTTTTGTAGAGGAAATAGGTTTTTTCGGTATTGATGTTTGATTTTGTTATGGTGTTCGATCTTGTCATATAAATCAAGGGTTTTAAACATTCCGGATTATTCACGCATATTCCGGAAAAATCTCCCGAAGTTTTAGCACTTGTGAAAATAATGTTCTCGCTGTCATAGATTTCTATCTTTGCGTAATCGAAATTTCTCACACCGAATTTTGCAGCAAAAGGGATGAAAGAGTAAAGATAGTTTGAGCGCATTCCGGAATAAAACGCTTCGATCCTGTCCCCTTCCTTGTAGATGAACGCCCTGTACCTGCCAAGTTCGGGAAAGTGCAGCCCGTCCTCAGCCTTTGAGGGGATAAATACGGCAAGAAATACCGCAGCAGAGACCAGAACATACTTTGTGCGGGAAATGACCGCAAGAAAGAGCATGAGAAGTATGAAGATATGCAGGCTCATAGCTTTCAGCACGAAGAACACCCCTGTGAGTGAAGCCATCAGGTCTGATGCGTAAATGTTGAGCTTTTCCAGCATAACCAGAGGCTCAAGGGTGAGCGACGGGAAAATCATGTAGAGAAAGCCTGTGATAAGCTGGAGATACACCACGGGAACCATTATGATCGTGCTGAAAATGCTGGCGGGGTTAAATGTACCGAAAACATACATGGACAAAGGCATTGTGAAGGCTGTTGCCGCTATGCCCGCCTTTATCGTTCCCTCAAACCAGCTTAAGCCCTTGAACCTCAGTGAGGTTATGCCGTACACCGCCGCAAACGACAAAAGAAACGAAATATTTCCCAGAAGCCCCGGAGCTATAAGCAGAAAGAAGCCCCAGAGAAACAGCAGGAGCTTGCGGAAGTCTGTCCGGCAGTCGAGAATCCACGCTGTCATGGCGGTTACAGCTGTGACTGCCGCGCGCATAACCGGAACCTTGAACCCGGCCAGAGGCACAAAAGCGGTGAGGGCGAAGCATGAGATGAACATGCGCAGTTTCAGGGGCAGGAAAAAGAGCAGTGTGAAGCAGATAAGCGTTATCACGCCCACATGCGTTCCCGATACCGCCAAAAGGTGGCTCAGCCCCGTGAGCAGATAGACATCCTGCACCCGCCCCTCAAGGTGAGACCTGTCACCCAGAAGAAGCGCCTGAATTATCCTCAGCCGTCCTGCGGATTCGGCGTACATCTTTTCCGAGAGCTCCTTCCTTTTTTCCAGTATGGCGGACACCAGCGGAAGCTCCGTGCGGAAATACACCTTTTCCAGCACCAGATACCCCGGAGCAAGCCGCCCCTCCCTGCCGCGGTAAGGCACTTTGGTATAGCTGCCTATTACCGCCTCCCCCGCCCGCAGGGAATATTCATTGTCCGCAAGCACCGTGCCTCTGGTGGTTTCGTATGTGGTGCGCTCCTTTCCGGGGTCTTTCTCCGCCGTTACCAGCACAGTGAAATGTATGAAGAGCATCAGGGAAATTATAAGAAAACCTATTACCGCAAACATCCGCCGTGAAAGGAAAACAGCGGTTACAAGGAGCGCCGCCGCAATCTGTGCGTAAAGATAACCTGCTGTCAGCACAGCGGAAATAATAGAGACGAAAAAGAAGCCTTCAACCTTGTACATGCGGATTTTATGTAGTAGCATAGGATGATTATCACTGAATTTTGATCCGCAAAGCAAGCGGGTTTTTCAAACCACTAAGGCGGTATTACCAAATGGCAAACGAATTTGTTCATCTCCATTTACATACACAGTATTCACTTCTGGACGGCGCGATCAAGGTCGCTGATCTCATGGAAAGGATAAAAGAGCAGGGCAGTAAATCGGTCGCTGTGACGGATCACGGCACAATGTACGGCATTGTGGATTTCTACAAAAAGGCAAAGGCGGCCGAACTCAAGCCTGTTCTGGGGTGCGAGGTTTATGTCGCGCCGGATACGAGGTTCAACAAGAGCTACGAGAAAGGTGAGGACAAGAATCACCACTTCATCCTGCTGGCGAAAGACAACAAGGGGCTTGCCAACCTCCGCTTTCTCGCTTCCAGAGCCCAGCTTGAGGGCTTCCACTACAAACCGAGGATAGACAAGGAGCTTCTGGCGCAGTACTCAGAAGGGCTTATAGGCCTTTCCGCGTGCCTCGCCGGGGAGATACCCCGTGCCATAATGCGCAGCGACCTGCCCCACGCTGTCCGCACCGCGGAAACCTACAGGGACATTCTGGGCAAGGAAAACTTCTTCCTTGAGATACAGGACAACGGCCTGCCGGAGCAGGTGCAGGTCAACAGACAGCTTATGAAAATGTCCAAAGACATGGGCATACCCCTTGTTGCAACCAATGACTGCCACTATCTGGACAAGGGCGATCACCTCTCCCATGAGGTGCTTATGTGCATACAGACCCAGTCTCTCCTCAGCTCTCCTAACAGGATGGAGATCCACACCGACCAGCTCTGGGTGAAATCCCCGGAGGAGATGTGGGCTTCGTTCAGGGATGTGCCGGAGGCGCTGACCAATACTTTGGCAATAGCCGAAAGGTGCGAAAGCTCCATTGAGTTCGGCAATCTCCACCTTCCGGAGTATGATGTGCCGGAGGGCTACAGCATCGACTCATACCTTGAGCACCTTTCAAGGGAAGGACTCAGGCGGAAGCTTGCTCATGTGCCGGAAAATCTGCATCAGGAATATTACGACAGGCTGGTTATGGAGCTCAAGGTCATAGTTATGAAAGGCTTTGCGGGCTATTTCCTCATAGTATGGGACTTCATAAACTATGCCCACACTCAGAAAATACCCGTCGGCCCCGGAAGGGGGTCAGGTGCTGGCTCTCTCGTGGCTTACTCCCTCGGCATAACGGATATAGATCCGATCCGCTTCAACCTGCTGTTTGAGCGTTTCCTCAACCCGGAAAGGGAGTCCATGCCCGACTTCGATATAGACTTCTGCGTAAACGGACGTGAAGAGGTGATCAAGTACGTCCGCCGCAAATACGGGGATGACAGGGTGGCGCAGATTATCACCTTCGGCCAGCTCCTCGGCAGGGGCTCCGTGCGTGATGTGGGGAGGGTGCTTGAAGTTCCGCTTAAGGATGTGGACAAGCTTGCCAAAACCATACCCGAATCGCCGGGGATGACCATAAACAAGGCACTTAAGGCTGACAGCGATCTGGAATCCGCCTTTGCGGAGATAGAGAAAGGGACAGATATACTCAGACACGCCCGCAAGCTGGAAGGGCTCCTGCGGAACGCAGGGATGCACGCAGCGGGGATAGTCATCGGCGATAAACCGCTGGACGTTTATGTTCCCCTCTGCAAGGGGCAGAACGATGAGGTAGTCACCCAGTTCGAGAAGGACACTCTGGAGGAGGTCGGTCTTGTTAAGTTCGACTTCCTCGGCCTCAAAAACCTTACGATCATAGACAGCGCAGTGAAGAACATAAAAGCCGTTCACGGCATAGAAATAGACATGCAGAAGCTTGATCTCGGCGATCAGAAGACCTATGACATGCTTTCGGCGGGGGACACCACAGGCGTTTTCCAGCTTGAAAGCGAGGGGATGAAAAACCTCCTTAAAAAACTCCGTCCCGAATGCATCGAGGACGTTATAGCCCTCGTTGCCCTTTACCGTCCGGGCCCCATAGGCAGCGGCATGCTTGACTCGTTCGTGAAAAGAAAGCACGGGGAGGAGGTCATCGACTATCCTTTGGAAGAGCTTGTGCCTATACTGAAAGAGACTTACGGCATTATCGTCTATCAGGAACAGGTAATGCAGATTGCTCAGGTCGTGGGCGGATACTCCCTCGGCAATGCGGATATTCTCCGCCGGGCAATGGGCAAGAAAAAGGCCTCGCTGATGGAGGAGCACAAGAACATTTTTATCAACGGCGATGAGAAAATGGGCGTGGAGGGCGCAATTAAGCGCGGCTTCACAAAAGAAAAAGCGGAAGAGCTCTTCAACCTCATGGAAAAATTCGCCGACTACGGTTTCAACAAAAGCCACTCAGCGGCTTATGCCATTGTCGCCTACCAGACGGCATGGCTCAAGGCGAACTACTCCGTTGAGTATATGGCTGCTCTCCTCTCCTGCGAGCTTGATAAGGGTGAGAAGGTTGTCGCCTTCAAGGAAGAGACGGAGAAGATGGGAATCCTAGTCCTTCCACCGGACATAAACGAGAGCGAGAAGGATTTCAGCATAAAGAGCGGCAATATCCGCTTCGGCATGGGAGCCATAAAAAACGTGGGTTTCAGTGCCATAGACTCCATAGTCCAGCACAGGGCGGAAAGACCTTATACATCGATTTACGACCTCTGCGAGAGGATTGACCTTCGCCTTGCCAACAAAAAGGTTCTGGAATCACTGATAAAAGCCGGCGCGCTGGACAGCTTCGGCAAAAACCGCAGACAGCACCTGCAGGTTCTGGAAATGGCTCTGGAACAGGGGCAGCGCAAACAGAAAATGAAGGAGCAGGGGATAATGTCCATAGAGGATTTCCTCAGCGGCGGGGATGATGACGAGGACGGAGGCAATGACGAGTTTTACCCTGTCTGCGAAGAGATGCCTGAGAACGAGCTTCTTGTTTTCGAGAAGGAAGTTCTGGGCTTTTACGTGACAAACCACCCCCTTGCCCGCTACAGCTCCGTTCTGGATACATTTACCACCTCGTCCAAAGATCTTGCGGAGAAGGATGACGACACCTTCGCAATCGCAGGCGGAATGGTGAAGGCGGTGAAGCATCACATCACCAAAACCAAGCAGGAGAAAATGGCCTTCATAACCCTTGAGGATATGGAAGGTGAGGTGGATGTGCTTGTTTTTCCCAAGATGTATCAGGAGAATGTCCGTTATCTGGAAGAGGATAAAATAATTGTGATAAAGGGCAGGGTGAGTAAAAAGGACGACCGTGTGAGCTTTAAGGCTGAGGAGATTTTCGATGCTGATGAAACGGTGGAAAAACTCACAGAAACTGTTGTGATTAAACTGAATGCCGTGGCGTTTTCGGATGAAAGGATGAATAAACTCAGGCAGCTTCTTGCTAACCATCAGGGGGAGGCGGCCGTTATGTTTGAGGTGGAAATGCCCTCGAAATTTGTGGTGAAGATGAGTGTGGGTGCGGATTTTAAGGTGAAGCCCAGCTTCGGGCTTTTTAAAGAGATAGAGGATATTTTCGGCGAGAAACGCTTTGATGTTAAAGTGAAATCCGAAGAACTGCAGGATAACGGAAACGGCCGCAGCAACGGCTGGCGCAGGAAGCAGTACAGCGGCGGGGGTGCGGCATGAAAAAGGCACTCACCATAGCAGGGAGCGATTCCGGTGGCGGCGCAGGCATTCAGGCGGACATTAAATCGTTCAGTGCAAACGGTGTTTTCGGCATGAGCGTAATCACCGCCATCACCGCGCAGAACACTCTGGGCGTTACGGATGTATTTGATCTTCCCTTAAGCATAATAAATTCCCAGATAGATGCTATTTTTGCCGATATGGGCGCGGACGCTGTGAAAACAGGTATGCTCTCCTCCCCTGAAATTGTTGTCACTGTTGCTGATGCCATGAAGAAATACAGTGTTCGGAAGCTTGTGGTTGACCCGGTTATGGTAGCCAAGGGGGGCAGCCCCCTGCTCAGGGCGGAAGCCGTTGATACGGTGAAGAAGCATCTTATTCCGCTGGCGCTTGTTATCACGCCGAATATTCCGGAGGCTGAGGTTCTTCTGGGACACAGCATAGATAATTTTGAGGAGGCGGCAAAGGAACTGCGGGCACTCGGCTGCGCAAATGTCATCCTCAAAGGGGGGCACGGTTCAGGCTTGCACAGCCGTGATCTTCTGTATGACGGAAATGAGTTTATCTGGCTGGATGCGCCGAGGGTCGCAACACGCAACACCCACGGAACAGGGTGCACATTCGCCTCAGCAGTGGCGGCTTGGCTTGCGAAGGATTATGACATAACAGAGGCGGCCTTCGAGGCTAAACGGTATATCACCGAGGCGATACGCCATGCGGATTCAATGAATATCGGCAGAGGCCACGGGCCGGTGAATCACTTCTATTAATAACATCAAACCGTACATCCTGTCGGTTTGATGTACACGCTCGCGGCTTGCAAAGCAAGCCTTCGCTGCGCACGGCGCAGTGTCTTTTCTTAATAATTCAAAATTTACCATCCATGGAAATTTTGAATACACGCTCGCGGCAGGTAAAACCAGCCTTCGCTTCGCACGGCGCAGTTCCTTC
Source organism: Deferribacteres bacterium (assembly GCA_023395255.1). Classification (GTDB taxonomy): domain Bacteria; phylum Chrysiogenota; class Deferribacteres; order Deferribacterales; family Geovibrionaceae; genus Geovibrio; species Geovibrio ferrireducens. The sequence continues at coordinate 71,714 of JAEWZN010000019.1, forward strand.
CCTGGAACTGTTTGGAATCTTATATTTTACAGCCATCTGAGATTCTTCACTGCGTTCAGAATGACGAAGCAAGAATGTCACTCTGAGCAAAGCGAAGAGTCTCTCATTTAATAACACCAAACCGTACATCCTGTCGGTTTGATGTACAGGCCCGCACAGCAATGAATTGGGCTTATCTTTCCTTATCTGCCTCAACAGCGTCGATGCGTTTGTTAAGGTCGCTTATTTTAGTGCCGAGGCTGAGCATGTAGCCGCCGAGAAGCACCCATATGATAGAATAAGCTCCGACTATATACCAGAAATCCTGCATAGATAACTCCTTTATATCTTTTATATTCTTAATCAGCCTCTTCCTGCGACATAGTCGCCTGCGCTGATGCGTTTGCGTATGCGTTTTTTAACAGTCTCCCTTTTGCTCATGGAAAGCCTGTCTATGAAGAGAACACCGTTGAGGTGGTCTATTTCGTGCTGGAGAGCTCTGGCGAGGAAGCCTTCGGCCTCAACCACAGCTTCCGTGCCGTCCTCTTTAATATACCTGACCACGGCTCTGGACGGTCTGGCGACCACTTCATATTCGCCGGGGACGCTGAGGCATCCCTCTTCATTGACATCCGGTTCACCGGAAAGTTCCAGAATCTCAGGGTTGATGATTTTCATAAGGGAATCAGGGTTCTCTCCTGCGCTTATATCAATCACTATCACACGTTTGTTGACACCGACCTGCGGCGCGGCGAGACCTACTCCTTTTGCGCTCCGCATTGTGTCCACCATATCGGAGAGCAGTTTCCTCACCGAATCATCAACGGCAGCCACAGGTTCGTTCTTCTTTCTCAATACTTCATCGGGAAAGGTTTTTATATCAAGAATCACTTCATCAGCTCCTTAGTAACGGATAAAATAATAGATTTACTCCGAATTTTCAACGTCCTATGAAATCATCGTATGAATATTTTCCGAAATAGGCTCTCATGGCCTTTTCCGCGCTTTCACGGAGGCGCTCCTCTTTTATGACGGAGCACATATTCTTTACTGTTCTTTCCTCTTTGTCTGTGAGCATACGGGGCGAAAAAACAGGTTTCTGCTTCCTTTTCGGCGCCTGCCTGAAAACAAAACGGACATCATCTACATTCAGACCCTTCTCTGCGAGGTTTTCCAGTATGTCATCCTTCATGTGCGAAAGCTCACTGAGCCACATATTGTCGCTCACTCCCACAATGAGGCATGCACCGTCAATCTTCACGGGCATAGCGATAGCCGCCACCGTGTCACCCACGGCGTGATGCCATGTTTTCGCAAGGGAGGAATGTTCCCTCGCCTCGCCGGCAAGTTTACTCTCCAACAGCTCCGAGATCTTCTTCATTCTGTTTTTCCGTTTCGGCAAGAATTTTTTCCGCCGCGTCCAGAAGCTCCTTCACGCCTTCTTTGGTCAGTGAGCATATTTTGAAAAGGGTTTTGCCCTCTTGTTTTATAAATTCCTCAAACTCAGCGAGGTTCTCCGGCATGGCGGCATCGGTTTTTGTGGCCGCCACAAGCTCTGATTTATCGGAAACGCTTAATCCGTATTTATCAAGCTCGTTTCTTATCATTTTGTAGCGCTCCACCATGCCTGAGTCGTAATCGGAGGAGTCAACAAAATGAACCAGAACCCTTGTGCGCTCGATATGGCGCAGGAATCTCATTCCCAGCCCGGTTCCCTCGTGCGCTCCTTCCACAAGCCCCGGCATATCTGCCAGAACAAAAGGCTCGCCCAGTACGCCTCTTACCACACCGAGGTGAGGCACAAGAGTGGTGAAGGGATAGTCCGCCACTTTGGGCTTTGCTGCGGAAACTGCTGATATAAAGGTTGATTTGCCCGCATTAGGCATACCGATTATACCCACATCAGCTATCAGCTTAAGCTCCAGACGGAGACGTTTCTTCTCTCCGGGCACGCCGTTGGTAAACTCTCTCGGAGCGCGGTGAGTGGAGGAAACAAATGATGCGTTCCCTCTGCCCCCTCTGCCTCCGGCGGCTACCACGACCTGTTCGCCCTTTTTTGTTATATCAGCTATGAGCTCTTCGGTCTCTGTGTCATAAATCATTGTTCCGACAGGTACTTTAAGGAGTATGTCCTCGCCGCGCCTTCCGTGGAGGTCGCTCCCCTTGCCGTGCACACCTCTTTTTGCCTTGTAGATCGCATTGTAAGTAAGGTCAAGGAGGGTTGTCTTGGAGTCGTCCCCTTCAAGGATAACATTACCGCCGTTGCCGCCGTTGCCGCCGTTTGGGCCGCCTCTGGGCACATAAGCTTCCCTGCGGAAACTGCAGCAGCCGTTGCCGCCCAAACCGCCTTCAACGTCTATAATCAGTGAATCGATGAATTTCATTTAAAATACCACTTCCATGTCTTTATCAGTAACCAGTTCAAAGGTCACAGTATAAACGGCCGATGCGCCGGGGCTGAGCTCAGTTATTATCTCAAGCCTGCCGTCCTTTGCGGCCGTAATTTTCTTGCCGTTCAGCATTATGTTTTCTATGCTGATTCTGTCGTCCGCCGCCACAGGCACACGATCAATAATATTAAGCTTTTTCATTTCACCCGCAAGGTTTGCCGCCTCAATGGTGAACCCTCGTTTCATCCTTTTGCGTGTGCCGAAAAAACCGTCTGACTCTCTGGTGAGCGGGAGGTTTTTCCTTTTTACGGATATGTCCTTATCTGTTCCGGCAGCCAGACGTATTTTGGCATCCTCTACGAAGGCGTAAACATTCTCGAATATCTCCTTATCCTTGACTACGCGCCATTTGCTGCCGTAAATCTCGGACTTGGGCGTAAACACGGTTTCTCTGTAGACAACCGGGCTTACGAATGGGTAGACCGCCAGTCTGCTTTCAGCTTCCACTCCGGCTTTATCCAGAACAGTTCTGGACTCCCTTCCGTCTGAAAGAAGTGTAAAGTCCTTCACCCTGAACTGGGACGGGGCTTCCCTTGTGACTTCCGGCGCGGGTGCTGCGGCAAAGTCAGCAGCAGCCTCCATCATCATGGGTGCGGCTGTTGCTCTGGCGCTTTTTGTCAGCGGCATAAGCTCCAGAGGGCGCACATACCAAGGGTTAAACTGCGGAACAACAATCGCCTCATTCATATAAGAGGGGAGAAGATAGGCATTCTGAGCCTTGATGTCCACGCCGCTTCTGTTCACCGCTTTGAGTATGAGTTCCGTTCTTGCGCCTTTTCCGTCTATGTAGAGAACATTCTCATAGTCAGTGCTTATTTTATCAAGCACCAGCCTCATATCCGAGCAGGTGTGCGCCGAATGCACGGCTGCTGCTCCGTCTGCTCCCCTTGAGATAAGGGATTTCAGAGCGGATATTTCTGTTTGCGCCTTTTTCATGTCGGCTTCGGCTTTTGATATTTCATCAAAGCGCGCTGCGGCATACGCCTGAAGCTTGCCGTCGGCGAGTTTGTCAACTGATGGAACTTCACCCAGTGAATTAAGCATGAACTCCGCAGTCTTTTTTCTGTTGTCAGCTTTTATATAATCGTTTTCATTGTTTTTAACGCCCTGCGCCAGTGTGCCCAGCCATGTCCCGCCGGCATCAGCCGCAGAGGGGAGAAGCATCATCTCGGATGCGCCGCAGTATGCCTTAAAGGCGCTGCCGTAGCCTATTACGCCGCTTTTATATTCCCCTGCGCGGTATTCCGCCTTATCTCTGTAGAGATAAAAATCCGAAGCAAAAGCATCTGCGCATATTAAAAGGGCAATAGCCGCAATTACAGGTTTCATATCAGCCGTCTCCTTAAACCGTTTTATACAATCTTAATATTGCTGACAGAGTTTCTCAAGGAAAGTGCAAAACAAAAAAGCCCGCAGCGCATGATGTGCGGCGGGCTCTTGCTTACTTTTAAGCCTGATTTGCGAAGTATTAAGCGGAAGCTTCAGCGGCGGCCACTACGGACACGTGTTTGCCCATGCTGCCTCTGTCTTTGAACTCAACATAACCGTCAACAAGGGCGAAAAGAGTGTGGTCTTTTCCCATGCCCATGTTTGTGCCGGGTTTGAACTGAGTGCCTCTCTGACGGATTATTATGCTTCCTGCTGTCACGAACTGACCAGCATATCTTTTAACACCGAGACGCTTACTGTTACTGTCTCTGCCGTTACGGGTAGAACCGCCTGCCTTCTTATGAGCCATTATGCGCCTCCTTAACCGACTTTGATGTCGTTAATTTTAAGAGTAGTGTACTGAGAACGGTGACCGATGCGTTTTTTGTAGTCTTTTCTGCGTTTACGTTTGAAAACGAGTATTTTGTCGCCTTTCTCATGTCTTACAACAGTAGCCTGAACTTTTGCGCCGTCAACAACGGGCGCGCCCACAAGGAGCTTATCGCCGGAAACGACGAGAACGTCAGTAAGCTCTACTGCGCTGTTGACTTCGGCTTCGAACCTGTCAACCTTAATAACATCACCGGGCTTAACAGTGTACTGTCTCCCGCCCTGCTTGATTACCGCGAACATATCTATACCTCACGAAATTATAATTATAAACTGATCCAAAAGGAACGAAATCATATACGCAATATAATGACCAGTCAACAGGAAAATGAAGAAAATAAAATTAAAGATCAACACAGTGCGGAGCAGGGCTGAGCCCTTTTTATATAAGGAGTTCTTTTTCCTTGACTTAACAAGGATAATAAAATACCTCTTAACCTGCAAGATGAACTTTCGATCATCTGCTCCGTTCATATAATGGTGCAGTGAGTGAAAATATGCCCGCAGAATAGTGGTTGACAAAGAGTCAGTACACCTCTATAATTTCGGGCTCTATAGATATAAACAGTTGGAGGAACAGGCATGGCACAGATGCTGACAATGAAAAAGCCCAGCAATCTGAAAAGAAAGCGCAAGCACGGCTTCAGGGCTCGTATGAAAACAAAAGGCGGACGTCTCGTTATTAACAGAAGACGCTCAAAAGGACGTAAACGTCTGGCAGTTTAATCTTCGGCCACAGGGTCTATGAACCAGCGGCTGAAAACTTCCGAACGGCTAAAGAAAAAGTCTGACTACCTTAGAGTTCTCAGAGGGAAAAAGTGTGCCGGAAGACTTATTACGGTCTACTGGAACGCATGTGATTGTGAACAAAGCAGATTCGGCTTTATTACGGGAAAGAAGGTCAGCAAAAAAGCGGTTGACCGGAACAGGCTTAGGCGGTACTTCAAAGAGTTCTGCCGCAAAAACAAAGGCCTTTTTCCCGCAAAGAGAGATTTCGTTTTCAGAGCGCTTCCCGGAGCGGGTAAAGCCTCACATGATGAGATAGATAATGAAGCACACAGGCTTATGGCAAAAATTGCATCCGAAATATCTGCTGATAGGACCGATTAGGTTTTATCAGCTGTTTATTTCCCCTATGCTGGGGCCCAGATGCAGGTTTTATCCTTCCTGCTCCGAATACGCAATCGAAGCAATTCAGAAGAAAGGTATTTTCAAAGGCTTTTTTCTTGCCGTCTGGAGAATTCTCAGATGCAACCCCCTATCGGCCGGAGGTTACGATCCTGTAAAATAGGACACACTCGGAGGACATTTCCACAATGGACAAGAAAACCCTGCTTGCAGTTGCGCTCAGCGCACTTGTACTCATAAGCTTTCAGGCATTTTTCGCCCCGAAGGCCCCCGTGGCTGACAACGCCACAACAGCAGCAGCGACTGACAACGTCAATGCCGCAGAAACCGCAGCGCAAACATCCGCTGACACTATCGTTTTCGGAGAAACCGCACCGGTTTCACCCGATAAGTTCACCACCATTTCCACAGCGGATCTCACACTCACCTTCAATGAAATCAGCGGGAACATCCTGAAAGCAGACATTCAGCAGTACAACGGAAAAGAGATGCACATCTCCTTCGGCAACGGCAGGCAGGACTACATGATAGCCGGAACCGGAACTTCGGCGGCTTTCTCGTCTCAGGAAATAAAAAACGGCGATACAACAACCCTCGTTTTCACCTCCACACAGAATGAACTCGTTGTAACCAAGAAATACCGCATCAAAGAAGGCTCATACCTTATTGATGCATCAGTCGAAGTTACAAACACCGGCAACAGGTCGGTGGAGCTTCCCATCTCTGTCCAGATAGGACCCGGCCTCGGCAGCGGCGTGGCGGACAGCAAGCTTGTCTTCCAGGGCCCGATCATGTTTGACGGCAAAAAGATAAGAAGAGAGAAGGAAGACAAAATCAAAGCACCCGAAGTGTACCAGACCCCTGAATGGCTGGGCTACACCTCTACTTACTTCCTTTTCGCTGCGGCTGGCGGCGAATTTGCGGAGGGAATCATCCAGAAATCAGGTGATTCAGCAGTTATAAAAGGAACAGACAAAGCGGTAATCAACCCGGCTTCCAAATACACCAAGGAATTTAAGCTTTATGTCGGCCCCAAGAAGTATACCCTTCTTAAAGAGACCGGCTACAGCCTTACAAAAAGCATAGACTTCGGCTACTTTTCGTTTCTGGCTATCCCCCTTCTCAACCTTATGAACTTCTTTTTCAGCTATGTTCATAACTATGGTCTGGCGATCATTCTTCTTACTGTCGTGGTGAAGCTTGTAACCTTCCCCCTTACGCAGAAAAGCATGGTTTCCATGAAAAGGATGCAGCTTCTTCAGCCTAAAATGAACGAGCTCAGGGAAAAATACGCCAAGGATAAGCAGAAGCTTAATCAGGCTGTTATGGAGCTTTACAAGAAAGAGGGCGTAAACCCCTTCGGCGGCTGTCTGCCTATTGTAATACAGATTCCCGTGTTCTTTGCTCTGTACAAGGCACTGCTTGTGTCCATAGAGCTTAAGGGCTCACCCTTTATACTGCATATTGCGGATCTTTCCCTGAAAGACCCCTACTACATAACCCCCGTGCTGATGGGCGTGACAATGTTCGTTCAGCAGAGGCTCAGCCCCCAGGCGGGCGACCCTATCCAGCAGAAAGTTTTCATGTTCATGCCTATTATTTTCACGTTCCTGTTCCTGAACTTTTCATCAGGTCTGGTTCTGTACTGGCTTACGAACAACCTGCTTTCAATTGCGCAGCAGTACTTTATCAACAAAAAAACAACAGCCTGAGGTAAAAATGAGATATTTTGAAATAGAAGGAAGAACAGCGGATGAGGCCTTAAACAAGTTTCTCGCTGAAAGAAGAATCTCGAAGGATTTCGTTGAGTACGAAGTCATTGAGCAGGGTTCAAAAGGCTTTCTCGGCATAGGCAGCAAACCCGCTCTTATAAAAGTAAAATTTGATGACGGTGAGTTCCTGAAAAGGAGATCAAAGCTTCTTCTCTCGGAACTGCTTGAGAAAGCAGGGTTCAGTGATTTCAGCATAGAAGTCAAAGAACAGGGCAGCGACATTATCCTCAACATCAAGTCTGAGGATTCAAGCCTTCTCATAGGGAAAACAGCACAGACTCTTGACTCTTTCCAGTATATACTGGATAAAATGCTTAAAACCGAAGACAGAACCGAAACCGGAGTTGTCATCGATGTGGAAGATTACCGCCTGAGAACCGTTAAGCAGTTCAAGGAAAAAGCGGTAAGGCTCGCCAAAAATGCTGTGAAGACAGGTAAAACTGTAAAGCTTCCGCCTATGGTGACCATGATAAGAAAAGAGATTCATCTGAGCCTTAAGGAAGTTGCAGGAATTACCACTAAGAGCAAGGGCGAGGGTAACGTAAAAGAAATTCTCATAATTCCTGAGAACAGGGTACGCAGGAGACCCCCCAGACAAAATGATAATTAAATTTTTGGTCTTAGGACTCATTTTATTCGTAACTTACAAGCTCTTCGCAGGAAGGGCTAAAAAGGAAGTAAAGGGCAAAACAGAGGAACAGGCAGTTGAACTTGTTCAGGACCCGGTAAGCGGGCTCTACATAGACAAGGACACGCAGTTCAAGGTCAAATACTACGATAAGATGTACTACTTCGCCACAAAGGCGAATATGGACAAATTCATCGCTGACAAAAAAGGTGAACAATGAAAATTTTCCTTGATACGGCAAATATAAAAGAGATTAAAGACGCGGTGGACATCGGCATTATAGACGGTGTTACCACAAACCCCTCTCTCATTGCAAAGGAGCAGGGCTGCGATTTTAAAGAAGTGATAAAAGACATATGCGGAATAGTGAACGGCCCTGTCAGTGCGGAAGTTATTGCCCTTGACTGGGAAAGCATGGTTAAGGAAGGCAGGGAACTTGCCGGAATAAGCGACCATGTGGTGGTTAAAATCCCCTTCACAAGGGACGGAGTAAAAGCCACCAGCATACTCGCCGCTGATGACATAGACGTTAATGTGACCCTTGTCTTCTCCCCTAATCAGGCGCTTCTCGCTGCCAAAGCCGGCGCGGCCTACATAAGCCCCTTCGCGGGAAGGCTTGACGACATAGGGCACGACGGGCTTGAGATTGTTCAGCAGTGTCAGGATATAGTTTCATCTTATGACTACGAAGCGGAGATCATAGCCGCCAGCATCAGAACGACTACCCACGTGCTTGACTGTGCGCTTATGGGAATTGATATAGCCACCATCCCCTACGGTATTCTTATGCAGATGTTTAAACATCCGCTGACTGACATCGGCATAGAAAAATTTCTTGCCGACTGGAAGAAAACTCAGGGATAACAGATGATACAAGCCGCCTCGCAAGGGCGGCTTTTTTTTATAGGTATTTACCCTTTATCGAAACTGACAACCCACGCTCCTTCTTAGAACCAGCATGCGGCAGGATAAGCAAATACTGCATTATTCGGCTGCCCTTGCATAATTTTCCTAAAGTCAGCTGAAACCGGACGATTAGTACAGCACAAGGATGTGCTTTATGAAAGTTAACGGAACGGGCTTTGAGTTTTACCTCACAGAAGCCCTTAAAATGACTGCCAAAACGGATTTTGGCTCATTCGGCGAGTACATAGCGGAACGAAACAGAATGTCCGATGAACTCGCGGAAGAGATTGATAAAAATGAGCCTGTGCTGCCTGCAAGGAGTGATATGTTTCTTTCGGCAGGTGATTTTCTGGAAATGTCAGTAGGCATGAGAAAAAGCTGAAAGGCAGAGTTTTTTAACAGACAAAACATGCAGTCACTGCATGCTTCGGGTGAATGTGTGCGCGGCAATGCATTACGAGGTATTGCCGCGCTCGTGCGTCAGAAATTCATATAAAAGCAGAATCTCTGAGCATAAGCCGGGACAGGCTCATGTATTCTGATTCTTGAAGAAATCCACAAGGGATACAAGGTTTTCCTTAGTGGCGGCCTGAATGTTCTCTTCCATGATAGCCTCAAAGATCTCCTTGCGGTGCACACTGACATCTCTGGGCGCATCAATTCCGAGCTTAACACTCTTACCCGCCACTTCCACTATACGGATTTCTATGTTTTCACCTATTATTATACTTTCATTTGTTTTCCTGGATAGTACAAGCATCACTTATCCTTGGCGGCAAAAAGCGGAGCTTTTATCATCCACCTGTCATCTTCAAGTATAACCTGTTTTCCCAGTTTTTTCCCGGTATTTAAGAGAATGGGCGCGCGCAGGTTCACTGTGGCATTTTTGGGATCCTCCGGCACAACAACAATGGCAGCAATTTTAAGCTGGTCGTCACTGTCTATGCCGAGTATTTTAAGCTCGCGCTTGTTGATCTTGGGGTCATAGTTCGGGTGAAATATCTTCGGCTCTATGAGTATGAAGCATACATCCGGATCCTGCGTTGCCTGAAACCAAAGGAAGGGGAACGATTTATCGCTTGAAATCAGCAGGAAGTCGCTGAGATCGGGAAACCCCAGAAGCGGAGAGGACAGGGTGATTATATCGCTCTCAGTGTATTCGATCGGACCCAGTTTGGTTGAGGACATTTTTATTTTTTCCATTGAAACCTCTGTGTTTTCTGCAAGGTTGGATTTCATCTTCGTTTACCTCTTACCCGTTAAAGGAAATTAAGAAGCGAGATATTCATCATCTTCGCTGTTGCCTGCAGTGCAGACTGATAGGCCTGCAGTGCAAGCTGGTATGAAGTGATGGCCGCGCTCTGATCCGTTGTGGTGGCGCCCAGATAACCGGCTTTTATCTCTTCATTTTTTGTACTCATAACTGTGTAGTAGTTGATGGATGTCTCCACCCTGTTCTGCCGTGTGCCCACTGAAGTGAGAGAGTTTACTATCTGCGTCTCAGCCTGATCAAGTATGGGCAGTTCATATTCTATTCCTGAGCCGACAGCGGTTGTGAATGAATCCGTAGCGTACAGATAGCCGTTGTCAAAGCCGCCGTAGACACCGTCTGCCACATGATAGGTCTCGTTGGCTGTGTCTATGGTGTACATGGCTATAAGTTCCCCTTCGCTTCCTGTGACCTTAATCTGTGCCTCTGTTCCGGCTTTTGCGAAACCGAGGGTGCTTTCATAGTCACCGGAAACGTGGAAACTGCTCATCACCGCATCATCATAAACGAAGGAGAGCTTGCCGCCGTCCACAATTTCTGCGCTGATCATTCCGCTGAGTCCTGCATTGGTCAGCTTGCTGTTGACCTCAGCTAATAATTCGTCCATAGAACCATAATCTTTAGCATCAAGTGTTATGCTGGCTGTTTTGCTGGTTCCGTCATTATATGTGAAGCTGATTGTCCTCTGCCCGGTTGAGGCATCCTTAAGGAAAATCTTGGGGGTTCCTGCCGCGGTAACACTGTCCGCGGCTGCGGTCTTGTAAAATCCGAGTACTGACGATGTCTCTCCGCTGAGAGCCGTATTAGCCGAAACCGAGAGGTTGGTTATTGTTCCGGATGAACTGAAACTCAGGTTGCCGTTGTTATCAGCAGTGATAGTTACTCCGACGGGAAGGCCGACTGCGGCAGCGGCGAGGGCAGCAGCATCTGCGTATTCTCCCGAAGCGTCAGGAGGGAAAGTTACCTGAGTTGTTGTCCATGTGTCGGTTGCTGTATCGTAATAGGTCAGATCAAGCACTTGATCCACTGCGAAGTCCAAAGGAGCGGCATTTTGCGCCTTTGTGGGGTCATATGTCTGGAAGAAGGTCATCCTTGTGCCTTCATTATTGGCGTTCATGGAAATTTCATGTGTGCCGGAGCCGGAGAATATTTCCAGCTTTCCGCTGTTATTGTATGCGCGCACACCGAGACCCGCCAGATCCGCATCCGTGGAGATCATATTGTTTATAGTGTCCATGATGAGGCTTTCCGGGTCGAATGACTCAAACCCCAGCGGGCTGTCATTTCCGCCTGCCACATACAGGTTTGTCACTGTTCCGCCTGCAGCGAAGCTGATTGTTCCGTCAGCGTTGGCGCTTGCCGTAATGCCTGCGGGGAGAGAGGGGTCAGAGTTTATGGCAGTTATAATATCATTAACGCTGGCATAATTTCCCGCAGGAACATTTATCGAAGCTTCCGTCCAAACTCCTCCGTCCTGATAATAGAAGGTGAGCCCTGCGGGTTCAGTGAAGCTGAGGCGCGCCTTGTCAGTGCCTGTGGTCGGGCTCTGTACGGATGAGAATATACTGTCACGGTCTATGAAGATGTTTTTGGTGTACACATTGTTCCCGTCTTTTACAACCAGATCAAAATCTATGTCACTGTTAGCAACGTAACGCACTTCTGATGAAACATTTTTCAGTTCCGACTGGATGTACATTTCTGACAGGTTATTTGTAGTGAGTATCTGAAAGTTAAAGAGGTCATTGTAGTTCCCTCTGAAAGTTCCGTCAAAATAGGGTGTAGCTGTGGAGTTAAGAGTAGTGTCTCTCCATGCGCTGGAAGCTCCTATCCCCTGTTCGGGAATATTAAGGTTAAGTGCGTTGTAAAGATTCGTGAGCGAGCGGAAGGTGTCCACATTTTTGCCTTCCTCAATTACGTTTATATCACCGAAGCTCACGTTTGCATTTGCGTTGAGGTCAAGGGTGAAGCTTGTTGAGTTGGTAACCTGACCGAGGGAAATTTTTACCCCTTTGGTTATCTCGATCTCCTGCCCGTGGTATGTGTCCTGCCGGAGTGTTTGTGTGGAAACTTTATTCCCGGCAGAATCCGTCACGCTGACAACGATTTTATCATAGTCTGAGGGATCAAGCGGGTTAGCTGCCTGCATTATTACATTGAATGACCATTTGTCATCCTTTGTCCCTGTGTACTTGCCGCTGACCTTTACGGACTGCTCAAGCATGGCGTAGCCGATCCCGGTGTTCTCCTCATTGATATTAAAAGTAAGCCTGCTGTTTCCGCTTCTTATGTCCTGAATAACGAGTTTACCCTCAACAAGGGAAGCATCAACCGCGTTGTCGTAAAGATTTTCCACAAATGTGAGGAAATCACCGAGCCTGTTTTCCGTGGTTGAAGGATAATCCGAATTACGGGGATTAGCGCTTTTATAATCATTTACTCCGTCAGCAGTAGTAACTTTTGAGGAAAGGAAGGTATCGTCCCCGTAGTTGACGTTGTGCAGCTTAAGCGTGAGGTTGTACATATCTGCTGTGGGAGTGGATTCCACCTGCGCAGTGACAGTAAACGCAAAACCGTTGTCCTTGAGGGTCTGGTTGATGGTGTTCTGTATGTCTTCCGCTGTGTCGCCCGCATTTACCGTGAAACTCATGGCGACCCCGTTAACGAAAATCTGGTTTGTTCCCACGGGGAAGTTGGCTCTGTTGTCGTTGCCGCCCGTGAGAGATTCGTTTTTGTATTCGATAAGAACAGGATTGTCAAAGCTGCTGTAGCCGATCTCAAACACAGTGTCCTTGCCCGTTGCGGAATAAGTGAAGTCAGTTGTTGACGAGGGGGTGGTGTCAGGGAAACCGAGCTTGTTGTTTACTGTTCCTTTGAGATCAAGCTGAACATGGTCGCCGCTTCTGGTGGTGATAAACATCACTCTGTCGCCGTCATTAACTGCCTGAATCTCATCAGCAAGACCTGAGTTTTCAAGCTTTCTGTTCAGTTCAAACACAACCTCATCTATGCTGCTGTAGCCTTTCTGGTCAAGGGTAATGGGAAATTCCTCATCAGCGTATTTGAGCGTGACGGTTCTTTCCGCAGCTGTTGCTGTAGTCATATCGAGCTTGACTGCTGAGGGGGCAGTGAGCTTTGCTATACCTATTTTATAGCCGTTATGGTCGGTTCCGTTTATCTTAATGGAATCCGCAAGGGTGGCATTAGCGCCGTCAAGATTTGAGAAGTAGGTAGTGGAAGTGGCGTAAAGGCCGTTTGTTTTGTTGGTTACCGTGCCTCTCAGGGTTTTGTAAGTCTCCATGAAGATTTCCTGCCCTGTGGTGTTTATGCCCACTTCCTGGCTGTAACCGATTTTAGTAGTGATTATCCCGTCATCGCCGTAGTAGCTTACGTTATCGCCGGGTTTGTAATAGAAGCTGGTTGTGAGGGTGCGCCCTTCCATATCCGTATCGGGAAGTTTTATCCCTGCTCCCGTGCCTGTATTGATAACCATGCCTTTGCTGTAGGCGGCTGTGAGGGTATATGATGTATTGTTGCCTTTTCCGGCGGTTTCATCAGTGCCGTTTGTATCAATAAGCACCTTGTTGCCGTTTTTATCAAAAAGCTGAACAGTTGCTATACCGTTTGTCACTGTCACCTTCGCTGTGTATGTGCCTTCCTTAAGCTCAGGCATGTCGTTATACTGTTTCTGCACCATGGCATCAGCACCGTTTATGTTTGACACCACGGAGCTTACCTGCCTTTCCTGAGTCTGAAAAGGCTGTGTCTGTGTTGCGTAGCCTGAGAAGAGGTAACGCCCGTTGTAGTATGCATTGCCTATGCTGAGAAGGCCCTCTATTACGCTCTGAACATCTCCGGCGAGAGCCTTGCGGCTTTCTGCGCTCTGGCTGTCGTTCATGCCGTATATGGCGTATTCGTTCAGCGCCTTGCTTATGAGATCCGATGCTGACTGAAGCTCACTGTCGCTGTTGCTGAGCCATGTGAGAGCGTTTTCCGCATTGCGCTTGAACTGGGCAGACTCATCGAGCATGGTCTGTATGGTGAGAGCGGAGATGTAGTTAACCGGATCCTGCTCAGGGGTGAGCAGATTACGCCCTTTTGTGACCGCAGCCAGACTGTTTGAAACCGAATTAAGGTTGTTCTGGATTCCTGTCAGGTATCTCATTGTCATGTAGTTATATGTGACTCTCATAGCTGCACCTTTAAATTATCTGCCCACAAGTCCTGTTCCGTTGATCAGCTTATCGATCATACTGTCCACAGTGGTTATAAATCTCGCGCTTGCCTCGTATGAACGCTGGAATCTCATCAGGTTGGTGAGTTCCTCGTCCATGGAAACGCCCTGTATCTCTTCCAGCTTAAGCTGTAGCTCGCTTAAGGAGTAAGTGACCGTGGATACGAAAGTGTCCACCTGAGCCTTTTCACTGGCAAGGGTTGCCACGAAATAGCTGTAAAAGCCGTCTATGGTGACTCCCTGATCCTGAAAAACCTTTGTATATTTCAGGTTTGCAAGGGCTTCCGCAGCCTTGTTATCCCCTTCCGCACCGCTGTAGCCGGCGGCAATGTACAGGTTATTGTCCTTTATCAGGGTGGAAAGCTGAATGTCGCTCGCTCCGGTTCCTGAGAAGTAGGAGTTAAGCCCCGCAGCTACAAGGAAGTTGGATGTATCCTCAGTGAATGCGAATGTATAGCCCGCTTCGGTGGAGATTTTTATGGTGTTGTCCATTGCTATGGAAGCCTGGAGCTTGCCGCCTGTCATATCTCCGTCTGCTGCGGATATTTTCTGTATCACGCTGTTAAGGTTGTCCTTATCAGGGTCAATATCTATATCGTATGTGCCTGCCACGTCTCCGGCGGAGTCATAAACCGTCACTCTGACAGTGCCTTTTGTCACCTGAGCAGTGGGGAATGAACCCGCTGCCTGAGAAAAAACAAAGGAAGGGTTAGGAACTCCGTTAGTGGATGTTATCTGTGTAAACCTGTTAACCCCCTGCCCCAGCGAGTGTATTCTGTTGGTTTCGTTTATGAGGGTTACTGCCAGTTCATCAATCTGCTTCATATAGCCGGGTATTATTTCATCTCTGGCTTTCAGTTCAGCACCCATCGCACCGCCTGTGATGAAGGAAGTGAGGTCGGTCTGCCCTTTGGTGTCCACAGATGTTCCCCAGGTTATTTTGTAATGTCCGTCGTTGCTTTCATCGCTTTCTGCAAAGAGCTTGTAGCTTACCTTATCATCCACAAGGGCGCTTCCGCCGAGATAGACAGTGACCTGACCGTTGTTTTTCTCGTGTACGCTTACGTTCGCCAGTTCGGAAAGTCTGGATAATATCTGGTCTCTCTGGTCGCGGTAATCGTTTGCCGTGTTGCCGAGAGACTCTATCTTGGCGATTTCGCCGTTAATTTTTGCCAGAGCTTCTGAAAGCTGGTTTATCTCATCCACATAGGCTGAGATATTGTAGTCGGACTCTTTTCTGAAACTTTCAAGCTGGTTGTAGCTGCTCTGGATTTTCTGTGTCAGCGTGTTGGTTGTTTCAACAAGGGCAACCCTTTTTGCCATGGCCTCTGCCGACTGATCCGTCGGGTTATTGGCAAAGTCGCTCCATGCGTCAAAGTAGTCTTTCAGGGACTCTCCCAGTCCGGAACCGTCCTCAAGCTCATTGAAATACACAGTAACCTTGGAGAGCGTGGTCTGCACCGATGTATAGAAGCTGAGCTGAGACTGCCCGTTGCGTATGCTCTCAGCGAGGATTTCGTCATACACCCTTGTGATGGACGTAAGCTGAACACCGCGGCCGAAAACCTGAGAACCGTTGATAGTTGGTGTCTGAGTGGTGAGGCTCACTGTCTGCCTTGAGTAGCCTGCGGTGTTGACGTTGGCTATGTTATGGCCTGTTACGTCTATGCCTGCCTGAGAGGCCATAAGACCTGAGATACCGCTGTTGAATATGCCGAAAATATTGGACATGGCGTTCTCCTATCCCCTTTTGTCAACCAGAGAGTTGACACCTCTGGGCTTTCCGTGGGTGCTGTAGGTGCTGTCAGAGGTGATGCCCAGCCTATCGAAAAAATCGTTAACAAGGCTTATGTTTGTTCTGTAGAGGATCTTGAGAGCGAGGTTTTCGTCATTAAGCCTGTGCATTACGTCTTTCAGGTTATTGCGCACCTGGCTGAATTCCTGTCTGAGTTCCGCCTCGTCCGTGAGGTCTATAATTTCTGACAGGGATATTTCATCCCTGCCTTCATCCATGCCGATTTTTTTGATTATAGTGCGTCTGGCTTCTTCAAGGAGCTTCTCCTTGTACACAAGGGTATCCTTACGCTTGGTGAGCTCCAGCGTATCGTCAACATTCCATCTGGATACGGCTTCTTTCTCAAGCGCCATAACGGACGCAAGCTCAGAATAAAGCTCGCACTGCGATTTCAGTATATCAAGAAGGTTTCTGAATCTGTCCATCCCTTGCCTCCATATGCGGGGGTTTGAGATGTGCGGGAAAGGGCTGTTTTAGAAAATATCGTCTATGGCCGCATTGACAACTTTTTCCGCAACCTGTCTGCCGGAAACCTCATAGGTTCCGTTTTCGATTTTGCCGCGGATTTCGTTAACAAGGTCAATGCGTATGTCGGAAGCCGCTTTAAGCTTCTTGGAAATGGCAACTGCTTCTTTTGCACCGGAGGACAAGGATACACTGTCAGTTTCGGCAGATTTTTTAGCAGGGGAAGATTCGTTCTTCTTTGCTTTTGCCTGTTCAGACTGTTCAGTTTTTTTCAGCGAGAGGCTGATTTTGTCTTCGATCCTCATTTTAATGCTCCTCCGATGTCTTATATATCGGCAGATTACATCCCGACTTTAGCAGTATTTGCCTTTTGTTTCCAGTGAAACTTGCCTTTCACGCAATCTCGTTCTTAGTTATTAAATAGCAACGTTTATGCCAGTGCCTTTTCTGTTGCCGATCAGCGATTTTCCGCTATTGTAGGGGTTTTTGAGATCAGTTTTCTTTTCCCCGTGGTAATTGTTTCCCTGATCCGATCCGGGAAGATATTTCTGCATCTGCTCAAAAAGCATGTCGCCTATGCCCCCTTTGGACTCGGCGGCTGCCTTCTTTGACATTTCAGTATCAAGCATTTCGGTGAAGTATTTTTCCCCGGCGCTTTTCTTAACCAGATCCGATTCCATAGTGGCTTTACGCATGGTTTTGTAGATCATGTCGTAAAACATCGCCTCGAAGTCCTGACAGACCGCTTTCAGCCTTTTTTCCTGATCAATTGTGGTGTAGCCGTCGAAGCTTTTGGCTTCCCTTACCGTTTCAGCGAACACTACATCACCTCCAGCTCACCGTGCAGAGCACCGGCTGAGTTGATGGCCTGAAGAACCGAAATGAGGTCTCTGGGGGTTACACCTATGGAGTTCAGCGCCTTTACAAGGTCGCTTATGCTTATGCCTTCGGGAACAACCATCAGTTTATTAGGCTCTTCCTGAACCTGAATATTGGTTGTTTCCGTTCTTGTTTCCTCAAAGGGGTTGAAGAGGTTGCGCTCTGTATCAACCGTGCTGCTTATGGTTATGGTGAGGTTTCCGTGTGAGACCGCCACAGTGCTTATCCGCACATCCGCGCCCATCACTATTGTTCCCGTGCGTTCATCCACAACTACCTTGGCCTTGCCTGCGGGTTCAACAGGAACACTGAGCACTGAATCCATGAAGTCGTAAAAATTGGTGCGGAAAACATCAGGTATGTCCACCTTGATGCTGGTGGGGGAGGTTATTACCGCCACATCAGAGCCGATGTATGCGTTGATGGCATCCTTTGCCCTTACCACGTTTGTCATGTTGTATGTATTGAAGGCTATTTCAAAGAAGTTGGTGTTCATCTGGAAGTCTATCTCGCGTTCAACCAGTGCGCCGTTGGGTATCATCCCCACTGTCGGGTGGTTTTTTACGGCTCCTGCACCGCCGGAGGAAACATTCATCCCTCCCACGGAGATGGGTCCCTGAGCCACGGCGTATGTCTGTCCGTTTGCGGCGGAAAGGGGTGTCATAAGCAGTGTTCCCCCCTCAAGGCTTTTTGCATCGCCTATGGAGGAGACCACAACATCTGTCTTGCTGCCGTTTTTGGCGAAGGCAGAGAGCTTTGCCGTAACCATAACCGCGGCGACGTTTTTCACCTTAACGTCATCCTTGTTTACCGTGATGCCCATTCTCTCCAGCATGTTCACGAGTGACTGGATGGTGAACTCTGTTCCGGTTTTGTCTCCCGTACCGTTAAGGCCGACCACAAGACCGTAGCCTATCAGCTGGTTGTCCCTGATCCCTTTTACGTTCACAAGGTCACGTATCTTAACATTTGCGGAAGCCTGGAGACTTATGAAGAAAACAAGGAGTATTACGGCAAATTTTTTCATTTCATCAGCTCCTAGAACGGCCATACCCAGCCGAGAACCGTTCCCAGCCAGCCTTTTTTATTCGAATCGGAGATTATGCCTTTGCCGCTGTAGGATATGCGGGCATCGGCTATGGCTGTGGAAGGTACTGTGTTTTCAGCGCTTATATCCTTCTGCCTGATTACTCCGGTGAGTTTTATTATCTGTTTTTCCTGATCAACCACTATTTCACGGTTGCCTTCAATCACAAGGTTGCCGCTGGGGAGAATCTCAATCACTCTTGCGGCTATTGTTGCACTCACGCGGTCAGACTTGCTCTTGCTGCCGTTCCCCGCGAAGGATTCCGAAGTATTTGTGCCGATGGTGGGGCTGAACTCGTTTCCGGTTCCGAGAAAGTTGCTCATGCCGAGGTTAAGGGGAAGTCCGAGAGCCGCTGTGACAGAGGAGTTGTTGCTGCCTGATTTGCTGGTCTGGGTTGAGTTGGAGTTGCTTGCGGAGGATGACTCCACAATGTTGACCACAATGAGGTCGCCAACCTGACGTGCCTTGTAGTCAAGGAACAGGGTTCCCCTCACGCCTGAATCCGCCCAGAGGGAGGCGGTGGGAACCTTTTCCCTCTGCTGCATGCCGTAGCGCTCAATGTCTTCCTTGTAGCTTGGCTTGTATGCTTCGGGTTCAAAGTCGTACTGCTTGGCGCAGCCTGAGAATATGAAAAGGGCAGTAAGAACCATGCCTGCCGTGAAAAATTTTCTTGTTCCTGTGCTCATTGTACACCTCTGTTAAGGGATTCTGAGATGTATTAGAAAGAATCGTGCCAAAGATGGTAAATTGCAGATTATCAGGTATTTAGGATATATGCGGGTTGGGAGGGGGAATATATTTCCCTGTTTAAGAAGCTGCTGAGGCAGCAGTTCCATGGATGGAATGCTATATAAAGAAAAAAGGCTTGCTCTTTGCAGGAGCAAGCCTTTAAACTTATCGAAATAGCGGGAGCCGGATTTGAACCAACGACCTTCGGGTTATGAGCCCGACGAGCTACCAAGCTGCTCTATCCCGCGCCAAGGATTGCTAACATACACGCCTGCTTTTATGTTGTCAAGAATAAATATGAAATTTTTTTTAAATCAGCGGGTATTGAAAAATAACAAAGACTATCATAGGATTAATTATAAGCTGAGAGTGCCAGATTACCCGGTTTTGCTGAATGAATTTCGAGGAGTGAGCTTCATGAATATTGTTTATATATCCGCTGTTCTTTTTATATCAACAGCCGCTGCCGCCTATATTTTCCCTCAGATGCCGGGGGCTGATGCCGGCTTTATTCTCACTCTCCTCGTGTGTGCCACTGCCTGCGTTACAGGGGCAGCATACTGGAGAGGGAAAAAGAACCGCGAAAGGGAGGAGGAACTCAGCGGAATGATCCTCAGGGAGGAGAAACGGACAGTGGGCAGGTTCCTCATACATGAATGGCGCGGGCTCATCCAGAACATAGGGATACAGGCGGAGATGATGGAGCGTGCGGATAATATAGAAGGAGTGCGCATAAACTGCGGAGTGATCCGCAAGATTCTCCGTGACGAGGCAGAGAAAACCGACAAGGCTGAATTTTACTTCCGCAAGGACGGCCAGAATATGAAAAAATCCTCAAAGGCTGTGCAGAAAGCTGTTTCTGATGCTGAGATTTTTCATGGCAGAAAAAGAGTAAAAGTTGTGTACAATACAAATAAAAAAGACCTCAAGTCAGACTTTGACAAGCTTCACCCGTGCGTATTCTTCGCACTGATGAACGCTTTCTCCGCCATTAAGGACAAAAACGTTTCAGTGACGCTCAGTGTGGCCGAAAGGGTTCTGGGGTTCACAGAGTTCCTTGAAATATCCGTAGAGGGGGGCGAAATGCTTTTTGACAAGGAGACGGAAGAGCTTTTTCATCCGTTCAATGTTTCCCCGGATAAATTCAGAGGGTATTTCGGGCTGGCTTCCGTGCGGAGGCTTGCTTCCGATATGGGCGGCTTTGCCGAGGTTGAAAGAGGCATAGACAAAACCAGCATATATATTGTTATTCCGGTGGCTAAATGACGGAAAAATTTGAGAAAGCGGTTCAGGTATTCAACCATCCGGACAGGGATGATCTGGAGAAGGTGTACAGGCATTCGGTATTCATAGCCGACTGGCTGGGCAAAAACCCGGAATATGCTGCCAGGGCTCTTGATTTGGCAAAAACAGAGCGGGATGTGGATTCGATCCTTAATGATATTCTCACGCAGGATTTTCATGAACTGGATGAGGAAGCCCTGCTCAGGCATCTGCGAATTATCAAAATGACGGAATACACCGCCATAGCCCTGAAAGACCTTGTTTACGGGGCTGATGTTAGGGACATAACGGCGCATATATCCGCATTTGCATCCGCGTCCCTTGAGGCGGCATATAAGTACGCCTATTTCAGGATAAGCCGCGAACTGGGCAGACCGCAGGACTCGGAAGGCTCAAGGATCGGCATGACGGTGATCGGTCTGGGCAAGCTGGGCGGCTGGGAGCTGAATTTCAGCTCTGACATAGACATAATGTATGTTTACGGAACAGAGGTAGGCAGAACAGATGACAGCGGCGATAAGCCCTCTGTGGAGAACCATGTTTTTTTCAGCCGCGTTGCCGAAAAGATCACCCATTACATAGGCGCACGGACAGCGGACGGAATAGTGTTCCGTGTGGATCTCCGCCTCCGTCCTGATGGGGACAGGGGAGCCATAGCGCTGCCTGTGAGAAGCTGCGAGATATATTACGAATCCTACGGTCAGGGGTGGGAGAGGATGATGCTTCTCAAGGCCAGACCCGTTGCCGGGGATAAACGTACCGGAGCGGAGTTTCTCCGCGCGGTGAGGCCGTTTGTTTTCAGGCGCAGCCTTGATTACAAGCTGCTGGACGAGCTTAAGAATATAAAGCAGAAGATAGACCGCCGCGAGGAGATAAGGGGGAACAGAAACGTAAAGCTGGGTTACGGAGGCATAAGGGAGATCGAGTTTGTTGTTCAGGCGTTTCAGATTCTCTATTATCCCAAATATCCGGAGATCTACCACCCCTCCACTCTGGAAGGGATAGATCTGCTTGTCAAATTCGGGCAGCTTGAAGCGGAAACAGCGGAGAGGCTCAAAGACGAATACCGTTTTCTGCGGAAGCTTGAGCATATGGCGCAGATAGAGAACGAAAAGCAGACCCATGTCATACCGGAGGACAGTGCGGCATTTCCCCTCTACCTCGAACGCTGCGGGTTTGATGATGTTGATAAGTTCAATGAAAAATTTGCCGAAACCACAAGGTTTGTCCACAGCGTGTTCTCCGGTATTTTCAGGGATCACGAAGGGGCGGACGCATCTTCCCTTATATTCGACAAGGAGCTTGATCAGGAAGAGGTGGCAAGGATAATACAGGATAAAGGGATAAGAGATGCCGTAAGGTGTGCCTCCATCATAAAAGAGATACTCCACGGGCGCAGGAACACTATACGCACACCGGAGGAGATCCGTATCATAGAGATGGTGCTTACCCGTGTCCTTGAGCACCTGCCGGAGAGAACAGATCCGGCCGGAACCCTGCTGAACTTCGAGAAGCTTCTCTCTCATCCCACCACAGTGTACCTTTTGCAGGATATTATAACGGGCGCACCCGCCATTCTGGACAAGCTGGAGAACCTCTTTTCATTCAGCCGCTATATGTCCGACCAGATAATAAGCGACCGCACCCTGCTGGACTACATATACGACCCCAAAGACCCTGACTTCAAGAGCAGCTTTATCCGCCTTGATTACCATGAGCGCACGAAGAGATATACCGGAGATACGGAATATATAATGGAGATAGTCCGCCAGCGGCACAAGGCGTATATCTTCAATGCCGGCTATGCATTCCTCAACGGAACCCTGAACGTTATTTACACCATGAAGGCGCTTACGGAGCTTGCGAAGGGAACCATTCAGTTCGCTGTGGATGCGGTGTATGATCAGGTTACGGCCAGATACGGCAGACCTGTGACCGCTGACGGCAGAATCTGCGATTTCCTCGTTGTGGGGATGGGCAAGCTGGGAAGCTATGAAATGAGCTTCGGCTCTGATCTGGATATAATATTTCTCTATGAGGAGAACGGCAGGACAGACGGCAAAAACTCCATAACCAACATGGAGTTCTTCACCAAGGTTCTCCAGAGGGCTATATCCTTTCTCAGCTCATACACCACAAACGGCATACTTTATAAAATAGATACCAGACTCCGCCCCAGCGGTTCCAGCGGAACTCTGGTGACTGCCTTGCCCGCCTTCCGCGAATACCAGCTTAAGGAGGCCATGACGTGGGAAAAGCAGGCTCTGGCACGTTCCAGCGCGGTCAATACGGACTCATCCCTTAATGACTGGTTTAACGAAATTAAGACCGAATGTCTTTTCAGTTCACCTTTGGGGAAAGAAGGGATAAAAGAGATAAAGGAGATGCGCGCTAGGATCGAAACGGAAAAAGGCTCGCCTCCTGAGAAGAACGACATAAAAGCCGGTTACGGCGGGATGCTGGACATTGAATTTACCGTGCAGATGTTACAGCTTCTGACCGGGCATGAGGATGAGAGCGTCCGCAACCCCAATACTCATGATGTTATGGTTCACCTGAAAAATCAGGGCTTTATAAAAGAGCGGGACTACTACGCCCTGCATGACAGCTACCACTTTTACAGAACACTGGAAAATGTTCTGAGAATTTATGAGAATACATCAACCTCAAGGCTTCCTGCCAATGAGGAGATTCTGGCTAAGGCGGGCATGTTTTTCTGTTTTGAGAAAAACCCCGCAGAATGCTTAAGCGAGAAATACGCGTGGGTGCGCAAAAGTGTGCGCGCGGCGTACAACAGAGTTTTTGAGAGGTACATGTAAAGTGCTTAGGTTTTTGGCAGTTATAGACTACGAAACCTTTGGGGATGACTACCTGAAGGTCGCGGAACGGGTCGCGGACAGATCGGAGATGATCTGGTTCCGCGCAAAGAACCTTGATGCGGCGGATATTTACCGTAAGGCGGAAAAAATGCGTGCGCTGCTGCCGGATGCGTTTCTGATTCTGTCAGAAAGGCCTGACATAGCAGTTGCTGCCGGGTTTGACGGTGTTCAGCTTAATGAACGCACACTTTCACCGGAAACGGTGGAGGAGATTTTTCCCGAACTGGTCACAGGATATTCCGCCCACTCTCTGGAGGAGATAGAGAGAACTCAGGCGGATTTTTTTACGCTCAGCCCTATTTTCATGACCGACAAGCCTTATGAGGTTAAGCCTCTCGGCGCGGTGGACGTTACGGATACGGAGAAAAAGGTCTATGCTCTGGGCGGCGTTACCGTGAGCTCACTCCCCATGCTGAACGACATGGGGTACTACGGTTATGCCGGAATAGGGATTATCAAGGGCATGATATAGTTTTTTATACATGCCCGCGGTTTGCAGAGCAAATCCAGATCGGTGACAAACACATTAACTGACTTGTTCATATCTGTAAAAATCCCCCTCAGTCCCCCTTTGCAAAGGGGGAAGTTGTTGTGTGCAAAAAGCAGGAACTGAGACTGCCGCGTCGCTTTGCTCCTCGCAGTGACGTAAACTGCTGCCATTGCGAACCCTGAAAGGGTGAAGCAATCTCTGTTTTTATGATCCAAAATTTACCATCCTTGGAAATTTTGGATATACGCTCGCGGTTTGCAGAGCAAATCCAGATCGGTGACAAACACATTAACTGACTTGTTCATATCTGTAAAAATCCCCCTCGGTCCCCCTTTGCAAAGGGGGAAGTTGTTGTGTGCAAAAAGCAAGAACTGAGACTGCCACGTTGCGCTGCTCCTCACAGTGACGTAAACTGCTGTCATTGCGAACCCTGAAAGGGTGAAGCAATCTCTGTTTTTATGATCCAAAATTTGCCATCCTTGGAGTTGCTGGCTTTGCCCGGTGTTTCCGCTGAACTGCAAACAGTGATGCTTGGTTCGATATAAATTCTTATCTTAATAAATCCGGCTTGCAAATCATTTGCAAAATGCTTATCGTTTGTTTATGTCAGTATGTGTAGCATCAGATCTGCTCAGATCAAAAAAACTTAAAATTACTGAAAGACGGGAGCTTATACTCTCTCTGATTCTTGCTGCGGAGCGGCCTGTCAGTGCAAAAGATTTGCATGAGATGGCGACAGAAAAGGGGAGCGTAGACCTCGTTACGGTGTACCGCGTGATTTCCCTTCTCCTTGAGAAGGGGCTTATCAGGGAAATTATCGGTGATTCGGGAACCTCCTTTTATGAAAAAGCGTGCGAGCACAACCCTGTTCACCCTCACTTCCACTGCGGGGAGTGCGGACAGGTTTACTGCCTCGAACCGCTTACATTTGAGGAAGGACTTATTTTAGGGCGTGTGGGCAAAGGGTTCCGCATCGCCTCTGTTTCGCTGGACATTAAAGGAGTATGTGAAAAATGCGCATCATTGCAATGATTACCGGACTTTTTATGCTGTTCTCGGCATCGGCCTTCGCCGCAGATTTTAAAGCGGCAGTGAGTATAATCCCCCAGAAATACCTTGCGGACAAGATAACGGGCGGCCGTTTCGAGACTATGGCTGTTGTGGGCAAGGGCTCAAACCCTCATAATTATGAACCTAAACCTCAGCAGATGGTTTTTATATCAAAGGCTCAGGTATATTTCTCCATAGATCTCTCATTTGAGGATGTGTGGCTTGAAAAGCTCTTATCCGCTAATAAGAAGATAAAGCATGTGGACTGCGCTGATGCCGCCCACAGACAGCCGATTTCCGGCGAGATCATAGAAGACGACCATCACCACGGTGAAGAACAAGGGCACGACCATGAACACGATAAAGAACACGGTGAAGAAGAGCACCACCATGACCACGGCGAACTTGACCCGCATATCTGGCTTTCTCCTGATAATATGAAAGTAATGGCGCGTCTCATGGCGAAAACCTTCTCAGAGATAGACCCCGCCGGAAAAAATGTTTATGATGCGAATCTGGCCTCTCTTCTCAGGGAGATAGATGAGACAGATGCCAAGATACGCACAAACCTGAAAAATGTGCCCAAGGATGCCCCCTTCATGGTTTTTCATCCGTCATGGGGATATTTCGCAAGCAAGTATAACCTCCGTCAGGTAGCTGTTGAGGTGGAAGGCAAAGAACCCAAGCCTGCTCAGCTTAAGGAACTCATAGGTTATGCTAAAGAGCGCGGAATAAGGGTTGTTTTTGTTCAGCCCCAGTTCTCCAAAAAGAGTGCGCAGGCAATAGCCGTTTCCATAAAAGGGGAAGTAGTCGAGATCGACCCTCTGGCATACGAGTGGAGCAGCAACCTTATTCATGTTTCAGAAGTTCTGGCAAAGGTGCTGAAAAAATAAATGAACGCAATTGAAATAACTGATTTACGGTTCTCCTACGGTGAGAACCCCATTCTGACCGATGTCAGTCTCGCCCTCCCTGAGGGCGAGTTTCTTGCTGTCATAGGTCCCAACGGCGGGGGGAAATCCACCCTTCTTAAAATAATCCTCGGCATACTCCGTCAGGATTCGGGTGAGGTGCGCATATTCGGAAAAACAGTGAACGAGGCCGCAGGCCTTACCGGATATGTTCCTCAGGATGTCTCCTCTAACAGAGGCTTCCCTATAACAGCCTTTCAGGTAGCCATGATGGGCAGAATGAGGCTTAAAGGGCGTTTTGCCCGCGCTGAAAAGGCGGATTACGCCAAGGTGCGCTCCGTTATGGAATATCTCGAAGTGGAGCATCTGGCAGGTTCCCCTGTGGATAACCTCTCCGGCGGACAGAGGCAGAGGGTGTACATAGCCCGCGCCCTTGCCATGGAGCCCAGAATGCTCTTTCTGGATGAGCCCACCTCCAGTGTTGACACCAAAGGGCAGAAGGATCTTTTCGACAGATTGCGGGAACTCAATAAAACCATGACAATAGTGGTTGTGAGCCACGATTTAAGCATAATACCCAGATACGCCACAAGCGTTGCCTGCATAAACAATAAACTCCATTTTCACTCATCCCCGGAGGTAACTCCCGAAATGCTCCGCATGGCTTACGGCGGCACAGGGTGTGATGAGTGTGATTCACTCGGCATTCCGCAGGGTGTCCACGGAGGGCATGTACATGCTTGACGCTCTCTCCTTCGGGTTCATGCAGAACGCTCTTCTCGCGGGTCTTTTCGCCTGCGTGGCATGCGGCGTTATCGGCACTCTTGTTGTGGTGAACCGCATAGTGTTTATCTCCGGCGGAATTGCCCATGCGGCTTACGGCGGCATAGGTCTTGCCTTTTTTCTTGGCATCTCACCTCTGCTCGGCGCTCTCGGCTTCTCCGTTGCGGTGGGTGTTCTGGTGGCGTTTATTTCCATGAGCAACAAAAAACGGGCGGATACGGTGATAGGCGTTGTCTGGTCGCTGGGGATGGCGATAGGGATCATTCTGACGGATCTCACCCCCGGCTATAACGTTGACCTCATGAGCTATCTTTTCGGCAGCATACTGGCCGTGCCTCAGTCGGACATATGGCTGATGGCTGTGCTCGATATGGCTGTGGTGGTGTTTATCGCCTTCTTTTTCAGGGATTTGCAGGCCATGAGCTTTGACGAGGACTTCGCTGTCTCCATCGGCGTTCCGGTCAGGCCGCTCTATTATCTGCTGATAATAATGGTGGCGCTCACAGTTGTCCTCGTCATTAGGGTTGTGGGGCTTATTCTGGTTATAGCGATGATAAGCATTCCTCCGTACATAGCAGAGCGTTATGTGAAGGATCTGCGGCTCATGATGCTCTCCTCCGTAGGGCTGAACCTTGCGTTCACTGTCACGGGGCTGTGGCTGTCATACACATTCAACCTCACCTCCGGCGCGGCGATAATAATGGTGGCATCCGCCGTGTTTTTCCTGTCAGAATTTTTCGGCAGAATCAGGAGCAATCGGGGCTGAGTCTCTTTTCAAGTCATTATTTTATGTGTATATTCAGGTGATTTTGCAAAAGAGGTATGAATGTCCCTTGCCCTGAGAGTGCCCTTATTGTTTTTTCTCCCCAAGCCTGAGGCTGTCCGCAGGGACAGAGTTCTCCTTGTCCGTGACGATGTCATAGGCGATCTGGTTGTTCCCACTTCCGCAGCAGTTTCATGGCTTAAGTCTCAGGGTTTTGACGTATTTCTCGTCTACAGGGAAAATCTTACCGATGCTGCGCGTCTTCTTCTGCCGGAGGACAGGCTTATTCCGTTTGATATCCGCCTTTACCGGAATAATCTTTCTTATCGTTACAGCCTGCTTAAAAGCATAAGGGAAAAAGGTTTCTCTGTCGCAATCGGTTCAACTATGCACTCAAGCGTTAATATGGACATAGTGCGTTGCAGCGGCGCAGCGCTGAAATGGGGCTACAAGCGGAACACTTCCCTTAAAGAGCTGAGCAAGTTCATCGGAGTAAAGTCTGTCTGTTCACTGCCGGTTATGACGGGCGGCAGATACACCTCCGTTCTGGAGCATGAGCAGCATTTTCAGGAGGGCATATCCGGCTGCAGTGCGGAGAGCTTCGCCCCTGTTTTCAGCATCCCTGACAGTAAACCTCTGATAAAAGGGAGATACCTTCATTATATTTCGGATGCGGGCAATATGAGGAGGGCATTTCCGAAGGAACGTATTATTCCGGTTTTGGAAGAACTTGCAGAAAAACTTGATGTGAAAGTGGTTATTACCGGTCTTCAGGAAGTTGAGGCCGGCGGTGAGCGTGTTGTCAACCTTTCCGGCAGGACATCACTGAGTGAGGTGATAAATATTGTCTCCCACGCATCTTATGTAGTCGGAAATGAATCCGGTATAACACACATGGCTTGGATAATAGGAAAACCGACTGCGGTTTTCTATGGCGGCGGTCATTACGGACGCTTTCTTCCTGCGGGTAATTCCCTGCTTCTGACCAATAAACCTTCTGATTGTTTCTGCTGTGACTGGGAATGCATTTATAATGAAAAGCTTTTCCCCTGTGTCAATCTGCCTGATGACACTGTGCGGGAGCAGCTTGAGTGTTTTTTTCTCCAATAAAGTCCGGTATCTATTTTTTCTCCAGCACCGCGGCGAAGAAGCCGTCGCAGTTCGATTTTGACGGGTCGGACACAAAGTAGTCCCCCCTGATGAACTCATCCGGACAGGCAGGCTTCACCGCCCTGAAATTAGGGTATTCCGCAAGGAAGGCATCCACTATTTCCGTTGTCTCCTCCGGCTCGGTGGTGCACACGCTGTAGATCAGCCTCCCCTTTTTCGCCAGAAGGGCTCCGGTTTTTATCAGCATTCTTCTCTGAACCGATGCCTTCTCCCTTATCTGCCTTTCGGTGCGTATCCAGCGTATCTCAGGGTGCTTGCGCATGGTTCCGATCGCCGTGCAGGGTGCGTCAAGGAGTATAAGGTCAAACGCCTCATCCCCTTCCAGCTTCATTATATCGTTGTTTACCGGCTGAACATTCTCAAGGCCGAAGCGCTCCACATTTTCCTCAAGCACCTCAAAGCGTTTGGGGTTTATCTCAACTGCGAAAACCACGGCCTCAGGATAAGTCTTGCCCAGAATCAGCGTCTTGCCGCCCGGAGCCGCACAGCAGTCCAGAACAGACGCAGGATCAACCCTGCCCGCCAGCGTAGGAACCATAGCGGAAGCCTTATCCATATAGTAGAGTTTTTCAGCCTCCTCATCATATTCCTCAACCTCCGCTACGGAAAGGTCATCAGTGTTAAGGGCGTAAAGCGGGGGAGCCTGATTGTACGCCGCCATCATCTTTTCCGCTGCCGTATTGCCGTATCTTTTGCGCCACCTTTCCGCAAGCCATGAGGGGAAGTTGTCACGCTCGACAGAGCCCGCCAGTATCTCGTCACGGTTAGCTATAACCTTGCGGAGAATGGCGTTTATGAAGCCGCGCTTGTTCTTGCCCACAAGGTTCACTGACTCATTCACAGCGGCGTAATCCGGCACATCGTTCATGTAAAGAAGCTGAGCCGCACCCATGACAAGCGCCGCCATCTGCTCCGGTGCGGGACGGAACTCCGTGAAACGTCCGATCGCCTTCTCTATGGTCCCCAGATTGCGGAATATCTCGAAATACAGCTTGCGGTAAAACCTGCGCATAACCGCATCCTGAAAGTAATCTTCCCTGTACTTCTTCGAATAATAATCTGTCAGCAGACCGTATAGCCTGCCCCGCATCTTGTCGGACATATGTTTGTGGTTCCTTTTGCTTTTATTGTTTTACTTGTTCTAGGGAAACTTTTTGGAACAAAGTTTCCCTAAAACCCTTCAAAAACTCACTCGCTGCGCACAGCGCATCTCCATCCTTGGAGATGTTATCCCTGCATAGCTTCCAGTCTGGCTATGCGCTCCTCCACGGGGGGGTGGGTGGAGAAAAGGTTCATTGCCTGACGGGCGGAAAAGGGGTTCATTATAAACATGTGCGCAGTTGCCGGCTGTGCGTCATCCATAGGTGCTGCCGCCACTCCTCCGGATATTTTGCGAAGTGCATTCGCAAGGGCTTTCGGTTTCCCGCAGAGTTTCGCGCCTCTGGCATCCGCTATGTATTCCCTTGATCTGGAAATAGCCATCTGTATCATCATTGCAGCTATGGGGGCAATTATCATCGCCGCAATCGCTGCAAAGGGGTTGCTGTTTTCGCCCTCACTGTTCCTTGAGCCGCCGAAGATCATGGCCCATTTCGCAGTGTTTGCTATCATCATTATAGCGCCCGCAAAGGTGGCTGCGATAGTGCCGATAAGTATGTCGCGCCCGTAGATATGCGCCAGCTCATGGGCGAGAACACCCTCAAGCTCATCATCATTAAGGAGGTCAACAATACCCGTAGTCACCGCAACAGCGGCGTTTTCGGGGTTTCTGCCTGTGGCGAATGCGTTCGGCGCGGGGTTGTGAATAACGTAAACCTTGGGCATGGGTATGCCGCCCTTAGTGGTGAGATTACGCACGATGCGGTGGATGCCGGGGGCTTCCGTCTCATCCACTTCCACTGCTTTGTACATTTTCAGGACAATCTTGTCGCTGAACCAGTAGGAGAAGAAGTTCATCCCTATGGCAAAGATAAAAGCGAACATCATTCCGCCCCTTCCGCCGATGAGGCCTCCCACAAACATGAAAAGCACAGTGAGAAGCGCCATAAAGAATGCCGTTTTCATTGAGTTGCTCATTTTCTATACCTCGATTTTTATTATATCCGTTTTTTAAATGCCGCCCATCTGCCTCAGCACATTTTCAATATCATCCGCGCTTACACGGGTATTGCGGCAGGGACCGTCAGGGCGGCGGTTGCATATTCCTATTACCGGTATGGGGTATATGTCACTGATGCCGCTGATTAAGTCCCGCTCACAGGCAACGGCTGCAATAATTTGCGGTTTTGTGTCCTTAACGAGCCTTAAGGCGGACGAGCCGCCTGTGGCTATGTTTATTGATAAATTATATCTTTCTCCGGCGGATGCAAGCTTTTCTATATCACACCTGCCGCACCTCTCACACTTATAGATGTCAGAGGTAATTTTCAGTTCACAGTTTTCGTTTTGCAGGCAGTGAGGGAGAAGAATCAGCACCCGCTCCGGCGGCTTCGCCTTCACAATGCGCATTACGATGCGGTTGTTAAGCTCAATCAGCCTTGCAGAAACCCTGTCCCTGTCCGCTTTCATCAGCCTGCTAACGGCAATAGCCAGAGGAAAGAGCGCTTTTATCAGAAAAAGTCTTGCCAGTTTCTGCATTCGGGGGGAATCAGCCAAACGTCTTCCCTTCTTCCAGCCTGAACCCGCTGAGGAAATTTGCCGCAGGCATCCGCTTTTTACCCTCTGCCTGAAGCTCCTTCACAATGAGTGCACCCTTGCCGCAGGCAACTGAGAAGCTCTTCTTGGTAATGTCAAATATGGTTCCCGCGGGCTTGCCGCAGTTTTCCGCAGTATCCGCAGCGAAGAACTTGAACATCTGTCCGTCCAGCATGGAGTAAGCCGTCGGCCATGGCTGAAAGCCCCGTATCATTCTCTCTATTTCCGCTGCGCTTTTGTTCCAGTCTATCAGCCCATCCTCCTTCTTCATCATCGGCGCGTATGTATGCTCCGCATCGTTCTGCTTTTCGGGAGTGATGGTGTCAAATTTATCTAAGGTTTCTATAAGCAGTTCTGCCCCTGTCACAGCGAGTTCCGCGAGGAGATCCTCGGTGGTTTTCCGTTCTATGGGTGTGACGGCCTTCATCAGCATATCCCCTGTGTCCAGTCCCACATCCATAAGCATGGCAGTAACGCCCGTGTCGGCCTCTCCGTTGACAATAGCCCAGTTCACGGGAGCCGCGCCCCTGTACTTGGGCAGGAGGGAGAAGTGGACATTAATCGGCGCTTTTTTCGGGGATTTCAGCACACGCTCAGAGAGTATTTTTCCGTATGCCACAACCACGAGGAAGTCGGCCTCAAGGCTTTCCAAAAGGCTCATGAACTCCTCGTTGTTTTTGAGCTTTTCAGGCTGAACAACTTTTAAGCCGGCACTCAGCGCATATTCCTTCACCGGAGTGGGCACAAGGGCGGAGCTTCTCCCCTTGGGTTTGTCGGGCTGGGTGACCACCAGCGGCACTTCGTGCCCTTTTTCCACTATAGCTTTTAGGGTAGGCACGGCTGTTTCCGGCGTTCCCATGAATATTATTTTCATCTGCGTCATCCTCTTAATATTGTCTCAAAAGCTTAATTTATCCGTTTTTGAGTGATGTTGTAAAGGGTATTTGCCGAGTTTTTTATAAAAGCCCGGCGCAGTCCGTTCTATTATCAGCCTATGTCCTTTTTTAAGTTGCATTATGTTTTTTTTTCATTAAAATTTTTCATTCACCTCGGAGGAAAAAATATGATTAAAGTTCTCATCAACGGGGAAAAATGCAAGGGCTGCGGTCTGTGTATTCAGGTCTGTCCGAAGAAGATTCTCCGTTTTTCCGACAATATAAACTCCATGGGCTACAGTATTATTATGTGTACGGATCAGGATGCGTGTATTCTCTGCAAAAGCTGCGCGCTTGTCTGTCCCGATGTGGTTTTCACCCTTCAGAAACAGGATTCAGGCGGTAAATAATGAACAAAAAAGTACTGATGAAGGGGAACGAAGCCATAGCCGAAGCCTCCGTAAGGGCAGGGCTTGCGGGCTATTTCGGCTATCCTATCACCCCCCAGAATGAATTTACGGCATACATGTCATACCACATGCCCGCCAGAGGCAGAGCCTTTGTTCAGGCGGAAAGCGAAGTGGCGGCGATAAACATGGTCTACGGCGCTGCGGCAACCGGATGCAGGGTAATGACATCCTCCTCAAGCCCCGGTATAGCACTCATGCAGGAAGCCATTTCCTACATGTGCGGAGCTGAGGTTCCCGCTGTTATCGTGAATATAATGCGCGGCGGCCCCGGTCTCGGCAACATCGGCCCCAGTCAGGGCGATTATAATCAGGCGACCAGAGGCGGCGGCAACGGCGATTACAAAATGGTTGTCTACGCTCCTTCCACAGTTCAGGAAGCGGTTGATCTCACCTATAATGCTTTTGATATTGCTGACAAATATAAAATTCCCGTCTTCATCCTCGGTGACGGCGCACTCGGCCAGATGGCGGAACCTGTTCTCCTCCCGGAGGAGAAGCCCGTGATGAAGGGTGATCAGGGCTGGGGCTTAAGCGGAGCAAAAGGCAGGGAGCCCAGAGCGGTTATGTCACTCAGGCTTGCTGAGGGCCAGCTGAGAAAGCACAACTGGGATCTCGCCTCGAAGTTTGAAAGAATAGCCGAAGCAGAAACAAAATACGAACTGACCGATACGGATTATGATGTTCTTGTTGCGGCTTTCGGCACAGCGGCGAGGGTTGCTAAAACCGCAATCCGCCAGCTGAGGGAGCAGGGCATAAAGGCCGCCCTTTTCCGCCCCGTAACCATATGCCCCTTTCCCTATGCGGCGCTTGCAGATGCGGCGAAAAAGGCGAAGAAGGTTCTCGTTGCTGAGATGAACACAGGGCAGATGCTCTTTGATGTGAAGGTGGCTGTTGAGGGCGCGGTTCCGGTCGAGTTTATGGGCTGCCCCGGCGGGGAATCCTTCTCACCGGAGGAGATAGCCGCAAAAATAAAAGAAATGCAGGGGTAGACGGATGAGCATAGTTTTTCAGAAACCCGAAAGCCTTACTGATAAAACCACAATCTTCTGCCCCGGATGCAGCCACGGAATAATCCACAGGCTGGTGGGCGAGGTTCTGGACGAGCTTGAACTCCGTGAAACCACAGTGGGCGTTGCGCCTGTGGGGTGTGCGGTTCTTCTTTATGAATATTTCAGGACAGATATAGTGGAGGCACCCCACGGAAGAGCGCCCGCCCTTGCCACAGGCATAAAAAGGGTGAGACCCGACCTCACCGTATTCAGCTATCAGGGTGACGGAGACCTCGCCTCCATAGGCATGGCGGAAATTATGCATGCCGCCAACAGGGGCGAGATGATAACAGTCATCTTCGTGAACAACGCCAATTACGGCATGACAGGCGGACAGATGGCTCCCACCACCCTGCCGGGACAGAGAACAACCACAACCCCAACAGGAAGGGACTGCGCCACCCACGGCTCACCTTTCAGAATGGCGGAGATAATGGGCGCTCTTGACCCTGTGGTTTACAGTGCCAGAGTGAGCGCAGCCACTCCCGCCAAGATAATGAAAGCGAAAAGAGCGATCAAGAAAGCCTTTCAGAACCAGAAGGAGAACAAGGGCTTCTCCTTCGTTGAAGTTCTTTCCACCTGCCCCACAAACTGGGGCATGACCCCCGCTGATGCGGTTCAGTTTGTGGAGAAGGATATGGAGGGCTATTATCCCCTTGGTGTGTTCAGGGATGCTGACGGGGGTGAGAAATGATTTTTGAAAGCGTAATGGCAGGTTTCGGCGGTCAGGGTATTCTCAGCGCCGGAATGATGCTCGCCCACATTGCCTCCCACAAGGGGCTGAATGTCACATGGTTTCCCTCATACGGAGCGGAGCAGAGGGGCGGAACAGCAAACTGCACTGTGGTTATCTCCGACCTTGAGATAGGCTCACCCATAGTAACCGCGCCCGCTTATGGGCTGATAATGAACATGCCCTCTTTCAATAAGTTTCAGCCTCGCTTTCGCAAAGGTGCTAAAGCGGTGCTTGACACCTCCCTTGTTGACCCTTCGGCAGTGACAAGAACGGATGTTGAGTTCTACGGGCTGAACGCAGGGGACATTGCCCGCGATCTGGGGAATGTCAGGGTTGCCAACATGGTTATGATAGGCGGCCTTCTGGCTGTTTCCGGGCTCTTCACTCTGGAGGAGGCCGTTGCAGAACTTCCCAATGCTCTCTCGAAGAAGCATCATGATCTGATACCTCTGAATGAACAGGCGCTGTCCAAAGGGTTCAGCGAGATTAAAAAAATAAACAAATAATTAAAAAGGGCGTCCTTCGGGACGCCCTGCCTGTTTTTGGAATAAAAATTAAACTAACCATAAAACTCTTTACAGTAAAGGGTTACGCAGTTGCTTAAGGGTTGCATAAGATTCATAAAATTTTCTATTGAGTTTTTTAATGTAATCCACTAAAACAAAATACTTTTCTATTTTCGGAGGTTCTGATATGTCGCTTATGAATAAGTTCTGGGACATCGCCAAGTCCAGAAACAAGACGATTGTTTTGCCGGAAGGAACTGATGAAAGGACAATAGACGCCGCCAACGCCATAGTCGAAAACGGACTCGCCAAAGTTATAGTTCTCGGAGATGAGAAGGAAGTAAGGGGGCTCTTCGCGCAGAAGGGCTACGCTGTGAAATGCGAAATCATCGACCCGAAAACCAGCAAATATCTTGAGGAATTTACAAACTATTATTACGAAAAGCGAAAATCCAAAGGGATGACAATGGAGGAAGCCTCCGAAAGCATGAAGGATGTGCTTTACTTCGGCTCCATGCTTGTGGAAAAGGGGATAGCAGACGGCGCAGTGACCGGAGCCTGTCACACAACGGGTGACGTTCTTAGAGCCGCCATACGCGTTATCGGAACCAAAAAAGGGATGAGGACAGTTTCAAGCTGCTTCATCATGGTTACTCCCAAGCCCGAATTCGGCAAGGACGGCGCAGTTCTCTTTGCAGACTGTGCGGTTATCCCCAACCCTGACGCAAGAACGCTTGCTGAAATTGCCCTCGCCACGGCGGACAGCTGCAAAGCCTTCCTTGAGGTTGAACCGAAGGTGGCTATGCTCTCATTCTCCACAAAGGGGAGCGCGCAGCACGAAGATGTGGATAAGGTGACGGAAGCTCTTAAAATTGCAAAGGAGCTTGCTCCGGAGCTTGCCATTGACGGTGAGCTTCAGGCGGATGCGGCGCTGCTTGCCTCTGTCGGTGCGAAAAAGGCTCCGGGAAGCAATGTGGCCGGACAGGCGAACGTCCTTGTTTTCCCCACCCTTGATGCAGGAAATATAGGCTACAAACTCGTGGAAAGAATCGCAGGCGCGGAAGCTATAGGCCCGGTTATTCAGGGGCTGGCGAAGCCTGTTAACGATCTCTCCAGAGGCTGTAAATACATGGATATAGTGAACGTTGCCGCCATTACGGCAGTTCAGGCTGATTAAGGAGGAAGTGCCGATGTTTATACTCGCTCTTAACTGCGGCAGTTCGTCCGCCAAGTACCAGCTTTATGACTGGGATAATAAGAAAGTTATCGCAAAAGGTGTTGTTGAGCGTGTCGGTATAGGTGACTCGTTCATAGTGCACGAAGTGGAAGGCAGGCCGACATACAGGGATGAATACGAGTGCCACGACCACGGAACGGCTGTGGAGCTGATAGTTAAGACCCTCACCGCCTCGGAAACCGGTGTTATCACCAATATGAAGGAGATCTCCGCTGTAGGGCACAGGGTTGTCCACGGCGGTGACAAGTTCAAGAGAAGCGTCAGGCTTGATGCGGATGTAATAAAAACCATAGAGGATGTTCAGCACCT
This sequence comes from Deferribacteres bacterium, assembly GCA_023395255.1. Lineage (GTDB taxonomy): Bacteria > Chrysiogenota > Deferribacteres > Deferribacterales > Geovibrionaceae > Geovibrio > Geovibrio ferrireducens. Next base: position 108,060 of record JAEWZN010000019.1, read on the forward strand.
CGCACCCCTTCACAACCCGCCCAACCTCGCGGGGATAAGGGCAGCATACGAGGTTCTGCCCGATGTGCCTCAGGTTGCTATTTTCGATACAGCTTTTCACCAGACAATGCCCGACTATGCATATATGTACGCAGTTCCCTATGAGTGGTATCAGGATTACGGCGTAAGGCGCTACGGGTTTCACGGCACAAGCCACCTTTATGTCTCCAAACGCGCGGCGGCTCTCCTCGGCAAAAACTCTAAAGACTGCAATATCATAACCATGCATATCGGCAACGGTGTTTCCCACACCGCCATCAAAAACGGCGTGTCCGTGGACACATCCATGGGTCTCACACCCCTTGAGGGCGCAATAATGGGAACCCGATGCGGCGATCTCGATCCGGCTATCCCGCTTTTTATGCAGGGGCAGCTTGATATTGACTACCGCAAAATGGATGCAATCCTCAACAAAAAGTCCGGCATGCTGGGCATAAGCGGCAAATACACAGACAGAAGGGATATTCTCCAGTGCAACTTTCCGGACAGCAAGGACAGATGCCGTCTGGCAATTGACATGGAAGCCTACAGGCTCAAGAAGTACATCGGCACATATTACGCAGTGCTCGGCAGGCTGGATGCGATAGTTTTCACCGCCGGAGTAGGTGAAAACGCCGGGATAATACGTCAGAAGGCTCTGGAAGGGCTTGAGGACATGGGTATTGTCGTGGATGAGCAGAAAAACCTCACCACATTCTCCAAGCACGGCGAGACCGAGATCTCCACCCCTGAGTCAAAGGTGAAGGTTTATGTGATCCCCACCAACGAGGAGCTTGTCTTCGTGGAGGACGTTGTGGCCATACTCAACGGAACCTACAAAGACCATACTGAGTATGAGTATTCATTTCTTAAATAGATAATCGCCGCACCTGCGTCCTGCGGTGCGGCTGAAACCGCTCGCGGACGGATAAACCGTCCTTCGCTCCGCACGGCGCAGTTCCATCCATGGAACTGTCCTGGAGTTGTTAAGACAATGCCGGGGTATTAAATAGCTGACGCATAATCGCCGCACCTGCGTCCTGCGGTGCGGCTTATTCTCTTAAAATGTTTTGGTGTCATTGCGAACGAAGTGAAGCAATCTCTTACTGATATTGCCTGAGGTTTTCAGATCTGCTCAGAGTGATGCAGATGAACAGGACGTGAGCCTCCGGGAAAACGGAGGCTCAGGTGTCTGCTAGGCCGCTCTTTCCAGAGCGTCGAATCTGCGTTTTGCTCTTGCGAGGCGAACTCTCTTAATCAGCAGGCTGAAATAGAGCAGAGTGAATATAAGGAGTGCGCACAGCATGGCGTGGAGCATCATGGGGTGAAGCCCGCCGCCCCCTTTCTGTACAACGTTGGGGTGTATGGTATTTTTCCAGATGCGGATGGAGAAGAAGACTATGGGTACGTCAATGAAGCCGATTACACCCACAGCCGCAGCGAATCTCGCCCTTTTGCTGTCCTCGTCTATGAACTTTCTAAGCATTATGTAGCCGACGTAAATGAACCAGAGGATCGCAGTTGTGGTGAGTCGGGGATCCCATGTCCACCATGCGCCCCATGCCGCCTTGCCCCATATTGGCCCTGTGGTGAGGACAATTGTGCAGAAAAGCAGGCCGATTTCGGCGGAGCTTTCGGCAATATCGTCAAAGCGGAAGTCATCCTTAATCAGGTAAGCTATACTGGCGCAGAAGGTTACGAAAAATGCGAAAAACGAAATCCACGCAGAAGCCACATGAAAGTAGAAAATCTTCTGATTAGGGCCGAGTGATTTCGCAACAGGCGCGTAGATAAACGCCATATAAAGCCCCACAGGAACAAGGACAATAAGGGCTGCATCAAGAATTTTTTCTTTGCTCATAAGCTATTCCTCTACTATGAAGTCAAACACCGCAAACACAACTGCGGTGAAAATAATGTCAAAAACAAGGAGAATCTTAAGCCATGGATACGCCAGAGCGTGATCATGACCGAGAACGAAAATATTAAGACTCTGCACTGAGGCAAGAATTACCGGAACAAGTATCGGCAGAAGCAGAAGCGGAAGCATGACCTCCCTTGTTCTGGTGTTTACGGAAATGAGCGAGAACAGAGTTCCCAGAACGGCGAATCCGTATGTGCCGAGGAAGAAAACAGCAGCCGTCAGCGCTCCGCCTGCGAATACATTTACGTTGTAAAGCACTGTGAAAATAGGGATAGTGATTATTTCCACCATAGCCATAAACGTGAAGTTGCTTATGACCTTGCCGAAAAAGACCGAACTAGGGTCAACGGGTGAGAGTAGAAGAGCCTGAAGGTTGCCCCCCTGAACCTCTGTCATCATGGACTTATTCAGCCCCAGAAGCCCCGCGAAAACAAAGCTCATCCACAATATGCCGCCTACTACCTCATTTTTCATATCGCTGCCGGGCTCAAAGATGAAGCTGAAAACCACGACCACGAGGAGGGAGAAGACAAGCATGGAGTTAACCACTTCCTTAGACTTGAACTCTTCAAGAATATCTTTTCTGAAAATGCAGAGAACAGTGTTGAAATAGCTCATTTCAGCTCACCGCCTGCATGTATATTTCCTCGAACTCCTTCTCCGGCACTTCTTCCTTCTTCTTATCCAAAGTGAATTTTCCGCCTTTAACAACGACAATCCTTGAGGCAAGCTCATAGCCTCTGGGGAGGTTGTGAGTGACCATCACAATGGTTTTTTTGAGGGAGAACTGTTCCTTGAGTATACCAGTGAGAACGAGGGATGCGTGCTGGTCAAGCCCAGTGTAGGGTTCATCCAGCAGTATAATATCGGGATCATGCATGAGCGCGCGGGCTATGGAAAGCCTTTGCAGCATGCCCCTTGAGAATGTTCTGACCCTGTCATGCTTTCTTGAAAGAAGCTCCACCCTTTTCAGGAGGAAATCCGCCCGTGCGGAAACATCCTTTATTCCGTAGAGCCTTCCGTAGAAGACAAGGTTTTCAAGCGCGCTGAGGTTTTCGTATAAAAAAGGCTGGTGAGAGATAACCCCGAAATGCTTTCTGAAATCATCCTTCATTTTCTTTATGGGCGTACCTTTAAAAAAAATATCACCCTCACTCGGTTTAGTGAGGGTGGAAAGGATTTTCAGAAGGGTTGACTTGCCCGCGCCGTTTGGCCCGAACACGGACATGAAGTCCCCTTCGGCAAGTTCAAAGGTCACACCTTTAAGTGCTTCGGTGTGACCGTATCTCTTTTTAACATTATCCAGCCTGAAAATTGGTTCAGGCATTTTTTCTCCTGCCGGTAACAGTGTAGAAAGCGCCGATGCACATAATACCGCAGCCAATCCACAGCCACACGAGAAGAGGCTCGTAAACCACCTGAATGCCTATGTAGTTTTCAGGTTTGGAGTAGCTGGCGAGTATGAAGTAAAGGTCGCCTTTCAGTTTGGAGTAGATAGCAACTTCCGCCCATGCTTCCTCGCGTTTTTCGTAGAAGCGTCTTTCCGGTGCGACAGTTACTATCTTCTTACCGTTTTCTGTTACTGTAACAGGAGCGTAGACAGATGTAAAGTTCTGACCCTGATTTACTGTGAGTTCGCCCACCTTCATTTCATAATTGCCGAAGGTGAAGCTCTCTCCCGGTGCTACCACATGCTCATCCTTGATGTTGTAGAAGGATGAGGCGATGATTCCGTAAGCCATGATAACAACGCCGATGTGAACCAGAAGTCCGCCGTAGTGCCTGCGCTGGGTAAGCACAACTTTGGGGCCGTTGTTTTTTACGGAGATTGCTATTCTTGTTATTATGGTAGCGAGTGAAAGGGTAGTCACCCCTGTGAGTATAAGGGGTATGGGGAGGGTGTAGCCCTTCACATACATGATCACCATTGAGGCAAGCGCCGCTATTACTCCGGGGATGATTTTTTTATAGAAGCTTTCCCCTATCTCCTTACCGTACTGAGCCATGGGAGCCAGACCCGCAAAAAGCAGTATCAGTATAAAGAAAGGTGTGGAAACCTTGTTAAAGTAAGGGATGTTAACCGTAAGCTTGTTGCCCACAACCCCGAAAACGCCCATTACAGCATAATAAGCCTGAGAGATAAGAGGCATTGTTGTTCCCACGAGGACAACAACCATAAGACCGAGGAAAAGCCAGTTAGCGATAAAAAACATGCCTTCCCTTGAGGAGAAGTGGAAGTCTTTCTCTTCGGGATCTTTGTAAAGTTTGATGTTGTTAAGGAGAACAACGGCGTATGCGATTGTGGAAACGATCATGAACACCACAAAGAAAGCGCCGAGGCTTGACTTTCCGAAGGAGTGAACAGAATCTATAACGCCGCTTCTGGTGAGGAAGGTTCCGAATATGCAGAGGATAAAGGATGTCATAAGGAGCGTGTGCGTCCATATTTTCAGCTTGTTTCTCTGCTCATATATGAGAGCGGAGTGGAGGTAAGCCGTTCCTGTTATCCACGGAAGGAGTGATGCGTTTTCAACAGGATCCCATGCCCAGTAGCCGCCCCAGCCGAGCTCAACATAAGCCCACTGGCCGCCGAGAACTATGCCTATTGTGAGGAAAACCCATGTGAATATAGCCCAGCCTCTGCTCTCTTTAACCCAGAGGTTGGAGCCGTCGCCAGTCATCATGGATGCTATTGCGTGTCCGAGAGGCACGGTAAAGCCCGCATAACCGAGGAAAAGGGTAGGCGGATGGTAAATCATGCCGGGGTTCTGGAGAAGAGGGTTCATCCCTACGCCGTCCTGAGGTGTGAAACCAAGCTCCGCAAAGGGGTTGGTCACAAAACAGGTAAGAATCAGGAAGAAGGAAGACGAAACGCTTATTACAAAGAGAACAGAGCTCTTGTATCTTGAATCGGAGTTCCTGAGCCTTACCATTTCAACTATGGCGAAAATAACAAGAAGAAGCGCCCAGAAAAGGAGCGAACCTGCCTGACCTGCCCAGAAGGCGCTGAGCTTGTATGCCATGGGCAGTGCAAGGTCTGTGTACTGCGCGACATACTCAATTTTAAAGTTGCTTGTGACAAGTGCCAGAAGCAGAATCAGAGAGGCAACACTTATTGCCGCAGTTTGTGCGATGAGGAAATATCCTCCGATTTTATCGTAAATTTTGTTTTCGCTTCTCATCCCTGTTAAGTAGAAGTAAGAAGCACCCGCGCCTGTTATCAGCGCAAGGAGCATAAACAAAAATCCTGCTCCGCCCACTGTTCACCTCGAAAATTTAAGATTTGCAAAACATCACCGCGGGTTTCAGCCGCATGGACAAAACCCGACTGCGTAATAAACTTTGCATAGTATACTAAGTTGATAAGGATTTGTATAAAAAGTTCTCTAAAGGATGCTTAATTTGTAAAAATTATCCTTTAGCAGCCTCTTCTGTTGGATCTACCTCATATTTCGAGGGGCATTTGGTCAGAAGAGTTTTGGCAATAAACTTTTTGTTTTCAATATCATAGTTGCCTTCGATTATGACGTGTATATCCTCTTTGAAGGTGTCGGGTATTATGCCTTTGTAATCAACGGTCATAACCGCTCCGCCCTCTTCCACATCCATAATATCGAAGACCAGATGTCTTTCCTTTGTGTTTTTGTTGATAGTTCCGGCGATGACCTCACCGCTGACGCGCATACCTTTCTGGTTAAGTTTTTCAGGATTGTGAAGAACTTCACCTACTGTAAGATAGTAAACACCTTCCGATTTGAAGCCGCTGAAAAGCATGAATGAAATGGCAATGACAACGACCGCCGTGGCAACGAGAAACTTCTTGTTTTTGTTCATTGGCTGACTCCGTAATGTCCTGACTTTGGTTTATAATGTACATAAAACGACAGTTGATCAAGGAAAAAGTTTAGTAAAAAATATAAACAAACTCAAGTTTTAAAGGGATTCTGATTATTGCTTTAACGTAATATCTGAATATAATATTGATTTTCTGCGGAACATTTCCGTCTCCCGTATGTCTTTACCTGTGAAAAAAATGAGTATAAGGTAGTGATTATGAATGAAATAGGATTTATTACGGCGTTTACTGCGGGTGTGCTCTCCTTTCTGTCACCTTGTGTGCTTCCGCTTCTGCCTGCTTATCTGTCTTTTATATCCGGCGAAACCATAGACACCCTCACATCCGGCGAATCAAAAAAAGCCAGAGTGAAGGCGGTTCTCGGTGCTGTCTGTTTCGGGTTGGGTTTTCTTCTTGTGTTTGTTATTCTGGGAGCCGGAGCAACCGCCGTGGGCAAGGCGCTCGCCCAGCATAAAATAATCCTTGGGCGCATAGCCGGGGTGCTTATAGTGATCCTCGGTCTGCATATGTCAGGTATTTTCCGCATAAACAGGCTTCTTGTACAGAAGAAGTGGAATTATCAGCGTAAATCCGGCGCGCCGTTTCTTATTCAGGCGTTTTTCCTCGGCGTGGCACTCGTTCTCGGCTGGTCGCCCTGTCTGGGGCCGGTGATTGCGGCTATATTTGCCATGGCCTCCCAGCAGGAAACGGTCGGGCAGGGGATAGGGCTCCTTGTCACCTACGGCTTGGGCTTGTGGATACCTTTTCTGCTTGCCGCCCTCGCGGTCGGCCATGTTATCTCAGGTATGAGAAAGGCTGGCAGGGTGGTGATGGTTGTGGAGAAAATATCGGGAGCGCTTCTTATAGTAATCGGCCTTCTTATGGCAACCAACAGCATGGTGATTATGAGCGCCTATCTTGTGAGATGGTTTCCGATCCTGGGCAGCATAAACTTTTAGGCGTTTTCTGACGATTTTATCCTTTTTTTGGAACTGAATTTATAATATTATATTCTGCTTTTTTCGGCCTGCCAGTTTTTATGCGGGTGAGCGAAGCGGTCTGAAAGATTAAAAATCTTATATTTATAAAGGAGCATTTTCAGTATGGCAGGACATAGTAAGTGGGCGAATATTAAACACAGAAAAGCGGCTCAGGATGCAAAAAAAGGCAAGGTCTTCACCAAAGTTGCCCGTGAAATCACGGTTGCGGCAAAGGAAGGGGGCGGAGACCCGGACATGAACCCCCGCCTGAGGCTGGCGCTTGATAAGGCAAGAGCCGTGAACCTGCCAAAGGACAATGTTGACAGAGCAATCAAAAAAGGCACGGGCGAAGGCAATGAGGCCGCATACGAGGATGTGACATACGAAGGTTACGGCCCCGGCGGTGTGGCTATTCTTGTCAAAACCCTTACAGATAACAGAAACAGGACAGTAGCCGAAGTGCGCAGCACCATGACGAAAAAAGGCGGCAGCATGGGCGAGGCCGGATGCGTTGCGTGGATTTTCGAGCAGAAAGGCATACTTGAAATATCCAAAACCAAGGCGGATGAGGACAAACTTCTGGAAGAAGCCCTCGAAGCCGGAGCAGAGGATGTTGTTGATGACGGCGATGTTTTCTCCGTTCAGTGTGCTTATGCCGACTTTATGGATGTAAAAACCGAGCTTGAAAAGAAGGGATATGCATTCGAGTTCGCGGAAATCACCATGAAGCCCAAGAACAGCGTTCCCGTCAATGTTGAGGATCTGCGCAAAATAATGAACATAACCGATGCCCTTGAGGATCTGGATGATGTTCAGGAAGTTTACTCAAACTTTGAGGCTGACGACGAAGTTATGTCCCAGCTTGAGGACTAATTGTCCCGGATAGTTATAGGGATAGACCCCGGTCTTAACTGCACAGGCGTTGGCATTGTGCGGGCCTGGCCGGGGAAGGTGGAGCATGTTTTTCACGGCGTGCTCCGCACCGACAGCAAAAGAGAACTGCCCGAACGTCTTGGTGTAATATGCGCCGGACTGAGAGATATAATAGCAGAATACAGGCCGGAACTGTCCGCGGTTGAGGATGTTTTCCAGTCGGTAAATATAAAGAGCGCCATGCTTCTGGGGCAGACAAGGGGCGCGATAATCGCCACTCTGCTCTCCTGCGGCATGCCCGTGAGCGAATATACAGCATTGCAGGTGAAAAAATCTGTTGTGGGCTACGGCAAGGCGGATAAGGAGCAGGTGCGCCACATGGTGGAGGTTCTGCTGGGCATTAAGATGGGTAAAACCCCGCTGGATGCGTCGGATGCGCTGGCCGTGGCTGTGTGTCTGGGACTTGATATAACCGGGAGGCGGTATTGATCTACAGAGTTAAGGGCGAACTGCTGGAAAAACACCCGGATTTCGCGGTGATAGACACGGGAGCGGTTGCTTTCCGGGTGGGGATCTCCATGCAGAGTTTCGCTTCCCTGCCTGACATAGGGGAGAAGGCCTCCCTTTATACACTGATGAATGTCCGTGAGGACGACATAAGCCTGTTCGGTTTTGTCACCCTTGAGGAGAAAAAACTGTTCATCCTCCTCACTTCAATAAGCAAGGTGGGGCCTAAGATGGCGCTTGCCATCCTTTCCGGGCTTGATGTTAAGTCATTTGAGAAGGCTGTTGTCTCCGGGGATGTGGTAAAGATTAAGGGCATTCCCGGCATAGGGCTGAAAACGGCTGAGAGGATTATATTAGAGCTTAAGGATAAATTTGATCTCGTGTTCAAAACAGAGGCCAAGCCTGATGACAACTCAGAAGATGTGGTGAGCGCCCTGTGCAACCTCGGCTACTCCAGAAAGGATGCCGAAAACGCCGTCCGCGTCTCATACTCCGGTGACTGCTCATTTGAGGAAAACCTCAAGAAAGCTCTTTCCCGCACTCTTTCCTGAATATAAAAAAACCGGCACACTGCTGTGCCGGTCTGAGCTGTTATTCCACTCTTTTTCCGGTTTCCGAATCTATAAGATGCAGGTCGCCGTTTGTTATGCCGATGCCCACTTCAAGGCAGCTGTAAACGAACTCTTCAAAGCTCATTCCGTTTACTTCGCAAGCCTGATTGATTTCGTCCATAAACTCTTTCTCCATGGCAAAAGCCATGCTCACCATATTCTCTTCATCAATTTCGTGGTCATGGTCGTGGCTGCCGCAGCCGCCGCTTCCGCATCCGCATTTGTCGCTCATGTTTTCTCCTTATATGAATCCGGTGAAATTATCTATCGTTCCGGTTAATGAGTCAATATCGAACTCTTTTGCATCTTTTGCAAGTTTTTCTGCCCAGTTTTTCAATTCTTTTATATTTTCCCTTTCGGCAAGGGAAAGAGCAAGTGCGGCGAAGTTTTCCATGTCGCTTATTACGAACCTGCGTGAGATCATCTGCCATTTATCATAGAGTTCGCTGCGGATAATTTTGCGCTGCTCTTCTGTTATATTTGCTGAAGGCTGAGGCGTTTCCTCTCCGGCCCGGTTTTCCTCACTGTGTTTAAGAAAGACCTTGAGCGCGTCGGTAAGTTCTGATGAAATTATGGGTTTTTTCACATATGCCGAGCAGCCGGAAGCGAATGCCTCCTCCACTCTGTCACTGAGTACATCCGCGGAAACGGCTATGAGGGGTATATGCGCTGTGGTATGGTCGCTTTTAAAAAGCTTAGCCGCGGCGTAGCCGTCCGTTCCGGGCATTTTCATGTCCAGAAGAACCGCATCCGGCAGATGTGCCGCCGCCTTTATGTATGCATCCCGCCCGTTCTCCGCCTCGATAACTGTAAAAGGATGATCTTTCAGCATCAGGCGGATCAGAAAACGGTTCTGCGGGCTGTCGTCCGCCACCAGTATTAATGCAGGTTCAAAAGACACTGTTCCCTTGGCTGCGGTTTTTTGCAGCGGCGCGTCACATACTCTCACATCTCTGAACCTAACGGTGAAGAGCGAGCCTCTGCCTTTCGTGCTGGATACGTCAATAGTGCCGTTCATTGCTTCCGTGAGCTTTTTCGTTATGGCAAGCCCCAGCCCTGTGCCGCCGTATTTTGCATGATCCTGCCCCTGCTGCTGTGCAAAGTTTTCGAATATGGTTTCAAGCTGACTTTCGTCAATACCCATGCCGCTGTCCTCCACCGTTATGATGACGGAACAGAGCCTGTCTCCTGTTTTTTCCTCACGGCACGAGAGCCTGATAAAGCCGGATTCTGTGAACTTCACGGCATTTCCCACCAGATTAAAGAGTATCTGCCGCAGTCTGATTCCGTCAAAGAGTATCTGCCCGCTGCATCCGCCTGTGTTGAGAATGAGCTTAAGCCCCTTCTGCCGGGCAGTTTCAGAGAAGATTTTAAATGTTTCATCAACCACAGAGCATATGTTAAGCGGCGTTGGGTTGATGTCTATTTTGCCCGACTCAATTTTGGAAAGATCAAGCAGGTCGTTGATAAGTTTCATGAGGGTCTCGCCGCTGTCTCTGATGGAACTGAGGAGGCTGGCGTGTTCGGGTTCCTTTATGTCCCTGCCGAGTATTTCCGCAAAACCGAGGATGATGTTCATGGGTGTGCGTATTTCATGGCTGATGTTGGCCAGAAACTCGCTTTTTGCTCTGTTGGCTGCATCCGCCGCTTCCTTGGCGGCTTTCAGCTCCTCTGTTCTGCTGACTTTCAGAAGGTTGTCGTGGTAGCGGGCAAAGAGGATGTTCAGTGATTCGGTTAGTACGCCGAGCTCATCCTTGGCATGCCTTTCAGAAATATTAATGCTGTATATGGACTGGTTTGATGGGTCGGCTCCGGCGAGCTTTTCGGCTATCTTCTGAATCTGCCGCACAAGGGTGAGGTGAAACGAAACAGCATAAAGCAGCGACAGAACAGCGGTGACAATAAATGTGCTTATGATTACCGTTCCTGCATGGGCGGCAAAGTCCTCTGAAATGCTTCGTATGTTGGGGTATATTTCGGCGTAGCCGGCATAGTGCCAGTTTTTGCCGTAGATCAGAGGGAAGCGGAAGGAGGTCTGCCCTGTGTACATATCTTCAAGGAACCTGACGGGGTATCCGGCTTCCGTGCTCCGCGCCTCGCTTATGGCGAGTATTTCATTTTTATCATTTACGAGGCTGACTTTTTTTACTATCCCCACCTCAACAAGGCCGTCTGTTATGCCCTGAGCGAGGCTTCTGTTTCCGGTGACAAGGGCATGCCCCGCCGTATGGGACATCATGGCGGTTATTTTTTCCAGACGTTCCTTCACGCCTGCCTGTTCTTTCCTGAAATCGAACCAGAGCAGAACTATGCTGAGCAGAAGCCCAAGGGTGAAGGCAATAAAAAAAGTCATTTTAGCCTGCTTATAAGGCAGACTTTGGGCAAATTTAACTTTCATAGGCCATGATCAGGCAGAATCCGCAAATTATCAATATAAAAGTGTATGTTAAAGTGTATTTTCAGAGCCTTATCACTGTGCGTCCGGCGGCCTTTCCGTCCAGCATGGCTTTTATTTTTTCATCAAGCCCGCTGAGGTCTGCTTCCGCAGTGAACTCGGCGAGTGCGGCAGGTTTCCATTCCCCCGCAAGCCTGTTCCATGCCTTGATCCGCTTATCCTTCGGGCATTCCACGGAATCAACCCCTATGAGGCTTATCCCGCGCAGGATGAACGGAAAAACATTGATATTAAGCTCCGGAGACAGCGCAAGACCGCAGCAGGAAACAGCGCCGCCGTATTTAACTGATTTCAGCATGGCGGACAGGGCGCTTCCGCCGAGAACATCTATTCCGCCGTCCCATACGGGCTTCATAAGCGGCTTTTCCGAACCTGCGGTGAAGTCAGTCACGGAGATGACGTTTTCTGCTCCGAGGCTTCTGAGAAAAGGCTCAAGCTTCGGCTTACCGGTGACAGCCCATGGGGAAAAGCCTTCGGCGGCCAGAATTGAGAGAGCTATGCTCCCCACGCCGCCTGTTGCTCCTGTCACCGCTATGCTTCCGCCCCTGAGTCCCGAATGCAGCAGTCCGTCCGCGCAGAGCGCAGCGGTGAGCCCCGCCGTGCCTAGGGACATGCTCTCCTTCATTGTTAGCCCGTCAGGTAAGGGGAGAACCCACGCGGACGGAACACGTATATACTCTCCGAAGCCGCCTGCGGTGTTCATGCCGAGGTCATAGCCCGTGACAATTACCCTGTCGCCCTCTTTGAAGCTGCCGTCAGTGCACACTGCCACCTCCCCGGCAGCGTCAATGCCGGGGGTATGAGGATATTTTTTCGTAACGCCTTTATTGCCGGAGGCTGAGAGCGCATCCTTGTAGTTCAGGGATGAATAGCGTACACGGATCAGTACCTCACCCGCGGGCAGGTCATCCGTGCTGCGTTCGGTGATATTGCCTGAGTATGTGCCGTCTGTGTTTTCAGATACTACGTAAGCCCTGAATCCGATGCCCATATCCGCCTCCGTCAGTAAGCCATTTTGAGAATGGCAAGTATGTCCTTTGATTTAAGCTTTCTGAACTCGCCTATTTCACCGAAGCGCACAGCGCCTTCGGCCATTTTCTGAAGCGAGTCCTCCTCCACTCCTGTTTCGGAGAGCCTTGCCGGGAGCCCAATGGAGTTGTAGAAGGCTCTCAGACGGTCAATCCCCTCAAGGGCGGCTGCTTTTTTATTATCGCTTTCCGCAACACCGAAAACATTTACCGCCAGACTGTAGAATTTATCGGCATTGCTGTCATCCATCACATATTTCATCCAGTTGGGAAAAAGGATCGCAAGCCCTGCCCCGTGGGAGATGTCAAATAATGCGCTCACCTCATGCTCTATGGAGTGGTTCGCCCAGTCCCCTTCCCTGCCGAGGGAGAGGAGGGTGTTTAAGGCAAGGTTCCCCGCCCAGAGAATTTCCGCCCGCGCTGTGTAATCGTGCGGGTTTTCCATAACTACCGGCGCGTATTTCAGGCATGTTTTCAGCAGTGCTTCTGAAAGCCTGTCCTGTGTGAAGGTGTCCGGCGTGGGGGAGAAATACTGCTCGAATATATGGCTCATGATGTCCGCAATGCCTGCCGCAGTGTGGAAGGGGGGCACGGTGTACGTGTATTCGGGGTCGAGTATGGAAAACTTAGGCCAGAGTATGGGTGAGTACACCGCCAGCTTCTGACCTGTTTCGATGTTTGATATTACTGCGTTTCCGTTTGATTCCGAGCCTGTGGCTGCAAGGGTGAGCACTGTGCCTATGGGCAGTGCCTTGTTTATGGCGGCTTTGCGCAGGCAGAAGTCCCACGGGTCGCCTTCATAGTTCACAGAACCCGCTATGAGCTTGGCACAGTCTATAACGCTGCCGCCGCCGACAGCGAGAATGAAGTCTATGTTCTCCTCCCTGCATATGCGCACACCTTCTCGCACACTTGTTATGCGGGGGTTAGGTTCGATTCCGCTCAGTTCAGTGTAAAAAAGCCCTCTGTCCGTGAGTTTGTCAGTTATCGTCTGAAAAAGTCCGTCCTGTTTTATTCTTTTACTGCCGTAGCAGATGAGCACACGTGTTGCGCCGTATTTTTCTATCTGTCTGCCCAGAACCTTTATCTGGTTTCTGCCGAAGAAGATTTTAGTGGGGATGTTCAGTGTGAAGTTGTCCATTTATTGTCCTCCGTATTAATATAAGGATAGCATTTATACGGATTGGTTCAAGCCCCGTGTTCCCTATATTGCCTTTACTGTGTGCCTTTATTCTGGTATTAATCCGTTAAAGAGGGCGCTATGAAGAAAAACATAGGGAAAATAGCAATAAAGGTAATTATGGTTCTGCTCATACTCGGTCTGGTGGGCAGGGCTGTTTATGTTCTCAGCGGGGCACAGAGCGGTCATCTGCCGGAAAACACCGTGGCGGAGCTTTCCATAACCGGGATAATTTATGATGCTGATTCGGTTATAGAATCCCTTGAGGAACTTTCCAAAAACGAGAAGGTCAAGGGGATTATCATCAGGGTGAACAGCCCCGGCGGTGTCATAACTCCGACCAAGGAAATTTTCGACTATATCCAGACAATCAACAAGCCTGTTTATGCCTCCATGGAGAGTGTGGCGGCCTCCGGCGGATATTACGTTTCCGCTGCCTGCGACCGGATATTTGCCATGCCCACCACGATTACGGGGAGCATAGGGGTTATAATGCAGCTTTCCAACTACGAAAAGCTCATGAACACCATAGGTATAAAAAACTTTTCGCTGAAAAGCGGAGAATTCAAGGATATAGGCTCTCCTGATAGGGAAATGACCGAGGCGGAGAAGCAGATCCTCATGACCACCGTGATGGATATGTATGAGCAGTTTATAGAGGATATACAAAAGCGCAGGAATATGGATGAGGCTGTGCTCCGTGCACAGGCGGACGGCAGGGTCTTCACCGGAAAACGCGCCTTTGACATGGGGTTTGTGGATAACCTCGGCAGCAGAAGGGACGCTTTCGAGGAGATGAAAAACGAGCTCAAACTTGAAAATGTGGAACTGAGAAACTTTGATAAAAAGCTCTCCGTGTGGGATAAATTCTTCGGCAGAGTCGAAGGGCTGAATCTTGCGGGCGGAGCTCATTTCATGTATCTGTACAAAGGGTATTGAAAAAATGCGTATTTCGCTTCTGATCGCGCTTGCGCTGGCTTTTTTGCTCTCTTCATGCACCAAAAGAGGCATCTATGAAGGGATTCAGGCAAACGAGCGCAGGCAGTGCGAAGAACTCAGAGGAACAGACAGGGAAGACTGTCTGAAAAGGGCTGAACAGTCATACGACGAATACATGCGTGATATGGGGAAATAGCCGCGGCTTAAAGGCTGCTCAGCTGCGGCGCGGTCTTCTTTTTCTCATCTTCGCATATGTGTTTTCTTGCGTGTGCAAAGGCTCCGCCCAGTGTAGGGAAAATATGCTGAGGCGGGAGATACCCGTTTATTTCAAGATCCGTAAGCCTTTCTTTCAGCGTGTCATTTGCCACTATCATGGCTATTATGCCGCTCTCTTTAATATTCACCAGCATTTCCGTGAGGGCGAAAAAACCAGAATAATCTATGAACGGAACCTTTGAACAGTTGAATATAATCACCTCGTTGTCCAGTATGCTCCCCACCTTTCCCACAACCTGAGTGGCGGAACCGAAGAAGAACGGGCCGTTTACATCCACAACCCTTATCTGATGCCTGTTGCCCGCCGATGAACCACAGGGGGCGGAGTCTGCCGTTTCCAGATCCACGTCATCAACCTGAGTCTGCGTCTGTGTGGATATGCGGTAGGTGAGAAGAACGGAGGCTGCCACAAGCCCCACACCCACAGCCACAATGAGATCCACAAATACCGTAAGCACAAGGACAATGGACATCACCGCTATGTCATGCCGCGGAGCCTTGCGGATTATTTTAAGGAAACGGTAGTCCACAATATCAAACCCTACCTTGATCAGTATCCCCGCCAGAACAGAGAGAGGCACTCTCTCCGCCTGTTCACCGAAGCCGAGGACGAACCCCAGAAGGAGAAGCGCGTGTACGATCCCGGAGAGTCTTGTTGTTCCGCCGGATTTGACATTTATTACCGTGCGCATAGTTGCTCCCGCGCCGGGGATTCCACCCGCCAGAGAGGAGAGCATGTTCCCCAGCCCCTGACCGAAAAGTTCCTTGTTGGGGTTATGCTTGGTACGGGTGAGCGAGTCCGATACAAGGGAGGTGAGCAGGCTGTCAATGGAACCGAGTACGGCGAGGCTCATTGCCGTGGTTACTATAAAAGTAAGCTGCGATATGGAAAACACAGGCAGATGAAACGAGGGTAGCCCGGATGGAATGTGGCC
This sequence comes from Deferribacteres bacterium, assembly GCA_023395255.1. Taxonomy (GTDB): domain Bacteria; phylum Chrysiogenota; class Deferribacteres; order Deferribacterales; family Geovibrionaceae; genus Geovibrio; species Geovibrio ferrireducens. Next base: position 123,621 of record JAEWZN010000019.1, read on the forward strand.
TATTACCGCAGTGTTAAACCCCATGAAACCAGCAAAAGCGGTCACTCCTATGAGCGCTATGAGGGGGGAGGGGAGAACGCGGGTCACCTTTTTAGGTGTGAGAAAAACAATGGCGAGGGTTATGAGCCCCAGCGCAAGGTCGTTTGGGCTGAAATCCGTGAAAATCCTGCCCGCCTCCGAAATCGCCATGATCGGGGAGCGCACGCTTCCGGCTCCGGTGAGCGGATGGATCTGGAGCAGGATTATAATTATGCCGATCCCAGTCATGAAGCCGGATATTACGGGATAGGGGATGTAGCGGATCAGTCCGCCTATGCGGCAGAAACCGAGAAGTACCTGAAACAGACCGCCGAGGAATATTATAGTGATGACAAAGGTCATATCCCCGTGGTAGAGAGCAACGGCGGATGCAGTAACCACCGTCATGGGGCCTGTGGGGCCTGAAATCTGCACAGGTGTTCCCCCGAAGACTGCTGCTGTGAGCCCCAGAATTATTGCGCCGTAAAGCCCGGCCTGCGCACCCGCACCGCTGGCCACTCCGAAAGCCAGCGCAAGGGGGAGGGCAATAACCCCTGCGGTTATCCCTCCGTATAAATCTCCTGCCAGCCGCTTTGTATAGTCTCGCTTTCTCATAGGTTTGCCCCGCCTGTATGGGAAAGTTGTCTGTAAGCGCATGGGGTGGTTATGAACCATAACTTATAACCGGATTTTCCCTGTTTACTCAGCTTGTGTCAACCGCTTTTCAGGAAAAAGTTAAAAAAATATTGCTGCTGTATAAGCAGAAAATGAAATTTATTTAATAATAGTTAAAATATCTGAGATGTTCCCCTGTGCTGCGCAAGCCTTTACTATTGAACATATCCTGTTTATTGACATATACTCCCATATTGTGACGGATTACGGAGGGGAGATGTTTTGCCGTATTTTTTCTGCCCATGTGGCAGGGATCGAGGGGGTTCTCATTGAGGTTGAGGTGGACACGGCTAATGTAGGCCTCCCGTCGTTCAGCATGGTGGGGCTTGCTGAGACCTCTGTCCGGGAAAGCAGGGACAGGGTGCGCTCCGCCCTTAAAAACATGGGTTTCTCCATATTCAACAAGCCGATCACAATCAACTTCGCCCCTGCGGACTTCCGCAAGGAGGGGACGGGTTTTGACCTGCCTGTTGCTGTGGGTCTTCTCAAATCCGCCGGGCACATAGACGCAGATACGGATAAAACCCTTTTCATAGGGGAACTTTCGCTGGACGGAAAGCTCCGCCCCGTGAGCGGGGTTTTGTCTGTAACCTACGCCGCCCGTGAGAAGGGGTTCGAGACTGTCATTCTGCCGAAGGAGAACATGGCTGAGGCCTCTCTCGTCAGCGGGATTAAGACAGGCGGTGCGGAAAACCTCTCGGAAGTGCTTGCGTGGCTTGGGGGAAACGGCGGGGTTTCATTCGCCGGGAACAAGGATGCCTGTGAGCTTCCCGCCCGTGAACTGATGCATGATTTCAGGGATGTAAAGGGGCAGTTCACAGCCCGCCGCGCAGCGGAGGTTGCCGCCGCCGGAATGCACAATATCCTCATGATCGGCCCGCCCGGAAGCGGCAAGACAATGATTGCCCGCAGGCTGTCGGGGATTCTGCCTCCGCTGGATATGGAGGAGGCTATAGAGACTCTCAAGATCCATTCTGTTGCGGGGCTTGTGAGGAATGTTTCCGATATAAGCTTTGAGCGCCCCTTTGTTTCGCCTCATCACACAAGCAGTTCCGTCTCCATAGTCGGGGGAACCTCCCGCGCCAAGCCCGGTCAGGTGAGCATAGCCCACAACGGAATACTCTTCATGGACGAGTTTCTGGAGTTTAACCGCAGCGTTCTTGAAACCCTCCGTCAGCCTATGGAGGACAAGGAGGTAACGGTGGCCAGAGCGGACAGAACAGTGAAATACCCTGCCTCGTTCATGCTTGTGGCTGCCTGCAACCCCTGCCCATGCGGCTATTACGGCGATTCCAGACGGGAGTGCACCTGTGCCCCCTCTCAGGTACAGAAGTACCGCGCGCGCCTTTCAGGGCCTCTGCTGGACAGAATTGACATCCATATGGAAGTGAAGGCGGTGGATTTGAAGGAGCTGGCAGGGCTTGATGACGGCGAATCCTCCGAAAGCATGAGAGACAGAGTGATGAACGCCCATCGGATGCAGAAGGAACGTTTCAGGGGTGAGAAAATTCTCCTCAACTCCCAGATGGGTGAAAGGCAGATAAAGAAATACTGCAGGCTTGATGATAAAAGCATGAAGCTTCTGGAAAATGCCTGCGACCGTTTCGGTTATTCCGCAAGGGCATATTCCAAAATTCTTAAAGTTGCCCGCACACTGGCTGATATGGATAACAGTTCTGATATTCAGTCTAAGCATGTGCTGGAGGCGCTCCACTACAGGCTTCTGGACAGGGAAAACTGAATAACAGCTAAATAGCGTATAAAAAGACTTTTTTCACCAAAACCGTCCTCTATCACACTGATTATTAACTAGGAAATTATTTTTCATAATAAGCTATATGTCTGTGTAAATTTTAGGTCAGCCGTGATAATATGAATCATAATTAAGTACTAGGGTTTAACTTGGAATCTGATAATGTTTTTATAAGTAAAAACGCTCTTTGTGATCTGCTTGACCATTCTTTTGAGAATGCTTCTGCTCCGCTTATCTGGCAGTCAGAAAACGGGGATATTCTGAGGGTCAATGCTGCTGCCTGCGCTTATTTCGGCTACAGCGCAGACGAAATGACAGGTATGAATGCCGTGAGGCTGTGCCCTGATCTGGACGCGGAAGCTCTTAAGGCAGAGTGGATGGAAATACTCCGCAGCGGCAGCATCTCCCTGTGCGCCCGCCATATATGTGCAGACGGGGAGATTAAGCACGCCGAGATTGTGAAAACACTTATCAGAACCGGAGAACACAAAATATCTCTGGTAACCGTTGAAAATGTCAGCCCCCTGAAACAGAAGACGGATGAGGTTCAGTTCCTCTACGGTATAATGGATATGTCCAGCGATGCGATCTTTGTGATACGCACCGCGGACGGAAGGGTGATGTATGCCAATGAAAAAGCCTGCGTGAGCCTCGGCTACACCGCGGAAGAGCTTAAAAATATGCATCTGGATGCCTTCCGTGTGCATCCCGCGGAGTGGGGTTCTTTTGCGGCTTATCTTAACAGGCTTTCTGCAGCTAACGTAAACATGCTCTACTGTGTCCACAGGCGGAAGGACGGCTCATGTTATCCGGTGGAGACAAGCCTGAAAACCTTCATTCGTGATAATGAGAAATACAACATAGCCGTGGTGAGAGACATAAGCGAAAGGCTGCGTTTTTTCACTGAGCTTGAGGATAAAAACACAGCACTTGAAAAGCTGAACAATATGCTCTCCGCCGAGGTGGAGGAAAGAACCAAGAAGCTTCTTTTCACCGAGGAGAAATACGAAACCTATGTGAAGAATGCTCCTGATCCGATCTTTTTCACTGACGAAAGCGGCAGACACAGGGATGTCAACGGGGCTCTGTGCCTCATAACCGGATATACGAAGGATGAGCTTCTGGCTATGGACTTTTTCGGCCTAGTGGCGGAGGAGAGCTTATCTGACGCTAAGAGTGCCTTCTCTGATATGCTGAAAACAGGCAGAGCCTCTGTCTCGCTCAAACTGGCAAAGAAAAACGGCGAGAAGTTTTATATATACCTCAATACCGCGGAGGTCGAGGGCGGGGTGTACATGGGCATCTGCAAGGATGTAACCCGCAGTGTTCTCCTTGAGGAGGCGCTCAAAAAACTCAATGAGGAGCTTGCGGAGCGTGTGCGTGAGGAGGTTGCGCTCAGGCAGAAGCAGGAGGGCTTCCTGTTTGAACAGAAAAAGCTTGAGGATATGGGGCTGCTCATAAACGCTATAGCCCACCAATGGCGTCAGCCGATAAACGCACTGATTCTGTATATTCAGGATATAATGGACACTTACGACTCCGGCGAGCTTTCAAGGGAGTACATACACACATTCGAAACCGTGTGTAAGGATCTTATTATCCATATGTCCAAAACCATAGACGATTTCCGCACCTTTTTCGCCCCTGACAAGACAAAGACACACTTTGACATCGCATCTGAGATTGTGAAGCTGATGAAGCTGCTGCGTGTTCAGATGCACGACAGAAGCATAAACTACCGCATTTACTGCATCTGCTCCGGAGAGATGCATGACTGTACCGAAGCACCTTTCTGGGGGGACTGCCCGGAGGGGAGGACGACCGTCTACGGCTATCTGGACGAGTTCAAGCAGGCTCTGATAAATATTGTTTATAACGCTGTTGATGCCATTGAGGAAAAAATGAGCGGTGATGATATTAAGAAGGGTTTTATCAGGATAGAAATAGAAAATATGCTCCGTCAGGTTGTACTGCGCATAAAAGACAACGGAACCGGAATCAGCCCTGACAGACTGCCCAAGGTTTTTGATCCTTACTACACAACCAAGGAAGAGGGCAAAGGCACAGGAATAGGGCTTTATATGGCTAAAATGGTCATAGAAAAACATAACGGCGGCAGAATAAACGCCGGAAATTCAGAGGAAGGCGCTGTCTTTGAGATAGTTATTCCGAAGTTTACTGACTGAGAAATTACTTCCCCAACTCATCAAGACATTTAAAAAATTCATCCCTGTCAATGGGTTTGAAGAGCTTTTTAACCCCCTGAATAACCTCTGCCTCCTCGCGGTAGGCGGTGGTTACGACAATTTTGGTATCGGGGCTTTCCTCTTTTATTTTTTCCACGAGTTCAAAGCCGCTCATTTCGGGCATAGCCAGATCAGTTATAACTATATCCGGTTTATGCTCACGGAAAACAGCAAGGGCTTCCTTACCGTTTTTAACAGTATAAACCTTCTTAAACTCTCTGGCCAGTATCATGGACATTATTTTACTGACCATGAAATCGTCTTCTGCGTAAAGAATAGTCTTATTCTTCATCACAGGCTCCCCCTTTGGGCAGTATTATTGTAAAGCAGGCTCCGTTTTCTGTGTTGGAGGCGGTTATTTTACCTCCCATGTGCTGTTCGATGAGCAGCTTAGTCATGTAGAGTCCTATGCCGGTTCCTTTGCCTTCCTCTTTTGTGGTGAAGTAGGGCTCAAATATTTTCAGAAGATATTTATCCGGAATGCCCGTGCCGTTATCTGAAACTGTTATACATACAGAATCCTCCGGGCAGCATATGTCAATATTTATTTCTCCTCTTTTGTCGGAAAGCAGCACGGCGGATTCTATGGCATCTGCGGCGTTGTATATTATGTTTATCACGGCCTGCCTGAATTCACCTGCGTAGCCGTAAACGAAAGCTCCGCCGTCTGCGGAGTATTTTCCGCTGTTAATGTTTATATCAATGTGTTTTGCTGCAAACTGAACTTCAATAAGTCTGCAAAGTTCGCTGATCTCCTTTACTGCGTCATAAAGAACCTTCTTCTTATCCGGAGCGAAAAAAAGCCTGAAATCATCAATTGTGGATGAAATGTGCCTGATGATTCCCATGCTGGTTTCGGAAAAGGCTTGCATGTACTCATCATCGGCGAGACCTCTTTTCCAGAACTCATAGGCATCCTGCACATAAAGCCCCAGAGCGTTGATAGGCTGCCGCCACTGGTGAGCTATGGCGTTTATCATTTGCCCCATATCTGCCAGTTTTTTCTGCTCCTGAATTATCTGTTCGTGCCGTCTTCTGGCTTCCACTTCTGTTCTGACCTGCTTTTTGAGGCTTGCGTTCATTTTCATCAGCTCGTTTTCAAGCTGAACAGTGGCTGTGGCATCCTGGCAGAAGCCGATGTATCTGTCTTCGGCAAGTTTGAGTACCGATATGCGCATGAAAAAAGTTTCCTTATTTTTACGCATAAACTTCAATGTGTCAGAAACAATTCCCTGCTCAAACAGAATCTCTTCCGCTTTGCGTGCATTCTCCAAAGCATCCGCAGGCCATAGATCCGCAACGGTCATGGATAGAAGCTCTTTTTCTCTGTAACCTGTAATGCGGCAGGCCTCTTTGTTGACCTCGATTATCCGCCCGTTATTGTCTGAGATGAATATGCTCAGAGGGGCGTTATTTACATAGGTGCGGTATTTGTTTTCGCTGTATTCCAGCGCTCTCTGCCTTTCCATGAGTTCCTTATGGAAAAACTTGGCATCCAGCCAGCCTTTCAGCGCCGGAGCAAGCAGCATGACCGCTTTATTTAGTATTTTAACATCAAGCTCGTTGAATCCGTCCTCTTTTTCTGCAAGAACAATTTCGCCGAGAAGAAGATGTTTGTGAACAACAGGAGCGGCAATACAGTTGCTGAAGCCAATATGCTCCTTAGGGACAGCAACATTTTCATTTTCGACAATAATTTGTCTTTTATTCAGCGCCTCACCCCAGATGCCGCTCCATTTCTCTCTGGGGAAGGAGGCGGAGGTCTTTGCGGTTCCAGAGAAAACCAGAGACGGGCATACCAGTGTGCCGTCTATGTCTATATACCCTGCAAAGCCGTGAAGGCATTTGATCTCTTTTCTGATAACTTCGAGAATCCCTTTGAATATGCCGATTTCATCATTCATAAGGAATGAGTTCATGAGTCCTGCGTGCAGACGGTTATCAATTTCCGAGAGGGTTTTCTCCGTAATATCGTGAAATATGTTAAAAACATACGGCTTACCGTCAGCAATGAATACTGAGGAGTGGAACTCAAGGTGGTGCAGTCTGCCGGAGGAATCCCTGTGGCATGTCGTTACCGTGTCAACGCTGTTTTTCAGCACCTGCTCAATAAGCCTGAGTGTGCGTTCCGGTTTGGAGGTTGTTAAGTCCAGTATCCGTCTGGAGGTCAGCTCGTCAAAACTGTAGCCGTAGAGTCTGCATGCAGCTTCATTTGCATCGGTTATCCTTGTGGTTTCGGGATCAAAAGTAAGCATACATGCGTTGGCGTGCCTGAATATTTGCCCGTAATCCGGAGCAGAGCCTCCGGCCGGAGTTCTGCCTGAATTCAAAAATGTCATTCTCAATCCTTGGGTTGTGTATATGCTAAAGCATATATTTCCTGCTGTTAAAAGCAATAGAAATCAGGATTGAATATAAAGTTTAGAAGACGTTTTCAGGCAAATTTATACCACACATTCATTGTTTCCGTTCCGCCGCAGATATTTGTGTTATTAACCAGTCGGCCGCCGAATTTGTAGCCACGTTTAGCAAAAGTGATATTCATGCCGAAGGAGAGTGAGCGGGCGATGGTGTAAAAAGTGCTTATGCCGAGTTTCGGCACTTCCTGTTCCATTTTTGCCAGCAGTGCTCCGGCAAGGCCTTTGTTTCTCGCCTCCGGGAGGGTAGCGAAGTCTGTCATCTCAGCGGCACTGATGTACGGGTTCATCTCTGCGCTGGCGAGGGCTGTTATCCTGCCGTTCTCCCTTATGCCGAAATAGGCAGCGGATTCCTTCATCGTCTGCCTTATGTATTCAGGGTCATGGATGGGAAAGGGGTATGATTCAAAAACCTGTCTGTAAACCCCGGCCATTTCTTCCGCATCAGCAGGAGCCATCCGCTCGCAGAGCTCCGTCATGGGAGGTTCGGCATCTTCCTGTTTGCTGCTGAGGGCTCTGAGCAGTATTTCAGACTGGAGTTTCCTGTCCCGCTCCTCTCTGCGTGACGGGTCGGTGAATTTGGAGAGGAACACAGCCTTATCATACGGAGCGTTTTTGAGGGGGAGTTCCGCCTCAGTGACAAAACTTCTTTTTATAAATATCTCAGCTTTTTCCGCCGGAACTTTTGCTATTATTTTGGAATAACCGTTTTTTTCCGCAAGTTCCTCCGCCTTTGCCGCGGTCTCATCCCCGCAAGTGTAGGGGAAGGAGAGTATGTAGAGCCTGTCGCTGAATTTTCCGTGGTGAACAGCTGCTCCGTCCAGATCTGTTATTTTATCCGTCATCGTTTCTTCTCCTCAGCCTTTCCGTGTCTTCGGGTATGAGGGTGATCTTGTCATCATAGTCCGCCATGAGCCTCTCTATGCCTATTGTCGCGGGGTTTTCCTCCCCTGTAACATTGAGGACGAGGCTGCATGTATCGCAGTTTCTGTCGCAGAAGACAGGCTCGTATGAGTCAGGCTCCTTGTAGGAGCATATGACCCCTTCGTAGTTGCGGAGTATAACCTTATTTGTTGACCACGACACCAGATAGTTCGGGCTTACGGGTATCTTGCCTCCGCCGCCGGGTGCGTCTATTACATAAACAGGGACCGAAAAGCCGCTTGTGTGGCCTCTCAGGGACTCTATGATCTCTATCCCCTTGCTCACAGGTGTGCGGAAATGGGACAGACCTTCGGAAAGGTCGCACTGGTAAAGATAATAAGGGCGGACACGGTTGCTGACCAGCTTCTGAACCAGCTTTTTCATGATGTAGGGGCAGTCGTTCACCCCGGCGAGGAGAACAGACTGGTTGCCGAGCGGCACTCCCGCCGAGGAGAGCCTGCGCAGGGCGGCGGCTGAGGAATCCGTTATTTCTCTGGGGTGGTTGAAATGTGTATTCAGCCAGAGGTTAGGGTAGCTGCCCAGAAGAGCGGCAAGCTCTTCGGTAATCCTGTAAGGAAGGACAACGGGCATCCTTGTTCCTATGCGGATCACCTCCACATGCTCAATGGCGCTGAGTTCATCCAGAATCCATTCAATGGCGGAATCCGTCAGCATGAGGGGGTCACCGCCGGATATAAGCACGTCTCTCACTTCGGGGGTCTTTCTGATGTATGCAAGCCCTTTCTCAAGGGTGTCCCTGCCGGGGATGAAGTCCCTGTCCCCGACCTTGCGCTTTCTGGTGCAGTGGCGGCAGTACATAGCGCACATATTGCTTACATGAAAAAGAACCCTGTCTGGGTAGCGGTGGGTTATACATTCCGCAGGGCTGTCCTCATCTTCGGACAGGGGGTCGCTCATCTCCCAGCTTTCCGTAACTAGCTCATTAACTGAGGGGAAAGCCTGCCTGAATACCGGGTCATCGCGCCAGTTTTCACGGTCTATGAGCGAGGCGTAGTATGGTGTTACTGCTATGGGAAATTTCTCAGCCGTCATTTCAAGGCGCTTTCGTTCCTCCGGCGTGAAGCTTATTCCCAGCACATCCTCAAAGGTTTTTATGTCCTTAATCGTTTTACGGAGCTGCCAGTGCCAGTTTTTCCAGTCCTGCATGCCGGAATCAGGCTGAATGGATTCGGCTATGGATTTTTGGTTAGGTGTATATATACTCACCGTTGCCTCCTTTATTTTTTATTAATTATAACTCATATGATTATGTTTTCAACATGAAATATGGATATATGCATGAATAAAACAGGTATAAATAGCTATATAAGGCTGATCAGGCGGCTTTTAAGATTATTTTGATGTTAAAAGTTCCTTAAATGTGCCGTTCTTGGTTGACAAACAGAAAGCCCTCTGATATTTCCGTTTAATTTATGAAACTGAAGATCGTGATGTCCTCGCGGATACGTGACAAGGCTGTCGAAGAACTTACTGCGGAATATGTGAAAAGAATGGGCGCATATGCCGAGTGTTCCGTGGTAGAGGCTTTTTCGGCCAACAAGGCAAAGCAGCTTCCTCTCCTGCTTAAGGCGGGCGAAGGCGCTCTGGTGGGTATGGACCCGAAAGGAAAAAGGTTCACCAGCGAAAAATTTGCCGGCTGGCTCGAAAAAAAGCTTGAAGAAAACGGCGCGGTTACTTTTTTTATCGGCGAGGCAGACGGACTGCACGAAGAGCTTAAGGCCCATTTAGACGATACCGTCTCTCTCTCGGACATGACAATGGCGCACAGAATAAGCCTTGTTGTTCTCGCAGAGCAGCTTTACAGGGCATTAACAATAATTAAGGGTCATCCCTACCATAAATAGGAGGGTAATGTTATGATGGATGCTGAAAGGTTAAGCTACCATAGACAGAAACTTCTCGATATGAAGAAAGAGCTTATCGAGAAGCTGAACGAGAAGTATAACGAAGCAATAAAGCTTGGTACTGAAGGGGTTCAGGATTCCGCTGACGAGGCTTACAACATCTACAACAAAAACCTCATGCTCGGTAAGGTCGAAACCGATGCGCTTAAACTCAGGCTGGTTGAGCAGGCTCTCCAGCGTATAGCGACCGGAACATACGGAGTGTGCATCGAGTGCGAGGAGGAGATAGAGCAGAAAAGGCTCGAATATGTCCCCTTCGCCAGATACTGCACCGACTGCAAATCCGAACTGGAAAGAAAAGGTCTCATAAAAATGTAGCATTAATCCGGCAGGGCGGTTGCCCGCCTTTGCCGGTGTTTTGTTTTATTTTGACTTGCCGGAAAAAGTCTTTTTCTGTTGCCGTTTTTCCCCGCCTCTATTATCTTAACGCGTGCGCGCATATCGCGAGAATATGGTATTGTTAAAAACATCTGATACCTGTTCATAAGTATTTTAAAGGTGTGCTATGGCAGCAAAACTCATTTTACTGATACTCGACGGCTGGGGCTGCCGCGAAGACAACAGAAACAACGCTGTTTCCCTGTCCCATCCTGCCAATTTCCTTAAGCTCATGAAAACATGCCCTCACACCCTTCTGGATGCCAGCGAGGAGCGGGTAGGGCTGCCCGCCGGACAGATGGGCAACTCCGAAGTCGGACACACCAACATAGGCGCGGGGCGCATAGTCTATCAGGATTTCCTGAAAATAAGCATGGATGTACGTTCCGGTGTCATAAGACAGAACGCCAATATCAATACATTTTTCGGTGACACTCTCAAAGGTTCCGGCAGACTTCACTTCTTCGGTCTGCTGTCAGGCGGCGGAGTACACAGTCACATCGATCACCTGAAAGGTCTGGTGAAAATGGCGCAGGACAAAGGGATAAAGCATATCTTCATCCACGCCTTCACAGACGGCAGGGACACCCCCCCGAAAAGCGGCATAGATTACGTGAGGGATATTGAAGCATTCCTTGATGAGACAAAGGCAGGGCGGATTGCCACTGTCTGCGGCAGATATTACGCCATGGACAGGGACAAAAGATGGGACAGGGTGGAGAAGGCCTACAACATGCTCCGCCTCGGCGAAGGAAGGAAGGCTTCATCCGCTGTTAGCACCGTGCTTGACTCATACGCCGAAGATAAAACAGACGAATTTATACAGCCCTCTGTGATTGAGGGTGTTGACGGAAGGGTAAAGGACGGGGATTTTGTCTTCTTCTATAACTTCCGCGCCGACAGAGCCAGAGAACTCTGCCTCGCCTTCAATGACCGCAGCTTCGGCGGTTTTGCCCGCAAAGACCACCCTCAGGTAAATTTCATGACCCTTACCAGATATGAAAAAGGCTACACATTCCCGGTGGCTTACCCGCCGGAGGAGCTTAATGATATATTCGGCGAGGTCATCAGCAAAAAAGGCTTAAAACAGCTCCGCATAGCCGAAACGGAGAAATACGCACACGTTACCTACTTCTTCAACGGAGGCAGGGAGACCGTTTTTGAGGGTGAGGAGCGCGAGCTCATTGAATCCCCCAAGGACGTGCCGACTTATGACAAAAAACCTGAGATGAGTGTTTATAAGGTGGCGGAAAAATTCAGGGAAGTTTTCCTGAAAGGTGACATAGATGTGGCGGTAATGAACTTCGCAAACCCTGACATGGTCGGCCATACAGGTGTCGAGGAGGCAGCCGTGAGAGCCTGCCGCGCAGTGGATGAATGCCTCGGTGAGGTAATCCGCATCGCAGATGAAACAGGCGCTGTGCTTGCCGTCACTGCGGATCACGGGAACTGTGAGCAGATGTGGGACTATGAAAACGATCAGCCCCACACGGCACATACCTTGAATCCTGTACCGTTTATAGTTTATAATTATAAATGCGTACTTCAAAAGGAAAAAGGCAAGCTGGCGGACATAGCGCCGACACTGCTTGACATCATGGGAATAAATCAGCCGGAAGCAATGACCGGAAAGTCGCTTCTGGTGAAATAAATTTATAAAGGGGGCGGGACAGGGAAATGTTTTCTGAGATTTTCCGCCCCGTATGCGCAGGCTGCGGTGAGGATTCGCCTGACAGTATATTCTGCGCCGATTGCAGAGACAGCCTGCGTCATCTGAAAATGTTTTGCAGAACATGCGGGCATCCTCTCAATGTTGATGCGCTGACATGCGGCTTTTGCCCTTCGCGCCGATATGACAGGCTGTTTACAGATTACCTGTATTCATCCCCGCTGAAGGAAATGCTGAAAAAAATTAAGTTTGCTTACGGGGTGAGAGGGATTTTTCACCTCGGTGAACTTATAAGGCAGCCGGGAGACGTGTTTTCGGTGTATGATATAGTTACACCTGTGCCTTCACACTTCACGCGGAAATTCCGCAGGATAATTCATCCGGCGGATGTTCTGGCAGAGCACATTGCCTCCCTCAGCGGAAAAAGAGCAGAAAGGCTCATTATCCGCAGAAAAAAGACGGGCTATCAGTGGAAACTGAAAAAGAAACAGAGAATAAGGAACGTGAGCGGGGCTTTCGCACTCAGCGGCGAATGCTCAGGTAAAAAAATCCTCATCGTTGACGACATTTACACAACCGGTTCCACTGTCAACGAGTGCGCCAGGGTTCTCAAAATAAACGGAGCCGAGCTTGTGGACGTTTACGCCTTAAGCTGCTCAGGGTATTATTGATGGAGTTTTTTAGATGAAGATGCTGAACATGCTTGCATCCAACCTTGCCGGTCTGGATTTTCCCATGTTTGCGTATCTGCCGCGTACGGGGAAAATGTACCGCTTGGACGGGGGGAAAACATCACCCATGCCCGTTCCCGAAACTATCAGACCGGGGCTTGAGGATGAGTCTAAGTCTGTTATATATTTCAGGAAAGGGGACGAAATAATTGTCTTTTTCTTTTTCCGCATTCAGGCGGAAGGGAGCGAGATAATACTTGTCATTCAGGACAGCAAGGGCGGACAGCGCCCTGCCAGAGTTCTATCTGTTTTTGCCTCCAAGGCTCTTACCGAGCAAGCAGCCCCCGCACCTGAACCTGTTTTCAGGAACTATGCAGCGGATGGCGCTCTGCGCCGTGAGCTTGAGCGGATGATAGGGCGGGTGACCGAGCTTGAGATAAGCCTCAGCGAAAAGGACGCGAAACTCCTTGAACTCCAGCGCAGGCTGTTTGTGCAGAACGAGCTTCTGGAAAGAATGGAAAGCGCGGACAGCAAGGATGAGACCCGCATTGAAGAAATAATGGAACTGAAAGAGCAGATTGTGGCCAAAAACGAGGAGATAGCAAACCTTGAGGCGGAGATACAGTCACTTCATATAGAAGCCGAATCACTCAGCAGCAAGCTGGGCAGCTATGATGATGTTCTTTCTGATAATGATGTAAAAATACACGAGCTTGAGGCCGAGCTTGAAACACAGAGCGAGGAGCTGGTCAAGGCGGAAGACCTGATAGGCATTATCAAAACCAGCCGAAACAAGATCAGAAAACTCATGGACGGACTGCCCATGCCGCTTTTCTCTGTGGATAAACACTATATTGTCAAAAACGTCAACCGTGCGGCGGGGGATTTTGCCGGAAACGGCCCCCTGAACGAGATTGTCGGTCAGGAGTGCTACAAGGTTTTCTACGGCTTTGACGCGCCCTGTTCATGGTGTCGCCTGTCCGAAGCTTTGGAAGGAAAGGAAACCACAGAGCATATAGATGTGTACAAAAAGGACAAGCTTCTCAAGATAGAGCAGCAGATGTACCCCGTACACAATAACGAGGGCGAAGTGGACGAAGCGGGCGAGCATCTCTTTGACATGACAGAGCAGTACGAACTGATAAACTCCCTTGAGAACTACAAAGGGCAGATCAAAAAGTACAAAATGTCAAAACTCAGCGATATTAACGAAATAGAAGAACTTAAAAAGGAATATTCCTCACTGAATGACAGTTACGAGGAGCTCCAGACTAAGTTTCAGAAGATGCGTGTGACTCTTGAGAGGCTGCTTTCGGAAGATAAAATGAACGAGCTTCTGCGTACCAGAAACGAAAATGCGGAACTGCGCAACAAGCTTACCCGTGCGGCCAGCGCGCTGCGCAATTATCAGGTTAATCTGGACGACAGCAAAACCAGATACACCGAGCTGAATAAAAAGACGGTTTACCAGCTTGAAAGGCTGATAAACGTGCTCAATAACAAAACAACCCTCAAACAGCCCGATATGGAACAGAGTTTCGCTTTCATCAACAGCGAGCTTGCCCGCCTTAAACGTGATTATGATAAACTTTGTGGTGGAAAAACAGCCAAAACAAGTGTAAATGTTAGTGACGCCTCGGAAGGCGCGCCGGATGCGGATTGACAGTGTTTTTTATAGAACGCTGTCTCGTTTTCTGTCAAGGCTGCGTTCAGTCTCTGCAGGTGTATAAGGACGGCATGCTGACTCCGTTTTCACGGAGTTTTTCAGTCTGATGTAAAATATTAAAATATATTCAGGAGGCACATGATGGGTGTTAAAATCGGTATCAACGGATTCGGAAGAATCGGACGCTGCGCTTTCAGAGCGATTTTTGAGAGAGGACTTGACGTGGACGTGGTCGCAATAAACGACCTTACAAGCCCCGCGACACTTGCACACCTTCTTAAATATGACTCTGTACACGGAATTTTCGGTTTCGATGTAAAGGCAGAGGCTGATGCCATCATAGTTAACGGCAAAAGAATAGCCATCAGCGCGGAGAGAGACCCCGCTAACCTTCCCTGGGGCAAGCTCGGTGTTGAAGTGGTTATCGAATCCACAGGTATATTCACCAGCAGGGAGAAAGCCGAACTCCACCTCAAAGCAGGCGCGAAAAAGGTTATTATCTCAGCACCCGCAACAGACCCCGATATAACTCTTGTTATCGGCGTTAACGATGACAAATACGACAAAACCAAACACAACATCATCTCCAACGCTTCATGCACAACCAACTGCCTTGCGCCCGTTGCTAAAGTGCTCAATGACAATTTCGGCATAGAGTCAGGCATTATGACCACTATCCACTCATACACCAACGACCAGCAGATCCTCGATCTTCCCCACAAAGACCTCAGAAGGGCAAGGGCGGCTGCTCTCAGCATGATCCCCACCTCCACAGGCGCAGCGAAGGCTGTAGGGCTGGTTCTTCCTGAGCTTAAAGGCAAACTTACGGGAACTTCCGTTCGTGTCCCCACACCCAACGTATCAATAGTAGACCTTACAGTAAGCCTTAAAAAGTCTGTCACTGTTGAGGAGGTCAACGCTGCAATGAAAAAAGCGGCAGATGAGCTCAAAGGCATCCTCTTCTACAGCGAAGAGCCTCTTGTTTCCATCGACTTTAACGGAAACCCCCACTCATCGATCTTCGATGCAGAGCTTACGACACTCATCGACGGGAAACTGCTTAAGGTTTTCAGCTGGTATGACAACGAATGGGGCTACTCAAACAGGGTTGCCGAACTCGTTACCAAAGTTCTTTAATCCGTCAGCGGACAGAACGAAATGGCAAAGAGCATAAAGGATCTTGAATTAAAAGGAAGAAGGCTGTTCATGAGGGTGGATTTCAACATCCCCCTCAAAGACGGCGTGGTTCAGGACGACACGCGCATACGCGAGGCTTTGGAATCCATCAGGTACGCCAAGGATGCAGGGGCGAGGGTTGTTCTAGCCTCCCATCTGGGCAGGCCGAAGGGCGAGAAAAATCCGGCGTATTCCCTTGAACCTGTTGCGGAATATATCAGTAAGAACTACTTCCACGTGGATTTCATAGACGACTGCATAGGTGAAAAAGTGCAGCAGGCTGTCGGCAGAATGCGTGACGGTGAAGTTCTGCTTCTTGAAAACCTGCGCTTCTACAAGGGCGAGGAGAAAAACCTCCCTGAGTTCACCGCTGAGCTTGCAAAGCTTGCGGACGCTTATGTGAATGATGCCTTCGGCACATGCCACAGAAAGCATGCCTCCGTTTACGGGCTTCCCGAACTTGTTCAGGACAAAGCGGCGGGTTTCCTTGTTGAAAGAGAGATAAAATATTTCGAAAAGCTCCTGAAAAATGCGGACAGGCCCTTTGCGGCTATCCTCGGCGGAGCTAAGGTTTCGGATAAGATAGGCGTTATCGAATCCCTGATCGAGCTTACCGACAGAATATTCATCGGCGGCGCTATGGCTTACACCTTTCTCAAATTTAAGGGTGTGAAGACGGGCATCTCCCTTGTTGAGTCTGATCAGGACGAAACTGTGGACAAAATCCTCAGAAAAGCGGCTGAGAAGGGAGTGCAGATCTACCTTCCCGTTGACCATGTGGTTGCGCCTGAATTTAACTCATTATCAGGTATAATCACTGAGGGTGCTGATATAGCTGAGGGAATGATGGGACTTGATATAGGGCCTAAAACCACTCAGTTGTATATCAAGGCGCTTGAGGAATGCAAAACAGTGCTCTGGAACGGCCCTATGGGCGTATTTGAGAAGGAGCAGTTCTCCAAGGGGACCTTCTCTCTGGCGAGAGCTCTGGGCGACAGTGACGCAGTGGTGGTTGTAGGCGGGGGTGACTCTGTTTCCGCTGCCTGCCAGGCAGGGGTTGCGGACAAGCTGGCACACATATCCACCGGCGGCGGCGCTTCTCTGGAATATATAGAGTTCGGCAAACTGCCCGGAATCGAAATTTTAGGATAAAAAAATAAAGTTTCTGCTTCATTTGCGAAGCAGGTCAAAGTTTTTTAAGTGGTTTTGGGGAAGCTTTTTTCAAAAAGTTTCCCCAATTTCTTTTATAATAGTTCAGAAACGGTACGTCCTGTCCGCTTCTTCACACGCTCGCAGAGCTTTGAATGTGCCTGTCCAAATTGGCGGCAAACATATAAATGGGCTCATAAAAATCCCCCTCAATCCCCCTTTATAAAAGGGGGAAGTTATTGCATACAAACGAAAAACACCCTCCTTTCGCAAAGGAGGGCAGGGGAGGATTTCTGCTAATAGGTATGTCTTTTCCGTTGCGGAAATGTCTTTCTAAGCGAGAGTGAAGAATCTCAGAACGGCTGCCAACAGATAGTTCAGAACGGTACGTCCTGTCCGTTTCTCCCATCCATGGGAGTGTTTACTTACCGCCGCTGACCTTGCTTAATTTATGATAGTTCAGAAACGGTACGTCCTGTCCGTTTCTTCACACGCTCGCGCCTTGCAGAGCAAGGCTTCGCTTCGCACGGCGCACTCCCATCCATGGGAGTGTTTACTTTCCCCCGCTGACCTTGTCTAAGGCCATGTCGTTGATTTTCTTTTCGTCCCCTTTTTTGATGGAGGTGAACTGGATTCCGCAGAGCTTGTGAGTGCGCCATGCGACCCGTCCTTTTATTATGTCGCTGGCGAATAGATCAGCGGTAAGGGGCATATTGGGGCATTTGAGGCAGGCAACCTTCTTCATGGAGTGTTTGTTGCCTATTTCAACCTCTTCCCCTTCGAGCAGGTTATTATTATGGAAAATGCAGAGTCCGCCCGCGCTGTAGTCATGCACACGGGCAATAAAGCATGTGGAGGGTTCTTTCAGCCCTGTTTTTTTATCAGTTTTCAGAATAGTCACGCAAAGTCTGAAACCGCCGGATGCGCGTCTGAAATTTCTTTTGCGCTCACCTTTTCCTATGAGCCCTTTTATTTTATCAAGCATTGTGTGCTAACCTGTAAATATTTATACAATTCTACATGAATTTGTTATAAAATTACAAGACCTCGGAGAAAAAAATGACAGATGTTGCTGCGGCAGTGATTTTTAAAGACAATAAAGTGTTCCTCGCCAGAAGGAAACCCAATCAGAGGCTCGGCGGCTTCTGGGAGTTTCCCGGCGGAAAGATAGAGCAGGGGGAATCCGGCGCTGAGGCAATTATCCGTGAGATAAAAGAGGAGCTTGGTATAAATGTTCAGGTGGGCGGGCTCATAGGCCAGTGCATCCACCATTATGATACATGGTCTATCCGGCTTATTGTTTATGAGTGTGACTGGATTTCAGGCCGCCTCGTCCCCAGAGTTCATGATGACACTGCGTGGGTTGGTGCGGACGAACTTTCTTCATACAGCCTTGCACCTGCTGATGTCCACTTTGTGGAATCCGTGCGCGCCATTATGCTCAGCCGCGCTTAAGCCTTATCCAAAACCATCTGCACTGCAAACTGTTTTGCTATCCTGCCGCTTCTTCCGCCTCTGTCCATGGCGTAGTTTTCCGCCAGCCTCTGCCAGTCTTCAATATTGAGCCCGAATTTATTAAGATAATGCTCTGCTATTTGTAAATACGGTTCACGGCGCATGGGGTAGAAGCCTATGTTTATTGCAAAGCGCGATTTGAGGGAGATCTTTTCGTTCTCTTCGTCACGGTCATAGATGTCGTTTGTATCTGCCGCTTTATCCGGAACCATGTGGCGCATGTTTGACGTTGCCACTATCATGCAGTTTGACGGGCGCTTCTCCAGCCCGCCTTCGAGGATGGATTTGAAACGTCTGAAAAGAACATCATTCCTGTCGAATGAAATGTCATCAAAGTAGATTATATAATAGTGCTTAGGGTCTCTGCGGATGGTGGAGTTGAGAGCGTGGAACTCGTCTATGTCTTCCTGACGGAATTCCACAGCGCGCAGCCCCGCTTCATGATACTCGGTGAGGAGCATTTTTATAATGGACGACTTACCCGCCCCTCTTTCGCCCCAGAGGAGCATATCAAGGTGAGCTCCTCCGGAAACAAAAGATCGTATATTCTTTTCCGCAGCTTCTATCTGGCTTTCCAGACCCACAAGGTCTGTGCGGTAAACCGAGTCCATATCCTCTATGGTATCAAGCGCACCGTTTCTCCATCTGAAAGCGCGTACTCCGTTCATTAAAGCAGCCTTGCCGCGTCTTTGGCAAAGTAGGTGAGGATCAGCTTGGCTCCTGCTCTTTTCATGGAGAGCAGAGACTCGAACATCACCCTTTCATAGTCAAGCCAGCCTCTCTGGGCGGCGGCATGTATCATGGCGTATTCACCGCTTACGTTGTATGCGGCGATGGGTTTGTCAAAGTTGTCAGCAAGTTCGCGTATTATATCCAGATAAGGCAGACCGGGTTTAACCATGAGGATGTCCGCACCCTCCTCAACATCCGTCATTGCCTCGCGCAGAGCCTCACGCCTGTTTGCCGGATCCATCTGGTAGGTTTTGCGGTCGCCGAATGCGGGGGTGCTTTCCGCAGCCTCACGGAAGGGGCCGTAAAAAGCGGAGCTGTATTTGACGGCGTAGCTCATTATGGGGATGTTGTGGTAGCCATTGCAGTCCAGAATGTCCCTGATGGTGATTATGCGTCCGTCCATCATGTCGCTGGGGGCAACCATATCCGCGCCCGCCTCGGCATGGCTGAGGGCTTCAAGGGCGAGATATTTCAGGGTTTCGTCATTATCCACATCGTTGTTTTTTATTATGCCGCAGTGACCGTGGTCGGTGTATTCGCACATGCAGACATCTGTTATCACATACATTTCAGGCACTTCGTGCTTTATGGCTCTTATGGCGTTCTGGATAATGCCGTGTTTGTCATAAGCCTGTGACCCCTCGGCATCCTTATGCTGGGGGATTCCGAAAAGGATTACAGAGGGAACGCCCAGTGCCTTGAGTTTCTGACATTCGGTGACGATGTGCTCGATGCTCATCTGGTAAACGCCGGGCATGGAGGAGATCTCCTTCTTGATGCCTTCGCCTTCTGCAACAAAAAGAGGGTAGATCAGATCATCAGCGGAGACCTGATTCTCTCTCACCATTCTTCTTATTGCGGGGTTGCTTCTGAGCCTTCTGCCTCTGTCTATGGGGAATGCCATGTCAAACTCCTTTGTAAAGATTAGATATAAGCTCCGTCATGCCCTCAATGGTCTGCACCTGCGGGTAGACGGATTCGTGCCCTCTCTCCTTGAGATACTGCCACGTGGTTTTCCCTATACTGACAAGGGTGACCTCGTTAAGGTTCTCTGCCTGCGCCAGAAGGCTTTCGGCGGCGCTTGGGGCGGTGAGGGTTATTATGTCTATGCCGTTTTCTTTTATATATCTGTCAACGTAGCCTTTTTCGTATATGACCGGAGATGTTTTGTAGGTGCTTATCTTATCCACCTCGGCTCCGCACTCTTCAAGGTATCCGCAGAGATCCCCCGCGCGCTTCTCCGCACCGGGCGAGAGAACTTTCATCCCCTTCACCTCGATTTCGGAAAACATGCGGATAAGCCCTTCCGCGGAAAATTCATCCGGCACACCGTCCGGCGTTATGCCGTATTCCTGAAGCTTTTTAGCGGTTTTTGTGCCGACTGCCACTGTATAGCGGAACTTCACCCTGCCGAAATGCTGCGCAAAGGTTTCCACCGATACGGGGCTGGTGAACACCGCCACGTCATAATCCTTATCAGGGATCGGTGCACCCGTCGGAACTGTCTCAATCAGCGGGAGAGAGAAGACCTGAAAGCCTTCCTTCTCAAGAAGCCTGACAAGCTCCGCCGACTGGCTTTTCTGTCTGGTTACAAGAACCTGTCTCATTTTGAGTATATTTCGTCCAGAATTTCTTTTCCGCCTGCGGCGAGTATGGATTCCGCGAGTTCGTAGCCTATTTCCGCAGCGTCGTTCACGCTGCCTTTGTTCTCGGCTTCGATGTATGTTTCGCCTATAAGATCGGAAACAAGACCTTTCATTATGATGCGGTCGCCTTCTATAACGGAGTGTCCGGCTATGGGAGCCTGACATCCGCCCTCAAGCCTTCTGAGGAAGGTTCTTTCGCATCTTACCCTTGTTTCTGTGGGTTCGTGGCGGAGGAAGTCAAGGAGCTTCTTACTCTCAGTGTCATCACTGCGGACTTCTATGCCGAGAATCCCCTGACAAACGGCGGGGAGCATGTCCTCAACGGAGATCACGTCTGTCACTCTGTCGTGGTATTCAAGACGCACAAGACCCGCACGGGCAAGGATTATTGCGTCATATTCCCCGTCGTCGAGCTTTCTCAGGCGGGTGTTCACATTGCCTCTGAGGTCTTTTATCTCAAGATCAGGGCGGAGGCGGGCAAGCTGAACCTTTCTGCGGAGGCTGCTTGTGCCTACTACTGCGTTCTGAGGGAGATCGGCTATTGTTTTGTATTTTACTGAGACGAAAGCGTCCTCCGGCGTTTCCCCTTCGGGGCTTGCGTAAAGCTCCAGCCCTTCGGGAAGGAGCATGGGAACATCCTTCATACTGTGCACGGCTATGTCTGCCTCGTTTTCAAGCAGAGCGGTCTCTATCTCTTTCACGAAGAGCCCCTTGCCGCCTATTTTGGCCAGAGGCACATCGAGTATTTTGTCACCCTGAGTTTTGATTACAAGGAGTTCGCATTCGACCTTGTGCTCCTTCTCAAGCAGAGCCTTGATGTGATTGGCCTGCCACAGAGCGAGCATGCTTCCCCTTGTTGCGATTCTTACTTTTTTCATTATCTATCCCCTGATTTATTCTTTTAAGTCGAAAATAATTTTTACTGCTTCATCAAGGCTGTAGCGCTCCTTGCCGGGAGCCAGATCCTTGAGGTTGTTAAGCGGGGTGTGCAGAACCTTGTTCATAAAAGCGCTGAGGAGGTATTCCAGCTTCCTGCGTTCGCCTGCGTCTGCGACCTTAAACTTGTCGCAGAAGCGGTCAAGCTCAAGCATGCGCTTTTCATCAAAGCTTTCACGCAGGGCTTTTATCACAGGCACAATCTTCATGGATTCCACCCAGCGGTAAAAGTCCGCCACGCCTGTTTCGATGTATTCCATAGCCTTCACGGCCTCTTTCTGGCGGAGTTTTTTGTTTGATTCCACCACGGCCTTAAGGTCGTCTATGTCGTAAACATATGCGTTTTCGATGTCCGCCACGGCGGGGTCAATGTCTCTGGGTACTGCTATATCTATGAAGAACATAGGTTTGTGCTTGCGTTTGACCATAACTGGCTTTATGTCTGCCGCTTCGATCATGTAGCCGCTTGCCCCGGTGGAGGAGAGCACTATATCCGCGTGGGCGAGTTCCTCACGGAACTGATCAAGGGGAACAGCTTTTCCGCCGACTTCCGCAGCGAGTTTTTCCGCCTTTTCAAATGTTCTGTTTGTGACCGTTATCCCTCCGATGTCTGCACCCCGGAGGTGTTTACAGGCTATCTCGCACATTTCGCCCGCGCCTACCACGAGGGCGTGTTTGTCCTCAAGGCTGCCGAAGATTTTGGAGGCAAGCTCAACAGCGGCTGAGCTGACAGAGACGGGGTTATCGCCTATGCCTGTATTGGTTCTGACCTTTTTTGTGGTTTTGATAACAAATTCTTCCAGCTTGCGGATGAATGTTTTCGCCGCGCCGAACTTTCGGGAGTTCTCGAAAGCGTCCTTCACCTGACCGAAGATCTGCGGCTCGCCCATAACCAGAGAATCAAGCCCGCCTGCCACACGGAAAATGTGACGCACGGATTCCTCGCCGCAGTGGATATAGGTGTATTTCTGGAGAATACTGCGGTCGATTTTGCACTGCTCGGCTATGATTTTGAGAACGCTGTCCACGTTACAGAGAAAATCGTCAGTGACTATGTAATATTCCACCCTGTTGCAGGTGGAGATCACCATCGCCTCGTATATTCTGTCATTCTGGAGGATGTCGCCGTAAAGCTCCTCCAGCACCGCTTCGGCTACTGCCAAAGTTTCCCGCACCTCAACAGGGGCGGTATTATGATTAAGTCCTACAACTGCCAACTGCATCTATATTCAGCCCATGAGAAAAAACGCGACACCGGCGTATGTCACTACGACGGAAATAAAACCCGCCAGAGTGGAGTAAGCGGTGCTTCTAGGCGTCATGCCTCTGTATTTTTTTAAATATGTTATCAGGCCGAATATCACCCATGTGATAACGGCGAAGATCATTTTAGGAAGAATAAAGCCTATCCGCTCAGGCTCGTAAATCATCCAGACGAAGCCTGAGATCAGCCCCACGCTGAAAAAGTAAAACCCTAGAATAAGGTTTACCGCGGTCAGGCGGTCGATCTGGTTCAGCGGCGGGAAACGCTTGAAGATTATCCCGAAGTTTTTGCGCTTGAGCTCTCTCTCCTGCAAAAAGTACATAATGCTGGCAACTGTGGCGAACATGAAGAACGCTGTGCCGATCACGGTGAAGGGCAGGTGGATAAGAAGCCATATGCTGCTTATTCCCGCTGCGTCCTTAGGTGCGGCGGAAGGAAGCACCAAGACCAGCGCGCCCAGTATGATCACTATCGGGAATATGAAAAGCCCCAGAAGAGGCCGTCTGTATTTCATAAACAATATCAGGTAAATAAAGGTAAGCGTCATGGAAACCATGGCAAAAAGATCGCCAAGGGAATATGACGGGAAATGACCAAAATGCTTCCAGTGGGTGGCTATGCTCCCCATGAAAAGGAGAAATGCCAGCACAGCGAACAGATTTGTCAGGTGCTGGAGGTATCTGCTCCCCAGAAAAAGATAAAGCGTGATATGTATAAAAGCGAGGATCGCCGCGCCCAGAGCAAAATCAAAGTGCATTTTTTCTCCTGCTTAAGCCAATGATTCGTAAGGTACAAAAATTATCCTGTTTTGTGAAGTCCGAATATTATTATATAAAATTTTCCCGCTTGCGTAAGCTTTTATTTTAACCGGCGTGTTTTATTCGTATTCGCCGCGGAATGAGGCTTGCCTGATCCGCTGTTTTTCCTGCCGTAAATTATGTTAATATTATTTCCCATTGAAAGAGGACAGTCCTTGTAGTATTTTCATCTGCTATGACTTGGGAAAAAATAAACTTACATCATAAAGACGTGCTTTACGAAAGATTCCGGAATATATCGGAACCTCTTTCCGAATATACCTTTGCAAACATCTTCCTTTTCAGGGGAACCCACGAATATGAAATAGGCCGAAACGGCGAGCCTGTCATAAAGGGGAAAACTTATGACGGGAAAACCTACATTCAGCCTGTTAACAGCATTCAGGCCTATTCAAAGGAAAAGCTCCTTGAGCTCCAGAAAGATGCGGAGTTTTTCTTCCCCGTGTCGGAAGAGTGTCTGGCACTGCTTGATCCTGCAACAATAGAATATACCAGCGATGAGGCCGACTCCGACTATATATACACCAGAGAAAAAATGGCCACCTACGCCGGACGCAAACTGCACAAGAAGCGCAACCTTATGAAGCAGTTCCGTGAGGAATATGCCGGAACCAGCCGCCCCATATGCGGTGAGGTGAAAGAGGATGCTCTCTATATCCTTGAAAAATGGCAGGAGCAGGCGGATCTCCCTAAGGAGCAGACAGACTACAGAGCCTGTCTGGAGGCGCTGACTCACTGCGAGGAGCTTGTGCTCTGCGGGGAAATATACTACGCCGACGGCAGACCCTGCGGGTTTATTCTGGGTGAGGAACTCAACTCGGACACCTATGTTATGCACTTTGCCAAAGGGCTTGTGGATTTCAAAGGGGTTTATCAGTATATTTTCAACGAGTTTGCAAACCACCTTCCCGAAAAATATAAGTATATCAACTTCGAACAGGATATGGGCAAGGAAAGTCTGCGCCAGTCAAAGCGGAGCTATCTGCCTGATCTGCTCCTCAAAAAGTACAGGGTAAGGTTTAAAGGCTAGAGATCAGGATACACGCCCGGAAGCCAGTATTTGAGCACCTTGTACGGAAACCCCAAGCGGACTTTACCCTTTGGGGTTTCAGATGTCAGGATGCCGTCCGAAACAAGCTCGCTTATTATTTTGCTGCTGCTTGCGGCTGACATATCCAGAATATCGGCGGCGTTCCCTCTGCTGAACTCTCCCATAATCAGCGCTTCTTTCAGCAGTCTGAACGCTTTTTTATGCATTCTCCCTTTTGAGGCTTCGTTTCTGCAGTAAAACTCAATCCTTTCCAGAAGTTCTGTCAGTTTAAGCAGAGATGCCATAAACTCTGTCTGGTCTA
Organism: Deferribacteres bacterium; assembly: GCA_023395255.1. GTDB lineage: Bacteria > Chrysiogenota > Deferribacteres > Deferribacterales > Geovibrionaceae > Geovibrio > Geovibrio ferrireducens. Next base: position 148,551 of record JAEWZN010000019.1, read on the forward strand.
TACACTGCTCCAGAAAATATATGCAGAAATCCTGTAACCCGATCAGCGAGAGGGAACCGCGCCCGTCAAGATCTCCCTTGCGGTCGGAGTCCGCATATGCGAGCATTTCCTTGTATTTGTTTGAAGTTCGGGCAAGACCCCGTGATACTGACCAGAGGCTGCTGCCTATGCCGATCTCTTTCAGATACGCATGACTGAAAAGCCTTGCGGTGCGTCCGTTGCCGTCAAGAAAAGGGTGTATCCAGAGCAGTCTGTGGTGGCTTGCCGCTGCTGCTGCCACCTGTTCGTGCCGTCCGAGTTTTTCAGGGTTATAGACAGCTACAAATCTTTCAATGAACGCGGGCACATCTTCAAAAGGCACAGCCACATGCCGCCCGACCTTCACATCCCTCTTTCTGTATTCACCGGGAATAACCGGAATCTTTTCTTCCGTTTCAGGGTCACTGACATATCGCAGTTCTTCCGGAAGTCTGCTGTAAAATTCTCCGTGAACCCAGCGGATAAACTCGCCCGATGCTGTTTTTGCAGGCTGCTCTGCTCTGTCTATCCTTTCCTGAACATAAATATGCGCCGCAGCCTCAAGCTGGAGGTTACGTTTTTCAGGTTCATTTGAGTAATCCTTGTTAAGGGCTTTCTCTATATCCACCGGGTGTGTGTAGTGCCCTTCTATCAGGTTGCTGTAATAGCAGTTCATGGAACGGACAAGAGCGCCTATTGAATCCTGCACAACGGGATTAAGGGCGCTGTTAAGTGCCGCTGCCTTCTCTCTGAGAATTGAGGCGAGGTTATCTGTTTCACGTCTTTTTTCAGGACTTCTGCCATCCTGAAGAGGCATTGCAGGTTCCATATATTCAGGGCGCACCGTACCTCCTTATGTGTGTTAAATCAGAGATCTTTTTACTCTTTATAATCCTGATTATATAAGGGTTATGATCATTATTCAATAGATAAAATAAGAGATCTTTTCAGAGATCTTCTGACACAAAAAAAGCCGCCTCAAAAGGGCGGCTTTCTGCTGCATTTTAAAAAAAAACTTTTTTCAGATTCCGATTACGTTGTACCCGCAGTCAACATGCAGTGTTTCACCTGTTATTGTTCTGGAAAGGTCGCTTGCGAGGAATGCCGCCGTATCTCCCACGTCTTCGATGGTTACGTTCTGGTGCAGGGGCGAGCGCTCCTCAATGTGGGCGAGGATGTTCTTGAACCCGCCTATGCCGGATGCGGCAAGGGTTTTGATGGGGCCTGCGGAGATGCTGTTTATCCTTATCTTCTTCACGCCGAGGTCGCATGAAAGGTAGCGTGTGGAGCATTCCAGAGCCGCTTTCGCAACACCCATGAGGTTGTAATTGGTCACAACCTTTTCCGCACCGTAGTAGGAGAGGTTGATCACGCTGCCCCATTCGTTCATTATGGGTTCCGCAGCCTTGCAGAGCGCAACGAGCGAATAGGCGCTTATGTCCATGGAGAGCTTGAATGCATCCCTTGTGGTGTCGATGTAGCGTCCTTTCAGCGCTTCGCCTGGGGCGTATGCTATGGAGTGGATGAGTATGTCTATATTGCCGAAGTCTCTGGCGATAATGCCGAAGGCCTTTTCTATATCTTCATCACATGTCACATCACAGGGGACACAGAGCTTCGCGCCGAGTTCTTCCGCGATGGGAACCACTCTTGATTCAAGCTTTTCGCCTGCGTAGGAGACCGCAAGTTCTGCCCCTTCTTCCTTAAATTTTTTAGCAATGCCGTAAGCTATGCTTTTGTTGTTGGCAATGCCGAAGATAAGAGCCTTTTTTCCTGTCAGTAAGCCCATGTTTCCTCCTAGAATTTGTCAAGAAAGTCTGAAATATTTTTAACTGGGATTATATCAAGTTTTCCGTCAAAGTCTATCTTTTCGGGGAGATATGCGCGCTTTACACCAAATTTGACCGCCTCGGTCAATCTGTTTTTGATGTTGGCAACATTCCTTGTCTCCCCCGTCAGTCCTACTTCTCCGACGAAAATCGTGTCTGTCCGAACGGGTTTTTCCCTGAATGAGGAAATTATCGCCGCGCACACTGCGAGGTCGGCGGAGGTTTCCGTTATCTTTATTCCGCCTGCAATATTCAGGTAGATGTCTGACGCGCCTAAGTTCAGCCCGCCCTTTTTATCAAGAACAGCGATCAGCATGTTCAGCCTGTTGGTGTCAAAGCCGTTTGCGTTGCGGCGGGAGAACTGGAAGTAGGTGGGTGTTACAAGCGCCTGTAATTCCACAAGAAACGCCCTTGTGCCCTCCATCACGGGGACAAGCACCTTGCCCGCCGCATCCGACTGGGTGCTGCCGAGCAGTCCGCCGTCCGGACATTCCAGAAGTCCCTGACTGCTCATCTCAAACAGTCCGACCTCGTTTGTGGAGCCGAAGCGGTTTTTGACCGAGCGGAGGATTCTTATCCCTCTGGAATAGTCTCCCTCGAAGTAAAGCACTGTATCAACAAGGTGTTCCAGAACCTTCGGCCCTGCTATATATCCGTCCTTGGTAACCTGACCGACGATCAGGGTTGTTATCCCTTTCTGCTTTGCCGCCTCAACCATGCGGTAGGTAACGTGCTTCACCTGTCCCACTGTGCCGGGGGCGGAGTTAAGTTCCTCCGAGGCGATGGTCTGCACCGAGTCCGCCACTATGTAGGCGAACTTGTCCCTGTCCGCCGCTGTGAGTATGTCCTCAAGGGAGTTTGTGGCGAGGATTGAGAGATTGTCTGTTGCTATGCCCAGCCTTTCGGCGCGCATTTTTATCTGTGAGGGGGATTCCTCGCCGGAAGCGTAAAGTATCTTTGCGCCCCTTGTGCCGAGGATTCCCGCCACCTGGAGCATGATTGTTGATTTGCCTATGCCCGGCTCACCACCCACAAGGACAACGGAGCCCTTCACGAAGCCGCCGCCCAGAACCTGATCAAGCTCGCCGATTCCGGTCTTTGTGCGGTCAACCTCAAGCCCTTTTATGGAACCGAGGAGAAGGGGCTGAACATCCCTTGCCTTGGCGGAAGATGCTGTCTCATCCTGAGGCATCTCCTCCACATAGCTGCTCCATGCGCCGCATTCGGGACATTTGCCTATCCATTTCGGGGAGACGCTGCCGCAGCTCTGGCAGATATATACTGATTTTTTCTTAGCCATTATTCACCGAGGAAATCATCAATGGTCAGCCCGCTTCGGGGTTCCATGTGAAGGTGTTCGTAGGCAAGGCGGGTGGCGACCCTGCCTCTTGGGGTCTTTTTGACGAAGCCTTTATATATGAGGTACGGCTCTATTACGTCCTCTATGGTGTCTTTTTCTTCGGAGAGAGTGGCTGCGAGGGTTTCAAGCCCCACTGGGCCGCCTTCGTATTTTTCGATTATGGCTTTCAGGAATCCTCTGTCTGACGCGTCCAGCCCCTCATTGTCAATTTCCAGACGCAGAAGTCCCTCGCGGGCTATCTCTAGGTCTACCAGTCCGTTATTAAGCACATCGGCAAAATCGCGTACACGGCGGAGGATGCGGTGGGCTATCCTTGGCGTGCCTCTGCTTCTGCGGGCTATCTCAAGGGCGGCTGCGTATTCTGTTTTGAGGTTGAGTATTCTTGATGCTCTGGTGATTATTGTGGCGAGGTTCTCCTCATCATAAAACTCAAGGCGCATGATGACCCCGAAGCGGTCACGCAGGGGTGAGGTGAGAAGCCCGGCTCTGGTGGTTGCGCCCACAAGGGTGAAGCTCTGCAGATCAACCTTGATTGTTCTCGCCGCAGGTCCCTGTCCTATTATAATGTCCAGCTTGAAGTCCTCCATAGCCGGATAGAGGATCTCCTCCACATTGGAGTGCAGACGGTGGATTTCGTCAATGAAGAGAACATCCCCCTCCTGCAGGTTGGTGAGAATGGCGGCGAGATCCCCCGCCTTTTCTATAACGGGGCCTGAGGTGGAGTTTATATTTACCCCAAGCTCGCTTGCGATAATGTAGGCGAGGGTGGTTTTTCCCAGCCCCGGCGGACCGTAAAACAGGCAGTGGTCTAGGCTCTGGCCTCTCTGCTTGGCGGCCTGAACGAATATGCGCAGGTTTTCCTTGACCTTATGCTGGCCGATGTAGTCGTCCAGTCTTTGCGGACGTATGTGGCTTGTGAGGGTGTCCTCATCGAATTTATCTTTGGAGAAAATGCTGTCTGAATCCATCTCAGAACAATATCAAGATTACCCGCAAATTGCAAAGGGGTTGTTGTGGGCGGAGGCGGGGCGGGCAAAAGATTACCTCCCTTCGCAGGGGTTCAAAGCTTTTTAAGAATAATTTCTGCGGAGATAGTCCTCAAAAACCTTGTCAACAAGGGTATAAATATCAGCGTCTCTATGCACTAAATCCTCATTCAGAAGAGCCTTCAATGCAGACTGCAATGTGGCTGCGGAAGGCAGGCTGTGTCTTCTGATGTAGTCCTGTGCGAAAGGCTGTTTTGTGTTTTCACGTGCCAGTGCGGTCAGCAGGTTTCGCTGCGCTGATGCCAGAGGTTTAAGGTATGATTCCTCGAAGACTGTCTTTTCGCTTTCAAGCAGATCTTGATATGCGGCTATAAGGCTTTCCTTTGTAACTGCTTTGTCAGACAGATTAAATGTCAGCATTCCCAGCTTTTGTACATAAAATGTGTGTCTGTGGGCAAGCTGCACCAGTTCACTGGCGAGTTCTGCCTCGCAGACAACGCCGTTATTTTCAAACTGCTCTTTTATCCAGTGTGACAGATCTTTTTCTGCTATTTTTTCCAGAGAGTAGCTCATTGCCATTTTATAAAACGGACGCTTGCGCTCATTGAACATATCAGAAAGAATACTCCTTCTGCTGCCCACAAAGAAGAATGATGCGCTGGTTTCCTGCATATATGTTCGCAGCAGAGCCTCAATCTTTGCCGAATCCCGCAGTGATGTAACCTCCTGAAACTCATCGATAAAAATATTCAGGGGGCTCCCTGCGCTTTGTGAAAATATTTTTAATGACTCAAGCACATCTTCCAGAAGCTCAAAGCCCGTTTTTCCTGATACGCTCAGCAATGTAAAGGACACGCTGCCTGTGAGGGGGTCTGTCTGAACGGCGGGGCGGAATGACTTAATGAGGCTCACTGCCTTTCTGTAGAGCGGTTCATGTTTTTTTGTTTCGCTGAAAACCGCCTTTGCCAGCCGAGCGGCTATATCTTCCACGGAAAAAACGCTGAGGAAATCTGCCTTTACGGTAATTACGCCTGATTTGCGCAGTCTTTCCTGCACCCTGTTCACAAGCGAGGTTTTGCCCTCTCTTCTGGGCGAATAGATGACAACACTTGTTCCGCTGTATCCGTAGTTTTCAAGCTCCTTAAGCTCCCTGACCCTGTTGCAGAAGGGGGCTTCCGGTGGCAAAACTTTAAGGTAGAACGGATTCTTTCTCAACATGGCAAACCTCTTATATCTGAGTCTAATTTATTATTAAAAAAAGAGCAAGTGTATTATGACAGTATCATTATGATATTATCATTATTATGTTGACATAACATATTTGAGGTTTGAAACGGCGAAGTAACAGGAGCATATGCGAACTGTCCCACACCTGTTTTCATTATCGCGAATCCTCCGCTGTCAGGCATCTGTTTCATCAGAAAATTCCATATTTAATGTTGTAATCAGCCCTGTTCAGACTTATTATCTCTAAAACTGCATAAACGCCGTTTTACAGCTTGATCAAGGATAGGTGTTGTGCTATTGTTACTGCTTAACAATGTTTAGCCTCCCTGAAGTCAGAGAGAGGCGCAAACCTTCATAAGGCCTTGAAACCGCAGGGTTTTTAAGGCTTTTTTCTACATTAAGGAGAGCCTAATGCGAAGCGACAGAGTGAAAAAAGGTCTGGACAGAGCCCCTGCACGCGCGCTGATGTACGGCGCGGGCGTTCCCAAAAGCAGCATGGAAAGACCGCACATCGGCATCTGCTCCAGTTTCACCGACCTTATACCCGGACACACCGGGATGAGAGACCTAGAGCGTTTCATTGACAAAGGCATTCACACGGGCGGAGGACACGGCTTTATTTTCTGCGTGCCGGGAATTTGCGACGGTATCTCCATGGGGCATACAGGCATGCACTACAGCCTCCCTTCCAGAGATGCAATCGCCGATATGATCGAGTGCGTGGTGGAAGCCCACGCTCTGGACGGAGTGGTTTTCCTCTCCAACTGCGATAAAATCACCCCCGGTATGCTCATGGCTGCCGCAAGGCTTAATGTCCCTTCAATCGTTGTCACCGCGGGGCCTATGCTCGGCGGCTCATGGCGCATGAAGAGGCGCTCCTTCATAACAGACAGTTTCGAGGCTATGGCTCAGTGCCGCGCGGGGAAAATCAGCGCGGAGGAGATGGAAGGGCTTGAAATGAACGCATGCCCCGGTCAGGGCGCCTGTCAGGGGCTTTTCACCGCGAACACCATGGCATGTCTCACTGAGGCCATGGGAATGAGCCTTCCCGGATGCGGAACAGGAATCGCCGGTTCCGGCAACAAACGCAGAATCGCCTTTGAATCGGGCGTACAGATATGCGAGCTGGTAAGGCAGGACATCAAACCCAGAGATATTATGAATGAAAAGGCGTTCAACAACGCAGTGAAGATGGATCTCGCCCTCGGCGGCTCCACAAACACCACTCTTCACCTTCCCGCAATAGCCTACGAAGCGGGTGTTGAGCTTAACCTTGATACTTTTGATAAATTCAGCAAATCCACGCCGCACATAACAAGCATCAACCCCGGCGGCGAATTTTATATGGAAGATGTTGACGCGGCAGGTGGAATCCCCGCTTTCCAGAAACGCCTCAAGCCTCTGCTTGAGGACAATATAACCGTAAGCTGCAAAACAGTTTACGAAATAGCCGACAAGGCGCAGATCTTCGATGAGGATATAGTGCGCCCGCTGGACAACCCTTACCACAAGGAAGGCGGCATAGCCGTTCTGAAAGGGAACATAGCGCCGAACGGCTGTGTTGTGAAGCAGTCTGCCGTAAATGAGGACATGCTTGTTTTCAGCGGCAAAGCAAAAGTATTCGACAGCGAGGAGGCGGCTATGGCTGCCATCCACGCAGGTAAAATAGTTAACGGTGATGTTGTTGTCATCCGTTACGAAGGCCCCAAAGGCGGGCCGGGCATGCGTGAAATGCTTGCCCCCACCGCCGCCATTATGGGTATGGGGCTTAACAGAGTCACGCTTATTACAGACGGACGCTTCTCCGGCGGCACAAGGGGACCCTGCATAGGGCATATCTCCCCCGAAGCGGCGGAAGGCGGCATTATAGCGTTAGTTGAAGACGGGGATGTGATAAACATCAATATCCCGGAGAGAGGTATCGGTCTCGCCGTTTCCGAAGAAGAGCTTAGGAGACGGCAGGCCGGTTGGGTCAAACCCGAACCGAAAATCAAGCACGGCTACCTGCTGAAATACGCTAAGGGTGTTTCAAGTGCGGCAGACGGAGCCATCTTCAAAAGGGACTGAACCGTTTATCTAACCTTGTAATAGTTTTGTAATACTCAGGAGATTTTAAAATGCCGATCACCGGAGCGGAAATATTAGTTAAAGCCCTGCATGAGGAGGGAGCCGATCTTATATTCGGCTATCCCGGCGGAGTGCTTTTAGGGATATACGACAAACTCTTCGACGCGGACTTGCTCCACGTCCTTCCCCGCCACGAACAGGGCGGCATACACGCTGCGGAAGGCTTTGCCAGAGCAACAGGCAAGGTCGGCGTATGCTTCGGGACATCAGGCCCCGGAGCCACCAACCTTGTTACGGGCATAGCCAACGCCTATATGGATTCTATCCCCCTTGTGGTTTTCACGGGGCAGGTTTCCACAAATCTCATAGGCGGTGACGCGTTTCAGGAAGCGGACATAGTGGGGATTACGCGTCCCATAGTCAAGCACAGCTATCTGGTAAACGATGTCAAAGAAATGGCAGCAACCATAAAAGAGGCGTTCTACATAGCCAGAACAGGCCGACCCGGCCCCGTTGTGGTGGATCTGCCCAAGGATGTTGTGAATGCCAAGGCTGAGTTCAACTGGGATAAAGAGATAAGCCTCCCCGGCTACAGCCCTAATACCAAAGGGCATCCGGGACAGATACGCAAAATGCTCAGGCTCCTCGAAGGTGCGAAGAAGCCGATCATCCTTTCAGGCGGCGGTGTTACCCTTGCCAATGCCGCGGATGAGCTTAAACAGCTTGCGGAGATAACCGGCGTTCCTGTTATAACCACCTTCCTCGGCCTCGGCTCATTCCCCGGAACCCATCCGCAATGTGTGGGCTGGCTGGGAATGCACGGCAACAAAGCCTCAAATATGGCAATAACCGAGGCGGACTATATAATCGCCGTCGGCACAAGGTTCTCTGATCGCTCAACAGGCAAGCTCAGCGGTTTTGCCCCCCATGCGAAGATAGCTCATATTGACGTTGACCCCGCATCGATAAGCAAAAATGTTCCCGTTGAAATCCCCATAGTCGGGGACTGCAAAATCGTTCTCGCTCAGGCACTGGAAGAGGTTAAAAACTTCGGATGGGACAAACACAAAGCGGAAAGGAAAGAGTGGCAGGCGAAGATCGATGCATGGAACAAAGAACAGCCTTTTTCATACACTTTTTCGGATAAAGTCATAAAACCCCAGTATGTTGTGGAGCAGATCTACAAGGTGACCAAGGGCGATGCCATTATCTGCACGGAAGTCGGCCAGCACCAGATGTGGGCGGGTCAGTTCTATAAGTTTGACCGTCCGCGCCAGTTCATCTCCTCCGGCGGCCTCGGCACTATGGGCTTCGGTTTTCCCGCTGCCATAGGCGCAAAGATGGGCATGCCCGATAAAGAGGTTTTCGACATAGCAGGAGACGGCAGCTTCCTTATGAACATACAGGAGATGACCACCGCCGTTCAGTACAGAGTCGGCGTTAAGGTGGCCATACTCAACAACTTCTTCCTCGGAATGGTGAGGCAGTGGCAGCAGATGTTCTTTGACAAACGCTACAGCAGCACATGCCTTGAATGCCAGCCGGATTTTGTGAAGCTGGCAGAGGCGTTCGGCTGCGTGGGTCTGCGCGCTGAGAAACCCTCAGAGGTGGAGGATGTCCTCCGTGAATCCCTGAAGATCAAGAATCTTCCGGTAATAATGGACTTCCGTGTGGACAGAGAGGAAAACGTTTTCCCCATGGTTCCCGCCGGAGCCTCTAACAATGAAATGCTTTTCAGGTAAGGGGGCAGAAAGATGAGACATATCATATCCGTTCTTGTTGAAAACAAATTCGGTGTCCTCTCCCGCATTTCCGGCCTTTTCAGCGGCAGAGGCTACAACATAGAAAGCCTCTCCGTGGGCGAAACAGTGGAAGAGGGGCTCTCCATAATGACCATAGTCACCAGAGGGGATGACGCTGTGATCGAGCAGATCATAAAACAGCTCCGCAAACTGGTGAATGTTATAAAAGTGCGTGATGTTGTTTCCATGGATCACATAGAGCGTGAAATGCTCCTTGTGAAGGTTCATGCCACAGGACGCACAAGACCTGAGATCTTCAACATCGTCAGCACTTTCAGGGCGAAAACCATAGACCTCAACGGTGAGTCGCTGGTCATTGAAATCACAGGCACAAAGGACAAAAACACCGCCTTCCTCAAGGTGATGGAACCCTACGGAATAATTGAGGTCGTCCGCACCGGAAGCGTTGCTATCGCAAGGGGCAGTAAAGCTACCAGCGATAAGTAATACTCCCTAGGAAGGGAGATTACTCAAGTCACTGCGAGGAACGCCAGTGACGCGGCAGTCCGAACAGGATGTATCGGATAATCCGGTACACTTAGGGGAACTTTTATACAAAAGTTCCCCTTTAACCCCTCAAAACTTCATTTTTTATATGTTTTTTCATTTGTATTGTTATAAATAAAAAACATATATTGAGCGGGTTGAAATATTCGGAAGGGGTTTGGGGAAAATCTGTCTGGAATATCCCCAAAACATGAAAAATAAACTGATAAAAATAAACAGCTAAACAGCCGGAGGGAATTGCACAATGAAAGTTTACTATGAGAAGGACACCAACCTTTCACTGATAAAAGGGAAAAAGGTTGCCGTAATCGGTTACGGTTCACAGGGTTACGGACACACTAACAACATGAAGGACAGCGGCGTTGACGTTGTTGTGGGTTTAAGAAAATCCAGCCCTTCATGGAAAAAAGCCGAAGGCGCAGGCCTTAAGGTTATGGAAGTGGCAGAAGCTGCTGCATGGGCAGATTTTATAATGATCCTCGCTCCGGACGAGTCTCAGGGCGATATATACAGAACAGCCATTGAGCCCAACCTCAAAGCCGGTGATACTCTCGCCTTCGCCCACGGGTTCAATATACATTTCAACCAGATAGTTCCCCCTGCGGACGTTAACGTTGTCATGATCGCCCCCAAAGGCCCCGGCCACCTTGTGAGAGCCGAATACCAGAAAGGCGGCGGCGTTCCCTGCCTTATCGCCATCTATCAGGATGCAACAGGCGATTCCAGAGAGGTTGCACTCTCATACGCAAACGCTATAGGCGGTGCGAGAGCAGGCGTTCTTGAAACTTCCTTCAAGGAAGAGACTGAAACAGATCTTTTCGGCGAGCAGGCAGTTCTTTGCGGCGGTCTTGCACAGCTTATAAAATACGGCTACGAAACCCTTACAGAAGCGGGCTACGCTCCTGAAATGGCATATTTCGAGTGCCTTCACGAGGTTAAGCTCATCGTTGACCTTATATACGAAGGCGGCATATCCAACATGCGCTACTCTATCAGCAACACAGCCCAGTACGGTGACATGACAAGAGGCCCCAGAGTAATCAGCCCCGAAGTGAAGGAGACGATGAAACAGGTTCTCAAAGAGATCCAGACAGGCCAGTTTGCAAACGAGTGGATGCTCGAAAACAAAGCGAACAAACCCATGTTTAAAGCCCTTGAGCGCATAGGCGAGGAGCATCCCATTGAAGAAGTGGGCAAAAAGCTTCGCGGCATGATGAGCTGGCTGGGCAAAAGTAAGATTGTTGACAAAGATAAAAACTGATATATTGTAATTATTCAGGGCGGTGTTTCCGCCCTGAAATAATTTTTACCGGAGTTCTCCCTTGTTTGCGAAAGAAGGTTATCCTTTCATTCTCGTCGCGCTTGTCGCGTTTCTCATCATTTTCTTTTTGCCGAAAGGTCTGCTCACATTCCTTTCACTTGTTATCCTCGCCCTGTTTCTCTGGTTTTTCAGAGATCCTGAGAGAGATATTCCCCCGTTCGATGAAATAGCTGTTTCGGCTGCGGACGGAAAAGTGATCGATATTGCGGAAACGGAATTTGAAGGAAGAACATACAACAAAATCAGCGTTTTCATGAATGTTTTCAACGTGCATGTAAACAGAATGCCGGTTGCGGGCACAATCACGGGAATACGCCATAAGCCCGGTTCGTTCATCCCTGCCGACAGACCGGATGCCGGGGAAAGAAATGAGCAGAATGTGATCTACGTTGACACGGAATACGGCTCCATGATTGTTAAACAGATTGCAGGTCTCGTCGCCAGACGCACAGTGTGCTACTGGAACAAAGGGGACAAGGTTTCCTTCGGCGACAGGCTGGGGATAATCAAGTTCTCTTCACGCGTTGACCTGTTCCTCCCCAAAAGTTTTGACATAATCGTCAAAAACGGCGATATTGTGAAAGCGGGCGAAACTGTTATTGCAAAATATAACGAAAAGCTTGATACAGACGATTAGACACTAAGGCGAATTAAGTGAAAATATTCAAAGAGGCAGAATTGGTAAATAAGAACGCGATTTTTCCGAACTTCGTGACGCTTCTGGGGCTTTTCAGCGGCTTCTACTCCATAGTCGCCACTCTGAACGGCAACTACGTGATGGCGGCCTATGCCACTCTCGTTGCGTTTGTTTTTGACGGACTGGACGGGAAAATAGCGAGAATGCTCAATGCATCAAGTGAGTTCGGCATTCAGCTTGACTCTCTGGCTGATCTCATATCCTTCGGTGTGGCTCCTGCACTGCTTGTTTACAAATGGGCGCTGGAACCATACGGAAGGCTCGGCTGGATGGCGGCGTTTCTTTTTGTTGCCTGCGCAGCCCTGAGGCTTGCCCGTTTTAATGTTCAGGCAAAACGCATATCCAACAAATTTTTTGTCGGTCTGCCCAGCCCCGCTGCTGCGGGTGTTGTGGTTACCAGTGTTCTGTTTGCCCGCCATTTCTTCGGTGATCCCACAGCCATTGAGGTTCCTCTGTGGTTTACGTTCATGATCTATATCTTAGCATTCCTGATGGTCAGCAACGTGCCCTATTTCAGCTTCAAGAATATTGAGTATTTTCACAGGAAACCATTTAACTCTATGGTGGCTTTCGTTCTTTTTATATTTGTACTCGGACTCTACCCCGAAGTTTTCCTGTTTCTTTTTGCGTTTGCTTATGCCGCAAGCGGTATAGTTGCGCTACTACTAAGGAAAAACAGGGTGCATCTGGAGGAAGAGGCTCAGGAAATATAGCTGCAATAAATATCCTTTTATAGGAATAAGTTATATTAAGAGGTCTCACCCTTCAGGGGTTGAGGCCTTTTTTTTTGCAAAAAGCACACATAAAATTAACCAAGGAGGCGGAAAATGTTCGGGAAGAATCATCCGAAAAGAAAAACAAGAGTGCTACGGAACAGCAGGCATCCGCTGAGACTATGGGACTGAGATTAAGAAATAATTGATAAATAATAAAATTAAAGGAGATTTGAAATGAGTAAAAAAAGAGTGATAATTTTTGATACCACCCTGAGAGACGGAGAACAGGCTCCCGGTTTCAGCATGAACACCGAAGAAAAAATTAAGATGGCTCTGCAATTGGAAAAGCTCGGTGTTGATGTGATGGAGGCAGGTTTCCCCATATCATCCCCCGGTGATTTCGAGGCAGTGCAGAAGGTCGCATCTGTGATAAAGAATGCGGGTGTTGCAGGGCTCTGCCGTGCAAACCAGAAGGATATAGCAGTGGGCTGGGATGCACTGAAAGGTGCTGTACGCCCCAGAATCCACACATTTCTCGCAACAAGTGACATCCACTTGCAGTACAAACTGAAAAAGACCCGTGAAGAGGTTATGGAAATAGCCACAGGCGCAGTGAAGTTTGCCCGTAATCTTTGCGGTGATGTTGAGTTCAGCTGTGAAGATGCGACAAGAAGCGATCTGGATTTCCTGTGTCAGATGGTTGAGGCTGTTATCGCTGCCGGAGCGTCAACAGTGAACCTGCCCGATACAGTGGGCTACACAGTTCCTTTTGAATATGAGAGAATTATCTCAACCATCATGAACAAAGTTCCCAACATTGACAAAGCCAGAATAAGCGTCCACTGCCATAATGACCTCGGACTTGCTTCCGCCAACTCTCTGGCGGCCATCCGCGCGGGAGCCACACAGGTGGAATGCACCATAAACGGCATAGGCGAAAGGGCAGGAAACGCCGCTTTTGAGGAAGTCATAATGGCTCTTAATGTACGTAAGGATCTGTTTGATGTTGAGACAAATGTAAACACCAAAGAGATTTACCGCGCCAGCAAGCTGCTGACATCCATAACTGGCGTGGGGGTTCAGCCTAATAAGGCGGTTGTGGGCAAAAACGCTTTTGCACATGAGGCGGGAATACATCAGGACGGCGTGCTGAAAAACAGGATCACCTATGAGATAATGACCCCCGAAAGCGTGGGCTATCCTTCTAACGCACTGGTTCTCGGCAAGCATTCCGGACGTCACGCATTCATCAAAAGGCTTGAGGCGCTCGGCTTCACCCTTGACGCGGAGCAGACCGAGACAGCGTTCAACAAGTTCAAAGTTCTGGCGGACAAGAAGAAGGAAGTTTTTGATGAAGATCTTGAAATGCTTGTGGAACAGCAGCTTAACGAATCTGTGAAACACTTCTCCGTTGGCACTGTAACCTTCGCAAGCGGCAACGCAGGAATACCTACGGCAACAGTTGAGCTTAAAAACGAGCAGGGCGAAGTAATGGTTGATGCCTCGATAGGCGATGGCCCGGTTGATGCGTGCCTTAAGGCTATTGAGCGTACAACAGGAATAGTCGGAAGGCTGAAAAGCTATAAAATCAATGCTCTTACTGCGGGCAAGGATGCTCAGGGGGAGGTTGTGCTCACCGTTGAGTTCGAGAAGTGCGGCTATGACGTAACAGGCAGAGGCTCAAATACCGATGTTGTTGTTGCCAGTGCCGAGGCTTATGTTTATGCAATGAACAGGTATCTCTCCAGAAAAGACCACAAAAAAGAGATGGAAGATAAGGGAATATAGTAAATTAAAGCGGGGGAGTATTCCCCCGCTTAATTGTTTTTTTATGAAAGATTTTGCCCTGCTGAATTTGAACGGCAGATGCTGCTTTTAGAAATTATAGCCAACTGTTAAACCGTAGGATGTTCCGCCGAGATCCAGTTTCTCGGAGCTACCGTCAAATTCCTGCTCATTTGTGAAATACTTGGCATTAAGCCCCAAATATAACCCGTTATTGAAAATGTAATCAAACCCTGCTTTGCCCACTACACCTAAAGCTCTGCCGGATTCATCATAGAAAGTTACACCGGAAGCCTTGATTTCAAGAGTGTTATGGTAGAGTCCGAATCCAAGCCCGGCGTATATTCTGAAACCGTTGAAGTTTTTGTATAAACGTCCCAGCATTTCAAAACCGACAGATGAAACCTCAGCATCTGCTGCGGAAACACCATACCAGTACCACCCGTCCTCCATTTCTGTTCCGTAAGCATGAAGACCTGTTTCAAGGGCAAAAAAATCATTGAAACTGCGAATGTAGTTGATACTGACATCTGTTCCTGTGTCAAAATAGCCATCGTAATCATCACCCGGATCAAAGGCTCCAAGTGAAATTTCAATATTGTTCTTTTTTGTTTCCGCATACGCAGCGGAGGAGATCATTAGCATAGCAGCTAATACCAGAGTAAAAACTTTTCCCACAACACACCTCATAAAGTTTTATAACAATAAGTTGTTACAATTGTTTAACTATAGCTTGAGGGCGAGGGTCGGTCAAGAACAAGTGTGCAGAATTGGGAATAAAAATTTAACAACAGCAAAAGGTTAGCTAAAAATAAGTAGAAATTGCACACATGTGCTTACTAAGATTGATAGAACCATAAAAGACCTGCATTATCAAGTGATAAATGTCATTAAGAAGATAATATTTTCAAGCAGTAGATTACGTTTAGTTCGTATCATTTGTAATGAACGCCCGTCAGTGATATATTCAGTAAAGAGATACAGTCAGGGTTTTTTACGGAGGGGGCTCTATGAAACTCAACACAATCATGGCGCTTATAATTTCATTAGTGGTTGCCTGCGGTATGGCAATAATACTTACTGTCAACTATGTTATCACCAGAAATCAGATGTTTGATTCAGAATTTGAACGTGCCAGAAGTTTCATACTGGCTGCCGAAGGTGTGCGGGAATGGGGCGCGCGCCAGCTTAAGGAAGGCGTTTTTGCAACTGAGGAAATTAAGACCGATGTTCAGAAGTTTCTCTACACTGTGCCGGTTATAGGTGCAATAAGGGTTATGGAGTCCAAGTCAGAGGAGGCAGGGCTTAAATTCAAAGTCCCGAAGTTTCAGCCGCGAAATCCGAAAAACCAGCCGGATGCCAAAGAAACGGAAATTCTTGAGATGCTCAGAAAGAAGGATACAGGCACAGGGAATACTCCTGAATATATGTTCTATGACAAAGAGATGGGCATGCTCCGCTACTTTAAAGCCATAAGGCTTACCAAAGAGTGCGAAATGTGCCACGGGGACCCGGCTGATTCCGGCGAACTGTGGGGAACAAACGACGGTACAGACCCCACAGGCGTTAAGATGGAAAACTGGCGTGCGGGTGAGATCCACGGGGCGTTTGAGGTTTTTCTCCCGACAGATACTGCATATGCCATGCTGCGCAAGGGTCTGTACACTTATATAGGCATATTCATACCGATAACAATCGCGCTGATACTGATCATATATGCTCTTAACAAAAAGATGATTTTCAGAAGGCTTGAGGATATGGAGCGTATTTTCAGCACAATAGCTTCCGGTGATTATACAGTGCGGGTGCGCATAAAGAGAAATGATGAGGTCGGTAAGCTCGGTATAGCGGTTAATAAAATGGTGGACGGAACCAGTCAGGCTCTCTCCAATGTTGTTGACAGTATATCAAGTCTGGCCAGCACTGCCGCGCAACTTGCCAGAAACTCAGAAACCATAGCAAGAAACGCTCAGAATCAGGCCGAACAGGCCGCAAGCACAGCAACAGCAGTTGAAGAGATCAGCGGAACCGTGGCGGAGGTTGCGGAAAACGCTGGGTGTGTTTCCGAAAGCACAAATACTGCAAAAGTAAATGTCACCCGCGGTCATGCTCTGGTTATGGAAACCAGGGATATGATGGAGAAAATCGCCTGCACAGTTGAGGAATCTGCCTCTACTGTCCGTAAGCTTGGTGAATCCAGCGAACAGATCGGCGCCATAATACAGGTTATAGATGATATTGCCGATCAGACAAACCTTCTGGCTCTCAATGCGGCCATAGAGGCGGCAAGGGCAGGGGAGCACGGCCGGGGCTTTGCCGTTGTTGCGGATGAGGTGCGGAAGCTTGCGGAGAAAACTGTCAAAGCCACTAAGGAAATAGCAGATATGATCCAGAACATTCAGGCAGACACGGGCGGTGCTGTTCTGGGTATGGCTGAAGGTGTTCAGCAGGTTGAGGACGGAAAGGTTAAGGCGGTTGAGGCCGGAGATTCTCTGGGAGTAATTAAATCCAACATGGATGCCGTTGCGGGCGGAGTAGAGCAGATAGCCCGCGCCACGGACGAACAGGCCAATGCCATGGATCTCATGTCAGGAAGCATAGAGAATATCTCTGCTATTTCAGGTGAGAATTCCCATGCGGCTCACGAATCCGCAGAGGCAGTTGAACAGCTCAGCAGGCTGGCATCTGATTTACAGAATATAATTTCAAGATTCAGGTTATAAAAAGAAACTGCTGCGGCAAATAAAAATAATTTAAGGCTGCGCCGCCTTTACTGTTATTGCGAACGAAGTGAAGCAATCTCATTTGAATGCAATGCTAAGGCGGGACTGTTGCATAAGGTTAAGGGGAGCCCTGAGGCTCCCCGTTAATTGTCTATTTTACTGAAAAGCCCACAACGGCTTCGGGTGTGATAACTCTGAATGTGAAAGATTCCGTAAGGAACAGGTGCACTTTTTCGGAATCGTGGTTGTGGTAGCCCACTGCGAAGTCCTGCCCCACTGTGAGTTCAAGGTCGCCTTCTCTGTCCGCGACGAGGAGAGCACCGTCAACCGCTTCCGAGTATACAACTGAGCCCTTGATCTGCTGTTTGATCAAATCGCCCAGTGTTCCGCCGGGGAAGAGCCGTGCGAGGTATTTCCACAAGGCAGGGCTGACCACAAGGTTAGCGCCGCCAGTGATCCCTTCCTTCATCATGCGTGTTTGAGCTTCGCTCACAGCGTCCACAATGCTGTCCTTGTCCAGCGTCATGGCAATTTTTGACTTGGCAGTAAGCTGGTTCAACCCCACAATACCGCTGTCCTTAAAACCGTTGAATACGGCGTTTTCCTCGAATGCGGCAAGTTTTCTGGCTGCTTCTGTGAGGGGCTCCAGTTCAAGGTCTTTTGCGCCCCTGTCTATGTTGTCCAGTTCCCAAATATCCAGCGAGAAGTTAACCCTAGCCTCAACAAGGGGAAGAACTTTGTGTACGCCGAAGCATACCTCGCCTGCTTTCTGCTTAGAGGGGAGAGCAAGACGGCCGACGCTTACTGATGTGTAATCTATGCCGTAAGGGCCTTCAACATCCGCAAACTTTCTGGCGGAAAGGTTAGCGGACAGGGTTTCTTTAGCGAGTGTGTTTATCTCTTTCCATGCTGCTGCGCTGATGGGTGCAAAATCTTTTCTGAGCAGATTCATACATTCCTCCTCAATTATTTTTTCTTAAGGCTGCCTATTCCGAGCCCGCCGCTTTCGCCTGCTGCCGGTTCAGCGCCTTCTGCGGAAGCTCCCGAAAGGAATTCATCTTCCACTTCTTTATATCCCTGCTGGTAAAACTCTTCCTCCTGAGGATCAAGCTCCTTAAGCAGACGCAGGAATTCTCCGGCGTGCACCTTCTCCTCGTCGGCTATATCCATAAGAACCGCCTGAGCCAGCTTGTTATCTGTGGATTCAGCAAGCTGCTGATAAAGCTGGATAGCCTCATACTCTGCCGCCACCATAAAACGGATGGCTCTGACAAGCTCCTGATCGGTAAGTTTGCGATCATGCTTTAAACCGCTGAAAGGATTTCCAAAATCGGGCATATTAACCTCCTGTCTCCTTTTTACTTAATAATACAATATAAATCGTGATATTTCGCAACGATCATTCATGAGAATTAATATAGTTTTATTTTTTAAAAACACAAAGGATAATTTTTATTATTTACATTAAATTTATTAAGAAATCAAATGTGATACAAAAACTGTTGAAAATAAAGCCGATGCCGAATAGTATTTTATGATTCAATATCATTGAGGTGTTTCATGAAACTCAGCGCTCCGAAATTTATCACATGGCTTCTGGGGACTTTTTTAGGGGTTCTCGGACTACTTATCTATTTCGGCGTGGTGAGCATCAGCGTCATGACTTTCAGCCCGTTCTGGCTTGTTGTGGCAGGTTTCGGAATACTCGCCGCCGCTCCTCTCTTCTCCGGTCTTTAAAGCTGTCTGCTATCCTGCATATCTTCTTAAAATCCCCCTCAGTCCCCCTTTATTAAAGGGGGAAGTTACTGCCTCCAAAAGTAAAATACATTCTATGAACGCAAGTGAAACATTCGAAGTGAAGCCGAACAGGTTCGGCGCGAGTGTGTGCGTAAAAAACACAGGATGTACCGTTTCTGAATTATCATGAATAAAAAAAGCGGCTTCCCCGAATTTCAGGAAAGCCGCTTTGCAGTATCTTGTTAAAATATTCTGATTATTACTTATGGCATGTGTTGCATGTCTTTTTCACACGCTGTTTCGTGTGGCAGTCGATGCAGAGTTTGTCGTGGAAATCGTTTTTCATGCCTTTTATTTCGCCTACTTCAAACTTGAGAACGCCTGATTCAGGATCAGAGTGGCATTCTGTGCATGCCATCTTCTGAGCATGTGCAAGGTGCTCAAAGTTTACTGCGGGCTTTGTGGGAGCGGGAACATATTTTTCTGCGATGTTGATTATCTCCATAGCGGAAGCAATGTCCATAAGCTCTGCGGGGTTGCCTGCAAAAGCCGGAGCAGCGGGTGCTGCCTCTGCTGATGCTTTCTGAACGACGGGTGTTGCTTTCTCTTCGGCAACAGGCGCTGTCCATGTGTCTATGGCTTCCGTAAGCTCAACCGCTCTTGTGAAGAGGGCATCAAGGTAGTCAGGGTTGTGAATGCCTTTTGAGCCGTCCATCTCAGCGATTCTGATTATGCGCGCGTATTCATTGAAGAGAGCGCGTTTGCCCATGGGCATGTCACTTCTTTCAGTGAAAAGCTGTGCATATTTAGCTTTAACTTCTTCCAGTCTCTCGGCGAATGCGGCCTGTGTGTCTGTCATGATGTCAGCGTATGAATCATCATGGCAGGCGATGCATTTGTCTGTGTTGGGGCGCTCAAAGGCAGAGTCGTGGCAGTCTGAGCAGGAAAGGTCAGCCATGTACCATCTCATCTCGTCTACGCCTTTAACATATGTGCCTTCCTGGAGGCCTTTCTGCATTGTATGGCAAGCAGCGCAGTCCTCATTTGCGGGAACAGTCTGCACTTTTTCTCTTACTGTGTCGTGGCAGTCGAAGCATGTCTGCATTTTGGGCTTGTTGTAAAGCTCACCGCCATGGGCAACGCCGAGGTGGCAGTTTGTGCAGAGGAGACCTGCGCCTATGTGTTTTGCGTGGTTAGGCTCAACACCTTTGGTTACAGGTTCGCCGGTTATGCTTGCGAGTCCGTATGTTGTTCTGTAGGTGGGGTTCTTAACTTCGTCGATGTTTCTGAAATGGATACCGACTGAGATAAGCTTTTCCCTGCGGAGCTGCTGATTAACGTCATCCGAGTGGCAGAAAAGACATGCCGCATCCGGAGCAGCGTGTTCTGCCGCAACAGGATCAGTAGCCGCATGTGTGAGAAGCTCGACAATTTTCTCTTCTGAAACGAATATCTGATATAAAAGACTTTTTGTACCGGCTATGACGTGTGCGTCAAGATAACCGAGTACTCCTGGATTGCCGTGACAGTCAAGACAGCTTACGTCCGCCTTGCTGTGGATATTTTTGTCCCATGTGTAGTGTTCGCCCCGTACGCCGACTCTCTGTTCTGCATGACATGTTTTACAGAATGTGTCCGTACTGGTCATGTGCATAGCCTCAAGACCGCCAAAAGTGGCTCCCACAACAATAACAATTATGGCAAGTACGAAGATGAGAGGGTCTTTACGGCTGAAGTTTTTGAGTTTCTGCCACATTAAAAGCCTCCGTTATGGTGAAAGAAGGGCAGGAAGACCTTTGCGGAAATTCCTGCCCTTTTATTGGTGCCTGTTAATTAAACAACAAGAAGAAGGATAAGTGCAACTACGAGTGCGTAGATTGCGATTGACTCGATAAGTGCAAGACCGATGATCATAGTAGTGGAGATTTTACCGGATGCACTGGGGTTTCTGGAGATACCTTCAACTGCGCCGCGGATAGCGTTACCCTGACCCATACCGGTTCCGAGAGCTGCTATACCCATACCGAAGCCTGCTGCTATGTAGTGTGCCCATTTGTAAGTTTCGCCGCCTTCTGCTGCGAATGCGCTTACTGAAAATACAGCCATGATTGCTGCTACGTTGAAAAGAATTTTTGCTGCTTTAGACATTTAAGTCCTCCTGAATATTAGTTTATCTCTTAGTGTGCTTCTTCAAGTGCACCACTGATATAGATCATTGAAAGCATCATGAACACATATGCCTGAAGGGCGCCTGTGAACATGCCGAGCATAACCATGGGCAGGGGTATAAGGAAGGGTACGAGCATGAAAAGAATAACTATAACAAGCTCCTCACCGAACACGTTACCAAAAAGCCTCATGGAGAGGGACATGGGTCTGGCCAGGTGACCTATGACCTCGATGATGAACATAAGGGGGGCAAGAAAAGCCACGGGGCCGAGGAAATGCTTGATGTAGTGTGCGCCGTGTTTCTTAATGCCTATCGCCTGATAAGTAAAAAATACTACCAGAGCGGGTGCTATGGTTGAGTTAAGGTTGGATGTGGGAGCCAGAAATCCGGGTATAAGCCCCATCCAGTTGGAGAAAAGTACATAAACACCTATACCGAAAATGAGGGGTATGTAGGGTTTTCCTTCCTCGCCCATGAGTTCAACGCCCATGTTGTAAACTGCGCCCACAGCCATCTCGAAAGCGCCCTGGGTTCTGCCGGGGATTTCGCTGCCTTGTCTGGAGGCTATGCTTCCGAGGAAAAGGGTGAACAGCATAACAAGGAAAGTCATCATGACATGCCAGTATGTGTGCCCGATGTCCGCGGGAAAAAGCATGGAAATATTAAGGGGGTGTTCCATCTCTAAATTCTCCGTAAAAACAATTTAAAACTTTTAAGGTCAGGCGAAAGTCAAGCCGACCCGCCGCATCCGTCTGATGTATCATCAGTTTCGGCGCGGTAGTGATGAATGGCGACCGGAAGAATACTAAGGGGTACGACAGAGATCCCTACGAGTATGCCAATCATGCTGACGCGGAGGTATTCATAAGCAGCCCAGACAGCGACTCCGGTTCCCAGCAGCCTTATTTGAGTATTAAAGGCCAGTGCACCGAAAATCTTACCTTCAAAAGCACTTGTTATCTTCCGTGAGAGCATGAAAAAGTTCAGAGCGGCAATCATATAACCGCACAGAACCCCGGCCGTGAAACTTTTATTAAAAAAGATCGTGCATACTGTATACAAGATAGCGAAAAAGATCAATGAAAGAATGAAGATTTTATTTGTTATCTTCATCAAAAACGCCGGCTTTTTTCATAAAATAAATCATATTTTTAAATCCCGCAGCTATTCCGAAGAGCATGAAGATAAAGGTAAGAACGGGTTTAGTGCCGAAAAACTTATCAAGCCACCAGCCCATTCCTGTTCCGATGAGGATGCTGAACACGAAAGACATACCTATTGAACTGGCGTGCATTAGCCTGTCGGCTTTTTTGATTTTTGATTCCGGCTTATCTTTTTCTTCGCTGTTCATAACACGCTCCCTCAGAAGCGGACATTAGCATACGGCGCTGCTTTTCTCAAGAAATTCCGGGCCCGCAAATTACCTGATGATTAAAAAGATGTATTGATCGTCAGGCTTTACGTGATATAAATATTAAACAAGCGGAGGAGCCTATGAAGCTTAGCCCTAACGAACTTGCAATCATGTTTCTTTCGCTGGGCATTTTGCTTTTCACCGCCAAGCTTTTCGGTGAAATAGCCAAGAAATACGGCCAGCCTTCCGTTCTGGGCGAAATTCTTGCGGGGATAATCCTAGGTCCCACAGTTCTGGGTTTCTTTGCTCCTTCGGTCACTGACTTCCTTTTCCCCGCGGAAGGGCTCCGCAAAGTGGTTATGGACAGTATAGCCACTATCTCAATTGTTCTTTTCCTCCTTGTTGCAGGTATGGAAGCTGATATAGGCACAATCAGAAAGCAGGGGAAGCAGGTTTTCAGCATAGGCATTTCCGGCATCGTGGTTCCTTTTGCAATGGGCTTCGCGGTGACATATTTCTTTCCCGGCCTTTTCGGGATGGAGGCAGGGAGCGAGGCGCTTTTCTTTGCTCTTTTTATAGCCACTGCTCTGGCCATATCAGCCTTGCCTGTAATCGCCAAGACTCTGATGGATCTGAATTACTACAAGAGTGAGCTGGGTATGCTCATTGTAGCTTCCGCTATTTTTAACGATATTGTGGGCTGGATGATGTTCGCCGCGGTGCTGAGCCTCGCCGGGAAAGGCGATGTCAACCATATGCCGATATATGTAACCATAACGCTGACACTGCTTTTCACCTTCTTTATGATAACGATCATGCGCAGGCTGATTCATAAGATACTTCCGTGGGTTCAGGCTCATTTCAGCTGGCCGGAGGGGATTCTGGCGTTTTCGCTGGCTCTCACCATGATCGGTGCTGCAGCAACGGAGATGATAGGGATTCACGCTATCTTCGGGGCTTTTCTGGTGGGGCTCGCTCTGGGTGACACCCACCATTTCAGGGAGAAAACAAGAACCATAATAGAACAGTTCGTCTCGGCATTTTTCGCACCGCTTTTCTTCGCCAGCATCGGTCTTAACGTAAACTTCGTAGCCAATTTCGATTTTACCATAACAGCAGTTTTTCTCGTGATAGGGACAATAGGCAAGGTTGTCGGATGCAGCGCCGCAGCCCGTTTTTCCGGTGAGGGCAAAAGGGAATCTCTGGCCATAGGCTTTGCCATGAACGCCCGCGGGGCAATGGAGATAATTCTGGGGCTTGTTGCGCTTAACTTCGGGCTGATAAACGAGAAGGTTTTCGTGGCGCTGGTGATACTCGCCATATCCACCTCCATGCTCAGCGGACCTGCGATGAAGAAGCTTCTTAAACTCAAAAAGAGCTTTAATTTCAGAGACTTTCTGGAGCCCAAGGCATTTGTTCTGATAAATAACCCTGTTGATAAATATAAAGCAATTGAGATGCTGTGTGCGCCACTTTCAGCAGTGACGGGAATCCGCTACGAAATAATAAAGACAGCTGTTGTGGACAGAGAAGGCATTATGCCGACCGGGCTCAAGAATGGTGTCGCCATTCCCCATGCTAGGCTCAAAGAACTGAAAAAACCTGTGATAGCAGCAGGGGTAACATCGCACGGAATAGACTTCGGCTCAACGGACGGCAGCCCTGCGCACTGTGTGTTTCTGATACTTACCCCGGCTGAGGATAATATGGCGCAGCTTGAAATTCTTTCCGGTATAGCAAGGGCTTTCAAGGAGCAGGAGTTCGACTCCAAAACAGTGAGACCAAACAACTTTACCGAGTTCATATCCATGATAAAAAGCAACGGCGGGGCATAAGAAAGGAGCCCGAAGGCTCAGCAGTTTAAAAGATTTGTTGAAGAAAATTTTTGTATAGGGGGTATTTAATGCCCCTATATTTTTTAAAAACTTTTTTAACATGTTGATTTTTTGTTATAAAAACATAAATGGATACAAATTTAACTTTGTAATTGTTTTATTGTTATCAAGATCAAAGTCGTATATTCTATTAAATCTCACAAAGGAATTATTATATGAAATTCAAGGCCGACCAATCTGAGCAAAAACTCAGAGGGGCGTACTATACCCCTATAGACATAGCAAAATATATTTGTGACTGGATTTCTCATGTTCGTCCTATAAAAATATTAGAGCCTAGTTGTGGCGATGGTATTTTTATTCAAGCACTTCATGATGTAGGGCTTAAAAACATACAAATACAAGTAGCAGAGATTGATAGGAATGAGGCGGATAAAGCTGTCGAATTATCAAAGGGCTTGGATATTCCTTTAGATATTCATTTAGGAGATTTCTTAGATTGGGCTACGCCCGTTATTATACATAAACATGAACAGTTTGATGCAGTTATTGGTAATCCGCCGTTTATAAGATATCAGTTCCTTGAAAAATCTTTCCAAGACAATATAGAGTTTTTATTTAAAAGTCTGGATTTAAAATTCTCAAAACATACCAACGCTTGGGTTCCATTTGTATTGGCTGGAGTCTCGTTATTGAAACCGGGTGGACGCCTAGGAATGGTAATTCCATCTGAATTGATTAATGTAATGCATTCCCAGCCTTTACGCCAGTTTCTTGGTGTAGAGTGCAGTAAAATTCTTATTATTGATCCAAAAGACATATGGTTTGAAGATACTCTACAGGGAGCAATAATATTGTTAGCCGAAAAGAAGTTAACTAACAACTGCGAGTCTCTTGGTGTAGCTATCAAACAAGTAGAAGGCTGGGATTTTCTTAATATTGACCCACAAACGGAATTTGAAAAAGCTAAGCCAATAAATGGAAAAACGGTAAGCGGGAAATGGACAAAGGCAATCCTAAACGAAAAAGAGATACATGTACTTGAAAAGACGCTGAAGAATAAAATGGTGCATCGGTTTTCTGATATTGCAAAAGTAGATGTCGGGATAGTTACTGGAGCAAATGATTTCTTTTTAGTTAAAGATTCTGTAGTTGAAGAATTCGATTTGCGCCCATACTCGCACCCTATGTTTGGGAGGAGTGAGCATTGTAAGGGCGTTATTTATGATCAGAACCAATTTAACTATAATAAAACAAGTGGGCATCCAACAAATTTTATTTATTTATCAGATGAGTATGAAGTGCTACCGGATAAGGTCAAGAAGTATGTATTATTAGGTGAATTGCAAGATTTGCATACAAGGTATAAATGCAGGATAAGAAAACCTTGGTATAAGGTGCCATCAGTATACTCTACCAATATTGGCATGCTTAAAAGAGCTCATGATGTACCAAGATTAATATTTAACGAGTTAGGAGCCTACACTACTGATACCGCTTACAGAGTGGAGTCAAAGGGTGTTGCCCCAGAACTGCTGGTTTATTGCTTTATGAACCCGCTAACGGCTTTAATGGCAGAATTAGAGGGGCGCTCATATGGCGGCGGAGTTCTTGAGCTTGTCCCTTCTGAAATTGAAAAGCTTTATTTGCCTTTGCCTGATATTAATTTTAATTTGAGAGAGCTCGACAAAGATGTTAGAACCAAGGACTTTGACGAAATATTATTGGGGCATGGTCAAAAAATCTTATTAAAGATAGGGCTTAGTAAGGACGAAATTAAAGTTTTATTTACGGCATGGTCAAAACTTAAAAACAGAAGGCAGCGAAAATAAAATTATCTTAGAGCCTGTAAATAGAAGTGTGTAAACGTCGTATGTGTTAAACTAACATGCGAGGTTTATGATGAAATTCGACAAGGACAAACTGAAAGAGCTGCTTGCTGAAAGCGATGTAAAAACCACAGAAGACC